>NZ_VMSF01000001.1:2425403-3638105 GCF_009765225.1 Leifsonia sp. AG29 | reverse complement strand
GCGGAACAGCTGGAACGGGTCCGCCGCGCCCACGATCAGGTCGTCGTCGGCGTAGAACCGGCTGTTGAAGTCGAACGAGCCGAGCTTGCCGAGCCGCAGGAGCTGCATGACGATGAACTCGATGTTCGTGCCCGGGGCGTGGTGCCCGGTGTCGAGGCACACGACCGCGCGGTCGCCGAGGGCGGCCGTCTGCACGTAGCTGGTCCCCCAGTCGGGAACGTCGGTGTGGTAGAACGCCGGCTCGAAGAACTTGTACTCGAGGACGAGGCGCTGACCCTCGCCGATGCGCTCGTAGATCTTCTGGAGGCTGTCGGTCAGCCGGTCCTGCCGGGCGCGCATCGAGTCCTGGCCGGGGTAGTTGGTGCCGTCGGCCAGCCAGATCTTGAGATCGCGCGAGCCGGTCTCGTTCATGATGTCGATGCACTCGAAGTGGTGGTCGATGGCCTTCTGCCGGATGCGGTCGTCGGAGTGGGTGACCGAGCCGAACTTGTAGTCGTCGTCCTGGAAGGTGTTCGAGTTCACCGTGCCGAGCGCGACGCCGTTGTCCTCGGCGTGCTTGCGGAGGTCGGCGTACGAATCCACCTTGTCCCACGGGATGTGGAGGGCCACCGTGGGCGCGAGCCCGGTGTGCTTGTGCACCTGCGCCGCGTCGGAGACCTTCTCGAACGGGTCGCGCGCGGTGCCGGGGGTGCCGAACACGCGGAAGCGCGTGCCCGAGTTGCCGAACGCCCAACTGGGCAGCTCGATCGCCTGGAGCGCCAGGTGCGATCGGATCTCGTCGCTGAGAGTCATGGGTTCGCTTTCTCTTGCGGGTGCGGCGCGGCCTGCCGGGCGTCGCAGCGGTGTTTCCGAGCCGGTTCGCGATGGAGGGCGATCCGGTCATGAATCGATTCAACGTGAATCGATTCAAACGATAGCACGGTTCGGGCGGAAGGCAACACCATGCGGCGCGAGGCCGAGCAGAGACTCCCGCGCCGCATGGTGACTCACCCCGCGCCCGTCAGCGCCCGACAGCCAGCGGGACCGGAAGCGCGACCGTGGCCGTGATGCCCTGGCCCTCGACCGCGCGATCCTCCTGCCCGGGCAGCCGCAGGACGCCCGGGATGCCGTCGGGCAGGTCCGCCTCGAGGGCGACTGTGTCGCCCTCGAGGCGCCAGCGCACCGAGACCGGGCCGTGCGGCGTCTCGAGGGAAGTCTCCGCCTCCGTGAGCCCGCCGCCGGGCTGGGGCGCGATCAGCACCTTCGCGTAGCCGGGCTCGAGCGGGGCGATGCCGCCGACGACCCGGTGCATCCAGTCGGCCACGGCGCCGAGGGCGTAGTGGTTGAAGGAGGTCATCTGGCCCGGGTTGATGGTGCCGTCGGGGAGCATGGAGTCCCAGCGCTCCCACACGGTGGTGGCGCCCATCGTGACCGGGTACAGCCAGGAGGGGCACTCCTTCTCGAGCAGGAGGCGGTAGGCGACGTCGGTGTGACCGGTCTGCGAGAGGGCGTCGGCGATGAAGGGCGTGCCGGCGAACCCGGTCGAGATGCGGTAGCCCGCCTCGGCCGCGAGCTCGGCGAGCCGGTTGCCGGCGAACTCCTCGTCGGCGGGATCCAGCAACCCGAAGACGATCGCCAGCGAGTAGACCGTGGTGCAGTCGCTCGTGACCACGCCATCGCGGACGTACTCCCGGTTGAAGGCCTCGCGCAGGTCTGCGGCGTGCGCCTCGAACTCGGCCCGCTCCTCCGCGCGGCCGAGCACCGCAGCCGTGTCGGCGAGGATCTTCGCCGACCAGTACGCGCACGCGGTCGCCACGACGCCCTTGTCGGCCTTCGCCTTCGCGGGGTCCTCCGGCGGGGCGTCCGGGTCGAGCCAGTCGCCGAACTGGAAGTTGCCGTCCCAGACGCCCGAGGGCGAGAGGAGGGACTTCACCCGGCGCACATGCAGGGCCATCGAGTCGAACTGGCGGGCGAGCACCTCGGTGTCGCCGTACGCCTGGTAAAGATCCCACGGAACCCACACCGCGGCGTCGCTCCAGACCGCCGTGGAGTCGGGCTTGCCGAAGTCGGCGGGGTGCGGCATGTACTTCAGCACATCCGGGATGACGAAGCCGACGATCCCGTCGTTGTGCCGCTGCTCGAGGTCGAGGTCCACGAGCCAGCTGCTGAGGAAGCCGTCGACGTCGTAGAGGAACGCGGCCGTGGGCGCGAACGCCGCGATGTCACCGGTCCAGCCGAGGCGCTCGTCGCGCTGCGGGCAGTCGGTGGGAACGTCGACGAAGTTGCCGCGCATGCCCCAGACCACGTTCTCGTGGAACTGGTTGAGCAGCGGGTCGGAGGTGCGGAACTCGCCGATACGACGGAGGTCCGAGCCGATCGCGACGGCGGTCAGATCCTCCGGCTTCAGCTCGCCCGGCCAGCCCTCGATCTCCGCGTACCGGAAGCCGTGGAAGGTGAAGGTGGGCTCGAACTCGTCCGCCCCTCCACTGAGGATGTAGCGGTCGGTGGCCTTCGCGGTCCGGAGCGGGCGCGTTCCGAGCTCGCCGTGCTCGAGCACCTCGGCGTGGCGGATGACCACCTCGGTCCCCGCCGGGCCCTGCACCCGCACCTTGATCCAGCCGACGAGGTTCTGCCCGAAGTCGACCAGGGTCTTGCCCGAGGGCGATGTCGTGATCTCCTGCACCGGGAGACTAGCCCACCGCTTCACTCCGGGACCGATGTAGGGCTGGAGCTTCGCGGTGTCGAAGTCGAGCACCCGCACGCCGGTCCAGCCCTCGCCGGCGAATCCGGGGCGCTTCCACGACTCGTCGCGGCGGCGCGCGTCGATCGTCTGGCCGTCGTAGAGGTCGTTCTGGAGCACGGCGCTCGGACCGCTGGTCCACTCCTCGTCGGTCGCGACGACCTGCGTCGTGCCGTCCTCGAACTCGATCTCGAGCTGCGCGAACGCGCCGAGGTCCGGGCCGTACCAGGAGTCGCCTCCCGTCCAGCCGAGGCGCCCGCCGAACCAGCCCTTGCCGAGGTGGATGCCGAGCACGCTCGTGCCCTCGACCAGCTCGGTCACGTCGTGCTCGGCGTAGCGCAGCCGCCACTCGTAGGCGCTCCACCCGGGGGTGAGCAGTTCCTCCGAGACGGGACGGCCGTTCAGCCAGGCCTCGACCACGCCCTGGGCGGTCAGCCGGAGGGTGGCGCGGGCCACGGCGCCGTGGCCCGCGTCCAGGGTGAATTCGCGGCGCAGCAGGGGCGCCCGGTCGAAGTCCTCGCCGGCGGCGATCATGCGGGCTTGCCAGTTCATTGCGGTGTGTCTCCCGTTTCGTAGGCGTTCGTCGGTGTTCGTGGTCGCGGTCATCCCTTGACGGCGCCGCTGGTGATGCCGGCGATGATCTGCCGGTTGAAGAAGATGTAGGCCACCAGCGGCGGGATGGTGATGAGGAGGATGTCCATGAAGAGCAGGTTGTAGAAGCTCAGGTTCTGCCCCGAGAACGTGTACAGCGTGGTCTGCACGGTGGCGTTGTCCGAGCCGGGGAGGAAGTACAGCGGCCCTTGGAAGTCGTTGAAGACGAACACCGACTGCACCACGATCACCGTCACGATCACCGGCCGGAGGAGCGGCAGGATGACCTGGAAGAACAACCGGACCCGGCCGGCTCCGTCGAGCACCGCGGCCTCGTCGAGCTCCCGGGGGACGGTGCCGAAGAAGGCGCGGAACAGCAGGATGCAGAACGAGAGCCCGAAGGTGGTCTCGATCAGGATCATGCCCGGCATCGTCTTGTACAGCCCCACCCCCTGCAGCACCCAGATCGTGGGGACGACGGCGGGAGGCACGATCAGCCCGGCGAGGACGAAGAAGTTCACCACGGGTCCCCACTTGCTGCGCTTGCGGGCGAGCACGTACCCGGCCATGGCGGAGAGGATCACCATCAGCGCCACGGATCCGACGGTGAGCACGAACGAGTTGATGAACGCCCGCCAGATCAGGCCGTCGCCGCTCTGGAGCACGGCGATGAGGTTCGGGAAGAACTGCCACTCCTTGGGCCAGCTGAAGGCCAGGCTGGAGGCGTCGTCCGGCGTCTTGGAGGCCTGCAGGACGACGAAGGCCAGCGGCACGAGGAAGACGACGACGGAGACCAGGATCGCGAGGATCCCGACGCTCCAGGAGCGGATGCGCGCCTGCTTCACAGCTCCACCTGCTTTCTGTTGAGGAAGAACGACAGCGGCACCATGATCACGGTCACCACGAGGAAGAGGATGACGTTGCCCGCGGTCGAGAGACCGTAGAAGCCCGCCTGGTACTGCTTGTAGATCACCGACGCGAGCACGTCGCTGGTGAAGCCGGGGCCGCCTCCGGTGGTGGCCCAGATGATGTCGAAGGAACGCAGGCCGCCGATCAGCGACAGGATGATCACGGTCGCGGTCGCGCCGCGGCTGAGCGGGATCGTGATGTCGCGCAGGATGCGCCAGCTGGAGGCGCCGTCCATCTTGGCCGCCTCGAAGTACTCGCTCGGGATCGCGACGATGCCGGCCATGAAGATCAGCGTGGCGATGCCGACGCCCTTCCAGATGTCCACCCCGGCGATCGTGTAGAGGGCGAGGTTCGGGTCGGTGAACCAGCCCGGTTGCGGCAGGTGGAAGAACCCCAGGACCGCGTTCACCATGCCGTGGAACGGGTCGAGGAGGGACTTCCACAGGATGCCGACGCCGATGGTCGACAGCAGCACCGGGAAGAAGACGATCGCCCGCAGGTAGCCGCGGCCGATCACCGGGGAGGTCAGCAGCAGCGCCAGGAGGAACCCGAGGACGACCTTCGCCCCCGAGGTCAGGAAGGCGTAGATGAAGGTGTGGATGAAGCTCGTGTAGAGCTGCGGGTCCTGGAAGAACTGGACGTAGTTCTGGAAGCCGATGAACTGCGAGTCGAACAACGACCACCGCGTGAGCGAGAAGTAGAACGACGAGAACGTCGGGAGGGCGAAGAAGATCGCGTACAGCGCGAGCGCCGGGATGAAGAACCAGGTCGGGTACGCGGACTTCATCCGCGATCTGCCCGGTTTGCGAACCCCCGGGCGGTGGGCCTCGGTGATGATGTCACCCGCTTGCACCGCGGTCGCGGGAATGGCCGTCGACATAGTCTGCTCCTCGTCGAGTCGGATCGGGCGCCTCAGGGCGCGTTGCGGCCGGGGGGCCGCCGGGGGTCCGGGCCGGCGACGGGATGCCGCCGGCCCGGACGAGGGCTCACCAGCCCTTGATGCCCAGCTGCTGGGCTTGGGCCTTGACGTCCTGGTCGTACAGGGCGGCGCCCTGCGGAGCGGACGAGATGCCCGAACCCACCTGGATCAGGATCTTCTCCAGGTTCGGGCCCTTGATCGGCGAGAGGAACTCGAGTGCGAGGCCGGTCTTCTTCGCGTCCTGGTAGGCCACCTCGTCCTTGACGAGGGCCGGGGCGTTGTCCGGGACCTTGCAGGTGCTGATCGCGAACGGGCCGGCCGGGAGGCTGGCGCTGTTCTGGATGTCGCAGCCCATCGACGAGTTGATGAACGCGACGAGCTTCTTCGCCGCGGTCAGCTTGTCCCCGGTCGTGGTCTTCGGGATGTAGGCGCCGCCCGCCTCCCACACGGTCGCGTGGGGGTCGCCCGCGTCGCTCGGCATCGCGAAGTAGCCGATGTCGTTGACCTGGGCCGGGTTGCTCTGCTCGACGTTGCCGATCACGGTCGTGATCATCGGGTACTGAGCGCCCTCACCCGTCGCGAGCATCTTCAGGGCGTTGACGTTGGTCAAGGAGGCGTAGTCCTTGTTCATCAGACCCTTGTCGAAGATCTCCTGCGTGTGGGTGAAGCCCGCGAGTGCCGGCTCCTTCGCGTACTTTGCGTTGGACTTGTTGGCCGTGTAGTCGGTCGCCCAGTTCGGGTCCTTGGCCGACACGTTCGCGAAGTCCGCGAGCACGAACAGCTGGCTCGTCCAGGTGTCGCCGTAGGAGACGATCACGGGCGCGATCCCCGCGGCCTTGATCTTCTCGCTGTTCGAGACGAACTCGCTCCAGGTCTTCGGCACCTTCAGCCCGAGCTTGTCGTAGACCTTCTTGTTGTACATGATGCCGCCGTCGAAGGTGGACCCCCACGGAGCGCCGTACAGCGCCTTGGGGGTGCTCACCGCCTTCTTGAAGTCGCTCGTGAGGTCCTTCGCCCACGACTCGTCGGTCAGCGGCTGGAGGGTCGTGTCGGGGTGCAGCGCCTGGAAGAGCGAGCCCGAGTTGTACAGGAACACATCGTTCATGTCGCCCGTGGACAGGCGCGTCTTGACGAGGTTGTCGCCGTCGGTGCCGCCGGGCCGGGTCTCGACCTTGACCGTGATCGACGGGTTCGCCTTGTGGAACGCCGTCGCCAGGTCGTTGGCGAGCTTGGTGGAGATGGGGTCGTTGCCGGGCGCCAGCATCGAGATCGTGGTCGCACCGCCGGAGGACCCTCCGGACGTGCTGCACCCCGCCAGTGCCGCACCGAGCAGTGCGACGCCGCCGAGCGTGGCGGCGATCCGTGTCGCCGTCCTCGAAGAGAACATCAAATACCTCCTTGTATTGTGCTGCGTCGTTTCGCCCGGCGAATCGCGGGCACTCTTGAAACGCTTCATTGCACCATAGGGGCAACGGTGGCACCGCGTCAAGAGTTTCGTTATAGCGATTTAACAAACATTTCCCGTAAGTCGCCCCACCGGTTTGCGCTCCAAATAAAACTCCTGATCAAGGCTACTATCAGCGAGACTATGAGCTCGTCCAACCAACACACACCGCTCTCATCGCTGCCACGGAGCCGCCTCTCCGCCCGCACACCGGATGGACCGCTGGGAGGCCCCTTCTTGTGTCGATTCAAAACCGGATGATTCCGGTATGCTTCCCACACGGGAGGAGTCGCATGGCCTCGGCAAGTGTCAAAGACGTCGCCGCGCTGGCGCAGGTGTCGGTCGGCACGGTCTCGAACGTGCTCAACCGGCCCGAGATCGTGTCGCCCGAGACGGTCGAGCGCGTCACGTCCGCAATGGAGAAGCTCTCGTACGTCCGCAACGAGGCCGCACGGCAGTTGCGGCTCGGTCACAGCCAGGCGCTCGGGCTGATCACGCTCAGCGGGGGCAACCCCTTCTTCGCCGACATGGCCACCGCCGCCGAGGACGCGGCCGCCGAGGCCGGATTCAGCGTGATCGTCGGCAACAGCGACGAGCGCAAGGACCGCGAGGCCGGCTACCTGAACCTCTTCGAGGAGCTCCGGGTCCGCGGCGTGCTGCTCTCCCCCGTAGGCGACCCGGCGGCCCGGCTCCGCCAGCTGCGCGACCGGGGGATCCGCTCGGTCCTCGTCGACCGGGTGAGCAGCGACGAGACCTTCAGCTCGGTGTCCGTCGACGACGTCGCAGGGGGCGCCCTGGCGGCGGCCCACCTGATCGAGACCGGGCGCACGCGGCTCGCGTTCGTCGGCGGCCCCTCCGAGATCAGGCAGGTGAGCGACCGTCTCGCCGGCGCGCGCCGGGAGGTCGAAACGCACCCGGGCGTGACGCTCGAGGTCCTCCCCGTCGCCGGCCTCACCGTGCAGGAGGGGCGGGCCGTCGGCGAAGCGATCGTCGCCCGGCCCCGCGCGGATCGACCCGACGGCGTCTTCGCCGCGAACGACCTCCTCGCCGTCGGGCTGCTGCAGGGGCTCTTCATCACCGGCCGGCTCTCCATCCCGGAGGAGCTCGCCCTCGTCGGGTACGACGACATCCTGTTCGCGAGCGCCTCCGTCGTCCCCCTCACCTCGATCCGGCAGCCGACGCAGCTCATCGGCCGCACGGGCGTCGAGATCCTCCTCGAGGAGGCGGCCGACCCCGACCTCGCGCCGCGGCACGTGCTCTACCAGCCGGAGCTCGTGGTGCGCGCGAGCACCGCCTCCCCGTGACCGGCCCGGCGTGACCGGCGCCGCCCCACCCGGGATGATGGATGCGTGACCACCCTCCTCGCATCGCTGGCACAGCGCGCGCTCGACCTCGCCCCCGCCGGCTCGCGCGCGATCGTCGGCATCGTCGGTAGCCCGGGATCGGGCAAGACGACCCTCGCTCGAGCCGTTGCCGCGCGGGCGAACGAGCTCACCGGAGACCGGGACGCCGCCGTGCACCTCCCGATGGACGGCTTCCACCTCGCGAACGCCACCCTCGACGCGCTCGGCCGGCACGACCGCAAGGGCGCGATCGACACGTTCGACGGCTGGGGTTTCGTCGCGCTGCTGGGACGCATCCTCGGCGAGCGCGGCAACACCGTGTACGCCCCGGCGTTCGAGCGGACGGTCGACGAGCCCGTCGCCGGCTCGATCGCCGTGCCGCCGGAGGCGCGGCTCGTCGTCGCCGAGGGCAACTACCTCCTCGCGGAGGAGGAGCCGTGGAACCGCGTGCCGTCGCTCCTGGCGGAGAGCTGGTTCGTCGCCGCGCCCGAGGAGGTGCGGCTGCGCCGCCTGGTCGAGCGGCACACCCGTCACGGTCGCACGCGGGAGGCCGCGGAGGCGTGGGCGCGGGACGTCGACGGCGCGAACGCCCGCGTCATCGAGCCCGGCGCGGCGCACGCGACGCTCGTCGTGGACGGTACCGCCGAACTCTCAGAGAATCGGCCTTAGCCTGATGGCATGACCTCCGCTTCCTTCGACAAGCTCACGATGTTCGGCGCCGACTGGTGCCGCGACTGCATCCGCTCCAAGGCCCTCCTCGACCGGCTCGGCGTCGACTACGACTACATCGACCTCGTGGCCCGCCCCGAGGAGGCCGACCGCGCCCAGGCGATCAGCGGACGCACGAACATTCCCGTGGTCGTCTTCCCCGACGGCCGCCACTTCGTCGAGCCGACGGACCCGGAGCTCGAGGCCGCCCTCCAGGCCTGACCCTCCGCGCCCCCACCCTCCGGGCCGGACCCTCCCGGGCCCCCACCCTCCGCGCCCCCACCCTCTGGGCCCCCACCCCGCCGCGCGACCTCGGGAGGACCTTCCGCCGCGTCGCGCTGGAACCATCCTCCGTTCCCCGCAACACGCCGACACCGACCCCGCGCCCTCCTCCCTACACCCCCACCCACGGCCCGCATTGATCGCCCCTGCCACTCAATCCGATCCGGATCTCCTGTTGGACAGCTGACCCAACCGGGCGGAGGCTGACGGTATGGAGTACACATACCTCGGCCGGTCCGGCCTGAAGGTCTCGCGCCTCGTGCTCGGGACGATGAACTTCGGGCCCGAGACCGAAGAATCGGACTCGCACGCGATCATGGACGCCGCGCACGACGCCGGCATCAACTACTTCGACACCGCCAACGTCTACGGCCGCACCAAGGGCCCGGGCGCCACCGAGACGATCATCGGCAACTGGTTCGCCCAGGGAGGCGGGCGCCGGGAGCGCACGGTGCTCGCGACCAAGCTCTACGGCGACATGGGCGACTGGCCCAACGAGAACCACCTGTCGGCGCTCAACATCCGCCGGGCGCTCGACGCGAGCCTGAAGCGCCTCCAGACGGACTACATCGACGTCTACCAGTTCCACCACATCGACCGGAACGCGCCGTGGGACGAGATCTGGCAGGGCATCGAGACGGCCATCCAGCAGGGCAAGATCCTGTACGCCGGCTCGAGCAACTTCGCCGGCTGGCACATCGCGACGGCCCAGGCGGAGGCGCGCAAGCGCAACATGCTGGGCCTCGTCAGCGAGCAGTCGATCTACAACCTCCTCACGCGGCAGATCGAGCTGGAGGTGCTCCCCGCCGCCCAGGCGAACGGCGTCGGCGTGATCGCGTGGTCGCCGCTCCAGGGCGGCCTGCTCGGCGGCGTCGTCCGCAAGCAGAACGAGGGCAAGCGACGCCTGGAGGGACGAGCCGCCGAGACCCTCGCGAAGCACCGCGACGCGATCGAGGCGTACGAGGACTTCGCGGCGGAGCTCGGTCACGGCCCCGGCGACCTGGCGCTCGCCTGGCTGCTGACCCGCCCCGGGGTGACGGGGCCGATCATCGGCCCGCGCACCCGCGATCAGCTCGACGGCGGCCTCCGCGCCCTCGACATCCGCCTCGACGACGCGGCGCTGGCCCGCCTCGACGAGATCTTCCCCGGGCACAAGACCGCGCCCGAGGACTACGCCTGGTGACGAACGAGCACCGAAGGAACACGGAAGGAACCGCATGAAGACACGCAGGATCGCCGACGTCGAGGTCTCCGCGATCGGCCTGGGCGGCATGCCCATGTCGATCGAGGGCCGCCCCGACCGTGAGCGCTCGATCAAGACCATCCACGCCGCCCTCGACGCGGGTGTCACCTTCATCGACACCGCAGACGCGTACCACCTCCACGCCGACGAGGTCGGCCACAACGAGGAGCTCATCGCCGAAGCGCTGCGCAGCTGGGGAGGCGACGCCTCCACGATCCTCGTCGCCACGAAGGGCGGCCACCTGCGCCCGGGCGACGGCAGCTGGACGCTGAACGGGCGTCCGGAGTACCTGAAGGAGGCGGTCAAGGCGTCCCTCCGGCGGCTCGGCGGTGACGCGATCGGGCTCTACCAGTTCCACCGCCCCGACCCCGAGGTGCCCTACGCCGAGTCGGTCGGGGCGATCCGCGACCTGCTCGACGAGGGACTGATCCGTCTCGCCGGCATCTCGAACGCGAACCCCGACCAGATCCGGGAGGCGAACGAGATCCTGGGCGGCCGCCTCGCCTCGGTGCAGAACCAGTTCTCGCCGTCGTTCCGCTCGAGCGAGCCGGAGCTCGAGCTCGCGGACGAGCTGGGCATCGCCTTCCTCCCGTGGAGCCCGCTCGGCGGGATCACGTCGGCCGCCGACCTCGGCTCGCGCTTCGCCCCCTTCAAGGAGGTCGCCGACGCCCGCGGCATCAGCCCGCAGGTCGTGGCACTGGCCTGGGAGCTCGCGAAGAGCCCGCACGTGATCCCGATCCCCGGCTCGTCCCGGCCCGAGACCATCCAGGACTCGGTGACCGCCGTCGAGGTCGAACTGACGCGCGACGAGCTCGACCGCCTCGACGCGGCCGGCGCCTGACCGACCGTTCCGCCGCCTGACCCACACGCGCCGACGCGGGAGTGTGGCTGATCTGCGTTCGGGCGAGCTGGGTGGGCATGCGCCACGTGTACCTCCGTGACGCAAGGTGGTACACCGAACGAGAGGGCGGCCGCGTCAGCCCTGCAGCTGGCGCAGGAAGGCGGTGGCCGACGGACTGGGCTCGTCGGCCGCCGCCACCGCGACCGTCCACACGGGTGCGCCCTCCAGCGGCACGGCCCGCAGCTTGTCGGGCCGCTTGAGGGCGAAGCTCGCGGGGACGACGGCGACGCCGAGGTTGTAGCCGACGAGGTCGAGCAGCGGGTGCACGTCGTTGACCTCCATGGCGGCGCGGTAGTCGAAGCCGGCCGCCGCGAACGCGCGGCGGGTAAGCGCCTGCGCACCCCACCCCTCCTGGAATCCGACGAGCGGCTCGCCGCGGAGCTCCTCGAACGGGATGCTGCCGCCCGTCCCCGCGACCTCCGCGAACCGGTGCTCGGGGTGGCACAGGACGAGCATCTCCTGGGTGCCCAGCGGCCGCAGTTCGACCCCGGCCGGCGTGTGGCCGGTGTCGACGACCACGGCGACATCGGCGCGGCCCTCGGCCACCGCCTCCACCAGCTCGACCGAGCCGGAGTAGCGGAGGCGCACCTCCACGCCCGGGTTCGCCGTGCGGAACCCGGCGAGCTGCGCGGGGATGTCGACCGAGCCGAGACACGGCTCGGCCCCGACCGTGAGGCGCCCTCGGAGCAGCCCCCGGACGGCCTCGACGGCGTTCCGTGCTGCGGCGGCGCTCGCCAGCGTGCGCACCGAGTCGGCCAGCAGCGCCTGCCCGGCGGTGGTCAGCTCGACGCGCCGCGTGCTGCGGATGAACAGGGACGTCCCGAGCTCCTGCTCGAGCGACCTGATGGAGGCGGAGAGTCCCGACTGCGAGATCCGGAGGAGTTCGGCGGCCCGGGTGAAGTGCTTCTCCTCGGCGACGGTGACGAAGTGCTCGAGCTGGCGCAATTCCATTCAGCGATTCTACTGCTCAATGGAGGCGCACCCACGCCTCTAGTCGATGTGGCGACGACGCCGTTCATGCCACCGACGACTCATCCACGCCGTCCGCGAACTTCGTTCCGCGCGCCGCCGGCTCGATGCGGAACGTGCGATGGAACCGCTCGACCAGGGCGTCTCCGCCGGCGAGCACGTCCAGGGGGCCGTCTCCCTCCAGGACCCGCTGCAACTCGGACACGTCGGCGATCGCCTCCAGCACCTCCGACGGCGCTGCGGCGGAGAGCCGCCTCCGGGGCTGCGGGAGCGCGGCCTCTCCGATGGCGATCACGTCCACCTCCGGGCCGTCGACGATCGCGCTCACCGAGACCCCTCCGGCATGGAGGACGTACTCGGTACGAGGCAGGCCGGCCGCCTCCTCGGGGCGGAACGCTGCGCGCACCGCGACGGCGAGGGCATCACCCGTCAGCACCTCCCCCTCGGCCGGCGCGCCCAGTTCGGCCCAGCCCCAGCGTTCGAGCGCCAGCACGACCGGCTCCAGCTCGCGGCCCCGCTCGGTCAGCTCGTAGCCGCCGCGCACGGTGGGCACGCGCCGGATGATCCCGGCCTCCTGGAGCTCTTTCAGCCGGTCGCTCAGGATGTTCGTCGGGATGCGCGGGAGCCCGGCCTTGAGATCGCTGTACCGGCGCGCGCCGGGGAGCAGGTCGCGGACGATGAGCAGGGCCCACCGCTCGCCGACGCGCTCCACGGCGCGCGCCACCCCGCTGAACTGGCCGAAGCCTCGCGGGGATCGTGCTGCCATGCGATTCGGCCTAGGCCGACGCCTCCGCCGCCTGCGAGGCCATGTACGCCTCGGGGCCCTTCTCGACCGCCTCGGGCACCATGTACAGGAAGCCGAGCGCGTTGCCGTCGGGGTTGTCGAGGTCGCGCGAGTACATGAAGCCGTAGTCCTGAGCGGGCCGCGGCTCGGAGCCGCCGGCGGCGAGGCCGCGCTCGAGCATCGCGTCGACGTCCTCCCGCGAGTCGCAGGTGAGCGAGATGGCGGTCTGCAGCTGGGTGCGCGGGTCGGCGATCTGCTTCTCGGTGAAGGTGCTGAAGAACTCGCGGGTCAGCACCATGAAGTAGATGTCGTCGGTCAGCACCACGCAGGCGGCGTTCTCGTCGGTGAAGTTGGGGTTGATCGTGTACCCGAGCCCCTCGTAGAACGCCTTCGCGCGCTCGAGGTCGCTGGTGGGGATGTTCACGAAGATCTTGCTGTCAGCCATGGTGTCCTCCTGTGATCCGTCCATGTGCGACCAGCTTGCTCTTTGCAAGTGAACTTGTCAATAGCAAGTAAAGACTCAGGAGGCGCGTCCAGCCGACAATCGAAGCCTCCGGATCGACTCCACCATCTCGGGCGCGAGCGCCAGCGCACCCTGCGCCTGGGCCGCCTCCAGAGCCTGGGCCTGCGCCTCGTCCGCCCCGCCGAACCAGGAGGCGATGGTCACCCCGTGCCCCGGGCGGTGGACGACCTCGACGCCGTCACCGGCGCCGAGGGTCCCCGATTTCACGACCCGGAGGTACGCACCGGTCCGGTTCGCCTCCGTGAAGCGCCTGACCCAGTGCGGCTCCTTCATCCTGCGCTGGAACACGGCGCACGGCGTCCGAGGGCAGGTGACCTCGACCACGACCTCGTCGCCGATCCTCCACCGCTCGCCGATCTCGGCGCCGCTCACCTCGAGTCCCGAGGTGCGGAGGTTCTCGCCGAAGAGGCCGGCGGGCACCGGTCGCCCGAGCTGCTCGGCCCAGTAGGCGGCGTCCTCCTCGGAGTACGCGTACAGCGCCTTCGACAGGCCGCCGTGATGCTTGCGATCGACCTGAACGTCGGCGCGGAGCCCGAGCGGGCGCGCCCGGACCCGGGCCGCGACCGGGCGCTTGTCGATGGCGGTCACGCCGGTGACACCCGAGTCGGGGAGCAGCTTCTCGACCCGGCAGACGGCGACGATCTCAGGCATTCCGCCAGTATCGCAGCCGGGCGGCCGCCTCGGCGAGCGGGCCTCAGCGCACGCCTCGCATCATCCGGAGCACCCACGGGCTGATCAGCGCCAGGATCACGCCGATCGCGACGGCCACCGCACCGATGACCCCGAAGTACACGCCCTCCGTGCCGGGCGAGTACAGCTTGGCGAGCTGGCCGGCCATCGCCGTGCCGAGGGCGACCGACAGGAAGTACAGCGCCACCATCTGGGCCTGGAAGGCGCGCGGCGCCAGTTTCGTCGTCACGGACAGGCCGACGGGCGAGATCAGCAGCTCGGCGATGGTGAACACGAGGAGGATGCCGATCATCGCGAGCAGGGGTGTGCTGTTCCTCCCTCCACCGGCCCAGAAGAGGAACAGGAAGAAGGCGAGGCCCATGATCACGGTGCCCGCCGCGAACTTCAGCGGCGTCGACGGCTGCCGGTCGCCCCACTTCGTCCAGATGGCGGCGAAGACGCCCGACAGGATGATGATGAAGATCGGATTGATGGACTGGACCCACGAGACGGGGAACTGCCAGCCGAACAGGTCGCGATCCAGCCGCTTGTCCGAGTAGATCGTGACCACCGTGAACTGCTGCTGATAGAGCGACCAGAAGGCCGCGTTCGTGATGAAGAGCGGGATGAACGCGACGATCCGGCTGCGCTCCTCCGCGCTCAGCAGGCGGGAGGAGAGGATCACCACGAAATAGGCAACGGCCGCCGCGATCGTGACCCCGATGACCCACAGCGCCAGGTTGATCGCGGTGACCGCGCCGGTGAGGACGAGCGCCACGATGACGGCGACGCCAGCGGCGGCGATGCCGACGAGGAGGCCGTAGCGCTCGCGCGGCAGCGGGTTCGGCACCTCCCGCGACAGGGCGGGGAGGCGCTTGCGGCCGAGCGAGTACTGGATGAGCCCGATCGCCATGCCGACGGCGGCGAGCCCGAAGCCCCAGTGGAAGCCGAGCGTCGACTGGAGGAGGCCCGTCAGGAGGGGCCCGAAGAAGGCGCCGAGGTTGATGCCGAGGTAGAACAGCGAGAAGCCCGCGTCGCGGCGGGAGTCGTGCTCGCCGTACAGGGTTCCGACGATTCGCGTGGCGTTCGCCTTCAGGCCGCCGCTGCCGAGGGCGATGCAGAGCAGGCCGGCGATGACGCCGGCGACGCCCGGGAGGAGCGCCAGCGAGACGTGGCCCGCCATGATGACGACGGCGCTCCAGAACAGCACGCGCTCCGACCCGAACATGCGGTCGGCCAGCCACGCACCGAGGATGGTGGAGAGGTACACCGCGCCGCCGTACGCGCCGACGATGCCGGCCGCCGTGGGCTCCGCGATGCCGAGGCCGCCGCGAGCGACCGAGTAGTACAGGTAGATGAGGAGGATTCCCTGCATCCCGTAGAACGAGAAGCGCTCCCACATCTCCACGCCGAAGATGTTCGCCAGCGCGCGCGGCTGCCCGAAGAAGCCGTGATCGAGGTCGGACGGTCGGCGCTCGGCGGTCTCTGAGGTGTTGCTCATGAATCCATGGTTCCACTGCTCCGCGGAGTCCGAAAGCGGGGCGCCGAACCTCGCCGCGTTGCGCGGCGCGCACGATTTCCGCGTCAGACGCGCCTCCACGCAACGATCCACCCTATGCTTGCGCCGTGGACAACCTCGATCGCAGCATCCTCGACCTGCTCCGCCAGAACGCGCGCGCCGGGTACGGCGACATAGGCTCGGTCGTCGGCCTGTCGGCGTCCGCCGTCAAGCGCCGCGTCGACCGGCTGGTGGCCGACGGCGTCATCCGCGGGTTCACGATCCAGGTCGACCCGGCGATCGACGGCATGAGCACGGAGGCGTACGTCGAGCTGTTCTGCCGCGGAACGGTGTCGCCCGAGGAGCTCCTGCGCATCCTGTCGGCGGTGCCCGAGGTGGTCGACGCCGGCACCGTCACAGGAAGCGCCGACGCGATCGTCCACATCCGATCGCGCGACATCCCCAGCCTGGAGGCGGCGCTCGAGAAGGTCCGGCTGGCCCCGAACGTGGACCACACGCGGAGCGCCATCGTGCTGTCACGGCTGATCACCCGCGGCAGCTGAGCCCCCTCCCCTACGAGAACATTCAGCGGGCACGCGAGCCCTGAACGCCCCGGTTCGAGCACGGGCACGGCCAGAAGTGGCACGATGGTCGCCATGAAGCTGCTCGTTGTCGAAGACGATCCCGACATGGGAGGGCTGGTCCAGCGCGGGCTGGCCGCCGAGGGGTACGACGTGACCCTGGTGACGAACGGGGTGGACGCCCTCATCGCACTCCGCTCGGACGCGTTCTCGGCCGCCGCCATCGACGTGATGCTGCCCGGAATGAGCGGGTTCGAACTGTGCCGCCACATCCGGGAGGCGTCCAACCCGATGCCGATCCTGCTGCTGACCGCCCGGGACGCGATCGAGGACCGCGTCCACGGCCTCGACTCGGGCGCCGACGACTACCTGACGAAGCCGTTCGCCTTCGCCGAGCTCGCCGCCCGCGTGCGCGCCCTGCTCCGCCGCGAGCCGTCGGGCATGCGGCCGCAGGTGACGGTGGGTCGCCTCACCATCGACTCGCACGAGCACCAGGCGCTCGTCTCGGGTCACGAGATGCCGCTCAGCCGGCGCGAGTTCACGCTCCTCCGGCTGTTCGCGACGAACCCCGACAAGACCCTGTCGCGTTCCGACATCCTCGAGTCCGTGTGGGGCACGAGCGAGAACATCGGCACGAACGTCATCGACCAGTACGTGTCGTACCTCCGGAAGAAGCTCGACCACGCCGGGGCCGGGCTCAACATCGTGACCGAGCGAGGCCGCGGCTACCGCCTCGACGCCCGCAACGCGCTCGAGCCCGAACGCGCCGACCGCGACTCCTCCGAGGAGACGACGACCCGGTGAGGTGGCTCCGGAGGCTCTCGATCTCGGCGCGAATCACGATCGGCAGCCTCATCGTCGCCACGCTCTTCGGGCTGGTGGCGGTGGCCGTCATCCGCGTCGGGGTCTCCTCGATCCTCCACAACGCGACGGTCACCCTCCTCACGAACGATGTCGCCGGGCCCGCCGCGTCGCTCGCGACATCGCCCAACGGACCGTTCGACCTCCCCGGCGGCGGGCAGGAGCTGGCGATCGTCGGCGCGGACGGCGTGATCCTCGCCTCCACCCTGCCGAACTCCCTGGAGGCGCGTACCGACCGCATCATCGCGCAGGGCCAGCAGCTGCAGCAGCTGCAGATCGGCGACGACCACTACCTGATCCTCGCCCGCGGCGTCGCGACGCCGGCCGGCGAGATGCACGTCATCGCCGCCCGGAACGACGAGACGACGGCGCTCATCCTCGACCGCCTCACCGCGGCGCTGCTCGTCGGGGCCGGGGTGCTCATCCTCGGGTTCGGTGCCGCCTCCTGGCTGCTCGCCCGGACCGCCCTCCGGCCCGTGAGCCGCATGCGCGAGCAGGCCGAGCTGCTCGCCGGCGGCGAGCACGGCGAACGCGGTGCGGGCGGCGAGCGCGCCGGCGCCGAGGCGGGTCCGCTGACCGTGGGTCCGGCTCAGGACGAGCTGTCGGAGCTGGCGATGACCCTCAACGACCTCATCCGCCGCCTGCGGGCTTCCGCCGAGCGCGAGCGTCAGATGGTGTCGGACGCCAGCCACGAGCTGCGCACTCCGCTCGCCGTCCTCCGCGGCCAGCTCGAGCTCGCCGAGCTCGACGCGGGCAACCCGGAGGCGCTGCTGCAGGACATCCGGTCGTCGCACGCCACGGCGCTCCGGCTCGGGCAGCTGGCCAACAACCTCCTGGAGCTGTCCCGCATCGAGGCGGGTCCGTCGAGCGGCCGAAGCGACTGGCGGGCGCTGCTCGACGAGCTCACAGACGCCGTAGACCGTGCGCGCCTGCTGGCGAGCGGCGATGAGGAGGCGCGGACCATCTCGGTGGACTTCGAGTACGACCCGCGCGCGCGACCCGCGCCCGGCGCCACGGTGGCGCTGTCCCCCACCGATTTCGGGCGGATCCTCGACAATCTGCTCGGGAACGCCGTGACCGCGATCCGTTCGGAGGCGGGTGACCGGCCGGACGCGACGATCACCGCGTCGCTGGTCGCCCTGGACCGGGAGGTCGTGCTCACCGTCCGCGACTCGGGACCGGGGATGCCGGAGGCCTTCATCCCGGTCGCCCTCGACCGGTTCACCCGCGCCGACGGCGCCCGCACCTCGACCTCGGGCGGCGGCGGCGGGCTGGGGCTGGCGATCGTGGCGGCCTTGGCCGACGCGGCCGGCGGTCGCGTGACGCTCGCGAACGCGTCGCCGTCGGGGCTCGTGGTGACGGTCCGGCTGCCGCTGCGCCAGGACTGAGGGGCGGCCGGGCGGTGCCGCTATCGCCACCGGTGCCGGTGCCGGTGCCGATTGGGGGTGGGGTCCGTCTCCGCCGGCGCGAACCGTCTCAGTGACCGCTGCGGTCGGAGTCGACCCCCGCGTCCGGGCCTTCGTCGAGCGTGTCGAGGGCAGCGAGGTCGTCCGCGTCGAGCTCGAACCCGAACACGTCGAGGTTCTCGGCCATGCGGCCCGGGTTGCTCGTCTTCGGGATGGCGACGAGGCCGTTCTGCACGTGCCAGCGCAGCACGATCTGCCCCGGCGTCTTGCCGTGCTTCTCGGCGAGGTCGGCGAGTACGGGTGCGGCCAGCAGCTCTCCCGTGCCGCCGATGGGGCTCCACGACTCGGTCACGATGCCGTGCTCGCTGTCGTATGCGCGCTGCTCACGGCGCTGGATCGCCGGGCTGAGCTGGACCTGGTTGACGGCGGGGGCCGCTCCGGTCTCTGCGATCAACCGGTCGAGGTGCGCCGGCTTGAAGTTCGACACCCCGATCGCCCGGGCCTTGCCCGCCTCGCGGAGGCGGATGAAGGTCTCCCAGGTGGAGACGTACCGGTCGCGTGCCGGCAGCGGCCAGTGGATGAGGAGGAGGTCGACGTAGTCGAGCCCCAGTCGCTCGAGGCTGGCGTCGAGCCCGGCGACGGCCTTGTCGTCGCCCTGGTACGGGCCGTCGAGCTTGGTGGTGACGAACCAGTCCTCGCGCGCGATCCCGCTCCCGGCGACACCGCGGCCGACGCCCTTCTCGTTGCCGTACTTGGCGGCGGTGTCGACGTGGCGGTAGCCGACGGACGCGGCCTCGATGACGGCGCGCTCCACCTCGGCGTCGTCCATGGGCCAGGTGCCGAGGCCCAGCTGAGGGATGCGGCTGCCCGAGTTCAGCGGGAGGGAGAGAATCGTGGTCATGCGTCTCACGCTACTCGCGACTCAGATCACCCCCTCCGAGAGCTTCGTGGGGTTGCCGAAGCGGTGGTTCGTGACGGAGATCGCCTGCTCGTGGACGAACGGGAGCACCTCGATCCGCCCCGACGGCGTGACGGGCCCGGAGTACACGGCCACATCGGGGCTCCCGCCCAGCGCCGCGGCGAGCGCGACGGGGTCGCCTCCGATGAGGCGGATGCGGTGCGCGTCGACGCGGCCGCCGCGGACGCGGGAGAGCCAGTGCGCGTCCGACTCGATGACGACGTCGACCTCGCGCTCTTTCAGCACCTGGAGCGTGGCGCGCGGGAGCTTCGCCGCCGAGCTCACCGAGAACCGCGATCGCGCGACGGTCGCGGCTGCCATCACGCGGAGCAGCTCCGGCAGCGAGCTGCCTTCGGAGAGCCGGATGGCGACGGGCACCGGACGGTAGCGGAAGAGGTTCCTCTCGACGCCGAGCCCGGAGACGTCCCGGACCTGGTGGTACTCGGTCGCGACGGCGATCGCATCGCTGAGCGCCGACCGGCGCACGAGGTCGAACGCCGTGTAGTCCATCGACGACTGGCCGGATTCGATGAGCTCGGTGACACGCGGCTCGAGTCCGCGGAGATGGAGGCTGCTGCTCGATCGTCCGGCCTCCGGGGCCCACGAGCCCAGGCCGAGCAGGTAGTTCGGGCCTCCGGCCTTCGTGCCGGCGCCCACCGACGACCGCTTCCAGCCGCCGAACGGCTGGCGACGGACGATGGCGCCGGTGATTCCGCGGTTCACGTAGAGGTTGCCCGCCTCGACGGTGTCGAGCCAGTGCTCGAGCTCGCCGGCGTCGAGCGAGTGGAGCCCGGCGGTGAGCCCGTATTCGACCGCGTTCTGGTAGCGGATCGCCTCATCGAGCGTGCGGGCGGTCATGATGCCGAGGACAGGCCCGAAGAACTCGGTCAGGTGGAAGTACGATCCGGGCTGCACGCCGGTGCGGACGCCCGGAGACCAGAGCCGGCCGCTGTCGTCGAGCGGACGCGGCTCGACGAGCCATTCCTCGTCGGCCCCGAGCGTCGTCAGGGCGTGCTGGAGCTTGCCCGAGGCCGGCTCGATGAGCGGCCCCATCTGGCTGGCGGGGTCGTCCGGGTAGCCGACGCGCAGGCTCGTGACTGCGTCCACGAGCTGGTGGCGGAACCGCTCGGAGCGCGCGACGGAGCCGACCAGGATCACGAGGCTGGCCGCCGAGCACTTCTGGCCGGCGTGGCCGAAGGCGCTCTTGACGATGTCCGACACGGCGAGGTCGTAGTCGGCGCTCGGGGTGACGATGATCGAGTTCTTGCCGCTTGTCTCCGCGAGGAGCGGCAGATCGGGACGCCACGAGCGGAACAGCTTCGCCGTCTCGTACGAGCCGGTCAGGATGACGCGGTCGACGCCCGGACCGGCGATCAGACGCTGGCCCAGCTCGTTCTCCGGCACGTCGACGAGCGCGACCAGTTCGCGCGGGATGCCGGCCTCCCACAGGGCCTCGACCATGACGGCGCCGGCCCGTTTCGCCTGGGGGGCGGGCTTGATCACGACGCCGCTCCCGGCCGCGAGCGCCGCGAGAACGCCGCCCGCCGGGATCGCGACGGGGAAGTTCCACGGCGGCACCACCACCGTCAGCGCGGAGGGCACGAACCGGGCGCCCTGGACGCTCTCCAGCTGGCGGGCCCCCGCCGCGTAGTAGTGCGCGAAGTCGACGGCCTCGCTGACCTCGGGGTCGGCCTCGGCGATGGTCTTGCCCGTCTCGGCCGCCATGACCTCGATCAGGCGGTCGCGGTTGGCCTCGAGAGCATGACCGGCGCGATCGAGCAGCGCCGCGCGCTCGGCACCGCTGCGACGGCCCCACTCCTCACCGGCGGCGCGGACCGTCCTGATGATCTCGTCGAGGCGCCCCGCGTCGTTCACCGCTGCGGCGGCGATGGTGTCCGCGCCGAGCGCCGAGCCCGCGGAACGGGCGAGGATCCGCCGGCCCCACGCCCGGTTGGCCGCGAGGGAGGGATCGGTGTCGGCCGCGTTGGCGAAGCCGGCGGCCTCGGTGGCGGGCACGTCGGTCGGCGATGCCGCGGAACCGGCGCCCGATGCGGGCGGACGGTCGGCGGCGTCAGCGATGGCGTCACCGGCGGAGCCCCGCGTCAGTCCCAGCACGACGCTCGTGAGTCCCGCGTCCGCATCAGCAGGAAAGCCGTGCGCCGGCTCGGCCGCCGGCGGCCGGGTGAAGGAAGGGGCCGTCGCCTCGTCCCACTCGCGGGCCCGGTCCTGCGTGCGGTTCGGCAGAGGCGCCGCCCCACGCGGAAGATCGCCCTGCTCGAGCGCGGCGACCGACGCGAGGAAACGCTGCTTCTCCCGCTCGAACACCCGCGGATCCGAGTCGAGGTCGAACACGGCGGACATGAAGTTCTCGGGGCTCGCGTTCTCCTCCAGGCGACGGATGAGGTACGAGATGGCGACGTCGAACTCGGCGGGATCGACGACCGGCGTGTAGAGCAGCAGGCGCCCGACCGTCGCCTTGACCGCCTCGGCCTGCTCGGTCGCCATGCCGAGCAGCATCTCGACGTCGACGCGGTCCGTCACACCGCGGTACGAGGCGAGCAGCCACGCGTACGCGAGGTCGAACAGGTTGTGACCGGCCACGCCGATCTTCACCGCGTGGGTGTGGTCGGGCGTCAGCGCCCAGTCCAGGACCCGCTTGTAGTTGGTGTCGGTCTCCTGCTTGGAGCCGTAGGTCGCGAGCGGCCAGCCGTGGATCGCGGCGTCGACCCGCTCCATGGCGAGGTTGGCGCCCTTGACCACGCGCACCTTGATCGCGGCTCCGCCCTGAGCCCTCCGGCGGGTCGCCCACTCGGTGAGCCCCTGGAGCGCGTCGAGCGCGTCGGGGAGGTACGCCTGCAGCACGATGCCTGCCTCCAGACCCAGCAGCTCGGGGCGGCTGAGGATGCGCTGGAAAACGGCGATCGTCAGATCGAGGTCGCGGTACTCCTCCATGTCGAGATTGATGAACTTCGGCGTGGGCGCTTCGGCCGCGAGCCGGTACAGCGGGAGCAGCCGCTCGACCACCCGGTCGACCGTCTCGTCGAACGCCCACATCGACAGCTGCGATGCGATCGACGAGACCTTGATCGACACATAGTCGACGTCGTCTCGCGCGAGGAGCGCGCGGGTCCCCTCGAGGCGGCGCAGCGCCTCCCGCTCGCCGAGCACGGCCTCGCCGAGGAGGTTCAGGTTGAGACGGGCCCCATGCCCGGCCGGGTCGTGCGGCGAGCGCAGCCGCTCGATGGCCGGCCCCAGCTTCTCGGGAGTGGCGTCGACCACCAGGTGGCCCACCATGCGCCGCAGCACGCGGCGCGCGATCGGCACGACGACCCACGGGAGGACCGGCCCGAAGACACCGCCGAGCCAGATGGCGGCGCGCATGTACCCCGGGAGGAACCCCGGGATCCGCTTGGCGACGCGCTGCAGGTTGTACCCCGCCACGAAGAGGTCCTGCGGGCGGGCGACGCCGTCGACGAAGCCCACGGCGAAGTCGAGCCCGTCGGGATCGCGCAACACGCCCGCGAGACGCTCGGCGGCCGGATCCCTCGGCTTCCGGCGGTCGGCGCCTTCGGCCCGTTCCGCTCCGGCAGCGAGCCAGGTGCGCACGAGCGCCACAGCCTCCTGTGCCAGGTCGGAGGGCGACGGCTCAGCACCCCGCGGCTCAGCACCCCGGGGCCCGACGCCGGACGCCCGGCCCCCGTCGGTGTCTTCGATCATGTCCACGACTGTATTCCTCGCTTCTTGGGCGAATACGGACGCCGAACGGACCGTGGATGACGCGTCCGTCGGCAGCATCTGTGGACCAGTCTGCCGCACGCACCATCCCTTAGAGTCGATCCATGACCGACGCCTCCCGCTCCTCCGCCGCGTCCCACGACGTCGTGATCGTCGGCGGCGGGCACAACGGACTGACCGCCGCCGCCTACCTCGCGCGGGCCGGCAAGAGCGTGATCCTCCTCGAGCGCCTGGACGACGTCGGCGGCGCCGCGGTGAGCGCCCAGGCCTTCCCCGGTGTGGAGGCGCGCCTGTCCCGGTACTCCTACCTCGTGAGCCTGCTCCCGCGCCGGATCATCGACGATCTCGGGCTCGACATCCGGCTCGCGCGCCGGCGCTACTCCTCGTACACGCCACTCCCGGGCGACCCCGCCGGCGCGGGCCTCCTCATCGACGACACCGACCCGGAGGCCACCGCCGCCTCCTTCGCCGGCGTCGGCGCCGCCGAGGACGCGGAGGCGTTCACCCGCTTCTACGAGTCGACGGGAGCCGTCGCGCGAGCGCTGTGGCCGACCGTGACCGAGCCCCTCCTGACCCGGAGCGAGGCACGAGCCCTCGTCGGCGACGACGAGCTCTGGGAGGCGCTCGTCGAGCGGCCCATCGGCGAGTTCATCGAGTCGCGCCTCCAGAGCGACCTCGTCCGCGGCGTCGCCGCCACCGACGCGCTGATCGGCACCTTCGCCAGCGTCTCCGACCCGGGGCTCGCCCAGAACCGCTGCTTCCTCTACCACGTGATCGGTCAGGGGACCGGCCAGTGGGACGTCCCCGTCGGCGGAATGGGCGCGGTGACCGGCGAGCTGGCGCGCGTCGCCCGCGAAGCCGGAGCCCGCATCGTGACGGGCGCGGAGGTCACCTCGATCCGCCCCGACGGCACGGTCGACTACGTCCGGAACGGGCACGAGCGGAGGGTCGAGGGCGCGCATGTGCTCGTCAACGTCGCCCCCGAGATCCTCGACCGGCTCCTCGGTGAGGAGGCCGATCGTGACGGCATCGGATCGGGGGGCGGACGCGCGCACGCCGAGGGCGCGCAGGTGAAGGTCAACATGCTCCTGAAGCGCCTGCCGCGCCTCCGCGACGCCTCGATCGACCCGGCCGCGGCCTTCGGCGGCACGTTCCACATCAACGAGACCTACACCCAGCTCGAGGAGGCCTACGCGGGGATGACCCGCGGTGTGATGCCCGACCTCCTCCCCTGCGAGATCTACTGCCACACGCTGGCCGACCCGACCATCCTCGACCCGGAACTCGCGGAGTCGGGCGCCCAGACGATCACCGTCTTCGGCCTGCACACGCCGGACCGCTGGCTGACCGACGAGAACAACGACGCGACCCGCGAGCGCCTGCAGGAGGCGGTGCTCGCCTCCCTGAACTCGGTGCTCGCCGAGCCGGTGGAGGACCTGCTGCTGACCGACGGCGATGGCAACCCCTGCATCGAGACGAAGACGACTCGCGACCTCGAGCGCGCGCTCAACATGCCCGGCGGCAACATCTTCCACGGCCCGCTGTCGTGGCCGTTCGCCGAGGACGGCGACGCCCTCGACACACCCGCGCAGCGCTGGGGCGTCGCGACTCCCCATCCCCGCATCCTGCTGTGCGGGTCGGGCGCGCGTCGCGGCGGCGCCGTCAGCGGCCTCGGCGGCCACAACGCCGCGATGGCCGTGCTGGAGGGCTGAGAGCACTCGGACACTCCGGGACTTGCGACCTCTGCCGGTACGGGGCGCACGTGACTAAGGTGGGGCACATCGGGGACACCGCTCACCTGGGGAGGTCACCATGCAGCCGCAGCCGACAGGTCGCCTGGTCCGCAAGGACGACGGGGTGTACATCGTCATCGACCGGATCTTCAAAGCGCACATCGAGGAGGTGTGGAGCTACTTCAGCCGCTCACCGCGTCTCGCGGAATGGCTCGGAGAGTACAAGGGCACCGGCTCGACGGGCGCCGTCAAATTCCGGATGAACGCCGAGGGCGACGCGGCTGACTGGCAGGACGTCGCCGTGCGCGAGTGCACGGCACCGCACCGGCTTCACGTCGTCGTCGACCCGTCCGGCCAGGCGATGGTCATGTACGTGCACCTCACGGAGGCGAGCGGGCACACCACGGTCACCTTCGGCTACCGGTTGCACAAGGTGGCCGACGGCGCCGACCTCGCGGTCGGCTGGGACTACTACTTCGACCGCCTCATCGCCGCGCACGACCACAAGCCGATGCCCGAGTGGGGCGACTACCACCCGGCGATGGTCGACCACTACGCGACGCTGTGCCACGAGCTCGACCGCGACCTGCGCTCGGAGCAGCTGGCCCAGCGCAACGGCACCACCGGCTGAACGACCTCGAGCGGCGCCTCAGTGCCAGCGGTGATCCTGAAGGGTCACCCGGGGACCGCGGCGCTCGAAGCGGAAGCCGCTGGCGAGGATCAGCCGCACCACGCGCTGCCGATGGCCCGCCCACGGTTCGAGCAGTTCGAGCATGCCGTCATCGTCGACACGCTTGCCGATGAGGGCCTCGCCGACGTAGTGCGCCAGGTGGTAGTCGCCGACGCTGACGAGGTCGGGATGCGCGTGCGAGCGCTGCAGGGTCTCGGCCGTCGTCCACACGCCGACCCCGGGGATCGTCCCCAGCGCTGCGGCGGCCTCCTCCAGCGAGGCGCCCCTCTCGACCGCGCGCTCGAGGGAGGGTGCCACAGCCAGGACGGCCTGGATGGCGCGGGCGCGGCGCGGATCGACTCCCGCGCGATGCCAGTCCCACGAGGGGATCCCGCGCCACACCTCGAGGGAGGGGACGACCCGCATGGCGGCCGGCGCCGGCCCGGGTGCCGGCTCGCCGTACCAGCGCAGGAGGCGCGCCCAGGACCGGTACGCCTCCAGGCTCGTCACGCGCTGCTCGATGATGGCCGGGAGGAGCGCCTCCAGCATCCGGTCGGTGCGCGCCAGCCGCAGCCCTGCGTTGCGCCGTCGACTGTCGCGCAACAGCCGGTGGGCAGACACGTCGAGGTCGGTCCAGTCGTCGTCGCGGCCGAGGAGGCGCGGGACCATGGCGATCGCCCACTCGGCCCCGGCGCCCCAGGCCGCTGCGGCTATCCCGCCGTCGGCTGCGGGACGGCCGACCCGGAGGGTCGCAGGCCCGAGCGGTGTGCGCCAGGTGCGCCAGACACCGCGTAGGTCCCACGTCGTGGTCGGGTCGTATGGCCCTCGCCCGAGAAGACCCAGGGTGGCCGGCACGTCGACCGGGCCGGCCGGTCGGTAGACGGTCTCCACGGCGGCCGCGGGCGGGCCGGATTCCGGGAGGACGGCGGTCATGCAGGAATGGTACGTCACCCCCCTGTCAGCGCACCGGGGAGGACCTCACGAGCAATTCTCGTTTTCCGTGCTGGCACCGATTCGGCATGTCGGCGGTCTCCCCTACCTTTCCAGCCATGGGAATCGAACTGGACCGGGGAGCCGTCGCGCGCCTGCGCGAGACCGTCTCCGGAATCGTCTACGTCCGCGGCGACGCGAGCCTGGGAGCCGAGGTCGCCTGCTTCAACCCCGCCATCCGGCACGACCCCCGACATCGTCGTCGGCGCAGCGACCGAGGCCGACGTCGCGGCGGCGGTCCGCTTCGCCCGCGAGCACCGCCTGCCCGTGCGGGTGCAGGCCACGGGGCACGGCTCCGAGTCCCCGGTCACCGGCGGCATGATCGTCTCGACGAAGCGGCTCGACGACCTCGGCATCGACCCCGCGACGCGTCTCGCGCGGATCGGCGCCGGTGTCCGCTGGGCCCCCGTCGTCATCGCCGCCGCCGAGCACGGACTGGCGCCCATCACCGGCTCCTCCACGAGTGTCGGAGCGGTCGGCTACGCGCTCGGCGGCGGCCTCGGCCCGCTCGCGCGCAGCCACGGCTTCACCTCCGACTGGATCCGCGGCTTCCGGGTCGTCACGGCCGAAGGCGAGCTGACGACGGCCGACGCCGCCACCAACGCCGACCTGTTCTGGGCGCTTCGCGGCGGCAAGGGCGGCCTCGCGATCGTGACCGAGATGACGCTCGAGCTCGTGCCGCTGCGAACGCTGTACGGCGGCAGCGTCTTCTTCGAAGGGGGAGCGATCGAGCCCGCGTTCCGCGCGTGGATCGACTGGTGCGCCGAGCTGCCGGACGAGGCGACGACCTCCGTGGTCTTCCTGACGGTGCCCGACGTCGAGGGCGCGCCCCCGCCCCTCCGCGGCCGCGAGCTGCTCAGCGTCCGCTTCGCCTACCCGCGCGGCGCGGCCGACGGCGAGCGGCTGTTCGCACCGATGCGGGAGGCGGCGCCGGCCTTCCTCGACATGGTCGCCGAGATGCCGGCGAGCGCCGTCGGGACGATCCACAACGACCCCGAGCAGGGTTCGCCCACCTGGATCCGCGGCTTCATGCTCGACACGTTCGATCAGGAGGCCGGTGATGCGGTCCTCGAGCTGGCGGGCCCGGGATCGGGTTCCCCGTTCCTGGCGGTCGAGCTCCGGCAGATCGGCGGTGCGACCGCGACCGACACGGCCGACGGAACCGCGGTCGGCGGGCGCGACAGCGGCTACACCCTCAGCACCCTGGCGGCCGACCCGTCGACGTTCGCCGAGGCGGCGCCTGCGCGCGCTGCGGCTCTGGAGGCGGCCCTCCGCGATCGCATCTCGGCGATCACCAACGTCAACTGGGTCACCGACCTCAGCGACCGTGCCGCGTTCGAGCGGGTCTGGCCCTCGACGGTCTCCGACCGGCTCGCGGCAGCACGCGCGGCGTGGGACCCGGAGCGGGTGTTCGCGTTCGGACCGGCCTGACCGGCAGACGCCGCCCTCACTCGCTCCAGACGCTCGGCGCCTCGGAGCGGGTCGAGGGCAGCGCCGCATCGGCTCCCCACTCGACGAGCCACCCGGGCACGGTCACCTCGCTCGGCGATGGGCCGACCGCCTCCAGCAGTTCGGCGATGGACACGACACCGCCGCCGCGCTTGAGGAACCGGCCGCGGATGAACGCCTGCGTGTAGATCTCCCCGTGCACGACGAACCGCTGCTCGACGTAGACGGCCTTCTCGTCGAATCCGAGGATGCGGGACTCGACGGTGAAGGCCTGCCCGAGCTGGAGGGACTTCCGGAACGAGATCGTCTCGCTCGCGACCACCGGATACCAGCCGCGCTGCTTGAAGATGGCCCAGACGCCGTTGCGCATCAGCAGGTCGAAGCGCCCGATGTCGGCGATCGACAGGTACACGCCGTTGTTCATGTGCTTCAGGATGTCGAGGTCCGTCGGCAGCACCCGGAACCGCGTCCGCGCCACATCCCAGTGGCCGAGCCGCGGGCCGAACCGTGAGAGCAGCGCGTGGAGCATCGTCCGGAAGAGCATGTGCACCGGGCCATGCTAATGATCCGGCAACGAACCGCCCAGACGGTTGTGCGAGACCTCCAATTCGCCGCCGCGCCACCGGCGGCCGCATTGTGGAGGGACGGGCCTCACCGGGCGAGCGGGACCTCGACGATGCTCAACCCGGGAGGCGGGGCCGACAACGCCTGATCCAGTTCGCCCTTGGTCCGCACCACGCGATGCTCCCAGCCGTAGGCCTGCGCCAGAGACGCGAAGTCCACGCTGTGGGGCGTGTACAGCACGCGATCGAAAGCTGGCGCCGGGGCGCTCGACGCGACCTCGAGCCCGTCGAAGATCGTCCCTCCGCCGTCGTTCCCGACGACGATCTGGAGCTGAGGCGGGGCTTCGCCGGGGGGCGCGAGGAGCGCACCGACGTCGTGCAGCAGAGCCAGATCGCCGAGGAGGACGCGCGTGACACCGGTCGGTGCCCCGGCCGCCCGCGCCTCCGCCTGGCTCACCAGGGCGATGCCGATCGCTGTCGAGATGGTTCCGTCGATCCCGGCGAGCCCGCGGTTCGCGTGCACCGAGATGCGTTTGCCCGGCACGATCCGGTCGGCGTCGCGGATGAGGCGGGAGGCGCCGAGCACGAGCCGGTCGTGCGGCCAGGTGTAGCGCCAGAGCGCCTCGGCGAGAAGCGGACGCGTGATCGGAGCGCGGACGGCGGCGAGTTCCGCCCTGGCGAAGGCCAGTGCGTCCGCCGGCTCGTACGAGCGCGCCTTGTCGACGTCGGGAGCGGCGACGGAGGGCGCGGCCTCGTGTTCCGCCTCCTCGGTCAGCCGCCGGCTCGCGAACACCCAGCTGCCGACCCAGGCGCGCGCCTCCCGGGACCGGGGATCGGCACCGGCGGGAGCGACGACCCCGCCGACGACGGATGCGCGCCTCGCCGGGTTGTAGGCCTGCCGCCCGACGGGGGCGACGACGACCACCTCCACGTCGTCGCGCTGGAGGAGCCCCGGAACCTCCCGGCTCAGCGTGGGGTGCCCGAAGACGACGGCCCGCTCGACCCGACCGCCGAACTCGGCCTCGTGGAGCAGCCGGCGGTACGCCACGACGAGGTTCGGCCCGAAGCGGGCGCCGCTGGTCACCTCGGCCAGCAGCGGGTATCCGGCAGCGCGCGCGAAGGACTCGGCCTCGGGTCCGGCATCGGCGCCGGCGACGACGACCGTCGCCTTGCCGGCCGCGAGCTCGAGCACCGAACGGCCGAGCACGTCCGGACCCGCCACGGAGGGGCGTCCCGCGCGCTCGATCGGGCGCGACTCGGGCACGGCGACGGAGAGCGGTTCGCGGAAGCCCACGTTGAGGTGCACGGGGCCCGGGTCGGCGGTGTCGGCTCCGACCGCGGCGCGGACGGCCTCGTTCGCCGCGGATTCGGCTGCGGCCGCTTCGCCCTCCGAGCCGTCCGGCGCGGGGATGTCCGCGGCGAGCCGGACGACGTCGCCGTACAGCCCCTCCTGGCGGGTGGTCTGGTTGCTGCGGATGCCGCGGAGCTCGGCCGGGCGGTCGGCCGTGACGACGATCAGCGGGATACCCGCCTCGTGCGCCTCCAGCACGGCGGGGTGCAGGTTCGCGGTGGCCGTCCCGCTCGTGGTGATGACGACGGCCGGGGTTCCGCTCTCCCGCGCGGTGCCGAGGGCCAGGAAACCGCTCACGCGCTCGTCGATGCGGACGTGGAGGCGCACCGCTCCGGACCGCTCGAGCTCCGCCGCGGCGAGCGCGAGCGCCTGGGACCGCGAGCCGGGGCTAACGACGATGTCGCGCACGCCCGCGCGCACGAACCCGGTCAGGAGGGCGACGGCATAGTCGGTGGCCGGGTTGCCGGTGGTGCTGAGTTCGCCCGCTTGCCGGGCCTCAGCCATCCCGGCGGCCGGTCTGGTCGTCGGGTCCGTTCTCGTCGAGTTCCGCTAGCTCCTTCTCGAGCTGCCGGATGCGCTCCTCCTGGTCGCGGTCGACGCGGAGCTTGCCGAGGAACTCCGGGTCGTCGTCGGGTGCGGTCACCCGGCGTCCCACCGACGACTTGCGGCGGCCGCGGCCGATGAGGAACCACAGGATCCCGCCGATGATCGGGAAGAGGATGATGATGAGCAGCCACACGGGCTTGGGAAGGCCGCGCACCCGAGATCGGTCGAAGAAGGCGCAGTCTGCCACCGAATAGATGTAGAACACCACGGCTGCGACGCCGAGGGCTATCCAGAGGCGAACCATGGGTCAATCGTAACTCTCAGAGACGGTCTCTAAGCTGGGAGGGTGAAGCGGATTCCCTCCTGGATCACCTACACCGTGCTGCGGCTCCTGGTGTTCGCGGTCCCCCTCGTCGTCCTGCTTCTCGTGGGCGTCATCTGGTGGCTGGCGGTCATCGCGGCGGCCCTCATCGGGCTGTGCCTGTCGTACATCTTCCTGAGCCGACCCCGCAACGCCGTCTCGTCCGACCTGTACGCCGTCCGGCATCGCGAGCGTCCCGCCACGACGGAGGACGATGACGTGGAGGACGCCGCCGTCGACGCCACACAGGCCGAGCGGCGACCCGAGGGGGGCTCCCGCACCGACGGCAGCTGAGCCGCTCGCGGCTCAGAACGCGTAGGCGGCGCCGAGGGCGATGCCGACCAGCAGGCCTGTCAGGCTCGTGAGCTGCAGCGCAGTGATGAGCTCGCGAGGCGTCTTGGCGAAGATCGTGATGACGCACGCGGGAAGCGCTGCCAGCAGGGCGAACATGCCGAACCAGGCGAACGGGTAGAAGAGCGCCAGGACTCCGAGGATCGCGAACGGCACGAGCAGCAGGATGCAGAAGACGACCCGGGAGGCGACGCGCCCCAGCAGGACGGCCAGCGTCCGCTTCCCGGCCTGTTTGTCCGGGTCGATGTCGCGGATGTTGTTGACCATGAGCACGGCGCACGCGATGAGGCCGGCGATGACGCCGCCCAGCCAGGCTTCCTGATTGGCCGTGCCCGAGAGCATGTAGGTTGTGCCGACGGTGGCGACGAGCCCGAAGAAGACGAAGACGAAGAGTTCGCCCAGACCGTAGTAGCCGTACGGCCGCTTGCCGCCGGTGTAGAACCAGGCGGCCGCGATCGCCGCGGCGCCCACGATGAGGACCCACCAGTGCTGGGTCAGGATGACGAGGATGAGTCCCGCGACGGCGGCGAGCGCGAAGAAGGTCAGCGCGACGCTCAGGACGCGCCGGGGCGCGGCCTTGCCGGAGCCGGTGAGACGGCCGGGACCGACCCGGTAGGCGTCCGTGCCGCGCACCCCGTCGGAGTAGTCGTTGGCGTAGTTGACGCCGATCTGGAGGAGCACGGCGACGGCCAGGCACAGCAGCGAACGGATCGGGTGCCAGACACCCGGGCCTTCGGCGACCTTCGCCGCACCCACGCCGATGAGGACGGGCGCGACCGCGAGCGGGAGGGTGCGCAGTCGCGCTCCGGCCACCCAGTCACCGAACGTGGCGGGCTTCACCGTGCGGGCAGCAGCACCGGGGCGTCCGCTTCGACCGCCTCGGGGTCCGCGGGACGGGGTGGGAGTCACGCGCTGCGTACGCGGTTTGTTCTGGCTCATCACAGTGCGAATCGTAACAACATCGGCTATGCCGCTCCGCCCGCTGACCGGCTCGGCTCGCCGCTGACGATCCGCTCGGCGGCGGCTCGAACCGTGACCCGATCGGGCTTCCCGCTGCTGAGGCGCGGCATCCGCGGCACCGCGACGATCGCCGCAGGCGCCGCGGCGCGGCCGAGCTCCGCGGCGACGCGGCCGCGCACCGTGGCCAGGTCGCCTTCCAGGACACCGTCCAGGCCCTCATCGAGGCGGGCCGGGTCGGCCCTCGTCCCGGCGCGCTCCACCACCACGACGGGGACCGTCCCCCACTCATCGTCCGGGATGCCGACCACGATCGCCCCGCCGAACCCGTCGATCCCACGGACGCTTCTCTCGACCGCATCGAGCAGGACCTTCTCGCCTCCCGAGATGATGACGTTGTCGGCGCGGCCGAGCACCGTCACCCGGCCGCCGTCGACCGTGCCGAGGTCACCCGTCAGGTACCAGCGCAGGCCGTCCGCCTCGACGAAGGCCGCAGCGGTGCGCTCGGGGTCGTCGAGGTAGCCCTCGGCGAGGGAGGGACCGGCGATCCGCAGCATGCCGTCGACCTCCGCGACCTCGGTCGTCCCGATCGGGACGCCGTCGTAGACGCAGCCACCTGCGGTCTCGCTCGAGCCGTAGGTGGCGATGACGCGCGCACCCAACGCTTCGGCGCGCTCACGCAGGTCCGGTGTCAGCGCCTGGCCGCCGATAAGAACACCGTCGAATCGCTGCAGCGCCCGCTGCACCGCGCGGTCTCCCGCCTCCGATGCCTCGACCAGGCGCGCGAGCTGCACCGGCACCAGCGAGACGAAGCGGAGATCGTGCGTGAGGTCGTCGCAGCGTCGGGCGAACTCGGCGGCGTCGAAGTGCCCGGGGCCGTAGGAGACGGGCTCCGTCCCGGCCGCCAGCGACCGGACGAGCACCTGCGCTCCGGCGATGTAGTGCGTCGGAAGCGCGAGCAGCCACTGACCCTGGCCGCCCAGCGCACCGGCCGAGGCCGCTGCGCTCGCGAGCAGCGCGTCCGCGGACAGCGCCACGCGCTTCGGGACGCCCGTCGACCCGGACGTCTCGACGATCAGCGCGACGTTCTGCGGCACCTGGTCGTTCTCGGTCGGCCAGCCGCTCCCGGCGCCGGGCGCCGCGAAAGCCCGCGGGATGACCGCCGGGCCGCCCTCGGTCAGCGCCGCACGCAGGGCGGCCAGCACTGCCGGGCCATCGGACGAGTCCAGCACGACGATGCGCCGGCTCACGGCGCCGCCCTCCCGTTCCGCGCTCCCGCCGCCCCGAGGGAAAGCGAGCGCATCAGTACTGCCACGGGAACGGGGACCAGTCCGGCTCGCGCTTCTCGAGGAAGGCGTCGCGCCCCTCCACGGCCTCGTCGGTGCCGTAGGCGAGCCGGGTGGCCTCGCCGGCGAACACCTGCTGGCCGACGAGCCCGTCGTCGACCGCGTTGAAGGCGAACTTCAGCATCCGGATCGCGGTCGGCGACTTCGTCAGGATCTCATTCGCCCACGCGAGCGCCGTGCTCTCGAGCTGCTCGTGCGGGACGACCGCGTTGACAGCGCCCATCTCGTACGCGCGCTGCGCCGAGTACTCCTGAGCGAGGAAGAACACCTCGCGCGCGAACTTCTGGCCGACCTGGCGTGCGAAGTAGGCGCTCCCGTAGCCCGCGTCGAACGATCCCACGTCTGCGTCGGTCTGCTTGAACCGCCCGTGCTCGGCGCTGGCGATCGTGAGGTCGCACACGACGTGGAGCGAATGGCCGCCGCCCGCAGCCCAGCCGGGCACGACGGCGATGACGACCTTGGGCATGAACCGGATGAGCCGCTGCACCTCGAGGATGTGCAGACGCCCGCTGCGGGCGGCGTCGATCGTCGAGGCGGTCTCGCCCTCGGCGTACCGGTAGCCGTCACGGCCGCGGATGCGCTGGTCGCCACCGGAGCAGAAGGCCCACCCGCCGTCCTTGGGGCTCGGGCCGTTGCCCGTCAGCAGCACGACGCCGATCCGCGGATCGGTCCGCGCGTGTTCCAAGGCGGAGTAGAGCTCGTCCACGGTGTGGGGCCGGAAGGCGTTGCGGACCTCGGGACGGTTGAACGCCACTCGCGCGACGCGCCCGGCGTTGTCGTGGTGATACGTGATGTCGGTGAGAGACGTGAAGCCCTCCACCTCGCGCCACGCACCGGGATCGAAGAGCTCGGAGACCGCTGCTGCCATGGACCCAGCCTACGTTCCAGCGCCCGGTCGAGAGGGTGCGTGCCACACTTGTGAAATGCTGCCCGAGCTGGCTGAAGTGTTGACAAGCGCGCGCGTCGTCGCGCTGCCCATGACCACGCGCTTCCGGGGCATCCGAGTCCGGGAGGCGATGCTCTTCGAGGGGCCGCAGGGCTGGACCGAGTTCTCGCCCTTCGTCGAGTACGACGATCATGAAGCGGTGTCGTGGTTGCGAGCGGCCATCGACTTCGGGTGGCGTCCGTCGCCGCAGCCCCTCCGTGGGCGCATCCCCGTGAATGCGACGGTTCCGGCCGTCCCGGCTGCCGAGGTGGCCGCGATTCTGCGGCGTTATCCCGGCACGCGCACGGCGAAGGTCAAGGTGGCGGAACCGGGCCAGACCCTCGCTGACGATGTCGTCCGCGTGCGCGCCGTCAGAGAGGCGCTCGGGCCGGAGGGCCGTGTCCGGGTCGACGCCAACGGCCTGTGGAACGTCGACGAGGCCGAGCACGCGGTGCACGCACTGGCCCCCTTCGACCTCGAGTACGTCGAGCAGCCGTGCGCCACGGTCGACGAGCTCGTCGAGATCCGCCGCCGCACCTCCTATATGGGCATACCGATAGCGGCCGACGAGAGCGTTCGTAAGGCGGCCGACCCGCTCGCCGTCGCCCGCGCCGGCGCAGCCGACCTTCTGATCGTGAAGGCCCAGCCGCTCGGCGGCATCCACGCCGCGCTCGCGATCGTCGAGGAGGCGGGCCTCCCCGTCGTGGTCTCGAGCGCGATCGACACGTCTGTCGGGATAGCGATGGGTGCGCACCTCGCGGCCGCGCTCCCCGAGCTCGAGTACGACTGCGGGCTCGGCACCGCCGCCATGTTCGTGAGCGACGTCACGGACGCGCCGCTCATCCCCGAGGGGGGCAGCATCCCCGTGGTTCGTCCGCGGGTGGTCGAGGCTCGATTGGAGGCGCTGGCCGCCGACGAGGAGCGCACTGCCTGGTGGAGGGACCGGCTGCGGCGCTGCTTCCACCTCCTGGAAGCCTCGGTCGCACTTTAGCCGCCGGTCGATCGCGGCCACGGCGAGGTCAGCTGTAGAGCCGCTCCGGCACCTGCAGACCGTAGATCGGACGCCCGGAGTTCCAGATCGCGGCGCAAGCCGCCCGCAACAGGTCCAGTTCGTCGCCGCCCTCGGACACGATCTTCACGTCGTCGCCATCGATGGTCACGGTCGCGTCGCCGACCGTGACGGCACCGTTCCGCGCCACTCTCGACTCCGGATACGGCTCCTCGAGCCCGCGCAAGTCGCGCAGGATGTAGGTCGGGCGCGAATTCGCGTCCGCGGCGATCAGCTGCTTCGCCCCGTCCACCCCGGTCAGCACGAGAACGGACTCGATGCCCGCCCGGTTGGCCCCGACGATGTCTGTGTCGAGCCGGTCGCCGATGAAAAGCGGCTTCTTCGCACCGAACCGGGCGACCGCCTCCTCGAAGATCGCGACCTCGGGTTTGCCCGCGACCAGCGGCAGCCGGCCGACAGCCGTGTGAACCGCGGAGACGAGGGTGCCGTTCCCGGGAGCGATGCCCCGCGCGACCGGAATGGTCCAGTCGGTGTTCGTCGCGATCCACGGGCGCTCGGTGTCCGACCGTCCCTGGAGGGCGAACGACGCCTCCGCCAGCTGCGCCCAGCCGATCTCCGGAGAGAAGCCCTGGATCACCGCGGCGGGTTCGTCCTCCGCCGATCGCGTCACCGTGAAGCCGGCCTTCTGCACCTCGTCGACGAGTCCGTCGCCACCGACCACCAGGATGGAGGCGCCGGCCGGCACATGCTCGGCCAGAAGGCGGACGGCCGCCTGGGGCGACGTCACGACATCGGAGGGGGCAGCGGTGAGCCCCAGCTCGCCCAGGTGCTCGGCCACCGACGCGTCGGTCCGGGAGGCGTTGTTCGTGATGTAACCGACTCGCCGGGTTTCAGCGGCTCGGTTCAGACTCTCGACCGCGTGCGGGATGGCTGCCTGCCCCTTGTAGACGACGCCGTCGAGGTCGGCCAGGACGACGTCCACGCCATCGAGCGGGGTGGAGGCGCCGGCCTCACGGCTGCGTCGGAACAGCGCCATCGCCTGCGGCCTCCTCCCGCTCGGTCGTGTCGTCGACATCCGTCATCTCGTCGACATCCGTCATCTCGGGAAGCTCCAGCTCCTCCTCGACGATGTCGATCGTCTCGTGCTCCTCGGAGGCGTAGCTCTCGCCCAGCGCCTCCTCGGCGCGAGCTGCGCGTTCCCGCCAGGACCGCGCCTGCTCGCCGCGGCCGAGCTCCTCCAGGACCTCGGCGTACGCGTGAAACAGGTCGGGGCTCCAGCTGAAGGCGCGGTCGGGATCGAGTTGCGGGATCTCGAGCTCGGCCAGCGCCGCCTCGGTCTGCCCGAGGTCGAGCCGTGCGCCCGACATGGCGATCGCCAGCGAGACCTGGACATCGTTCGGAAGAGTCGTGCGCTCCACCGAACGGCCGAGTTCCAGCGCGCGGTCGGGGCGACCCACGCCCCGCTCACTGTCGACCATCAGCGGAAGCTGATCGTTCGACCCAGAGATCCGACGATAGGTGCGCAGCTCGCGGAGCGCCAGTGCGTAGTCCTCGGTGGCATAGGCGGTGATGGCGAGCGTCTCGCGGACGACGGCGATCCGTCCGGCGCGACGCGCGGCGGACAGAGCGTGCCGGTGCGCGAGCGACGGATCCTCCTCGATCAGCCGGGACGCCATGACGAGGTGCCGTGCGACCCAGTCCGCGTTGTCCTTGCTCAGGCTCTTGAGCTCGACGCGCGCCTCCTTGTCGAGGTCTCTCGCCTGGACGTTCTCGGGGATCTCGGGGTCGTCGTGCCGCGGACGAACCGACTGCAGCGCCCGGGCCTCGGCCGTGCGCGCGTCCTCCCGCTCGTAGGCATCGCGGTCGCCTCGGGCCGGTCGACCGTCGCGCGTCCACAGTTTCTCGTCGCGGGGACGACGGTCGTCACCGCTGTACCGCCCGGCGACTCGGCCGTGCTGCGGCGCACCGGAACGGTCACCGCGCGGAGCGCGATCGTCTCGCGAGCGATCACCGTCGCGGTAGGGGCGGCCCGTCTGTCCGTCGCGAGACCGGGAGGCGCCTCCGACGCCGCCGCGGTAGCCGGAGGAACGCTCACCGCCTGCGCCCGGCCGACCGAACCCGCGGTCGCCCTGACCGTTGCCTCGCTCAGGCTTGCCGTACCGGCGCTCGCCCTGGCCTCCAGCACCGGCGGGCTTACCGTACCGGCGCTCGCCCTGACCGCTGCCGCCCTCCGGCTTGCCATACCGACGCTCGCCCTGGCCTCCAGCGCCAGCAGGCTTTCCGTACCGGCGCTCGCCCTGACCGCTGCCGCCCTCCGGCTTGCCGTACCGGCGCTCGCCCTGGCCTCCAGCGCCAGCAGGCTTGCCATACCGGCGCTCGCCCTGCCCGCCCGCACCGGCCGGCTTGCCGTACCGACGCTCGCCCTGGCCGCCCGCACCGGCGGGCTTTCCGTACCGGCGCTCGCCCTGGCTCGCATCCCCGTCAGGCTTACCGTAGCGGCGCGTGCCGCCCCCTCCCGAGCCGGCGTCTCCATAGCGGCGCTGCCCTTGCCCGTCTCCTCGAGGCGTTCCACGCCCGCGGTCACCGTCCTGGGAGGCACGCGCCGGCTTACCGTACTGCCCTCGAGACGGGGATCCGCCGCGGGCCTGGCGCGGCGCACCACCGTCGCCGCTCCGGCCGTCCGTCGAACGCGGTGCGCGCCGCTGCGCCCGCTCATCGTCTTCTGGTCTGTCGCTCACGGCTTCTCCCTCGGTGCCGGGTACTTCTCCCGACTCAATGTTCCTCTTGCGCCCGCGCGGCCGCGAATCGGCCCGTTAACGCGAAATGGCCACCCATCACTGGGTGGCCATCTCACAAAGAAGTCCGGCGGTGTCCTACTCTCCCACAGGGTCCCCCCTGCAGTACCATCGGCGCAGAGAGTCTTAGCTTCCGGGTTCGGAATGTGACCGGGCGTTTCCCTCTCGCTATGGCCGCCGAAACACTATTGATGTATCAAAGTGAACGATCAAGCTTCGCTTGAATCAGTTCTCGACCGTACATCGAGAACCACATAGTGGACGCGAACAATCTTGGGCCCCTCATAGCTGCCTTGCAACGTTTATGAGAGTGGTGATTATCAAGTTATCGGCTTATTAGTACCGGTCAGCTCCATGGGTCTTTAGTCCCCACTTCCACATCCGGCCTATCAACCCAGTAGTCTAGCTGGGAGCCTCTCGCCCGAAGGCATGGAAATCTCATCTTGAGGCCGGCTTCCCGCTTAGATGCTTTCAGCGGTTATCCATCCCGAACGTAGCTAACCAGCGGTGCTCCTGGCGGAACAACTGGCACACCAGAGGTTCGTCCAACCCGGTCCTCTCGTACTAGGGTCAGATCCTCTCAAATTTCCTACGCGCGCAGCGGATAGGGACCGAACTGTCTCACGACGTTCTAAACCCAGCTCGCGTACCGCTTTAATGGGCGAACAGCCCAACCCTTGGGACCTACTCCAGCCCCAGGATGCGACGAGCCGACATCGAGGTGCCAAACCATGCCGTCGATATGGACTCTTGGGCAAGATCAGCCTGTTATCCCCGAGGTACCTTTTATCCGTTGAGCGACAGCGCTTCCACAAGCCACTGCCGGATCACTAGTCCCGACTTTCGTCCCTGCTCGACTTGTCAGTCTCACAGTCAAGCTCCCTTGTGCACTTACACTCGACACCTGATTGCCAACCAGGTTGAGGGAACCTTTGGGCGCCTCCGTTACTTTTTGGGAGGCAACCGCCCCAGTTAAACTACCCACCAGGCACTGTCCCTGAACCGGATTACGGTTCTAAGTTAGATATCCAGAGTGACCAGAGTGGTATTTCAACAATGACTCCACCGACACTGGCGTGCCGGCTTCAAAGTCTCCCACCTATCCTACACAAGCCACACCGAACACCAATACCAAGCTGTAGTAAAGGTCACGGGGTCTTTCCGTCCTGCTGCGCGTAACGAGCATCTTTACTCGTAGTGCAATTTCGCCGAGTTCGCGGTTGAGACAGCTGGGAAGTCGTTACGCCATTCGTGCAGGTCGGAACTTACCCGACAAGGAATTTCGCTACCTTAGGATGGTTATAGTTACCACCGCCGTTTACTGGGGCTTAAATTCTGAGCTTCGCCGAAGCTAACCCTTCCTCTTAACCTTCCAGCACCGGGCAGGCGTCAGTCCGTATACATCGTCTTGCGACTTGGCACGGACCTGTGTTTTTAGTAAACAGTCGCTTCCCACTGGTCTCTGCGGCCTTCAAACGCTCCAGGAGTAAATCCCTTCACGCCTCAGGCCCCCCTTCTCCCGAAGTTACGGGGGCATTTTGCCGAGTTCCTTAACCACGATTCTCTCGATCTCCTTGGTATTCTCTACCTGACCACCTGAGTCGGTTTGGGGTACGGGCGGCTGGAACCTCGCGTCGATGCTTTTCTTGGCAGCATAGGATCACTGAATTCGCCTTGACGGCTATGCATAAGATCTCAGGCTGTGTGAGAGACGGATTTGCCTATCTCTCGCCCTACATCCTTACCCCGGGACAACCATCGCCCGGTACAGCTACCTTCCTGCGTCACACCTGTTAATACGCTAGCCGCACCAGCATGGGGTCGAGCGTTAGGCCCGGACCTTCACCCCGAAGGGATCCGTGTCCAGGATTAGGACTCTTAGCACCACTGGATTAGCTTGGGCGGTTCTTCGCCGGTACGGGAATATCAACCCGTTGTCCATCGACTACGCCTGTCGGCCTCGCCTTAGGTCCCGACTTACCCAGGGCGGATTAGCCTGGCCCTGGAACCCTTGGTCTTTCGGAGGACGGGTTTCTCACCCGTCTTTCGCTACTCATGCCTGCATTCTCACTCGTGTAGCGTCCACGGCTGGTTTACACCGCCGCTTCACTCGCCACACGACGCTCTCCTACCCATCAACACGGCTGGACCACGAAGGCCTACCAATAATGTCAATGCCACAACTTCGGTGGCGTGCTTGAGCCCCGTTACATTGTCGGCGCGGAATCACTTGACCAGTGAGCTATTACGCACTCTTTCAAGGGTGGCTGCTTCTAAGCCAACCTCCTGGTTGTCTGTGCAACTCCACATCCTTTCCCACTTAGCACGCGCTTAGGGACCTTAGTTGGTGGTCTGGGTTGTTTCCCTCTCGACGATGAAGCTTATCCCCCACCGTCTCACTGCTGCGCTCTCACTTACCGGCATTCGGAGTTTGGCTGACGTCAGTAACCTTTTGGGGCCCATCGGCCATCCAGTAGCTCTACCTCCGGCAAGAAACACGCAACGCTGCACCTAAATGCATTTCGGAGAGAACCAGCTATCACGAAGTTTGATTGGCCTTTCACCCCTATCCACAGCTCATCCCCTCAGTTTTCAACCTAAGTGGGTTCGGCCCTCCACGACGTCTTACCGTCGCTTCAGCCTGGCCATGGATAGATCACTTCGCTTCGGGTCTAGGACATGCGACTGAATCGCCCTATTCAGACTCGCTTTCGCTACGGCTACCCCTCACGGGTTAACCTCGCCACATATCGCTAACTCGCAGGCTCATTCTTCAAAAGGCACGCTGTCACCCCTACAAGGAGGCTCCAACGGTTTGTAAGCAAACGGTTTCAGGTACTATTTCACTCCCCTCCCGGGGTACTTTTCACCTTTCCCTCACGGTACTTGTCCGCTATCGGTCATCTGGGAGTATTTAGGCTTATCAGGTGGTCCTGACAGATTCACACGGGATTTCTCGGGCCCCGTGCTACTTGGGATACTCTTCGCGCCATTGGACCATTTCGGCTACGGGGTTGGCACCCTCTATGACCGGCCTTTCAATGCCGTTCGCCTATGATCCTCTGTAACGCTTGCAGTTCGGCAGAAGCTGCTGAAAAGTCCCGCAACCCCGACCATGCAACGCCTGCCGGCTATCACACATGATCGGTTTAGCCTCTTCCGGTTTCGCTCGCCACTACTAACGGAATCGCTTTTGCTTTCTCTTCCTGTGGGTACTGAGATGTTTCACTTCCCCACGTTCCCTCTACCCGCCCTATATATTCAGGCGGGAGTCACTGGGTCACCATAAAGGGCCCAGCGGGGTTTCCCCATTCGGAAATCCTCGGATCAAAGCTCGTTTATCAGCTCCCCGAGGCTTATCGCAGATTACTACGTCCTTCTTCGGCTCCAGATGCCAAGGCATCCACCGTTTGCTCTTAGAAACTTGAAATCACATGAGTTTTAGAATCGATCGACGTCTCATCTGCCGAAGCAGAATCTGACGCAGATTGACCAATGATCTAATAAATCAGATCATCTTTGTGATCCGAACCCGAAGGTTCGAATCTAAGATGCTCGCGTCCACTGTGTAGTTCTCAAAGTACGGGCGGTACCTTCTCCGCCGGCCGAGTGATGGCCGACCAGAAAAGGTCCAGAGGATTCGGTTCTCATCCGATCGGATGAGGTCCGGTCCCTCAGGACCCAACAGCGTGCATGTGCGGACCCTCCTTGTCCGAACCGTTCCTTCCTGCAAGAGGCGTACTGAGTTCGAGCCGTTCGGCTCCGCACCAATGTCAATGTTCCACCCATGAGCTAACCGGCTGAGACGTTCGCTCAGATCCGGCGCCTGGACACCCGAGGGTGCCAGATGCTCCTTAGAAAGGAGGTGATCCAGCCGCACCTTCCGGTACGGCTACCTTGTTACGACTTAGTCCTAATCACCGATCCCACCTTCGACGGCTCCCTCCACAAGGGTTGGGCCACCGGCTTCGGGTGTTACCGACTTTCATGACTTGACGGGCGGTGTGTACAAGGCCCGGGAACGTATTCACCGCAGCGTTGCTGATCTGCGATTACTAGCGACTCCGACTTCATGAGGTCGAGTTGCAGACCTCAATCCGAACTGAGACCGGCTTTTTGGGATTCGCTCCACCTTACGGTATTGCAGCCCTTTGTACCGGCCATTGTAGCATGCGTGAAGCCCAAGACATAAGGGGCATGATGATTTGACGTCATCCCCACCTTCCTCCGAGTTGACCCCGGCAGTCTCCTATGAGTTCCCGCCATTACGCGCTGGCAACATAGAACGAGGGTTGCGCTCGTTGCGGGACTTAACCCAACATCTCACGACACGAGCTGACGACAACCATGCACCACCTGTTCACGAGTGTCCAAAGAGTTCCCTATTTCTAGGGCGTTCTCGTGTATGTCAAGCCTTGGTAAGGTTCTTCGCGTTGCATCGAATTAATCCGCATGCTCCGCCGCTTGTGCGGGCCCCCGTCAATTCCTTTGAGTTTTAGCCTTGCGGCCGTACTCCCCAGGCGGGGCGCTTAATGCGTTAGCTGCGACACGGAAACCGTGGAATGGTCCCCACATCTAGCGCCCAACGTTTACGGCGTGGACTACCAGGGTATCTAATCCTGTTCGCTCCCCACGCTTTCGCTCCTCAGCGTCAGTTACGGCCCAGAGAACTGCCTTCGCCATCGGTGTTCCTCCTGATATCTGCGCATTCCACCGCTACACCAGGAATTCCATTCTCCCCTACCGCACTCTAGTCTGCCCGTACCCACTGCAGGCCCGAGGTTGAGCCTCGGGTTTTCACAGCAGACGCGACAGACCGCCTACGAGCTCTTTACGCCCAATAATTCCGGACAACGCTCGCACCCTACGTATTACCGCGGCTGCTGGCACGTAGTTAGCCGGTGCTTTTTCTGCAGGTACCGTCACTTTCGCTTCTTCCCTACTAAAAGAGGTTTACAACCCGAAGGCCGTCATCCCTCACGCGGCGTTGCTGCATCAGGCTTTCGCCCATTGTGCAATATTCCCCACTGCTGCCTCCCGTAGGAGTCTGGGCCGTGTCTCAGTCCCAGTGTGGCCGGTCACCCTCTCAGGCCGGCTACCCGTCGTAGGCTTGGTGAGCCGTTACCTCACCAACTACCTGATAGGCCGCGAGTCCATCCTTGACCGAAGTTCTTTCCACGTACAGGAGATGCCTCCGTACGTCATATCCGGTATTAGCTTCCGTTTCCGGAGGTTATCCCAGAGTCAAGGGCAGGTTACTCACGTGTTACTCACCCGTTCGCCACTAATCCCCCGGAGCAAGCTCCAGGTTCATCGTTCGACTTGCATGTGTTAAGCACGCCGCCAGCGTTCGTCCTGAGCCAGGATCAAACTCTCCGTAAAATGTTTAGCTCCAAGTCGCAAGCGACTGGAAACATAGTGCAGGATCGGAGAGGAATATCTCTTCTCACTGCGAGTTTGTCTTGACTAGTTTCGAATGTCTGACATTCGTATATCTAATCCAAAGGAATCTCTTGCATCGACTTGTCGACCGAAGTCTTCACGTCGATGCCGAGGTTTTTGGCATTTGACATTGTGCACGCTGTTGAGTTCTCAAGGATCGGACGCTCTCGCCTTTCGCCCTCTCGGGCTGCTCTGCGAGGCAACTTCTCTACCTTACCACTCTCAGTCAGTTTGTCAAGTCGGCGTTTCGCGTTCCTCGTCGGCCCTTAGTGGGCACAACCGAATCACACGATCCGAACCGGTTAGACCTGCTCAGTGAGTGGGGTGTTAATCCTAAGCGCAGCAAGCGAACTTATTCAAGTTCAGTTTGCCGCTAGGCTTGGGATTTGGTCCCGCTTGAGGCCGGGGAGCTCTTCCGCTCTCCCGCACCTTTGGGGTGACAAGTAAGTACTTTACGCAGGCCCCCAGAGCGTCGCAAATCTGGCCCGCATCCCGGGCGTGTCGCGCTTGACTTCCGCGGAATCACGCGGATGTTCCCCCGCGTGAGCACGTCGGGCACCCCTGGGACCGGCGGATGCTCACCCCCGGAGGCGCTGCATTCGTGACGAATGTCGCGCTCCTCCATGGAGCCGCTCGCCGCATTCGTGACAAATGCAGCTCCCGCGAGCACCCCCGGCAACATTCGTGACGAATGGCGGGAACCGCGCTCGAGGGTCGGGCGACGGGGGAAGCACATTCGTGACGAATCTGGGGAAGGAGCGACTCTTGCGCTGCATTCGGCACGAATCTCGGCCTCGCCGGCACCGCGTGCGGCTCATTCGGCACGAATATGGGCCAGCGGGAGGCGGCACGGCGGCCCGAGGCGCGACACCCCGAGGTGCCGCGGCCCGCGGCGCGGCGGCACGCGGCGCGACACCCCGAGGCGCGACGACGCCCCCGATACGCGAAAGACCCCCCGAGCGTCAGCCCGAGGGGTCTCAGCGGAGAGCGACCGCGATCAGAGTCCGGAGTACGCGTGCAGCCCGTGGAAGAACACGTTCACGATGCCGAAGTTGAAGAGCACCGCGGCGAATCCGATGATCGCGAGCCACGCGGAGCGGGAACCGCGCCAGCCGCGGGTGGCGCGCGCGTGGATGTACCCGGCGTAGATCACCCAGATGATGAAGGTCCAGACCTCCTTGGTGTCCCACCCCCAGTACCGGCCCCACGCCTTCTCGGCCCAGATGGCCCCCGCGATCAGGGTGAAGGTCCAGGCGATGAAGCCGACGATGTTGATCCGGTAGGCGAGGTTCTCGAGCACGACCGAGCCGGGGAGGGTCTGCAGGAACCGGAACTGCTGAGGACGCGACTCGGCGACCTGCCGTTCGCGCCGGTACTGCAGCAGTTGCAGCCCGGAGAGCGCGAATCCGAGGGCGAAGAACGCCGTGCCGAGCACGGCGACGATGATGTGGATGACCAGCCAGTACGACTGCAACGCCGGCTGGAGGGGGACCACCGGCACGTAGTACCGCAATAGCGCGATGCCTTGCAGCACCAGCACGAGCCCCAGCACGAACGTGCCCACGTACTTGATGTCCCACTTGAGGTTGGCCAGGAGGAACACCCCGATGATGACGAGGGTGCCCGTCATCGAGAACTCCCACATGTTGGCCCACGGCACGCGGGCGGCGGCGATGCCGCGGAGGACCACGGCCACCAGCTGCACAGCGAATCCGACGATGGTGAAGCCGAACGCCCAGCGCAGGGAGGCCGTGCCTCCGCCGTTCATGACGTCGTCCTCGACGCGTTCGCTGATGCGCGAGGAGAGCCGGCCGAGCGCCGACGACGGCGGGGGCGGGGGCGGGGGCGCCTCCCCGCCGGGGCCGCCCTCGACGGTCAGGGTGGTGGTCGGGGCGCCGGAGCTGTTCGCCGCTGCGGCGGCCCGGCGCGCGACGGCGCTGGGGACCACGGCCGCCTCGGCCGCCGTCGCCCGCGCGCCCCGGCGGGCGAGGTCGAGGGCGAAGGCGATGAACGCCGCGGCGTACAGGCCCATCGCCGCGTAGAGGAACACGGTCGAGAGTTGAGCCAGGGTTTCGGTCACGGGAACCAGCCTAAGTCTTCTCGGGTCGGGTTAGGAGGGCCGCGTGCTCGTCGGCGACGGCGCGGATGGCGGGGAGGAGGTTCGGGTCCTCACCGCGGGCGAGGCCGGCGTACTCGAGGGTGAGCGAGCCGTCGTCGTTCTCGACGGCCTTCACCCAGATGCGGCGGCGCGGGACGAAGAGCGATGTGAGCAGGCCGCCGAGGATGAGCACCGCGAACACGAGCACCCAGCCCTGGGCGGGATCGTGGTGCACCTCCAGGGTCGCGAAGCGTTTCACGCCCTCGAGCGTGATCGTGCCGAGGCCGCTCGGGAGCGCCACCGTCTGACCGGGGCGGAGCTCGAGCGCCTTCGTGTCGGTTCCGGGGCCGGCCAGCTGCTTGAGGTGATCGGTGTTGAGCGCGTAGACGGACTGCGGGACCCCGCTGTCGACGCCGAGGTCGCCGGAGTACACGTTGAGGCTCAGCACCGGATCGCGCAGATCCGGGAACTTCGACGCCAGGGCGCCGTGCCCCACCGAGCTGCTCGTGACCGTCGGGTAGAAGAAGCCGATCATGCCGACCTGGCGCGAGAGCCCGTCGGGCACCTTCACGAACCCGAGCGAGGTGAGGTTCGGATCGGCCTGCGGGATGAACGGGACGGAGTCGCTGAAGACGACGTGCCCCTTCGTGTCGCGCACCGTGATCGTCGGCGCGTAGCCGTTGCCGAGGAGGTACACGTTCGTCCCGCCGATGGGGAGCGGATCGTTCACCTTGATGACGGTCTTGTCGCGGCTGTCGCCCGGCCCGACCGTCGTCACGTGCGCCGTGTAGTCGAGCGGGGTTCCGAGCCCGTTCTTGTTGCGCGTCTCGTACGACACCGCGAGCTTGTCGACCGTGATCGAGAACGGCGCGAGCGCCGAGTCGCTGAAGAAGCGGCCCGGGTTGAACGAGTTGTACGACGGGAGGCTGTTGACGAAGCTCTGCCCCTCCACGACGATCTTCTGGCCGGTGTACCCGAAGCCGCCGCCGACGCCGATCGCCACCAGGACCCCCAGCAGCGCGATGTGGAACACGAGGTTCCCGGTCTCGCGGAGGTAACCGCGCTCGGCCGAGACGGAGACCGAGCGGGCGTCCTGGTAGAGGGCGACCCGGTAGCGGGAGGCGCGCAGCACCTCCCGGGCGGCATCGATCGGGTCGCGGCCGCGGCCCCTCAGCTCCGCCGGCAGGATCCGGGCCTGGAACCCCGCCATCCGGGTGAGCCGGGCGGGCGTGCGCGGCGGCTTCGCCCGCATCGCCTCGAAGTGGTGCTTCGTGCGCGGGATGATGCAGCCGATCAGGGAGGCGAACAGCAGCAGGTAGATCGCCGAGAACCACACCGACGTGTACACGTCGAAGAACTGCAGCTTGTCGAGGATCGGCGCGAGCGACGGGTTGTCCGTGAAGTACTTGGTGACGCCGTTGGGGTCGGAGCTGCGCTGCGGCACCAGCGAGCCCGGGACCGCGGCGATGGCCAAAAGCAGCAGCAGGAACAGGGCGGTCCGCATGCTCGTGAGCTGACGCCAGAACCAGCGGACCCACCCCAGCGGGCCGAGCTTGGGCTGGACGACGTCGGCGTCCTCGACGGGAGGCGCCGCCTCGATGTGATCAGAGGGCCGGCTCAAAACCTTGGATCACCCCCAGGAACTGCGACATGAGCTGACTCCACAGGCCGGTGGCCATGAGGACGCCGATGACGACGAGGAGGACGCCGCCGATGATGTTGATGGCCCGGATGTGCCGCTTGAGGAAGGCGACGGAGCCCGCCACCCAGTCGAAGCCGAGGGCGACGAGGAGGAACGGGATGCCGAGGCCGATGCAGTAGAAGAGCCCGAGGAGCGCACCGCGCCACGGCGAGCCGCTTCCGACGCTGAGGGCGCTGATCGCGGCGAGGGTCGGGCCGATGCACGGCGTCCAGCCGAGGCCGAACACGATGCCGAGGAGGGGCGCCCCGATGAGGCCGGTCGCGGGCCTCCAGCCGGGCTTGATCGTGCGCTGCAGGAACGAGAACTGCCCGATGAAGACGAGGCCCATGAGGATGACGAGCACCCCGAGGACCCGGATGACGACCTCCTGCCAGCGCACCAGCCAGAGGCCGAGCGCACCGAAGGCCGCACCGTAGGCGATGAACACGACCGCGAAGCCGAGGACGAACAGAGCGACGCCGGTCAGCACGCGCGAACGATCGCGCTTGGCGCCCGGGTCGCTCATGCCGCCGACGTAGGCCAGGTAGCCCGGCACCAGGGGCAGCACGCACGGCGACGCGAACGAGACGAGGCCCGCGAGGAGGGCGATGGGCAGGGCCAGGAGGAGCTGGCCGCTGAACACGATCTGTCCGACGCCGCCCACGTCAGTGCTCGGCCACGGCGTCGGAGATGAGCGAGTCGAGGATGCTCGCGTCGGGGAGCGCTCCGAGGATGCGCGCGGCGACACGGCCCTGCTTGTCGACGACGAGCGTGGTCGGCGTCGCCTTCGGCGGGACCGTCTTGCTGAAGGCGAGCAGGACCGACCCGGTGTCGCGGTCGAGCACCGAGGGGTAGGTGACCCCCTTGTCGTGCTCGAAGCTGGCCGCCGTGCTGGCCGTGTCGTAGAGGTTGACCCCGAGGAAGGCGACGCCCTGCGGACCGTACTTCTGATAGAGCTTTTCGAGCTCGGGCGCCTCCACCCGGCACGGCGGGCAGCCCGCGTACCAGAAGTTGACGACGAGCACTTTGCCCGCGTAGTCCTTCGACGAGACCGGCGTTCCGTCGGCGAGCGTGCCGGAGAACGTCACGGCGCTCCCGCGGCTCGCGGCCGCGAACTCGCTGACGGTGCCGTCGCCGGCGATGTAGTTCTGGCCGCTGCCGGAGCGGTACTGGCTGGCGAGGCTGTCGTTGGAGGAGCAGCCCGACAGGAGGAGCGCAGCGGTCGCCGCGAGGGCGACCGCCGGGACGGCGAGCCGCGCCCGGAGCGTGCGGCCGCGAGGACGAGCTCTCATCACACGGCCCCCACATCGGTGGCGGCCGCCTGCAGCGAGCTCGCCGGTTCGACGTAGCCGACCTCGATCAGCCGGTGCGCCGGGGCGGCGGGTTCGGCGGCGGGGACGGCCCCCGCCGGAGCGGCCGGAGCCGCGTCGGACGCCGGCGCCTCCACCGGAACGGCCACCCGCTCGAACGTCGTGATGCTGGACAGTGCGCAGCGCCGGCTGCGCGGGTCGTGCCAGAGCCGCTCGCCGGCGACGGAGAGGTGCGTGACCCAGATGGGCAGCTGGTGGCTGACGAGGACGACGTCTCCGTCGTCGACCGAGTCGAACGCCTCCTCGACGGCGGCGAGCATGCGCTTCTCGATGCTGCGGTAGGGCTCGCCCCAGCTCGGCCGCAGCGGGTTGACGACGAAGGGCCAGTTGACGGGGCGCTTCAGCGCGCGCCGCATCACCGTGCCCTCGAAGTGGTTCGTCGGCTCGATGATGCGATCGTCGATCACGGGGTCGAGGCCCGTGACCCGGGCGATCGGGGCGGCCGACTCGCGGGTGCGCTGGAGGGGCGACACCCGGAGGGAGGTGATGGGGCGGCCGCGGGCCGCCAGCTCGTCGGCGGCCGCCTGAGCCATCCGGTGCCCGAGTTTGGAGAGGCCGAAGCCCGGCAGCCTGCCGTACAGGATGCCGTCGGGATTGAACACCTCGCCGTGACGGACGAGATGAACCTGGCTTGCTACCACCGTCACAGTCTACGGAGCCGCATCCCTTGAATTCACTGAGCGCGCCTCCCTCGTCGCGGCCCGCGGACCCGGTGCCCGGCCGAATCGCGGGCGGTAGGCTAGGTGACCGTGACTTCACGCGTATTGATCAAGGACCTCGCCGCCCGCACCGACGGCCCCGTCAGTGTCGCCGGATGGGTCGAGACCGTCCGCGATCAGAAGAAGGTGCAGTTCGTCGTGCTGCGCGACGAGTCGGGCGCGGTCCAGCTCGTGAACCCCCGCACCACCGCGGAGGACGGCACCGTCGTCGCGGACGAGCCCGCCACCACCATCTCCGGACTCTCTCAGGGTTCGTTCGTGCGTGTCACCGGCCAGCTCAAGCACGACGAGCGCGTGAAGCTCGGCGGCATCGAGATCCGGATCGAATCGCTCACGGTCGAGACCGCCGCGATCCCCGAGACGCCGATCGCCGCCGACAGCGGCATCGACAAGCGCATGGACTGGCGCTTCCTCGACCTCCGCGAGCCGAAGCACAACCTCATCTTCCGCGTGCAGACCACGTTCGAGCACGCCCTCCGCCAGTACTGGGTCGAGAACGGCTTCGTCGAGATCCACACCCCGAAGCTCATGGCGTCCGCCTCCGAGTCGCGCGCCGAGCTGTTCGAGCTGCCGTACTTCGACACCACCGCCTACCTCGCGCAGAGCCCGCAGATCTTCAAGCAGATGGCACAGGCCGCCGGTTTCGGTCGCGTGTTCGAGATCGGCCCGGCGTTCCGCGCCGACCCGAGCTTCACGAGCCGCCACGCCACGGAGTTCACCAGCATCGACACCGAGCTGAGCTGGATCGACAGCCACGAGGACGTCATGAAGGTGCACGAGGAGCTGCTGGTCGCCGGCTTCACCGCCGTCAAGGAGAAGCACGGCGAGGAGATCGAGGCGCTGTTCGGCGTCGAGGTCACCGTCCCGTCGACGCCGTTCCCGCGCATCCCGCTCGCCGAGGCGAAGCGCATCGTGGCCGAGGGCGGCTACGAGGTCCCGCGCGAGGACGACGACATGGACCCGGAGGGCGAGCGCCGGATCTCCGCGTACGTGAAGGAGCAGTACGGGCACGAGTTCGTGTTCCTCACCGACTACGCGGCGAGCATCCGCCCGTACTACCACATGCGCTACGAGGAGAACCCGTCGCTCACCAAGAGCTACGACCTCATCTTCAACGGCGTCGAGATCTCCACGGGCGCGCAGCGCGAGCACCGCGTCGACATCCTCGAGAAGCAGGCCGTCGAGAAGGGCCTGTCGGTGGAGGAGCTGGAGGACGTGCTCGCCACGTTCCGGTACGGCATCCCGCCGCACGGCGGCTTCGGCATGGGGCTCGCGCGCGTGCTCATGCTCATGCTGCACCTGTCGAACCTGCGCGAGACGACCTACCTCTTCCGCGGCCCCACCCGCCTCACCCCGTAGGCCGGTGACACAATGGAGGCACCCCTGACATAAAGGAGTGTCGCCATGTCTCCGACCACCGAGGTCGTCATCCTCTCGGCCGCCCGCACCCCGTTCGGCAAGATCAAGGGCTCGCTCGCATCGCTGACCGCGGTGCAGCTGGGCACTGTTGCACTCAAGCGCGCAATCGAGCAGTCGGGGGTGAGCGCCGCCGACGTCGACGCCGTCATCTTCGGCCAGGTGCTGCAGGCCGGGGCCGGCCAGAACCCGGCGCGGCAGACCGCCATCGCCGCCGGCATCGGGTGGAACGTGCCTGCGACAACGATCAACAAGGTGTGCCTCTCCGGCCTCGCGGCGGTCACCGACGCCGCCCGCCTGATCCGCTCCAACGAGGCGACGGTCGTCGTGGCCGGGGGCCAGGAGTCGATGACGAACGCACCGCACGTCCTCCCGGGCTCGCGCCTCGGCTGGTCGTACGGCTCGATCCAGGCGCTCGACTCGGCCGCTCACGACGGGCTCACCGACGCCTTCGACGGGATCTCGATGGGCGCCTCCACGGAGCAGTACACCGAGAAGCTCGGCCTCACTCGGGAGGCGCAGGATGCGTTCGCGGCGGGCTCGCACCAGCGCGCCGGCGCGGCCACCGCCTCCGGGGTCTTCGCGGACGAGATCGCACCGGTGACGATCCCGCAGCGCAAGGGCGACCCGGTCGTGGTCAACGCCGACGAGGGCGTCCGGCCGAACTCGACGCCGGAGTCCCTGGCGACCCTCCGACCGAGCTTCGCCGAGGGAGGCACGCTCACCGCGGGCAACTCGTCGCCGCTGAGCGACGGCGCCGCCGCGCTCGTGCTCACCAGCCGCGAGAACGCCGAGCGGCTCGGGCTCGACTGGCTGGCGTTCGTCGGGGCTCCCGGCCAAGTCGCGGGGCCCGACAACTCCCTCCACTCGCAGCCCTCGAACGCGATCACCGCGGCGCTCGCCCGCACCGACTGGACGGTCGGCGACCTCGACTTCGTCGAGATCAACGAGGCGTTCGCGGCCGTTGCCCTGCAGTCGATGGCCGACCTCGGCCTCAGCGACGAGAAGGTCAACCTGCACGGGGGCGCGATCGCGCTCGGCCACCCTATCGGCGCCTCGGGTGCTCGGCTCGCGGGGCATGCGGCTCACGAGCTCGCGCGGCGCGGTTCCGGCCGCGCGGCCGTCGCTCTCTGCGGCGGCGGCGGCCAGGGCGAGGCGCTGCTCCTCTGGCGCTGACCGCGTCGACAGTGTCTATGACACGGAAGCGCCCGGGGCCGTCGGCTCCGGGCGCTTCTCGGTGTGGGGGCTCAGCGCGCCAGGTGGCGCTCCGCGGGCCCGGTGTACTGCGAGAGCGGCCGGATCAGCGAGTTCGCGGCGTACTGCTCGAACACGTGGGCCGTCCAGCCGGTCACGCGAGCGGCCGCGAAGAGGGGCGTGAACGTCTCGGTGTCGAACCCCATGAGGCTGTAGGCCGGGCCCGACGGGTAGTCGAGGTTGGGCTTGATGTTCTTGCGCTCGGCCATCGCGTTCTCGAGGGCCTCGTAGAGGTCGAGGAGCTCCTGACGGTCGTAGTGCTCGACGAGGTCGACCAGGGAGGCGCGCATGGTCGGGACCCGCGAGTCGCCGTGCTTGTAGACCCGGTGGCCGAAGCCCATGATCTTCCGCTTCGCGGCGAGGGCCTCGTCGAGCCACGGCTCCGCACGGTCGGCGGAGCCGATCTCGTCGAAGGCGTGCATGACCGCCTCGTTGGCGCCGCCGTGCAGCGGACCCTTCAGCGCGCCGATCGCCCCGGTGACCGCCGAGTAGACGTCGGAGAGCGTCGAGGCGATGACGCGGGCCGTGAAGGTGGAGGCGTTGAACGAGTGCTCCGCGTAGAGCACGAGCGACACCCGGAAGGCGTCGACGACCACGTCGTCCGGCACCTCGCCGAAGGTCATGTAGAGGAAGTTGCGCGCGTAGTCGAGGTCGTCGCGCGGTTCGACGGCCTCGAGGCCGCGACCGCGGCGCTGGACGTAGGCGACGATCGTCGGCAGCTGCGCCAGCAGGTGGACGGCCCGGGTCTGGTTCAGCTCCGGGTCGAGGATCGCGCCGGGCTGCTGGAGGGTCTCGTCCAGGGCGCCGAGCTCGCTCACCGCGGTGCGGAGGGCGTCCATCGGGTGGGCGGACGCCGGGACGTCGTCGATGGCGCGGCGGGTCCGCTCATCGAGGACGCGGAGCGAGCGCTCCTGCGCCTCGAACGCGATGAGCTCGTCCGTCGAGGGCAGCTCGCCGTGCCAGAGGAGGTAGGCGACCTCCTCGAAGGAGCAGTTCTTCGCGAGCTCCTGCACGGGGTACCCGCGGTACAGCAGCGAGTTGGTCTCGGGGTTCACGGACGAGATGGTGGTCGTGTCGACGACCACCCCGGCGAGGCCCCTGTGGATCTCGGGGTCGGTCATGGCTCGGCGCTCCTTCGCTGCTGGCTCGTGATGGGAGGGGCCCGGCGGACTAGCGCCGGACCTCGAAGTTGTACACCGACGTGTCGAACGCGGTGTACCCCTCGTAGTCAATCAGGTCGTAGAGGTCGGCGCGATGCTGCATGTCGCCGAGCATCGGCTCGAGCGTTCCACCCGAGACGAGCTGGTCGAGCCCGCGCTCGGCGGCGCCCATGGCCAAGCGGAGGAGCGACACCGGCCAGATGACGATGTTCACCCCGACGTCGCGCAGCTGGTCGACGGTGAAGAGGTCGCTCTTCCCGAACTCGGTCATGTTGGCGAGGATCGGCACGTCGACCGCCTGGCGCACGGCCTCGAACTCGGCGAGGTCGGCCATCGCCTCCGGGAAGATCGCGTCGGCGCCCGCGTCGACGAGGGCCTTCGCCCGGTCGATCGCCGCCTCCAGGCCCTCGACCGCGCGGATGTCGGTGCGCGCCATGATGAGGAGATTCGCGTCGCGGCGGGCGTCGGCGGCCGACCGGATGCGCTTGAGCGCGGTTTCCTCGTCGACGACCTGCTTGCCGTCGAGGTGGCCGCACCGCTTGGGGTTGACCTGGTCCTCGATGTGGAGGCCGGCCACGCCGGCGTCTTCCAGCGCTTGCACGGTGCGGGCGACGTTCATGGGCTCGCCGAAGCCGGTGTCGGCGTCGACGAGCGCGGGGAGGTCCGTCATGCGCGCGATCTGGGCCGAGCGGCCCGCGACCTCGGTCTGCGTGGTGAGGCCGATGTCCGGCAGCCCGAGGTCGGCCGAGAGCACGGCGCCCGAGATGTAGACGCCCTCGAAGCCCTTGCGCTCGATCAGCCGGGCGCTCAGCGGGTTGAACGCGCCGGGCATCCGCACGAGCTCGCCGGAGGCCAGCCGGGCACGGAACGCTGCGCGCTTCTCGTGGGCGGGGAGGGAGGAGTACAGCATCAGAACAGTCCCTTCGGCGCGGGCGAGCCGGCGAGCAGCCCCGGGCGCGCGGTGATGGTGAGGCCGCCGAGCTCGGCGGCGGTGAGCTCCGGGAGGCGCTCGGCGACCGCGAGGAACCGCTCGATCTCCGCCTCCTCGAGCGCGTCGGCGGCGAGGGTCCGGAACTTCGCGACGTAGTCGGCGCGCGCGAACGGCCGGGCACCGAGCGGGTGGGCGTCCGCCACGGCGATCTCGTCGGCGATGACGCGGCCGTCGGTGAGCGTGATCACCACGCGGCCGCCGAACGCCTGCTCCGCGGGATCGGTCGAGTGGTAGCGACGCGTCCACTCGGCGTCCTCGGTCGTCGTGACCTTGCGCCAGAGCGCCACCGTGTCGGGGCGGCCCGCGCGCGACGGCAGGTACGACTCGACGTGGTGCCAGCCGCCGTCCTGCAGGGCGACGGTGAAGATGTACGGGATGCTGTGGTCGAGGGTCTCGCGCGAGGCGGTCGGATCGTATTTCTGCGGGTCGTTCGCCCCCGAGCCGATCACGTAGTGGGTGTGGTGCGAGGTGTGGATGACGATGCTCTCCACGCGCGACGGGTCGGCCGCCTCCGGGTGCTCGCGGTGCAGCTTGCGGGCGAGGTCGATCCACGCCTGCGCCTGATACTCGGCCGAGTGCTCCTTGGTGTACGAGTCGAGGATGGCGCGCTTCGGCTCCCCCGGCTCCGGCAGCGGGACCCGGTACGACGCCTCCGGACCATCGAGCAGCCAGGCGATGACGCCGTCCTCGCCCTCGTAGATCGGGGTCGGGCTGGTCTCGCCGCGCATCGCCCGGTCGATCGCCTCCACGGCCATCTTGCCGGCGAAGGCCGGGGCGTGCGCCTTCCAGCTCGAGATCTCACCCTTGCGCGACTGGCGGGTGGCGGTGGTCGTGTGGAGGGCCTGCCCGATCGCCTGGAAGATCACCTCGGGCGGGAGGTGCAGCAGCGTCCCGATGCCCGCCGCGGCCGACGGTCCCAGATGGGCGACGTGGTCGATCTTGTGCTTGTGGAGGCTGATCGCGCGCGCCAGGTCGATCTGGATCTCGTAGCCGGTGGCGATGCCGCGGATCAGGTCGCGACCGGTCAGCCCGAAGGCTCGCGCGGCGTGCTGGGCGACAGCGGTGACCGGCGGGATGTTGTCACCCGGGTGCGAGTACTCGGCCGCCAGGAAGGTGTCGTGGAAGTCGAGCTCGCGCACCGCCACGCCGTTCGCCCAGGCCGCCCACTCCGGCGAGACGCGCACCTCGGGGCGCTCGCCGAAGACGGTCGAGCCGTCCTGCGGATGATCGGTGCTCGCGGTGAGCTCCTCCAGCTCGCGGACCGGCAGCGGGTGCGCCAGCGCCTGCGAGCGGGCCGACACGACGGGCCGGCGGGTGAGGGAGGCGGCGGCCACGGCGGCATTGTCGATCACCCGGTTGACCACCATGTCGACGACGTCGGAGTCCACCTCCACGGGATCGGCCGCGACCCGGGCGATCGACCACGCGAGCTGGTCCTCCCGGGCGAGGTTCTCGTCGCTTCTATGGACACGGACGTCGTGGAGCTTCACGTATCGAACCTACCTCCCCTACGCTGCCGACATGGTCCCCGCCGAGTCGCTGCTCGCCTTCGCGCTCGCGTCGCTGGCCCTCATCGTCGTGCCCGGCCCGAGCGTGCTCTTCGTGATCGGCCGGTCGCTGGCGCTCGGGAGGCTCGGCGGCCTCCTCAGCGTCGTGGGCAACGCGATCGGGATGCTCCCGCTCATCGCGGCGGTGGCGATCGGGATCGGAGCCGTCGTCGCGCAGTCGCTCGTCCTGTTCACGATCATCAAGTTCGCCGGCGCCGCCTACCTCGTCTACCTCGGGATCCAGGCCATCCGGCACCGCAGGCACACCGCGGTGACGCACGAGGCGGTGCTGTATCGCTCACCCTGGCGGATCCTCGGCGAGGGCTTCATCGTCGGTCTGACGAACCCGAAGTCGCTCGTGTTCTTCGTGGCCGTGCTCCCCCAGTTCGTCGACTACCACGCCGGGTCGATCCCGCTGCAGCTCCTGGAGCTCGGGCTGGTGTTCCTCGCCCTCGCGCTGATCTCCGACAGCGTCTGGGCGCTCGTCGCCGGGACGGCGCGCGAGTGGTTCGGACGCTCGCCGAAGCGGGTGGAGCGGCTCGGCGCGACGGGCGGGGCGCTCATGATCGGCCTGGGAGGCGTGCTGGCGCTCACCGGCGCGAAGCACTGATCCGTGCGGCGCCGAGCGGCGCGTGCCACCTGGCGCGTCGCCCCGCCCGTCGTCCGATCAGATGTCGCCGGCCGTCGCCACCGGTGTGAGCACGGCACGGGCGAGCGTGTGGAAGTGCGCGTTGAAGCCGAGCACCGCGGGCGTCGACGCCGGGTCGAGGTCGAGGTGGTCCACATCGAGGGCGTGCACGACGATGTGGTAGTGGTGCGTGCCCGTCCCGGGAGGAGGGCCGGCTCCGGTGAAGCTCTTCGAGCCGAGCTCGTTCGACAGCATCGCGGCGCCCTGCGGGAGGTTCGCGCCTCCCTCGGCACCGGCGTTCGCGGGCAGCGAGGTGACCGACGCCGGGATGTTGTAGACGGCCCAGTGCCAGAAGCCGGAACCGGTCGGGGCGTCGGGGTCGTGGATGGTCACGGCGAAGCTCTTCGTCTCAGCCGGGAAGCCGCTCCACGACAGCTGGGGCGAGATGTCGCCGCCACCGCCGCCGGCTCCCCACTGCTCGCGGGAGAGCGGACGGTCGTCGGCGACGTCGTCGCTGGTCAGGGTGAACTGGGGCACGGCGCCGAAGCGCGCCAGGGGGTCTTCGCTCATGACGTCAACCTACGCCCCCTGTGCCGGCTCGCTCACCACCTGGACGGGTTCGCGGTGGCGGAACCGGTGCGGCAGCCCGGTGATGCCCCACAGGGTCACCCGGGCCATCGCCTCCACGACGATTCCGCTGCTCATCTTGGAGGAGCCGCGCTCGCGCTCGACGAACGTGATCGGCACCTCCGCGACCGCAAGACCGGCCTCATAGGCACGGCGGGCCATGTCGATCTGGAAGCAGTACCCCTGGCTCTCGGTCTGCTCGAACCGGATCCGGCGCAGCGCCTCGGCGGTGAACACCCGGTACCCTCCGGTGATGTCCCGGATCGGCACGCCGAGCATCAGCCGCGAGTAGGTGCTCCCGCCACGCGAGATCAGTCGCCGCGACGCCGGCCAGTTGACCACGCTGCCGCCCGGCACCCATCGGGAGCCCAGGACCAGATCCGCGCCGGCCGTCGGGTCTGCCGCATCGTGACCGCGGACCGCGTCCAGCAGCCGCGGCAGCTGCTCGGGCTGGTGCGAACCATCCGCGTCCATCTCGACCACGGCGTCGTACCCGGCATCGAGCGCCCAGCGGATCCCCTCCCGGTACGCGGCGCCGAGCCCCTCCTTCGCCGTGCGATGCAGGACGAACACGTTCCCGTCGGTCGCCGCGAGCGCATCCGCCAGCTCACCGGTCCCATCCGGCGACCCGTCATCCACGATCAACACATCGGCCTCGGGCACCGACGCACGCAGCCGTCCCACGATCGGGCCGATGTTCTCCCGCTCGTTGTAGGTGGGGATGATGACCAGGGTTCGCAAGGACCCGCCCTTCTGCCGCTGCCGGCGCCCCTCAGGTCTCACGGACGCTACCTCTACGATGCCCCATTCTGCTGAACGGCAGACTAACGATTCTTCCGGGACTCGCAGCGAGGGGCGCCGTCCCGCGGCCGGCGCGTCCCGGACGCGGCTCGCCTACCATGGTCCGATGGCCGTGCCGAAGGTTCTCCTCTTCTATGCGTTCACCCCGCTGAGCGACCCGGAGGCCGTCCGGCTCTGGCAGCGAGAGCTCTGCGAGGGCCTCGGCCTCCGCGGCCGGATCCTCCTCTCGCCGCACGGCATCAATGGCACGCTGGGCGGCGAGCTCGCCGCAGTGAAGCGGTACGTCCGCCGGACCAGGGAGTACCCGGGCTTCCGGGAACTCGACGTGAAGTGGAGCGAGGGCACCGGGCTCGACGAGGAGGGACGCAGCGTCGACTTCCCGAAGCTGTCGGTGAAGGTGCGCGACGAGATCGTCTCGTTCGGCGCCCCCGACGAGCTCGAGGTCGACGACGGCGGCGTCGTCGGCGGGGGCACGCGCCTCGCCCCCGACGACCTCCACCGGCTCCTCTCCGAGCGCGACGACGTCGTCCTGTTCGACGGCCGCAACCGCTTCGAGGCGGAGATCGGACGGTTCCGCGGAGCCGTCGTGCCGGACGTCTCCACCACGCGCGACTTCGTCGCCGAACTCGACAGCGGGCGCTACGACCACCTGAAGGACAAGCCCGTCGTCACCTACTGCACGGGCGGCATCCGGTGCGAAGTGCTATCGGGTCTCATGCGGAGCCGCGGCTTCGGCGAGGTCTACCAGCTCGACGGCGGGATCGTCCGCTACGGCGAGCGCTTCGGCGACGCGGGCCTGTGGGAGGGGTCGCTGTACGTGTTCGACGGCCGCGGCTCGGTGTCCTTCAGCGGCACCCCCGCGACGATCGGGCACTGCGCGGTCTGCGGCGACGCGACGAGCCGGATGCGGAACTGCGCCGATCCGAGCTGTCGCGAGCAGCTCGTCGTGTGCGAGGCGTGCGGCGGGACCGTCTGTGAGCGTCACGCCGGAAGCATTGCTGCCGCTGCGCCGTTGCGACCATCATGAGCATCATGGATCCGGTCATCACCATCGTCTGGATCGTGTCGTTCGTCCTGGTCACGGTCGTCGTCACCGGCCTGTCGCGGCGGGTGGGCTGGTCGGCTCCGGTCGTGCTGGTCGCGGTCGGGGCGGCCGCCTCCTTCATCCCGGGCGTCCCGGAGGTGCAGCTGGAGCCGGAACTGGTGCTGTACGGCCTGCTCCCTCCGCTGCTCTTCGCCGCCGCGATCCAGACCTCGATCGTCGACGTCCGGGCGAGGCGTGACGGCATCCTCCTCCTCTCGGTCGGTCTCGTCGCCTTCACCGTGCTGGTCGTCGGCTTCGCGACGTGGCTGGTCGTCCCCGCGATCACGGTGGCGGCGGCCTTCGCCTTCGGGGCCGTGGTCGCGCCGACCGACACCGTGGCCGTGACGGCGGTCGCCGGCCGCGTGCATCTCCCCCGACGCCTCGTGACCCTGCTGGAGGGCGAGAGCCTGCTCAACGACGCGACCGCGCTGGTGGCGCTGAACGCGAGCATCGCGGCCATCGTCAGCGTCGTCAACCCGTGGTCGATCGCCGGCGACTTCGTCCTGGCGGTCGTCGTCGGCTCCGGCGTCGGGCTCGCCGTCGCGTGGATCGTCGCGCAGGTCCGGAAGCGGCTGCGCTCGCCCGTGCTCGACACCTCCCTCGCCCTCATCACGCCGTACCTCGCCTTCATCCCCTCGCAGTTCCTCCACGGCTCGGGGGTGCTCGCGGTCGTCTCGGCCGGTCTCTACCTGGGTTTCCGCTCGCCGACGATCCAGACGGCGGAGGCGCGCATCGCCGAGACGATCAACTGGCGCACGGTCAGCTTCCTGCTCGAGAACGCCGTGTTCCTCTTCATCGGCCTCGAGCTGAGGACGATCCTCTCCGGTGCGTTCACCTCCGGCATCACCGTTCCGCAGACCATCGGGATCAGCGTCGTGGTGCTCATCGCACTCGTGCTCGCACGGTTCGCCTGGATGGTGATGACCACGGCCCTGTACCGGTACGGGCCCGAGCGGCTGCGCGAGCGCCGCTGGTCCTGGCCGACCGGCATCGCCGTCTCGTTCGCCGGGATCCGCGGGGTGGTCACCCTGGCCGCGGCCTTCCTCCTGCCGGCGTCGACGCCGCACCGGGAGTTCCTGCAGTTCCTCGCCTTCGTGGTCGTCGTCGCGACCCTGCTCGAGGGGCTCGCCCTGCCCTGGGTGATCCGCCGGCTGCGGCTGCCGCCTCCCGACTTCGCGCAGGAGGCCAGCGAGATGCAGCGCCTGCTCGCCGAAGCCCAGTCGGCGGGGCTGGAGCACCTCGAGTCGAAGGTCACCGGCGACGAGGACGAGCGCGTCATCGAACGCCTCCGCATCAACGCCGTGTTCCTGTCGGAGGCCCTCGAGAACCCCACGCCCGAGGACCACGAGGACGCCCCGATCGAGTACCAGCGGCTGCGGCGGTCCATGATCTCGGCCGAGCGGGAGGCGGTGCTCGCGGCCCGGGCCGAGGGCCGCTACCAGGAGCCCGCCGTCCGCTCGGTGCTCGCCTTCCTCGACGCCGAGGAGGCGGCGCTGAAGTCCTCCGGTCCGGGTGGCCGCAAGTCGATGATGTGAGCGCTCAGCTCAGCGTGGTGTCGTCCGCGGGCGCCCGGACCGCCGCGACCGCCGCGGGGTTGAGGAGGCGCTCTCCGCGCCTGCCCGAGTAGGCGCGCGGCCGGCGCGCCCACAGGCTGGCGCTCTGCGCGGACAGCGCGATCACGACGAGGATGTCGAGCGGCAGCCCGAGGAGGTTGTTCCGCAGCGAGACCTGCTTCCCGCCGTCGAAGAAGTCGATCGCCGTCAGCACGATCAGGAAGGTGCTGTACGACATCGCGGCCACGCGGGCCCAGTTGCTGCCGAAGAGAATGAGCAGCGCCAGGAGGGAGTAGATGACCAGCCCCGCACCGAACAGGGCCATGACCACCGCGAGCGCTACGGCCGCCAGCGTCTGCTCCCGGGGGTCGAGCGTCGTCGTCGATTCGGCGAGCTGGCTGCTCACGAATCCGTTCCAGTCGGAAACCGTCAGGGCGAGATAGACCACGCCCGCGATGACCCGGAGGAACATCAGAAGGACGCCGAGCGCGGTCGGGACCGGCCGGCGCTCCGCGAGGGCGATCCGGCGCGCAACGGCGTCCTCGGCGACGGCGTCGGCTCGCGCGTCCGTCGACACGGCGCTCAGGTCGATGATCGGCAGGTCGCCGTCCGTCTCGATGCTGTCGCCTCCCCCGTTGCGCGCGTGGTAGCCGGTCGAGAAGTCCTTGATGGTCGAGACGTCGACACCGACGTCGGCGTGCTTCAGCGTCGCGACGACGTGGTCCCGCTCGACATCGGTGTTCGCGTCGATCTTGTGGGTGATCTGCAGCGTGAACAGCGAGAAGCCGACGGAACGGTCGAAGGTGCCGGCCGCGAGCCAGTCGACCCCGTGGCCACCGGGCAGCAGCCAGCCGTCGGGGCAGCGCCAGAAGCGGACGTGGTGCCGCTTCGCCGGGTTCCCCTCCACCTCCTGCTGGTAGGCGACGTCCTGCTGGCGGCCGAACAGGAACAGCGGGCTGACGGGGGCCTCGTCGTAGCTGCGGCGGAGCAGCGTGGAGGCGATGATGAGCCAGCTGGTGCGGAGCGTGATGGCATCCGCCCGGGTCCAGCCCGCCTCCCTCATGGCCTTGTCGAGTTGCGCCTCCGTCCCCACGGCCGCCAGGTTGATCGGGTCGCCGAGCAGGCCGTCGCTGGTCCGCGCGCGCCCGATGAAGTAATCGGGCACGTAGATCTCGGTGAGGATCCGGTGGAGGCGCGGGAGCACCAGATAGGCGAGCAGCACCCAGAACAGCAGGAAGAACAGGACGAGGAACCAGCCCCACGAGAAGCTCTCGGTGATCACCAGCCACGCGAGCCAGATGGCGGCGATCCCCCCGAAGACGAAGAAGGCGTAGTCGACGACGGCGCTGATCGGCACCCTCCGCGCCTTCGCCGACCGCGTCTTCGGGACGTCGACGGGCCCGTTCGTCTCGGACATGGGCACATCGTACGGCGCGCCGGGGCGCCACATTCGTGCTGAATGTCGCTTTCCGCGCCTGAGAGCCCACATTCAGCACGAATCTCGCACCGGTGCGCGGTCGTAGTGTGGGGGGATGACGGACATCCGCGAGCGCGGCGCCGAGCTCCGGCGCCTCCACGAAGCCCCCGAACTCCTGCAGGTCGTCAACGTCTGGGACGCGATCAGCGCCCGCGTCGTCGCGCAGGTTCCCGAGACCCGCGCGCTCGCCACGGCGAGCCACTCCATCGCCGCGACGCTCGGCTACCCCGACGGGGAGCGCATCCCGCTCGACCTGATGCTCGACATGGTGGGTCGCATCGTCGCCGTCACGGACCTCCCGGTCAGCGCCGACCTCGAGGCCGGCTACGGCGACGCCGGCGAGACCATCCGGCGCGCGATCGACGTGGGCGTCGTCGGCGCGAACCTCGAGGACCAGATGAAGCCCTTCGACGAGGCCGTCGCCGCCGTGCGTGCCGCTGTCTCGGCCGCCGCCGCCGAGGGCGTCCCCTTCGCGCTCAACGCTCGGACCGACGTCTTCCTGCGCGACGCGTTCCCCACCGACGACGAGAAGATCGAGGAGGCGGTGCGCCGCGGCCGCGCCTTCCTCGACGAGGGCGCCACCTGCGTGTTCGTGCCCGGCAGGCTCGACGAGCGGACGGTGCAGCGGCTGGTCGGAGGCCTCGGCGAGCGCCGGCTCAGCGTCATCGCCGTCCCCGGGTCCCTCCCGCCGGCGCGCCTCCAGGAGCTCGGCGTCGCTCGGGTCTCGTACGGGCCGTGGACGCAGCGGGTGGCGCTCACGGCACTGCTCGAGACGGCACACGCACTGTACGCCGGGGGGAGCCTCCCCGAGGGGACGCAGGTGCTGACCTGAGGCGGTGCCTCGTGCTTGTGCCTCGTGCTTGTGCCTCGTGCCTCGTGCCGCTGGCGCGGGGGCAACATTCGTGCTGAATGTCGCTTTGCGCACCTCCCAGCCCCACATTCGGCACGAATCTCACACCTCCGGAGCACGGCGAGCGCGGGCGCAACGACGCATTCGTGCTGAATGTTGCGCTGTGCGCCTCGCAGCCCCACATTCGGCACGAATCTCGCACCCCGAGGGGCGAGCGTAGGGTGAGCGCATGGGCGACTTCCGGGCGATTGTCATCGAGCAGGAGATCGAGGGAGGGCGGGTCACCGCCCACACAGCCGAGGTCAGGAGGGTCGCCGACGACTTCCTGATGCCGGGCGATGTCACCGTCGCGGTCGAATACTCAGATCTCAACTACAAGGACGGCCTCGCGATCGCCGGGCGTCCCGGCGTGGCCCGCACCTCGCCGCTCATCCCCGGGATCGACCTGGTCGGCACCGTCGAGGCCTCGGACGACCCGCGGTGGCGTCCCGGCGACCGCGTCGTGCTCAACGGGGACGGCATCGGCGAGAAGCACCACGGCGGCCTGGCCGAGCGGGCCCGGGTCCGCGGCGACGCCCTCGTCCGGGTGCCGGACTCGCTGACCAGTGCGCAGGCGGCGGCGATCGGGACCGCCGGGTTCACGGCCATGCTCGCCGTCCTCGCGCTGGAACGCCACGGGCTCGACCCTGCGGAGGTGCGCGCCAGCGGCACCAGCGTGCTCGTCACGGGTGCCGCCGGCGGCGTCGGGTCGGTAGCCGTCGCCCTCCTGGCGGGCCTCGGGTACCCGGTCACCGCCTCCACCGGTCGCGCGGAGGAGCAGGGCGACTACCTGACGGACCTCGGCGCCGAGGCGATCATCGATCGGGAGGAGCTCGCCGACCCGGGCCGGCCCCTCCAGCAGCAGCGCTGGGCGGCCGTGGTCGACTCCGTCGGCAGCCACACCCTCGCGAACGCGCTGGCGCAGACCCGGTACGGCGGCGTGGTCGCCGCCTGCGGTCTCGCGGCCGGCCCCGACCTCCCGGCCACCGTGATGCCGTTCATCCTGCGGGCCGTCACACTCGTCGGGATCAACTCCGTGGAGGCGCCGGCCGCCCTGCGCGACACGGCCTGGCGCCGGCTGGGCGACTCGCTCGACGAGGAGGCGCTCGCCGCGATGACCTCGTTCCTCCCGTTGGCGGACGCGATCCCCGCGGCGGAGGACATCCTGGCGGGACGGCTGCGCGGCCGGACCGTGATCGATGTGCGCGCCTGACAGCCGCCGCCCGGTCGCTATGCTGACCGCATGATCGTCCTCGCCACGGTCGTGGTCACCCTCGCGGCGGTGCTCCACGTCGTCATCTTCTTCCTCGAGAGCGTGGCGTGGACGCGTCCGTCGGTGTGGAGGCGCTTCAACGTCCCCGGTCAGGCCGCCGCGGACACCCTCCGGCCGATGGCGTACAACCAGGGGTTCTACAACCTGTTCCTCGCCGTCGGCGCGATCATCGGCCTGGTGCTCTACGGCGTCGGCATGCGCGGCCCGGGCCTCGCGCTCATCCTGTTCGCGATGGCGAGCATGGCCGCCGCCGCCGTGGTGCTGGTGACGACGGGGCGCGGCTACCTCCGCCCCGCCATCGTGCAGGGTGTGCTCCCGCTCGCCGGCATCGTGCTCATGCTGCTCAGCTGAGCAACCCGCGCCCGCGCGGCGTCAGTCGATGATCTCGCCATCCGCGGGGATCTCGCTCACGTCGACCCGCAGCGCCTCGATGAGGCGGGCCGCGTGGGTGGTCGAGACGATCACCCGCGAGTACTCGGAGCCCTCGAGGTCGATCACGACCGCGGGACGCTGCTTGCCCTTGATCACCAGGAAGTCCTTGCCGCCGTGGAACTTCCAGGTGCCCACCGAGAGCGTCAGCGGCACGGCGGCGCCCGGCGCCCGGATGCCGCGGATCCAGATCCACGGGTCCTCGGTGATGGCGACCGACTTGATCGCGTCGCGATCGATCACGAGGTCTTCGCGTTTGAAGGCGAGCACCTTCTCGGCCGGCGTCAGATGGATCTCCAAGCGGTCCGGGTGAACGTGAAGGTCGGCCATACCTCTATCCTGCCAAGCGGCCGCGTGCGCGGGGACCGGTGAACCTCACAAACCGATAACCGTTGGGCTGCATGTATCCTTCTGCTCGTGGCAACGCAGCGGCGAACTCCGGGCTCGCAGACTTCACTTCGTGAAGCCAACCGGGCCCGCATCGTCGACGCCATCAAGAAGCACGGCGGCCTGACGCAGGTCGAGCTCGCGGGGGCGACGGGCCTCTCCCCCGCCACCGTCTCCAACATCGTGAAGGAGCTGTCCGGCTCCGGCGTCCTGCACACCACGCAGAGCATCCGCAGCGGGAGGCGCGCCCAGCACGTCACGCTGGCCCACGCGCTCGGGCTCGTCGTCGGCGTCCACTTCTCGACCCGGCACCTGCGCGTCGCCCTCGCCGATGTCGCCCACACGGTGGTCGCCGAGAATCACATGCCCCTCGCCAAGGACCACCGGGCCGACAACGAGCTCGACAAGGTCTCGATGCTGCTCACGGACATGCTCGACTCGGTGGATGCGACCCGCGACGACCTGCTCGCCGTCGGCATCGCGCTCCCCGCTCCGGTCGACCGTGCGACCGGCACGACGGCGCGCAGCGGGATCATGCGCGGGTGGGACGGCGTCGTCGTGGCGGACGCCATGGAGCGCCGTGTGAAGCGGCCGGTCTTCGTCGACAACGCCGCCAACCTGACCGCTCTCGCCGAGTCGCGGTTCGGGGCCGGGCGCGGGAAGCGCACCACGGTGACGCTCGACATCGGCGACGGCATCGGCGCCGGGCTCCTCCTGAACGGCCAGCTGTTCCGCGGCACCAACGGGGTGGCCGGCGAGTTCGGCCACACGACGATCCGCGAGAACGGCCCCCTGTGCCGCTGCGGCAACCGCGGCTGCCTGGAGGCGATCGCCGGCGGCCCCGCGATCCTCGACGAGCTGCGCGACCACCTCGGCAGCCTCAAGCTCGGCGACGTCGTCATCCAGGCCATGGCGGGCGACGCCCGGTGCATCCGGGCCATCGCCGACGCCGGGCGGCACATCGGGGTCGCGACGGCCAACCTCTGCAACCTCATCGACCCCGAGCGCGTGATCGTCGCCGGCGAGCTCTCGCGGGCCGGTGAGCTCCTCCTCGGGCCGCTCCGGCACGCCGTCGAGCGCTCGATCATCGTGAACCAGGACCTCATGCCGGACATCGTGCAGGCCCAGCTGGGGCCCCGTGCGGCGGCGCTCGGCGCCGTCGCGTACGCGGTCGACTGCGTGTCGGTGACCCCGACCGCCGCCGTCTCGGCCTGACCGCGCCCGGCACCCGCGCGGGCCGCCCCCCGAAAGCGTGACGAACCGTTATCGAAACTGTTGAATTCAAGTCTTGACGCCAATTCTCCGAACTGACACACTCAACCCAGCCGCCAACGAAGGCGGTCCCGAATCGGAGGTTTTTCAATGAAGATCGCCACCAAGAGAGCGGTCATCGCATCCGCAGCGATCCTGCTCACCGCCGTCACCCTCACAGCCTGTTCGAACGGGTCCGGCAACAGCAGCTCGGGGAACAACACGTCCGGCGCGTCGACCGCGCAGATCGGGCTCCTCCTCCCCGACTCCGTCACCGCCCGGTACGAATCGGCCGACAAGCCGTTCTTCGAGGCCAAGGTCAAGGAGCTCTGCTCCGGCTGCAAGGTCCTCTACGCGAACGCCGACGGCGACGCCAGCAAGCAGCAGCAGCAGGCCGAGTCCATGCTGACCCAGGGCGTGAAGGTCCTCGTCCTCGACCCGTTCGACGGTGAGGCCGCGGCCTCGATCGTCGGCGAGGCGAAGGCCAAGAAGGTCCCGGTCATCTCCTACGACCGCCTCATCAACAGCCCCGACCTGAACTACTACATCTCGTTCGACAACGAGAAGGTCGGCAAGCTGCAGGCGACCGCGCTGGTCGACAAGCTGAAGAAGGACGGCGTGGCCTCGGGCAGCGGCATCCTGATGGTCAACGGCTCGCCGACGGACAACAACGCCACCCTGTTCAAGAAGGGCGCGCACAGCGTCATCGACTCCAGCGGCTACAAGGTGCTCGCCGAGTTCGACACCCCAGGATGGGACCCCGCGAAGGCCCAGGACTGGGTGTCCGGCCAGGTCTCGCAGTTCAAGGACCAGATCAAGGGCGTCTACGCCGCGAACGACGGCACCGGCGGTGGCGCGATCGCGGCCATGAAGGCGGCCAACGTCAGCCCGCTCCCCCCGGTCACGGGTCAGGACGCTGAGCTCGCGGGCATCCAGCGGATCCTCGCCGGCGACCAGTACATGACCGTCTACAAGGCGCTGAAGCCGGAGGCGGAGCAGGCGGCCACGCTCGCCATCGCTCTGACCAAGGGCCAGAAGCCGTCCGAGCAGACCACGGACGTCCAGACGGCGGGCGGCGCGAAGATCGCGTCGATCCTCCTGACGCCGGTCGCGGTGACCACCGACAACATCGAGTCGACGGTCGTCAAGGACCAGTTCTACGGCCCCGACTCCGTCTCGAAGATCTGCACCCCGGACTACAAGGCGGCGTGCGACAAGTACGGCATCAAGTAACACCAGACCGTCCGGCCCGGGGTGCGAGATCGCGCATCCCGGGCCGGATGGTTCCGCCGTAGCCTTGGACCAGCAGGGCGAAACACCACCGATCCACACAGCTCGAAGGAGAACGCCGTGACCATGGAATCCGCGATCGCGGAACAGGAGAGGTCAGCCCGCCAGCCCGTCCTGTCCCTCAAGGGCATCTCGAAGGGCTTCGGCGCCGTGCAGGCGCTCACCGACATCCACCTCGACGTCTACCCCGGCGAGGTGGTCGCGCTCGTCGGCGACAACGGCGCCGGCAAGTCGACCCTCGTCAAGATCCTTGCGGGCGTGCACCCGCAGGACACCGGCACCATCACCTTCGACGGCCAGGAGGTGAGCATCGCCTCCCCCTCGGCGTCGCGCGAGCTCGGCATCGCGACCGTGTTCCAGGACCTCGCCCTGTGCGACAACCTCGACGTCGTCTCGAACCTCTTCCTCGGCCGCGAGATCAGCCGCGGGACGCTCGACGAGGAGGAGATGGAGAAGCGCTCCTGGAGCCTGCTCCGGCAGCTGTCCGCGCGCATCCCCTCGGTCCGCATCGCCGTCGCCTCCCTCTCGGGCGGCCAGCGGCAGACCGTCGCGATCGCGCGCTCGCTCATCGGCGACCCGCGCGTCGTCATCCTGGACGAGCCGACCGCCGCCCTGGGCGTCGCCCAGACCGCCGAGGTGCTGAACCTCATCGAGCGGCTGCGCGAGCGCGGGCTCGGCGTGATCCTGATCAGTCACAACATGGCCGACGTGCAGGCCGTCGCCGACCGGGTGGCGGTGCTGCGGCTCGGCCGCAACAACGGGGACTTCCGCGTCCCCGATGTCAGCTACGAGGAGATCATCTCGGCGATCACCGGCGCCACCGACAACGTCGTGGTCCGGCGCGCCGAGCGGCTCATGGAAGCCGAAGAAGCACCCGAACGGAGCCCGGAAGCATGACCAAGGCAGCAGAGACCCCGGCCGAGTTGGCGGCCGACCTCCAGGACGAGCGGCTGATCCGCGAGGAGGGACTGCGAGGCGCGGTCCGCGGGTTCGGTCGCCGCGTGCGCGGCGGCGACCTCGGATCCCTCCCGGTCGTCGTCGGCCTGATCGTGATCTGGGTCGTGTTCCAGCTCCTGAACCCCAACTTCCTGAGCGCCAACAACCTGGTCAACCTGACCCTCCAGTGCGCCGCGATCGGCACCATCTCGATCGGCATCGTGCTCGTGCTGCTGCTCGGCCAGATCGACCTGTCGGTCGGCTCCGTCAGCGGCGTGGCCGCGGCGATCCTGGGCGTCGGTTTCACCCAGCTGCACTGGCCGCTCGCGCTGACCCTCATCGTCGCGATCCTCGCGGGCAGCGCCATCGGCCTGCTGTACGGCTTCCTCTTCACGCGGTTCGGCGTGCCGAGCTTCGTGATCACGCTCGCCGGCCTCCTCGGGTTCCTCGGGGTCCAGCTGTGGATCCTCGGCCCGAACAGCTCGATCAACCTCCCGTACGACTCCTGGATCGTCCAGTTCGCCCAGCAGATGTTCCTCCCGCCGTGGGCGGCCTACGCCCTGGCGGTCATCGCCGCGGGCGGCATGTTCTGGTCGGACTGGCGCCGGAACGCGCGCCGCCGCAAGGCCGGGCTCTCCGAGGGCTCGATGACGCTCGTGCTGATCAAGGCCGTCCTCCTCCTCATCGGGCTGTGCATCAGCGTCTGGTACCTGTCCACCGACCGCGGCACGGGGGCCATGTTCCTGTTCTTCGTGATCCTCGTCATCGTGATGAACTTCCTCCTCACCCGCACCCGCTGGGGCCGTTCGGTCTTCGCGGTCGGCGGGTCGGTGGAGGCCGCACGCCGCGCCGGCATCAAGGTGAACCGCGTGTTCATCAGCGTCTTCATCCTCTGCTCGACGTTCGCGGCGGTCGGCGGCATCCTGGCGGCGGCCCGGCTCGCCTCCGTGGGCGCCGGCTCGGGAGGCACGGACACCAACCTCAACGCGATCGCGGCGGCGGTCATCGGCGGGACGAGCCTGTTCGGCGGACGCGGCTCGGCGTGGTCGGCCCTCCTCGGCATCCTCGTGATCCAGTCCATCTCGAACGGCCTCACGCTGCTGAACCTCGACTCCTCCTACCGCTTCATGATCACGGGCGCGGTGCTGCTGCTCGCCGTGATCATCGACTCGCTGTCGCGGCGGTCGCGGGAGTCGCACGGGCAGGCCTAGCGACCCGCCCGCTCCAGCCCCGACCCGAAGGGGGCTGGCACAGCAGGAGCGCCCCCTCGGCGCCGCACGCCGGCTCCGCAGTCCGGCTCAGCGGTCCGGCGGCGAGGGGGCGCTCTTCGCTGTGCGGGCGGCGTGTGGGAGTGTGGAGAGGTGACCCGCACGACCACCTTCCGCGCCCGGCTGCTGCGCGCCGGCACCGAGCCGCAGACGGTCACGGTGAGATCCGCCTCCGACTCGCCTCCCCGGACCCTGCGGCGGCCGGCGGGCGGAGGCGGGACCCTCATGTTCGACGTGTACGCCCTGCTGGACGCCGACGGCTGGCCCGGTTCGGCGACCTACACGTACGTCGAGTCGCTGTCGCGCGCCCCGTCCGTCTCGGACGAGTGAGCCGGACGCTCCCCTAGGCGGGCAGGGCTGCGGCCGCCGCTCGTGCCGCGGCCGGGAGCGCCTCGAGGATGCGGCCGACCGCGACGTCGTCGTGCGCGGCCGTGACGAACCACGCCTCGAAGACGCTCGGCGGGAGGGACACCCCGGCGTCCAGCATCGCGTGGAAGAACGCGCGGTACCGGTAGGCCTCCTGCCGCTGGACGTCGGCGTAGGTCCGCGGAGCGGTGTCGTACTCGCCGAAGACGAAACTGAACAGGTTGCCGGCGCGCTGCACGCGGTGCGCGACACCGGCGACGCTGAGGGCCTCCGACACTCCCGACGAGATCGCATCGGCCACGACGTCGAGCCGGTCGTAGACCGCTTCGTCGGCGAGCGCGAGCGTCGCGAGACCCGCGGCGACGGCGACCGGGTTGCCGGAGAGGGTGCCCGCCTGGTACACGGGCCCGGTCGGAGCGAGGAAGTCCATGAGCTCCGCGCGGCCGCCGAGTGCGGCGAGCGGCATGCCGCCTCCGACGACCTTGCCGAACGTGAAGAGGTCCGGCGCGTAACCGCGGTCGAGGCCCCAGTAACCCGCCTCGCCGACACGGAACCCGGTCAGCACCTCGTCGAGGATGAGGAGCGCGCCGTACTCGTGCGCGAGGTCGGTCAGCGCGGCGTTGAACCCCGGGTCCGGCGGGACAACGCCCATGTTGGCGGCGGCGGCCTCGGTGATGACGGCGGCGATGTCCGGCCCCTGCGCCTCGAAGACCGCGCGGACCGCCTCCAGATCGTTGTACGGCAGCACGATCGTCTGCGCGGCGGTCGCCTCGGTGACGCCGGCCGAGCCCGGGAGGGCGAGCGTCGCGAGCCCCGAGCCGGCCTCGGCGAGGAGGCCGTCGGAGTGCCCGTGGTAGTGCCCCGCGAACTTGATCAGGAGCGGACGCCCGGTATAGCCGCGAGCCAGCCGGATCGCACTCATCGTCGCCTCCGTGCCGGTGGAGACGAGCCGCAGCTTCTCGATGAGCGGCACCCGGGCGATGACCGCCTCCGCCAGCTCGGTCTCCGCGGGGGTGGAGGCGCCGAACGAGAGCCCGCGGGCAGCCGCCTCCTGTACGGCCGCCACGACGGCCGGGTGCGCGTGGCCGAGGATCGCCGGGCCCCACGAGGCGACGAGGTCGACGTACCGGCGGCCCTGCGCGTCGGTCACGTACGGGCCGCTCGCGGACACGAGGAAGCGTGGCGTGCCTCCCACCGACCGGAAGGCGCGGACGGGCGAGTTGACGCCTCCGGGGATGACGCGCTGCGCGCGCTCGAACTGCGCGAGGTTGACGTCGCCGATGGCGGCGCCGTCGGCGACGGCCTGCAGGTCGGAGGTCTCGCCGGTCATCGGAGCCACCCCGCGACCTCGACGGCCCAGTAGGTCATGACGGCATCGGCCCCCGCCCGCCGCGCGCCGACGAGGGTCTCCTCGATGATGCGCTCGCGGTCGATCCAGCCGTTCGCGGCCGCCGCCTCGACCATCGCGTACTCGCCGGAGACCTGGTAGGCCCAGACGGGCACGTCACTGATGGCGGCGACGTCGCTCAACACGTCGAGGTAGGACAGGGCGGGCTTCACCATGACGATGTCGGCGCCCTCGTCGAGATCGAGCCGAGCCTCGCGCAGCCCCTCCCGCCGGTTCGCCGGGTCCTGCTGGTAGGCGCGGCGGTCGCCGGAGAGCTGCGAGTCGACGGCCTCGCGGAACGGGCCGTAGAAGCCGGAGGCGTACTTGGCCGAGTAGGCCAGAAGGACCACGTCGGTGCGGCCGGCGTCGTCGAGGGCCTCGCGCACGGCGGCCACCTGACCGTCCATCATGCCGCTGAGACCGAGCAGCTGCGACCCGGCCTCGGCCTGAGCGAGCGCCATGTCGCGGTATCGGAGGAGTGTCGCATCGTTGTCGACGTGGCCCGCGCCGTCGAGGACACCGCAGTGGCCGTGGTCGGTGAACTCGTCGAGGCAGAGGTCGGTCTGAACGACGATGGCGTCACCGACCTCAGCCGCTACGGCGGCGGTCGCGACGTTGAGGATGCCGTCGGGATCGGTCGCCGCCGACCCGACCGCGTCGCGGGTCTCGGGCACGCCGAACAGCATGATGCCGCCGATCCCGGCCTCGGCCGCCTCGACGGCCGCGCGCTTCAGGGAGTCGATGCTGTGCTGCGCCACGCCCGGCATGGAGGCGATCGGCACGGGCTCGGAGGCGCCCTCGCGGACGAACACGGGGAGGATCAGCTCGGCCGGGTGGAGGCGCGTCTCGGCGGTCAGACGACGCATCGCCGGGGACTGGCGGAGCCGCCGGGGACGGATGACGGGATGGAGCTCACTCACTCTGTCAACCCTACGCCCGCTGCGCTGGGCGTCGCCTGGCGGCGCTGGCGCTGCTTGCGCTGCGCTGGCGCTGCGCTGGCCCTGCTCACGCTGCGCTGGCGCTGCTCGCGCCGCTCGCGCTGCTCGCGCCGCGCCTCCAGATTCGGCACGAATGTCGAGTATCGCCCCGTCAAACGCCTCATTCAGCACGAATCTCGGCCGGGTTCACGAGGCGCCGCGGCGACGCCCCTCCAGGATTCGGCACGAATGTTGAGTATGGCGCTGGTATGAGCGTCATTCGGCACGAATGCGGCGTGGGACGGGAGGCGCGGACCGGGAGGCGCGGCGGCGGCCCCTCCAGGATTCGGCACGAATGTCGAGTATGGCGCTGGCAGGAGCGTCATTCGGCACGAATCTCGGTGGGAGGTGCGAGGTGGGAGGTGCGGGGTGGGAGGTGCGGGGTGGGAGGTGCGAGGCGAGAGGTGCGAGGTGCGAGGCACAGAGGGGCGCAGACGCCGAGGCGCGGAGGTGCGAGGCACGCAGGGCGCGGCAGCGCGAAAGGCGCGGGACACGCGAGGTCGGCGCGGGGTCAGGAGGCGCGAGGTCAGGAGGCGCGTTCGAGGGCGGCGCCGACCACGGCCTCGATCAGCGAGGCCGCCGTGCGCTCCGTCGCGACGACGTCGACGCGGAGGCCGAAGCCCGAAGCGTCCCGCGCCGTCTGCGGCCCGATGGCCGCGACCAGGGTCGACTCGGGGATGGGGCCCAGCTGCTGCTGCACCTGCTCGGCGACGGACCCGCTCGTGACGAGGATCGCCTGGACGAGACCGTCGCGCACATCCGATACGACGTTCTCCGGCACCGCGACGCCGACCGTGCGGTAGGCGACGACGGACTCGACGTCGTGCCCGATACGGCGCAGCCCCTCGGTCAGGAGGGGCTTCGCGATCTCGGAGCGCAGCGTCAGCACGCGGAGCGGCACGACGCCCTGCGTCGCGGCCTCCCACTCGGCGAGCAGACCGCGAGCGGAGTTGTCCTCCGAGGGGACGAGGTCGACCTTGTAGCCGGCCGCCGCGAGCGCCGCCGCCGTGGTCTCGCCGACGGCCGCCACCCGGGTGGTGGGAGGGACGACGGCGCGCTGCGCGCTCAGGACGTCCACGGTGGTCGCGCTCGTGACGGTCATCCAGTCGAACTCGCCCGCGGCCAGGCGCGCGAGCGCCCGCTCCAGCGCCGGCGCGTCGGCTGTGGGCGCGAAGTTGATCATGGGCGCCACCACGGGCGACGCACCCCGGGCGCGGAGATCGGCCGCGACGGAGTCCCCCCACGGGCCGCCGCGCGGGACGAGGACCCGCCAGCCGGTGAGCGGTTTCGGGGTGGAGGCGGCGCTCGTCATCGCGTGCTCCCCAGCGGCGCGAGATCGCCGGCGCCGGCCTGCAGCAGCTCGGCGACGACGCGCGCTCCGACCTCGCGGGCGGCCTCGTGGAGGTGCGCTGCACCCAGCGAGTCGGGGGTCGCGGCGTGGGAGGCGGTCAGCCGCTCGGTGCCGTCGGGCCGGTACACCGTCGCCGTCAGGAAGAGCAGGCCGTCGTCGACCAGGGCGGAGGCGCCGATCGGCGCGGCGCAGCCCGCCTGGAGGCCGGCCAGCACCTCCCGTTCGGCGGCCGCGCAGGCGTTCGTCGTCACATGGTCGACGGCTCGGAGGGCGCGCGCGACGGCGCCCCGCCCCTGCTCGTCGCCGGAGCGCGCCTCCAGGGCGAGAGCGCCCTGGCCGGGCGCCGTCGGCATGAGCGAGAGCGAGAAGTACTCGGTGACCGCGTCGAGACGGCCGAGGCGGCCGAGGCCCGCGGCGGCCAGCACGACCGCGTCGAGGTCGCCGCTCGCCACCCGGCCGAGCCGGGAGTCGACGTTGCCGCGCAGGTCGACAACATCGAGGTCGGGGCGCTGCGAGGTGAGCTGGGCGACCCGGCGAGGCGATCCGGTTCCCACCCGGGCGCCCTCGGGGAGCGTCTCGAGCGTCAGGTCGTCCCGGGCACACAGCGCGTCGCGGGCGTCGGCGCGCTTCGGCACCGCGCCGACGACGAGCCCGGGAGCCGGAGCGGTCGGCAGGTCTTTGAGGGAGTGGACGATGATGTCGACCTCGTCGGCGCGGAGAGCGTCGCGCAGCGCGGTCGCGAAGACACCGGTGCCTCCGAGTTCCGAGAGCGACTCCCGCGAGGTGTCGCCGTGGGTGGTCACCGTGACGAGCTCGACGTCCGTCCCCGTGGCGCGGGCCATCGCCTCGGCCACGGCGGTCGTCTGGGCGACCGCGAGGGCGCTCCCGCGCGTGCCGACGCGGAGCACGCCGTCCCGGCGCTCGGCCGGGCCGTCGACGCGGGTCACGGCTCCGCTCACGGGGCGAGCCCCGCAGCGGCCGGTTTGAAGCCGAGCCGGACGTTCTCGCAACAGCCGGGGCGGCACACGTCGTACCAGGGCCCGAGCGGGGTCACCGCGGGACGGTCCTCGGTGGGCACGCCGTCGCGGCGCTCGAGCACCAGGTCGACCAGGCCCTTCACGTACGCTGCGTGCGTGCCGGGCGTCGGGACGCGCACGGCGACGAGGCCGTGCTCCTCGCTGGTCTCCATCGCCTCGTTGTCCAGGTCCCAGAGGACCTCCATGTGGTCGCTCACGAAGCCCAGCGGGACGATGACGACCGCCTTGACGCCGAGCTCCGGGAGCTCGGCGATGCGGTCGTTGATGTCCGGCTCGAGCCACGGCATGGAGGGGGGACCGGACCGCGACTGGAAGACGAGGTCCCACGCGACCGTGCCGCCGGTCGCGGCGTGCGACACGACCTCGGCCACCGCGAGGTGCTGGGCGGCGTACGCGCCTCCCTCGCCGAAGCCCCGCTCGGGGGGCCCGGAGCGGTCGGCGTCCGACGACGGGATCGAGTGCGTCGAGTACAGGATCCGCACCTCGGTCGCCGGGTCGATGCCGGGCAGCCGGCGCTCGATCTCGGCGAGCGCGTCGCGCACGCCCTCGATGAACGGCTCGACGAAACCGGGGTGATCGAAGAACTGGCGCACCTTGTCGATGGCGATGGTCCCCTCGAGGCCGGTGTCGGCGAGGGCCCGCGCGAAGTCCTCACGGTACTGGCGGCAGCTCGAGTACGACGAGTAGGCGCTGGTGGCGATCGCGATCAGCTTGGTGAAGCCGCGCTCGTTCGCCTCCCTCAGCGCGTCGTCGAGGTACGGGTCCCAGTTGCGGTTGCCCCACAGCACGGGCAGGTCGATGCCGCGGGAGGCGAGCTCGGCCTCCAGTGCCGCCTTGAGTTCGCGGTTCTGGTCGTTGATCGGGCTCACGCCGCCGAAGTGGCGGTAGTGGTGCGCGACCTCCTCGAGGCGCTCCTCCGGGATGCCGCGACCGCGCGTGACGTTCCGCAGGAAGGGGATGACGTCGTCCTGGCCCTCGGGGCCGCCGAACCCGGCGAGGAGGATCGCGTCGTAGGCGACCGGCTCGGTCACGTGCTCCGGCCCGGAGGCGGCGGCCGGCGTCGCGCCGAGCACGCGCTGGTCGGTCCTTGCCTCGGTCACTGGAGGACCTCCACGAGCTCGGCGGGCTGGATGCGGCGGCCCGTGAAGAACGGGACCTCCTCGCGCACGTGGCGGCGAGCGTCGGTGTAGCGGAGCTCGCGCATCATGTCGACCAGATCGGTGAGCTCGTCGGCCTCCATCGGGAGGATCCACTCGTAGTCGCCGAGCGCGAAGGACGCCACGGTGTTGGCGAGGACCGAGCGGAAGGCGGCACCCTTCCGGCCGTGCTCGGCGAGCATCCGGCCGCGCTCCTCGTCGGGGAGGAGGTACCACTCGTAGCTGCGCACGAACGGATAGACGCAGAGCCAGCCCTTGGCGGCCTTGCCGCGCAGGAAGCCGGGGACGTGCGCCTTGTTGAACTCGGCGTCGCGGTGCACGCCCATGGCGTTCCAGGTGGGGAGGAGCGCCTTCAGGAGCCGGGTGCGCCGCAGCTGCCGCAGGCCCCACTGCAGGCCCTCGGCCTCGGGGCCGTGCAGCCAGATCATGAGGTCGGCGTCGGCGCGCAGGCCGGAGACGTCGTAGAGTCCGCGGGTGGTGACGCCCTGCAGCTCGATGTCGGCGATGACGCCCTCGAGCTCCTGGACGGCCTTCGGAACATCCGTGCCGTCCAGGTCGTCGGGGCGCGCAGGGTCACGGCGCAGCACCGCCCACAGGGTGAATCCGGTCGGGACGGCGTCGGGGGTTTCGGGGGTGGAGGACTCTGCCGGTACGGCAGCCGGGGTGCTCATACCCACAGTCTCCCTCCGAATGCTGAGAAGGCCAAAAGCGCGCTCAGCGCCGGACGAGCCGGACGGTGAGCCAGACGAATGCGCCGACGACCGCAGCGGCCGCGGCCGCGATCGCGCCCAGCGCCAGCGGGTTCTCCTCGCTGAGCCGGCGGACGCGCTCGGTGGCGCGCTTGGGGACGTTGAGCCGGTACTCGATCGCGTTGAGCGTGGCGGCGAGCTCGGCCCGGGCGCGGTCGACGTCGGTGCGGTCAGTTGTCATATTTCCCCAGTCCCTTCAGTGCGTCCGCGTCCTCCTTGATGCTGTCGATCGTCTTCGACGGAGCGACGCCGTCCACGCGCTTCAGCGACGAGCGGCCGACCAGGGCCAGCACCACCGCGATCACCACGAGGACGCCGAAGACGATCAGGGCGGCCGCCCACGCGGGGAGCACGATCGCGAGCCCGAGGACGGCGGCGGCGATCAGCACACCGAAGGCGAAGAAGAGGAGGAACGCGGCGGCCGCGAACAGCCCTATGCCGATCCCGGCATACTTCGCCTTCTCCGCGAACTCCTGCTTGAGGTGCGCGAGCTCGGCCTTGGCGAGCTCGGCGACGAGCCGCGGCAGGTCGCTGACCAGCTGCCCGAGCGAGCGGGCTCGCGCCCTGTCGTCGGCCGTGGGCTCCCGATCGGTCATGTCGCCCTCCCTCAGGATGACGCGGCGTCCGGGCCGGCGGCGGTCGGGGCGGGCTCGGCAGGCCGCATGGTGCGGTAGCCGCGGGCCTCGCGCCGACGCTGCGCGGCGCGACCGGCGAAGCGCTTGGCGGTGACGTAGACGGTGTCGGGCAGGTCCCCGACGGTCTGGGAGACGAACTCCTCGACGGCGTGCACCTGGTCCTGGACGACCGGCGACTCCCACACCCGGGAGGCGGCCGCCCGGATCTGCTCGTACCGCTCGCGCCCGGCGCGCGTCCCGAGGACGTAGCCCACGGCGGCGCCCGCCGCGAAGATCAGCTTCCCGCGCATTCGATCCCCTTTACTGCAGGTTGTCGGTCAGTGCCCTCCAGCGTAGACCTCGCACTCGTTCGGCCACCCGGCGCGCGTCCGGGATGACCGAGGCGAGGCCCGTGCCCGTCAGCCACGAACCGGTGACCTCGAGGCCATCGACGCCGTCGGCCGCTGTGCGGACCGCTTGGATGCGCTCCCGCTGCCCCACTGTTGCATACGGCAGGGCGTTCGTCCAGGGGGTGCGTGCGAACCCGACGACGGCGGATTCCGGGAACGGAATATTGAGGAGGAGCGCGGCGTCGCGCGCGGCGAGGCTCCGGAGCTCGTCGTCGGACAGGGACGGGGTCTCCGCGGGGCGCCCGGCGCGCCCGTACGACAGGCGCACCACGTGCCTCCCGGCCCCGGCGGCCTCGGCGACCCAGTCCCACTTGGCGCTCGAGTGGGTCATCGCCTTGGCGCGCACGTCGGTACCCGCGACGTCGGCGACGAGCACGCCCGTGCCGACCGGCGCCTCCGCCAGGCGGTCGTCGTCGACCACGAGCGTCACGAGCTCGACGCTGGAGGCGGCGGGCCAGTCCAGCCGCATCAGCTCGTCGAGGCCCTCGCCGAGGCCCGCCAGCAGGGGCAGCGCCTGGTCGGCCGGGCAGGCGATCACCACCGCGTCCGTGTCGATGGTCTCGCCGTCTGCGAGGCGGATCACCCAGCGAGCGGGCCGGCCGGCCTCGTCATCGCCGGGCTCCGGCTCCTGCCACTGCTCGATCGTGACCGCCGCCGACCCGGTGCGGACGGTTCCTCCACGCCGCCGCACGTCGTCGGCGAGCGCCTGCGGGAGGCGCCACATGCCTCCTCTGATGCCGCCCACGGCGCTGCCGGCCTTGGAGGCGGCGCGCAACTCGCCCACCGCCCCGGAGAGCGACCCCTGCCGCGTGAGCGCGGCATTCAGACCGGGGGCGACGACGTCGACGTCGAGCTCGTCGGGAGACGCGGAGTACACGCCCGTGGCGACCGGCGCCACCAGGAGGTCGAGCACCCGGGCGCCCATGCGCTTGCGGACGAGCGCACCCAGCCGGCGCTCCTGGCCGATCTTCAGCACGGGGAGGAGCCGGTCGGCGTAGGCGCGGAGGGCGCCTCCCCACCCGATCGCGGCGATGACATCGGTCGCGAGCGGAGAAGACGGGATGCCGAGCAGTCCCGCCTTCGGCAGCGGCACAGAGCGGCTGCCGTGGCGCACCCACGCGCCGGCCGGGTTCGGCTGCACGATGTCGCCCTCGAGGCCGAGCTGGCCGAGCAGTTCGGCGACGTGGCCGCCGCGGGTCGCGAAGCTCTCCGCGCCGGCGTCGAGCGTCATGCCCGCGATCTCGAGCGGAGCCACCGAGCCTCCCACGCGACCGGAGGCCTCGAGCAGCGTGACCTCGAAGCCCGGCCGCGAGCACTCCCGGGCGACGACGAGACCGGCGAACCCTCCGCCGATCACGACGATGCGCGTCGGCGGCGCCTCGACGGCGTGCCGGATCTCGTCGGCGAGGCGGTCGTCGCTCACGCGGCCCGCCAGGCGTGCACCAGCTCGACCACCCGGGTGAGCACGGTGGGGTCGGTCTCGGGCGGGACTCCGTGGCCGAGGTTCAGGACATGCGCGGGCGCCTCCAGACCGCGGCGCAGCACGTCGCGGACGTGCGCCTCGAGGACCGGCCACGGGGCGTCGAGCATCGCGGGGTCGACGTTGCCCTGGACGGGCACCACGTGGCCGAGCCGGCGGCTCGCCTCGTCGAGGGGGATGCGGTAGTCGACGCCCACCGCGTCCGCGCCGACGTCGTGCATCGCCTTGAGCAGCTCGCCCGTCCCGACGCCGAAGTGGACGAGGGGGACGTTGCGGGTGTCGGGCTCGCCCGCTTCCGCTGCCTCCGACCCCCCCGCTCCGGGCGCCTCCGCGACCTCGTACGTCAGGTCGCGGACGTGCGAGAGCGCCCGGGCCGACGCCGGAGCGACATGCTCCGCGTAGTCGGCGAGCGACAGGGACCCGGCCCACGAGTCGAAGAGCTGCGCCGCGCTGGCTCCCGCCAGCACCTGCGCCCGCAGGAACGCCCCGCTGACGTCGGCCGTCCAGGCCATGAGCCGGGCCCACGCCTCCGGGTCGGCGTGCATGAGGGTCCGGGCGCGGATGTGGTCCTTCGACGGACCGCCCTCGACGAGGTAGGCCGCGAGCGTGAACGGAGCGCCGGCGAAACCGATCAAGGGGGTGTCGCCCAGCTCGGCCGTGGTGAGGCGGACGGCCTCGGCGATCGCCGCGAACGTGTCGTCGCCGAGCGAGGCCGGATCGGTCTCCTCCAGCCGCGACACGTCGTCGGCCGTGCGGACGGCGTGCTCGAAGACGGGCCCCTTGCCCGGCTGGATCTCCACCGCCACGCCCGCGAGCTTCAGCGGGACGACGATGTCGCTGAAGAAGATGCCCGCATCGACGCCGTGGCGGCGCACCGGCTGGAGGGTGATCTCGCTCGCCATCGCCGGGTCGAGGCAGGCGTCGAGCATGCGCGTGCCGACGCGCAGCTCGCGGTACTCGGGGAGCGAGCGGCCCGCCTGCCGCATGAACCAGACCGGTGTCACCTCCTGCCGTTCGCCCTGGTAGGAGCGGACGAGACGGCTGCCGGCAGTACGGCCGGCGGCGAGCGGATGGCCGGAGTGGAGGGAGGTCACCCGACGATTCTGCCAGGGCGGAATCTGCCAATACCCTGCCAATCGTTTGCGGAGGCGCACAGGGCGGCCTCCTCGATTCGAACTCGGGCGGGCACGAGCGTAGGCTTTCCGTCGTGCTTCTGTGCTTCTCGTCGAGCCACCGGACGGCGGACTTCGACCTCCTCGAACGGCTCGAGCGTCATGCTCCGGCCGTCACCGAGGCACTCGCGGAGCACTCCGACATCGTCAGCGGATCGGTGGTGCTCGCCACCTGCAACCGGTTCGAGGCCTACGTCGAGATCGACGAGCCCCTGCCCGCGGCCCGCGCCGTCTCCGCCGAGGCCGTGATCGACGCCGTGAGCTCGGCCACGGGCATCGCGCCCGACGTGCTCCGCGCCTCCAGCGCCGTCTACAGCGACCACGCCGTCGCCGAGCACCTGTTCGCGGTGTCGAGCGGCCTCGAGTCGGTCGTCGTGGGCGAGGGTGAGATCGCCGGACAGGTGCGCCGCGCCCTCGAGTCGGCCCGCGCGGCGGGCACGGTCACGAGCGAGCTGGAGCGCGTGTTCCAGGTCGCGGCGCGCACCTCCCGGGGCGTCAAGAACCGGACCGGCATCATGCAGGCCGGGCGCTCCCTGGTGCGGCTCGCGCTCGATCTCGCCGAGAGCCGCGTGAGCGACTGGGGCGGCACCCGCGTGCTCCTCGTCGGCACCGGCAAGTACGCGGGCGCCAGCCTCGCGGCCCTCCGCGACCGCGGCGCGACCGACGTTCGGGTCTTCTCGCCCTCGGGCCGCGCCGCCCGGTTCGCCCGTTCGCACGACATCGAGCCCGTGGAGGCGCCGGGCCTCGTCGAGGCGCTGGCCGCCAGCGACCTCGTGGTCACCTGCTCGGCCGTTACCGATCACGTGGTCACGGTCCCCCTCCTCTCCGACGCGCTCGGACTTCCCGGCGCCGTGGAGCGCCGCCTCATCGTCGACCTCGGCCTCCCCCGCAACGTCGACCCCGCGGTCGCCGGGCTCGCCGGCGTCGAGCTGCTCGACCTGGAGACCATCAGCATCCACGCGCCCCTGGAGGAGCTGAACGCCGCCGACGACGCGCGCAGCATCGTCGACCAGGCGGCGGCCGAGTACCGGGCGCAGACGGCGGAGCAGGCCGTCACCCCGGCGCTCGTCGCCTTGCGCAAGCACGTCTTCGACGTGCTCGACGCCGAGATCGAGCGCGCCCGCCGCCGCGGCGACTCCAACGACCGGACCGAGGCGGCGCTCCGCCACCTCGCCGGGGTCCTCCTCCACACGCCGTCGGTGCGCGCCCGCGAGCTCGCACGCGAGGGCGAGGCGCAGGCCTTCATCGACGCGGCCGAGGCCCTCTTCGGCATCCGGCCGGAGACCGAGGGCGCCGTCGAGACCCTGCGCCCCGCGCTCCGCCGGGCCGACGACCAGAGCGAAGCCTCCTGACCCACCAGACACCCGACAGCACCGACCGAGGAGGACACGTGAGCGACGAGGCCACCATCCCCGCCGACACCGTCGCGCCCCACGGCGCCGAGAACCTGCCGTACAAGGCGCAGGAGCTGCGCACCGAGCGCCTCCTCCTGCGGCCGCTCAACAGCGGCGACCTCGAGAACGCGCACGAGTACGAGCGCCTGAAGGACGTCGCCCGCTACCTCTTCTGGGAGGTGCACGACCACGACGAGTCGGCGGAGCACCTCCGGAAGCGCATCGCCATGAACCGGCTCGCGCACGACGGCGACGGCATCGTCTACGCCGTCGAGCTCCCCGACCCGGAGGGCGGCCACACCCGGGTCATCGGCCACGTCAGCCTGTTCCTGAAGTCCGCCAACTGGGGCAAGTTCGAGATGGGGTGGGTGTTCCACCCGGCCGTGCACGGCCGCGGCTACGCCACCGAGGCGACCACGCGCATCCTCGAGCTCTGCTTCGACGGCCTCCGCGGGCATCGCGTCTTCGCCCAGCTGGACGCGCGCAACGAGACGTCGGCGCGCCTCTGCGAGAAGCTGGGCATGCGGCAGGAGGCGCTGCTGCGGCAGACCGAGATCTTCCGCGGCGAATGGTCGGACACGGCGGTCTACGCCATCCTCGAGGACGAGTTCCGCTCCCGTCCCTGACCCGCGGGGCGCCGCCGCGCGCGCTCGATAGGATGGACGGGTCCCCACCACACCACCCGGACCACAGGGAGCACCATGGCCGCACCGTCGAGACTGGATTCCGTCATCACGCTGGCGCAGCACCGCGGATTCGTCTTCCCCTCCGGCGACATCTACGGCGGCACGCGCTCCGCGTGGGACTACGGCCCCCTCGGCGTCGAGCTGAAGGAGAACATCAAGCGCGAGTGGTGGAACACCTTCGTGCGCGGCCGCGGCGACATGGTGGGTCTCGACTCGGCGATCATCCTCCCGACGCCCGTGTGGGAGGCGTCCGGTCACGTCCAGGTGTTCAGCGACCCGCTGACCGAGTCGCTCATCACGCACAAGCGCTACCGCGCCGACCACCTGTTCGAGGCGTACGAGGCCGAGCACGGCCACGCGCCCGAGAACGGCCTCGCCGACATCCCCGACCCGGACCACCCGGACAAGGTCGGTCAGTGGACGCCCATCCGCCAGTTCTCCGGTCTCATGAAGACCTTCCTCGGCGTGGTCGACGACGAGTCGGGCCTCCACTACATGCGGCCCGAGACGGCGCAGGGCATCTTCACCGACTTCGCGGCCGTGCTGCAGACCTCGCGCAAGAAGCCGCCGTTCGGCATCGGCCAGATCGGCAAGGCGTTCCGGAACGAGATCACGCCGGGCAACTTCATCTTCCGGACCCGGGAGTTCGAGCAGATGGAGATCGAGTACTTCGTCGAGCCGGGCACCGACGACGAGTGGTTCCAGACCTGGATCGACCTGTGCTGGGACTGGTTCGTCGACCTCGGCATCCGGCCCGGCAACATCCGCCGGTTCGAGCACGAGAAGGGCAAGCTCGCCCACTACTCGAAGCGCACGATCGACATCGAGTACCGGTTCGAGTTCGCCGGCAGCGAGTGGGGCGAGCTGATGGGCGTCGCCAACCGCACCGACTACGACCTCCGCACCCACATCGAGCACTCCGGCAAAGACCTGAGCTTCTTCGACCAGAACAAGAACGAGCGCTACGTCCCCTACGTGATCGAGCCGTCCTTCGGCCTCACCCGGGCGCTCATGGCCTTCCTCGTCGACGCCTACGACGAGGAGCAGGTCCCGAACGCCAAGGGCGGCACCGACAAGCGCACCGTGCTGCACCTCGACCCGCGGCTCGCGCCGGTCAAGGTGGCCGTGCTCCCGCTGTCGCGCAACGAGGCCCTGTCGCCGCTCGCTCGGTCGCTGGCCGACCGGCTCCGCAAGCGCCGCAACGTCGACTTCGACGACTCGGGCGCGATCGGCCGCCGCTACCGTCGCCAGGATGAGATCGGCACGCCGTTCGCGGTCACCGTCGACTTCGACTCCCTGGAGGACGACGCCGTGACCGTCCGCGACCGCGACTCGATGCAGCAGGAGCGCATCCCCCTCGAGGGTCTCGACCGCTACCTGGCGGAGCGCCTCAAGGAGTTCTAGGAGTACCGCCACGCCCCCGCTCAGCGTCTTCCTCACCACCTGGTCGTTCGACCCGGCGGCCGCCGCGGTGCTCGTCGCGGCCGCCGCGCTGTACCTGGCGGGCGTCATCCGGCTCCGGAGGCACGGCCACCGCTGGCCCCGCCGGCTGACGGCCGCCTACCTGCTGCTCGGGCTCGGCTCGTACGCCGTCATCTCGTTCGGCTTCCTGGGGGCCGAGAGCAGCGAGCTGCGCTGGGCCTTCACGACCCGGATCGCGCTCCTCCTGTTCGTCGTCCCGGCCCTCGTCAGCCTGGGACGGCCGATCGCTCTCGCCCGGGTGGCGCTCGACCCCGCCGGCCGCTCCCGGACCGACCGCTTCATGGGATCGTGGCCGGTCCGGCTGTTCGGGAACGCGATCTTCGCGACGATCTTCGCCTGCGCCGCCTTCCTGGTGTTCCTCACGCCGGTCGCCGCGATCCTCCGCGACTCCCCCTGGTCCGAGTGGACCATCTCGGTGCTGACGCCGCTGGTGGGACTGCTCATGGTCCTCCCCATCGCCGCCCACTCGGTGGTGCGCACGAGCTTCTTCATTACGGTCGAGTTCCTCCTCGCGTTCGTGGCGCTCCTCCTCGACGCCATCCCCGGCCTCCTGCTCCGGCTGAACGACGCGGTGCTCGACCACGCGCCGTCGCTCGCCGGGCGCGTGCCGTTCTGGTTCCCGACGCCCCTCCACGACCAGCACCTCTCGGGCGACCTCCTGTGGTTCATCGCCGAGGTCGCCGACGTGCCGGTGCTGGTGCTCCTGTTCGTCCGGTGGATGCGCCTCGACCGCCGCGAGGGCAAGCAGCTCGACGAGCTCACGGACGAGCAGATGGAGGAGCTGACGCGCCAGCACCTCAGCCGCGGGCACTGAGCGGTAGCCGTTCGCCCTGACCGGCCGCTGGATCGCGCCGAGCGCCCACTGCCCGGCGGGGCGTACGGTGGGCGCGTGAGCGAGCGCAGACGCACGGCGATGATCATCGGGGGCACCGGGCAGATCGGCTCGGCGGTGGCGCGGCGACTCGCCGTGGACGGCTGGTCGGCGCTCGTGGCCCACCGCGGCTCGCATCGCGGCGACCCGGAGCTGGCCGACCTCGACGTGACGAGCATCCGCCTCGACCGCGACGACACGGAGGCGCTGCTCGCCCGGGCCCGCGGGCACGACCTCGTGCTCGACACCGTCGCGTACGAGCCGCGCCACGCCGACCAGCTCGCCGGCCTCGCCGGGGAGGTCGAGTCGCTCGTGGTGATCTCGACCGGCTCGGTCTACCTCGGCGAGGGAGGCGGCTACCTCGACATCGTGACCGGACCGGGCGACTTCCCCGACTACCCGCTCCCCCTGCGCGAGACCGATCCGACCGTCGACAACGCGGAGCGCACCTACTCGCCGCTCAAGGCGGCCATGGAGCGCCGGCTGCTGGCCGCGGAGGGCCTCCCCGTGACCATCCTGCGTCCCGGCGCGATCCACGGGCCGTTCAGCCCGGCGCTGCGGGAGTGGTACTTCATCAAGCGCGCGCTCGACGGGAGGCGCCGGGTCGTGCTCTCGGACGGCGGCACGAATCGCTTCAGCACCTCCTCGACGGCCAACATCGCCGAGCTCGTGGCCCTGTGCGCCGACCAGCCGGGCAGACGAGTGCTCAACGCCGTCGACGGCGACGCGCTGAGCGTCGCGGAGATCGCCACGGCCGTCTACCGCGCACTCGGCCGGTCGGTCGAGATCGTCACGTTCCCGGGGCCGCCGGTGGAGGGCGTCGGGGGCACCCCGTGGACGGTCGCGCACCCGCTCCTCCTCAGCATGGCCCGCGCCACCGTCGAGCTCGGCTACCACCAGCCGGTGGGTTACGCGGAGGCGGTCGGTGCCACGGTCGACTGGGCGGTGCGGGAGGTGCGAGCGGCGGAGCGTGCCGGCAACGGCTGGGAGGCGGTGTTCCCGGGGCTCGTCGAGCGAGCCGAGTCGGACCGTTGGTTCGCCTACGACGACGAGGACGCGTACCTCGACGGGAGGCAGCGGTAGCGGCTAGAAGACGTACTCGAGCAGGTCCAGACCGACCGCGCGCATCCCGTCGATGACAGCCAGGCGGCTCGGCAGGTCGGTGTCGTCGAAGTACGTCGACACCGCGTAGGTCACGCCGGCGCGGGGGCCGCGCAGCACGCCCACCTCGCTGCGGACGCCGGCGTCGGTGCCCGTCTTGTTGACGAGCAGGATGCCGTGCTCGGGGTGCCGGTGGGAGTGCGGGTCGAGGCCGAACGCGCTCGACACGAGCGAGAAGTCGCTGTTCAGCGAGAGCCAGGAGATGACGCGCTGGCTGGTCGCCGGGTTGACGATCTCGCCGCGAGCGAGCGCCGAGAAGAGCCAGGTGAGCTCGTTGGCGCTGCCGACCGAGAGCTGGGGCGCGTCGTCGGGGCCGCGATGGTCGCGGACCAGGTCCAGCAGCGCCGTCCGGGTCAGGCCGAGCGACTCCGTGCGGGCGCTCACCGCCTCCAGGCCGACGCGGCGGAGGAGCACGTTCGTGGCCAGGTTGTCGCTGGTGGCGCCGACGAGCGCGGCCAGGTCGGCGACGGGCAGCGACGGCACATGGAGGTGCTGCCAGATGCCCGAGTCGCCGGCGATGTCGCGGGCGTCGCGATCGAGGTGCGCGAGCGGACTCAGCTGCCCCGACTGGAGGCGCGCCGCCACCTCGACGAGGAGGAGCACCTTGCCGATGCTGGCCGTCGGCATGACCACGTGGTCATCGACCGAGAACAGCACCGCGCCCGTCGTCAGATCGGTCGCCCGGGCGGACACCTGCACCCCCGACACGGCGAGCCGGGCGAGGGCCTCGAACCCGCGCTCGAAGCTCTCGGACGATCCCGGTCCGCGATGCCGGGCACGGCGCGCGCTCTGCCGGCTGCGGCGTTCGGACTCCTGGAGCTGGGTCGTCACGGTGATCGAGGGATCCTTCCGGAAGACGGACGGTACGGGCGGTCCCCCCGGGCCGCCGTCGGCCGCCGGGCCGGACGGCCCCGCAGACGACAGGTTCGATCGTACCCCCGGAACGGGCGCGATGGGGGATGGGATCGCGCCCGGCGCGGCCTCACCAGATGCTGACGCGCTCCTCCGGCGCCAGCCACAGCCGATCGGACTCGGTGAGTCCGAACGTCTCGTAGAAGGCGTCGATGTTCCGGACGATCTGGTTGCAGCGGAACTCGTTCGGCGAGTGCGGGTCGATCGCGAGGAGGCGGATGACCTCCGCGTCGCGGCCCTTCTGCTGCCAGGCCTGCGCCCACGACAGGAAGAAGCGCTCGGCGCCGCTCAGGCCGTCGATCACGGGAGGCTCCTCCCCGTTCAGCGACAGGAGGTACGCCTTCCAGGCGATGCCGAGGCCGCCGAGGTCACCGATGTTCTCGCCGATCGTCAGAGCGCCGTTGACGTGGTGCTCGGGCACCTGCGCCGGAGCGAGTGCGTCGTACTGCTCGATCAGGGTCCGCGTGCGCTCCTCGAAGGCGGCGCGGTCGTCGGCCGTCCACCAGTCCTGGAGGCGCCCGTCGCCGTCGAACTTCGAGCCCTGGTCGTCGAAGCCGTGACCGATCTCGTGACCGATCACCGCACCGATCGCGCCGTAGTTCGCGGCCGCGTCGCGCTCGGGGTCGAAGAACGGGAACTGCAGGATCGCGGCGGGGAACACGATCTCGTTGAAGCCGGGGTTGTAGTAGGCGTTGATCGTCTGCGGCGTCATGAACCATTCGTCGCGGTCGATCGGCTTGCCGATCTTGCCGAGCTCGCGGTTGAACTCGAAGAGCGCGGCGGCGCGCACGTTGCCGACGAGATCCGTGGGATCGATGGCGAGCGCCGAGTAGTCGCGCCACTTCACGGGGTAGCCGATCTTCGGGGTGAACTTCTCGAGCTTGTCGAGGGCGCGCTTCCGCGTCTCCTCGCCCATCCACTCGAGCGTGGAGATGCTCTGGCGGTAGGCCTCGATGAGATTGGCGACGAGCTCGTCCATCTGCTGCTTCGCCGCGGGCGGGAAGTGCTTCTCGACGTAGATCCGGCCGACCGCCTCGCCCATGGCGCCCTCGACCAGCGAGATGCCGCGCTTCCAACGCGCCCGCATCTCCGGGGTGCCGGTGAGCGTGCGGCCGTAGAACTCGAAGTTGGCCTCGACGAAGTCGCCGCTGAGGTACGGCGCCGTCCCGTGGATGATCTGCCAGGCCAGCCAGTCCTTCCACGCCTCGAGGCGGCTCTCGGTCAGCAGCTCGGCGAGGCCCGACGTGAACGACGGCTGCCGGAGGACCACCTCGGCCAGCGCCCCCTCGGGCGCGCCCAGCGCCTTCGCCCAGATCGCCAGCCCGTCGCCGTCGCGCGCCTCCGCCGCCGTGAAGAGCTTCTCGGCGTCGCCCCACGAGTAGAGGTTGTACGTCTTCTCGGAGTCACGCGAGCGGACGTTGTCCCAGTGCTGGGCCGCGATGCTGGTCTCGAGCTCGAACACGCGCTGTGCGCGCTCCGGTGCGTTCTCGAGCCCCGCGAGCTCGAACATGCGCTGGATGTGCGCGACGAACGCCTCGCGCACGGGCGCGAACCGCTCCTCGCGGAAGTACGACTCGTCGGGGAGGGAGATTCCCGCCTGCTCGACGAACACCAGGTAGCGCTCCGGGTCGCCCGGGTCGTTGTCGACGAACAGCTGGAAGAACCCGCCGATGCCGTGCCGCTCGAGGCGGCCGACCGTCTCCAGCAGATCGGAGACCGACTGGACGTCCGAGGCGAGCGCGAGCTGAGCCTCCACGGGCTTCACGCCGAGCGCCTCGATGCGCTCCTCGTCCATGAAGCTCGTGAAGAGGTCGCCGAACTTCCGCTCCTCGGTGCCCTCAGGGGCCGACTGTGCCGCCTCCACGATCTCGCGCACCGCCGCCTCGGCCTCCTCGGCGAGGATCATGAACGACCCCCAGCGGGCCTTGTCGGCCGGGATGTCGGTGCGCTCCAGCCAGCGCCCGTTCACGTGGCGGAAGAGGTCGTCCTGAGGACGGACAGCCGGATCGAGTTCGTCAGTGAGGATGCCGGAGGCGAGCGTCATGGGCCCAGCCTACGGGTTCGGCCGAGAGCGTTGCCAGGGCGCGCAGGCGCACCCACGAGGTGGCGAACAGCGCCGCCAGGAGCACCTCGGCCGCGATCGACACCCACCCCGCGGCGGACCCGAACCCGGCCGCGCTGAACACGACATTCACCAGCGCCGTCGCGGCGTAGACGGCGGCCAGCACACCCGAGAGCAGCGGCCGGTTCGTCATCCGCCACCAGGGGCGCGCGCCCTGCACGGGTTCGCCGGGGCCGCGGAACATGCGCGAGGCGAGATACCAGGCGAGGACCTGCAGCACGGTGAGCACGATGGAACCCGGCTCGGAGTGGATCGCGTCGAGGAGGAGGGTCAGCAGCAGCGAGACGCCGACGAGTGCGGCGATGACGACCGCCTTCTGGGCGGGAGTGGTGAAGCGCATGACGGTCCCCCGGGTCTGTACCCGGCCAGGATGCCAGAGCCGGAGACGGGTCGCGGCTAGGCTCGCCGAGCGGCCGGCCCGGCGGTCTCAGCGGCGTCGCGAGCGGCGCGCACGGTCTCCCACTCGGCGATGAGCTGCGGGAGGCGGCTCTGCACGAACCGGTAGAACCCGGCCATGTCGCGCAGGCGCTCCGTCGCGGGCGATGCGGGGTCGCCGACGGCCGCGAGTCCCGCCTCCGCCTGATCGGCGAGCACGCCGTAGACCGGGCTGTTCCGGACCATGAGCGCGTACCAGTCGCTCGGGATCTCGTAGCGATCGCGCCGGCTGCCGGGCTGCGAGACCCGGCGGACGATGCCGAGCGTCTGGAGGTAGCGCACGGCGCCCGAGATGCCCGCGGCGCTCGCCTCGAGCCGGTCCGCGAGCTCCGAGGCGGTGAGCCCGGGCGTCTCCGTCACCGTCAGCGCCATCAGCACCCGAGCCGCCATGCGCGGGAAGCCGGCGGCCGTGAGGACGGCGGCCGAGTGCTCCATCACCTCGGCGAGCGCCGCCGCGTCCTTCGCCATGCCCTGCCTCCTAGCCGATCGCGAAGTCCCGGCGCCGGATGAGGACGGCCGCCGCCGCGATCGAGACGACCGTTATGCCGAACATCCAGTATCCCCCGGTCCAGTCCGGCGTGCCGACCACGACGGGGGCGTCCGCGAACGGGGAGGTGTGGCGCATCCAGTCGGGCAGGTTCACCAGTGCGCCGAACACACCGACGAACGCGCCGAGACCGAGGCCCGCCCAGCCGACCGGGACGGTCCAGGACGGGGCGACGACGAAGACGAGCGCGAGGACGCCGAGATAGACGAGCGCCACCGGCAGCTGCGCGGACGCGGCCGTGAACGAGTCGCCGATGCGCGCGTTGTCGTCTCCCGCCGCGACGGCGGACAGTCCCGACGTGATCGCCGCGGCGAGCAGCACCAGCACGATCGCGATGACGCCGACGAGGAGGAACTCCAGCAGCCAGCGCACGCGCGACAGCGGGGTCGACATCATCACCTCGGCCGAGCCGCTCGCCTCCTCCTGGCGCAGCCGGATGACCGCCTGAACCGCGCAGGCGGCGGCCAGCACCCCGACGATCGTGAAGATGGCCGAGATGAACAGCTGGGTGAAGGAGCCCGTCCCTCCCGAGCCGATCCGGGCGACCGCCTCGCGGATGGACTTCAGGGAGGGGTCGTTCACGATCGAGGTGTTGACCGCGCTGCCGAGCGCGCCGGCGAGCGCGCCCGTGAGCGCGCCTCCGATGACCCAGCCGAGGATCGTCGGCCACTGGAGGCGCCACGCCAGGCCCAGGGGCCCGTTGAGCGTCGGCCGGGCGGCCGGCCGTCCCGCGCGCTGCCCGACGATGCCCGCACCGGAGTCGCGCACGGCCTGGAGGGCGAAGACGACCCCGAGGAGGAGCGCGGCGAAGCCGAGCTGGAGGAGCAGCGGCCTCCAGTCGTTCGCGGTGTAGGGCGCGAACTGCTGGCCCCAGCCGATGGGACTGAGCCACGACGCCCACCCCGGGTGCATGTGCGTGCCGTCGCCGAAGACGGTTCCCGTTGCGTCGCCGATGCCGCGGAGCAGGTATGCCAGCATGACGATCGCGGCGGCGTACCCGTTGGCTCCCCGCGACGTGGTCATGAACTGCGCCATGACGAGGCCCACGGCGAGGAAGGCCACGCCGGCGCCTCCGGTCGCGACACCGGCGACGAGCGAGCCGTACGCCGGCAGTCCGGCGGCCATGAAGCCGAGCGCGGTCGCCAGCGCCAGCAGCACGTTCGCGATCAGGCCGTGGATGACGGTGGCCGTCGTCGGGAGCAGTCGGCCGGCCGGCGTCGAGCCGACCAGCTCGGCCCGCCCCGTCTCCTCCTCAGCGCGGGAGTGGCGGACGGCGAGGAACGTGTTCATCAGCCCCGCGAGCACCGCGTTGAAGGTGTAGATCTCGAAGAAGGTCAGCGCGGCGATGCTCGTCCCCTGCGGGATGCCCCGGAGCATCAGGATCGTCGGGTTCGCGATCGCGAGCCGCATGACCTCGAGGCGCCCCGCCTCGGACGCGTACGTCTGCAGAATCGCCGCGCCCGAGAAGGCGGCGAGCAGGCCGATGGAGAGGATCCAGGTCAGCAGCTGCCAGCGGTCCCTCCGGAGACGCTGCCGGACGAGCACCGCGAGCAGGTGGCCGCGACCGGCGGGCCGGCTCGGCGCATCGCCGGCGTGACCCCGGTGGCGCGTCTCGGGCGGCCGGGGCGCCGTGGTGGTGTCGGTCGGTGCGCTCATCGGGCCTTCGCCTCCTCGCCGGTCTCCGCACCGAGCTCGTCGCCGTAGTGACGGAGGAACAGCTCCTCGAGGGACGGGGGTGCGACCGTGAGGCCCGTGACCTCCATCCGCGCGAGGGCGTCCAGGACGGGGGCGAGCCGGTCGCTGTCGGCGGTGAAGGTGACCCGTCCCTCCCGGACGTGCACGTCATGAGCCTGCGGGATGGCCTGGAGGCTGCGCTCGTCGTGCCCGTCGGCGGCGAACGAGATCTCCGTGCGGGTGAGATGGCGGAGCTGATCCAGGGTGCCCGACTCGACCGTGCGTCCCTCGCGGATGATCGTGACCCGGTCGCACAACTGCTCGACCTCGGAGAGGATGTGGCTCGACAGGAGGATCGTGGCCCCCTCGCTCTTGACGCGGGCGACCTCGGCGTTGAAGACCGCCTCCATGATCGGGTCGAGGCCGCTCGTCGGCTCGTCGAGAACGTAGAGGTCGGCCGGCGTCGCCAGCGCGGCGACGAGCGCCACCTTCTGCCGGTTGCCCTTCGAGTACGCGCGTCCCTTCTTGGTCGGATCGAGCTGGAACACGTCGATGAGTCGCTGCTTGCGCGCGCGGTAGGCGGTCCGGTCGGCGGTCCCGCCGCGGAGGCGCGCGAGAAGATCGATCGCCTCGCCCCCGGAGAGGTTGGGCCAGAGGTTCACATCGCCGGGCACGTAGGCGATTCGCCGGTGCAGGTCGACGGCGTCCCTCCACGGGTCGCGGCCGAAGACGCTGGCCCGGCCTCCGTGGGCACGGGCGAGTCCGAGCAGGACGCGGATGGTGGTCGACTTGCCGGCGCCGTTCGGGCCGAGGAAGCCGTGCACCTCACCCGCCGAGACGGAGAGGTCGAGCCCGTCGAGGGCGCGGACCCGGCCGAAGCGCTTCTGGAGTCCCTCGGCGCTGATCACGGTGTCCATGCTGACTGTGTCCATGGACCCGAATGCTACGCCGTTTTCAGTAATTTGTGAAAGTACCTAAGTCCCGCGCGTCGGCGGAGGCGGCTCTCACGTCGACTGGCACTGGATCGCGTCGATGCCCGCGAAGTCGTACGTCGACGCCGAGTAGGGGATCGTCAGGTAGTACGGGACGCCCGCATCGAGGCGTACGGGCTCCGACCACTCCTGCACGACGTCACCGTCCGCCGTGCTCGAGAAGCCGACCGTGACCACCGCTCCGGGGCACGCCTGGGCCGAGGTCAACTCGAACGCCCAGTTGTCGAGCGGGCGCACGTGCACGCCGTCCACGTCGTACGGCTCCATCGAGGCGTCCGCGGGAGCGGAGGGCGACGTCGGCGCGGCCGTGGGCGCCGGGGTGCTCGGCGCGGCGGGCGCCGCGCCCGGTGGCAGGGTGGGCAGCGCGGTTGAGACGAGGGAGACCACGACCACGAGAACGATGGCGAGCAGGAGGGCGGTCGCGCCGAGGGAGATGCCGATGATGGCGCCCGCCGAGAGTCCGCGGCGCACAGGCGCGGCGGCAGCGGGTGAGGCGGGCGGGGGCCCGGGGTACGGGGGTGGGGCGGAGTACGGCGACTGGGCGGGGTATGGCTGCTGGGCGGGGTATGGCTGCTGCGCAAGGTACGGCGACGGGGCGGGATAGGGCGGCTGCGGCTGCGGCTGCGGCTGCGGCTGCGGCGACCGTGCCGGCTCGGACGCCGGGGCTGATGTCGCGGTCGGCGGCTGCCAGGGGGCGGCCGCGAGGAGCGCCTCCCTGGCCCTCGTGAGCGTGTCCTGCCGCGCGACGTCGTCGGGTGCGGTCGCGGCCCGGCGCTCCTGGTACGCCCGCTCGATCTCGGCCGTGTGGGCTCCGGGCACGACGCCGAGGAGGTCCGCGGCCTCGAGGGGGCTCATCGCGGCCCCCAGCCGCCGAGCGGTACAGTCATGAACCGCATCGTAGCGGCCCCCGCCCGGGCGGCGTCCCTCCCCGTTCGGGCCGCAGGATGCTGCTCGGCTCAGGCCGCCGCGCTCTTCGCCCGGGCGAGGTCGACGAACAGGTCGGTGTTGAACCGGAAGGCCCGGCCGACCTCCGCCACGACCCGGTCGCGCTCGTCCTCCGGCCAGTCGACCGCGTCGAGGCGTGCCCGGTACGCGTCTTTGAAGGCCTTGGGCTTGGCGATGCCGGGGAACGCGTAGAACCCGACGCCTTCGCTCCCGAAGCCGTACTGGCGCTGCAGGATCGTGCGGATGATCTGGCCGCCGGACAGGTCGCCGAGGTATCGGGTGTAGTGGTGCGCGACGAAGCCGCCGGGCCAGCTCTCTCCCACCTCGTCGATCCGGGCCGCGTACCGGGCGGTGCTCGGCAGGGGCGCGATCCGCCCCGCCCAGTCCGGCCCGAGGAGGAAGGCGAGATCAGCCTCGATGGCGGGGAGGCGGTCGAGCTCGGGGCTGAGGAACAGCGACGCCACCGGGTCGGCCGCCATCGTGAGGGCGCCGTTCTCGAGGGCGCGGTAGATGAAGTAGTGCTGCGCGAGCATCGCGACGTAGTCGTCGCGGCTGCCGTCACCGGCCATGAGCTCCTGCACGAAGGAGGAGCCCTCGCTCTGCTCGTGCACCGATCTCGTGCGCTCGCGGAGCGCCTGCGAGAAAGGCATCGGATGCGTCATGGAGCGCTCCTCGGCTCGGGTGGGGATCCGTTCACCCTGCCCGATCGGACCGCCCCGGTCAAGCCGAGATGCCGCGACGCAGGCCCGGGGCCTCGGCCCGGCCGGGCCGCTGGGAGGTCGCTATCTCGCCCAGCTCGCGGATGACACGCTCGAAGTAGGGACGGACGGCGGCATTCCGGTAAGCGCCCGGATCGAGAGCCGCCTCGTTGCGCAGCCGGATCTCGGCGCGCGCCGCCTCGATCGGGGCGATCAGCTTGGCGCCGTTGCGGTAGCGGATGAGCCGGTGCACCCACTGGTCGAGCTGCGCCGGAAGGCCGGCGGGCACGCGATCGTGCTCGGCGGCGAGGGAGGCGCGGCCGCGTACGCCCACGGCGGGCGCCACCGGCGCCTCGCGCTCGCCGGCCCTGCGGCGCTCGGCCGCGAGGACCGAGAGGAGGTCGTCGTGCCTGTTCTGCTGGCCGGCCAGCACCTCCAGCGCGTCGACCGCGGCCTGATGCTCTTCTTCGTAGCCGGCGTAGTCGGCCGGACGGAGCGCACGGTCGTGGAGGAGGTCGGCCCGCGCTGTGAGGGCCTGGCCGCGGGTGAGCATGGTGCGGCCGTTCCGCACGCGCTCCAGCCGCCAGCTCCAGGTGGCGAGAAGCTCGGGCATCAGGTGGCTCATGCGACCACTGTACGGACAGCCTCCGACACCGACCGCGTCGGGGGCGGCGACTAGCTTGGGAGGCGATGATCCCCTCCCTGCGCCGCCCCGTCGACCGCGACATCCTGCGGCTCGCCGTGCCCGCCTTCGGGGCGCTCGTCGCAGAGCCGGTGTTCCTCCTCGCCGACTCCGCCCTGGTGGGTCATCTCGGTGTGGCGCCGCTCGCCGGGCTGGGCATCGCGAGCGCGATCCTCCAGAGCATCGTCGGCCTGATGGTGTTCCTCGCCTACAGCACGACGCCGGCGGTCGCCCGGCGCCTGGGGGCCGGGGACGAGCGCGGCGCCATCGCGGTCGGCGTCGCCGGCTGCTGGCTGGCGCTCGGCCTGGGCGTGGTGCTCGCGGTGGCCGGCTGGTTCGCGTCCCCGGCGCTGGTCGCGCTGTTCGGACCGTCGCAGGAGGTCGCCGCGCAGGCGACCCGGTACCTCGAGCTCTCGATGGCGGGCCTGCCCGCCATGCTCGTCGTCTATGCCGCCACCGGTCTGCTCCGCGGCCTCCAGGACACCCGCACCCCGCTCGCCGTCGCCGTCGGCGGCTTCGGCGCCAACATCGTCCTGAATCTCGGGTTCATCTACGCGGCCGGACTCGGGATCGCCGGATCGGCTCTCGGGACGGTCACCGCCCAGTGGGCCATGGTCGTGGTGTACGCGGTCATCGTGGCGCGTCACGCGCGCCGGGTCGCCGCTCCGCTCCTCCCCCACCGCGCCGGACTCGGCCGGACGGCTCGCTCGGGCGGCTGGCTGTTCCTCCGGACGGCGAGCCTGCGCGCCGCCATGCTGCTCGCTGTGTTCGCCGCGACGCGCCTCGGGCCGGACGAGCTCGCCGCCTTCCAGGTCGCGCTGACCGTCTTCGCCACCCTGGCCTTCGCGCTCGACGCCCTGGCCATCGCCGCTCAGGCGCTCATCGGCAAGAACCTCGGAGCGAATGCGCTCGACGATGCGCGGTCGGTGCTCCGGCGGTGCCTGCAGTGGGGCGTCGGCGCGGGAGCGGTGCTCGGGGCGGTCACGATCGTGCTCAGCCCTGTCGCGGCGGGGTTGTTCACCAGCGATGCCTCCGTCGCCGCGCTGCTTCCGCTCCCTCTCGCTCTCCTCGGGTTGGGCGCGCCGCTCGGCGGCTTCGTATTCGTGCTCGACGGCGTGCTGATCGGCGCCGGCGACGCCCGCTACCTGGCGCTGACGGGACTCGCCAATGTCGCGGTCTTAGCTCCGCTCGCCGCTGCCGTGCTCGCCTGGTCCGGCTCCGGCATGCCGGGATCGGGCATGTCCGGCTCCGGCATGTCCGGCCTGGCCTGGCTGACCGCGGCTTTCACGTTCGGCTACCTCGGCGCCCGCGCGCTCACTCTCGGCCTCCGCGTTCGGGGCCGGGTCTGGATGCGCGCGGGCGCGACGGTCTGAGGGCTACGCGAGCCACTCCCGGGCAGCGACCACGAGCGCCCGCACGCCGGTGTCGATCGTCGGCTGCGGGAGGGGCGCGAAGTAGGGCGAGTGGTTGGAGGGGATGTCGGTCTCGGTCGCGCCCGCCTCCATCGCGCTGCGCACGAGCTCCGGCTCGACGCCGCCGAGCATCCAGTAGACGAGCGGCGCACCGACGGCGGTCGCCAGGTTGCCGACGTCCTCGCTGCCGGAGAGGGCGCCCGGCGCCAGCACGCGCTCGGCGCCGAACTCGGCCGCGAAGGCGGCGTTCACACGCGCGGTGGCCTCCGGGTCGTTGACCGTGACCGGGTACCGTTCGCCCCACTCCATGTCGGGGGCCTTCGTGGCGCCGGAGGCCTGCGCCTCGGCGGCGATGATCCGGTGCACGCCGTCGAGGACTCGCGTGCGCACCTCCTCGGTGAAGCTGCGCACGCTGATGCCGAGCGTGGCCTCGGCCGGGATGATGTTGTTCTTCGTGCCGGCGTGGAGGCTGCCGACCGTGACGACCGCGGTGTCCGAGGCGGCGACCTCCCGCGACACCACGGTCTGAAGCCGCATCACGGTCGAAGCGGCCATGACGACCGGGTCGATCGTCGTCTCGGGGCGGGAACCGTGGCCGCCGCGACCGTGGAGGGTCACCTCCATGGTGTCGACCGCCGCCATCGCCGGGCCGGGGTGCGCACCGGCCATGCCCGCCGGGTAGGGGGTCACGTGCTGCCCGAGCACGACGTCCGGCCGGGGGACGCGGTCGAAGAGACCGTCCTCGACCATGACCTGCGCGCCGCCGCCGTGCTCCTCCGCGGGCTGGAACACGGCCACGAGCGTGCCCGACCAGCTGTCGCGCGAGCCGGCCAGCGCCTCCACGGCGCCGAGGAGGCACGTGATGTGGATGTCATGACCGCAGGCGTGCATGACCGGGACGGGGTTGCCGGCGTCGTCCGTCGCCACGTCGGTGGACGCCCAGGGGAGGCCGGTGAGCTCGCGCACCGGGAGGGCGTCCATGTCGGCGCGCAGCAGGACGGTCGGGCCGTCGCCGTTGCGCAGCACCCCGACGACACCGGTGCGGCCGATCCCGGAGTGCACCTCGAGGCCGAGCCCGGCCAGCGCGTCGGCGACGATGCCGGCTGTGCGGTGCTCGGAGAAGGAGAGCTCGGGGTGGGCGTGCAGGTCGCGGTAGAGGGCTTCAAGGTCCATGGACCCACCCTACGTATTCGCGTGGGCCGCGCTCGCGCGGTCGCGACGCGCCGCCCCCGTCGGGGTGCTCGCACATGCGGTCGCCCGCGGCGTGTCGCGCGCACCTCCGAGCACCTCGACGGAGGGACGTAGCCGCGCCCGAGAAACGCAGCCGCCGCTCAGCGCGACGGCGGCGCCGTCGTGTTCCCGCGGTGGAAGACGCTCGTGAACGCAGTCGGGTGCGGCTCGCCGCCCTCGAGCATGTCGACGATCGCGCGGCCGGCGGCGCGCCCCTTCTCGACGGCCGGTTGCACGAGGGTCGTGAGGTCGTACGGCCACAGCCCGTCGACGCGGACCCCGTCGAAGCCGACGACGCTCACGTCGCCGGGGACGTCGAGGCCGAGCTCCTCCGCCGCGCGGATCACGCCGGCGGCGAGCAGGTCGCTCTGGGCGATGATCGCGGTGGGGCGTGTCGCCGGATCCTCGAGGAGCGCCTCGCCGGCGATCCGTCCCTCCTCGACGAACGACCCGCGCGTGGTCCACCCGCCCGCGCCGGGGAAGACGTCGCGCGCGCCGGCCAGGCGGTCGAGCGCGGTGGTCGAGCTGCCCGGGTTCCGGCGGGAGGCGGTGAGCGGCCCGCGGGCGCGATCGCGCGTCAGCGGGAGGGCCACCACGGCGACGTCGCGATGCCCGAGCTCGCGGAGGTGCTCGGCCGCGCGGCGGGTCGCCTCCCGGTTGTCCTGCCCGATGGTGGGGACGCCGGCCGCCGGGTCGCCCTCGATCGCGACCAGCGGGATGCCGCGCCGGCGGAGGGTCGCGACCGACTCGTCGAGCCGGGGGCTGCAGCCGACGAGGACGACGGCGTCCATCGGGGCGTCCTCGATGCGCTGCGCGGCCTCGCCGGCGTCGGTGAGGATCAGGACGCCGGCGTCGACCGCGGCGATCTCGTCGGTGATGCCGTCGAGGAGGGCGATCTTGATCGGGTCGCGGAAGGCGTCGGCGACCCGCTCCTCCATCACGACGCCCACGATGCCGGAGCGGCCGCGACGCAGCGACCGCGCCCGCGGGTCCGGGCCCGCGTAGTCGAGCTGACGCGCGGCGGCGAGCACGCGTTCGCGCGTCGCGTCGGAGACCGGCCCCGTGCCCGAGAAGGCGAGGGAGGCGGTCGAGTTGGAGACCCCGGCCAGACGGGCGACCGCCGCGAGGGTGGGTCGCGCCGTCGTGGAGGCTGTGCTGTCGTCGGTCACGTGTGATAGCTTAGTCGAATCGTTTCGATCGAAACGATTCGACCGCCGGTTCCGGCCGTCGGTCGCCCGCCGTCCGCACCTCACCAGCCCCGGGACCGCCATGTCACAGCCGACCACGCCCACCGCGCGCAGCCGCCGAGAGCTGACCGCGTGGCGCAACGCCGTCTTCGTCGTCTTCATCATGAGCGGCCTCGCCATCGCGACCTGGGTGGCGCGCATCCCCGGCGTCCGCGACGACCTCGGCCTCGGCAAGGACCCCTCCGCCGTCGGACTCCTCATCCTCGGCATGTCGATCGGCGCGATCTCCGGCCTCGCTCTGTCCTCCCCGGTGCTCGTCCGGTTCGGGCCGCACAAGGGGATGGTCGGCGCGCTCGGCATCGCGTCCGTCGGCATCGCCCTGCTCGGGGTCGGTGCGACCCTCCTCCACAGCGTTCCCGCCGTCGCGATCGGCCTGATCCTGGTCGGCTTCGGCAACGGCATGGTCGACGTGATGATGAACGTCGAGGGCACCGCCGTCGAGCGCGAGATCGGCAAGACGCTGATGCCGCTCATGCACGCGTGCTTCAGCCTCGGCACCGTCATCGGCGCCGGGATCGGTGCGGCCGCGGCCGCCCTGCACGTCGCGGTGGCGTGGCACCTCCTCGGCATCGCCGTGGTCATCGTGGTCGTGACGCTGGTCGCCGTGCGGTTCATCCCCCGGGAGGCCGAGCTCGGCGACGAGCTGGAGGGGAAGCCGTCCCTCCCGTTCGGCCGGCGGCTGCGGACGGCGCTCGCGGTCTGGGCCGACTGGCGGCTCATCCTCATCGGCGTCGTCATGCTCGGCATGGCGTTCGGCGAGGGCTCGGCGAACGACTGGATCGCGCTCGCCGTCGTCGACGGCCACGGCCAGCAGAACTCGACCGGGGCGGTCGTCTTCGGCTTCTTCGTCGCGGCGATGACGCTCGGCCGGGTGCTCGGCGGCCCGATCGTCGACCGCATCGGACGCGTGGCGGCCATCCGCATCACCGCCGGGATGGGCGCGGCCGGACTCGTGATGTTCATCGTCGGCGGCCCGCTCTGGGTCGTCGTCATCGGCACGGTCCTGTGGGGCTTCGGGGTCTCCCTCGGCTTCCCGCTCGGCATGTCGGCCGCCGCGGACGGCGCCGAGAACCCCGCGGCCCGCGTCTCGGCGGTGGCGATCATCGGCTACTGCGCATTCCTCGTCGGACCGCCGCTCATCGGCTTCCTCGGCAAGGAGTTCGGCCTCCTGAACGCGCTCTACCTCATCCTCGTGCTGCTCATCGCGTCGTTCCTGGCGGCGCCGTCGGTGCGGCCGGTCGCCGAGCGGCGCGCGCCGGCGGCCGCGGTGTCCGAGGCTCGCTGACCGGCCGCCTCACACGAACGTCAGGCACACGGGCGTCGGCACCGGGGAGGAGCCGAGCAGCCGCAGCGTTCGCGCCTCCTCGTCGAAGGCCAGCACGCTGACGCTGTCGCTGTCCTGGCAGGCCGCGAGCACCCTGTCCCCGTCGGGGCTGATCACCATGTCGCGCGGGGAGGCGCCTCCCACCGCCACGCTGTCCACCAGCGTGAGCCGGGACGCGTCGGGATCGAACGCGTAGACGGCCACGGTGTCGTCGCCGCGGTTCGACACGAGCACGGTGCGGCCGCCCGCCGAGATGCAGACCGCGGCCGGCTTGTTCTCGCCCGTCGCCCCCTCCACCCGGGTCGTGACGCTCTGCGCGACCACGAAGCGGTCGCCGTCGCGCCTCAGCACGTCCACCGTGCTGTCGAGCTCGTTGGCGAGGAGCGCGTGCCGGTCGTCCGGGTGGTAGGCGAGGTGCCGCGGGCCGGCGGAGCCGAGCACCAGCGTAGCGTCCGCCCGCAGCTCCAGGGCACCGGAGGGTGCGAGGCGGTACCGGCTGATCTCGCCGAGGCCGAGATCGACGACGACCGCATCGCCGCTGACCGGGTCGACGGTGAGCTGGTGCACGTGGGGCGAGTCCTGCCGGCCGGCGACCGGGCCGCGGCCGTGGTGCTCGACGAAGGCGGTCCGCTCCCCGATCGAACCGTCGGCGTTCAGCGCGAAGACGGACACCGTGCCGCTGCCGTACGTCCCGGTGATCAGGAACGGGCGGGTGGGGTGCACCGACAGGTGCGCGGGGGCCGCGCCTCCACTCGGCACCGTGCCGAGCGGGGTGAGCTCCCCGGTCACCGAGCGGGCGAAGGCGGAGACCGTCCCGTCGGGCTCGGTCTCGCCGACCGCGTACACGGCGGAGCCGTCCGCCGAGACGGCCACCCACGACGGGTTCACGGTCTTCGCGGCGACCGCGACGTCGACCACCGCATCGCCGTCGAGTCGGGCGGAGAGGATGCCGTCGGCGTGCCCGTCGACGTGCGGGAGCCGCTGCGTATAGGTGCCGATGAGGAGATCGCGTGCCATACCGCCCATCCTCCCAGCGCCGCGCCGGAGCGGAAACCCTCCCGGGGACGACCACCTAGGATGTGACGGTGCGTCTCGTCATTGCCACCTGCTCCGTCGACTACGCCGGACGCCTGAGCGCTCACCTCCCGCTCGCGAAGCGCCTCCTCATGCTCAAGGCCGACGGCAGCCTCCTCGTCCACTCCGACGGCGGCTCGTACAAGCCGCTCAACTGGATGAGCCCGCCGTGCACGCTGACGGTCGACGAGCCGGACGAGCTGCAGCGGGAGGCGGGGATCCGCGAGGTCTGGCGGGTCACGCAGGCGAAGACCTCCGACATGCTGGTCGTCTCCATCCACGAGATCCTGAGCGACACCGCGCACGAGCTGGGCATCGACCCGGGCCTGCAGAAGGACGGCGTGGAGGCGCACCTTCAGAAGCTGCTCGCCGAGCAGATCCACCTGCTGGGCGACGGCCACGTGCTCGTCCGCCGCGAGTACATGACGGCGATCGGACCGGTCGACATCCTCGCGCGCGACGCGAGCGGCGCCTCGGTGGCGGTCGAGCTGAAGCGGCGCGGCGACATCGACGGCGTCGAGCAGCTGACGCGCTACCTCGAGCTGATGAACCGCGACCCGCTGCTCGCCCCCGTCAGCGGGGTGTTCGCCGCGCAGGAGATCAAGCCGCAGGCGCGCACCCTCGCCGAGGACCGCGGTATCCGCTGCCTGGTGCTCGACTACGACGCGATGCGCGGCCTCGACGACAGCGAGAGCCGGCTCTTCTGATGGCCGCTCCGCGCCCCCGCTTCCCGCAGACGTACGAGAACGTCCCCGTCCGCAAGGCTCTTGCGACCATCGCAGCCGAGCCCACGCTCGCCAACCTGGAGGCGCTGCTCGACGCCGCGGCGCAGGGCGGCCTCGTCGTCGACGTGACGGGCTCGACGCCGGAGGAGACGCGCCTCCGCACCATCAGCTCGACCACCGGGGAGCCGGTGCTGCCCCTGTTCAGCTCGATGAAGGCGCTCCGCGCGGCGGTCGGGGCGAGCGCGAAGGGCTCGGGAGCACGAGTGCAGGCGGTCGTCGTGCCGGCCCGCGAGGCGCTGGCCTTCATCCGCACGGCCGACTTCGTCGCGGTGCAGTTCGATCCCGGAGCCGAGCACACCATGGTGGTCGCCCGCTCCCACATCGAATCCGCTCTCGGCGAGCAGTGAGCGGCCGCCCAGGAGGCTCACATAGCATGGAGCCCGTCATGAACACCACCCCGACCGCTCCCCTCACCGCGCCCGCCGCCGAACCCCTCGCGCCCACCGCCGGCACCGACGCGCCTCCCGCCCCGGCCATCGTCACGCGCAGCTGGACCTGCGTCCTGTTCGACCTCGACGGGACCCTCACCGACTCGGCCCCCGGCATCACCTCCTCGCTGGTCCGCATGTTCGAGAGCCTCGGCCAGCCCGTGCCGTCACCCGCGCAGCTCGTGGAGTACGTGGGGCCGCCCCTGCTCGAGTCGCTGCAGACCATCGGCGGGATGAGCGAGGCGCAGGCGCGCGAGGCGCTCACGGTGTACCGCGCCGACTACTCCGAGCACGGGGCATTCGACAGCGCCGTGTACCCCGGCATCCGCGGCCTCCTCCAGCGGCTGCACGCGGCCGGGATCCCGCTCTCGATCGCGACGAGCAAGCCGGAGGGGCAGGCCACGCGCATCCTCGAGCACTTCGACCTCGCCCAGTACTTCGACGTGATCACGGGCGCCACCGACGACGAGGTGCGCAGCGCCAAGGCCGACGTGGTGGCCGAGGCCCTCCGCCGCCTCGGCGAGCGCGGGGTCGACCTCGCGCACACCGTCATGGTCGGCGACCGCAGCTACGACGTCGAGGGGGCGGCGGCCCACGGCCTGCCGACCATCATGGTCGAGTGGGGCTACGGCTCGCCCGCCGAGGCCGCCGGGGCGATCGCCGTCGTGCACTCGGCCGACCAGCTCAGCTCCCTCCTGCTCGGCTGACCACGCCGTCGCCTCCCGAGGAGGCGGCGGGGCGCGCACCCGAGTACGCTGGTTCGTTGCAATAACGCACCGAATACAGCACTAGGAATGATCATGCGCACTCGTCATCTGCTCGTACCCGCCGCCGTCGTCGCGGCCCTGACCATCGGATCGCTCGCCGGCTGCTCGAGCAACGGCAACTCCAACTACGTGACTCCGCAGACGCCGTCCGCCAGCCAGTCGGCCGGCGGCTCGTCCGACCAGTCGGCGAGCGGGTCCAGCTCGTCCGAGACGCTCCCGTCGGACTTCCCGAAGAGCGACGTCCCGATCGTCGACGGCAAGATCCTGGTCGCCCGCGGTGACAAGGACAACGGCTGGTCGGTGACCGTGCAGCCGACCGGCAAGACCGGGTTCGCCGACGCGAAGTCGAAGCTCGAGGCCGCCGGGTACACCCAGCAGCCCGGCGCGACCGACTCGAAGGCGACCTACACGAACGGCAAGTACACGGTCTCCGTCGGCACCCCCGGCGTCGCCGTGACCTACAACGTCACCGCGCTCTAACCCCCACCCTCCCTCCATCGAGTCCCCCAAGAGTGCACGGTAACCGCGTTGCGCGCGGAACTCTTGGGGGACTCGCTGGTGGGGAGGCGGGGGGCTACGAGTCGATCATGCGGACGAGTTCGTCGATGAAGGCGGTGAACGTGTCGGCGCGCCGGATCAGGCCGAGCACCGCCTCCCGATCGGAGAAGACCTCGACGAACTGATCGAACACCGTCTGGAACGACGCCCGGCCCCCGGCTGAGAAGGCGATGAACGCGATCACGTTGACCCGGGCGTCGCCCCAGTCCATCGCGGTGTCGTTGACGACGATCGCGATCGCGGTCCGTTTCGCGGTCATGTCCATCGCGTGCGGCACCGCCAGCGAATCCGTGAAGGCGGTCGACGACATCTGCTCGCGCTCGATGGTGCGGTCGACGTAGTCCTGGTCGATCGCCCCCGCAGCGATCATGCGCTCCCCCACCGCCCGGATCAGGGTGATCGGGTCGCGGGCGTAGAAGTTGTGGAGGAACAGGCTCTCGTCGAAGTACTCGAGCAGCTCGTTCTTGATCCGGGCGCGGCGGCGCTGGCGGCGGATGCGGACAACGGCCTGCCGGATGTGCTCGATGTCCGTCTCGGTGAGGAACGGCTGCACGATCACCGTGTTCTCGCGGCGCCCCCGCGGATCGATCGTGGTCAGCACGAGGTCGGCGTCGAACCGGTCCCAGTCGGCGTCGGCCGAGGTGATGACCGCGGTGATGTCGAGATCGTCGCCGAGGGCGCTCTCGAGCCGCTCCCGCAGGAGGATGTGCATGTCGTAGTAGTTGGGGCACACGACGGCGCAGGTCACCGCGTCCCTCCGCCGCGACTGCTGCTCCAGGTACGCCCCGACGTGCATGGCGATGTAGGCGATCTCGTCGTCGTTGACCTCGATCCCCTCGGCGGCCTGCAGCCGACTGGCGATGTACACCGCGAGCTCGTAGATCATCGGGTACGAGCTCTTGATCGAGCGCGTCAGCGGGTTGCGTGAGTACGTCTTCTCGTGCGCCCGCGCGACAAGGTTCTGCACGTGGAGGGTCAGCCGCACGATGAAGTTCTCGTCGCGGAGGTCGACGAGGTACTCGGTGGAGGCGCGCGCCACGATCCCCCGCACGACCTCCAGGTCCTCGTCGGCGACGAACTCGGAGACGGTGTCGCGCCCCGCGCCGGGAGCGATCACGCGGGTCCGCATCAGGATCGCGAGGTACCGCAGCTCGGTCGGGTCGAGCTCGGTGTCGAAGTGCCGCCGGATGAGTTCGCCGAGCTCTCCGGCGAGCGAGCGGATGGTCTCGCTGGTCTCCGGTTCCTCGACCGCGGGGAGCGGCCTGTCCTTCGCGACGCGGTCGAGCGCCACGGCCATGTGCAGGAGGACGTCGTTGATGCCGTACTCGTTCACGAAGAAGCCGCGGGCGTCGAGCATGCCCACGAGGTCGGACTTGAAGTCGGCGAGCCCCCGCGAGTCGAACGCCTCCTGGATCCGGGCGACGTCGACGACGCCCTGGCGCATCTCGTCGCGGAAGAGCCGGCTGAGCAGCTTGCGACGCGCGATCTCGGGCCCGGTCAGCCGCACGATCGGGCCGCTCCGCTCGAGCGACAGCTCCGTGCCCCCGAGCAGCCCGCGCATCCGCGTGAGGTCCGACTCTATCGTCGAGTCGCTGACGAACAGGCTCTCCGCGGTCTCGTACACGTCGATCCCGTCCGGCTCGTCGAGGAGGCGTCGCACCAGGAAGACGAGCCGCTGCTGCGGGGACCCGGACGGCGCCGACTCGGATGCGCCCTCCTCCTCGAGGAAGGCCGCGTACTCCTCGGGCCGCACGCGGTAGCCGTTCGCGCCCGACTCGACGACATCGCCCAGAGCGGCGGCGTAGCTGCGGATGGAGCGCGTGGTCACACCCAGGTCGCGGGCCAGGTCGGCCGCGGTCACCCAGGCAGCACGGCGCGACAGGATGTCGAGCATCCTCGTCTGCTTCGCCGAGACCGCCACCGGATCACCTCTCCTCCCGAGTCAACCACTTCGCGCGCGGGCGCCGGGCCGCTTCCCGCCATCTTTCCGCACCCCCGGAAGAAACCCTGCTGGAGGCGCCCGCGGGCGCGGAGGGACGATGGCTGGCGTTCCCCTCGTACCACCCAGCAGTCCCTGCGTCACCCGGAAGGCAAGGTCGATGAAGATCGTGGTCGTCTGCGGCGCCGGCGCCTCCAGCACCTTCGTCGCCGTGAAGCTGCGCACCGCCGCGCGTTCCCGAGGCGCCGACGTCGTCGTCGTGCCGGGGAGCGCGAGTCAGCTCGGCAGCCTCGAGGGCGTCGACGTCCTCCTCGTCGGCGCGCACCTCGAGTCGTCGGTTCCCGCGCTCCGCGAGCGGGCGGCGGCCTCCGGCACCGCCGTGGCCGTCCTTCCCGCGGTCTCGCCGGCCGCGCTCGACGCGGATCGGGCGCTGGACCTCGCTTTCAGCGCGAAACCGGCGGCACTATGAGAGCGACCACCACCGGTGGCGGCCCCGGCGCCCCGGCCCGCGGCATCGACACAACGAAGGAGATCAGGACCATGGCTGAGCGGATCATCACCGTCGGATCGACCCACGGGCTGCACGCGCGCCCGGCGAAGCTCTTCGTGGAGGCGGTCAACGCCTCGGGCGCGAAGGTGACCCTGTCGAAGGAGGGCGGCAAGGCGGTCGACGCCGGCAGCATCCTCGGCGTCATCTCGCTCGGCATCGACCACGGCGACAAGATCGTGCTCACGACCGACGCCGCGAACGCCGACGACGTCCTCGACGACCTGGCCGAGATCCTCGCCACGGACCACGACGCCTGATCATGAGCGAGACGAGAGAACTCACGGGGGCCGGCATCGGCCAGGGCGTCGCCCTGGGGACCGTGCTGCGCATGTCCGACCCGCTCCCCGAGCCGTCCGACGCCGCGAGCACCCGGAGCCCCGAGGAGGAGCGTGCCCGCTTCTCCGCCGCCGTCGCGACCGTCGCCGCCGACCTGCGCGATCGCGCCTCCCGTGTGCAGGGAACGGCCGCCGACGTGCTGGAGGCGCAGTCGATGATGGCCGAGGACTCCACCCTCGCCGACGATGTCGTCTCCCGCATCGACGGCGGCCGGACCGCCGAGCGGGCCGTCTCCGAGGGCTTCGCGGTGTTCCGCGACATGCTGAAGAGCCTCGGCGGCTACATGGGCGAGCGCGCCGGCGATCTCGACGACGTGGCCCAGCGGGTCATCGCGGCGATCGAGGGCAAGCCCGCGCCGGGCGTCCCGCACTCCGACACCCCGTTCGTGCTCGTCGCCCACGACCTCGCCCCCGCCGACACGGCGCTCCTCGACCTCGACAAGGTGCTCGGGCTCGTCACTCGCGAGGGGGGCCCGACCTCGCACACGGCGATCCTCGCTCGCGAGAAGTCGATCGTCGCCATCGTGGGCGTCTCCGGCGCTGAGCAGCTGAAGGACGGCGACGAGGTCATCGTCGACGCCTCCACCGGCACCGTGACGGTCGCCCCCGATCCCGGGCAGCGAGCGGACGCCGAGCGCCGCATCGCCGAGCGCGCCGCCGCCCTGTCGGGAAGCGTTGAGCCGGGCGCCCTGGCCGACGGCACGGCCGTGCCGCTCCTCGCCAACCTGGGGTCGGCCGACGGTGCCGAGGGCGCGGTCGCGGCCGGAGCCGAGGGCGTCGGGCTGTTCCGCACCGAGTTCCTCTTCCTGGACCAGCGCATGGCGCCGACGGTCGAGCAGCAGCGCGAGCAGTACGTCCGCCTGCTGCAGGCCTTCCCGGGGCGGAAGGTCGTGGTCCGCGTGCTCGACGCGGGCGCCGACAAGCCCCTCGAGTTCCTGAACGACGCGCACGAGGACAACCCGGCGCTGGGCCTCCGCGGACTGCGGTCGCTGCGCGCCAACGAGGACATCCTCCGCGAGCAGCTCACGGCCCTCGCCGAAGCGGATGCGCAGACCGACGCAGACCTCTGGGTCATGGCGCCGATGGTGTCGACCGTGGAGGAGACCCGCTACTTCACCGAGCTGGGCCGCGAATACGGTCTCAAGACGGTCGGCGTGATGGTGGAGGTGCCCTCCGCGGCGCTGCTCGCCGGCCGGGTGCTGCAGGTGGCCGACTTCGCCTCCATCGGCACCAACGACCTGACGCAGTACACGCTCGCCGCCGACCGCCTGCTCGGCTCGGTCGCCGGGTTCCAGGACCCCTGGCATCCCGCCGTCCTCCGCCTGATCGGCGAGGTCGGCTCTGCCGGAGCCGCGAACGGCAAGCCGGTGGGCATCTGCGGGGAGGCCGCGGCCGACCCGCTGCTCGCCGTCGTGCTCGTCGGCCTCGGGGCCACCACCCTGTCGATGTCGCCCGCGGCCATCGCCGACGTGCGGCTCTCCCTCAAGCGCTACACCCTCGACCAGGCACGCACGCTGGCCGAGACCGCCCTGGCCGCCGACGGCGCGGCCGAAGCCCGGGAGGCGGTCCGCGCGGCCGCCGCCCGGTTCACACCCCCTGCCTGACCTTGCCCGCGACCACACCCCCGCCCGCAAGCACAGGCCCGACAGAAAGAGGCACCTCATGACAACGGCGACAGAGACGTCGACGAGAAGGCCGAACAGCACTCGCGTCCACGTGCAGCGCTTCGGCACCTTCCTCTCGAACATGGTCATGCCGAACATCCCCGCCTTCATCGCGTGGGGGTTCATCACGGCCCTGTTCATCGCGACCGGCTGGCTGCAGAGCACCGGGTGGGGCATCAACGGCATCCTCGGCGGCTTCGGCGACCAGGCCAAGATCGGCTGGACCGGCGCGGCGACGGTGCTCGCGCAGGACCCGAGCGGCCACACCTTCCAGCAGTACGTGGGCCTCGTCAGCCCGATGATCACGTACCTGCTCCCGCTGCTCATCGCGAACACCGGCGGCCGCATGGTCTACGGCGTCCGCGGCGGCGTGGTGGGCTCGATCGCGACGATGGGCGTCATCGTCGGCTCCACCATCCCCATGTTCATCGGCGCGATGATCCTGGGCCCGCTCGGCGCGTACGTCATGAAGCAGGTCGACCGCCTCTGGGACGGCAAGATCAAGGCCGGCTTCGAGATGCTGGTGAACAACTTCTCCGCCGGCATCGTGGGCATGCTGCTGTCGATCGGCGCCTTCTTCGGGATCGCCCCGCTCGTCGAGTGGCTGAGCTCGGTGCTCGGCGGTGCCGTCAACTGGCTGGTTTCGGCGCACCTGCTGCCGTTCGCGAGCCTCCTGATCGAGCCGGGCAAGGTGCTGTTCCTCAACAACGCCATCAACCACGGCGTGCTCACGCCGCTCGGCGTCGAGCAGGCTCAGCAGACGGGCAAGTCGATCCTGTTCCTCCTGGAGGCGAACCCGGGCCCCGGCTTCGGCATCCTGATCGCGTACTCCATCTTCGGTCTCGGCGTCGCCCGCGCGAGCGCTCCCGGCGCGGCCCTGATCCAGTTCGTCGGCGGCATCCACGAGATCTACTTCCCGTACGTGCTCATGAAGCCGGTGATCATCATCGCCGCGATCCTCGGCGGCATGACCGGCATCGCCGTCAACGTGACCTTCGGCTCGGGCCTGCGCGCCCCCGCCTCCCCGGGGTCGATCATCGCGGTGCTGCTCCAGTCGCCGGCGAACAGCATCGTGGGCGTGACGCTCTCGGTCGTGGCCGCGGCCGCGGTGTCGTTCATCGTCGCCTCGATCATCCTGCGGGCCAGCCGCCGCCGCGACCTCGCCGCCGGCAACGCCGGCGACCTGTCCGCCGCGGTCGCGCAGACCGAGGCCAACAAGGGCAAGTCGTCCTCCGTGCTCGGGGGCCTCGTCAGCGAGGGCGAGCACGACGCCGGCGACGCCCAGGGCGACGGCACCGAGCGACTGGTGCGGAACATCGTGTTCGCGTGCGACGCTGGAATGGGCTCGAGCGCGATGGGCGCCTCGGTCCTGCGGAACAAGATCAAGAAGGCCGGCGTGGAGGGGGTCACGGTGACGAACCAGGCCATCGCGAACCTCGACGGCACCGCCGACCTCGTCATCACCCAGCGCGAGCTCACCGAGCGCGCGAAGGGCCAGTCGCCGAACTCGGTCCACGTGTCGGTCGACAACTTCATGAACAGCCCCAAGTACGACGAGGTCGTCGACCTCGTCGCCAGCCAGCAGAAGTCCAAGGAGGACGTCAGCAGATGACCGATCAGATTCTCGACCGGGCGAACGTCGTGGCCGCGGGTTCCGCGGCCACGCGGGAGGACGCGATCCGGGAGGCGGGTGAGCTGCTCGTCGCAGCGGGCGCCGTCGAGCCCGGGTACGTCGACTCGATGCTGCAGCGGGAGGGGACGGTGTCCACCTTCATGGGCAACGGCCTCGCCATCCCGCACGGCACCAACGAGTCCAAGGACGAGATCAAGCGGTCGGCGCTCTCCTTCCTCCGCTACTCCTCGCCGCTCGACTGGGGCGGCGAGGAGGTGCGGTTCGTGGTCGGCATCGCCGGGCAGAACAACGAGCACCTCGAGATCCTCTCGAAGATCGCCATCCTGTTCTCCGAGGAGGACGACGTGGCGAAGCTCGTCGCCGCGCCCGACGCCGATGCGCTCTACGCGCTCCTCGGGGATGTCAACGAGTAGATGCGGGACGAGATGAAGGGGGTGGCGCTGTGAAGGCGGTCCACTTCGGCGCGGGGAACATCGGGCGCGGCTTCGTCGGGCTGCTCCTCCATCAGGCGGGCTACGAGGTCGTCTTCGCCGACGTCAATGCGGAGCTGATCGACGCCCTCGCCGCCGCGGACTCGTACCGGGTCCGTCTGGTCGGCGAGGGCGGTGAGCAAGTCGAGACGGTCACCGGGTTCCGGGCGGTCAACAGCTCCGTCGACGAGGAGGCGCTGGTCGCCGAGATCGCGACGGCCGACGTCGTCACGACTGCCGTCGGCCCGCGGATCCTCCGGTTCGTCGCCCCGGTGATCGCCCGGGGCCTCGCGGCCCGCCCGGACGACGCCGCGCGGCTCGCCGTGATGGCCTGCGAGAACGCGATCGGCGCCAGCGACCTGCTCGCGGCCGAGCTGATGGACGGCCTGCCGGACGACGAGACCCGCGACACCCTGGCTGCGCGCGCCGTCTTCGCGAACACCGCGGTGGATCGGATCGTCCCCGCGCAGGCCGCGGACGCCGGGATCGACGTGACCGTCGAGAGCTTCTACGAGTGGGTCGTGGACCGGTCGCCATTCGCGGGCGACGCACCGGACATCCCCGGCGCGCACTTCGTGGACTCGCTCGGCCCCTACATCGAGCGCAAGCTCTTCACGGTCAACACCGGCCATGCCACCGTGGCGTACTTCGGCTTCCTCGAGGGAGCGACGACGATCAGCGACGCGATCGCCATCCCATCGGTGCGCGCCGCCGCCGAGGCCGCGCTGGCCGAGACGTCGGCCGCCCTCGCGGCGAAGCACGGGCTCGACGAGGCCGCTCTCGCCGAGTACCGCGAGACGATCCTCGGGCGGTTCGCGAACCGGTACCTGGTCGATGAGGTCGCCCGCGTCGGCCGCGAGCCGATCCGGAAGCTCGGACGGAACGACCGCTTCATCGGCCCGGCCTCCGACTACGCCGCGTTCCTCGGAAGCGCGCCCGCCGCCCTCCTCGCCGCTGTCGGGGCAGCGCTTCGCTTCGACCTCCCGGAGGACATGCAGAGCGTCGAGCTGCAGCGCCTCCTCGACGAGGCGGAGCCGGAGCTCATCGTCGCCGAGGTGATGGGCGTGGAGCGCGGGGAGATCCTCCACGATCCCCTCGTGGAGGTGGTCCGCTCGGCTCAGTCGGCGCCCTCCGTCTGAGCCCGGCTGCGTATCTCCTGCCTTTCCCTCTGGGCCCGGAGGCGCGGTGGTACGTTTCGCATGTGAGCCGAATCGTGTCGGTGGCGCCGGTCCTCCCGGCCCGCAGCTACAGCCAGGGGGAGATCACCGCCGCGCTGCTCGCCATGATCACGAGCGACCCCGGTCGGCAGGCCGTGATGAAGCGCATCCACGCGTCGAGCGGGGTCGAGACGCGCAGCCTCGTCATGCCGCTGGAGCGGTACAGCTCGCTGGGCTCGTTCCGCGAGTCGAACGACTTCTTCATCGCGGAGGGGACCTCGCTCGCCGAGCGCGCCATCACCGGTGCCCTCGCCTCTGCGGGCCTCGCCCCGGCCGATGTCGATTTCCTCCTGTTCACCTCGGTGACCGGCATCGCGGCCCCCTCCATCGATGCGCAGCTCGTGCAGCGGCTGGGCCTCCGGCCGGACGTGAAGCGCCTCCCGAGCTTCGGGCTGGGCTGCGTCGCGGGGGCCGCCGGGATCGCGCGCGTGCACGACTACCTCACCGGGCACCCCGACGAGATCGCGGTGCTGCTGTCGGTCGAGCTGTGCTCCCTCACGGTTCAGGCGAGGGACGACTCGATGGCCAACATCGTCGCGAGCGGCCTGTTCGGCGATGGCGCAGCGGCGGTCGTGATGGCCGGCGACGCGCGGGCGCGCGAGCTCGGCATCGCGGGACCCGACGTGATCGACACCCGCAGCCGCATCTACCCGGACACGGCCGACGTGATCGGCTGGGACATCGGCGGCACCGGGTTCCGCATCGTGCTGAGCGCGGGCGTGCCAGATGTGATCGACCGCAATTTCGCCGACGACGCCCGCGGCATCCTCGCCTCCCACGGGCTCGGCGTGGAGGACGTGGACGCGTGGGCCGCTCACCCCGGGGGCCCGAAAGTGCTCGAGGCGTTCTCGCGCGCTCTCGACCTCCCGGACGGCGCGCTCGAGGCGAGCTGGCGATCGCTCGCGCGAGTCGGCAACCTGTCGTCGGCCGCGGTCCTGCATGTGCTGGCCGAGGAGCTGGACGCGCACCCCGCGGGGACCAACGGCCTGCTGTTCGCGCTCGGCCCCGGTGTGACGAGCGAGCTCGTGCTGCTGCGGTGGTCCGAGGGCGCACCGCGCGCGATCCCGGCGCCCGCCCTCGGAGCCGCGGCGTGACGGGGCCCGCGGCGTGATCTGGTACACCCTGCTCATCCTGGCGACAGGCGCCGAGCGCATCGCCGAGCTGGTCGTATCGAACCGGAATGCCCGGTGGTCGTTCGCCCGCGGCGGCGTCGAGTTCGGGAGGCGGCACTTCCCGCCCATGGTCGCCCTGCACACGGGGCTGCTGCTGGCGTGCCTCGCCGAGGTCTGGTTCGGCGGGAGGCCGTTCCTGCCGTGGCTCGGCTGGCCGATGCTGGTGCTCGTCCTGGCGAGTCAGGGCCTCCGCTGGTGGTGCATCGCCACGCTGGGGCCCCGATGGAACACCCGCGTGATCATCGTCCGCGACCTCCCCCTGGTCGCCTCCGGCCCCTACCGCTGGCTGAAGCACCCCAACTACGTCGCCGTGGTGGTCGAGGGCTTCGCCCTCCCGCTCGTGCACACGGCGTGGATCACCGCGCTCGCCTTCACCGTGCTGAACGCGGTGCTGCTGCTCGCCGTCCGCATCCCGTGCGAGAACCGGGCTCTCGCGTCCATCGTGCCCGCCCGGGCGTGAACGACGCCCAGCTCGTCGTGGTCGGAGCCGGACCGATCGGGCTGGCGTGCGCGATCGAGGCGCGCCTGTCGGGACTCGACGTGCTCGTGATCGAACCGCGCACCGGGCCGATCGACAAGGCCTGCGGCGAGGGTCTCATGCCCGGAGCTCTCGCCGCCTTGCACCGCATCGGCGTCGACCCCCACGGGATGCGCCTGGAGGGCATCGCCTACGTCGACCGGGAGGCGCGGGTCGAGCACCGCTTCGCGGAGCGACCCGGGCGCGGCGTGCGCCGGACCGTGCTGCACCAGGCGCTCGCCGATCGCGCCGGTGAGCTCGGCACGCGCGTGGCGCGAGCCCACGTGACCGCGGTCGCCCAGCGCCACGACGATGTGACCCTCGGGCTCTCGGACGGCTCGACGTTGACGGCTCCCTGGGTGATCGCCGCGGACGGCCTCCACTCGCCCGTGCGCCGGCTGCTCGGTCTCGACGGCCGTGCGCAGCCGCGGCCGCGCCGCCGCTTCGGGGTCCGCCGGCACTACGACATCGCCCCGTGGACCGGGCTGGTGGAGGTGCACTGGTCGCCGGTCGCCGAGGCCTACGTCACGCCGGTCGACGACCACACCGTCGGGGTGGCCGTGCTGGGCAGCCGGCCGCTCGATCAGGAGGGGGTGATCCGGGCGATCCCGGAGCTCGCCTCCCGCCTCGAGGGCGTGCCCGCGGTGACCGAGCTCCGGGGCGCCGGACCGCTGCTCCAGCGCGCCCGCGGGCGGACGTGCGGCCGGGTGCTGCTCGCGGGGGACGCCTCCGGGTACGTCGACGCGCTCACCGGGGAGGGACTTCGTGTCGGCTTCGCGCAGGCGCGCTCGGCGGTCGCTGCCGTGCGCGCCGGGAACACCGAGCAGTACGAGCGGGCCTGGCGCACCACGACGCGCGACTTCCGGATGCTGACCTCCGCACTGGTCATCGCCGCGCGCTCGCGGTACCGGTCGCGCATCGTCCCGACGGCCGTGAAGAGGCCGGAACTGTTCGGGTCGGTCGTGGAGCGGCTCTCGCACTGAGGTCGGCCGAGCCGCGGAGCCTCACAGCCCGATCGGCCGGCCCGGGGCCAGCGGGTGCTCGCTGCCCAGGAACTCCTCACCGCTGTTGTGGAGCCGCTCCCTCCGCTCGACCTCGGCGAGGAGGGCCTTGCAGAGCATCTCGGACCATGTCGAGTCGCGCTCGGCGTACGAGGTGCTCCGGTAGGCCTCTCTCGCGCGATTGCGCAGCTCGGGATCGACGTAGAACGTGATCGTCGTGCGCCGGCGTCGCGGCGCCCGGACGAAGATCGTCGAGCCGCCGACCCGCAGTTCGGCCGCCCCGGCGGACACCTCGTCGCCGGGGACGCTGCCGGACTCGTCGTCCGCACCGGCGGGCAGGAGTCGTGTCATGGCACCTCGCAATTGTGAAACGTGATGTTCCAGATGCTAGCGCGCCTTTCTGATCACCGGCCAGGGCAGGGACGCCCCGGGACGGAGAGGGCGCCGGGCGCGCGGGCACCCCGGCGCCCGCCGTGCGAGGCGGAACGCCGGGGTGGGTCGCTCACATCGAGCGGACTCGCTCAGCGCACGAGGCGATCAGCGGTTGTGCGGACGGTGCCTCCGTCCCGCCCCGAGCACCGTCATGACCCCGAGGAACACGAGAAGCGCGCTCAGCGCACCGAGACCGAGTCCGTCGTATCCCGTCGACGCGAGCACCGGTCCCAGCGCGAGTGCCGCGCCCGCGGCGGCGAGCGAGGCGCCGCTCCCCACGCCGGGAGCGGCGTCCGTGGCGGGGAGGGACTGCACGCTCACCATCGCGCTCGAGTCCCCGTTGGGGACACCCGACGAGCCCATCGAAGTGCCGGTCGCACCGCCGGGAACCGTCGGCGTCCCGGGCGCACCCGGGGTCGCGACGGGTCCCGAGCTGACGGAGTCGCCCACGGCGCTGACGGCATTGCCGCCGAGAGTCACCGGAGCGCCCACCGCGAGGGGAACGCCGACACCGGTCGCCGCGCCGCCCGACGGGAGGGACAGCAACGGCAGCCCCGGGAGGATCGACCCGCCGACGGACCCACCCGAAGCACCCGTGGCAGCGGAGCCGCCGGCCCCGCTGTTCGCCACGGTCGCCCCGGAACTCGACGAGTCGCCCAGCACCGAGGCCGCGTTGCCACCGGCCGTAACCGGAACCGCCGCGCTCACCGGCGCCTGAACGCCCGACAGCGCGCTCAGCCCGCTCCCGGAGCCCGGCTGCCCGGCCGACGTAGCCGTCGCACCTCCCGAGCCCCCAGCAGGCGCCGAAACCGTCGCCCCGGAGCTCGACGAGTCGCCGACCACCGAGATCGCGTTGCCACCCGCGGTAACCGGAGCGGAAGCCGCAACCGGCGCTTGAACGCCCGAGGCGATCGAGGGGGTGCCCGAGGCGACTGCGGGCTGGGACGCCGACGCGCCTCCCGCTGTCGCCGTCTGGTCCGACCCTCCGGACGCGGACGAGCCGCCTGTCCCGCCCGCACCCGAGCTGGGCGCCGCCGTCGAGCCGCTCGACGAGGAATCGCCGACGACGCTCACAGCGTTGCCCGATGCCGTGACCGGCGCGGACACGGCGGCGGCCGCCTGGTCGCCGGTGAGGACGCCGCCGAGCGACGACGGCGAGACCGCCACCGCCGGTGCGGGAGCGGACGCCGTCGTCGACGAGCCGGAGCTCGTCGAGTCGCCGACGAGGGAGATGCCGTTGCCGGTGACCGTCACCGGCGCCGTCGCGGAGACGACGGCCTGATCGCCGGAGGCGGTGCCGCCGCCCGGGGCCTCGGCGGCGTTGGCCGCCGCGGTTCCGGCGAGCCAGAGCCCGCCGACGCAGAGGGTGAACCACAGCCCCCTGGACACGTACTTGTTCATGATCAGCCTTTCCGAATCGAGTGGTTCCGCCGGGCGTCGGTCGACGCGGGGCGGGGGTCGCGTGCTGCGTCAGCGCAGCGCGGACCGACTCAATCGGGGCTGATGTCGTGGTCGGCGACGGGGGCCGCCGGGGCGTGCTCGTCCCGGCCGGAAGCCGGACGGAAGGGACCCGCTGCCGCGGGAAGAGCGAAGTGCTCGGCGACCGCGAGGGAGCTTGGCGCCGCTCCGGCGGACAGCCCGGAACCGGTGCCGGCAGGAATGCCCTCAGGGGCACCAGGAGGCGCGTCCCCGCCGGGCGATGGAGGCGCGGGCAGGCCGAGGCTCACCTCGCCCGAACCGCTCGACGCGGCCGATGCTCCGACCGCCTCCAGAGCGGACCGCTGGCCGACACTGCGAGCGGCAGCCGAAGGCGCGACATCGGCGACGGCCGGGGCGAGGGTCATGCCGACGCCGGCGACCGTGGCCACCTCCACGCCGGCACCTCCAGTGGACGCACCCGGTCCAGGCAGTCCGAGGAGCGGGGGCAGTCCGAGAAGCGGGGGCGTCGGCCCGGTCAGGGCACCGCCCGTCTGCTCGAGGGCACTGCTGAGAGTCGCTGCGAGACCATCGACGGCCCCGGCGACCGGCTCCGTGACTCCCCCGACCGGCGCGGCACCGACCAGATTCGACACCACCGGCAGGTCGCCGACGACTCGGTCGGCGCCTCCGGAGACCTGCGCCACGGCTTGGCTTACCGCGGACGTCGGAACGGTCTCATCGTCCGAGGCGAGCGCAGGAGCCGGCGTAGGAGCCGCCGCTGAAGCCGCCGAGGAGGTCGAAAGCGGGGGTGCCGGCTGCGCCGCAGGCTCGGCAGGTGCTGCGGGCGCTGCGACAGGAGCCGCCGCTTGGGCGACCGGCGCGGCCACAGCCTCCAAGTCGGGAACCACCGACGACACCGCACTCTGCACCAGTCCGCCCACGACACCGGAGGGAACGGGTGCACTGCCTCCCGGGGGCGCACCTGCCGCCTCGGCCGCCGTCGCCGAACCGGCGCCGAACACGAATCCGAGCACGGTGACACCCGCGCCGAGGACGAGCGACCCGATCAGGAGGCGCACAGGGCCGACCGGCAGGCGACGTTCGCCGGTTCCCTCCATCACGATCACCCCCTGACCGTCCGAGACGAGTGGGAGTGTACCCCCCTGTCTAGGTGGACCGGAAGGGTTTCCGAGAACATGCTCCGCACCGGACGCGTAGCGCCCGGCCGTCGCGCAGGCGTATAACGGTCGCATGGCCGACGCGATCACCACCTGGATCGACCTCTACCGGCGAGCGTGGGAGAGCAACGAGCCCGACGACATCCGGGCGCTCTTCACGGAGAGCGCGAGCTACCGCACCGAGCCGTTCGCCGAACCCTGGGACGGCCACATCGAGATCGTCGAAGGCTGGCTCGATGCGCAGGACGAACCCGGCGCGGCCACGTTCGAGTGGCGCCTGCTCGGCCAGGACGGCTTCGTGTACTTCGTCGAGGGCGTGACCGACTACCGGGACGGACCGACGTACAGCAATCTCTGGGTGATCCGGCTCGCGGGCGACGGCCGCGCGGAGGAGTTCACCGAGTGGTGGATGGAGCAGGACTCCGGCGAACTCTGAGCGGCGCCTCGCTCAGAGCCCACCGAGCCACAGACCGAACCCGGCCGCGGCGAGCGCGAGGATCAGCATCCCCGCGCTGTTGACGAGGGCAGCGCGGTATCGCCGCTGCTGAGCCAGTCGCACGCTCTCGTAGCTGGCGGTGCTGAACGTGGTGTAGCCGCCGAGGAACCCGGTGCCGAGCACGGCCCGCCATTCGGGCGGGAGCCCGTGCGCGAGGGCGAGCCCGGTCACGAGCCCGAGGAGGAACGAGCCCGTCACGTTGATGACGGTGGTGCCGAGCGGGAAGTTCAGCCGGATGCGCGCTCTCATCACCCCGTCGAGCACGAGGCGCGTCACAGCGCCGATCCCGCCCGCCGCTGCGACGCCCAGGACGAGGAGCGGGTTCACGACCGGCCCGCCGCGCGCCGGGCGATGGCGGTCGCCGACGCGATGCCCGCGGCCGTGGCCGCGGCTCCGACGGCGACCGTGAGCACCGAGTAGCCGATCCCGATCGCGATGTCGTGCCCCGCGATCAGCCCATCGGTGTCGACCGCGAGCGCGGAGTACGTGGTGAAGCCGCCGAGGATGCCGGTCCCGGCGAACAGCCGGACGTCGCGCCGGCGCCCCTCGTCGCGGCCGCGCAGGGCCAGGGCCTGGAGGAGCCACCCGAGCACGAATGCGCCGACGACGTTGATGACGAAGGTCGTGAACGGCACGCCCTGCGCCGGAGGCACGGCGAGAGTAAGGAGGTAGCGGATCGCGGTGCCGAGCGCTCCCCCGGCGAAGACGAGCAGGATCGAGCGCCAGTGGAGGTGCACCGGCACGGGGGGCCTGGCGGTCACGAGAGCGGCGGCTCTTCCCACGGGAGGCGCTGCCCACCGGCGACCGGGGCGAGCGGCACCACGATCACAGGCCGGTGCTGGCGGTGCGCCAGGTGGACGGCGACCGAGCCGTTGAAGAACTCTCGCAGGCTTCCGCGGAGTCCCGCCTCCCTCGTGCCGACCACGATGTACCGCGCGTCGATGTCGTCGGCGAGCCGGGCCAGCGACCAGGCGGGGTCGCCGGCGAGCTGCTGCAGCGAGTACGGGACGCCTCGCCCGTCGAGCACGCCGCGGATCTGCTCGGCGAGCCCCGGGTCGAACGTCTCGTCCTCGACCTCCGGGAGGTCGGGGTCGTAGGGCAGCGCGACCACCGTCCCGTCCACGTAGCTCGACACCAGGTAGCGGTTGGGGTCGACGGTCGCGCACACCAGGGGCACGTCCAGATCGTCGGCCAGGCGGGCCGCCTGCTCCAGCACGACGACGGGCTGCCCCGGCACGACCGCGACCAGGATGCCCCCACGGCCTGCGCTCTCGTTGCCGGTCATGCCCCTAGTGTGCACCATGGCCGCGGGGTACGGTCGCCCTACGACCCGAAGGAGAACCACGTGAGCGTCGACAAGCCCGCGCTTCCCCGCGAGCGCCGGAAGACCACCAGGGGGCTGCGGCCGCTGCCCGAGCTCACTCGCGACCTCGTCGCGCAGCTCAGGAGACTCGTCGCCTCGGAGCTGGCGCTGTTCAAGGCCGAGATGACCGCGAAGGCGAAGGCCGCCGGGATGGGCGCGGGCCTCCTCATCGGAGCCCTGCTGTTCCTCTTCTTCGCCTTCGGCGTGCTGGTCACGGCCGCGGTGCTCGGGTTCGCCCTCATCGTCCCCGCGTGGCTGGCCGCGCTGATCGTCGCGGGCATCCTCATCGTCATCGCCGTCGTCGCGGCGCTCATCGGTCGCTCCTCCCTGAAGAAGGGGCTCCCTCCGGTGCCCGAGGACCTCGGGTCGGAGCTCGCCGCGGACGCCCGCGCACTGAAGGGACAGCAGCAGTGAGCGCCTACGCCACCGTCACCAGCGAGCCGAAGCCCGGGGCGGGACGGCCCCCGTTGCCGAAGGACGCAGGGATGAACACCATCAAGCTCGATCTCGAGGTGACGCGCGAGGAGCTCGCCACCACCCTCGACGACCTGTTCGCGTGGTTCAACATCCGCCTCCAGGTCCGGACGCATCCGGTCTTCTTCGCGGGGGCGGCCCTCGCGGTCGCCGGCGCCGCAGCCGGGATCGTGGCTCTCGTGACCAGGAAGCGGCGCGCGTGACCACGGAGGGCATCGGCGTCGCTCCGGACGGCGTGGGCTCGCCGCGCGCTCGCGCCGTGGGCCGGATCGAGGAGATGCGGAGCGTCCCGTGGTTCCGGCTGCCGTGGGGCTTCGTGTTCAAGCAGACGCTCCGGGGCTTCTCGAAGGTCGCGGCAACCGACCTGGCGGCCGGCCTCACCTACTTCGCGGTGCTGTCGCTGTTCCCGGCGATGATCGCTCTCGTGAGCCTCCTCGGCCTCGTCGGCCAGAGCTCCGCCGGCATCAACGCGCTCTTCAGCCTGGTGGACCAGGTCGCCCCGGGAATGACGAAGGTCGTCCGCGGGCCGATCGAGAGCCTCGCCTCCTCGCCCGCCACCGGGTGGGCGCTCGTCATCGGACTGGTCGGCGCCATCTGGTCGGCGTCCGGGTACGTCGGCGGGTTCGGCCGGGCGCTGAACCGCATCTACGGCGTCCAGGAGGGGCGGCCCTTCATGCGGCTCCGCCCGGTCCAGCTCGGCGTGACGGTGGCCTCGCTCGTGCTGCTCTCGGTGGTCGCGATCCTCCTCGTGGTGTCCGGACCGTTCGCCCACGCCCTCGGGAGCCTGATCGGTCTCGGGGACGCCGCGGTCGCCGCCTGGAACATCCTGCGCTGGCCGATCGTCGTCGTCGCGCTCGTCATCCTCGTCGCGCTGCTCTACGCCGCGACGCCGAACGTGTCGTACCCGCGGTTCCGCTGGCTCACCTTCGGCTCGGTGCTGGCGATCGTCGTCCTCGGGATCGCGTCAGCCCTGTTCGCGTTCTACGTCGCGAACTTCGGCAGCTACGACAAGACCTACGGCACCCTCGCGGGCATCATCGTCTTCCTGCTGTGGATCTACATCGCCAACGTGTCGCTGCTGTTCGGCGCGGTGCTCGACGCCGAACTGGAGCGTGCGCGCGAACTGGCCTCGGGGCTCGATGCGACCTCGGAGATCCACCTGCCGCTCAAGTCGGACCAGGCGATCGTGAAGGCCCGGGATGCGGAGGCGGGGGCCATCCTCGCGGCGCGCGCCGTGCGCAGGAAGTACCGCGACCCGGCCCTCAGCCGCAGCGGAGAGGCTCAGCCGTAGCGGAGCGTGGGGCCGGCCGACTTGAGGAAGTCGATGTGCAGGTGGTTGCACGTGTCGTCGAAGGGCGCGAAGTTCTTCACCCCGATGGAGGAGCGGCACTCCGACTGACCGAGGCCCGTGCCCGACGGCACCAGCGGGTCGAGGATGCGGATGAGCTGCATGGACTGCGCGTCGCCGCCGGTCAGCGGGTGGCCGTCGAGCAGGAAGAAGTCGACCGCGTGGCCGCCGCCGTCGGCGTAGTGGGCCGAGCTCGTTCCCGCGCCCTCGATCTGGCCGGTGCAGCGGCGGTTGATGTCGCTGACGCCCACCTGACCGAAGTTGTCGAGGGCGACGGAGATCGCCTGGAGCACGCGGTAGTCGACGCCGCAGTTCGGCACGGCCTTGCCCTCGGCGAGGTCGGCGATCTCGGGGAGGTGGTCCGGCACCGACCCGACGAGGCGGCCGGACGCGACCGCGCCCATGATCTGGACGGCGAGAGCCTGGACGGTGGGTGAGACGGTCGAGTTCGTGGTCGAGTCGAGCGCCTGCGGGCTCTCCTGGATGTCCATGCCGTCGCGCGAGACGACCTGCGCGGTCGCGTCGCCGCCGGTCAGCGTCTGGACGGCGAGGGCGGTGCGGGCGGCTCCGACGGTCGAACCCTCGCCGGTCGTCGCATAGGCGGGGAGGGAGGCGGTGCCGAAGAACGCGGCGAGGGCCACCATGACGACGCCTTGAAAGCCCCAGCGGCGGCCCCTGCCCGAGTGCGCGCGGCGGACGACGCCCTGCGACGCCGAAGCGGCCCGGGGCTCGCGGCCGGCTGCCCGGGAGGCGGCCTCCACCGTGACGGCGCTTTCAGCCCGCGCCTGGCGGCGGCGCTCGGCGCGCGGCGCGCGGGTCGGCTTGACGACGATTCGCTGGCGCTTGCGCGGTCGGGAGCGCTCGGCCTGGAGCGCCTGGCGGCGGCTCGGGAAAGCCTCGGTCGCGACCAGTTCGGCTGCCGTGGTGAACGCCGTGGCCGGGTCGTCGCTCAGGACGGACTGCTGCTCGACATCGACCACGACGGGTCCCCGGAGACTGCGGCGGGGCCGCGTGGGAGCGTCGGAGAAGGGCAAGCTGGTCTTCCTGAGGACGGGTCGGGGGCGGTGCGCCGGGAGACTGGCGCTAACTCGTTCTCACCCTGTTCTATCGCATTTCGCCTCCCGGTTCCATCACTGCCGAGGGCTGGAACCCTGCGGGCGGGGTGCAGGCCGCGCGTTCGGGTCACGCAGAAGCACCCCGCCGCCGCACGGGATCGGGCGCGGGATTCCGACGGACACACGGTATCCCCGAGGTTCGCGGAACGAACATGCCGGGTTCGGTGATTACGACGGAGGGGGCGCCTGGGTTCGGAGGGGATTCTCAGGGAATCGCGACGGCGAGCTCGACCCTCCCGGCCGCTTCGCGAAGCGCGACGGACCCGCGCTCGGAGAGCTGGCGGAGCCCGATGCCCGGTCGCGCACCGCCCAGCCGGCCGCCCGAGGCGACCACCACCTCCACACCGTCCCGACCGGCCGCCCTCAGCTCGAGGGCGACGGGTGAGCCGTCGCCGTGACGGACAGCGTTGGCGAGGCCCTCGGAGACGGTGTCGACGACGGCCTCGCACCGGGACGGCACGAGAAGCCGCTCCCAAACCCCGTCGCCGATCCGCACCCGGAGCGGGATGGCCGAGCTCCAGCTGTCGAGCAGCGTGCGGATCCGCGCCTCGGGCTCGGCGGACTCGGGACGGCGGAGGAGCTCGGCGCGGATCCGCTCGACGACGGCCCGGAGCTCGGCCGAAGCGTCGCCTCCGCCGGCGGCGCCGAGCGCGAGCGCGGACGCGATGAGCTCGGACTGCACGCCGGAGTGCAGCAGCCTCGCCAGGCTCGCCCGCTCGTGCTCGAAGTCGGCGCGCGCCCGTGCCGCCGCGTCGACACTCGCCTGGACCGCCGCCTCCAGGTCGCCCTGGTCGCGGCGGGTGCGTCGCGAGAGCGAGACGACGAAGACCACGCTGAGGGCGACCAGCGGGTACATAGCGGCCTCGAACCACACCAGGTCCGGCACCCGGCCGAGGGCGGTCAGCACCAGTTGGCCGGTCGTCGCGAGCGCCAGACCGACCGCGGCGTATCCGAGGGACAGCGTGAAGAGCCATCGCGCCGGTCCGTCCACCGGACCGATCCTCGCCACCAGGGCGTTCCCCGCGACGGTCACCGCGATCCCGGCAGCGAGCGCCGGGACGCTCACGACCACCCCGTACGCGAGGACGGCGTAGGGAAGGGTCAGCGCCGCGAAAAGCAGCGCGAGCGGAAGCGGGGACGCGGCACGGGTCGCTCCGACGACCGCTGCGATCCAGTCGCGGGCGCGGACCTCGAGCGCGCGAGGCGGACGCGGTTCGAGGGCCTGCTCCTGGTCGTAGACGCGGTGGCTCGCCGGACGGACCACGCGCTCGGCCAGACCGCGGAGGACGCGCGCGGCCGCGTCAGGATCGAGCGGGCGCCCTTCGGGCTCGGCGACGCGCTCGATCTCCGCGAGCACGTCGTCGACGGCCGTCCGGCGGAGCAGACGGAGACGTTCCGCGGCGCACTCGGCGTCGCGCTCGGCCGCGGCCCGGGCCGACCGAAGACGGCCGAACACGGCCCGGTGCTCGCGGACGAGGTCGACACCGGCGGCGATCAATGCGCACGCCGCAGTCACCGTGACCACGTTGATGACGATCCGGCCCGGCAGATCGCCGGCCTCCACGGGGATCTCGAGGATCGCCCCCGCCCAGAGGAAGGCGAACGGCCGGAGCGCGCCGGCGGTCGCCAGCGCGGCGAGGGCGACGGCGGGGCGGGCACGCGGCGGCGTCACGCGGAGGAGCCACCAGCCGGCGGCCAGCAGGACGCCGAACACGGCGTGCTCGAACGCGGCGACGGCGAGCACCTCCGCGGCTCCCCCGTGCACGTACTGCACGCCCGACATCACGGTGAGCGCGAAGGGCAGCGTGATCAGCCACGTCCACCACGTGATGGCGGCGCGGCCGGTCATGCGCGCCAGCAGTCTGCGCGCCTCGGCGAGCGCCGTCACCTCACAGCCCCGTGCCCGGGTCGCCGTACGTGGCGGTGTAGAGCGTCGCGGCAGCCACCCGCGGGGTGGTCGTGCCCGATCCGGCGACCCCGAGCGCGGTGAAGACGCGCTCGACGCTCTTCTCGACCGCCCGGACGGAGACGCCGCGCCGGCGGGCGATCTCGGCGTTGGTGAGACCGGCAGCCAGGAGCCGCGTCGTCTCCAGCTGGGAGGCGCTCAGCCGCAGCAAGGCGGCGCCGCGCTCGTCCCGGGCGACCGCGTGGACGACCGGGCGGTCGGCGAGCACGGCCTCGGCGGCGTCGACGAGCTCCTCCACCGACGCGATGCCGCCCTTGTTGACGAAGGAGGCGCCGGCCACCGTCGCGGCGGCCTGCGCCGCAGCGGCCTCGCGCGACAGGTTCGTGAGGAAGAGGACCGCCAGGTGCGGCGCGCGGGCACGGAGGATGGTCGCCAGCTCGACGCCGTTCGGCCGGGCGCCCAGGTCGATGTCGGTCACGAGGAGGTCGGGGTCGGCCGTCCCGGCGAGGGCGGTCGCGTCGACGCTCGAGGAGGCGGTCCAGACCTCGAACCCGCGCGCGCCGAAGGCGTCGGCCACGAGCGAGCGCATGAGGGCGTGGTCCTCCACGACGAGCACGCGCCGCCTCCAGCGTCCGTCCGCCACGACCACTCCGATCCCTCAGAAGCACAGGATAGTGGGGGCGGCAGGGCCCTCCGGCGCGGCCGCCGACCCCAGTTCGAGGCCATCCGGTCCGTAGACTGGCTCCGAAGAGAGGTCGGAACCGGAGGCCACCATGGGAACGAGGCGGGCGCGCGTCACGCGCGGCATGCTCGCCTCCGGCGCGGCCATCTTCGTCGCCGCCCTGTTCCACGTCGCAGGCGGCGGCAGCGCGCCGGGCCTCGTTCCGGTCGTGCTGAGCCTCGCCTTCGCGACCCTCGCCTCCATCGCGCTCACCTCCCGGCGGCTGTCGCTGTGGAGGCTCACGGTCGCGGTCGCGATCAGCCAGTTCCTGTTCCACGCCCTGTTCAGCCTGGGCAGCCCCTCCGCCGTCCGGTTCAGCGCGCCCGCCCACGGCATGCCCGGGATGGCCGGCGGCCCGCTGACCGTCGTGGCTCACTCCGGCTCCATGACGGGGCACAGCGAACTGAGCCCCTCCATGTGGCTGGCCCACGCCGGTGCCGTCCTCATCACGGTCGTCGCGCTGCGCTTCGGCGAGCGGGCGTTCTGGGGCCTGTTCGAGACCGCGCGCGTCCGCGTGGCCCGCTTCGCCGAGCGGCTGCACGCAGCTCCCGTCGCCCTCCGGCCCGTGATCGCGCCGGTCGCCGCAGCCGAGGCCGGCCTCCTGCACGATCTCGGCCTCCCCCTGGCGCGGCTGCGTCACCGCGGTCCGCCGGCGGCCCTCGGCGCGCTCTGACGGTCCGAGCCTCCTCCGGAGACGGTCCGCTGCGCGCGCACGCGTTCACGCCGTCGAGACCGACAAGGACCCCATGAAGAAGACAACCCTCGCCGCCTCCGTCGCGGCGACCGCGGCGGCACTGGTCGTGCTGGCCGCCCCCCTCGCTGCGAGCGCCCACGTGGAGGTGGCGCCCGACCAGGCGCAGCCCGGCAGCTACGTCGACCTGACGTTCGACGTCCCCACCGAGTCGGCCACGGCCGGCACGGTGAAGCTCGTGGTCGACCTCCCGACCGACAAGCCGTTCACGTCGGTGAGCTACCTCCCGATCCCGGGATGGACGACGACCGTCGACACCGAGCCGCTCCCCACACCCGTGAAGACCGACGACGGAACCATCACGAAGGCCCCGATCCGGGTCACGTGGACGGCGCAGAGCGGTGTCCAGGTGGCGCCCGGGCAGTTCCAGAAGTTCACCGTCTCGGCGGGTGCCGTGCCCGAGACGGGCAGGATCGCCCTCCCGACGCACCAGTACTACTCCGACGGCACCGTGGTGGACTGGACCGACCCGACCCCGGCGAGCGGCGCCGAGCCGGAGCACCCCGCCCCGACGCTCTTCGTGCAGGACGCGAAGCCCGCCGAGAAGGGCGATCCGCTCGTGGCCACCGCCACGCCGGCTCCTCTCCCCGCCTCGACGACGGCCGGCGGGATGTCGACAGCCGTGTCGATCGGGCTGGGGATCGCCGGCCTCGCGCTCGGGGCGATCGCCCTGGTCGTCGCGGTCCTCGCACTGACCAGACGCGGACGGGTCGGCACGGCCGAGGGAGGAGACCGATGAGGCTCCGCGCCGCACTCACCGCCGCCGCGGCCGCCCTCGGGGCGCTGACGCTCGCGCTGGTCCCGCTGAGCGCTGCCTCGGCCCACGATTACCTGGTCGGCAGCACGCCCGCCGCCGGCTCGACCGTCACGCAGCCGCTCGATCGCGTCGCGCTCAGTTTCAACGACCGGGTGCTCGACCTCTCGGGGAACGGCTCGGGAACGCTCGTCACCGTCACGGGTCCGGGCCAGAGTGCGAAGCACTTCGAGACCGGGTGCGCGACGGTCGCCGACACCGACGTCACCGCGCCGGTGGCGCTCGGAGGCGCGGGCGACTACACGATCACCTACCAGGTCGTCTCGGCCGATGGCCACACCGTCTCCAGCACCATCCCCTTCCACTACGAGCCGCCGGCGGGCACGCCTGCCGCGTCCGGGAGCGACGCCGCGCCGTGCGGGGCGCGCAGCCCGGCAACGGGCGCGTCGCCCGGTGGGGCCGCGACCCCCGCGCCCTCCGCCGCGACGACGTCCGGCGCGGGAGAATCCGCCTCCACTGCGCAGCCCATCCGGGCGCCGGCGTCGAACGACCTCGGAATCGTCATCGGGATCGCCGTCGCGATCGTGCTGCTCGCCCTGGTGGGGGTGGTCATCGTCATCGTGACGGCTCGCCGCAAGCCCGCAGCATCGGCCGCGGGGCCGGTACGCGATCGCCCCGACGAGGAAAAGGGGCTAGGCGGGCCGGGAGGCACGGCGTAGCTTCAGCGCATGGCCTCACAGTCGAGCACCCAGACGAGCAGCACCCCGGACTCCGTGCCGGAGTGGCAGATGGACCCCGACATCGTCCCGGCGCCCCAGCCGGCGCCGGATTCGGTGGACGACAGCGACGAGGAGGACGGCCGGCTCTGACCGGCCGTCCTCCGGCTCTCCCGCTGCTCGGCCGGGCGGCCCGGCCGTCTGCGGCGAGACTCAGGCGACCACCGGGCTCTGCACACGCGGGGTTGAGCGGTCATCCAGCCTGATGGGGCAGGGTGGCGCCGTGGAGATCGTGGTGGACGTCGTGCTGCTCGTGCTCGCCGTCCTCGCGATCGCGGCCGGCTGGAGCAACGGCGCGATCAAGGCGGCGGGGTCGCTCGTCGGCCTGGGCCTCGGCCTGTGGCTCGGCCTCACGCTCGCCCCGATCGTCGTGGGCTGGCTCGCCGCGTCCGGGTGGAGCGGTGTGACCCAGCGCTCGGTCGTGGCCGCCGTCGTCATCCTCGTGTGCTCGGCCGTGGTCTACGCCCTCGCCGGGGCGGCCGCGTCGCTGGTCGGCAAGGTCCTCCGCCACGGGCCGATCCGCTGGCTCGACTCCCTCATCGGCGCCGTCCTCGGGCTGCTCACCTGGGCGATCGCCGTCTGGCTGATCGCCGGCTTCGCCATGGCGACGAGTCTTGCCACCGTCGTCCAGGCGGCGAGCTCGTCGCGGGTCGTCGCCACGATCGACAGCATGGCGCCGGTTCCCGCGGCGACCGTGCTGGGGGCCGTGGACGACGCGCTCGCCGGCGCGGGACTGCCCAAGGTGTTCGAGGGCGGCGAGTCGATCAAGGGCATCCCGGCTCCGGACTCGTCGGTGCCGGCGGCCGTCTCGAACTCGCAGGACTCGGTGGTCACCATCCTCGCGTCGAAGCCCGCGTGCGGAGTCGACTCGGAGGGCAGCGGCTGGGTGGTCCAGCGCGGCCGCGTCGTGACCAACGCGCACGTCGTCGCGGGCGCCTCCTCGATCGTCGTGCGCCAGGCCGACGACGGGCAGCTCGACCGGGCGACCCTCGTCGCCTTCGACCCGGAGCGCGACCTCGCGGTGCTCGACGTCACCGACCTGACGGCCGCTCCGCTCGACATCGGCCCGGACGTGACCGCCGGAACGGCCACGTACGCGGCCGGCTACCCGGGCAATGGACCGTTCACGATCAGCCCGCAGCGCGTCCGCGACCGCCTGCTCGCCCGCGGCACCGACATCTACCAGAGCGGCACCGTCGAGCGCGACATCTACTCGCTCCGCGGATCGGTACGGCCCGGCAATTCCGGCGGCCCGCTGCTCGACAGCGCCGGAGAGGTCGTGGGGGTCGTCTTCGCCCGGTCGACGATCGACCCGGACACGGGGTACGCGCTCACCCTCTCCGAGCTCCGGCCCGTCCTGTCGGCGGTGAGCTCGGCGCCGATCAGCTCCGGGGCCTGCTCGGCCGGCTGAGCCTCGCGCTGGCACGGCCCGGGTGGAGGTGGTTTGCTGAGACCCATGAAGGCTGTCACCTACACGCGCACCGGCGACTCCGACGTCCTCGTCCTCGGCGACCGGGAGGAGCCCCGCCCCGGAGCCGGCGAGGTCCGCGTCCGCATCCACGTGTCCGGCGTCAACCCGACCGACTGGAAGTCGCGACGCGGAAGCGGCGATGCGGAGCTCCCGCGGCCGCAGGTGCCGAACCAGGACGGCGCGGGCGTCGTCGACGAGGTCGGCGGCGGCGTCACGGCCTTCCGTCCCGGCGACCGCGTGTGGGTGTGGGACGCCGCGTACCAGCGACGCGACGGCACCGCGCAGGAGCTGGTCGTCCTGCCGGAGCGCCTCGTGGTCGCGCTGCCCGACGACGTGGGCTTCGACGCCGGCGCCTCGCTCGGCATCCCCGCGCTGACCGCGCACCGCGCGCTCACGGCGTACGAGTTCGCGCCGGAGCAGCTGGCGCCCGGCACCCTCGAGGGCCGGACGGTGCTCGTCGCGGGAGGCGCGGGAGCGGTCGGTCACGCCGCGATCCAGCTCGCGGTCTGGGCGGGCGCAACCGTGATCGCCACGGTCAGCAGCCCCGAGAAGGGCGAGCTGGCCCGCGCAGCGGGAGCGCACCACGTCGTCGATTACACGGAGTCCGACACTGCGCGCGCCATCGGAGCGCTGGCTCCTCGCGGCGTGGACATCGTCGTCGAGGTGAACGTCATCGCCAACGCGGAGCTCGACGTCAAGGTCGTCGGCACCAACGCGACCGTCGCCAGCTACGCCGACTCCCCCGGCAAGACCGAGGTGAGCATCCCGGTGCGGCCGAGCATGGCCAAGAACATCCGCTGGCAGTTCCTGCTGACCTACACGGTCGACGAGAGAGCCAAGGCGGCGGCCGTCCGCGCGGTGTCGCACGCTCTCGCCGACGGGGCGCTGCCCGTGGGGCGCGAGCACGGCCTCCCGATCACGCGCTACCCGCTTGCGGAGACCGCGGCAGCCCACGATGCCGTCGAGGGCGGCATCGTGGGCAAGGTGCTCATCGACGTGGCGTGACGCTCCCCGCCCAGGACGCCGCGGTCGTCCGGCGCGTCCGGGCGAGGAGTCGCGCCTGCACGGTCAGCGCGACCGCCGATGCTACGGCGATGGCCACCGTGTATCCGAGGGCCGTCGGCAGGAGCCCCACCACCGCGATCAGCTCACCCGCGACGAGGGCCGGGACGCCGTAGGCCAGGTAGCTCACGAGGAAGATCCCGGCGAACAGCTCCGCGCGCTGATCGTTGGGCGCGAGCGGCGCGAGGATCCGCAGCATGGCCGAGAAGCCCGCACCGAAGCCGGCACCGGCCACGACCGCGCCGATGAAGAGCAGCGGGAGGAGCGCACCGGCGATCCCGGCGCCCGCGATGGCGACCCCGCTGATCACGGCCACCATGCCCCAGACCGTCGTGGTCCGGGCGGGGGCGCGGGTGAGCAGCAGACCCGCGACCGCCCCGACCGCCGGCGGGGCCGCGACGATCGCCCCGTTGAGGAGGCCGCTGTCGAGGCGGAAGACGCCGTGGAGGATGGACGGCGACAGACCGATGAAGAGCCCCGCGAGCATCCAGGTCGCGATGAACAGCGGAACAGCCGAGCCGAACTCGCGGCGCGCCTCCACCGGGATCCGCAGTCGTGGGACGAGCGACCGGACCGCGCCGGCCCGCCGGGCGACCGTCTCCGGGGAGGCGAGGACGACGAGCAGCCCGGCAGCGAACAGCAGCGCCAGGGTGGCGAACACGATCAGCGTGGGCTGGGCTGTGAACTGCACGGACAGCCCGGCGAAGAGCGCGCCCAGGGCGAGGCCGCCGACCGGAGCCGTGCTTCCGATGGTCGCGCCGAGCTTCTTCCGGCGCTCCGGCGCGAGCTCGACGAGCGACGCGGTGAAGGTGCTCATCGCCGCGCCCGTGGCCACGCCCTGCACCGAGCGGGCGGCGATGATCCAGCCGATGTCCGTCGCCGCCAGGAACATCAGCATGGCGACCACCTGGAGAGCGAGTGCTCCGGCGAGCACGGGGCGCCGGCCGATGTGGTCGGAGAGCGACCCGGCGATCAGGAGCGTCACGAGCAGCGTCACCGCGTAGATGGCGAACGCCACGGTGAGCAGCCACGACGGGAAGCCCCACTCCTGCTGATACAGGACGAAGAGCGGGCTCGGCGCGCCGACGGCGAGCGCGACCGCGACGAAGGCGAGGGCTGTCCCCGCGAACGCTGCGGCGGGGCGCAGCCGCAGTCGGCTGAGCTTGTGGGGCCGTGAGACGACACCGCGGGATAAGGTGCGCTGCACGGGAGCGATCGCGACGGTGGGGCAGGTGGGCTCGGCACTGGTCATTCTGGCTCCTTAAAGCAAATATTGTTGCTTTAGAGGCACTATAGAGCGTTCGACTCGCTTAACGCAACAACTTTTGCTTTAAGCTGTTCCCATGGAATCGACGAGCACGAGCCGGCGCACCGGAGGCCGCAGCGCGGCGGTCATCCACCGCGTCCGGACAGCGGTCGAGGAGCTCGTCGAGGAGAAGGGCCAGGACCGCGTCACGGTGCCGATGATCGCCGAGCGGGCCGGAGTGAACCCGACGAGCATCTACCGGCGCTGGGGCGACCTCCCCACACTGATCAACGACATCGCGACCTACCGGCTCGACCCCGATCGCCCGCTCCCCGAGAGCGGCACGCTCCAAGCGGATCTCACCGGCTGGGCGCGAGAGCTCGTCACCCACTACCGCAACCCCGTGAACGCGGCGCTGCTCCGCGGCGGCGCCTCGGCGGCCGGCGAGCGCCAGTCCGACTGCCTCCGCGACCGGCGTGCGGAGGCGATGGTGTTCGTCGCCCGGCACGCGGAGGCCGGCCTCGACGCCGACGACATCATCGACGGCGTCATCGCCCCGATCGTCTACCGGGTGATCTTCCTGCCCTGGACGCTCGACGACACCCTGGCCGAGACCGTCGTCGCCCGGCTGTTCGACTGACGCCGGAGGCTCGGCTCAGACCGTCGCGCCGAAGCGGATGCGGCCGAGGTGCAGCATCCGGCGCTCGGCGCGGCCGTCCCAGGAATGGAACGCGATCATGTCGTGCCCGTCGGGCGCGACCGTGAGCGAGTTGTGGCCGGGGCCGTTCAATCCCGAGCCGGAGCGCAGCAGCGGGGGCGCCTCCACCTCGTGCCAGGGCCCGAGCGGACGGGCGGCCCGGGCCAGGCCGACCGCGTAGCCGGGACCGGTCCAGGCGCCTCCCGAGTAGGTGAGCCAGTACGAGCCGTCGCGGCGCACGACCGCGGGACCCTCGAGGGTGTGCCAGTCGTAGCGGGCGCCGTACATCTCGCGGTCGCGCTCGTAGAGCTGCCAGTCCGCGCTCGGAGCGAGGACGGCGACGGGAGGGCTGGCCAGCGAGAGCATGTCGTCGCCGAGGGGTGCGACGGCCAGGTGCGTGCCGGGCCGCGGATGGTCGAGCACGTCGCGGGCGTAGAAGAGGTACCAGCGGCCGTCGTCGTCGCGGAACGGGTGCGCGTCGATCGCGAACGTCTCGTCGGGCGTGAGCACCGCGCCGGCATCGCGGAACGGGCCGAACGGCGATCCGGACCGGGCGACGCGGAGATGGTGGCCCTCGATCCCGCGGCCCACCGAGTAGTACATCCAGTAGGCGCCGTCGCGCTCAGCGACCTCCGGTGCCCAGTACTGGTCGCCGAGAGCGTCCGGGAGACGCTCGAGCACCCTGCCGCGCGGCCGCCAGCTCCGCAGATCGTCCGACTCGAGCGCTTCGAAGACCCGGGGCTCCTCCCCGGCCTCCGGATCGGTGCCGTACGCGACGTAGCCGCCTCCAGCCAGGCGCAGCACGAACGGGTCGGCGAAGTACCCCTCCCAGACCGGCCCGACGATGCCGTCGACGCGGGCCCCGACCGTCATCGTCCCGCCCCGATCCGGGGCACCGGGACGCCGGCGCGCCAGGTCACCGGCACGGCATGGAGGCCGCGGTAGGCGTACGACTCGTCCCACGAGTGGAAGAGCATCCAGTCCTTGCCGCCGACGGTGATCAGCTCTTCGCCGCCGGGACCGAGGTAGCGGCCGCCCGAGCTCTTCGTCGAGAGCAGCGGCTCCTTCTGCTTCGTGTACGGCCCGGTGAGCGCCGGCGCGGTCGCCACCCCGACGGCGTACCGGTCGGTCCCGTAGTCGTTGGCCGAGTACAGGAGGGCGTACCCGCCGTCGTGGCGCGCGACCACCGGCGCCTCGACGAGGTGCCCCTCCCAGGGGAGCGTCTGCTTGACGAGCTGCGTCGCGGGCCCGGCGATCGAGAGGCCGTCCGCGCTGAGCGGCTGCGCCCAGAGCCAGGTGTCCTGGCCGCAGCAGTTGCCGTCGTTCTTCCAGATCAGGTAGCGGGAGCCGTCCCGGTCGACGAACGAGCTCGCGTCGATGGCGCCCCCGAGGTCGGTCGGGCACACCAGCGGCACCGTCGCGCCGGAGGCGAAGGGGCCGGACGGCTTCTCGCCGACCACGGCGCCGATGCACTGTTTGCCGCTCGAGGCGTCGGTCGCCGTGATGTAGAGGGCGTATCGCCCATCGGGCAGCGCCGCCGGGCCGGGCGCCCAGGTCTTCCCGGGCACGGCCCAGGCGGGAAGCTCCGGCAGCGCGTCGACCGCCGACACCGTCCAGCTGCGGAGGTCGGTCGAGGTGGCGACCTGGACGTTCCTCCCCGGCGCGTTCGTCGCGTACGCGTAGACCGTGTCGCCGACCACGATCGCGCCGGGGTCGGCGAAGTCCTGGTCGATCGCGAACGGCGCGAGCCTCGGGGAGGCGCTCGGCGAGCCCGCGGATCCCGCCCCGGCGCCGCCCGAGCAGCCTCCCAGAGCCAGCGCGAGCGCGGCGGACGTCGCCACGGCGATCGCCGCGGCCAGGCCGCGCCTCATCCCTTGACGCCGCTCGTCGCGACGCTCTCGACGATCTGCTTCTGCGCGAAGAAGAACAGGATGAGCACCGGGACCGAGGCGATGACCGCACCCGCCATGACGATGGCGAAGTGCGTCGAGTAGGCGCCCTGGAGCTGGGAGAGGCCCGGCTGGAGTGTCAGGTTCTCCGGGCTGAGGAGCACGTAGACGGGCCAGAGGAAGTCGTTCCAGTTCGCGAGGAAGCTGAGCACGGCCAGCGTCGCCAGAGCCGGGCGCGCCAGCGGGATGACGATCTGGAGGAAGATGCGGAAGTCTCCCGCTCCGTCGATCCGCGCGGCCTCCTCGATCTCGGCGGGCAGCCCGATGAAGAACTGCCGCAGGAAGAACACGCCGAACGCGCTGGCCGCACCCGGGATGGTGATCGCCCAGATGGTGTCGAGCCAGCCGAGGTTCTGCACGATCAGGTAGTTCGGGATGAGGAAGATGACGGGCGGCACCAGCAGCGTCGCGACGATGAGCCCGAAGACGATCTTCTTGCCGCGGAACTCGAGCCGGGCCAGGGCGTACGCGGCCATCGACGCGGTGACGAGGATGATCACCGTCTGCAGCGTCGCGGCGAGGAGACTGTTCAGGAACCACCGGAACACGGGCTGCTGGCCGCTCGACAGGGTCGTGTAGGCGTCCGCCGAGAACGGGTTCGGGAGGGCCGAGTACGGGTTGCGGATCGCGTCGCCGTCGGTCTTGAACGACGTCATGAGGATCCACAGCAGCGGCAGGATCACGATCAGGGCGAGCACGATGAGCGCCGCATAGAGCACGCTCCTCCGCAGGGCCGCCTGCGGCGTCGGGCGGCGGCGCGACGGGAGGCGCGTCCGCCGGGCCGTGTCGGTGTCGGGACGTGCGTCGACGGTGGTCATGAGGCGCTCTTCTCTGCGCGCTCCCGCTGGAGCCGGAAGTTCACGATGCTGATGATGGCGAGGAAGACGAAGAGCACGTAGCTCATCGCGGAGGCCGCGGCCATGTTGTTCTGCGACAGCCCCTGGTCGGCGATGTACATGATCGCCGTGCGCGTCTGGTTGCCCGGGGCGCCCTTCGTGATGATGAAGGACTGCCCGAACATGTTCGCGCTCGCGAGGATGGTGATGGTCACCACGAAGGTCATCACCTGACGCAGCCCGGGGAGGGTCACGCTCACGAACTGCCGCCAGGCTCCGGCGCCGTCGAGGGCGGCCGCCTCGTACAGGTCGGCGCTGATGCCCTTGAGCCCGGCGAGGATGATGACGGTGTTGAAGCCCATGGTCCACCAGACGGTGACGCCCACGAGCGTCACCCAGGCCCACGGCACGTCGACCGTCCAGGGGAGGTTGTCGGGCAGCCCGATCATACCCAGGATGTGGTTCACGATCCCGGACTGGGTGTCGAGGAGGTACTTCCAGATCACGCCGATGACCGCGACGCCGAGCACGTACGGCGCGAAGAACACGCCGCGGAAGAACGAGCCGGCGCGGATCCGCTGGTTGAGCAGCACCGCGACGAGGAGGGGGACGACCAGGAGGAACGGGACGCTGGCGACCGTGAAGATTCCGGTCGCGAGCATCGACTGCCAGAAGTCCCCCGACGTCGCGGAACCAGGTGTGAACAGATCGATGTAGTTCTGCAGGCCGATGAAGTCCTGCGTGCCGCGGAACGGGCTCCAGTTCGTCAGGCTGATCCACAGGCCGAAGACGGCGGGCGCGAGAACGAAGACGACGAACAGCACGAGGAACGGCGCGAGGAAGAGGTACGCCGTACCGCTGCGCCGGCGGACGCCGGGGGTCCCGGAGCGTCGCGGGCGTGGCGCCCCGGTGTCCCGGGGCGCCACGAGGGGGGCGATGTCAGTGGCCATACTTCTGCTTGTTCTGCTTCAGCAGGGTGTTGGCCTTCTGCACGGCGTCGTCGAGAGCCTGCTTGGGGCTCTTCTTGCCGGTGACCGCCTCGTTGACGGCCGTGGTGATGGTCGCCTCGACGGTGGTGATGCCGGGCGCGGTCGTCTCGTAGTGCGCGTACTGCAGCTCGTCGAGGAACGGCTTCAGGCGCGGGTACGTCTGCACCAGCTTCGGGTCCTCGCGGACCGAGTTCTTCGCGGGGAGCTCGCCGGTCTGCGGCCAGTCGGCGGAGTGATCGTTCATCCACTTGACGAACGTGGCGGCCGCGGCGGTCTTGTTCTTGTCCTGGCCCTTGTTGTTCATGAACATCCAGTGGGTCGAGCTCGACCACACCGCCTTCTGGTCGCCGATCTGCGGCACCGCGACGGCGGTCCAGTTCAGCTTGTCGAATGCGGTGTTCGTCGTCTGCCAGACGCCGTTCCAGTTGAACGCCGTCTTGCCCGCGATCAGGGCGTTGATGTTGCCGTCCTGGGCGACGTCCTTCGGGCTGTAGCCGTTCTTGATCAGGTCGGTCATCCAGGTGAGCGCCTTGACGCCGGCGTCCGAGTTGAAGGTCGCCTCGGAGACGTCCTTGTTGAAGAGGTCTCCGCCGTACTGCCAGAGGAGGGACTGGAACTCGAAGGTGCCGGTGAACACGAAGCCGTCCACCCACTCGCCCTGCACGCCGGCGGCCTTCAGCTTGTCGAGGGCGGCGGTGTACGAGGCCTTGTCGGCGGGGATGCTCGCCGGGTCGACACCCGCGGCCTTCAGAACGTCGTTGTTGACGTAGAGCCCGAGCGGCGTGACGCTCCAGGGCACCGCGTACTGGCCTCCGTTGTACTTGCCCGCGTCGAGGAGGCCCGCGGGGAAGTCGCTCGCCTTGTAGCCGAGCGCCTTGACGATGTCGTCCGCCTTGAGCACGAGCCCCTGGGCGGCGTACGTCGCGATGTCGTCGCCGTGCCCGACCGCGACATCCGGTCCCTTGCCCGCCTTGACGGCGAGGGGCATCTTCTGCGCGATGTCGGCCCACTGCATCGGGACGTCCTTCACGACGATGTTCTTGTGCTCGGAGTTGAACTTGTCGATGAGCTTCGGCACGAGGACCGGTGCCGCCCCGCCGGTCCAGCCGTTCCAGAAGCTGATCGTGACGTTCGGTCCCTTGTAGTCGCCCGAGGAGACCTCTGCTCCTGCTGAGCCGGCGCTGCTGCCGCAGGCCGTGAGCGCGAGGCCGAGGCCCACGGTCACCGCGGCTGCGATCGCACGTGCGGCGAATCGCTTCTTCATGTGATCTCTCTCCCTTGAGTGTGCTGCTGGGGGGACGCGCCGGCGGTGCCAGCACGTCTGCACGAATTTACAGCGCTGAATATTGGGTGTCAACCGTCGTAGGTTTTTCCTGCGGAGGTAAACTGTCGCTCGCCCGGCCGCACCCGAGCCGGCGAGCCGGCGGGCCCGGCCATCGGAAGGAGGGGCTCATGGCTGTCCGATTGCAGGATGTCGCAGACTACGCCGGCGTCTCGATGAAGACCGTCTCGAACGTCGTCCGCGACTACCCGCATGTCAGCCCGAAGATGCGGGAACGGGTCCAGCGCGCCATCGACGAGCTCGGCTACCGCCCGAACATCATGGGCAGGCGTCTCGCCACCGGCCGCACCGGGCTCCTGGCCCTGGCCTTCGCCGACGTCCGCATCCCGTACTTCGCCGAGCTGGCGCAGGTCGTGGCGAACGAGGCCGAGCGGCGCGGCTATCGCGTGCTGCTGGAGCAGACGGAGGGCACGCTCGAGGGAGAGCGCGCCGTCGTCTCGGCGAGCGAGTCCGGCCTCGTCGACGGCATGGTGATCCAGCCGAGCGTGATGAACTCCACCGAGCTCGCGCAGAGCCGGACGGACATCCCGATCGTCGTGCTCGGCGAGAACGCCGCACCGTTGACGCTCGACAGCGTCATGGTCGACAACGTGGAGGCTGCCCGCGTGGCGACGCGTCACGTCCTGGCCCACGGGCGGAGACGAATCGCCTTCGCCGGGCACGAGGAGACCGGGACGACCCGCACCTCCACCCTGCGGATCGCCGGCTACCAGCAGGCCCTCGAGGAGGCGGGGATCATCCCCGACCCGCACCTGCTGATCCCGAGCCTCGCGGTCACTGCGGCCAACGGGGCGCGGGCGGTGGGCGCCGCCCTGGACGCGGGGCTCCGCTTCGACGGCCTGGTGTGCCGCGACGACCTCGCTGCGATCGGTGCGCTGCGCGCCCTCGAGGAGCGCGGCTTCCGCGTGCCCGACGATGTCGTGATCACCGGCTGGGACAACACGCCCATGACCGAGGTGACCTATCCGTCGCTGACCTCGATCGCGCCCGACATGCGCGCCCTCGCCTCGCGCGCACTCGACATGCTGTTCGAGCGCATCGACGGCTACGACGGCATGGGAAGGCACGAACTCGTCCCGTTCAGCCTGGTGACCCGGGAGAGCGCGCCCGCGGTGGAGTGACTTTACAGCGCTGGAGGAATCCGTCATGCTGGAGCGATGCTCCGCGACGAACACCCGTCCCTCCTCGCCGGCGCGCAGGACGGCGCGCACCCCCGCCCCCAGCTGATCCGCGCCTCCTGGACCGAGCTCGCCGGCGAATGGGACTTCCGCTTCGACGATGACGACCTCGGCCGTGCCCAGCACTGGGAGAGCCCGGAGGCGTGGGCAGGCGCCCCGAGCGCGGCGCACGACGGCGCCGCCCGATCGGCGGTCCGAGCGATCACGGTGCCGTTCCCGTTCGAGTCCCCCGCTTCGGGCATCGGCGACACCGGCTTCCACCCGGTCGTCTGGTACCGCCGGGCTGTCGCCCGCGCCGAGCTGCCCCAGGGCGAGCGCGTGCTCCTGCACTTCGGCGCCGTCGACCACCGCTGCCACGTCTGGGTCGATGGTCGTCTCGCCGGCAGCCACGAGGGGGGCAGCACCCCCTTCACGCTCGACATCACCGAGCTCACCGGTGAGGGAGGCGCGGAGATCGTCGTCCGCGCCGAGGACGACCCCTTCGACGTCTCCCAGCCCCGCGGAAAGCAGGACTGGCGCCGCTCGCCCCACTCGATCTGGTACCACCGCACGACCGGCATCTGGCAGCCGGTCTGGCTCGAAGGCGTCGCGCCCCGCCACATCACCGGCCTGCACTGGTCCGCCGACATCCACACGGGCGTGGTGACGGCCGAACTGCGGTTCTCCCGGCGCCTGCCCGAGGGCTGCCGCGTCCGGATCGAGCTCTCGGTCGGCGACGAGGAGCTCGCCTCGGTCGAGTCCGCCGTGAGCGGGACGCGGGCCGAGGTCCTCCTCCCCCTCGCCCGGCAGCAAAACGGCCAGGCCTACGAGGAGCTGCTGTGGTCTCCCGAGCGACCCACCCTGGTCGACGCGGTGGTCGTCCTGGAGGCGCCCGGGTCCGCGCCCGACGTCGTCGGTTCCTACCTCGGGCTGCGCTCGGTCGCGGTGGACGGCGGGCGGTTCCTCCTCAACGACCGGCCCCGGTATCTGAGGTCCGTCCTCAACCAGGGCTACTGGCCCGAGTCCCATTCGGCCGCGCCGAGCGCGGAGGCGCTGCGGCGCGAGGCGGAGCTGATCCTCGAGCTCGGGTTCAACGCGACGCGGCTCCACCAGAAGTACGAGGACCCGAGGTTCCTGTTCTGGGCCGACCGGCTCGGCCTCCTGGTCTGGGCCGAGGCGCCCGCCGCCTACGCCTTCGACGCGGACGCCGTCGAGCGGACCGTGGCCGAGTGGACCGCGGTGGTCGACCGCGACCGGTCGCACCCCTCCATCGTCGCCTGGGTCCCCCTCAACGAGAGCTGGGGCGTGCAGCACATCGCCCACGACCCGCGGATGGTCTCGTACGCGAAGTCGCTCGTGCACCTCACGAAATCGCTCGACCCGACCCGGCCGGTGATCTCCAACGACGGCTGGGAGCACGTCGAGTCCGACATCCTCAGCATCCACGACTACGACGCCGACCCGGAGGCGATCCGCGAGCGCTACCGCGACCGGCGCGCGGTCCTGGACGCTCCCTTCACCTACCCGGGGCGCCGGCTCGTCGTCGACGGCTCGCAGCGGCTCGACGTGCCCATCATGCTGACCGAGTTCGGCGGGATCTCGTACCTCGAGCGCGCCGACGACGAGGCGTGGGGCTACTCGAGCGCCTCCAGCGCGGAGGAGTTCGCCGACCGGCTCGATGCGCTCCTGGAGGCGGTGCGCTCCTCCCCCGCCCTCGCCGGCTTCTGCTACACGCAGCTCGCCGACACCGGGCAGGAGACGAACGGCCTGGTCTTCGAGGACAGGCGCCCGAAGGTGCCCGCCGAGCGAATCCGCCGGGCGATCCGCGGTTACTGAGCGGGGGCTGGTCGCTCGCTGCGTCAGGACGGGCGCTCCGTCGACCCCGCCGCCTTCGCTTGCAGCCTCGGGAGGATGATCGGCGGGACTCGCCGACCCGTCCCCTCCGTTCGCCTTCACTGGCCCGCATCGCGCACGAATCTCCTCCCTTCACGACTGCCGCGAACCGCGCGGACAGCGACCGCGGCGACCGACTCCGGCGAACAGCAGCGGACCGCCACCGCGGCGAACAGCCGTCCCTCCCCCGGAATCGCGTCCCTCCCACCCCGCGCTAGGGTCGAGGGGATGCGCCAGGAGAGGACCCCGGAGGAGCGCGCCGCAGCCCGCTCGGGCTGGGCCGTCGGAATCGCGACGGCCCTCTACGGGATCTCGTTCGGCGCGCTCTCGACCGCCTCGGGACTCGACGTCTGGCAGACGTGCGTGCTCAGCCTCGTCATGTTCTCGGGCGGATCGCAGTTCGCGCTGATCGGCGTGCTCGCCTCGGGAGGCGCCTCAGCGGGAGGGACCGCCATCGCGAGCGCAGCGCTCCTGGGAATCCGCAACTCGTTCTACGCGCTCCGCCTGTCGCGGATCATCGGGCCGGGCTTCTGGAGGCGCTCGGCGGCTGTCCAGCTCACCATCGACGAGTCGACAGCGGTCGCGACCGCGCAGGCGCAGCCGCGAGCGCAGCGGATCGGCTTCTGGGTGACCGGGCTCGTCGTCTACCTCGGCTGGAACCTGATGACGCTGGCCGGGGCCCTCCTCGGCGACCTGATCGGCGATGTGAAGGCGTACGGGCTGGACGCCGCGGCGGCGGCCGCCTTCCTCGGCCTGCTGTGGCCCCGCCTCCGCGCCCGGCAGACCCAGGCCGTCGCCGTCGCGGCCGGGTTCGTCGCGACACTGCTCACCCCCTTCCTGATGCCGGGGCTGCCCGTGCTCGCCGCGGCCGTCGTCGCCATCGTCGTCGGGGTGCTCAACCTGTTCGGCCGGCGCGACGACCCGCCCCGGCCGGAGGCGATCCCGATGGAGCGCGAGGTCGAGCCGTGACCACGTGGCACATCATCCTGCTCGGCTCGATCGCGGTGCTCGGCCTGAAGGCGGCCGGCTGGCTCGTCCCTCCCAAGACGCTCGACCACCCGACGGTGGCGCGGGTCAGCGACCTGCTGACGGCGGCCCTCCTGGCGGCGCTCATCTGCGTCCAGACGCTCGGCGCCGGTCAGTCCCTCCAGCTCGACGCGCGCGTGCCCGCTGTGGCGATCGCTGCGGGCCTGTACGCCCTGCGGGTGCCGTTCATCGTGGTCGTTCCGGCGGCCGCGGCCGTGGCCGCCCTCATCCGCCTGCTCACCTGACGGGTGTCGGCGGCTTCTCGTACCGTGACGCCGTGACCGCACCCTGGCATCCCGTGGCGAACGCCCAGCCGACGGAATGGGTGCTGCGCCAGGGGTCCGGGGGCGCACCGTACGCCGTCGTCCGTCGCTTCGCGTTCGGCGATCCGAACCGTCCCGACGTGTGGTTCCGGGTCGTGACGTGGGCTCCGCAGTCCGAGGGCCGCGAGCTCATCGGCTGGTGCCGGACCCTGGAGGCGGCAGCCGCGGTCGCGTGGGACCACCGCTGTGCTGCCGAATCGTGGCGGCACCACATGGCCTCCCGCCGGTCGGACGCGGCGACGATGGCTGCGCGCCGCCCTCCGGCGGCCGAGCTCGTGCGGTTCTACCGTGCAGCCCTGAGCCGGGAGGCGGGGGCTGAGGCCGGCGCACGCTCGACGGATGCCGGCACCCCGAACCGGCGCGACGCCTCGCGCCGGAGGGTCACGACGCCCGCGCGTCCAGAGCGGCGCTGAGGTCGTCGAGCAGGGCGATGAGGAGGCGCGGCGCCTCGGGGTCGCGCGCACACAGGGCCTGGGTCAGGTCGAACAGCCGGCCGCGGTCGAGGACCGCGCGGACGTCGGGCACGATGTTGAGGTAGCGCATGACCCGCAGGTGGACGGTCTCGATCGCCTCCGCGAGGACCGTGTTGCGCTGGGAGCCAAGCACCACGACCATAAGCCGCTGGAGGTGCGCGACCGGCGAGAGCCCGTCCTCCCGCTCGAGCCGTCCGGCCAGGAGCGCGAGCTCGAGCTCGGCGTCGGGATCGGCGACGTCGGCGAAGTCGCGGAGGGCCGCGGGGTAGAGCCGTCGCAGCACGGCGACCGCGTCGGCGACCTCGCGTTCGTCGAGCGGCGCGACGAGCGTGAACCGGTTGGGCGACGTCTTGACGAGCCCGACCGAGGAGAGGCGGCTGAGGGCCTCCCGCACCGGGGTCCGCGAGACCCGAAGCCACTCGGTCAGATCGGCGTCTTTCAGGCGGGTGCCCGGAGCGAGCTCGCCGGTGATGATGTGCTGCAGCAGCACCTCGTAGACGTCGTTCCGGAGCAGCCGCCGCTCGGCGGCGAGCAGCGGATTGGCGGGCGAAAGCGCCGGCAGGTCGTCGATGATCACAGTGAACTCCCCTCCGTGCGATCGTCGGACGGCATGAAACACACTCATCTTCCGTCTGATATATTGAGCATTCTAGCAGACTGATACCCGGAGGTCCTTCGCATGCCCATGCCCACCGATCACGTCACCCGCGTGAGCCTCTCCGAGGAGGCCTACGCGCGCATCGAGGCGGCCATCATGGACGGAACGCTCGAGCCCGGCGAGCGCCTCCGCGACCCCGACCTGATCGCCTGGCTCGGCATCTCGCGCACGCCCATCCGGCACGCCCTCGACCGGCTCGCCGAGCAGGGCCTCATCGAGATGGAGCGCAACCGGTACACGCGGGTGGCCCCGTGGGATCTCGACGGGGTGATCGACGCGCTGCAGGTCGCCGGCGACCTCTGGGCGGGTGCGGCACAGCGCGGCCTGTCGAGGTGGGAGGCCGACGACGAGCTCCTCGTGCGAGAGATCGCGGACTCGCTCCGTGAGGTCGCGGCCCAGCACGACAACCGGAGGTTCGTGACGGTGCTCGAGCACCTCGTGACGAGTTACGCGAGCATCGAGGGCAACCGCGCCCGGCTGCGCGCCCTGGCCAGCGTGCTCCCCCAGGCGCGCCGTCTCGGCCGGAAGCTGCGGGGCCGACTCGACGCCGCCGCGCTCGGAGAGTTCACGTCGAGCCTCCTCGACGCCAACCGTCAGCGGGACGGCGACCGGGCGGCGCGACTGATCGAGGCGTACATCGCCCGCCTGACGACCGTGCTGCGCCCGGAATCCTGACGGGTGTCACGGACCGAAGATCCGTGCCAGCCCGGATGCCCCGACGCCCTCGCGAACCCTAGCCTGGGAGTCATCTCGGCCAGGGGGACCGATCCACGGGGGAACGGATCGGACAAAGGGGCCGGAGCGAATCTCGCTCCGGCCCCTTTGTGTTCTGCGCGCCTCAGCGCACGGGTGCTACTTGGTCAGCGGCTCCAGGGTCGGGTCGTTGGCGTAGGCCTCGGCCGCGTTCTCCTTGGTGACGATGACCGGCTTGAGCAGGTACGCCGGGACGACCTTGACGCCGTTGTTGTACGACGTTGTGTCGTTGGTGGCCGGCTTCTTGCCCTGCTGGAGGTCCTTGACCATCTGGATCGCCTGCTTCACGAGGTTGCGGGTGTCCTTGTTGATGGTCGAGTACTGCTCGCCAGCCATGATCGACTTGACCGACTCGGCCTCCGAGTCCTGGCCGGTGACGACCGGGACCGGCTTGCCGGCGCCCTTCACCGAGGTGATGATGGCGCGGGCGAGGGTGTCGTTCGGCGACAGGACGCCGTCGAGCTCGGTCGAGCCGTAGTTGGCGGCGAGCAGGTTGTCCATGCGGGTCTGCGCGTTCGCCGGCAGCCAGCCCTGGGTGGCCGTCTGCTTGATGTCGGTCTGACCCGAGACGACCTTGAGCGTGCCGTCCTTGATCTTCGGGCCGAGCACCTTCATGGCGCCGTTGAAGAAGACCGCCGAGTTGGCGTCGTCCGGCGAGCCGGAGAAGAGCTCGATGGTGAAGTTCTTCTTGCCCGGGTACTTCTTCGCCATGCCGTCGAGGAGGGCCTGGCCCTGCAGCTCGCCGACCTTCTCGTTGTCGTACGCGACGTAGTAGTCGACGTCCTTCGTGTTGAGGATGAGGCGGTCGTACGCGATGACGGTGGCACCGGCGTCGTGCGCGGCCTTCGCCTGGGCGGCGAGCTGGCCACCGTCGACGGCGCCGATGATGACGACCTTGGCGCCGTTGGTGATCATCGACTGGATCTGCGACTGCTGGTCGGCGACGGCACCGGAGGCGCCGGCGTACTGCACGTCGCCCTTGAAGCCGGCCGCCTTGAGGCCGTCGGTGAAGAGCCCACCGGCGAGCACCCAGTTCTCCGACGTCTTGGTCGGGAGGGCGACGCCGATCGTGGCGCCCTTGTCGAAGCCGGAGGCCGACGAGCCGGAGCCGGAGCCGTCACGGCTGGAGCAGCCCGACAGGGCCAGCGCGGCGGCAGCTGCGACAGCCACTGTCGCGAGTGCGATCTTGCGCATTGCGTTCTCTTTTCTGTGTGTTGGTTGGTGCAGGTGCGAGAGGGAAGAGTCAGGAGGTGAGGGCGCGCGAGCTCTCCTCCGCCGGGTCGGCGGTGGGCGAGACTTGCGGCGCGGCCGGCTCGGAGGCCGCAGCGGCCTCCGCCTCGCGGCGCTTGCCGCTGAACATCCGGCCGATGAGGGAGGGGCCGCCGCGGCGCTTCGAGTACACGTCGATGCCGACCGCGATGAGGAGCACGAGGCCCTTGATGATCTGGACCTTGTCGCTCGTGACGCCGAGCAGCTGGAGGCCGTTGTTCAGGACGGCGATGACGAGGCCACCGACGATGGAGCCGGCGACCGTGCCGATGCCGCCCGAGACGGCGGCGCCGCCGATGAAGACGGCCGCGATGGCGTCGAGCTCCCAGCCGAGGCCGTCCTGCGGACCGGAGGAGACGGAGCGCGCGACCGAGATCATGCCGGCCAGGGCGGCGAGCACCGACATGTTCATCATCACGAAGAAGTTGATGCGCTTGATCTTCACGCCCGACAGCTCGGCCGCGTGCCAGTTGCCGCCCACGGCGTAGATGTGGCGGCCGATGATGGTGTTCCGCGTGATGAACGAGTAGAGGATCACGAGGACGCCGAGGATGATGCCCGAGACCGGGAAGGAGGTGCCGACCCGGCCGCTCGCGAAGACGAACGTGGCGTAGAGCACGACGGCGTCGAGGATGACGACCTTGAAGACGCTGACCCAGAGGGGCGCCTTCTCGGAGCCCATGCGGGTCTGGTTGCGACGGGTGCGCACCTCGAGGAGCACGATCACGACCGCGATGACGAGGCCGAGGAGGAGGGTGGAGTTGTTGAACCCGGTGTCCGGGCCCCACTCGGGCAGGAAGCCGCCGCCGATGAAGGTGAAGCCGTCCGGCACGGGGATGGTGTTCGCGCTGCCGATGAGCTGGTTGAGGCCGCGGAAGATGAGCATGCCGGCGAGGGTCACGATGAAGGCGGGGACACCGACGTAGGCGACCCACCAGCCCTGCCAGGCGCCGATGAGGGCGCCGATGACGAGCCCGAGCACGATCGCGAACGGCCACGGGACGTGCCACTCGGTCATCGCCTTCGCGACGATGATGCCGACGACCGCCGCGACGGAGCCGACCGACAGATCGATGTGCCCCGCGATGATGACCATCACCATGCCGATGGCGAGGACCAGCACGTAGGCGTTCTGGTTCACCAGGTTGATGAGGTTCACCGACTCAAGCGTCTTGCCGCCCGTGAGCGCCTCGAACAGGAGCACGATGATGACGAGCGCGCCGAGGATGCCGAACTGGCGCCCGGTGGACTGGCCGCCGCCGAACATCTTGCCGAGGTCGCGGAGGCCGCCGGACTTCTTCTTCTCTTCGATCTGAGTGGTCATTATCGGGTCGCCTTCTTCTTCGCCGAGGTCATGCTTTTGAGGAGGGTCTCGGGGGTCGCCTCCGCGATGGGGAGCTCGTCGGTGATCTGGCCCTCGAAGATCGTGTAGATGCGGTCCGAGATGCCGAGGAGCTCGGGCAGCTCGGAGGAGATGACGATGACGCCCTTCCCCTGGGCGGCCAGCTGCTGGATGATCGCGTAGATCTCGTACTTCGCGCCGACGTCGATGCCGCGGGTGGGCTCGTCGAGGATCAGCACGTCGGGGTCGGTGAACATCCACTTCGCCAGCACGACCTTCTGCTGGTTGCCGCCGGACAGGGTCGCGACGCCGCGGTCCACGTCGGGGGTCTTGATGCGGAGGCTCTTGCGGTACTGCTCGGCGACCGCGTACTCCTGGCGGTCGTCGACGACGCCGCGCTTCGCGATCTTCTTGAGCTTCGCCGCGACGATGGACTGCTTGATGTCGTCGAGCAGGTTGAGCCCGAGGACCTTGCGGTCCTCGCTCACGTAGGCGAGGCCGTTGTCGATCGCCTCGGAGACGTTCCGGACCTGGATCTCGGCGCCGTCCTTGTAGATCTCGCCGGAGACCCACGTGCCGTAGGAGCGGCCGAAGACGCTCATGGCGAGCTCGGTGCGGCCGGCGCCCATGAGGCCGGCGAACCCGACGATCTCGCCGCGGCGGACGTAGAACGAGGAGTCCTTGACGACGAGGCGCTCGGGGATCTGCGGGTGCTGGACGACCCAGTTGCGGACCTCGAAGAACGGCTCGCCGATGTTCGGGGTGCGCTCCGGGAAGCGGCTCTCGAGCGTGCGCCCGACCATCCCGCGGATGATGCGGTCCTCGTCGACGCCGTCGGCCTGGACGTCCAGCGTCTCGATCGTGCGGCCGTCGCGGATGATCGTGATCCGGTCGGCGACCTTCTCGATCTCGTTGAGCTTGTGGCTGATGATGATCGAGCTGACGCCCTTGTGCTTGAGTCCGACGATGAGGTCGAGGAGGTGCGCCGACTCGGCCTCGTTGAGCGCGGCGGTGGGCTCGTCGAGGATGAGGAGCTTCACCTCCTTGTTGAGCGCCTTGGCGATCTCGACCAGCTGCTGCTTGCCGACGCCGATGTTCTTGATCTGGGTGTCCGGGTCGTCGCTGAGGCCGACGCGGGCGAGGAGCTCGACGGCCCGCCTCTTCGCCTCTCCCCAGTTGATGACGCCGCCGCGGCCGGGCTCGTTGCCGAGGAAGATGTTCTCGGTGATCGAGAGCTCGGGGATGAGCGCCAGCTCCTGGTGGATGATGACGATGCCCTGCGCCTCGCTCGAACGGATGTCCTTGAAGCGCATGATCTCGCCCTGGTAGACGATGTCACCGCTGTAGGTGCCGAACGGGTAGACACCCGAGAGCACCTTCATGAGCGTGGACTTGCCCGCTCCGTTCTCGCCGCAGATCGCGTGGATCTCGTCGGCGTGCACGGTGAGGGAGACGTCCTCCAGCGCTTTCACCCCGGGGAACTCCTTGGTGATCGCGCGCATCTCGAGGATGACTGCTTTCGACGGCATCGTCGCTCCTAGGCTCGGGCTCGGACTTGATGTGCCTAAGTAGTAAACGCTATGTCTGGCCTTGTCGTCAAATAGTGAAGACAACGGATCGATAACGGTCGTGCTGTCGGTCTCTTCAGGCGCGACGGGGCCCCAGAGTCGCGTGGCCCAGCGGTCTGCCGGCCACCCGACGCGCGCCCCGGGGAGGGACGGATCGTTCAGTCCTCGCCCGCGAGGGCTCCCTGGATGACGAGCGCGGCAGCCCCGAGCGACTCGGCGCGGTCGCCGAGCGACGACACGCTGACCCGGGTCGTGCCCGCGATGACCGGGATGGCGTTGTGCTGGATCCCGAGACGGATCGGATCCAGCAGCGTGTCGCCGAGCCCCACCAGCGGTCCGCCCACGAGGACGAGTTCGGGGTTGATGACGTTCGCGACGTTGCCGATCGCCCGGCCGATCGCCGTCCCCGCATCGCTGACGACGCGGATCACCGCGGGGTCGCGCTCGAGCCCGCGGCGGAGGACGTCGGCGGTCGTGACCGGACTGGAGGAGCCCCTCCCGAGCAGCTCGATCATCACGCTGGTCGACGCGACGGTCTCGAGGCACCCGCGGTTCCCGCACCGGCAGATGACGCCGTGCTCGGCGACGGGCGTGTGGCCGAGCTCGCCGGTGATTCCGAGATAGCCGTAATACGGCTGGCCGTTCAGGATCAGCCCGGCGCCGATGCCGGTCCCGATCTTGACGAAGATGAGGTTCCGCACCCCACGGTTCGCGCCCCAGGTCACCTCGCCGAGAGCCCCGAGATTGGCGTCGTTGCCGACGACCACCGGGAAGCGGAAGGCCTGCTCCAGCTCGCGCCGGGTGATCCCGACCCACTCCGGGAGGATCGCCCCCTGGAGGACCGTGCCGGTGCGGCGGTCGATCGGCCCGGGGATGCCGACGCCGACCGAGAGCACGGACTCGCGGTCGTGGCCGCCCTCGGCGAGCATGGCGTCGAGCAGGCCGGCGGTCTCCCGGACGGCGGTCATCACGTCGTAGCCGGGCTCGAGGGCCAACTGGCGCTCGGCGGTGACCTCGTAGCCCAGGGTCGCCAGCACGATCCGCACGTGCCTCCGGCCGAAGTCGATGCCGACCGCGACGTCCCCGGTGTCCGCGAGCTGGACGAGCAGGGCGCGCCTCCCCGACGAGGTGACCGGGGAGGTCGAGACCACGCCCTTGCCGGCCATGTCGCGCACGATGTTGGACACCGTTGCGGTGGACAGGCCGGTCCCGCGCGCGAGCTCTGCCTGGGTCGACGGGCCGTTCGCGAGGAGGAACTCGACGAGCCGCTCCTGGTTCAGGTGCCTGAGCGCGCCCTGCGACCCGGGATTGCGTGCGCCACGGGGGTGGGGCCCCGGAGTGGCGGTCATGCGATAAGAGTGATGGATCGTCGAGTTGTAGTCAAGCTGTGAACGTAACAGTGCCCTGTGAGTTCCGGTCGGCCTCCGCGGACTGGGAGGATGGGGTGCATGCCCATCCTCAACAAGGACATGCAGGTCTGCATCTCGCTCGCCGGCCGGCCGAGCAACATCGGCACCCGGTTCCACAACTTCCTCTACGACGAACTCGGACTCAACTTCGTCTACAAGGCGTTCACGACCGACGATCTGGAGGGGGCGGTCCGCGGCATCCGGGCCCTCGGCATCCGCGGCTGCTCCGTCTCCATGCCCTTCAAGGAGGCGATCATCCCGTTGGTCGACAATCTGGAGGCGTCGGCCGTCGCGATCGAGTCGGTCAACACCGTGGTCAACGAGGACGGCTTCCTGACGGCGTCCAACACCGACTACGAGGCGGTCGCGCAGCTGCTCGCCGAGCACGAGGTCGACCCCGCCTCGAGCGTCCTGGTCCGCGGGTCGGGCGGCATGGCGAAGGCGGTCGTGGCAGCCTTCCGCGGCGCCGGGTTCGACGAGGTGACCGTGCTGGCGCGCAACGCGGAGGCGGGGGCCTCCCTCGCCGAGAAGTACGGGTACCGGTGGGTGGCGACCGACCCCGAGCCCGACCACGACGTGATCGTCAACGTGACCCCGCTCGGGATGCAGGGGGCCGACGAGGGCGCCCTGGCCTTCGGGGAGGAGCACATCCGCCGGGCGGCCACCGTCTTCGACGTCGTCGCGTTCCCCTCCGAGACGCCGCTCATCGTTGCGGCGCGCGCGTCCGGCAAGGCGCTGATCACGGGCGCCGAGGTCATCGCCCTGCAGGCCGCCCGGCAGTTCGAGCGCTACACGGGCGTGGCTCTGACGCCTGAACAGGTGGCGCGCGCTTCCGCCTTCTCCCGGCAGTGAGCGCCGCTCGGGGGTGACGGCCTCCCGCCCCGGGGCGGGACGGCTCTCGCTTTCGCACCCTTACCGCCGAGGAGTACCGTTGGCCGCGACAGCAGAGGAGCGGTCGCCATGGGAATCGGCAGCGGGATCTTCATCTTCGTGGTCGGGCTGATCCTGGCTTTCGCGCTCAACGTCGAGGTGAGCTGGATCGACCTCAAGATCACCGGCTACATCCTGATGGGCGCCGGCCTCGTCGTGTTCGTGATCTCGCTGATCTTCGCGCTCCGCACGCGCTCGCGGCGGGTCACCCGGCGGAACGTGATCGACCCGGCTTCGGGGGATCGCATCGAGGAGCGCCGCACCGACGAGTACTGAGCCCCTGCCGCCTAGACTGTCCCCGTGACCGACGACCTGCTCGCCCTGGAGAACCAGGTCTGCTTCGGGCTCGCCGTGGCCGCCCGCAGCGTCATCGCGCTCTACCGGCCGGTGCTCGAGCCGCTGTCGCTCACCCACCCGCAGTACCTCGTGATGCTCGCCCTGTGGGAGCGCGAGCCGCGCAGCGTGAAAGATCTGAGCGAGACCCTCCAGCTGGAGCCGGCGACCCTCTCACCGCTGCTCAAGCGGCTCGAGGCCACCGGCTACGTCGAACGCCGCCGCAGTGCGGCCGACGAGCGGGCCCTGGAGGTGCGACTCACCGAGTCGGGCCGGACGTTGCGCGCGGAGGCGGAGGCGATCCCGTCGCGGATCGTCGCTCGACTGGGCCTGCCGGTGAGTCAGTTGGAGAACCTGCGGGAGAGCCTCCAGGCGATCATCGCGGCGGCCGTGCGCGCCGACGAGCCGGTTCGCTGAGGGCCGCCTCGCTGGTCGGCCCGGTTCAGGCGGCGGCCGGACACACCAGCCGGGTCGCGTCGCGCTGGCCGCCCGGACGCAACACGGTGTGCTCCGTCATCGGCCGCCCGCACATCGGGCACGGTGCCGACGGGGAGCGGCGGTCCGGGCCTTCCGGATGACCCGCGCCGAGCTGCGCCGGCCCCGCCACTCGGATCAGCTTCTCGTTCCAGCGGGAGTACCAGTTCGCGAAACGGCTGGACATGTCTCCTCGATTCGTTAGTGCACTAACGAATAATGTACGCGCCCCCGGTTCACGCGTGCGAGGCGTTCACTGCCAGCTGACGGAGTGGAACGTCGCGCGGCGGTAGGGGAGGAGGGTTTGCCCGACGCGCCATGAGTCGACGGGGAGCGGAGGTGCGGACGCGAGGTTTGCGTCGATCGTTCCTCCTTTGGCGACAGGCCGGCCGCGGCCGTGTCTTCGGGGCTGCAGCGCGCCACGCGCTCTTCCCCCGGGTCGGCCGACGCGCCTAGAGTGCGGACGGGAGGCTCCTGATGCCACGACTCGTCTTCTCCGCGATCGCCTCGCTGGACGGGTACACCGCCGACACTGCGGGCGCGTTCGACTGGGCCATGCCCGACGAGGAGCTGCACGCCTTCGTGAACGACCGGTCGCGCGCCGTCGGCACCTACCTGTATGGCAGGCGCATGTACGACACGATGCACGTCTGGCAGGACATGCCCGCCGCTGACGATCCGCCCGTGATCGCCGACTACGCGCAGATGTGGAAGGCCGCCGACAAAGTTGTCTTCTCGTCGACCATGACGGAGGCGCGCACGCCTCAGACGCGGGTCGAGCCCGTCTTCGACCCGGTCGAGGTCCGAGCGCTCGTCGACGCGTCGGATCAGGACGTGTCGATCGGCGGACCCACCATCGCAGCAGCCGCGTTCACTGCCGACATCGTCGACGAAGTCGAGCTCTACCTCGTTCCGGTCTCGGTCGGCGGCGGCACCCCGGCGCTGCCCCTCGGACGGATGCTGCGGCTCGCCCTGCTCGACGAGCGCCGGTTCGCCGGCGGCGCCGTCTATCTCCGCTACGCGGTCACTCGATCCGCAGGGTGACGCTCGGCCGGTCGAGCGCCTCCTCGAGGGCATCGAGCGAGATGCCGTGCTCCATCACGATGGCGACCGGATAGAAGAAGGACTCCCAGCCGCCGGACGAGGTCGGCACCGCCAGCTCGGTCTCCTCGAACGGGAGCGGGTCCCCGGCCGTGCGCGTCACCAGGGCGCCGTCGTCGCCCAGCTCGACCGACACGGTGCGCGTCGGCATGCCGTTCTGGAGGTGCGCCCAGCTCATCGCGGGCAGCCGCACGTCGATCATCGCCCGGAAGACATCCCGCTGCTCACTGAGCAGGGCGGCCGTGCCTCCGATGGTCTCGCTGGCGCCGAGGAGGAGCATCCACCCGTTCATCGGCGCCGTCAGGACGAGGGCGCCGGACGCCTCCCCCAAGTGCGGGTTCTCGCACCAGGAGAACTGCTCGTCGAGGATCTCGGCCTCCAGCTCGGACGCGATCCCGCGGGCAGGCCCCGCGGGCAGGAGGACCCAGCTCGCGGTGCCGAAGACCTCGAACAGCGCGTCGCTGAGGACCGGGATGCGCTCGGACACGGCACGATTCTAGGACCGGGACCGCGGGCGGCCGTGCGACGCGCTACCTCGTGGCCTCGACGAGCACCCGCGAATCGATGAAGGAGTGCACGCTCTCGTCGATGTGGAACTGCGTGTGCGAGAGCCGCGCCTCCCTCGACGCCAGGAAGACCCGGGCCGCCGCGCGATCATGGTGCAGTCGGCCGAGGGAGACGGCGAGGCCCACCAGCACCGCTGCCACGAGGAGACCGGCCCCCCACGGGATGAGGCCGTCGACCGCGGGCACGGCGTCCGTCGCGATCAGGGCCGCGGCGGCTCCCCCGATCGCCGTCACCAGGAGGGACGACACCATGAGGGGTCGACGGGCCGCCGCGACCGGGCCGGTCGAGAGCAGCAGGCGGGCCTCGGCGACGCGGCGTTCGTGCTCGCGCCGCCGCTCCTTCGCCCAGTGGAGGTCGCGGGCGTGCCGGCGGGCGAGGCGGTGCGCCTCGTCGTGGGCGCGGTTGTAGGGCAGGGTCGGGTGCGGGTTCACAGCGTGTCCTTCGGGTCGACGTGACTGCGTAACTGAACGCGAGCATAGTCAGAAAGGTCAGTCTGTGGGTCAATTGGAGGACATGATCTGTACCCCAATTCGGGCGACAGCCACCGGCGGCCGCGTCACCCGCGGTCATGAGAACCCCATAGTCGACCTGCAGCCTGTTCACAGGCGACGTAAGAAAGCACCAAGAAAGCGTCAGCATCGTGGAGGACATGGAACAGACGGTCAGCCTGTCGCCCCCCTCCCGGAGGGTGCGGCTCGGACGATCCGCCGCCGCCGCCCGGCGCGGCTCGAGAACGGTCCGCGTCGCGCTCGTCCTCGGGGTCGTGATCGTGCTGGCCATGTGGTGGCTGAGCGTGCCGGCCGCCTTCGCCGCCACCCCCGCCCACGCCTTCACGTCGATCGGCGAGCTCAGCGGCATGGTCGGCGCCTTCCTCATCTGCGCCCAGGTCCTCCTGATCGCGCGGGTCCCGTGGTTCGAGCGGGCGGTCGGCCTCGACCGGCTCGTCGCCTGGCACCGTTCGCTCGGTGCGACCGTCCTGTTCCTCGTCATCGCCCACGTCGTGTTCATCGTGATCGGCGGTCAGCTGACCGACAAGAACCCGCCGTGGACCGAGTTCCTGTCGGTCCTCCAGTCGTACCCGGACATGACGGCCGCGCTCGTCGGCACCCTCGCCTTCATCGCGGTCGGCCTGAGCAGCGCCCGGCTGATCCGCGCCAAGCTCTCCTACGAGGTCTGGTACTGGCTGCACCTGACCACGTACGTCTCGATCTTCCTGACGTTCCTCCACCAGCTGAGCGGAGGCGCCCACTTCGTCTCCTACCCCGTCAACCGCATCCTGTGGATCGCCCTCTACCTCGCGACAGCCTCGGCCGTCCTGACCTGGAGGTTCATCCTCCCGACCATGAAGGCGTGGCGGAGCCGCATGCGCGTCGTGGCCGTGGTGCCGGAGGGACACGGGGTCAACAGCGTGTGGCTGTCCGGTCCCCACATCGACGAGCTCGGTGTGCGGGCGGGCAACTTCCTCCTGTTCCGCTTCTTGAGCTGGGGCCACCTCGGTACCGCGCACCCCTACTCGGTGTCCGCGGTCCCGGCCGACGGGCACCTCCGGATTACCGTCGGCGAGCTCGGCGACCACTCGGGACGCCTCCCCGCGCTCAAGCGCGGCACCCTCGTCTTCGCCGAGGGCCCCTTCGGGCAGTTCACCGCCGACAAGGCGAGCCGGCCGCACATCCTGCTCATCGCGGGCGGGGCGGGCATCGGCCCGATCCGGGCGCTGGCGGAGGAGCTCTCCCGGCGCGGCGCCCGGCCGGTCGTCCTCTACCGGGCCCGGTCGCAGGAGCGCCTCGCGCTCCTCGGCGAGCTGCAGCGCATCCCCGGCGTCACGGTCGTGCCGCTCGTCGGCTCCCGCTCCGACCTCGGGTACGACCCGCTCGACGCGGAGTACCTGCGCCGGATCGTCCCCGACCTGCACAACTGGGAGGCGTTCATCTGCGGGCCGGAGGGCATGGGCGAGAGCGCGGAGGCGTCCCTCCGGTCGCTGCGGATGCCCAAGCGATTCATCCACCGAGAAGAACTGAGCATGTCATGAACTCGAAGTCCTGGCGGGGAACCGTCCTCTTCACCGTCATCCTCGTCACCATGGGCGCGACGGTCGGCCTCAAGCTCTACGGCCTCGGCGAGGACGTGACGGCCGCGCCGACCTCGGTGCACGCCAGCACGGCGGCCGGCTCGACATCCGGAGCCGCGCCGGCCCCCTCCTCCTCGGCGAGCGCGGGCAGCACGCCGTCGGCCTCGGCGAGCCCCTCTGCGGCCGCGGCCACCCGCACGATCACGGGCTCCGCCGTCGACACGCGGTACGGTCCCGTCCAGGTGCGGATCACGCTCTCGGGGAGCACGATCACGGCGGTCGACACCGTCCAGTCGCCCAACGGCAACGGCCGCGACCAGGAGATCAACCAGCAGGCGCTGCCGATCCTGCAGAAGGAGGCGCTCGCCTCCCAGTCGGCGAACATCGACTCGGTGTCGGGCGCGACGTACACCTCCGAGGGCTACATCCAGTCGCTGCAGTCGGCCCTGGATCAGCGGTGACGACTCCGGGCAGGGGCCCCGCGGCTCCCCGGCCTATACTGCGCAGGTGAGCGCGAATCCCCGCGTCCTGATCGCCGAGGACGACAGCCGCCTCGCCGGGATGCTCGACGCGCTCCTCCGCTCGGAGGGGTTCGAGGTGGAGCTCGCCCGGGACGGGCAGCGTGCGCTGCACCTCGGGCTGACGACCTCGTTCGACGTGCTCCTGCTCGACCGCGGGCTGCCGGCGGTCGAGGGCCTCGACGTGCTGCGGGGGCTCCGTGACAGCGGGGTGACCACGCCCGTCTTGATCCTCTCGGCCCTCGGCACACCGCCCGACCGGGTGGACGGCCTCAACGCCGGCGCCGAGGACTACCTGGCGAAGCCGTTCGACATCGACGAGCTCGTGGCGCGACTCCGGGCGCTCACCCGCCGGGCGGCGACCACGGTCCCCACGGTCCGGTTCCCGGGCGGCCGGCTGGACGCCGACGGACGGACCGTCATCCTCGACGACGGCCCGCGCGTGCTGCTCTCCGAGCGCGAGTCCGCCCTGCTCGAGCGGCTCGCGCGCCGGCCCGACCAGGTGTTCTCGCGCGCGCTCCTGCTCGAGGAGGTGTTCGCCGACGCGGACGACCCCGGCGTCGTCGACACCTACGTGCACCACCTGCGGAAGAAGTTCGGCCGCAGCCTGATCGAGACCGTCCGCGGGATCGGCTACCGGATGGGGTCGCTCTCGTGAGGTCCGCGGACGATCGCGAGCTGCGCTCCGCCTCCCTGCGCCTCGCCGCGCAGTTCGCCCTGATCATCGTCGCGCTGTTCGTGGCGCTGGGCATCGTCGTCTACAGCGTCGTCGCTGCGGGCCAGTCCGAGGCCGCGAAGAAGGCGCTGGCCGACGCCTCCCTCGTCGACTCGGTGCACGACGCGCCTCGCAACCTCCTCATCACCGTCATCGACCCGGGCGACCCCCAGGCCGACGCGCAGGGTCGTGAGAGCTCGCCGAACCTCCCGGAGGGCCTGCCGGACGAACGGGCGCTGCAGCAGGTCATGGAGCACGGCGGCTCGGTGTCGGAGGTGGTCACGGCCGAGGACGAGCGCTACCTCACCGAGACGGACGTGCGCCACGGGCGGGTCGTGCAGATCTCGTACGGTCTGCGCGAGCAGGAGGAGGAGCTCGGCCGTCTGGTCGCCGCCCTGCTGATCTCGGGGATCATCGCGACTCTCGCGGCCGCGGGGATCGGCCTGGTCATCGCCCGCCGCTCGATCCGGCCGCTGGCCGACGCCCTCGCGCTGCAGCGGCGGTTCGTCGCCGACGCGGGCCACGAGCTGCGGACCCCTCTGACGCTGCTCAGCACCCGCGCGCAACTGCTGCGCCGCCGCCTGGCATCCGGAGGCGACGAAGCCGCCGGGCTCGACGGGGAGGTGCGTTCCGGGCTCGATGAGATCGTGGACGACAGCCGCGCGCTCACCGAGATCGTGCAGGACCTCCTGACCGCCGCCGACCCCCGGCAGGACACCGAGAGCGAGGGTGTCGACCTCGCGGAGCTCGCGGGCGCCGTGGCCCGGTCGGCGCAGGGACGAGCCGAGGAGCAGGGGGTGGAGATCCGCGTGCAGACGGCCCGGGAGGCGGTGGTGAGCGGCGCCCCCGTCTCGCTGCGGCGCATGATCGTGGCCCTCCTCGACAACGCCCTCGAGCACGCGCGGGCGGAGGTGCGGGTCATCGTCGAGCTCGCCGGAGGCCAGGTCGTCCTCCGGGTCGAGGACGACGGCCCCGGCTTCTCGGCCGGAGTGGAGTCCCGGGCCTTCGAGCGGTTCGCCACGGCCCGCGACTCGGCGCCGGACGAGGTGCGCGCCCGGCACTACGGCCTCGGCCTCGCCCTCGTGGCGGAGGTCGTGAGCCGGCATCGCGGCACGGTCGACGCCTCCAACGGCGCCGACGGCGGCGCGGTCGTCACCGTGCGACTTCCCCGCCGCCGCTGACGCGCGCGCTCCGGAGCGCGGCCAGGATCGCGGCCAGGTCCACCGCCTCCTGGAGCAGCGCGCCGACGATCGCCGGGATGAAGCCGAAGGCCGCGACGATCATGAGGACGACCGAGGCGGCGATGCCGAGCCAGATGCTCTGCAGCGCGACGGTGACGGTTCTCCGCGCGATCGACACGGCGTCGGCGACGCGGCCGATGTCGTCGACGAGCAGCACCACGTCCGCCGACTCGCTCGCCGCCGTCGCCCCCTTCGCACCCATGGCGACCCCGACGTCCGCACTCGCGAGCACGGGCGCGTCGTTCACCCCGTCACCGACCATGACGACCGGGCGCTCGCGGATGGAGGCGACGCGGGCCACCTTATCGGCGGGCAGGCATTCGGCCTGGAAGCGGTCGATGCCGAGCTCCGAGGCGATGCCGGCGGCGGTCTCCTCCGCGTCGCCGGTGAGCAGCTCGATGTCGGAGAGACCGAGCGCGTCGAGCCGCCGGAGCGTCTCCACAGCGTTCGTCCGGGGACTGTCCCGGGCGATGAGCGCGCCGGCGTAAGCGCGGTCGACGGCCACGTAGACGGCGAGCTCGCCGCTCTTGATGTGCTCGCGCGGTGCGTCGGGCGCGAAGGAGCGCACGAACGACAGTTTTCCCACAGCCACCGAGTGCCCGCCCACCCGCGCCAGGACGCCGTCGGTGGCGCGCTCCTCGGCGGAATCGACCGGGCGCAGGACGAGCTCGCGCTCCTCCGCGGCGCGGATGACGGACGAGGCGAGCACGTGCGACGAGAACTGCTCCGCACTCGCCGCGAGGGTGAGCAGCTCGTCGGCATCGAAACCGCTGGAGGGACGCAGCTCGCGCAGCTCCGGATGCCCCGCCGTCAGCGTCCCCGTCTTGTCGAACACCATGGTCTTCGCCGTGGCGAGGCTCTCGAAGACCCCTCCGCCCCGCACGATGATCCCGCTCCGCGCGGCCCGGCTCATCCCTCCGATGAAGGCGACCGGCGCCGCGATGAGCAGCGGGCACGGCGTCGCCAGCACGAGCACCTCCGCGAACCGGACCGGATCGCCGCTGACGAACCAGGCCGCCGCACCGAGCAGGAGGGAGAAGGCGGTGAACGGCACCGCGTAGCGGTCGGCCAGGCGGACGAGCTTCGCCTTGCTCCGCGCCGCCGCGGCCACGAGCGCGACGATCTGCTGGTATTGACTGTCCGCGGCGAGCGCCGTCGCCCGGAGGCGCACCGCTTCGGTTCCGTTGACGACGCCGCTGAGGACCGCCTCCCCCTCGGTCTTCTCGACCGGGATGCTCTCCCCCGTGATCGACGACTGGTCGAACGTGCCGGCCGGGCTGGTGAGCACTCCGTCCACGGGCACCACCTCGGAGGGGCGGACCAGGAGGAGGTCCCCGACGGCGACCTCGCCGATCGGGATGTCGACCACGGCGTCTCCGTCGAAGCGGTGGGCGAGCCGCGGGTCGCGCTGGAGGAGGGCGTCGAGCTCTCGGCGGGCGCGCCGGCCGGCGTAGTCCTCGAGGGCGTCGCCGCCGCTCAGCATGAGCACCACGATCAGCGAGGCGGCCACCTCCCCCACCAGCACCGTCGCGGAGATGGCGACGATCGCGAGCAGATCGACGCCGAACGCACCCGCGGCGATCGACCGCACCATGCGGACCGTGTAGCCGAGCGCGACGGCGATCGAGTAGCCGCCCGCGAGCCACGTCGCCGCCTGCAGCTGACCGCTCAGCGCCAGGAGTGCCGCGACGACGCCCACGAGGAGGGTCAGCGAGATGATCCAGTACCGAGTGGCGAGCACGAGGAGGCGCGGACGGGGGCGCCGGGGCGCGGGAGGCGCGGCCGTGCGCTCGGAATGCGGGTCCGCCATCCGGTCAGTCTTGCGCGCCCGGCGGGGACGGGGCGGGGCGAAGGTCCCATCGGCCGCCCGCGCCGACCCCCCGCCGACCCGACTTATCCACACCCTCCCGACCTCTTTGAACGATTGAACCGTCACTGCTGGCCCCCTCACGGACGGAGGGGCTGCTTGAGGGGGCCATTGGTGACCGTTCAATCGTTCAACGGGGTTGGGGGGGGGACGCAGGGGCCTTTGTGCCCTCCCCGGCCACGAGCGTCGGGCGGCACCCTCGATGACGAGCATGGGAGGCGCAATGAAACGCTGGATCCGCATCGTCCTGGCCGTCCTGACCTCTCTCGTCGGGGTGACGGCCATCGCCGGAGGGGTGGCCCTCATCATCGGCGCTGTCACGTCGTCACCGGGAGGCGCGGTGCCGCCGCAGGCCTTCCTCGGCGGCAGCCCCTTCAGTTCGTACGTCACGCCGGGCCTCCTCCTGGCCGTCGTCGTCGGAGGCACCCACCTCGTTGCGGCGCTCCTCATCGGCCGGGGTTCTCCAGTGGGGCCGTTCGCCGTGGCGGTCGCCGGTTTCGGGCTGCTCATCTGGATCTTCGTGCAGATGATGTTCATCCCGTTCAGCCCGCTGCAGGCGGTGTACTTCGCGGCCGGGCTCGCCGAACTGGGCTTCGTCCTGCTCGGGCTCGGGCTGTTCCCGCGGACCGAGCACACCCAGGAGCGCTCAGTGAGCGCGCGGGGACAGCGTCGTGAAGCGTGATGCGCGCCGCGCCACCCGGTGACGGTACGCGCGGGTGCGCCGCTTCGGTGCGGGCGCCCCGCTGAGTCGGGCCCAGTACCAGAGCTTCGCCGCCTCGACGAGGACCAGGTAGGCGATGACCAGCGCGACCAGCGCCAGGAAGAACGGCAGCGGCAGCGCGGTGAATCCGAGCAGCCCGGCCATCGGCGAGTAGGGCAGCCATGCCCCGATCGCCACGACCGCGAGCACCGACAGCGCGAGCGGGAGGGAGGGCCGGCTCCGGAGGAACGGCACGCGCCGCGTCCGGATCGCGAACACGATGAGCGTCTGCGTCGCGATCGACTCGATGAACCAGCCCGACCGGAACTCGGGAGGCGCCGCCTGGAACGCGAACAGCATCAGCCCGAAGGTGGCGAAGTCGAAGACGGAGCTGATCGGTCCGAACAGGAGCATGAAGCGGCGGATCGCCCCGATGTCCCAGTGCGAGGGCGCCCTCAGCTGCTCGGGGTCGACGTGGTCGGTCGGGATGGCCAGCTGGCCCGTGTCGTAGAGGAGGTTGTTGAGCAGGATCTGCCCGGGCAGCATCGGCAGGAACGGCAGGATGATCGACGCGATGGAGGCGCTGAACATGTTGCCGAAGTTGCTGGAGGTCCCCATGAGCACGTACTTGATGGTGTTGGCGAACACCCGGCGGCCCTCGATCACGCCGTCGGCGAGCACGTCGAGGTCCTTGTCGAGGAGCAGCACGTCGGCGGCGTCCTTCGCCACATCGACCGCCGAGTCGACGGAGATGCCGATGTCCGCCCGGTGCAGGGCGAGCGCGTCGTTGACGCCGTCGCCGAGGAATCCGACCGCGCGGCCCTTCTTCCGGAGCGCCCGGATCACCCGCGCCTTCTGCTCCGGCGAGACCCGGGCGAAGATGGAGGCGTCGCGAGCCGCCTCCACGAGCGGCGCGTCGCCGAGCGACTCGACCTGCTCTCCCGTCAGCGTGCCGCGGCTGGCCACGCCGAGCGCGGCCATCACGCGTTCCGCGACGACGGCACTGTCGCCGGTGGCGATCTTCACCTCCACGCCGAGCTCGGCGAGCCGCGCCAGCGAGCGGTCCGCGCCCGGCTTGACGCCGTCGGTGAAGGCGAGGAAGCCCCGCAGCGTGAGCCCGCTCTCGTCGTCCGAACCCAGGGTCTCGCGGCCGGAATCGCGGGTCGCCACCGCGATCGCACGCGCGCCCTCCGCGTAGAGCGCCTCCAGCGCCGACGTGGCGTCCGGGTCGACCCTCGTGCAGGCCGGCAGGACCGACTCGGGCGCACCCTTGACGACCACGATCGACGCGGATCCGGTTGCGGCGACCAGCGCTGCGGCCCGGCGGCGATCATGATCGAACGGCCGCGCGTCGATCCGCCGGTACGCGCCCGCGCGAACGCGGACCGCGGGGTCGGTCTCCCACAGCGCGGCGTCCAGGGCGTTGAGACCCACGGGCGACGGGTCGGCGGGGTCGGCGTCGGCGGCGAGCAGGCCGAGCAGCATCAGCTCGTCGGCCGCGACGCCGTCGAGCGGCACCGCCCGGTCGAACACGATGTCGCCGGTCGTGAGAGTCCCCGTCTTGTCGGTGACGAGGAGGTCGAGGTCCCCGAGGTCCTCGATGCACACCATCCGCTTGACGAGCACCCGCCGCTTGGCCAGGGCGCGCGAGCCCGACGCCAGGCTCGTGCTGACGACCGCGGGGAGCAGCTGCGGCGTGATCCCGACGGCGATCGCCAGCGAGAAGAGGAGGGACTCGAGGAACGGGCGCCCGAGCAGCATCGCCGCCACGAAGATCACCGAGGTGAGGATGAGCGCGACGATGAGCAGGAAGACGGAGAAGCCGGCGAGGCCGCGCTGGAACTCGGTCTGCGGCTCCTGAGTGCCGAGCCCCACGGCGATGCGTCCGAACTCGGCATCGGCCCCCGTCGCGACCACCACGCCGAGGCCGCTGCCCGCGTGGACCACGGTTCCCATGAGGGCGCAGCAGCCGAGGTCGCCGATGCCCGAGCCGGCGACGACCGGCGCGACCCCTTTCGCCGCGGCGCGCGCCTCCCCCGTGACGATGCTCTCGTCGCACTCGAGCGCGGTCGACTCGATCAGGCGCAGGTCGGCCGGCACGACCGTTCCCACCGCAAGCGCAACAATGTCGCCGGGGACGAGCTCGGTGACGTCGACGCTCCTCCGCACGCCGCCTCGGATCACGACGGCCGTGTGCCTCAGGCGGTCGTGGAGAGCGTCCGCGGCGATCTCGGCCCGGAACTCGTTGACGAAGCCGAGCCCCACGCTGACGACGAGGATGACCGCGATGATCACCGCCTCCACGCCCTGGCCGACGAACGCCGAGACGAGCGCCGTGGCGAACAGCAGGAGGAGGATGGGGCTGCGCACCTGCCGGCCGAGTACCCGGCCGGGCCGCGCCCGGTGCCCGTGCACGGCGTTCGGTCCGGCGGCGGCCAGGCGACGCGCCGCCTCCTCATCGGTCAGCCCGGCGGCCGAGACCCCCTGCGCCGAGAGAACGGCCGCGGCGTCGAGCGCCGCTGCCGACCGGACCGCGCCGGCCTCTCCATCGACGGCCGCCTCGCGAGCCTCGATCACCGGACGACCACGACCGGAGTGCGGAGGTTCAGCAGGACGTCGTGGCCGGTCGAGCCCAGCATCAGCCGTCTCGCGCCGCGCCGGTTGCGAGTGCCGAGCACGAGGAGGCGCGCCTCCTCCGCCGCCATGACCAGGCCCCTCGCGGGCGCACCCTCGAGCACGCGGGTACGGACCTCCAGCTCGGGGTGGGCCGCTCGCACGGGCTTCGCGGCCTGCTCGACGACACGGGAGCGTCGGTCAGCGAGCGACAGCTCCGGCACGAATCCCGCGAGGAGCGGATTCGCTGTGAAGCCCGCGCAGACGATCGTCAGCGGCTCCCCCGCCCCGGCGGCCTCGTCGGCGGCGAACGCCACGGCTGCTTCCGAGGAGGGCTCCCCGTCGACCCCGACGACGATCCCGTGGCCGTGGGCGCTCCAGCCGTGCGGCACGACGGCCACCGGGCAGGACGCAGCGGCGGCGACCCGGACCGCGAGCGAGCCCGTGAATCCGTGATCGGTGTCGGCGCGCGACCTCGAGCCGATCACCAGCAGCGCCGCGTCCTCCGACGCGGCCTCCAGCTCGGCGCCCACGTGCCCGTAGCGCCGGCTCACCGTCACACGGACGTCGGACACCACGGCCGTCCCGCGGGAGGCCGTCGAACGAGCCGGCCGCAGGCGCGCCTCCTGCACACGCTTCGCCGCGAGCTCCCGCTCCCGCGACAGCAGCGCCTCCGCCGCCTCCACCAGAGCCGCGTCCGGATCGTCCGGATCGTCGGACCAAGTGCGCTCGATGACGAACACCAGCTCCACGGCCGAGCCGTCGCGGACCGCCCGGTCGACCGCCCACTCGAGCGCCGCGCGGTGGTGCGGAGAGCCATCGACGCCCACCAGGATCATGCCGGCCATGACGCCCCTCCAACCTTCGCTGCGGACGCGGACGCGTCGAGCGTCGCAGGCGCGGTGCCGGTGCGGCAGTGCCGAAGGTCCCTTCCGCGACGGGGCCCGATGTGACCTTGGGCCCTCCCGTCCCCGTGCCCGTCCCGCGAGGGTGGAGGAATGAACGACACCAGCACGACCACTCGCGCCACCATCGTGTACGAATCCATGTTCGGCAGCACCCGCAGGGTCGCGGAGGCGATCGCGGAGGGACTGCGCGAGCAGGCGGAGGTGACCCTCCTGTCGGTGAAGGAGGCTCCCGAGTCCTTCCCGGACACCGACCTCCTGATCGTCGGCGCGCCGACCCACGCGCACGGCCTCAGCCGTCCGGCCACCCGCACGGAGGCCGGTCACTGGGCCGACGAACCGGAGCGCCATCTGGCGCTCGAGCCCGACGCCGAAGGCATCGGCGTGCGGGAGTGGCTCGAGACCTGCGGGACGCCACCCGCGCACTTCGCCGCCTTCGACACCCGCGCCGACATGACGGAGCTGTTCACCGGCTCGGCCGCCGTCGGCATCGAGAAGCGGCTGAAGAAGCTCGGCTCCCGGCGGTTCGTCGAGCACCGGAGCTTCCTGGTCGACAAGGAGAGCACGCTCGAACCGGGTGAGCTCGACCGGGCGCGCGAATGGGGCCGCACCATCGCCACCGAGCTCAGGGCGCCCGCGATCCGCTGAGCGGCGGATCGGCGGCCGATCAGCGGCGGTCGGCCGCCTCCGACCCGTGGATGACGAGCACCGGGCAGTCGGCGTGCTCGACGCACGACCGCGACACCGAGCCGAGCAGGAGGCCCGTGAAGCCTCCGAGCCCGCGGCTGCCGACGATCAGCATCTCGGCGCCCTCCGCCTCGGCGATGAGCTGCCGGGCTGCGGAGCCGGTCCGGATCACCGACGAGTACCACTCGGGTCGATGGCCTCCGAACACCTCGCGCGCCGCATCCTCCGCGATCGCGTGGGCGTCCGCCTCCGGCGACCAGCCCTCGATGACGTAGCCGGGCCACGACTGCGGGAACTCCCACACGGTGACGCCGACCAGCGTGCAGCCGAGGCGCTCGGCGATCCTGACGCCGCGGCGCAGTGCCGAGAGCGAGGCGGCGGAGCCGTCGACGCCCACGACGATGCGGCCCCCGGGCGTGATCCGGTCGTCGTCGGTGCTCGCCTCGTTCATCTCGCCGGTCACCACCGCTCCGGCTCGGGCTCACGGCGGAAGCGCCTCCCGGACAGCTGCGTCACGTCGATGTGGACGTAGCGGTATTTCAGCGTCGGGATCCACGGCTGCAACGGAGCGCGGTCGGCCTCGTCGATCTCGGCCTGGTGCTCGAGCTGGCGCGCGCGGCCGTGGGCGACCACGCTCCAGGCCTCGTCATCCGTGTACCCGTCCGTCTCGAACGCGACCGAGTCGTGCACGGTCAGTTCGAGCAGCTTCGTCCCCGGAGCCGTGCGGATCAGGATGCTCTCGCCGTCGGAGTAGTAGTTGATGGGGTAGATGTCGGCCTCGCCCCCGGCGGCGGTGGCGAGACGGCCGAGCGTGCCTCTCCTCAGCAGCTCGCGGCACTCCTCCTGGTCCAGGACCCGGACCGCCTCATCCTGCGACATGCGCGTCTCCTTTCACCCGGTCGGTCTGCATGCGGTGGTTCGCCGGACCGGTCGGCGTCGGCGCGTGCACCACGATCGTGGGCGACGACAGATTGAGCAGCACCTCGTATGCGACGGCCCCGAGACTCCCCTGCTGCGCCTCCGGCCGCCGCGAATCGCCGATCACGAGGAGCTCCGCGTTGCGGGAGAGCTCATTCAGCGCGGCGCCGGCCGGGCGCCGGACGACGCGGCTCCGGATCGCGATGCCGGGCTGGCGTCGCCGCGCCCGGGCGACGGCCGCGGCCAGCAGGCCGCGGGCCTCGTCGTCGCGCCGGAGCTGCCAGTCCCGGAGCTCGTCGTCGCTGTCGACGTCGAACGGCACGTGGGCGTTGGAGGAGCGAACCGTCAGGAGTTCGCAGTGCGCATCGCAGGCGAGGTCGGCGGCGAGATCGATCGCCGCTCCCCCGGCCGGCGTGTCGTCGACGCCGACGACCACCCCGCGCCGCATGCGCGAGGCCGACTCGGGGATGATGGCCACCGGCCCCACGGCGAGATTCGCGAGTTGGAGGCTGCGCGAGCCGAAGGCGCGGCCGTAGTGGAACCCCGTCTTGTGCGTGCCGACGACGAGCATCCGGTCGGGGGCGCTGAAGGCCGCCAGTTCGACCATCGGGCTGCCGGTCCGCAGCTCTCCGTCGACGGCGACATCCGGAGCCAGGGCGCGGGCGTACTCGAGCTCCTCCCGGAGCCGCTGCTTCGCGCCGGCGTCCACCTCGTCGATCAAGCGGGTGCCGACCGCACCCCACTCGTCGTCGGCGACGTGCACCAGCGACACCGGAGCCCCGGACGACGTGGCCCGGGCGAGCGCCCAGCGGATCGCGGCCCGGGCGGGGACGGACCCGTCCACACCGACGATGAATGCGCGCATGTCCATCTCCTACCTCCGTCCGAAGTCTTCTCGCGAGCGGCCGGGGCCCGAAGGGCCGTTGGTCCCGCGGGACCTTCGCCCCTGCTCCGCGCTCCGGCGTGTCGGCGAGCCTCTCCCGTGAGGGACGAGAAGGGGAACGACGATGATGCGACGCACGGTGGTCGGCTGGAACGGTTCCGAGCCCGCCGAGGCCGCCCTCGAGTGGGCACTGCGGCGGTCACGGGACGCGGGATCGACCGTCGAGCTGCTCGACGTGGTCGACCGCGACCTGTTCCTCGGCGACCCGCGAGCCCTCGATCACGCGACGACGCAGGAGGAGACCCGTTTCGCCGGGCGAGTGGAGGCGCTGACCACCTCCCACCCCGGCGCGCTCTCCGGCCACACCCTTCTCGTCGGCGACCCGCTGGAACTGCTCGCGCAGCAGGCGGGCGCCGACACGCTCGTGGTGGTCGGGACGGCCCACCGGGCCGGACCGCGCGGCCGCTACGGCTGGTCCCTGGGCTCCCGCCTCGCGACGGGAGCGGGAGGCGCCGTCGCCATCGTCCCGGCCGAGCCGTCCGGGAGAATGCGGGGCCGCTCCGGAGTGGTCGTCGGCATCGACGGCTCCGACATCGGCCGGGTCGCCCTCGACGTCGCCGCGACCGAGGCGGAGGCGCTCGGTCAGCCGCTGATCGTCGTCCACTGCTGGCAGCAGCCGCTCGCCGAGGAGCCGCTGATCGTGCCCGACGACGAGTTCGTCGACTCGCAGCAGGCGGCGCACCAGGAACTGCTCGACGACCACGTGCAGGGCCTCGCGCAGAAGCGCCCCGGCCTGGAGGTGCGCCCCGTCCTCCTCCGGCAGAACCCGGTGTCGGGTCTGCGGTCGCGGTCGCAGGACGCGTTCCTCCTCGTCGTCGGCAGCCGCCGCCTGACCGGGTGGAGGCGCGCCTGGCTCGGTTCCGTCTCGCACGGCCTCATCCTCGACCTCGCCGCGCCGACCATGGTCGTCGGGCCGGAGATCACGGCGTCGCGGTGACCGTCCGCGGGACCGCCCAAATCGGCACCGCCCACGGCTTCCGCCCGCGCTACACTCGGCCCGTAAGCGGAGACTGCTCCCGCCGCGACCCGGACGGAGAGGGGTGCGAGGTGCAGGGTGACGAACCGATCACCTTCCCGGACGCTCCGCGCGCCGAACTCGATCGCACCCTGAGCGCGCTCGTCGACCAGGCGCACCGCGTGCTGGAGACGCAGGGGAGGCTCCGCGCGCTCGTCCGTGCCAATCGGGCGGTCGTCTCCCACCTCGAGCTCCCCACCGTGCTGCGGACGATCGTCGAGTCCGCCGTCGAGCTCGTCGGCGCCCGCTACGGGGCGCTGGGGGTGATCGCCGAGGGAGGCGGCAGTCTCGAGCAGTTCATCCACGTGGGCATGGCGGAGGAGGACGTGGAGCGCATCGGGCACCTCCCCGAGGGCCGCGGCCTCCTGGGGGCTCTGATCGACGATCCGCGGTCGATCCGCATCGAGGCGATCGACGCCGACCCGCGTTCCGTCGGGTTCCCCGAGGGCCATCCCCCGATGAGCGCGTTCCTCGGCGTCCCGATCGTGGTGCGGGAGGCCGTGTACGGCAACCTCTACCTCACGGAGCCCGCCGCGGGCCGGTTCTCGGAGGACGACGAGCAGCTCGTGCGCGCGCTCGCCGCGACCGCGGGTTTCGCCATCGACAACGCGCGCCTGTTCGCCGAGACCGCGGCCCGGCAGGCGTGGAGCGCCTCCGCCGCGGAGATGACCGCCACCATCCTCGGCGGCGACGGCTCCGACGCGCTGCCTGAGCTCGTGTCGCGCGTCGAGCAGCTCACCGGCGCCGGCCTCGTCGTCGTGCTGGACGTCGACCTCGAGCACGAGTCCGCCCACGAGGTCGCAAGGAGTGAGCAGGCGCAGTCGGAGGCGGGCTTCGGCGAAGCGACGCTCCACAACGATCAGCTCCGTGCCTCCATCGAGAGCTCCCAGCCGAAGCGCGTCGACGACGTCGGCGACCTCGACGGCCCGACCGGGCGGAGCGCAGGCGCCGCGCTCATCGTGCCGTTCGACGGTCGATCCAGCCGTCCCCATGTCCTCCTGGCGCTGAGGGACCAGGGTGCGCCTCCGTTCAGCGGATTCGACCTCGAGCGGACGGTCGCGTTCACCCGGCAGGCCGAGATCGCGATGGAGCTGGCCGGCGCCCGTGCCGACCGGCAGCGGATGCTCCTCCTCGAGGATCGCGCGCGGATCGCGCGGGACCTGCACGACCACGTGATCCAGCAGCTGTTCGGCGCGGGTCTCGAACTGCAGAGCCTGGAGTCGCTGCTCGACGATCCGGCAGCGGTGGAGCGCATCGACGGGACGGTCCGCTCCCTCGACGACGCGATCGCGCAGATCCGGACGATCATCTTCGCCCTGTCGCGGCCGCGCGACGACGATGCGGGCCTGCGCCACCGGCTGCTCGACATCGTGCAGGAGGTCGGCGGTTCCCTGCCCGAGCCGGCCACCCTGTCGTTCGCCGGCCCGGTGGACGCCGTCGCGGACGACCGCGTCGCCGACGACATCGCCGCGTTCGTGCGGGAGGGACTCACCAACGTCGTGCGCCACGCGGGCGCGCGCAGTGCCTCCGTCGCCGCCAAGGCCTCGCCGGAGGAGATCACCGTCTCGATCGTCGACGACGGCCACGGCATCGGCGAGACGACGAGGAGGAGCGGTTTGGGGAACATCGCAGAACGCGCGAGACAGCACGACGGCGTGCTCGAGGTCGACTCCGACGAACGCGGGACCCGGCTCTGCCTCCGCCTGCCGCTCGCGGCCGGGGTGGGCTGATGGCCGCGATCCGCGTCTTCCTCGCCGACGACCACGAGATCGTCCGCCGCGGCATAGCGGCGCTCATCGACGCGCAGGACGACATGGAGGTGGTCGGCGAGGCGGCCACGGCCGCGCAGGCCCGGTCCCGGCTGCCCGCGGTGCGACCCGATGTGGCGGTGCTGGATGTGCGCCTCCCGGACGGCAGCGGGATCGACGTGTGCCGCCGGATCAAGCAGGACGACCCCTCCATCCGCTGCCTCATGCTGACCGCGTACGACGACGACGACGCCCTGCGGGCGGCGATCATCGCGGGCGCCGACGGGTACGTCATCAAGGACATCCGCGGGAGCACGCTCCTCGACGACATCCGCGCCGCCGCCCGGGGCAAGCGCCTCATCGACCCCCGCGTCGCCTCGCGCGTCACCTCCCAGCTGCGCGAGCCCGCGGCCGGGGACCCGCGCTTCGACTCCCTGGGCCTCCGCGAGCGGCAGGTGCTCGCGCTCATCGCCGACGGGCGCACCAACCGCCAGATCGGCGAGCAGCTGGGCCTCGCCGAGAAGACGGTCAAGAACTACGTCAGCTCGCTGCTCGCGAAGCTGGGGCTCGAACGGCGCACGCAAGCCGCGGTGCTCCATCTGGAGCACCGCGGCGGAGGGTGATCGGCCGGTTCGGGTCCGGTCGATCGACTCAGCTCTTCGCCGAGCCGGTCGTGATGGGGATGTGGGTCGACGCCGGGGCGCCGTCGTAGGGCACGGTCACCTTGAGGACGCCCTTCGTGAAGGCGGCCTGGATCTTGGAGGTGTCGGCTCGCTGCGGCAGCGCGATCCGCCGGTAGAAGCTCTGGCTCGACTCGCGGACCACGTACTTCTTCTTCTTGTCCTCCTCCTTCTCGTGCCGCTCCGCCTGGATCACGAGCGCACCGCCGTCGATGTCGACGCTCACGTCGCCCTCGTCGAAGTGCGGCAGGTGGACCTCGACGACCATCTGGTTGTCGTTCTCGGTGTAGACGTCGGTCGTCGGGAGGGTGGTGCGCCGGAGGGAGGCGAACATGCCGTCGTCGAAGAAGTCGCGTTCCAGCCGTGCCAGCTCGGTCATCGGATCGTATTGGACGAGGTTTCGTGCCATGGTCGGGTTCCTTTCGTACCGTCCGGCGGCGCCCCGCAGGTCACCGCCGCTGTCTCGGGTCAGAGACTAGGTCGGTCCCCTCGGGCGGTCTCAGGGCCGAAGGTCCCGGGGCGTCCCGTCGGAGGACCTTCGACTCCTCCCGGATTCGCGGCCGCCCGCCAGGCTGATGGTCATGGAGAGCACCGCGCAGACACCGATCAGCCATCCCCCGGCGGCCCGGGCCCAGACCGCCGATGAGACCGGCCGCTCGTACGCCGACCTGACCGTCCGGGAGGCGGTGGAGGCGGAACTCGCCTGGACGCCCGACGTCCACGCGCCGCGCATCGGCGTGGCCGTGACCGACGGCGTCGTCACCCTAACGGGCGATGTCGAGTCGCTGCACGAACGCATCGCCGCGGTGAAGGCCGCGGAGCGGGTCGCCGGGGTCCGGACGGTGGCCGACGAGCTCCGCCTGCCGAGCCGGAGGCGCGAACCGGACGGCCGCAAGCTGGCGGCGGCCGTCGACGCCATCCTGGCCTGGACCTCCGGCGTCCCGCACGAGGGAATCCACGCCGAGGTGCACGGGCACGACGTCGTGCTGACCGGGACCGTCGAGTGGGATCACGAGCGGGTCGCCGCCAAGAAGGCGGTCGAGCGGGTGCTCGGCGTGCACTCGGTCGAGAGCAGGATCGAGCTCTCCCGCCGCCCCGACGCGGCCGATGTGGGCGAGGAGATCCGGCGCGCGATCATCAGGAACGCGATCGTCGACGCCGGGCGCATCCAGGTGCTCGTCAGCGACCACGAGGTCACCCTGGCCGGCACGGTGCGCTCCTGGGCGGAACGGCAGCAGGCGGTGCGGACCGCGTGGTCCTCCCCGCACGTCCGGGAGGTGCACGATCGGCTCGAGGTCGTCCCCTAGGCGGTCGGGCGCGGCTCGTCGGGCCGGACCACCAGCACCGGGCAGCGCGCCTGGGTCGCGCAGTAGAGGCTCACCGAGCCGAGGAACGGCGAGGCCAGTCCGCTCAGGCCCCGGCTGCCCACGACGAGCATCGCCGCGTCCCGCGACCTCTCGACGAGCACGGACCCGGCATGGCCGGGCTCCGCGCGCAACGTCACCCAGTCGGGCCAGGCGCCCGCGAACTCCTCGCGGGCGATGCGCTCGAGCGCACCGAAGGCGACGACCTTCGGCGAGCGCTCCGGCTGCGGGAAGTAGGCGTCGTACATGGACGTCGACCGCTGCCACGCCATCACGGCCTCGAGCGGAACGTCGAGCGCACGGGCGAGCCGGACCGCCTCGTGGAAGGCCCGACGCGACTCCTCCGAGCCGTCGACGCCGCAGACGATCGGGGCCGATGCTCCCCGGGAGGGGTGCAGGGTGTCGCTCACCAGGTCTCCTCGACGTCGCCGTCGGGCACGAACACGTATTCGGCGGGGGTGACCAGCACGGGACACGGGAGGTCGAGCAGCACGTCGTGGCTCACCGAACCCAGCAGGGAGGCGGCGAAGCGTCCCCTCCCGCGCGTTCCGACCACGATGGCCACGGCTCCCGCGCCCCGCTCGATGAGCGCCTCCGCCGGGTTGGAGCGCACGAGCACCGGCACGATGTCCGCCTGCCGAGCCGCTGGAACGTCGGCGATCGCGTCCAGGATCACCTTGTTCTGCGCCTCCTCGAAGGCCGGATCGACCTCCCGTCCCTCCTCGATCGCACGGTGGAACGTCTCGGGGACGTCCCACGCGTGCACCGCCTCCACGACCGCGCCGGTCCAGCTCGCCTCCATCACGGCGGCCGAGAGGGCGGTCCGGGCGAACGAGGAGTCGTCGACCCCCACCACGACCACGTTCCGCGGCGGCCGCGGCCGGTCGGGCACGACCGCGACGGTGCAGTCCGCCTTGGCCGCGAGAGACAGCGGGAGGCTGCCCGTGCGCGACCCCCTGTCGCCGTGGCGCTTGTCGGTGCCGACCACGAGCAGCGCGGCTCCCTTCGACGCGTCCAGCAGGACGTGCGGCGGCGAGCCGTCCACCCAGCGGAACTCGGTCGCGATCTCCGGTGCGAGAGCGTGGACGTGCCCCTGAGCCTCCTCGAGCGCGACATCCGCCGTCGTGGCCACGTCGAACCGCGGTCCGAAGACAGCGGTGCCCAGCCGGGAATCGACCGCCTGCACGACGTCGAGCCGGCCCCCGCGGCGAGCGACGCGGTCGGTCGCCCAGTCCAGGGCGCGCCAGGCGGACGGTGTGCCGTCGAAGCCGACGACGACGCGGCCGTCGCTCACGGGAGCACCTCCTCCTGCGCCCCTTCGGACCGGCCGCTGAGCGTGTGGAGGCGGATGCGGAAGACGACCGCGGCGGACGAGGTGCGCCCCAGGTCGGCCTCGGCGCCCGGGAGGCGCGGGATGTCGAGCGTCCGGGTCAGGCCGACCTCGGCGTCCGGATGCGTCTCGGTGGTCGCGGGAGGCAGCAGCGGCCGGAACCGCTCGATCAGGATGTCGAGGCCGCGCTTGGCCTCCTCGCCGACGAGCTGCTCGAACCGGCCCCAGGCGATCGCGCTCCGCCACCGGTCCACGGTCTCGACCTCGTCGACCTCGAAGCAGACCTCGGGCTGCGAGCGCAGCGCGCGCAGCTTCCTGCCCTGCGCGCTGTGGCCGTAGATGCAGCCGTCCCGGTAGGCGTAGGAGATCGGGACGACGTACGGCACGTCGCCCTCCACGAGGCCCAGGCGCCCGACGGCCTGGGAGGCGAGCAGTTCGTCGATCTCGTCCCGTGTCATCTCCTCGGGCATGGTGCGCTCCTTCCGGTCGGCGGCTCAGGTCGAGCCTCCCGTGCCGGACGGTCCCGCGGCTAGGACCTTCGGCCCTTGCCGCCGCACGGGCGCCCGGGCTGTACTGTGCGCATGAGCAGCCGCAGCGCCTCCCTGAGCATGCCGGACGTCCCCGCCTCCGGCCGGGCCCTCCTCCTCGCCGCCGTCGCGTGGAATCTCGCCTGGAAGGGCGCCTCCGTGTGGCGCGCCGCACGCAACGGCAGCAAGCCCTGGTTCGTCACGCTCCTGCTGAGCAACACGATGGGCGTCCTCGACGCGATCTATCTCTTCGGCGTCGACCGGCGGCACCGGTCGGAGGACCTCGAGGAGGAGGAGATCCTCGAGATCACGGGCGAGCCCGAGCAGCTCGGCCACCCGCAGGAGACCTGACGGATCCCGAGCAGGATTCGAGAAGCGGCGCAGCCCCTCCGACCGTAGGTTGGTGACATCACGACACAGGAGGTCACCGATGAGCACCACGTTCAGCAAAGAGGAGAAGGCGGCGATGCGCGCGGCTGTCGCCGAGAAGAAGGCGGCGCAGGAGGGCGCGGATGCCGCTGCCTCCTGCGAAGCAGCCATCGCGGCGATGACCGGAACCGACAAGGACCTCGCCGAGATCTTCCACGCGCTCGTCGCGGAGAACACGTCGCTCGCGGCGAAGACCTGGTACGGGATGCCGGCCTACGCCGACGCGGACGGCAAGGTCGTCGTCGCGTTCAAGCCCGGCTCGAAGTTCAAGATCCGCTACGCGACGCTCGAGTTCCAGCAGGCGGCGCAGCTCGACGACGGCGCACTGTGGCCGGTGGGCTTCGCGGTGACGAAACTGGACGGTCCCGAGAGGGACCGTGTGGCCGCGATCCTGCGGGCGGCTGTCGGGCGCTGAGCTCAGGAGGAGCCCTCCGCCGGTCGGATCCGGCTCTTTACATTGCACCGCGTTTGTAGCAACCTCGCAGATATCGATTTGAATGAGGTTTGCTCATGTCCCTCGCGCATCGGAGCCGGCTTGTCGCCCTCGCCACCCTCACCGCCCTGATCGGGCTGTCCCTGGCGCCCCTGTCGAGCGCGACCGCGGCCTCCGCGCTCGCCACCGACGTGGTGGTCAGCGGGCACCAGACGACCTCCGGCACCACGGTGTCGTCCCCCGTGTTCAGCACGAAGCAGAGCGACGAACTCCTCCTCGCCTTCCTGACCGCCGATGGCCCGGCCACGGTGGGGAGCGAATCGTTCACCGCGGTCACCGGCGGCGGGGTCACGTGGAAGCTCCGTCAACGGGCCAACGCCCAGTACGGGACCGCCGAGATCTGGCAGGGCGTCTCGAGCGCGCCGATCACCAGCGCCGCCGTGACGGCGACGCACGCGGGGACGGGACTGGCAGCCATCACGGTGGTCAGTTTCACCGGCGCCGACACGGCTACGGCCGGCGCCGTCATCGGTGCCAGCGGGGCGACCGGCGCGCCCACCACGACGCTCACGACGACGCGGACGGGCTCCTGGGTGTGGGGAGTGGGTGACGACTGGAGCACCGCTACGACGAGAACCGTCGGGGCGGGACAGACCAAGGTCGACGAGGACCTGGCGTCGTCCGGGGACACGTTCTGGACGCAGCGCCAGACGTCGGTGACGACGGCCCCCGCACCAGCGAGCGTGACCATCAACGACACGGCACCCACCACCGACCGATGGAACCTCGCCGCCATCGAGGTGCTGCCCATCAGCGGCCTGGACACCGTGCCGCCGAGCGTGAGCATGACCGCCCCGGCCTCGGGGAGCACGGTGTCGGGCACCGTGAGCGTATCGGCGACGGCCACGGACAATGTCGGAGTCGCCTCCGTCCAGTTCCTGCTCGACGGCGCGCCACTTGCGGCCGCCGTCACCAGCGCGCCGTACACGATCTCGTGGGACACCACCTCGGTCGCCAACGGGAGCCACGCCCTGTCCGCGATCGCCAGCGACGGCTCCGGCAACCAGGCCACGGCGTCTTCCGTCGCGGTGACCGTGAGCAACTCGGCGAACGATCCCTCCGTGGTGGGTTCATGGGGACCGGTCGTCCCCTGGCCCGAGGTCTCGATCCACGCGGCTCTCACCGACACGGGCAAGATCCTCACCTGGCAGGGTGACTTCTCGCAGAACGGCCAGCAATTCCTGCTCGACCCGGTGAGCGGCACGTACATCCAGGTCCCGAACGGCGCCGTCGACCTGTTCTGCGCCGGCCAGGCCGTGCTCGCCGACGGACGCATCGCCGTGGTCGGCGGCACCGCGACCAGCGGCGGGCTGGGGATCACAGCGGTGAGCGCCTTCGACCCGAGCACGAACACGTGGAGCGCCCTCAAGCCGATGAACCACCCGCGGTGGTACCCGACCGGGACGACGCTCGGCGACGGGCGCGTCCTCGTCACCTCCGGGTCGAACACGAGCTCGACCGACATCGTCCAGACCCCGGAGGTGTACAACCCTCCCACGAACACCTGGACCGACCTCACCACGGCGACGAAGGACATCCCGTACTACCCGTTCATGTATCAGCTGCCCGACGGCCGGGTACTCCAGGCCGGCGCCTCCGAGCAGGGGACGCTGACCCAAGCACTGGACCTGTCGACACAGAAGTGGACCACCATCGACAGCCGGGTGCTCGACGGCGCATCGATCACCAACTACGCGCCGGGCAAGTTCCTCAAGGCGGGCACCGCCTCCGACGGCGGGTTCACCGGCACATCGGCCAACACCGCATACACGCTCGACATGAACCAGCCGAACCCGACCTGGCAGGCGACCGCGCCCATGGCCTACGCGCGCAGCTTCGTCGACCTCACCAACCTTCCTGACGGGACGGTGCTCGCTACAGGAGGCGGAACGGACAAGTCCGGACAGGACCTCTCCAAGGCGGTGAAGCCGGCCGAGATCTGGAACCCGGCCACCGGGACCTGGACGACCGTCGCGTCGCTGACCGCCCCGCGGCTCTACCACTCGGTCGCCGTCCTCCTGCCCGACGGCCGCGTCTTCGTCTCCGGTGGCGGCGGCGACACCGGAGTGGCCGACCAGCTCAGTTACCAGATCTACTCGCCTCCCTACCTGTTCAAGGGCGCGCGGCCGACGATCACCTCCGCACCGTCGACCCTCCAGTACGGAGGGAGCGCCTTCGTCCAGACGCCGGACGCGGCGAGCATCACGTCGGTGTCCTTGATCCGGACGGGCTCGGACACCCACGCGTTCGACCAGAACACCCGCGGGATGCAGCTGTCCTTCACTCAGGCCGCCGGCGGCCTGAACGTGCAACTTCCGCCCAACGGCAACTGGGCGCCTCCCGGCTACTACATGCTCATGATCGTGAACGGCAAGGGTGTGCCGTCGACGGCCGCCATGGTCCGGTTCCCGGCACCCTACGAGGACGCCGTCGCACCGACGGCGCCGAGCAACCCGACGGCGACCGGAGCGGTCGGAAGCATCACGGTCGGCTGGACCGCTTCCACCGACAACGTGGGCGTGACCGGCTACACCGTGTACCGCTCGACCACCTCCGGCTTCACCCCCGGCCCGGCGAACCTGGTGAAGCAGGTCAGCGGCACCACGACCACCTACAAGGATGCGGGACTCACGCCCGGTGCGTATTACTACCGCGTGGAGGCCGTCGACGCGGCCGGCAACATGAGCGCACCGTCGGCCGAGGTCACGGCAACCGCACTCGCGGACACGACGCCGCCCTCTGTGCCCGGTAATCTCGCGGCCTCGGCAGGCGCGGGCGGCATCGCCCTGACCTGGAACGCGAGCACCGATGATGTCGGCGTGACGCGGTACAACGTCAGCCGCAACGGCTCGGCGCTCACGACCACCACCGGGACGAGTTACACCGACACCGCGGTCGTGGGAGGGACCACCTACACCTACACGGTGACCGCGCAGGATGCGGCGGGGAACGTCAGCGGGGCGTCGAACAGCGCGACGGCCACGGCGGTGTCCGGTCCGCGGGCGATCACCGTCGACGGTCTCGTGACCAAGCATCAGGGCACGGATGCCTCGACAGTCTCTGTCGGGGGCCTCACGACCACGGGCACGAACGAGCTCCTCCTCGCCTTCGTAAGCTCTGACGGTACGAGCACCGCCCAGATCGGCTCGGTGACGGGAGGCGGTCTGACTTGGACCCTCCGACAACGCTCGAACGGTCAACCGGGAACCGCAGAGGTCTGGCAGGCGGTGGCACCGACGCCGCTCTCGAACGTGACCGTGACAGCCACCCAGAAGTCCGGGTCGTGGCAGTCGTCGCTCACCGTCGCGGGATTCCTCGGTGCGGACACGGCTACTGGGGCCGTTCTCGCCGCGAACGGCGCCAGCGGCGGTCCGACGGCCACGCTCACAACCACGCGTGCGGGCTCCTGGGTGTGGGGCGTCGCAACCGACTGGAGCACCGCGCACGCACGGACGGTCGGCACCGGTCAGACGTTGGTCGACCAGTACCTCTCGCCGTCGGGCGACACCTACTGGCTGCAGCGGACGAACGCAGTGACGCCCACTGCAGGTACAGCGGTGACGATCAACGACACGGCGCCCACGACCGACATGTGGGATCTGGCGCTGGTGGAGGTGCTTCCGGCGCCTTAGCGGTCCTGAGAAGCGATGCCCTCGGCTAGATGCTTCGGTGGTCGCGTACGGCTGCCTCGAGCGCCTCGAGGTCTGGTGCCAGGGACGCATCGACGGCCAGGGGGTCGGTGATGTTGAGTCGCTGCATCTTGCGGCGGCCTTCCGGTGCGGTGTTGATCTCGTGCTCGCCGCCCTCCAGCGCCGCCATCAGGTCGCTGATGACGTCCTCCAGGCTCCGACGCCCCCAGCCGAGCTCCGGACCGGCGTTCTGCGAGGCCATCATCGCGGTATCGGTCGCCCCCGGATAGACGGTCGCAACGTGCACACCCGTTCCGATCAACTCGCGGCGAAGCGCTTCACCGAAGTGCGCGATGCCCGCTTTCGTCGCCGCATAGACACCGTAGAAAGGCATCCCGACGAGTGCGATCCCGCTCGAGATGTTCAGGAGGATGCTGCCACGTTCCTTGCCGCTCCCTCGAAGCCTGGGCAGCAGCGTCTTTGTCAGGAGGATGGGGGCGGTGAGATTCAGGTCGATCATCGAGTGGACGTCGGCATCGGTGGTGAGCTCGAGCCTGCCCGCGCGCACGTTTCCCGCGTTGTTGATGAGGAGGTCGAGGCTGCTCCAGGAGGCAACCGCCTGCGCGACTCGCTCAGCGGCGTCCGGCTCGGTCATGTCTTGGACGTGGATCTCGGCCGTGCCGCCCAGGGATTCCACCAGGCGTGCCGTCTCGGTGAGCGTGGACTCTCGTCGGCCCACCAGCAGCAGGTGGCCTCCGCGTCGACCGAATTCGAGGGCGAGTGCTCGACCGATGCCCTGCCCTCCGCCGGTGATGACCCCGCGTCGGTCGGTGAGGTCCAGATGATTCGGTTCCATGGCGAGCATCTCTCTGTATTGTTCCGGCCGGGCGGCAATCACTCCCGAAACGCAGAGGGCCGGCTCGACATCACCCGTCGATCCGGCCCTTTTCATTCGTGGGTGCTTCAGCAAATTCGGAATCGCTTGAGCCTACTGGGTCGTGGCCACCTTTCCTGGGGCGCATTCCAGGCTAAGGCCGGAAATTTTCCAGGTGGCAGTGTAAATGCTGGTCCTACATCCAAAACGTGACGCAGTTCTCGCGACCGCTTTGCGGCGACAGCACCGAACATCCCGACCTTCCCGCCGGCTTAGCGAGGCCCAGGAAGACAAGACTGCGGGTCCACCGCGTTGTCATGAGCCTCAGCGCCCAAACTTCGTCAGCCACGCGAGCACGCCGCAGAGCGCGACGTATCTTGCCGAGCTCGACGCCTAAGAAGTCCGCGTGGGCGGTCAGCGCAGCGAGGTGCGGATCGGACGGTTCAGGAAGTCGAGTTGTGACCCTTCTCCGACTATCAGGGAGTTCAATTCCGCATTGAACGGGATCCCGGCCGGGTTCGCCAGATGTTCGTCGAACGCGGCATCGTCCTGGTATTGCTCGAAGACGACGAAATCATGGTCCGACGCGTTGCGCGTGAAGACCTCGAATACGAGGTTTCCCGGTTCCTTCCGTACGGCTTCTGCGAACTCCTCCACGAGGAGGGCCACACGCTCCCGCCGCCCGGGTCGGGCCGTGAAGGTGGCGATCAGTGTCTTCGTCATGCGGTACTCCAGGTGAGATAGCGCGCCGGGTTGGTGACCAGGAGACGATTGGTCGCGACTGAACCGATCACGTCGCGTACTCGGGGCACATAGCGACGCCCGAGGTACGCGAGGCCGGGGAGGCCGCCCAGCGCCGACCAGCTGGACGCCCGTGCGACGTCACCGCCGATGAGGACACGGTCACCGTGGCCGGCGGAGACGACCTTTTCGAGACAGTCGAGCAGCACGGACTCCGGCCAGTCCCTCAGCCTGGCTGCGCCGTCGTACCCGAGGTACGCACCGGTGGCGGCGATCTCCGCGTGCAGGCCAGGGTCGGGGTTGCGGTCCGCGTGTGCGATGGCGACCCGGGAGGCCGCGACACCCTCCTTCGCCAGTTCATCCAGCAGCTCGAAGACGGCGCTCGCGCGTTCCGTGTGAACCATCACGGGCGCACCCGTCGCACGGTGTGCGGCACCTGCGGCGGTGATCGCACGCCGCTCTGCCGGGCTGATCCGCCAATAGTCGATTCCGACCTTCACTTGACCCGCCCGCATCAGCGCGCCGTCCGGGGCAACGGCTCGGGCCCCCTCCGGCTGGGAGTCGCTGGCCGCGATCCCGTCCGTGAGCTCGCGGAGGAACAACGCTTCCAGGTCAAGGTCGTCGTACACGCCGTCCGCATAATGCGCATCGCGATGTCGGCCGGTCGAGGCGACGATGGTCGCGCCGGTCCTCGCCGCGATTCGCCCCAACGCCTCGGGTCGTCGGCCAAGGCCGAGTGGCGTGGCATCGATGAGGCCGCCGAATCCAGACGCGAGGAATGACAGACATTCCGCTGTGCTCGCCTCCTCATCGACGAGATCCTCACCGGGCAGCAGCGGGCTCGCGTGGAACAGGTGCTCGTGATAGTCGAGCGAGCCGAGCGAGGCAGGGTCGACGTCTCCGAGCACCGTGCGGACGAGCCCCCTCATCGGACGGTGGACGCGATTTCCGCGAGTTCGGCGACGGTGCTCGGCGGCATCGGGATGTCGAAGACGTCGGCGACGACCTGCGACCAGCCGTGGATGAAGTACACCCATCCGTCCACCACGGTGAGCTCGCGGTGCTGCTCCTGCGCGCGTGCCTGGTAGAGGAACTCCAGGCTTCCCCGGTAGTTGAACTCCCACACCCGCGCGCGGAGCGGGAACACGACGTCATCGGCGAGCGGCGAACCGGGCCGGTCCTTGCCCAGGCCCGTTGCGTTGACGATGACGGCTCCCTCGCCGGCGGCGCCCACCACAGCGGTCGCGTCGCTCAGCGGGTCGCCTTCATCGAGAGGGTGGTAGACGAACCGAGAGGTGTCGATGCCGCCGCGTTCGTGGATTGCGCGGGCATGGTCGAGGGAACTCCGGGTCCGGCCGACCAGGGTCACCTTCGACGGCGTGTCCTGCCGGTGGGCGAGGTGCCAGCTCAATGCGACGCCCGAGCCTCCCGCACCGAGGCAGACGAGCTCAGCGCCGGTGTCCGCGAAGTAGGTCGAGGGGACGACGTCATCGAGCGAGAGTCCCACGGTGATCGGGTCCTTCGCAGCGCCGACGAGGCGTCCACTCCGCTTGGCGATCGAGGACACCTCGCCGCAGGCCCGGGCGAAGTCGTCGACCTCGTCGAAGAGGTCGCCTGCGGCCTCGAAGACGCGCATCTTGTGCGTGGTGACGAGCGCTCCGGCCTGCCCCTCGTCGTCCCGGATGCGCTCGACCACTTCGCGGTAGACCGCGTCCGGCGCACCGAGCGGGATGTCGAAGCCCCGCAGTTCGCGCGACGGAAGTCCGAGGTGGTCGGCCCAGAGCGGGAACACTTTCTGGATCGACGAGTGCGCCGTGTCGACGCCGACGAACCCCATTCGGCCCTGGTCGATCATGCGGCTGCCTTCCCGACCGCGGCGCGGTAGGCGGCGGAGAACTCGCTCGCCTTCGCGGTGATCGTCACGTAGCTGCCGGCGGCAAGGTCGGCTGACGATACGAGGTCGCTGCCGGCTCCGACCGCCACCACTCCGGCAGCGACCCACTCGGCGATGTTGGCGGCGTTCACGCCGCCAGTCGGCATGAAGGGAACATCGGGGAACGGCCCGCGCAGGTTACGCACCAGCGTCGGCCCGAACAGTCCCGCGGGGAAGAGCTTCACGACGTCCGCACCGCTCTCCTCGGCGGCCATGACTTCGCTGGGGGTGATCGCCCCGATCATGGTGGTGAGCCCGGTGGCCGTCATCGCGTCGGCGACGGCGGGGCGGAAGCCCGGAGCGACCAGGAACGCAGCCCCGGCATCGGCAGCCTCGCGAGCCTGGTCGGGAGTGCGGACGGTGCCGGCGCCAAGCAGTACGGTCTCACCCAATTCGTCGGCGATGCGGCTAATAGCCGAGGCTGCATCAGGAGTGGAGTAGGTGATCTCGATTCCCGTGACGCCGCCCGCGGCCAGGGCGCGGGCGGCGCCGACGGCCGCCTCTGCGGAGGGCGCACGCACGACGGCGATCACGCCCGTCGCGGTCAGGCGGGAGAGCGCAAGTTTCACGAGGGGACCTTTCGTGCGGGAATAGGGGTGACCGGGTTCGGCGGCACGTCGCCTCCGAGCACGGCCAGGACGTTGGCAACGGCGCCGGAGCCCATCCGGTCGATCGCCTGGACGGTCTGTGCGCCGAGGTGCGGCGTGACGACGATCCGCCCGGCGAGATCCTCCGCGAGCAGCGGCCCGCGGGAGTCGCCGACAGCTTCGGAGGCGAGGGTGTCGGCCGAATAGGACGAAAGACGGCCGTCGCGGAGGGCAGCGGCCACGGCGTCCTCATCGACGAGGTCGGCGCGGGCGGTGTTGACGAGCGCGAGCCCGTCCGCCCGCGCGAGCCACGCGGCATCGACGATCGTCGCCCCACCCGGTGCGTGCAGGGAGACGGCGCCGCAGGCGGCGAGCTCGGCGACGGCGTCCGCTCGTCGATATCCGTCCGGGAGCGGCTCGTCGGCGGTCAGGAACGGATCGTAGGCGAGCACGCGCGCGCCGAGAGCGCGGGCACGATCGGCGAAGAGCCGGCCGATGCGGCCGAAACCGGCGACACCGACCTCGAGTCCGTCGATTTCGCGTCCGCGCACGGCGGACCAGTCGCCGGCACGGACCGCGCGGTCGCCGACAGCGACGGTGCGAAGGCCGCCGAGCAGCAGCGTGAGCGCCAGGTCGGCGACCGATGCGCTGTTGGCGCCGGGCGTGTTGGTGACTACTATGCCCCGCTCCTCGGCGGCGGCCAGGTCGACGGCGTCGAAGCCGACGCCGTAACGGGCGACGATCGCGAGCTGCGGCGCCCGAGCGAGAAGGTCGGCAGTGACGGGAGACGTTCCCGCGATCCACGCATCCGCCCGCGCCAGCAACGGCGTGAGCGACTGCGGGTCGTGGTGCGGATCCCCGAAGACGACCTCGTACCCTGCAGTCTCGAGCGTCGACACGAAGTCGACCGAACCGGAGCCGAATGACCGGCTGGTGACGACGATGGTTCCGCTCATCCGCGACGCTCCGCGGCACGCGCGGCGAACCACGGCTCCAGACGCGAGTACGCGTCGACGAACGCCTCGTGGCGTTGAACGTATTCTGCGTGCCTACCCGCGTCCGGCTGGAACTCCGCAGTCACCTCGGACAGTGATCTGGCTGCGCCGAGGTCCGGGATGACGCCGGCACCGACGCCCGCCACTACGGCCGCGCCGAGGCTGTTGCCCTCGTCGACGATGCTGCGTCTGCGGATGGTCGCACCCCACATGTCGGCCATGAGCTGCAGCCACGCGTCGGAGTTCGCTCCGCCTCCGATGGCATCGACACTGTCGACAGGCGCACCGGCCTCGCGGAAAGCCTCAACGCAGGTCAGGAGGTTGAAGGCGACGCCTTCCAGCACGGCACGCACGAGGTGGCTGCGGTCGTGGTGACGGGAGATACCGACGAACGCGCCGCGCGCGTCCGGGTTCCAGTATGGCGACCGCTCTCCCAGCAGATACGGCAGGAAGTAGAGGCCCTCTCCCGAGGCGGAGGCCGTCGAAGCGTCACCGACGAGGCGGTCGAATGTTGCCGCCTCGGCCGACGGCTCGAGCAGCTCGGCGATCCACTGGAGAGACCCGCCGCCCGCCTGCATAGTCGCCGTCGGGACGTAGTGCCCGGGAACGACATGCGTGAAGGTCATGGTGCGCATCAGCGGGTCGTGCAGCGGCTGCGTGGCCGACATGGACACCCACGAGGACGTGCCCAGGTAGGCGTACGCGCCATCCGAGGGCTCGACGATGCCGGTGCCGAGCGCAGCCATCGGCCCGTCGCCGCCACCGAGCACAACGGGCGTTCCCTCCGGAAGCCCCATCGCGTCGGCCGCGTCACGGCGCATTCCGCCGACGACCGTCGTCGCAGAAACGACCTCCGGCAGCAGCGCGCGGTCGATCCCGGCCGCCTGAAGGATCTCGTCAGACCACTCGCCTCCGAGCTGATCGAACGCATTCGTGCTCGAGGCGTCCGACGGGTCGGTGACGAGCCGCCCTGTGAGCCGCTGGACGACGAAGTCCTTCGCCAGGCAGATGTGCCGCACCTGGGCGTACACGTCTGGACGATTCTCGGCGAGCCACATGATCTTCGACGCCGAGTAGGTCGGGTTGAACTGATGGCCGGTGATCCGGTATCCGCGCTCACGGCCGACCGCGTCGGCGAGACGCTCGCACTGCGCGGTACTGCGCGTGTCCGCCCAGATGATCGCCGGATGCACCGGCCGGTAACTCTCGTCGAGGAAGACGGCGCCCATCATCTGACCGCTGAAGCTGACCGCGGTGACCGCCTGTCCGGCCGCGCCACTATGGGCGAGAAGTGCAGTGGTCGCTTCAATGACCGCTCTCCACCAATCCTCCGGATCCTGTTCAGCGACACCGCCTGCAGCGAAGTGCGTGCCGTAACGGGCAGTGACCGCGGTGACGAGCGTGCCGTCGTCCTCGTGGAGCGAGGCCTTATTCCCCGTCGTTCCCAGGTCGTGGGCGATGATCATTAGTCGTTCCCTCCGCCAGTGGTGGCTCCCGCCAGCTTCGTAGGCTCAGCCCTATCGGGTTCGCGGGAGAGGGCACGTCCGGTCAGGGTCGGCAGCCACTTGGGCAGCTGGTCGACCGCGACCGCAGCGAGGATGAGGACGCCGATGGCGATCTGCAGCCAGAAAGGGTCGATTCCGAGCAGGCTGCCGCCGTTGTTGAGCATCCCGACGATGAGCGCACCGATCAGAGCGCCGACCGCGGTGCCGCGCGCGCCGAACAGACTCGCGCCGCCGATCACACAGGCGGCGATCGCCTGGAGCTCGTAACCCTCGCCCGCGGTGGGCACACCGTTGTTGAGGCGCGAGGCAAGCAGGATTCCTCCGAAGCCGGCCAACAGCCCCGAGGCCGCATAAACGCTCACCAGGACACCCTTCACCGGCACGCCGGAGAGCCGCGCCGACTCGGCATTCGAGCCGATGGCATGCACATAGCGTCCCCAGGTGGTCTTTGCCAGGACGATCGAGACGATCACCATCACGACCAGGGTGAAGATGATGAGATTGCTCACTCCGAAGACGTCGCCGCCGGCGATCTGCTCGAATGCGTCAGGCAGCGGCTGGATGGTGCGGCCTCCAGAGAGGAGCAGGGCGCCACCGCGCGCGATGCCCATCATCCCGAGGCTCGCGATGAACGGCGGAATGCGCAGAAAGGCGACGAGCAGCCCGGTGAGGAGGCCACTGAATGCACCCGCGAGGAGCGCGACGACCACACTGAACGCGACGCTCGCACCGCTGGTGGTCTGGAAGACGAGCTGAGCGACGACGATGCCGGTGAGCCCGACGACGGATCCGACTGCCAGGTCGATGCCTCCGGTGAGGATGACGAGCAGCTGACCGGCCGCGATGATCGCGTAGATCGAGACCTGGCGGCCGAGGCTGTCGAGGTTCGTGGGCGTGAGGAAGGTGTCCGTCGTCAGGGCGAGGATGACGGCGAGCACGAAGACGATGGCGAAGCCGCTCGCGTTCGCCTTGAAGAAGCGGGTGAGGGCGTTGCCCCCGCGGTTAGCGGCCATCGTCGGCCTCCGTCCCTGAGATAGCGGTGATGGATGAGGTGAGGTCTTCGGGAGCGAACGCGTGGGCTGTGTCGATGCTTGCCAGCTGCATGATCGACTCCTCTGTCGCCTCTGCGGCGGGAAGGTCGGCAACGATGGCGTGGTCCTTCACGACCAGGATGCGGTCGCAGAGTCCGATGAGTTCCGGGAGGTACGACGAGACCACCAGGAATCCCATCCCACCGGCCGCCATCTCGGTGATCGCTGCATAGATGTCGGCTTTCGCACCGACGTCGACGCCCTTCGTCGGCTCGTCGAGCAGCAGTGCGCGAGCACCGAGTCCCATCCACCGGGCGATGAGGACCTTCTGCTGGTTTCCTCCGGAGAGCGAGGTGATCGGGTCGTCGAGCGAGTTGTACTTCACCCGGAGACCGCGCAGGGCCTTCTCGACGTACTGATCGATTCGACGGGTGGACAGCCAGCCCGCGCGGCCGATGCCGCGGTAGCCGGCCACGGTGATGTTCTCCCGGATCGAGAGGTCCGGGAAGATGCCGGACTCTTTGCGGTCCTCGGTGAGCATCCCGAGTCCCGAAGCGGCAGCTGCTCCCGGCCGAGAGATATTGGCGTTCTTTCCAGCGACTCGGACACGCCCTCCGGAGCTCGGATCGGCTCCGAAAGCGGCGCGGAGGATCTCACTCCGGCCGCTGCCGAGCAGACCCGCAATGCCGACGATCTCCCCGGTCCGCACCGTGAGCGAGACGGGTCGGGTGTAACCCCCGACCCCGAGTTCGTCGAGCTCGAGCACCGGCTCCCCCGGCTGAGCGCGCTCGCCTGGGTAGAGGTCCTCGAGGGATCGGCCGACCATCGCCTCGACAAGTGATTCCGGCGTGTAGTGGCTCATCGGGTTCGTCTCGACCAAACGGCCGTCGCGCATCACGCTGACCCGGTCGCCGATCTCGAACATTTCCTCAATGCGGTGCGTGACGTAGAGGATCCCGATGCCCTGGTCGCGCAGCTGCGCGATCCGGATGAGCAGGTCTCCTGCTTCGTGTTCCGAGAGTGCGGTGGTGGGCTCGTCGAAGATGACGAGGTCGGCCTCGTGGCCGAGTACCCGTGCGATCTCCACAAGCTGACGCGTCGCCGTCGGGAGGTCGGAGACCAATGCGTGTAGTGACAGGTCTTGGAGGCCGACGCGACGCAGATGCTCGCGCGCGGTCTCCCGGTTGCGCGTACCGCGCAGGTAACCGCCGACGCTCGAGTAAGAGCCCATCAGCAGGTTGTCGAGCACGCTCAGTTCCGGGAAGAGGCTGAGCTCCTGGTAGACCACGCCGATCCCACGGTCCCGCATCTGGGTCGGCGAGATCTGGACGGGCACGTCCGCTCCGCCCACCACGTACTCGCCTGCGGTTCGCGGGACTGCGCCGGTGAGGACTTTGATCAGCGTGGACTTGCCTGCGCCGTTCTCACCGGCGACGCAGTGGACCTCGCCGGGGAGCAGGTCGATGGTGACCGAGTCGAGCGCGCGCACGGGGCCGTAGTCCTTGGAGACCTGGCGCAGGCTCACCAGGGGCGCCGCCCCGGAGCGGGTGAGCTCCGGGGAGGCGCCGTTGGAGGTTGCGGGAGACATCGGGATTACTTGCCCGTCTCCTTGGCGGGGTTGAGCAGCGACTTGAGCGCGGGGTCGTCCACGTTTGACTTGTCGACAACGACCGCACCCGGGTCGAGCTTGACCGGGGGCTGGTTGCCAGCGGCGGCCATGGCGGCCTCCACGACACCCTGGTAACCGAAGAAGAACGGGTTCTGGACGATGATGCCGCCGATGGAGCCGTTCTTGACCGCGTCGACCTCGGCCGGGTCGGAGTCGAAGGCGACGACCTGAACCTTCGTGCCGCTCTTGGCTGCGACCGCGCGAGCCGCACCAGTGCCAGAGGTGTTGTTGTCTGCGAAGACGCCCGCGAGGTTCGGCTGGGCGTTCATCACGTCGGTCACCTGGCCGACGGCCTTGTTCAGGTCGTTGTCGTTCACCAGCGTCTGTACGATCTTGGCGTCCGGGCACTTGGCGGCAAGGCCGGCGACGAAGCCGTCCTTGCGGTCGACGAGCACCTGCTGACCAGAGGCGGCGGACTCGTAGAGGATGTCGCCGTTGGCTTTGCCCTGAGCCGTGATCAATGCGCACATCTTCTCGCCCGCCTGCTGTCCGGCCTTGATGTTGTCGGTGCCGATGAAGCCCTCGGACTTCGTCGTGACCGCATTGTCGACGGTGATGACCTTGATGCCGGCCTTGCGGGCCTTGTCGATCACCGCGTTCAGGGCGGTGGACGAGTTCGCGGCGAGCACGATGGCCTTCACCTGACGGGTGATCGAGTCCTCGACCATCGAGACCTGCTGGTCGATGTCCGTCTCAGCAGTGGGACCGGTGAGCTTGATGTCGACACCCAGGTCCTTGCCCGCTGCCTTGGAGCCGGCGAGCATCGACTGCCAGAAGTCGCTCTGCGTGGCCTTGGTTATGACATCGATCTTGGTGCCGGCGACCGTGCTCTTCGTGTCCGAGGAGGCTGCAGCCGAGCTGCTGCCGCCGAAGATGAAGCGGCCGGCGACCAGGCCGACGGCGAGGGCTACGATCGCGACGATCGCGACGATCAGGGGCCAGCGCCGCGTAGTTGTCTGTGCCATGAAGGGGAGACTCCTTTGTTCTCTCGTTGGGTGGGGTGGTGCAAGTGGTGCGGGGGTTACCGCCGGGTTGCAGATCCGGACGTCTGGTAGGGGCGGAGCTCTGGTCGCGTCGCGCCGGCGTACACCCGGCTGCCGAAGCCGTGCTCCAGCACCCACGCGTAGTCGTGGCCCGCTCCGCCCGGGTAGACCGCGAGAAAGCTGTAGGGATCGGAGCCGGTGTTCACGCTGCGGTGAGCCCACCCGGGCGGGATGTAGCCGATCCGGTCAGGGCCCATCTCGAGGAACACCACATCCATGCCGTCGAACATGAGCAGGCCGCCATCGCCTTCGAGGCCGAGATAGATCTCGCCCTCGGCGACCGGGTGCATGTGACCCTTCGTGAAGTAGAGCTCGCCCGCCACGTCGCCGGGCTGGATCGTGGTGATCGACTGCGGCAACTCCCGCGGAGCCTCGGGCACCGGCGTCGACGCGACTGTGTAGACCACGGGGTCGCCGCCGTCCACGCCCGCCTGCCAGGCTGCCTCATCGGCGAATAGGTGCTCCAGATCGCTCAACCGCCGGACCAGGGTGGGGCCGAGAGGCGAGACGGAGACCGACGAGCGGTCCAGCGTGATCGAGAAGGGCCGCAGTGGCGGGGCCGCGAACTGTGTCATGTCCATCCTTGGGCTGTTGTGACAATAGCGTCACTGTAGTCCTGTAATGACAACCGCCGCAAGTTGTTACAGCATCGCCGCTTATCGGTCAGACGAGCGCGGCGCCTCCGCTGGCCCTGGCGTCGGTGACGACGACGAGCGGCGCAGCTCCGGCTCCGCGATTCGGCCCGCGCGTGAGGTCCACTTCAAAGCGGCTCCGATCACCTCGGTGGAAGGCGACAAAGCTCTCGACCGGCCTTCCCGCGTCGTCTCGACTGACGCTCCGGAGGACCAGGACAGGCGACCCCGTCGGCACGTCGAGCAGATCCCCCACGGCCTTGGTGGCCAATGCGGCCTCGATCGAACGATGCCCACGTGCGAGCCGGACGCCGAACTCTCCCTCCAGAACCGCGTACAGCGACTCACGCGTGAAGTCCTTCTCGAGCAGCCCGGGCGCCAGCTCGAACGGAACGTGCGTGATCGTGAGAGCCCACGGCTGGCCGTCCACGATGCGGAGGCGCTCCAGCACGACGACGGGCTGATAGGGGCCGATTTCGAGCTCTGCGGCGAGTCGCGGGTCAGCGGGGACGACTTCCAGCCTTCGGACTTCGCTCACAAGTTCGCCGCCGCGCGACGCGACGTCCTCGTAGAGCCCCGTGAGCGACTGTGCGAGACCCTCACCGACCTTCGGGGTGGCATAGAACGTGCCTTTGCCCTTGATCCGCTCGATGACCCCGTCGTATTCGAGGTCGGTCAGGGCCTGGCGGACCACCGTACGCGAGACACCGTACTTCTCGCAGAGCTCGAAGTCGCCGGGGAGCCTGTCGCCCGGAGAGAAGCCCTGCTGCTCAAAGTACGCGAGCAACGCCTCCTTCAGCTGGTAATACAGCGGCAGTGGTGAACTTCGATCCAACCCGGTCATGAACCCATGCTAGTTGTCATCGTGACATGACAGGTGGCAGCAACGGCGGGCGCGGCGGGCGCTGACGTCCGCCAACGACGAGTTTGGGCGCTGGATTCTCACCGCCGCGGGAGTCGCGGTCCTCTTTCTTGCCACAGCTACCGCCTTCTCAATCGGAGCGGCCAAAGCGAACGCAAGCGTACTTGTGCCGGACCGGGAGATCACGACTCCTGCTATCGACTTCTCAACCTTTCGACGCTCCATTGCCTCTCCGAAAGGTCGAGAATCGCTCGGCCTGGACATGGCGGGCGACGAAGGTGCCGAGCGCTCGTCGATGACAACGCCATGCAGCGCCTGTATGACGCGCATATTCAGGGCCTGAGTCGAGAAGCGAAAATGACTCCGCACCCGGCCGCATAGAGGCGCCTCTGCGCCGTCGAGGGATATTCGCCGCTCGCCCGCAGCACATTAAGGCCGCCCGCGGCCCATTGACCTCCGCGGCGCCGCCCGGGCGCGCTATGTAACCCGCTCCCAGAACGCGGCACACGCTCCGAAGCGCTGTCACTTGCGCGCCCACTCCGGCGCCGCGGCCTGGAGCAGTCGAGCCGGACGGTGCGAGCGGCCATAGCGAACGCAGTGCAATCTTGCGCATGCTCGCCACCGGTTGAGCGCAATCAACGCAAGAGGCCGGACCGACGTTTCCGTCAGACCGGCCTTCTTCGCTCGTGCGCGAGGGGGGACTTGAACCCCCACGCCCTTGCGGGCACTGGCACCTGAAGCCAGCGCGTCTGCCAATTCCGCCACTCGCGCGAACCCAGGAACTCTAACACGGAGGCGCTTTCCGGCACGAATCCGCAGGGCCACCGCCTCCCCGATCTTCACCGGATCGGGAGGCGGCCTCAGGTTTTCCCTCGCCCGTTCCGACTAACATGCATGTAGTCACGAGCCGAGGCGGGAGACTGTGGGCATTCTGGACAACTTCGAACGGGGGCTCGAGCGCGTCGTCAACGGCGCGTTCGCGAAGACCTTCCGTTCCGGGCTGCAGCCGGTCGAGCTCACCAGCGCCCTGCGCAAGGAGCTCGACACGAAGGCTGCCGTCGTCGCGCGCGACCGCGTGCTGGCTCCCAACCGCTTCGTGCTGCGCATGTCGCCGGCCGACTACGCGCGCATGCGCTCCATGGGGGCGGCACTCACCGACGAGCTCATCGACTTCGTTCAGAAGCACGCGCAGCACCAGCACTACCAGTTCGCCGGCGGCATCTCGATCGACCTCGCGGAGGACCCGGAGATCGCCGAGGGCATGCTGCAGGTCGACTCCGAGAACGTGAAGGGCGAGGTCGCCTGGACGCCCGTGATCGAGGTCGCCGGGAGGCACTATGCGCTCGACCGGCCCCGTACGGTCGTGGGGCGGGGCAGCGAAGCCGACATCACCGTCGACGACACGGGCATCTCGCGCCGCCACGTCATGATCACGTGGGACGGCCGCCGGGCGCAGGTCGAGGATCTCGGCTCCACTAACGGCTCGAAGCTGAACGGCGAGCCGGTGCGCAAGGCGCTGCTGGAGCCGGAGGACGTCATCACGGTGGGCCGCACGAACATCGTCTTCCGCGTGCTGCCCCAGGCGGCTCCCGCGCCCGCACCGCAAGCCGACGACGCGACCCGCCGCCACGACCTCGGCGACTTCTGGAGCACCTCGTGAACCCGAGCGAGCTGACGCTGCTCGTGCTGCGCTTCGGCTTCCTCCTGCTGCTCTGGCTGTTCGTGTTCGGCATCGTCTACGCCCTCCGCACCGACCTGTTCGGACAGCGGGCGCGCAAGCTCCCGGAGGCCCAGGCGGCCGCGACCCCGTCGGCGTCGCCGTTCCCCGCCACGCCTCCGATCCGTCCCGGTCCCGCCGGCCCGGCCGGCCCCACGGAGCCGGTCAAACGCGCGGCGCCGATCTCGAACCTCCCGTCGGGCGCCAACACCGCCTCCGGCGGCCTGAACGCCAGCGTGCAGACCGCGCACCGCCTGGTGATCACCTCCGGCGCCCGCGCCGGCACCGAGCTGCCCCTCGGCCGCGACCCGATCACGATCGGGCGCTCCAGCGACTCCAACCTCGTCATCCGCGACGACTACACCTCCACCCACCACGCCCGCCTGCTCCTGTGGAACGACGAGTGGATGATCCAGGATCTCGACTCCACCAACGGCACGTTCCTCGCCGGACGCCGGGTGACCGTCCCGACCCAGGTCCCGCTCGACACGCCGATCAAGATCGGCACGACCACGTTCGAGCTGCGACGGTAGCCGTGGCGGGCTCGAACCGGGCAGCGGCCGTCTCCCATGTCGGGAAGATCCGCTCGAACAACCAGGACTCCGGCTACGCGGGCCGGGAACTGTTCGTGGTCGCCGACGGCATGGGCGGCCACGCCGGCGGCGACGTCGCCTCGGCGATCGCGGTCAACCGCATCAAGGAGGCGGACCGCGAGTACGAGACGCCCGCCGAGGCCGAGTTCGCCCTCCAGTCGGCGCTGATCGCCGCCAACTCGCTGCTCGCCGAGACCGTGTTCGAGCACCCCGAGCTGACCGGCATGGGGACGACGGTCAGCGCGATGGTCCGCGTCGGCGACCAGCTCGCGATCGCGCACATCGGCGACTCCCGCATCTACCGCTTCCGCGACGGCGAGCTCACGCAGGTCTCGACCGACCACACGTTCGTCCAGCGCCTCGTCGACAGCGGGCGCATCACCGAGGAGGAGGCGATGGTCCACCCGCGCCGCTCCGTGCTGATGCGCGTGCTGGGCGACGTCGACGCCTCCCCCGAGATCGACACGTGGAGTCTCGACACGCGTCCCGGCGACCGCTGGCTGATCTGCTCCGACGGGCTGAGCGGCGTCGTCAAGCACGACGACCTCCGGGCGGCCCTCTCCTCGAAGGACGGCCCCCGCCAGGTCGCCGACAAGCTGCTCAAGCTCAGCCTCGATGCCGGAGCCCCCGACAACGTCACGGTCGTCATCGTCGACATCGCCGACACCTCCCGCGGCGACGTCATGAAGGAGCCGGTCGTCGTCGGCTCCGCGTCGGCCCCCCTGCAGTTCGGCAGCGAGCCGAAGCCGACGACGCGCGCGACGCGACTCCCCACCCTGCGCCTCCACCCCATCCGCCCGGCCACCGGGCCGACCCACTTCGAACCGGAGTCCGAGGACTACCTCGACGAGCTCATCGAGGAGGACGAGCGCCGCGCCCGCCGCCGTCGGCTGACGTGGATGATCGGCCTGATCGTGGTCGTCGTCGCGATCGTCGTCGCGATCGCGCTCGGCTACCAGTGGACTCAGTCGCGGTACTACGTGGGCGCGTCCCCGTCCGGCAAAGTCGCGATCTACCAGGGCGTTCAGCAGGGCATCGGCCCGATCGGCCTCTCCCACCTGTACGAGGAGTCGTCGGTGACGGTGAAGAGCCTCCCGGAGTACGACCGTCAGCTCGTGCAGCAGACCATCAACGCCGACGACCTCGCGTCGGCCGAAGCGATCCTGGATCAGTTGAAAGATGCCGGCAGCAGATAGGGTCGCCGAGCGCGGCGACACGCGCAAGAGCGGCCAGGGGCGCCGCACCGGACCGGGCACGGGTCCGGTCCGCAGGCTGCGCCTGCCGGCGAAGCTCCGGAATCTCGAGCTGTTCCTCCTGATCATCGCCTGCGGGATCAACGCGGCGGCGATCGTGCTGGTCCAACTCGGGGCGATGGGACACGTCGACCTCACCCTCGTCTATCTGGGCGCCGGCCTGTCGGCGCTCGTGATCGGCATGCACATCGCGCTGCGCTTCGTGGCGCCGCAGGCCGACCCCTTCCTCCTGCCGGTCGCCACCGTGCTGAACGGCATCGGCATCGCCGAGATCTACCGCATCGACATCCACTTCGCCGACTCGGGCTGGAACAGCGCCGGCATCAAGCAGATCGCCTGGAGCGCCATCGCGATCGTCTGCGCCATCCTCGTGGTCGTCATCATCCGCAACCACCGCGTGCTCCAGCGCTACACGTACATCTTCGGTCTGGCCGCGCTCATCCTCCTGCTGCTGCCGATGCTGCCCGGGATCGGCCGGACCATCTACGGCGCGCGCGTGTGGATCGGCATCGGCCCGTTCAGCTTCCAGCCGGGCGAGATCGCCAAGCTCTGCCTCGCCGTCTTCTTCGCCGGCTACCTGGTGCAGGCGCGCGACTCCCTCTCCATGGTCGGCAAGAAGTTCCTCGGCATCCGGTTCCCGCGCGCCCGCGACCTCGGCCCGCTCCTCATCGTGTGGCTCATGGCGATGGCGGTCATCGTGTTCCAGCGCGACCTCGGCACCGGTCTCCTGATCTTCGGGCTGTTCCTCGTCATGCTGTACGTCGCGACCGCTCGCATCAGCTGGGTGCTCCTCGGACTCGTCCTGATCGTCGGCGGCGCCGTGCTCGCGAGCCGCCTCCTGACCTACGTCAACGATCGCTTCGCGAACTGGCTCGACCCGTTCTCGCAGAAGGTCTACGACGCCCAGGGAGGCAGTTTCCAGCTCGTGCAGGGCCTGTTCGGCCTGGCGCACGGCGGGCTCATCGGCACCGGTCTCGGCCAGGGCCAGCCCTGGGTGACCCCCGTCTCGCAGAGCGACTACATCATCGCGAGCCTCGGCGAGGAGCTCGGTCTGGCCGGCCTGTTCGCGATCTTCGCGCTCTACCTCGTCTTCGTCGCCCGCGGCCTCCGGATCGGATTCGCCGGGCAGGACGACTTCGGCAAGCTGCTCGCGGTGGGCCTGTCCTTCACGGTCGCGCTCCAGTGCTTCATCGTGATCGGAGGCGTCACCCGCGTCATCCCGCTGACCGGCCTGACGACGCCGTTCCTGGCGGCCGGCGGCTCGTCCCTGGTCGCGAACTGGATCATCGTCGCGCTCCTCCTGCGGCTGTCCGACACGGTCCGGAACCAACCCCGGCTGGTGGTGAGCTGATGAACAGAGAGATCAAGCGGGTCAGCACGATCGTGGTGGCCATGTTCCTGGCGCTACTCGTGTCGACGACGATCCTGCAGGTCTTCCAGGCCGACACCCTCGCCTCCGACGCCCGCAACACACGCGCCCGCAACGACAGCTATGCGGCGCAGCGGGGCGCGATCCTCGTGGCGGGCCAGCCCATCGCCCAGTCGGTGCCGTCGAACGACGTGTACAAGTGGCAGCGCGTCTACAGCAACGGAGCGCTCTACGCGCCGGTCACCGGCTTCCTCCCGGTCAACGGCGAGGCGACCGGTCTGGAGGGAGCGCTCGACTCGACCCTGAGCGGATCGTCGAACTCGCAGTTCTTCGACCGCATCAACAACATCCTGACCGGCAAGAACCCGCAGGGGGCGACCGTCGAGACGACCATCGACCCGAAGGCGCAGCAGGCGGCGTGGGACGCGCTCGGCGACAAGCAGGGCGCCGTGGTCCTGCTGCAGCCGAAGACGGGCCGGATCCTCGCCATGGTCAGCAAGCCGACCTACGACCCGAACGTCCTCGCGTCCCACGACACCAAGGCGGTGAACGACCAGTACCAGAAGCTGCTCGACGACCCGTCGTCGCCGCTCGTCGACCGCGCCATCGGCGGCAATCTGAACCCGCCCGGCTCGACGTTCAAGCCGGTGATGAGCTCGGCCGCGTTCGGAACCGGGCAGTACACCAAGGACAGCCAGCTCCCGAACCCCGCGAGCCTCCCCCTCCCCGGATCGGGCACCGTGGTGAAGAACGACTCGCTGACCACGTGCGGGCCGGGCGCGACCGTGTCGATCGCGACCGCGCAGATCCTGTCGTGCAACATCCCGTTCGCCGAGCTCGGCATGCAGCTGAAGCCGCAGGTCATCAAGGACCAGGCCGACAAGTTCGGCTTCAACCAGAGCTTCTCCATCCCGATCCCCGTCGAGAAGAGCGTCTACCCGCTCTACGTCGACGACGCGGAGCGCGCCCTCGGCTCGTTCGGCCAGATGGACGATCGCGCGACGCCCCTCCAGATGGCGATGGTCTCGGCCGCGATCGCGAACGGCGGGAAGCTCATGGCGCCGAACCTCGTCGAGTCGATCCGGTCGGCCGATCTGCAGCCGATCGAGACCTTCCAGCCCAAGCAGTTCTCGCAGCCGGTGATCCAGCAGAACGCCGACACGGTCAAGCAGATGATGGTCGACGGCGTCGATCACGGCGTGGCGAGCAATGCAAGAATAGACGGGGTTCAGGTCGGCGGTAAGACGGGCACGGCGCAGAACGGGGAGAACGACCCCTACACGCTCTGGTTCACCGGTTTCGCGCCGGCATCCGACCCGGAGTTCGCTGTGGCAGTTGTCGTTGAAAATGGCGGTGGACAGGGTCAGAGCGGCACGGGTAACTCCATCGCCGCCCCGATCGCGAGGAAAGTACTAGAGGCGGTGCTGAATAAATGAGACCCACAGCAGGGCTCACCTTCGGAGGGCGTTACGAGCTGCAGTCGCGGATCGCGATCGGCGGCATGGGCGAGGTCTGGCAGGCCACCGACCTCGTCATCGGACGCACCGTCGCCATCAAGATCCTGAAGGACGAGTACCTCGGCGACCCGGGCTTCCTCGAGCGCTTCCGCGCCGAGGCGCGCCATGCCGCCCTCGTCAACCACGAGGGCATCGCCAACGTCTACGACTACGGCGAGGAGGAGGGGAGCGCCTACCTCGTCATGGAGCTGGTCCCCGGGGAGGCGCTGTCCAGCATCCTCGAGCGAGAGCACGTCCTCAGCACCGACCGCACCCTCGACATCGTCGCGCAGACCGCCGCCGCCCTGCACGCCGCCCACGCCGCCGGCCTCGTCCACCGCGACATCAAGCCCGGCAACCTGCTCATCACCCCCGACGGCCGTGTGAAGATCACCGACTTCGGCATCGCCCGCATCGCCGACCAGGTCCCGCTGACGGCCACCGGCCAGGTCATGGGGACCGTCCAGTACCTCTCGCCCGAGCAGGCGTCGGGTCACCCGGCGTCGCCGACCACCGACATCTACTCGCTCGGCATCGTCGCGTACGAGTGCCTCGCCGGCCGCCGACCGTTCACCGGCGAGTCGCAGGTGGCCATCGCGATGGCGCAGATCAACGAGGCTCCCCCGGAGCTCCCGGCGACGATCTCCGAGCCGGTGCGGAACCTCGTGTTCTCCTGCATCGCCAAGAATCCCGCCGACCGTCCCTCCTCTGCGGCTCATCTCGCCCGTGCCGCGCAGGCGCTCCGCCGCGGCGACGTGCGGGCAGCCGCTGCGGCCGTGCCCGCCGTGCTCGGGGGCGCGGCCCTCGCCGACGCCGCCACGCAACTGATGACCTCGGCCAACCCTGCGCCGACGCAGGCGACCACCGTGCTCCCCGCAACCGCCGCGATGGCGCAGACCGTGACCGAGGAGGAGGAGACCGGCCCCGTCGAGGAGAAGAAGCGCAGCCCCTGGACGTGGCCGCTGATCGCGCTGATCGCGCTCCTCGCGCTGATCCTCATCGGGACGATCATCGCCCTCGTCGCCCAGCCCAAGCCGCAGCCGACGACGACGCCCGTGGCCTCGCCGACCCAGAGCGCCCCGCCGGCGCCCAGCCCGACTCCGACGCCGACGCCGACCAGCGACACGGTGCAGATCAACGAGGCCGACTTCGTCGGGCTCACCTCGGACCAGGCGCGGCAGAAGATCCAGAGCCTCGGCATGGTCGCCGACATCCAGACCGGGTCGGCCGCGACCGCGGCCAAGGACGTCGACCACGTCTACTCGATCAACCCCACCGGTCCGGTGCAGAAGGGGTCGACCATCAGCGCGAAGGTGTACGCGCCGGTCACGCCGATCCAGACGCCGACCGACACCGTCACGCCCAACCCGCCCTCCGGCCAGGGGACGGCCAACTCGCCGATCGTGGTCTCGTTCGGCTCCGCGACCTGCCCCGCCGGGCAGAACCTCACCGGCCGGGCCCTGTTCGTGAACGGCCAGCAGCAGACCCCGGTGAACGACACGAAGTTCACCTGGTCGCCGAGCGCTGCCGGGCAGTACTCGCTCACCTACGCCATCTTCTGCAACCAGGGCGACTCGGTCATGTCGGGGCAGTCCCCGGCGGTCGATTACAAGGTTCTCCCCGCCCTCGTGCCGACGAACCCGCCGTCGACGCCCTGACCCCCGCCCGAGGGTGATGCTCAGAATCCGCCCGCTACACTAGCCGGAGTCACCAGCCTGAAGGAGTTCCGCTTTGAGCCCAGATAGCCGCCTGCTCGCAGGCCGATATCAGGTGGGCGAACTCATCGGGCGCGGCGGCATGTCCGACGTGCACCGCGGAACGGACAGCCGCCTCGGCCGTACCGTCGCCATCAAGCTGCTCAAACCGTCGCTCGCGACCGACCCCGCGTTCCGCACGCGGTTCCGGCAGGAGGCGCAGGCCGCGGCGCGCATGGCGCACCCCACCATCGTGCGGGTGTTCGACGCCGGCGAGGAGACCGTCCGCGAGCCCAACGGCCACGAGGCGCAGCTCCCGTTCATCGTCATGGAGCACGTCGACGGCGTCCTCCTCAAAGACCTGATCAAGCGGGGCCCGCTCGATGTCGCGGAGGCGGTCCGCATCACCGAGGGCATCCTCACCGCCCTCGAGTACTCGCACCGCGCCGGGGTCGTGCACCGCGACATCAAGCCCGGGAACGTGATGATCACGAAGACCGGCCAGGTCAAGGTCATGGACTTCGGCATCGCCCGCGCGATCAGCGACTCGTCCGCGACCGTCGCACAGACCACCGCGGTGCTCGGTACGGCCAGCTACTTCTCTCCCGAGCAGGCGAAGGGCGAGTCCGTCGATGCGCGGACGGACCTCTACAGCACCGGCGTCGTGCTGTTCGAGATGCTCACCGGCCGTCCGCCCTTCCGGGGCGACACCCCGGTAGCCGTCGCGTACCAGCACGTGAGCGAGACCCCGGTCAAGCCGAGCTCGGTCAACCCCAAGGTCTCACCCGCGATGGATGTCGTCGTCGCACGCGCGCTGACCAAGGACCGCTTCGAGCGGTACCAGACGGTGGCCGAGTTCCGGCACGACCTCGAGGAGGCGGCGGCCGGCCGGGTACCCAAGCGCGAGCACCACGACGAGTTCTCCGAGACCCTCTTCGGCGCGCCGCCGAGCCGGGTCTCCGGGCCCGAGGCTGCCTTCCGGCAGCTGGCGGAGGACCAGACCATGGTCCGCACCCAGCGGCGCCCACCCGTCATCTGGGTCTGGGCCGGGATCGCGATCATCGCGGTCGTGATCGTCGCGGTCCTGGCGTGGGTGCTGCGGCTCGCGCCGTCGACGACGATGCCGGAGACGTCCCGGACCGTGCCCAACCTCACCGGCCAGCCCGTGAGCAAGGCCACGGCCGAGCTCGAGGGCATGAAGCTCAAGTGGACCCAGACGCAGGAGTCGAGCTCGACGTACGCCTCCGGTCAAGTGGTTCGATCCGACCCCGCCGCGGGCATCGTGGTCGCCACGGGCGACACCATCACCATCGTCGTCTCGACCGGCAAGCAGGCTGTGACGGTGCCGGACGTCCACAACATGACGGTCGACGCCGCCAAGCAGGCGCTGCAGCAGGCCGGACTCACGGTCGGCCCCACGACCACGCAGAACTCCCCGAGCGTCGCGGCCAACGTGGTGATCAGCACCGACCCCGCGCCCAACGCGCAGGCGCACCAGGGCGATCCGATCGCTTTGACCGTCTCGAGCGGCAAGGTGACGCTGACCGACCTCACCGGTCAGACCATCCAGGCGGCGACGGGCATCCTGTCCCAGCTCGGCCTGACCGCCAACCCGAAGCCCGATAAGACCTGTCCGCAGGACAAGGGAGCCCCGCTCGTGCACACGCAGTCCGTGGCACCGGGCGACGTTCCGCAGGGAACGACGGTCGACCTCACGTACTGCGCGGGCTGAGCTCGGGTCGCGTACGCGACCGCCGGCGGTCAGCCCAGCTTCACGAGCGGGTTGAGCGACCGTGACGTCTCCGCCGCGCCCGCGAGACCCGCCACCTCGAGCCAGTTCCCGAGCATGCGGTAGCCGCCCTCGGTGAGGACGGACTCCGGGTGGAACTGGACGCCGAAGATCGGCGCCTCCCGGTGCTGCAGCGCCATGATGACGCCGCCCGCCGTGCGTGCCGTCACGACGAGATCGTCGGGCAGCGTGCCGTCGACCACGGCGAGCGAGTGGTACCGCGTCGCCGTGAAAGGCTGGGCGACACCCTCGAACAGGGTGCTGGAGTCGTGGGTCACCTGAGACGTCTTGCCGTGCATGAGCTCTTCGGCGTTGGTGACGACGCCCCCGAAGGCTTCCGCGATCGCCTGATGCCCCAGGCACACGCCCAGGAGGGGCTGGCCGGTCTCGAGGGCGCGGGTCACGACGGGAATGGAGACGCCGGCATCCGCCGGCTTCCCCGGTCCGGGCGACACCAGCACGGCATCGTATCGGGCGAGGTGGTCCGCGAGCTCCTCCACGGCCACGTCATCGTTCCGGATCACGTCCGTCTCGGCGCCGAGCTCCTGGAGGTAGCCGTTCAGCGTGTAGACGAAGCTGTCGTAGTTGTCGATGACGAGAACGCGAGTCACGGCCCCACGGTACCTTCCTGGGGGCCGAGGAGCGAATCCACCCAGGGGAACACCCACGTCACAAGGACGGAGAGCACCACCGCGAGCAGGACGAGCAGGATGAGCACGCGAACCCACCACGGCCCGGGCAAGACCCTCCACAACGCTGCGTACACGATTCCTCCCGTCTCATCCGGCTCGCGCGACAGCGGAGGCGATCTCCGGCGGTATCTGCTGCGCCGGGCTGTACGCCGCGAACGTGCTGTAGGCGATCAGCCTCTCGCCCGCGTGGAACGGCGGATTGCATGTCGTGATGGTCATCAACCGATCGGTCGGCGTGGCCTGCGGCTGTCGCGGGACCGGCAGGAGGACCTGGACGGCCGAGGGCTGCACGTACTCGAAGTTGCGGAACACGTAGGTGTACCACCCCTGCGCGGTCTGCACGTAGATCCGGTCGCCGATGCGGAGCTTGGAGAGATCGATGAACGTGTTGCCCCAGCCGCTGTCGTGGCCCGCCACGGCGAAATTGCCGACCTCTCCGGGCAGCTGCGTGTCGGTGTAGTGCCCGACACCCGCGGTGTAGCTGTTCAGCACGCGTTGCACATCGACCGTCTGCCGGATGGTGCGCTTCCACTCGGCGCCGAGCCTCGGGATGTAGAGCACCGCGAAGGCCTGATAGTCCGCGGGCCGGGCCATGACGGGAGGGTCGGAGGAGGGCGAGGGCGAGGGCACCGTCGGCGTCGCTGTCGAACCCGGATCAGGACGACCCGCCGGCGGAGCCTTGGTGGCATCGTCGATCCACTTCTTGCTCTGCTCGGCGGCGGCGGAGGTCTGCTGACCCGACATGACGAGGTTGTTCCACCACACCTGCCAGCCGAGGAAGAGGAGCACCAGGACTCCCGCCGTGATGAGAAGCTCGCCAGCCACTCCGATCACCGACACGCGGCGCCGCGGCCGTCGCGGACGCATCCGCGGCGGGGAGTCGGTGGAACGGGCCATAGGAGAGATTGTGGAGCCGGAGGCTGGGAAGTCGCCAGCTTCCGCTCCTCCACAGCCCCCGTTCCGGCGACAGAAAACCCCAGGTCACTCCGGCTACACTGTGGTGCTATGGCACGCAGCAAGTCCAAGACCAAGCCCGAGCGACCCGTCCGCGAACGCGCAGCCGTCTCCGGAGAAGAGGCTCCGAACCCGGTCTGGTTCAAGCCGGTCATGTTCGGCTTCATGCTGCTGGGCCTCATCTGGATCATCGTCTTCTACGTGACGCAGAACCAGTACCCCATCCCCGCCCTCGGCGCCTGGAACATCCTCGTCGGCTTCGGGATCGCGTTCATCGGCTTCCTGATGACCACGCGGTGGCGGTAACGCCACCCTCTCGTCCATCCGCGGTCGTCCAGCCCGAACCCGGTGTCAGCCGGCTCGGGCTGTCTGCATCTACGGCCCTCCACACAGCCGTTCTCCACAGAAGTTTTCCACAGGGGGGGAAAGAGACCGAGGAGCGGGAGTCCCGACTCTCCCCACTGTTAATAAGGCTGTGGAGAGTTACAGGCGTGTAATTATCCCCACTGTTAACAAGCCTGTGGATAACTTCTCCACGCACTGTGGGAACGCGTCCGCCTCCCCGACCACCGCCTCAGAGGACGTGGATCAGGCTCAGCCCGACGAGGACGACGCACAACGCGACGATCAGAGGCAGCTGCCAGCGCCGCCGCGTGAGGCGACGGGTCTCCGTGTAGATGAGGCCGACGAGGAAGCCGCCGACCAGGCCGCCGACGTGGGCCTGCCACGCGATGTTGAATCCCGGCAGGAACCCGATCGCGAGGTTGATGGCCACGAGCACCAGGATCTGCGTCGCGTTGCCCCCCAGCCGGCGCTGGATGATGAAGAACGCCCCGAACATCCCGAAGATCGCTCCGGAGGCGCCCAGCACCGGAACCCTCGGATCGGCCAGCAGGAGCACCCCGACCGAACCGGCGAAGCCGCTGATGAGTAACAACGCCGCATAGCGGAGCCGCCCGAGCAGCGGCTCGAGCGCCATCGCGAACACCCACAGCGTGTACATGTTGAGAGCGATGTGGAGGATGTTGGCGTGCGCGAACACCGACGTGAGCATGCGCCAGGGCTCGAACGCCGCCCCCAAGAAGGTGCCGGTCGGGTAGGAGAAGGCACCCGCGTAGACGAGCGACGGCGTCACGGGGATCCCGATGAGCGGGCCGACGTTCTGCAGGAGGAAGACCACGGCGCAGACGGCGATGATCCCGTACGTGACGGTCGGCTGGCCGGCGCCCGTGATTCTGGTCAGCCAGGCCGGCTTCGTCCGGGGGCTGGTCGCCCGTTGCTGCGCCATGCACTCCGGGCAGATGAAGCCGACCGCGGCCGGGGTCTGGCACTCACCGCAGATGGTCCGCCCGCAGCGCTGGCAGGACACATAGCTCTGCCGGTCGGGGTGACGGTAGCAGGAGGAGGCGCGGGCGTCGACGGGCCGGGGTTCTGACATCGACTCGGCTCTGCCCTCTTCCGCGCCGTCGGGTCAGACCTGCTCGACGTCGACCGACTCGATGACCACGTCGTCGAGCGGCCGATCGCGCGCGTCGGTCGGCACCTCGGCCAGCTTGTCGACGACCTTGCGCGAGGCGTCGTCGGCGACCTCGCCGAAGATCGTGTGCTTGCCCTGCAGCCAGGTGGTCGGGCCGACCGTGATGAAGAACTGCGAGCCGTTCGTGCCGCGGCCGCCTTGGATGCCGGCGTTCGCCATGGCCAGCATGTACGGCTGCGTGAAGTCGAGCTCGGGGTTGATCTCGTCGTCGAACTGGTAGCCCGGACCGCCGATGCCCTGACCGAGGGGGTCGCCTCCCTGGATCATGAACCCGGGGATGATGCGGTGGAAGATCACGCCGTTGTAGAGCGGCGCGTTCGTCTTGTCGCCGGTCGCCGGATGGGTCCACTCGATCTCACCGGTCGCCAGGCCGACGAAGTTCCGAACCGTCTTCGGAGCGTGGTTGCCGAAGAGGTTGACCTTGATGTCTCCGTAGTTAGTGTGGAGCGTGGCGACAGCGGTGTGCTTAGACATGGCACCAATTCTTGCACAGGGCCCTCGGGCGCCCCGGGAGGCTCTAGAGCTCTCGGGTCATCCCCAGCGCTTTCGGTGGCAAGATGGAGTCAGTTCGCCCCGACGCAACGGAGGATCAGATGAGCCTGACACGGAAGCGCAAGAAGGAGCTCGAGCGGCTTCGCAGCGGAGCCGAAGATCTGTGGAGCCAGCAGCAGGAGGTCCTGGCGAACGCCAACGCCCTCGCCGCGGAGGCCCGCAAGCAGGCCGCGTACTACACGCGGGAGGAGCTCGCGCCGCGGGTCCGTGACGGTTACGAGTCCTACGTGCGCCCCGCGGCGCAGTCCGCGGCGAGCACCGCGAACCGGTACGCCGGAGTCGCGCGCGACCGCCTCGTGGGTGACGTGATCCCGGCGGTCGGCACCGCGGTGGGCACCGCCCTGTCGGTGGTCGACCACGCGCGGGCGGCTCGGTCCGCCGCCTTCTCCGGCGACTTCAAGAAGGCCGGCAAGGAGCTCGCCAAGAAGCCGAAGCCGCCGAAGTCCGGCCCCGGTGCGGGCACCGTGATCGGAGTCGGTCTCGGGATCGTCGCAGCGGCCGGCCTCCTCTATGCCGTCTGGCAGACCTTCCGCGCCGACGATGAGCTGTGGGTGGCCGACGAGGAGCCGGGCACTCCCTCCAGCGCACAGGAGACGACCGCGGCCGCGAAGGACTCGGGCGCGATCGAGTGACCCGGTCCGGGACTCCGGTGGTCAGCCGCCGGAGGTGATCCCGGCCATGCGCAGCGCGACGTCCACCAGGTCGACGCGCCGATTCGGGATGCGGTCGAGGGCGAACCACGCTGCTTCGTCTGTCGTACCGTCGAGCTCGTTGGTGAGCGTCCCGTCGATCACACGCGCCCGATAGACGATCCGAAGCGCGTGGAGGGGGCCCGCGTCGGCGACGAACCGGTGCTCGGCGGGCACGATCTTCGAATCGATTCCGAGCAGTTCGTCCGCAACGGCGCGATACCCGGTCTCCTCCGCGATCTCGCGCACGACGGCGTCGACCGGGTCCTCGCCCGGATCGATCCCTCCCCCGGGAAGCGTCCACCCGGAGCGGCCGCTCTCGTTCCAGTGCGCCAGCAGGATCCGATCGTCGTCGACGATGACTCCGTAGGCCGCGACCCTGATATCCACTCGGTCACCCTACTGCGAATGTCGGCCGTCAGCGGCAGACTGGGGGTGATGCCCGAACTGCCGGAAGTCACCGCTCTCGCCGCCGACCTCGACCGACGGCTCCGTCGTCATGTCATCGACCGGCTGAGCATCATGGCCTTCTCGGCGCTCAAGACGTTCGACCCTCCCGCCGACGCCCTGCAGGGTCTCGAGGTGCACGGGGTGTCGCGGCACGGCAAGTTCCTCGACATCGCCGCCGGCGATCTCCACCTGATCGTCCATCTGGCTCGCGCCGGCTGGATCCGGTGGCGGGACACTCCTCCCCCGGCGTCGGGCGCCCGTCCGGGCAAGGGTCCGCTGGCGGCTCGCCTGCTGCTCGACGACGGCACGGGCATCGACATCACCGAGGCCGGAACGAAGAAGAGTCTGGCGATCTACGTCGTGCACGACCCGTCGGAGGTCCCGGGCATCGAGCGGCTCGGTCCCGATCCGCTCTCCCCCGAGTTCACCCGGGAGGCGTTCGCCTCCATCCTGGCAGCGCAAGGGCGCGCGCAGATCAAGGGCGTCCTGCGCAACCAGTCCGTGGTCGCGGGCATCGGCAACGCCTACTCCGACGAGATCCTCCATGTCGCGAAGATGTCGCCCTACAAGCCGGCCGACATGGGCCCTGATGATGTGACGCGGTTGTACGACGCGGTTCAGTCCACCCTTCGTGACGCTCTGGCCCGCGCCGACGGGCTCGCCGCCTCCGAGCTGAAGGGTGAGAAGAAGTCGAACCTGCGTGTGCACGGTCGCACCGGCGAGCCGTGCCCGGTGTGCGGCGACACGATCAGGCAGGTCATCTTCCACGATTCGACGTTCCAGTACTGCCCGACCTGTCAGACCGGCGGAAAGCCCCTGTCCGACCGGGTGCTCTCGCGCCTCCTCAAGTAGACGGAGGACTCGAGTAGGCGAGGGACTGGAGCAGGCGGAGAATCGCGGCGTCTCCGCGCCGGAGCAGGGCCCGAGCGGGAGGAAAGATGTGGAGCCTAGGAGATTCGAACTCCTGACATCCTGCTTGCAAAGCAGGCGCTCTACCAACTGAGCTAAGGCCCCGAGGAGGCTGCACCCTGTCGGGCGCGGAGTGGGGATACGAGGACTTGAACCTCGGACCTCTTCGTTATCAGCGAAGCGCTCTAACCGCCTGAGCTATATCCCCGGATGGGCAACAGATAAGAGGTTACCTGATCTGCTCCCCAGCACGAAATCGTGTCAGTTGTTGGTGAATCCGACGAGCAGGCCGCCCGTGATCTTCACCGAGAGGTTGTAGAGGAGAGCGAAAACGGCTCCGAGAGCGGTCACCACGACGATGTCGAGGATGGCCACCACGAGCGAGAAGCCCATCACCTGGCCGAGCCCGAGGATCGACCGCAGGTCGCTGCCGCCGGCACCGGAGATGTCCTTGAACAGGCCGTTGATCTGGTCGAAGATGCCGGTCCGGTCGAGCACCGTCCACACGAGGAACGTGCCGACGATCGCGATGATCGCGAGGCAGATCCCTGCGAGGAATGACAGCTTCACGGTCGACCAGAAGTCGATGTACACCAGCTTCAGGCGAACCTGCTTGGAGGATGCGGGGCGCCTCGTCGACTTCTTCGCGAGTTTCTCGGCGACGCTACTGCTCATCTACGGTCTCTTCCTTCCCGACGTCCGCCGATTCCGTGTCGGTCTCCGGTGAGTCGTCCGCCGGGAGATTCTGGGAATCGAGGTTGCGTTCGGTGTTCTTCGCCACGGCGATGATCTTGTCCGTCTCGGCGAATCGTGCAAAGACGACACCCATGGTGTCGCGGCCCTTGGCGGGTACCTCGGCCACGGCAGAGCGTACCACCTTGCCGCTGGCAAGAACCACAAGGACCTCGTCGTCCTCGTCGACGATGAGGGCGCCGACGAGATCGCCTCTGTCCTCGCTGAGCTTGGCCACCTTGATGCCGAGACCGCCGCGGTTCTGGAGGCGGTACTGGTCGGCGGAGGTGCGCTTCGCGTAGCCTCCCTCGGTGACGACGAACACGTAGCCCTCGTCGGAGACGACCGACGCCTCGAGGAGGCTGTCATCGCCGCGGAAGTGCATGCCGATGACGCCCGAGGTGGAGCGCCCCATCGGGCGGAGCGCCTCGTCGCTCGCGGTGAAGCGGATCGACATGCCCTTGCGCGAGACCAGCAGCAGGTCGGAGTCCTCCTCCACGAGCAGCGCCGAGACGAGCTCGTCATCCTCCCGGAGCTTGATCGCGATGATGCCGCCGGAGCGGTTGGTGTCGTACTCGTCGAGGGCCGTCTTCTTGATCAGGCCGTCACGGGTGGCGAGGACGAGGTACTTGGCGGCCTCGTAGTCCCGGATGTCGAGGATCTCGGCGATCTCCTCATCCGGCTGCATGGCGAGCAGGTTCGCGACGTGCTGACCCTTCGCGTCGCGACCGGCTTCCTGCACCTCGTACGCCTTGGCGCGGTACACGCGGCCCTTGTTCGTGAAGAAGAGGAGCCAGTGGTGGGTCGTCGTGACGAAGAAGTGGTCGACGACGTCCTCGCCCCGGAGCTGGGCGCCCTTGACGCCCTTGCCGCCGCGGTGCTGGCTGCGGTAGTTGTCGCTGCGTGTGCGCTTGATGTACCCGCCGCGGGTGACCGTGACCACCATCTCCTCTTCGGGGATGAGGTCCTCCATGCTCATGTCGCCGTCGAAGCCGAACATGATCTCGGTGCGGCGGTCGTCGCCGTAGCGGTCGACGATCTCGGTGAGCTCCTCGCTGACGATCGCCCGCTGCCGGGTCGGATCGGCGAGAATCGCCTTGAACTCGGTGATCTGGCGCTCGATCTCGTCGTGCTCATCGATGATCTTCTGACGCTCGAGCGCGGCGAGGCGGCGGAGCTGCATCGCCAGGATCGCGTCGGCCTGGACATCGTCGACATCGAGGAGGCTCTTGAGGCCCTCGCGCGCGTCGTCGACCGTCGGCGAGCGGCGGATGAGGGCGATGACCTCGTCGAGCGCGTCGAGCGCCTTCAGATATCCGCGGAGGATGTGGGCCCGCTCCTCGGCCTTGCGCAGCCGGTAGCGGGTCCGCCGGACGATGACCTCGATCTGGTGCTCGACCCAGGCGGTGATGAAGCCGTCGAGCGACAGCGTGCGCGGCACGTTGTCGACGATCGCCAGCATGTTGGCGCCGAAGTTCTCCTGCAGCTGCGTGTGCTTGTACAGGTTGTTGAGGACGACCTTGGCGACGGCGTCGCGCTTCAGCACGATGACGAGACGCTGGCCCGTGCGGCCGGAGGTCTCGTCGCGGATGTCGGCGATGCCTCCGATGCGGCCGTCCTTGACGAGCTCGGCGATCTTGATCGCGAGGTTGTCCGGGTTGACCTGGTACGGGAGCTCGGTGACGACCAGGCAGACCCGGCCCTGGATCTCCTCGATGTTCACCACGGCGCGCATCGTGATGGAGCCGCGGCCCGTCCGGTAGGTGTCCTGGATGCCCTTGATACCGAGGATCTGCGCGCCGGTCGGGAAGTCCGGCCCCTTGATCCGCTTGATGAGCTCCTCGAGGAGCTCCTCCCGCGACGCCTCCGGGTGGGCCAGGTGCCAGAGGGCGCCGTCGGCGACCTCACGAAGGTTGTGCGGCGGGATGTTGGTGGCCATGCCGACGGCGATGCCCACCGATCCGTTGACGAGGAGGTTCGGGAACCGGCTCGGGAGCACGGCCGGCTCCTGGGTCCGCCCGTCGTAGTTGTCCTGGAAGTCGACGGTCTCCTCGTCGATGTCCCGGACCATCTCGAGCGCGAGGGGGGCCATCTTGGTCTCGGTGTACCGGGGGGCGGCCGCGCCGTCGTTGCCCGGGGATCCGAAGTTGCCCTGGCCGAGCGCCAGCGGGTAGCGGAGGCTCCACGGCTGCACGAGGCGCACGAGGGCGTCATAGATCGCGGTGTCTCCGTGCGGATGGAACTGCCCCATCACGTCGCCGACGACGCGGGCGCACTTCGAGAACGCCTTGTCCGGCCGGTAGCCTCCGTCGAACATCGCGTAGATCACGCGGCGGTGCACCGGCTTCAGGCCGTCCCGCACCTCCGGCAGGGCCCGGCCGATGATCACGCTCATCGCGTAGTCGAGGTACGACCGCTGCATCTCCGACTGGAGGTCGACCTGGTCGATCCGACCGTGGATCCCGAAGCCCTCGCCCGTGGTCTCTTCGTCCGTCACAGTGCTCTCTTCTTCTTCCGTAGCGGGGTGTTCCGTCGCGTGCGCAGCCTCAGATGTCGAGGAAGCGCACGTCCTTGGCGTTCTTCTGGATGAACGAGCGACGCGATTCGACGTCCTCGCCCATCAGGGTCGCGAAGATCTCGTCCGCTGCAGCGGCGTCGTCCAGCGTGACCTGGAGGAGCGTCCGGGTCTCCGGGTTCATCGTGGTCTCCCACAGCTCCTTGTAGTCCATCTCGCCGAGACCCTTGTAGCGCTGCACGCCGTTGTCCTTCGGGATGCGCTTGCCGGCCGCGAGCCCCTCAGCGAGGAAGGCGTCGCGCTCGCGATCGGAGTAGACGTACTCGTGCTCGGCGTTCGACCACTTCAGCCGGTACAGCGGCGGCTGCGCCAGGTAGACGTAGCCGAGCTCGATCAGCGGCCGCATGTAGCGGAACAGGAGGGTGAGGAGCAGCGTGGTGATGTGCTGGCCGTCGACGTCGGCGTCGGCCATGAGCACGATCTTGTGGTAGCGCGCCTTCTCCGGGTCGAAGTCCTCGCCGATGCCGGCGCCGAACGCCGTGATCATCGCCTGCACCTCGTTGTTCGCGAGCGCGCGGTCGAGCCGCGCCTTCTCGACGTTGAGGATCTTGCCGCGCAGCGGGAGGATCGCCTGCGTCTCCGGGTTGCGGCCCTGCACGGCGGATCCGCCGGCCGAGTCGCCCTCGACGATGAAGATCTCCGACACCGTCGGGTCCTTCGACTGGCAGTCCTTGAGCTTGCCCGGCATGCCACCGCTCTCGAGGAGGCCCTTGCGCCGTGCGGTCTCGCGCGCCTTGCGGGCCGCCAGCCGCGCGGTCGCCGCCTGGAGCGCCTTGCGGATGATCTCCTTGGCCTGATTGGGGTTGCGGTCGAACCAGTCGCCGAGCTGGTCGCCGACGACCTTCTGGACGAAGGCCTTCGCCTCCGTGTTGCCCAGCTTCGTCTTCGTCTGGCCCTCGAACTGCGGCTCCGAGAGCTTGACCGAGATCACGGCGGTGAGCCCCTCGCGCACGTCGTCGCCCGACAGGTTGTCGTCGCGATCCTTGAGGATCCCCTTCTCGCGGGCGTACCGGTTGACCAGGGTGGTCAGCGCCGCGCGGAAGCCCTCCTCGTGGGTACCGCCCTCATGGGTGTTGATCGTGTTGGCGTAGGTGAAGACGCTCTCGTTGTAGCTCGTGGTCCACTGCATGGCGACCTCGAGAGCGATCTTGCGCTCGGTGTCCTCCGACTCGAACGAGATGATCTCGTCGTGGACGACCTCGGCCTTCTTCGCCGAATTGAGGTACTGCACGTAGTCCTGGAGGCCTCGCTCGTAGAGGAACACCTCGTGACGGTTGGGCTGGACCTCCGCGTCGTCGACCTCGCCCTCGACGTGGCCGATCTCCGGTGCGCGCTCGTCGGTGATCGCGATCCGGAGCCCCTTGTTGAGGAACGCCATCTGCTGGAACCGGGTGCGGAGGGTCTCGTAGTCGAAGACGACCGTCTCGAACGTCTCGGGGCTCGGCCAGAAAGTGATGGTGGTGCCGGTACGCTCGGACGCCTCCCCCTGCTCCAGGGGCGCCTGCGGCACGCCGTCGCGATAGCTCTGGCGCCACACGAAGCCCTGGCGGTGGACCTCGACGTCGAGCCGGGAGGAGAGCGCGTTCACCACGGAGCTGCCCACGCCGTGCAGACCGCCGGAGACCGCGTATCCGCCGCCGCCGAACTTGCCGCCCGCGTGGAGGATGGTCAGGACGACCTCGACGGTGGACTTGTGCTCGGTCGGGTGCTCGTCGACGGGGATGCCGCGGCCGTTGTCGATGACGCGCACGGCACCGTCGGCCAGGATCGTCACCTCGATGTTGTCGGCGTGCCCGGCGAGCGCCTCGTCGACGGAGTTGTCGACGATCTCGTAGACGAGGTGGTGGAGCCCCCGGGGGCCCGTGGAACCGATGTACATTCCGGGTCGCTTGCGGACGGCTTCGAGACCTTCGAGGATCTGGATCTCATTCGCGCCGTAATCGTGATCCGTCCGGCCGCTGTTCGGTTCCATCGTCATATGAAATTAGGCTCCTGACCGCACTCGACAGTGACGTCCCATTCTACCAAGAGCCGGGTGTCGATATGGCCGAGAACGGCCGTCTGACGCATTTTCTCAGCGCGGGCGACCTCTTTTGTGCTCTCAGCCGTAAGTATCGCGCGGACCGCGGCCTGGAATCGACCTGGGGCCGTGATTCCAGGAGGGGGCGTTGGGTCCGCGGAAGTGGATGGTCTCGATGTCCGCGTCGGGGAAGAGCTCGGCCACCTTCCGGAGGAGCTCGGAGCGCATCATCCCGAGCTGCGTCGCCCAGGCCGTCGAGTCGCACCGGATGACCAGCGCGCCGTCCGTGATCCCCTCCGGGAAGGAGTGCTTGGCGTTCTCGGAACCCGCCAGCGCCTCCCACTGGGTGAGGATGTCCGACTGCGCCAGAGCGGAGGTCCAGCCGAGCTGCGCGGTCAGCGAATCCATCACGTCGCCGAGACCGCGCGGATCACGGCCCGGGCTGAACGGCCGGCTCATCCCCTCCGCGACCTCGGGTCGTTCGCGGCGGGCCCGGCGAGTGCGGGCCGGCGTACCGGTGAACAGCTCCTTGAGACGCAGGTAGACCCGGGAGGCTTCGCTCACCGGCGGCTCGGACGTCTCGGACGGTTCGCGCTCAGGCACCCGGTGCCTCCACCACGGTTCCCGCCTCGATCCGCACCGTGTGCGCGGCGAGCTCCTCCGGGACATCGTCAAGCACGGCTGCGGTGATGAGCACCTGCTCGTAACCACCTACGGCGGTTGCGAGCATGCGGCGCCGCGCCTGGTCGAGCTCGGCGAACACGTCGTCGAGGATGAGCACCGGATCGCCGGTGGAGGACTCCCGCCGCAGGAGCTCTGCCGAGGCCAGCTTGAGGGCGAGCGCGAACGACCACGACTCGCCGTGGCTCGCGTACCCCTTGGCGGGGAGGCCGTTCAGCTCGAACAGGAGGTCGTCGCGATGGGGGCCGACCAGGGTGAGGCCCCGGTCCAGTTCTTTTGGCCGCGCCTCCGCGAGAGCCTGCCGGAAAGCATCCTGCGTGGTGGAACCGGCTTGATCGGTTACAGCAGTGGGCTCGGGCTCCTCCTCGTCGTCGACCGACGCACCCCGGATGGTCAGTTGCGGGAGGAGTCGCGGGTGGTGGTCGTCCCCGGCGACCGAACGGTAGGCGCTCACGAGCGGGACGCTCAGCCGGGCGACGAGGTCGAGCCGCGCGTCGACGAGTTCGGAACCGAGGGCGACGAGTCGGTCGTCCCAGATGTCGAGGGTGCCGAGCTGGTCCGCTCGCACCCGGGAGGCTCGCGCCGACTTGAGCAGGGTGTTGCGCTGCTTGAGCACGCGCTCGTAATCGGCGATGACGGCCGAGAACCGCGGATTCCGCTGGATGAGGAGCTGATCGAGGAACCGGCGGCGGATCCCCGGCTCGCCCCGGACTAGGGCGAGGTCCTCCGGAGCGAAGAGCACGCTCGAGAAGTAGCGCGGCAGCTCCCGAGGCTTGATCGCCGCCCTGTTGACCTGCGCCCGGTTGGACGCGGACCGGTTCAGCTGCACTTCGACGAGGAGCTCCCGGCCGTCGTGCTGGATGCGGGCCCGCACGATCGCCGCGTCCGCTCCCTGCCGGATGAGGGCGGAGTCGCTCGACACCCGGTGCGACCCGAGGGTGCTCAGGTAGCCGAGCGACTCCACCAGATTGGTCTTGCCCTGACCGTTGCGTCCGACGAACAGATTGGCGCCGGGCGCGAACGGGACATCCGCGGTGCGGTAGTTGCGGAAGTCCGTCAGGGAAAGGTGTGTAACGCGCAAAGAGGGTTAGTCCACGGCCTTCACAGCGTGACCGCCGAACTGGTTGCGCAGCGCGGCGACCGCCTTCATCGCCGGCGAGTCCTCCTGACGGGAGACGAAACGGGCGAAGATGGAGGCGCTGATCGTCGGCAGCGGGACGGCGTTGTTGAGCCCCTCCTCCACGGTCCAGCGGCCCTCACCCGAGTCCTGCACGTAGCCCTCGATGTGCTCGAACTCCGGGTCCTGCTCGAGTGCGCGGACGAGCAGGTCGAGCAGCCAGGAGCGGACCACGGTGCCGCGCTGCCAGGCCTTGAAGGTCCCGGTGACGTCCTTGATGATGTCCTTGCGCGTGTCGAGCAGCTCGTAACCCTCGGCGTAGGCCTGCATCAGCGCGTACTCGATGCCGTTGTGCACCATCTTCGCGTAGTGACCCGCGCCGACCTCGCCGACATGGACGAAGCCCTCCTCGCGAGGGCCCTCGGGACGGAGTGCGTCGAAGACCGGCATCACACGCTCGACCTGCTCCTTGGAGCCGCCGACCATGAGTCCGTAGCCGTTCTCGAGGCCCCAGATGCCGCCGGAGACGCCGGCGTCCATGAAGTCGACGCCGCGCGGGGCCAGCAGCTCGGCGTGCTTGAAGTCCTCGGTGAACTTCGAGTTGCCCCCGTCGATCACCAGGTCGCCCTTCTCGAGGAGCGGTTCGAGGCCGCGGATCACCGAATCGGTGATCTCGCCGGCCGGCACCATGACCCAGACGGTCCGCGGAGCCGGCAGGGCGGCGACGAGGTCCGCGAGCGTCGCGACGTCCGACACGTCGGGGTTCGTGTCGTAGCCGGTGACCTCGATGCCCTTCTTCTCGAGGCGGGCGCGCATGTTGTTGCCCATGCGTCCGAGACCGATGAGGCCGATGTGCATGATGATCCTTCTTCTGTTGCTTCAGCGGGACCGGGGTCAGCGAAGGAGGAGGTTCGGCTGGAGCAGGTACTTGTACGAGTCCGATCCGGCCTGGTCCTTCGAGGTCTGGCTCGTGATGAGCACAGGACCCGGCTTGTTGGGGTTCTCGGTCTTGGTGAAGGAGATCCGGACGAATTCGGAGTGCACCGCACCAAGACCGTCGAGCAGGAACTGCGGTTTCAATGAAACCACCGTCTCCTGGCCGGTGAGGAGGGCGTCGATGCTCTCGGATGCCTGGGCCTGCTCGGAGCCGATCGCCTCGAGCGTCAGTCCGTCGGCTGTGAAGGTGTAGCGGAGCGCGGCCTCGCGCTCGAGGACGAGCGCGACGCGGCGAGTGGCCTCGATCAGCTCGCCGGTGTTGACGACGGCGTAATTGTCGACCTGGTCCGGGAAAAGCCGGCGCACGGGCGGGAAATTGCCCTTGATCAGGAGGGACGTGACGGTCTTCTTGTCCGCCGTGAAGGCGATCAGCTCGCGGTCGTCGCGGTTGGTGATCGAGACGGCGACCGTGCCGCTGTGACCGAACGTCTTGCCGATCTCCGTGAGGGTCCGTGCCGGCACGAGCGCTGTGACCGACCCGCCCGAGGTGGTTCCGTTGTCCCAGTCGATCTCGCGGACCGCGACGCGGTAGCGGTCGGTCGCGACCAGGCCGAGTCGATTGTCACCGACCTCCAGCTGAACGCCGGTGATCACCGGCGTCACATCGTCGCGCGATGCCGCCACGCCCACCTGGGCGACGGCCTCGGCGAACTCGTCGGCCGGGACCAGTCCCGCCTCCCCGGAGACCTGCGGGATGCTCGGGTATTCCTCGACCGGCATGGACAGGAGCGTGAAGTTCGCGGATCCGGCGCGCACGACGATCTTGGATTCCTCGGTGGAGAACCGCACCGGGGCGTTCGGCAGCTTCGCGGCGATCTCGGCCAGGAGTCGCCCGGACACCAGGACGCGGCCCGGCTCCTCCACCTCGGCGGCGATCTCGGTCTGCGCGGACACCTCGTAGTCGAACGAGGACAGCTGGAGGCCGGTGTCGGTGGTCTCGATCAGCACGCCGCTCAGGATGGGCAGTGTCGTCCGCTGCGGCAGGAGCTTCACCGCGAACGAGACGGCTTCGCTGAAGACATCCCGGTTGGCTTGGAACTTCACGAAGTCACCCCTGTCGGTTCGGCGGTACGGATCGTCACAAATCCTAGCGCCTGGCCTCTGACGCAACAGTTGTGATTCCTTGGGCGCTCCGATCGGACGCTCGCCGGGAGGAGGTTGTCGGCCGACCCCTTCTCAGAAGAGTTAAGGATTAATCGTGTTAACCGCTGTGGAAAGTGTGGATAAGTCTGTTGAGACCAGTCGGCGACTGGGAACTACAGGTCGGTGACATGTTGATGACCTGAGGAATCCGGATGTTGACAAGGGGCTTGCGTGCAGGAGGCGACCGTGCACTATTCACACCCCGGTGCGATTCGTCCCCATTAACCGGTGGACTATCCGGAAGCTATCCACAAGTTATCCACACCTGTTAATAGTGCACTGTCCCCACAATGGGGATGGATTTGTGGATAACTCGGGCGTCAATCGGGCGTCGCCGGCGGTTCATCGACCCGCCACCGCGGCGTCACTTGCCGTAGCGGTGGTTCTGCTTGATCCTGCTGGTCAGCTCGGTGACCTGGTTGTAGATCGAGCGCCGCTCCTTCATGAGCTCGCTGATCTTCTTGTTGGCGTACATCACCGTGGTGTGGTCGCGGCCGCCGAAGAGCTGCCCGATCTTGGGGAGGGAGAGGTTCGTGAGCTCGCGGCAGAGGTACATGGCGATCTGACGGGCGGTGGCGACCGCCTGCGACCGGCTCGAGCCGTAGAGGTCGTCGACGCTCAGCTTGAAGTACTCGGCGGTGTTCGTGATGATGTCCGTCGGCGCGATCACGTTGTCGTCGTCGAGCGTGATCAGGTCCTTGAGGACGGTCTGCACGAGCGGCATGTCGACGGGGGTCCGGTTGAGGCTCGCGAACGCCGTCACACGGATGAGCGTCCCTTCGAGCTCGCGGATGTTGCTCGACACCTTCGACGCCATGAACTCGAGGATGTCGTCCGGCACCTGGATCTTCTCGCTCTGCGCCTTCTTGCGCAGGATGGCGATGCGCGTCTCGAGGTCGGGGACCTGGACGTCGGTGATCAGACCCCACTCGAACCGCGACCGCATGCGGTCCTCGAACCCGGTCAGCATCTTGGGAGGCAGGTCGCTCGTGATGACCACCTGCTTGTTGTGGTCGTGAAGCGTGTTGAACGTGTGGAAGAACGCCTCCTGCGTCTCGACCGCTCGCTGCAGGAACTGGATGTCGTCGATCAGGAGGATGTCGATGTTGCGATACCGCGCCTGGAACGAGGAGCCCCGGTTGTTCGCGATCGAGTTGATGAAGTCGTTGGTGAACTCCTCGGAGCTCACGTAGCGGACGCGGATTCCCGGGTAGAGGCTCATCGCGTAGTGACCGATGGCGTGGAGGAGGTGCGTCTTCCCCAGGCCCGAGTCGCCGTAGATGAACAACGGGTTGTAGGCCTTCGCGGGCGCTTCGGCCACGGCAACGGCCGCGGCGTGGGCGAATCGGTTGGACTGCCCGATGACGAAGTTGTCGAAGCTGTACTTGGAGTTCAGGCGGGTGTCGCCGTTGCGGGGCGGCGCCGTGATCTCGGTCGGGGCGCTGACGGTGGTCGGCGCCTCCGTGTACGGGATCGTCTCGGGTTCCACCGGTCCGGACAGGGACTCCTGCTGGATCTCGGGGTTCACCACGATCGCGAAGGTGTTGATCTCGAGCGCCTCATCGAGCGACCCGATGGCGTTCAGGAGGGGCACCCGGCTCCGCTGCTCGATCATCCCGCGGGTGAACTCGTTCGGGACCTCGAGGTAGAGCGTGCCCGCCATGATGCCCTTGGGCTCGACCAGGCTGAGGAATCCGTACAGCTGGGGGGTGATGCGATCGTCCGTCTCGAGCTTGCCGAGCACGCTCTGCCATGCCGCAGAAATGGACTCTTCGCCGCCTGCCATCGTTCCCCGTCTTCTCAGTGTCGCGGTCGCGCCGCCGTGTGCCGTCCCCCGATGGGAGGACGAGTCATGCCCCCGATGACTCTCGTCGGGTTGGCGACCCGGTTCGGCCGCCGGTGGGTATTCACAGAGTTATCCACCGCTGCGTGTGCAATACCGTAGCGATCCTCGGCCGTTTTCGGGATGGGCTGGGGATAACTTTCGACCTCACGGTAACTTGTCCACAGAAGCGGGATCAAATCCATGGAGGGGCATACGTCGGCGCGTCGGACCGTCCTCCGCTGTCAATCCCGTGCATAATCAGTGGATTTGACCGGCTTCGGTTTGACCTTGTCCCATCCGAGGCCGTAGCTTTAATCAGTTGACTTCAGCCGGTTCCGGCTGCCTTGAAACTTTCCTGGCCTCCCCGTGCTGGTCGTTCATCTCAGCACCGGCCTGTGAAAAGACCACCCACGGAGATAGATATGAGCAAGAGAACCTTCCAGCCGAACAACCGCAAGCGCGCCAAGACCCACGGCTTCCGCCTCCGGATGCGCACGCGCGCCGGTCGCGCGATCCTGTCCGCTCGCCGCAGCAAGGGCCGCGCGAAGCTCTCCGCGTAGTCCTCCGCCGAGGGCCGGCCGGTGCTCGCGAAGCGCAACCGCATCACGCGCGGAGCCGACTACCGGGCGACCGTGCGTCGTGGTGTCCGCTTCTCCGGAACGCTGACCGTGACGTACGTCCGCACGAATGTCGACTCCGGCGCCGTACGGTTCGGCTTCATCGCGGGCAAGACGGTCGGCGATGCGGTGCGGCGCAATCTCGTCCGCCGGCGGCTCAAGGCGATCGCCTACGAGCTGCTCCCCCGCCTCGCCGATTCCTCCGCCGGCGGCCCGGGAGTGGACATCGTCGTGCGAGCATTGCCAGCCTCTGCTCAAGCCGGGTGGGCTAGCCTGCACGAAGAGGTCTCTCGAGCCGTCAGCCGCTACCTCAGCCGTAGCGCCACGAGATAAGGTCACCGTCCGCCCATGAATGCCGCGATCGCAGCTGTGCTCCTGGCCCCGCGTAACGCGGCCGTGCTGCTGCTCCGTGCGTACCGGGCCGTGATCTCGCCGCTCTACGGCGACGTGTGCCGCTACTACCCCTCCTGCTCCGCTTATGCCCTGCAGGCGATTCAAGAGCACGGGGTCGTGATCGGCGGTTTCCTGGGCACCAGGCGGATTCTCCGCTGCCATCCCTGGGCGGCGGGCGGGGTCGACGACGTCCCCGTGAAGAAGACCCGACGCTATCGCGTCACTCCGTTCGGATTCGTGGTCCCGGCCGACCACCACCACTTCGCAGCCAGAAGGGCCTGATCTCCTCCCCATGCCTGATTTCATCGGACTCATCCTCTGGCCCATCAAGTGGGTCGTCGAGCTGATCCTCGTCGCCTTCCATTGGCTGTTCACGACGGTCGGAATGGACCCTGCCGCGGGGATCACCTGGGTGCTCTCGATCGTGGGTCTGACGGTGGTCGTGCGTGCCGCGCTCATCCCGATCTTCGTCCGGCAGATCAAGAACCAGCGGCGGATGCTCGAGATCGCTCCGCAGCTCAAGAAGATCCAGGACAAGTACAAGGGCAAGAAGGACCAGTTCTCGCGTGAGGCCATGTCCCGCGAGACCATGGAGCTCTACAAGAAGACGGGCACCAACCCGCTGAGCTCATGTCTTCCGCTCCTGCTGCAGATGCCCGTGTTCTTCGCGCTGTTCCAGGTCCTCAACGGGGCTCAGAGCGGAAAGGCCGGCGTCGGTCCGCTGAACTCGGAGCTCGCCCAGCAGTTCGGGAACGCCACGCTCTTCGGCGTCGCTCCCCTGCACCAGAGCTTCCAGGGGGCGATGAACGCCCACCCGCCGCAGGTCGCGGTCATGGTGATCGCGGCCGTTATGGTTATTCTGATGACCGGGTCGCAGTTCCTGACCCAGCTCCAGATCGTCTCCAAGAACATGTCGCCGGAGACCAAGGCGAGCCCGCAGTTCAAGCAGCAGCGCATCCTGCTCTACCTGCTCCCCTTCGTCTTCCTGTTCTCCGGTTTCGCCTTCCCGCTCGGTGTCATGTTCTACTGGCTGACCTCGAACCTGTGGACCATGGGCCAGCAGTTCCTCGTGATCCGCAACATGCCGACGCCGGGCTCTGACGCGGCCAAAGCTCGGGAGGCGCGGCTCGCCCGCAAGGGCAAGCTCGTTCAACCGGATGGTGCCACCGTCCTCGCCGTCGATGAGGTGCCGAAGCGCTCCACGACGCAGCGGGTTCAGCCGGTCGGCAAGAACCGGGCCAAGAAGCAGGCCGGAAAGTAGCAGGAGTAAGACATGACCGACGTGCAGACCGAGTTCTCCTCCCCCGAGGACACCGAGCAGACCGACGAGCAGCTGTCTCAGGACCCGGCTCAGGAGCCGACGGTTCAGGAACTCGATCGCGAGGGTGACATCGCGGCCGACTACATCGAGGAGCTGCTCGACATCGCGGACATCGACGGCGACATCGACATCGACACCCGCAACGGCCGCGCGTACCTCTCGGTCAACGCGGACTCCGACAGTAATCTGGTGCTCCTCTCGAAGCCGGAGACTGTGGCCGCGCTGCAGGAATTGACCCGTCTCGCCGTGCAGAACAAGACCGGTGAGTACTCACGTTTGATCCTGGACATCGCCGGTTCCCGAGACGCTCGCCAGGCCGAGCTCGCTCGACTCGTGGATCACGCGATCACTCGGATCGAGGAGGGCGCCGCCGAGGCTGCGCTGCCCCCGATGTCGTCGTACGAGCGCAAGCTCGTCCACGACATCGTTTCCGAGCGGGGCTTCGTGTCGAACTCCCGCGGTGAGGGGCGCGAGCGTCACACTGTGATCTCGGCCGCGTAGGTCACGTTTCACGTGGAACATCTCGCAGCCGGCTACCCGGAACGGGTGGCGTCATGACCGACGGCCCTGACCGCGGTGGCGAGTTCGGTGCAGATCGCACGCCCCGCGGCAAGTCAATTGCCGCCGGTGATGGGACCGCTGACGCCGAACAGAACGCAGCCGATGTTGTTGAGCGCGAGCCTGCGATCGCTGCATCGCTCTTCGGCGAACGCCTTCCGCTCGCGCGGTCTTTCACACACGAACTGGCGGCTCAGGGAGAAGAGCGGGGACTCATCGGGCCCCTGGAACTCCCCCGCCTCTGGACGCGACACATCCTGAACTGCGCCATCGCCGCTCCCCTGCTTCGCCCGCGTCGCGTCGGTGATGTCGGAAGCGGAGCCGGGCTTCCGGGGCTGGTCCTTGCGATCGCGCGACCTGATGTCTCCTTCGTGCTGATCGAACCCATGGAACGTCGCGTCGCGTGGCTGACCGAGCAGGTTAGCGCTCTCGGCCTGGACAACGTCGAGGTGATGCGCGCTCGAGCTGAAGACGCGCGCTTGCCGGAGCCGCTCGACCAGGTGACGGCGAGGGCGGTGAGCGCCTTCCGGAAGTTGATCCCATTGACTGCTCCTCTCCTTCGCGACGGCGGCGAGCTTGTTCTCATGAAGGGCGCGGGGGCGGCGGCCGAGGTGGAGGCGTCTGCCAAGGAGATCCGGAAGTATCGCGTCCACGACGTCGAGGTCTTGACCCTCGGCGAAGGAGTCCTCGACGAGGTCACGCGCGTCATCCGCGCCACTGTGCGCTAACACTCCCCCGGGACCCGCGTCCCATGCCGGACCGGGCAGCGCAATATCGACCGAGTGTGCTGCGGTCGGCGTATAGCATCGCGCCCAGCGCCCGATTCTCGCTCTGTGGTTGACTGCAGATCGCGCTTACGATGCCTCTGGTGCAATTGAATCGGTCGCTTCCGGTGTCTCAGGGCCATCCTGAGGGCCCAGAGGTGTCGCTGTCGGAGGTCGAATTCGTTCGGATTGCGCCTGTCGCGAGTCGACGAATGCACCTGAGGAGGCGCGGGCGTGGACGGGTATGCCGCTCGAGTGTAGTGCGAGGGCGCCGGCAGGGATGGTCGGTCGAACGCTGACGGTCGACAATTCTGGCAGTCGCATACGGGCGAGGGGGACTGTGACATGTACGAGAACAATGGGCACCGAGCGCAGGGGGGTCGGGGTCGAACCGAAAGACCGCATAGATATGGCTGTCGGGATTCCTGCGACGGCGGGGTTCGACTTTCGGATCAGGTGGGATCACCATCGCGCCAGGCGCGATGTGCGGTCGGGTGCATGACCAGGTCGCGCGTCCTGGACTCGTCTACGTACTCGCGGGGCCATCACGGACCATCGCGAAAGCGGATCGATCGAGTACGGTCCCGGCCCGGGTTGGCCTGAAGACCCAGCGGGGTTCACTGGCTGGAGAACAAGCGTACGACTCCGTCTGTAGAGATATCTCGTCCGGCAGGCTGAGAAGAAGGGACGTCGGTCCGCGCATCGTGTTCCCCGTCAGTCCACCGCCCCATATTGCGGTTGGACCCCGCCAGAGCCGGCACGCCCCGACTGACGCCGGCGGCTCGAGCACCCCACTCCCCCGAGCTGACACGCAGAGCGATCTCGTATCCGCCGGTCGTCAACTTCCGGCATCTGTCTGCTCGAACCCGGCCGGTCCCGGGGGAATTCTGTGCGTCGACCTGGGTAAAGGATCGTTCCGCAACCATCCATTCAACCGGAGTGCTGGAACTGCCGCTCCCATTCAGGCCCTCGCGTCCGACGATTCCGTTCGGACGGATGATTGAGGCCTCCCACGCCGGCCCGCTTGACGCATTCTCCCTCGCAGGTTTCACGTGAAACGGGTGTCCAACGGTGTGCCTGGACCGCAGGGTTGTGCACGTCCACACTGACCGCGCAGCCATACCGGTAGGGGCCCTTGTGGTTGCCTCGAGGTCCGAGAGGTTTGCCGCCTCTTAGCTCGCCGCGCGATCAGGAGGCCGCGGCTATGAAGGCGCGGGCGCGCGCCGATCTTGAGGTTTCACGTGAAACGCAACTCGTCAGCGGGGGCAGAGCGTCCACGTGGGTCGCGACAACGAGTCGAGCCCGCCGAGCCCGCGTGCTCACCGGCTGACACGGGTGTGACGTTGCGGGACGCGTCGGGCTCGACGTCGAGCATCAACTTCCCGACCGCGAGCGTCGTTCGACCGCAGGGGCGAACCTTCCTGAAGGGTCTAGCGCGAGGGTCTCCCGCAGGACTTTGCCGCGCTCGTTCGGTGGGCGCCGAGCGCGACGTGAATATGCGTTTGCAGCCGGGAAAATCGCTCACGTGACGTTCGTTGACCCGTGTTCGGTCTGTTTACCCTCGGAAGCACGCAGCCTTGGGAGTTTCACGTGAAACGTCAGTGCCGACAGCGCTCACGTGGGCTATCTCGTGCTCCAGCTGACTTACGCGCCCAACTTTCGGCTAGCTCCAGCTGACTTACGCGCCCGACTTGGGCTAGCTCGAGCTGTATGGCGGCGTGCGGCGGCACGGCATGGGCCATGTGAGGGAATCGCGACATGGAGACGCACCAAGTTCGCACCCAGCCGTCACGATGCCAGATGAGATGCGCGAGACCGGGTTGGCAGCGCTCTCCCGGGAAGGTCGCCTGGCCCCTACTCCCCAGGCCGCACTTGCCGTGTCTCGTCATAGCCAGCGCCCCAAGTCACAGTGCCAGGCTGCCCGGATACGAGAAGCTGCCATCACGTGATCAGATCACTCTGCGGCTTCGTGTCCCCGTCTGTCGTCACGTTCCGCGGGTGCATCGAGCGACGCCTCGTCGTTGTTGGAGGCGAACCAAATGGCGCGAAGGGCAGTGGCGGTCGCAGGCAACAGGTGGAGTATTCCCATGACCTCGGCTGCCGCTCTACCTGGGACTGCTTCTCTGTGTATCGGACCGCTCTTGTCTCGGCGCGCGGGTCGCCACCTCCAACAAGGAGACAGACACCCTGTCTCAAGAGCAGGCCGGCGAGGATTCCCCAGACATGATGCGGAAGGCCGCGGTCGCGTCGGATCGGGAACGACGTCAGGCACCACACGTCGGCTTGCGCTTGATGAGAGAGCTCGGGCGCGCTCATGGTTGTCGGCAGCGCGCCGTGCGACTCCAGTTGGGGCGCTCCTCGCGTGATGGGCACCGCGTCAGTGTCTGGGGGGCATTCCCCGCCCAGGCCGGGTTGCCTCTGGGCCGGAACCGCGCTGCGCGCCGCAGCTGGCATACGGTGCACAGTCGTGCAGCAGACACGGAGAACGCGGTCGTGCAACACCGTGCACATTCCGCCGAGGTGTTTCACGTGAAACAGCGCGGCAACATCGCATCTAATCTGCGGTCCACCCGAACCGCGGACCACATCATCACCCAACACGCTCACGCGGCTCGGCCTCGGCAATGCAATCCTCGCGGCGGTTGCCAAGGAACATGACCGAAAGTTTCACGTGAAACAGCGACGACAGCGTCGGCGCTTCGCCGCTGGGCCGCGCCGATCGGCGGAGACAAGGCCCTGACAGCATCACACCGGCTGACGAACCCCGTTTCACGTGAAACCGCTGTGGATATCGTCATTCCTCCACAACACAGCGCTGACGAGCGAGTCCGCCCGATCGTTCCCGTTAGAGTTGAAGAGACGGGCGAAGAACCCGCCAGGCCTGACCGAACTGCCGACGTACGTCACTGCCATGATCGAGGTTTCACGTGGAACAACCGGAACAGGGAACGTCTGTCAGTGAGACGGACGACGACCTCGGTCCCTTTGATCTCACGACTCCCCTGGCTCGCGAACTCCAGGACCTTGCCCGACGCCGGCAAGCCATCGCCGCCGAGACGCTGCCCCTCCCCTCTCGCACGCGCGTCTTCACGATCTCGAACCAGAAAGGCGGCGTCGGCAAGACGACAACGGTCGTGAACCTGAGCGCTGCGCTCGCGAAGGCGGGCGCGCGAGTACTCGTGATCGACCTGGACCCGCAGGGGAACGCCTCCACTGCGCTCAGCGTCGAGCACCGCGAAGGCACCCCGAGCGTCTACGACGTCGTGGTCAACGACCGCGAGCTCGAAGAAGTGATCCAGAAGAGCCCCGAGTTCGATGGGCTCTTCGTGGTGCCGGCGACCATCGACCTCGCGGGCGCCGAGATCGAGTTGGTTTCCATGGTGGCTCGTGAGCAGCGGCTCTCCAGAGCACTTGGCAGGTTCCTCGACGAGTACGACATCGATTACGTGCTCATCGACTGCCCGCCGTCGCTGGGGCTTCTCACCATCAACGCGTTCGTCGCGGCCACCGAGGTGCTCATCCCGATCCAGTGCGAGTATTACGCACTCGAGGGCCTGAGCCAGTTGCTCAAGAACATCCAGCTCATCGAGCGTCACTTGAACCCGGCCCTTCGGGTCACCACGATCCTGCTCACGATGTACGACTCGCGGACCAATCTGGCCCACCAGGTCGCCGCGGATGTCCGCGAACATTTTCCGAAGGAAGTGCTCGACACGATCATCCCTCGCTCGGTCCGGATCTCCGAGGCACCAAGCTATGGGCAGAGCGTCATCAGCTACGACGCCAATTCACCAGGATCGCTCTCCTACATGGAGGCGGCGGCAGAGATCGCAAGAAGAGGAGTACCACGGTAATGGCAGCGAAGCGCACCGGATTGGGCCGCGGCATCGGCGCACTCATCCCGATCAGTGATCAGGCGAATCGTCCCGTGGACGTCTTCTTCCCGTCGTCAGGGGGCGCCGCCACGGCGCTGGCCGAGCGTGAGGAGGAGCTCGTCACCGTCCCCGGCGCCCGACTGGCCAACCTCTCCCCCGACGCGATCGTTCCCAACCGGGTCCAGCCGCGCACCGAGTTCGATCGGGAGGCGCTCGACGAACTCGTCGCGAGCATCCGTGAGGTCGGCGTCCTGCAGCCCATCGTGGTGCGCCCCCTTCCGGAGGAGCCCGACCGCTACGAGCTGATCATGGGCGAACGTCGCCTCCGTGCGACGAAGGAGCTCGGGCTCGACACGATCCCGGCCGTCATCAAGGACACCGCCGATGAGGACATGCTCCGCGATGCGCTCCTCGAGAACCTGCACCGGTCGCAGCTGAATCCGCTCGAGGAGGCCTCCGCGTACCAGCAGCTTCTGGCCGACTTCGGCATCACGCAGGACGAGCTCGCCAATCGCATCGGCCGCTCGCGACCGCAGATCACCAACACCATCCGCTTGCTGAAGCTCCCCGCACCGGTCCAGACCCGTGTCGCCGCCGGCGTGCTGAGCGCGGGGCACGCGCGCGCGATCCTCTCGCTCGGCGACGACCACGAGGCGATGCTCCGGCTGGCGGACAAGATCGTCAACGAGGACCTCTCCGTCCGGGCCGCCGAGGCCGTGGCGAGCAGGACTCCCAAACCCGCCCGTACGAAGGCCACGCCCGGCAAGCATCGTGGACACCTTGACGAGATCGCCGAGAAGCTCGGTGACCGCCTCAATACCCGGGTCAAGATCACGCTCGGTGCACGAAAAGGCCAGGTCGTGGTCGATTTCGCGACGATCCAGGACTTGAACCGGATCCTCGAGGAGATCGGTCAGCCCTCCTACAGCTGACGGTCCGGGGCACTCCCCCGGACTCGTCACCGCTCGGCTGTCACCGCTCCGCGGTCACCCCTCGGCGATCGCCGCCAGCGCGAGAGCCGCATACAGTTCGCCGGCGTCCCTCCCCGCGGCCGCCACCGCCTGCGGCATGATCGAGGTCTCCGTGAGACCGGGAAGCACGTTCGCCTCCAGGAACCAGGGCGTTCCCGCAGCATCCACGATGAGGTCGATCCGCGACAGATGCCGCAGGCCCAGCGCCTTGTGCACCGTCACGGCTGCTCGGGCGACGTCCGCCGCGACGGACGGATCCAGGCGAGCCGGGACGAAGAAGCGCGTCTCCCCGGCGTTGTAGCGAGCGTCGAAGGTGTACGCGCCGTCGACGGGCTCGATCTCGACCGCCGGTAGCGCGTCGGGCCCGTCACCCGTGTCCACGACGGCGACGGACACCTCCACACCGTCGATCTTGCGCTCGATGAGGGCGACCTCCGAGTACGTGTAGGCGTCGACCATGGCGCGCGGGAGCTCGTCCGGCGACGTCACGATCGTGACACCCTGTGCCGAGCCGCCCTGAGACGGCTTGACCACGAGCGGAAGACCGAGGCCGCTCAGGACGGTCTCCAGGACGCTCCCGGCTCCGAGTTCGCGGAAGGTGTCCTTGGGGAGGGTCACCCACGCGGGTGTGTCCACCCCTTCCCGCGCAGCGATCGTCTTCGCCGTCGGCTTCGACCAGGCCAGTCGCGCGGCGTCCGTCTTCGATCCGACGAACGGCACGCCGATGAGCTCGAGCAGCGCCCGCAGTGCGCCGTCCTCGCCGCTGGCCCCGTGCAGGGCCGGCCACACGACGTCCGGCCGCTCCTCCCCCAGCGCGGCCAGCAGCGTCGCGTCCGGGTCGCGGAGCGAGACGCGGTGGCCCCGCGAGTTCAGTCCATCGGCGACGCGACGCCCGGTGCGGAGCGAGATGTCGCGCTCGTGCGAGATGCCCCCGGCGAGGACGACGATGTCGAGTGCTTCGTTTTCTGCCATGACCAGGACTTCTACCTAACGCAGATCAGTGGGTGGGTTCGAGCTCGTCCGGGAGGGACGGCTCGCGGTGAGCGGGCCGGTCCCCGCGAAGGTCTCCAAGAGGTCCTGCTCGCCGCCGATGACGTTGGCGAGGCGGCGGATTCCGACCCGGATGCTCTCGGGCGTGGGATAGCAGAACGACAACCGGATGTTCTGGGCCCCCGAACCGTCGGCGAAGAAGGCCGTGCCGGGCGTGTACGCCACGAGCTCGGTGACGGCCCGGGGCAGCATCGCCTTGGCATCGAGATGCGGCGGGAGGGTGACCCACACGTAGAAGCCACCGTTCGGGTTCGTCCAGCGCAGCTCGGGGAGGTGCTCCTCCAGGGCCGAGATCATCGCCTCCTTGCGCTCCCGGTAGACCCCGCGGAAGGTGTCGATCTGGCCCTTCCAATCGGCGTCGCTCAGGTACTCGGAGACCACGAGCTGCCCGAACGAGCTCGGGCTGAGCACGGCCGCCTCATTGGCGAGGATGAGCTTCTCGCGGATGGCGTGCGGCGCGAGCGCCCAGCCGATGCGGAAGCCCGGCGCGAGCGTCTTGGAGAAGGTTCCGAGGTAGACGACGCCCTCCTGCTCCACGGATCGCATGGCCGCCGGCGGCTTGTCACCGAAGTAGAGCAGGCCGTAGGGGTTGTCCTCGAGGACGAGGATGTCGTTCTGCCGGGCGATCTCGAGGATCTCGAGGCGCCGCTCCCAGGTGAGCGTCACACCGGCCGGATTGTGGAAGGTGGGGATCGTGTACAGGAACTTCACCCGGCGTCCCGACGCCTTCACCCGCACTATGTGCTCTCGAAGCGCCTCCGGGATGAGCCCGTGCTCGTCCATCGGCACATGATCGACCTCGGCCTGGTACGACTTGAAGATCACCATGGCGGTGACGTAGCTCGGTCCCTCCGCGAGCACGACGTCGCCCGGGTCGATGAAGAGCTTGCTGAAGAGTTCGAGAGCGTGTTGCGAGCCCGTGGTCACGATCACGTCGTCGGCGTTGGCGCGGATGCCCTCGAGCGCCATGACGTCGAGGATCTGCTCGCGGAGAGCGGGCACGCCCTGGCCCGACCCGTACTGGAGGGCCACCGGGCCCCGCTCGCGCATCACGCGTTCCATGGCGCCGACGACGAGGTCTTCCGGGAGGGCGGAGACGAACGGCATGCCGCCGGCCAGCGAGACCACCTCGGGGCGGCTGGCGACGGCGAACAGGGCTCGGACCTCACTGGCGGCCAGCCCGGCCGTCCGCTGCGCGTAGTGGTGGTACCACGGGTCCAGATTGTTTCCCCGTTGCGGCGGGGTGCCCTGTTCAGTCACTGACCGGTCCGTTTCTCGTGTCGTGCAGCAATGCTATGGGGGCTCCGGCGCCCCTCCGAAATCGGGTATGAAAAAGACCCGCCCGGCGGGTGAGCGCCGGACGGGTCTGAAGAGGACGGGTCGCGCTACGCGAGGTAGGCGGCCAGGTCGGCCTCGAGAGCGGGCTTCGGCTTCGCGCCGATGACGGTCTTCACGACCTCGCCGCCCTGATACACCTTCATCGCGGGGATGGAGGTGATCTGGTACTTCGCAGCGGTCTGCGGGTTCTCGTCGACGTTGAGCTTCACGATGTCGATCTTGTCGGAGTGCTCAGCGGCGATCTGGTCGAGGATCGGGCCGACGGCGCGACACGGGCCGCACCATTCCGCCCAGAAGTCGACGAGGATCGTCTTGTCGCTGTTGAGGACGTCCTGCTCGAAAGTGGCGTCCGTGACCGAACGTGCTGCTGACATTGTTCTGTATCTCCTTATGCGGTGGTCGTGAGTTCGAGATCGCCGGTCGCGCCCTCCGCTGCGCGATCCAGCAGGTCCTGGGGGAGGGTCGTGAGGTAGTGCTCGGCGTCGAGGGCCGCCACGGTTCCCGACGCCGCAGCGGTGACCGCCTGGCGGTACGTCGGGTCGATGACGTCGCCCGCGGCGAACACCCCGGCGACCTTGGTCTTCGAGCTGCGCCCGGCGACCGCGATCGTCCCCTCCGGCGTCAGGTCGAGCTGCCCGTGGACGAGGTGCACCCGCGGGTCGTTGCCGATCGCGATGAACAGCCCCTGGAGCTCGAGCTCGCTCGTCTCGCCGGTCTCGAGGTTGCGCAGCGTCACACTCCGCACCTGCTCCTCGCCGTTGATCGCGACGACCTCGGAGTTCCAGACGAACTCGATCTTGTCGTTCGCGAAGGCGCGCTCCTGCATGATCTTGGAGGCGCGGAGCGAGTCGCGGCGGTGGATGACGTAGACCTTGTCCGCGAAGCGGGTCAGGAAGGTGGCCTCCTCCATCGCGGAGTCGCCGCCACCGACCACGGCGATGGTCCGCTGGCGGAAGAAGAACCCGTCACAGGTGGCGCACCACGAGACGCCGTGACCGGACAGTCGCTCCTCGTCCTCCAGGCCGAGCTTGCGGTAGGCGGACCCGGTCGCGAAGATCACGGCCAGGGCCTCGTGCTGGGCGCCCGAGCCGAGCGTCACCTTCTTGATGTCGCCCGTCAGATCGACGGAGACGACGTCGTCGAGCACGATCTCGGTCCCGAACTTCTCGGCCTGCGCCTGCATCTTGAACATGAGGTCGGGGCCCATGACGGCCTCCGGGAAGCCCGGGAAGTTCTCGACCTCGGTCGTGTTCATCAGTTCGCCGCCCGCCTCGACCGAGGAGGCGATCAGCAACGGCTTCAGATTGGCGCGCGCAGCGTAGATGGCTGCGGTGTAACCGGCTGGGCCGGAACCGATGATGATGATCTGCCGCACGGCGGAACTCCTTGCGTCTCTGCGGCACCCCCGACTGGAGGCACCGAACGATAGAACACATCCTAGGCGGATGCTATTCCGTGTCACCGGGAGCGGGAGGATCGCCTCGCGAACCGGTCCAACACGGGGGCCAGCCCCGCCTCCAGGTCGTTCGAGCGCAGGATCGCGAGGAAGCCCACGTAGACGACGAGCATGACGACGCCGACCACGGCGGCGGCGATGACGGCGCTGATCGGTCCGCTCACCGGGAAGGCCCCCGGCTGCACCCCGCCGAGGATCACGAGGAACCCGCCCCCAGCGACCATCGCCGCCAGGCCGGCGAGGACGAAGCGCCACAGCGACGCGGCGATCCGGGTGCCGTCCACTCCCCCGGTCCTGCGGCGCAGGAGCCAGAACGCGAGCACGGCCTGGAGGACGCTCGCGAGCGAGACGACGAGAGCGATGGAGGCGGCGCGCACGCCCGGGGGCACCAGGAAGCAGCCCAGGACGCCGACGACGATGACGATCACCTGCGCCAGCGTGAACAGGAACGGCGTGCGGGTGTCGCCGAGGGAGTAGAACGCTCGCTGGGCCATGAACACGAGAGAGAAGGGGACGAGGCCGACGAGGTAGGCGATGAGGACGAGCCCCATCGCCTGGTAGTCGGAGGTGAACACCCGCGCGATCGGGTATGCCGCGACGATGAGCGTCGCCGACGAGAACACGATCAGGAACATGATCGACCGCGCCGCCCGGGAGAAGTCGTCGCGGAACCCGGCCACCGAGCCGACGTGGGCGTGCTCGGCCATCCGCGTGTAGAACGCGGTCACGATCGAGACGGCGATGATGCCGTGCGGCAGCATGAAGATGAGCCACGCGTTCTGCATGACGAACGGGCCCGCATAGTCCTGGCCGGCGGAGTTCGAGACGTTCGTCTCGACGAGACCGGCGATCTGCGTCGCGATCAGCATCGCGAGGGTCCACCCCGCGGCCTTCCCGGCGGTCCCGAGCTGGACGCCCCTCCAGCCGAAATCGAAGCGGAACCGGAGTCCGACCCGCCTCCAGAACACGAACAGGATGAGCGCCTGGATCGCGATGCCGAGCGTCGCGCCTCCGGCGAGCAGCGCCACCATCCCCGGCGACCACACGGTGTGGTGGCTTCCGGTCGAGAAGGCGCCGAACGCGACGATGAAGATCGTGAGCAGGATGATCGCCACGATGTTGTTCATCACCGGAGCCCAGGTGAAGGGACCGAACGACTTGCGGGCGTTCAGCACCTCCCCGAGGAGCGTGTAGAGCCCCAGGAAGAAGATCTGCGGGAGGGACCAGTACGCGAAGGCCGTCGCCAGCTCCCGCTGCGCCTGCGGCACTCCGAACAGGGCGATCAGGGCGGGGGCCAGGAGCGTCGCGATGAGGGCGATGCCCGCGAAGATGACCATGCCGAGCGTCACGAGCTTGTTGATGTAGGCGCGGCCGCCGTCGGGATTGACGGAGGCGCGGACGATCTGGGGGACGAGGATCGCGTTCAGGATGCCCTGCGCGATGATCGCGTAGAGGCTGTTCGGGATGATGGTCGCCGTCGCGTAGGCACCGGCGGCGAACGAGATGGCGCCGATCGCCTGGACCAGCAGCCACGCCTTGACGAACCCGAGGACGCGCGACACGAGGGTCCCGGAGGCCAGCACGGCGCTGGCTCGGCCGACACTAGCCATGATCGCCTCCTTCTGCGGGCTCCTCCGGCTCGCCCGCCTTCCGTCGCTGATCGCGCCGCCGGAGGATGTTCCGCACGATTCCGAAGCCGAAGAGGAGCACCAGGAGGATGCCGAAGATCAGCGCGCCGATCCCCTCCCAGTCGGCGTGCACGTCCACCGTCACGATGGTCGGCGCGCCGATCCGCACCCCCGTGGGGCTGTAGAGCTGGAGGGAGAGATTGACCTGGCCGTTGCCGACCTTGGCCTTGACCGGCACCAGCACGGTCGCCCGCGAGTCGGCGAGGATGCGCTTCTTGCTGGACTGGTCGACCTCGAGCCGGCTGTTGGACGGGGAGGCGGTGAGCACGACGGTGACCGCCTCGTCGGGCAGCGTGTTGCTGACGCTGAACGGGATCGAGCCCTGGGCGCTGACGAGGTTCACGTTGTCGGTGGGAAGGATGGTGATCGAGGCCAGCGTCTTCTGCGTGGCGACGCGGCTCTTGGTCACCGCTCCCGACCAGTCGGCGCGTGGGTTCCGCCAGGATACGGCGAGCAGGGCGAGCAGGTCGTTGCGCGTGCGGCCGGTCAGCGTGGTCGGGTCGTCGAGCACCGTGGAGAAGTCGCCGAGCGACTTCTCGTCCGCGAGGAGGGTGCGGATGATGGCGACGCGGGTCGACGACTCGGCGGCGTCCTTCAGCGAGTGGCCGTTCGACGGCTGCGACGCCTGGAGGGCGCGGAAGGCGGACGGCGTCGTCCAGGGAGAGGCCAGCAGCCCGTCGAGCGTCCGCTTGAGCTGCGTGCCGCTCGACGGCCAGGAGCGGTCGAGGGTGACGAGGAGGTGCCGGGGCGTGCCTCCCTCTTTGCTCGTCAGCGCGAGCTGCGAGTTGAGCGCCGTCATGGCGGAGTTCCACGCGATGTCGTTCGGGGCGGCGGCGGCCTGGCGCAGCGAGTCGGAGAGCCGTTGGTCGGAGGCGAGGATGACGTCGTTGCCGGAGACGATGGGCGCATCCGGTGTCGTGGCCAGCTCGGCGGAGTTCGTGTTGCCTCCCGACACGATGGTCGTGGTGAGCCCGGCCGCTGCGAGCGGTGCGAGGTCGGCCGAGCGGACCGCTCCGTCCGCGGGCCACCCGATCCCGTCGAGCGTGTAGTCCCACGCGAGCAGCGTCTGCGGGGTCGGCAGCTGCGGACCCGCCGACGGTGTCGGCGTCGGGCTCGGTGTGGCCGGGGCGGGCGCGGCGGGCTGTGGGACGCCGATCGGAGTCGGCGCCGGGGTGAAGTTCTTGGGGTCGAGCCCGTAGGCGAAGGCCGTGGGCTGGAGGGGCGCGGACAGCCCCGCCTGGAGCTGCCCCGTGAGATCGGAGTCGGCGTAGCTCAGCGGGAAGGTGTCGTTCGGCAGCTCGCTCAGGCGCAGGAGCCACTCGGTGGCCGAGGGAGGAGCCGCGTTGCCCAGGGCCCGGATCGAGGCGATGATCATCGGATCGATGCCGAGCGCGACGGTGCTGTGCCCCGTCAGGCCGTCGAGCTCCCGGGTCAGGACGCCGTTCGGCGCGGTGTACGTCGCGAGCTCGTCGGCCGAGAGCAGGCCGGTCGACCCCGACGGGGTCACGATCGGCATCGCCACCGTGACGTTGGAGCGCGTGTCCGTCGCGCCGGGCGACCAGACGAGCGACGTCCGAGCCGTCGTGGAGTCGTCGCCGGCTTTCACCGACGCGCCGAGCCCGTAGACGGCGGTGCCGGTCACCGAGCCGAACGGCAGCGACGCGGCCGGGGCCGTGATGCGGACCACGGTGCTGCTACCCGTCTCGAGCTGGGGCAGATCGGCCCGACCGAGGGAGACCGCGCCCGCGGCCTCCTCGTCGGAGGCGAGCCAGGCGGTGAGGGCGTCTCGCGACCGCTGGGCTGTGGGATCGAGCCAGAGCGAGACCGTGCCTCCGTGGTAGGGCGCGCGGCTCGCGTTTGTGACGGTGACGGCGACGACCAGGTCCTGACCGGGGCCGAGGGTGCCAGCGTTCAGGGCGGTCAGGGAGGCGGTGAGCGGGTGGGCGGTCGAGGCCGCCTCGGGCGTGACCGCGGCTCCCCCGGCCGCTGTGAGGGTGCTCTCGGTGGGGGCGGCGAGGGGCCGTGCCGTCGCCGGGAGGCCGGCCCCGAGCACGAGGGCTGCGGAGGCGGCAGCGGCGACCACGGCCGCCAGGCCGCGTGCCACCGAGGCACCCCGGCGGAGGGTGCGGGCGGGTCCGCTCATGCGACGACGCGCGATCCCGACTCGGCCTCCATGCCCACGATTCTAGGGGCCGGGCCCTGAGAGCCCGGCGAGCGCGACCGTTAAACTGGGTCACCATGCAGAGCGTCGCCGAATCCCTCGAACGCCTCGGCGAGCTCGCGCACTCGCCGACGGTCGCCCGGCTCGCGGCGGCGTTCTCGGCGGCCGGCTGGGAGCTGGCGCTCGTGGGCGGTCCGGTGCGCGACGCTCTCCTCGGCCGCCCCGTGCACGATCTGGACTTCACGACGGATGCACGCCCGGATGCCATTGAGGCCGTCCTCTCCCCCATCGCCGACGCCGTGTGGGACATCGGCCGGGCGTTCGGCACCATCGGCGCCCGCTTCGGCGATGAGACCGTCGAGATCACTACGTACCGCAGCGACAACTACGACGGGGCGACGCGCAAGCCCGAGGTCGAGTTCGGGGACACGCTCGAGGGCGACCTCCTGCGCCGCGACTTCACCGTGAACGCTCTCGCCCTCCGCATCCCCGAGGTGCGCCTCGTCGATCCTTCGGGAGGCGTCGAGCACCTCCTGGCGCGCACGATCACCACGCCCTCCACGCCGCAGGTCTCGTTCGGCGACGATCCGCTGAGGATGCTTCGTGCCGCACGATTCGTCGCCCAGCTCGGCTTCGACGTCGACGACGAGACGCGGGAGGCGATGGCCGCGATGGCCGACCGCATCGAGATCGTCAGCGCGGAGCGCATCCGGGACGAGCTCTCCAAGCTGCTCACCTCCGACGATCCCCGGCCGGGGCTGGAACTGCTCGTGAGCACGGGACTGGCCGACCAGGTCATCCCCGAGATCCCGGCCCTGCGGCTGGAGGCGGACGAGCACCACCACCACAAGGACGTCTACCAGCACAGCCTCACGGTGCTGGAGCAGGCCATCGGGTACGAGAAGGAGCGTCACCCCGGGACCGGCCCGGATCTGGTCCTGCGCCTCGCGGCGATCCTGCACGACATCGGGAAGCCCGCGACGCGGCGGTTCGAGCCCGGAGGGGCGGTCAGCTTCCACCACCACGACATCGTCGGCGCCAAGCTGGCCAAGAAGCGGCTGACCGCGCTGCGGTTCGACAAGGCGACGATCGACGCGGTGGCCCGGCTGATCGAGCTCCACCTCCGCTTCTTCGGCTACGCGGACGCCAAGTGGACGGACTCGGCGGTCCGTCGCTACGTCCGCGACGCGGGGCCCGAGCTCGAGCGCCTCCACATGCTGACGCGCGCCGATGTGACGACCCGCAACCGGCGGAAGGCCGACCGTCTCGCGTTCGCCTACGACGACCTCGAGCAGCGCATCGCCGAGCTCGCCGAGCAGGAGGAGCTCGCCTCCGTCCGGCCCGACCTCGATGGCGTGGAGGTCATGCGGCTGCTCGACCTCAAGCCCGGTCCGGAGGTGGGGAAGGCGATGGCGTTCCTCATGGAGCTCCGGCTCGACGAGGGACCGCTCGGCAGCGAGGAGGCGACGGCCCGGCTGCTGGAGTGGTGGCGGTCGCGCTGAGACGCTCCTCCACAGCCCGCTGGAGCGCCCCGGTCCTCCACGGATGCCGGCGCTGCCCCCGTCGGTGATCCTGCGCCGGCGAGGCTGGCAGCATGACCGCCACCTCCCGCATCGCCCCCGCCCGGCCCGGCTGGCGCCCCGCCCGCCGATCCGTTACCCTTGACAAGTTGCCCGGGCAGAATCCTGCCCACGTGGCGACCGATGTACAACCCTCCTGCTGCAGAACGTCTGCAGCCGCTGAGACCAGAGGAGGTGGGTTAGTCATGCATCAGTACGAGCTGATGGTCATCCTCGATCCCGAGATCGATGAGCGCACCGTTGCTCCCAGCCTTGACAAGTTCCTCAACGTCGTCCGCAACGACGGCGGGACGATCGACAACGTCGACATCTGGGGACGCCGTCGCCTGGCCTACGAGATCAACAAGAAGTCCGAAGGCATCTACGCCGTCGTGCAGCTCACGGCCAACGGCGACACCACCAAGGAGCTCGACCGCCAGCTGAAGCTCAGCGAGGCCGTCATGCGCACCAAGGTGCTCCGTGCCGAGGAGGCGATCGCCCAGGTCGCCGCCGCTCAGAAGCGCGCCGACGACAAGGCCGCCCGCAAGGCCGCCACCGCCGAGAAGGCCGGCGCCTAGTCCCATGGCCGGGGAGACCGTCATCACCGTCGTGGGCAACCTCACGGCCGACCCCGAGCTGCGTTACACGCAGAACGGGCTGGCCGTCGCGAACTTCACGATCGCGTCGACTCCGCGCACGTTCGACCGTCAGGCGAACGAGTGGAAGGACGGCGAGGCTCTGTTCCTCCGCGCGAGCGTGTGGCGCGAGTTCGCCGAGCACGTCGCCGGCTCGCTGACGAAGGGGTCGCGCGTCATCGCGCAGGGCCGCTTGAAGCAGCGTTCCTACGAGACGAAGGAAGGCGAGAAGCGCACCAGCATCGAGCTCGAGATCGACGAGATCGGGCCGTCGCTGCGCTACGCCACCGCTCAGGTGACCCGCGCGCAGTCCTCCTCGCGAGGGCCGGGCGGATTCGGCGGCGCACCCGCCGTCGAGGAGCCCTGGGCGGCTTCGGCCCCCGCCGACCCGTCGTCGGGCGCCGACGTGTGGAACACGCCGGGCTCCTACAACGACGAGACCCCCTTCTGAACACCACCCCCTCCTGACGAGGGGGCCACAGTACATCAGCCCCGCGGCCCTGCCGCGCCGGGCGGAAAGCAAAGGAAACCATGGCTGGAAAGTCGAGCGGCGACCGCCGCAAGCCGATCCGCAAGGGCAAGGACGGCAAGAACGCCGCTCCCGCGAAGTCCGTTCGCGTCGGAGTCATCGATTACAAGGACGTCGCCACCCTGCGGAAGTTCATCTCGGAGCGTGGAAAGATCCGCGCCCGCCGCATCACCGGTGTCTCCGTCCAGGAGCAGCGCCTGATCGCCCGCGCCGTCAAGAACGCGCGCGAGATGGCCCTTCTCCCCTACGCCGGCTCTGGCCGTTAAGGAGAAGCAGCATGTCCAAGGTCATTCTCACGCACGAGGTCACCGGCCTCGGCTCGGCCGGTGACGTCGTCGACGTCAAGAACGGCTACGCCCGCAACTACCTCGTCCCCCAGGGCTTCGCGATCACGTGGACCCGCGGTGGCGAGAAGCAGGTCGAGCAGATCAAGGCGGCACGCGCCGCTCGCGAGCTGCACACCGTCGAGGCCGCCCAGGACCTCAAGGCGAAGCTCGAGGCCGCCCGCGTCAAGCTGACGGTCAAGGCCGGCCGCGAGGGCCGCCTGTTCGGTTCGGTCAAGCCGGCCGACGTGGCCGACGCCGTCAAGGCGGCGGGCATCGGCGAGCTCGACAAGCGCAAGATCGAGCTCCCCAACCCCATCAAGGTGGTCGGCGACCACGAGGCGACCGTGCGACTGCACGACGACCTCTCGGCCGTCATCAGCCTCCAGGTGGTCGCCGCGAAGTAGGCGGCGCCTCCGGGCAAAATAGACGCAAGTGTAGCGGCGGGATGCCTCCCGCCGCTACACCGCGTTAAGGATCGTTTTCCTCAGATTTGTGCACAGGTCCCGGGCGTGTCCGTAGAACCGTCAACACAGGCTTGAAGGAACTTTTTACACACAGGGTGGGGAAAGTAAAAAGCCTGTTCAGAGCCGCTTAATGCACCAAAACTTTCTGGTTGTCCACAGTTTTCCCCACATCTTCTGCACAGCGCCCGCGGCGTTTCGCGCATTCTCTCCACATAGTTATCCACAGGCCGAGTTGTGGCGTCGGACCGCTGCTCCCTAGGGTGGAGCGAGGTCGACGGACGGCCTCCGGATCACCGGCGATGTCGGTGGTCGCCCGCACCATCGAACCCGACGGAAGGGTCCGCCCACGGCAGTGGAAAGACCCCCGGCGGGATGTCGCACGGCCATGCCCGCGCTCAGGTGCGAGCCTGTCCGTAGACGCGACAGCACCACGACGAACACCAGACGGCGGACCCCGCCCGAGAACGTGAGGAGAACGCGTGTCCATCGCCCACATCGGCCTCGCCGACACCCGCGAGCCGGGCGATTCCCGCAACCCCGAGCGCACCCCGCCGCATGACCTCCTCGCCGAGCAGAGCGCACTGGGCGGCATGCTGCTCAGCAAGGACGCTGTCGCCGATGTCGTCGAGGTCGTCCGCGGCACGGACTTCTACATCCCGAAGCACGAGATCATCTACGACGCGATCCTGTCGCTGTACTCCCACGGCGAGCCGACCGACGTCATCACGGTGACCGACGAGCTGACGAAGCTGGGTGAGCTCTCCCGCGCGGGCGGTGCCGAGTACCTCCACACCCTGACGAGCCTCGTGCCGACCGCAGCGAACGCGGGCTACTACGCGAGCATCGTCGCGGAGAAGGCGCTCCTCCGGCGTCTGGTCGAGGCCGGCACCCGCATCACGCAGATGGGCTACAAGGCCGAGGGCGAGGTTCTGGACCTCGTGAACAACGCCCAGGCCGAGATCTACTCGGTGACGGGCAGCCAGGAGACCGAGGACTACGTCCCCCTGACCGAGGCCGTGACGGTCGCCATCGACGAGATCGAGGCGGCGAAGCACAAGGACGGCTCGATGACGGGCGTCCCCACCGGGTTCGTCGAGCTGGACGAGCTCACGAACGGCCTCCACCCGGGCCAGATGGTCATCGTCGCGGCGCGTCCTGCGCTCGGAAAGTCGACCCTCGCGCTCGACTTCGCCCGGGCGGCAGCGATCAAGCACGACATGCCGACCATCTTCTTCTCGCTCGAGATGGGGCGCAGCGAGATCGCCATGCGCCTCCTCTCGGCGGAGGCGTCCGTCCCGCTCCAGAACATGCGCAAGGGAACCGTGGACAACCGCGACTGGACGACGATCGCCTCCACGCGCGGCCGCATCAACGACGCGCCGCTCTACATCGACGACAGCCCCAACATGACGCTCGTCGAGATCCGCGCGAAGTGCCGGCGGTTGAAGCAGCGGGTCGGACTCAAGATGGTCATCATCGACTACCTCCAGCTCATGACGAGCGGCAAGCGCGTCGAGAGCCGCCAGCAGGAGGTCAGCGAGTTCTCGCGCGCGCTAAAGCTCCTCGCCAAGGAGCTCCAGGTACCGGTCATCGCGCTGTCGCAGCTGAACCGCGGTCCGGAGCAGCGCGCCGACAAGCTGCCCGCCCTGAGCGACCTCCGCGAGTCCGGCTCGATCGAGCAGGACGCCGACGTCGTGATCCTCCTCCACCGCGAGTCCGCCTACGAGAAGGACAACCCCCGGGCCGGCGAGGCCGACCTCATCGTCGCCAAGCACCGCAACGGCCCGACGAAGACCGTCACCGTGGCGTTCCAGGGCATGTACTCGCGCTTCGCCGACATGGCGCCGATCTAAGAACCGGGTGCCGACCGTCGCCGTAGATTGTCTCCCCGCCACGAAGTTTGTCTCTTTTCGTGTCGTGGACAATGTAAGTGGCGGGTTCTGTCGCCCGACTTCACGCTGCATCGACCGATGAAGAGAGCTCGCGACACTTCCGATCACGGACAAGGAAGGTCGCGGGTCGAGCCGGAAGTCCGTCTTATGGCGAGTGGCGCATCTGTAGCGTTTGACGCCGCTTCACCGGGCCCTTTTGCGGGACAGGTATACGGGAATCAGCAGTCCAGCTAACTGCTGGCATCGTCGCGCTTGCTTTGCGGCGCAACGGCGTTTCGGGCCTCGACCCGCCTTCGGGCAGACAATTTTCAGGCATCGCTCACGCCGGCCGCGCCCGTCGCGCCTCGGAGGAGTCGGCACGGACACGCACGCGACACTGCCTTCGCCCCTATGATCGGTCTCGCGTGAGCAGCGTTTCTGCGATCAGTACCACTGGGAGAACGGTTCGGACGTCGAGCTGTGCACCAACGGGCGGGGCTACAACTCCAGTCACGCGGCAGCCTGGTACTCGACAGGCTGCTCCGGTGGGGACTACAGCGTTCCGTGGGGCAACGTGTTGGCCTACACCCAGATGCAGGGATTCTCGCTGTCCGGCGTAACCGGGGCTGCATACCTTTGGCGCGCCTGACCCACATAGGGTGAAAGGAGCCGGCTCGCCGAAGAAATGGCGAGCCGGCTTCCAACTAGGAGGAAACCGAACGATGAACTCGTCCAAGCTTCGACCCAACGTCGTCCTCTGGTGGGGCGTCGGCCTGGCCGTTGTCGGAGCGCTGCTCGTGATCTTTGTCCCGAGCCTCAGCTACTACCTCGTCGACTCCAGCAACTCGGCGGGGGGAGTAAGTAATGGCCTGCTCTCTTTCGTGGAGATCCTTGTCCGCGTGCTCGGAGCCATCCTGCCCACACTCGGCATCGTCCTCATCGGTGCTTCGATCGTCATGGCCTACCTCCGACAGCTGCTGCGGCCCACCTTGGGCGCTATGGTGACCGCGCGACGCCAATCGATGGAAACGGAGTAGGCACTCGTCCGTGAGGCAGCGTTCCGGCAGACTGCGGTGGCCGAGGCGAGCGCGATCCAAATCTTGGGGCGTCCGTTACAGGGATCCTGTTACGCACGGCGGGTATTCCGGTGTGCGACGGCCATGGTCGCCACGCGAGCCTCCGTAGGGACGAGGTTGCGGAGACCGGTTTGGGAGAACGGGATCCACGCCGGCGCATAGGTGTTTGTCTCGGATGCTCTGCTGGCTTCGGGCTCACCGAGCTTCAACTCGCGTGAGTCAACGTGCACGCGAAAGTAGAACGCCGGCGTTTCGAGATCGACGGGGACATCGATCAGCTCCGCATCGCGCCCCTGAAGGCCGGTCTCCTCGCGCAGTTCCCGTACGCACGCCTCGGCGAGGCTCTCGCCTTGCTCGACGGCACCGCCAGGGAGGACGCTGTAGGTGCGGCCGCCCTTTCGCCGGTTGATCAAGAGAACGTCATCACCGGCGAAGACGACCGCCACGGCTCGGATTCGCATTTCCCAACCCTAACCACCAGCTTTTGGAGTCACGGATCTCCTAAACCAGGGCGACGCGCATGCCGCTCGGCGATGGGACCGCGGCATCTTTACGCTGACGTTATGACTAAGCCGACTCTGTTTTTGATGGTCGGACTCCCCGGCAGCGGCAAGTCGACCCGCGCGCGAGAACTCGAGCACGAAAGCGGCGCGATGCGGTTGAGCCCGGACGAATGGATGATGCCGTTGTTTGGTCTCTCCGATGTCGACGGCCGGCGTGATGTGCTTGAGGGCCGGCTGATCTGGGTCGCGACCCAAGCACTGCAGCGGGGCACGAACGTTATCCTCGACTTCGGCCTCTGGGGACGCGACGAACGCGCCGCACTGCATTGGCTCGCGGCCTCTCTCGGCGCTACGGCCCAAACCGTCTTCCTCGATGTTGATCCGGAAACACAGTTGGCTCGCGTGACACAACGGTGGCGTGAGGCCCCCGGGGACACCTGGGAGATGGACCGTGATGCATTGGAGAACTGGCGGGCCGCGTTCCAGGCGCCTGAGCGCGACGAACTCTCCGGGTCCTGGACCCCACCACCCCCTAATGGCGCGGAAACGTGGCACGACTGGCTCAGCGACCGCTGGCCGACCTCAATACCCTGACTGGCGGATCACCCGGTGCCCCGGGAGGACTGCTCCGTTCGCGGTGAAGGATGGTTCTGCGTGCAGCGGATTGTGCGCGAGGGTGGCCGGCGGGCAGTCTGGGCAAATGAAGTACCCCTGTCCGTGCTGCGGTTATCTAACCCTGGACGACCCTAAGAACGGCAGCTATGAAATCTGTCCTGTCTGCTTCTGGGAAAATGACGCCGTTCAGAATGACGATCCGACCTTCGCAGGTGGAGCAAACGAGCCTAGTTTGACGCAAGCGCGGGCGAACTTTGAGCGGTTCGGTGCCGTCGAGGAGCGACTCATTCCTCGGGTCCGCCCCGTTCGCCCAGACGAGATCCCTCTGGGTAGCCATTAGACAGCGGAACGTCCGTTGACGGATCCCCGACGGTGCAGAGTGCCTAGAGGCCTCGTCGCCTTCAGCCGCCGCAAGTGATATGGCCAAGACAAGGATTGATCGGGAAGGCCGTGAGTATCAGCAGGGCCGAGAGCGTGGCCGCGATTGCAAGGATGCCGAGCGCCGCGATTCCCAGCGATCGGCCGTTGTTGAGGCCGATCGCGGCAAAGCCGAAGGGAAAGGAAATGAGCCCGAGGAGCAGCGAACCGAGGATCGCCGCTGACTTCAGATTCACCACCAAGTGAGACACGCTCTCTTGCGAGGAAGTGAGCGATGGCCCTTCCCCCGCGGTGAAGGAGGCCGGCAGGGCTTCGCCGCAGCAGCACACCGACGATCGGCGACACGGCTATCACAGTGAAGATGATCACCACCGCGGTCGTCACCGTCGCATGCCTCGCGGAGCCGCCTGCGATTATCGCGGCCACTCCGGCCGTCCCCGCGACGGCAGACACCGCAATGAGCGCTCCAAGAGTGAGGCTCCGCACGAAGACGACGCGGGCATATCGCGACGCGACGTGGCGCCCGAATCGATCGACACGTTCGCGACGTGTCCCCGGCCGACTGCGGGCGGCGATGAACAGCTGCGCAAGCCGATCGCGCTCTTCCAACTCGTCGACCGGGATCACACGCCATCCGCGTTGCTCCACCACGCGTCCGAGGCGGGCTGGGCTCGCAGCTTCCTCTGCAACTCGCGCGAGACGCACCCTGGCGCCGTGCTCCTCCACAAGCTGCCGCACTGCCAGTGCCGCCGCCACGCGGGTGTGACGCCGCGACGCAGAGAAGCAGACGATGGTCGCCGCCCACAGAAGCACCCCCGCGAGGATCACGAACGCGTCGAGCGGACCCCACGGATCCTCCGCCGTCGGGGAAGAACTCAAGCCGACCACGAGGCGGATCATGGGGACGATGCCGGCGCCGAGGGCGATGAATGCAGCGACCGTCAGCCAACGCGCGCGACGCTGGTGCCAGCCGACATCCTCCAGCATCAACGTAAGCACTCCGTTGACCATGACGGCAGTGTAGCGATGCGCTGTGGCGCCTCCCCGCTGGGCCCCTAGGGTCAGGGAACCGCTGAGCCCGGTCACCAGCAGCGCTCGCTGGTGGTAAGGGGACTGCAAGGTCTGGGACCTTGTTGGGACGGGCGGCGATCCCGTCTAGGGGGTGTCCCTAATGCCCTCGCGGGCGAGTGTGAAGGGGCAGACGATGGCCGCGACCCATTCCTGGGTCGAGGGTGACGAATCGTGGTGGAACGAGTGACCGTGGTCTCGGTAGCTCTGCGGGGAGGCGTCGCCGACTTATCACTGTCCGGTCTCTTTGACGCTGTCAGATCTTAGGAGGGCTGACCGGTGTCCTAATCGACCACCGCGGACAGTTCCGCCAATCGCGCCCGCTTCCACTCCGCGAGTCTCCGGATCGCGGCTGCCGTCTCAGCACTCGACGCGCCACGTTCCTGCATCTCCACTAGAAACCAGTAGGCGACATGCGCGACCGCCTCGCCGAACGACTCGGTGTCGGGGCGTTGCGACACGAGCTCCGCGATCACGTCGTCGGTTAAAGGTGCGGGGTGGTGGGTCACGGTTGCGAGCGTACGAGCGGCCGGTGACATGACGGGGTGCTGTGATCGCGAGCGGTCGGTGATGTGACTGCGGAGGCGCATCGGCGGCGAGCGGTACGCGGAACGGTCGGTCGGCACCCGAGGGCTGTGGGGTGACTATGCGCGCTGCATCGCCGGCGGCGCGTGTGCCGAACCGTCAGATTGCGGTTCGACGGCGGGCCGTGGCGATGCGCCGCCAGGTCGGAGAATAGCTTCAAGGATTTGACCGGCCGCGCCGGGTTCCGGACAGAGCTCAGTGATCCTCCGGGCTCGAGCTCGTGGACGTAGCGTCCGATACCGTCGCAATCGATGGTCTGTCGCCGTCCTCGATGTCTGAACGCAGGATCGGCATTTTGCCCCCAGCGTCGGCCCGGATCTTCTCGAGCAGCGACTCAAGGTGGGCCGAGTAGCTCCTGCCGCTCGCCCGGGCGGCGGCCTTAAGCGTTTCCGCCAGGTCCGGGCGCACACGAGCCTGTAATAATGCCCAGTCACTCGGCGGTCGTTGAGCGAGACCCTTCAGCGCACTCATCTACCCGGCGATCCTTTCCAGAGCATCGAGGCTCACGACACCTAGCCGGAGCTTTCGCCGGCGACTGGCGAGGTCCCACGCAGTCCCGGGCTGTGTCGAGCTGCCGACACGACGACACCCGGAGTAACGCATCGGCGACGGCGAGGTAGCGAACCGGCAGACAGCGGTTCGGCAGCGGGCTGCCGCCGATGCGCTCGCTCGTCGCGGCGTCAACTCACGAGCTAACGCGGCGCCGCCGGAACCCAACCCCCAAACCACTGCTCAGCGCCCCATTCTTCATGGCGCTCGACCTCCGCGAACCCGAGCTTCACAGCGACACGCATCGACGCGGCGTTCGCGACCTGAGTCGACACGACTAGCGGTTCCCCGGGGAACTCCGACACGAACCACTTCATCACGGCTGCGCAAGCCTCCGTCGCGTAACCGTGGCCCCACGCTGAAGGCAGCAGCATGTAGGCGAGCTCAGCCACCGGTGCACCGGCACGGATACGCCCCGGGCGCGCAGCGTCACGCGGCTCGATCGTGACGAAGCCAGCGAAGGCGTCGTCACGTTCGATGACAAAGAAGCCGGGCCGGTTCCCCGGGATCTCAGGCATGACTCGGTCCAGCTCAGCGCGAGAGTGCGGGCCTCCGAGGAATTCGTGCGCTTCTGGCGCGCTGCGCAACTCGATCATGGGCGCACGGTCCGACACCTTCGATGCGCGCAGGAGCAGGCGCTCGGTGCGGATCGGGGCAGGCGGCCATTCCGCGGTGTCGAGATCCGGCATGACAGGAGGGTATCCGGTCCTGACCTCCTGGAGAGCCGCGCTTTGGCAGACGCAGTCCCGTGTCGCAGCAAACGCGAACGGACCACGCACTCCTTTCAGGCCGGCGCACCCTGATCTGGGGGTACCCATCCGCGGGCGGTTGGACCGCTCCAATCAGTACCGCGGACAGGGTGTTCTACGGGAAGGGGCCCCGGTTAAGCGACTTTGAGGAGCGCTGGGACGACCCCGGAGCACTATCGCATCGCCCCGTCCGTATCCCCACCGCACCCGGAGGCCCTTCATGAAGCGTAAGACGAGGGTCGTGGCCGCGTCGGCCGCGGCTGGCGCGCTCGTTCTGGCTGGTGCCGGTGTGTGGGGCAGTATCGCGTACGCGACCGGACAGGCACAGCAGCAGCTCGCGTCGGTGAACTCATCGTTGGCGGCCTCGTACCGTACCGACCAGGCAGTTGTGAAGTTGTTGACCGCTGACCGGGCGTCCGCTTCGAAGCTGGTCGGATCGGTCCGCCCGCTCGTCGACGCGGTGACCGGTCTCGTGGACGAGCAGTCACGGAAGAACCTGTCCGGCGCGGTGGAACAGCTTGCGGGAACCGCGGCGCGCAAGGACATTGCGGTCCTGACAGCCGGGCCCGCGAAGCCCAAGGATGAGTCGCTCGGCGCGGTGGAGGCGGCGGTGAAGGCTGCGAGGACCGAGCTGGCCCGTAACCAGGACCTCGCGCTCCGCAACAGGACCTCTGACACTCTCCTGTCCGGTCAATCTGACGCGGTCACGGCCGCGTTGAGCAGCGTCGGGATGAGCGCAGGGACCGCGTCTGCGGCGGTGCTCGCCGCGGGGCCGCTCGCCGACGCAGCTGTCCGGGATGCGTTCGCAGCGCAGGCCACGACCGTCAACAGCGCCAGCGGCGCGAAAACGCCGGATGCGTCCGCGCTGATCGCCGCGCTCACCGACTACGTCGCCAAAGGAAAGAGCGTCGGGGAATCGCAGGCCGCCGCCGTGGCACAAGCTGCAGCAGAAGCCGCACAGCAAGCCGCGGCGGAGCAAGCCGCCCGCGACGCGGCCGCGTCACGCTCCTCGTCTGGGTCGTCGGGGTCAGGGTCGTCCCAGTCGGGATCCTCCGGAGAATCGTCACAAGGCGGAGCGCCTTCCTCGCGCCCGCCCCTCGGCGGGAACGTGGGTGGAGGAAGTGTCGGCGGCAGCGGCGGAGCAGTGGGCTGTCAGACCTCTAACGGAATGGGCGGCACCACTCGGTGCTAGGAGAAGCGGATGCCTCGTAAGTCGCTCGCGGACCGGTTGCAGACCGGGTTCGAGACGGTGCCGTTGGACAAGCGGACACCCGAGCAGTTCGAGGCGTCGTTGCCTGGAGGACGCTGGTCCGGTCGGAACACGAAACCGTGGGTCGGAAGCTCAGCATGATCACGATGATCTTCGCCCTCACCTGCCTCGGCCTGACCTTCGTCGGGCTCACCGCGGACGCCATCGCATCGAACATCTGGTGGGGCACGCGGTCGGATCTGGTGTGCGTCATCACCGGCAACAGCCACCACGACACGTACGGCAAGTCCGGGTACCTCGGCACCGTCTACGACATCGACACCACCACCTGCGGCCACCTGCAAGTCACCGGAGGCGGCGGCGGGCTCGACGAGCAGGAAGCGGAAACGCTCGGACGCTCGCTCCGCCTCGGAACTCGATACGAAATGGACGTCCGCGGATGGCTCGGCTGGCCGGACGAACCCCGCGCCATCATCAACGCGCGGCCCACCGGAGCCACGCAATGAGCGGCGCCGGCTTCCCGTTCCTGAACATCATCTGGCTGCTCCTGGTGACCACGCTGATCCTGGTCTTCCGCCGGAGGCTAGTGACGCTGCTTCTCCGGGTGGCTGAGCCGCGCGAGGACGAAACCGCTCAGCGCCGGGATATGACCGTCGGTGTCACAGGCGTCGCCGTGTTCGGGTACCTCTTCTGCGCAGTGATGGCAGCGCTCAACCTGCTGCCGGAGCCGTCCCGCGTGTGGGCGTCCGGTCTGGGGATGCCAGTCCTGCTCATCGCAAATGTGGCCTACTGGGTGCGCCTCTCCCGCGCCGGGCTCTTAGTCATCCGATGGGTGCGACGATGACCGACACGACAGCGAAGCCTGTCCGCTGGTGGCGGCGCACCCCGCCCCCAGAGCTGCAGAACTTCCCGCGCGCAATCTGGTGGGCAGGGCACGGGCAACTCTTCATCGGCGCAGCGTTCGCGGTTACCGGGATCATTCTCTTGTTCTGCGGGGACGGCCGCTGGCAGTGGGGTCTGCTCCTGATCGCGATGGCGCTACCGTTCGCCACCTCCGGGAGGATGCTCCGCGCGCAAGCGCTCCGCCAAGCGACGCTGACCGGCCGGTCCTGGTCGGCACGGATCGCAGAACTCATAGTGGTGGTGCTCGGAATCGCGACCCTGTCGATCGCGTTCGTCGCCATCGACGTTTGGCTGTTCTTCTCCACGCTCGGGTTGATCATCAACTACTCGATGCGCTGATGTCGACCGTCGCCGTAGATTGTCTCCCCGCCACGAAGTTTGTCTCTTTTCGTGTCGTGGACAATCTAAGCGGCGGGTTCTGTCGCCCGACCTCGTGCTGCATCGACCGATGAAGAGCGCTCGCGACCTTATGGCGAGTCGCGCATCTGTAGCGTTTGACGCCCCTTCACCGGGCCTTTTGCGGGACAGGTACATGGGAATCAGCCGTCCAGCTAACTGCTGGCATCGTCGCGCTTGCTTTGCGGCGCAACGGTTTTTCGGACCTCGCCCCGTCTCGGGACTCCCGCGCCACATAGAACTGGGGAGCCCGCCCGGCTGCTGGCATGCTGATGGTATGGGTCGTGCTGCCGGGTTTGTCCGGAACATCATGGTGGGGCGCAATGGCCTCACTCGTGACGTCTTGCTGCGCGCTTTCGACGAGGCCGGAGCCACGGGCACGCGTTCCTACCTCACGACCGGGAACGTGACGTTTGAGATCGCGGATCCCTTAGACGCGACGTTCGCGTCGCGAGTGGAAGATTGCATCGAGAAGGTGCTGGGCCGCAGGGAGCCGATCTTCATTCGCACGGTCGAGCATCTCGCTGATCTCGTGGAATCGGGGCCGTTCGCCGGCGTCGACTCCACGGCTGTCCACGAGAGGTGTGTGACGTTCCTTCCATCCGAACGCCCCTGGAATGGACAGCTTCCGGTGGTGGGCAGGCGCCAGGACGTCACCGTGTTCGCCGCAGTAGGAGCAGACGTGTTCAGCACCACCAGGCTCGTCGGTGGGCGACCCGGGACTGCAGGCCCTCTGATCGAGAAGGCTACGAAGGTTGGCGTCACTACCCGGAACTGGAACACGATCGAACGGATGGTCCGCTCCCCCGATTGATTGAGACCGATCCTTGCGAGCATGCTCCACCACGCTGGCCAACCCCAAAGGCGACGACGCCGGCGGGCAGTCTGTAATGGGAGCAGCCGCCGGACGAGTCCCGCGATAGCGCCGACACCGGGAGCCTGACCCACCTTTCCGGTGCCTGTTGGTACCACACGGCATCGCTCGCAGGATGAGCATGATCGCGCTGAACGGTTCGGAATAGGCCGGAGCCCGGGGCTGTTCGCCCTCAGGGGCCACTCTGCATGAGCGCGTCGACCGCGCTCCGACTGGCCCGATCGCGTCCCACAACCGAAAGGCATGCCCTCGATGGATCTGTTCTCTCCGGTCTCGCTCGGAGACCTCCACCTTCCCAACCGTGTCGTCATGGCGCCGCTCACCCGCATGCGGTCGGGCGAAGCCGGCGTTCCGGGGCCGATGGTGGCGGAGCACTACGCGCAGCGAGCCAGCGTGGGCCTGATCATCTCCGAGGGCACCTACCCGAGTCACGAGTCGCGCGCGTACCCCGGACAGCCGGGCATCGTCACGGAGGAGCAGATCGCCGGCTGGCGCGCCGTCGCCGACGCGGTGCACGCCCAGGGCGGCCGCATCGTCATGCAGCTCATGCACAGCGGCCGCGTCTCGCATCCCCAGATCACCGGGACGGACCGCATCGTCGCCCCGAGTGCCGTCGCGATCGACGGGGAGACGCACACCGCCACCGGTAAGGTCGCCTACCCCGTCCCGCACGCCCTCACCACGGAGGAGCTCGCGACCGTCCGCGACGAGTTCGTGACGGCCGCGAAGAACGCCATCGCCGCGGGACTCGATGGAGTGGAGGTGCACAGCGCCAACGGCTACCTCCTCCACCAGTTCCTCTCGCCGGTGTCCAACGTCCGCGACGACCAGTACGGCGGAAGCCCGGAGGCTCGCGCCCGCTTCGTCGTCGAGGTGACCACAGCGATCGCCGAGGCCGTGGGCGCCGGACGCGTGGGCATCCGCCTGTCGCCGATGCACAACATCCAGGATGTGTTCGAGACCGACGTCGCCGATGCCACCGCCACCTACGAGGCCGTGGTCGACGGACTCGCGCCGCTCGGCCTCGCCTACGTGAGCGTGCTGCACAGCGACCCCACCGGTGCACTGGTTCAGGACCTTCGCGAGCGCTTCGGCGGCGCGTTCATCGTGAACAGTGGATTCGGTACGGTCACCACGCGCGACGAGGCCATCACGCTGGTCGAGAATGCGCACGCGGATGCTGTGGCCGTCGGCCGTCTCGCCATCGCGAATCCCGACCTCGTCGAGCGCTGGAAGGGTGCGCACCCGGAGAACCAGCCCGACCCGGCGACGTTCTACGGGTCCGGCGCCGAGGGATACACCGACTACCCGCGCCTGAGCGCGTAGGCGCCGGGCCGCGATCAGCCCTCAGCGCCAGCGGTACTCCGTCTCGGGGCGCCCCGGTGCGCCGTAACGGGGCTCACGGGTTACGCGCCCGGCGTCAGCCAGGTACTCGAGGTACCGGCGCGCGGCCACTCGCGACATGCCGAGCAGTGCTGCTACCTCGGACGCGGACAGCCCACCGCGCTCCCGCACCGTCTCGCGGATGCGATCGAGCGTGGCCGGTGCCAGTCCCTTCGGGAGGGAGAGGGTGACGGCGGGGCGTCGAGCCCCGAGGAGAGCGTCGATCTCCTCCTGCGTCGGTGCCCCGGCGGTCGAGCCGGATCGTTCCCGGTACTGGCGGTACTGCTCGAGCCGTTCCCGGAAGACGGCGAAGGAGAACGGCTTGACGAGGTACTGGACGACTCCGAGGGCGGCCATCTGGTGGACGATCTCGGCGTCGCGCACAGCTGTGATGGCGATCACGTCGACGTCGGAGGCGCGGGCGCGAAGGTGCCTGAGGACGTCGAGGCCGGTCCCGTCGGGCATCGTCATGTCGAGGAGCACCAGATCGATCCGCCGCGCCGGAGGCGCCTCCAGGAGTGCCGTGAGGGCTGCTCGCGCGCTCGCGCACTCTGCGACGACTCGGAAGCCCCCCACGCGCTCGACGTACCGCCGGTGGAGTTCGAGGGTCAGTGCCTCGTCATCGACGAGGAGCACGCCGATCATGCGCCGCTCCGGCCGGGCAGCGTGACCCGGAACGTCGTCGGAGCCGAGGACAGGGTGACCGAGCCGCCCGCCGCCTCCACGATGGCGCGCACGAGCGGGAGGCCTACGCCGCGGCCGACCGTGTCGGCGGGCTTGGTGGAGAAACCCCGATCGAACACGCGGTCCTTCAGAGCGTCGGGGACGCCCCTCCCGCTGTCGGCGACGGAGATGACCACCGTGCCCGCCTCGCCGGCCGACAGGTCGAACCTGACCCAGCGCGGCTCCGGTCCCGCTGCGGCCGCGTCGAGCGCGTTGTCGATCAGGTTGCCGACGACCGAGACGGCGTCGACGGGCGAGAGCGGCGAGCGGGGAACCCCTGGGTCGAGCCGCGCCTCCCACTCCACACCGCGCTCAGCGGCTTGTGCCGCCTTGCCGAGGAGGAGCGCTCCGACGGTCGGGTCCCCGGCGCGCGCGGCGGTGACCTGATCCACCAGCGCCTGGTTCTGCTGCGAGGTCTGAGTGAGGATGTCGATCGCCTCCTCGGTGCGACCGAGCTCGATGAGTGCGACTGCGGTGTGCATGCGGTTCCCGTGCTCGTGCGACTGCGCGCGGAGCGCCTCCCCCAGCGTCCGGATCGACTCGTACGACGAGACCGCGTCGCGGACGTCGCGAGCGGGGAGGTCTCCGGTCACCCGGCGCGTCAGCCGCCGGACCACGAGGGCCGCCGCGACCCCGGCGCCCATGACCGCGAGGGCGATGCCGATGGCGAACGGAAGCCTCCCGAGGAGGGAGCTGCCGATGCTCTGCACCGTCACCCCGGTGGAGACCCAGCCGAGCAGCCGTCCGGCGTCGAGCACGGGTGCGATGGTCCGGATCGACGGACCCAGGGTGCCGGTGAACTCCTCCGTGCGCTCCTCCGGACGATCGGGGATCGTGCCGAGGTAGCGCTTGCCGATCTGCGAGGGGTCCCGGTGGGTCACGCGGACACCGGAGGGGGTCATGACCGTGATGAAATCGACTCCCGCCGCCGAGGTCACGCGCTCGGTCACCGGTTGCAGCGCGGCCGTCGCTCCGCTGCCCGAGGCGAGGCCGCGACGGACCTCCGGCATGGCGGCGAGCGTCTCCGACACGGCCTTGGTGACGCGTTCGGCTTCGGCGCGCGTGGCGCGCTGGGCGTCGAGGACGAGGAGGACGGCCGTCAGCAGGGCTGCCACGAGCCCCACGGCGACCAGGGCGGCGAACACGCGCGATGCCGCACTGGTCGATCCTCGTCGGTGAGTCATAGCCCTCCCAGCGTGCCAGAAGTCCGGGCGGGATCCCGAGACCAATACGACCGCAACCCCGGCCCGACCGACGGCCGGCGTGATGCTGAGGGAGGCCTTCCGCGACGCGAGGGCCGACGAACAGTGACGTTCCCCAGGAGGCGACGATGGCTCTCTCGACCCGTACGACATCATTCCGGCTGCCCGGCCACGACTGGCGACGCGGCAAACGCGCATGGGACAAGCACACGTGGCTCTATCTCTCGGTCATCGCCGCGGTGATCCTGGGCGCTGTGGTCGGGCTGGTCTGGCCCGAAGCGGGCGTGGCGCTCAAGCCCCTCGGCGAGGGCTTCGTGGCGTTGATCCACATGATGATCGCGCCGATCATCTTCTGCACCATCGTGGTGGGGGTCGGCTCCATCGCGAAGGCGGCGACGGTCGGGAAGGTGGGCGGTCTCGCGCTCGTCTACTTCCTCGTGATGTCGACCGTCGCCCTCGCCATCGGCCTCGTCGTCGGCAACCTCATCCACCCCGGCGATGGCCTCGACATGGCGCATTCGACGTACAAGGCGGCCGCCGAGTCCACGTCCACGTCCGACTTCATCCTCGGGATCATCCCCACCTCCTTCTTCTCGGCGTTCACCGAGGGGAGCGTCCTCCAGGTGCTCTTCATCGCCCTTCTCGTCGGCTTCGCCGTGCAGAAGATGGGCAGGACCGGCGAGGGCATCATGAACGCCGTGAAGCACCTCCAAGCCCTGGTCTTCCGGGTCCTCGGCATGATCCTGTGGCTCGCGCCGATCGGCGCGTTCGGGGCGATCGCCGCTGTTGTCGGCAACACGGGTGCCTCCGCGATCTGGAGCCTCGGTCTGCTCATGGTCGCCTTCTACGTCACGTGCTTCGTCTTCGTCGTCGGCGTCCTCGGGATGCTGCTGCTCGCCGTCACGCGCATCAACATCTTCCGGCTCATCTCCTACCTCGGGCGGGAGTACCTGCTCATCGTGGGCACGTCCTCGTCCGAGTCGGCGCTCCCCCGGTTGATGGCGAAGCTCGAGCACCTCGGGGTCTCGAAGCCGGTCGTCGGCATCACCGTCCCCACCGGGTACTCCTTCAACCTCGACGGGACGGCGATCTACCTCACCATGGCCTCCCTGTTCATCGCCCGCGGAATGGGGCAGCCGATGTCGATCCCCGAGCAGATCGGGCTGCTGGTGTTCATGATCATCGCCTCGAAGGGTGCGGCCGGGGTCACCGGCGCGGGCCTCGCGACCTTGGCCGGGGGCCTCCAGGCGTACCGTCCCGACCTCGTGAACGGCGTCGGCGTCATCGTCGGCATCGACCGGTTCATGTCCGAGGGTCGCGCCGTCACCAACTTCACCGGCAATGCCGTGGCGGCGATCCTCGTCGGCAGCTGGACGCGCCAGTTCGATGCGGCCCGCGCCCGGCGGGTGCTCCGCGGTGATCTCGCCTTCGACGAGACGACGCTGTCGGCCGACGCGCGCGGCGACGCGGGCGACACGGAGGCAGTCGGCACCGCCGGTCTGGGCGAAGCCGCGCTCGCCGAGGCGGCGGCGAAGGAGGAGCGGGCGCAGGCGCGGCAGGACACCCTTCGCTGAGCCGCCACGGGCGCCCGAGGTCGCCGCAGGCCGAATCATCCGCTGGGATGACGTGCCTGCGGCGATCCGGGGGTTCACTGGGAGCCATGGATGTGTCCCTCCTCCCGCTGGTTCAGAGCGCGGGCGTGCTGGCCGTCGCGGTTGTTGGCTTCGCGCTCCTGTTCAGCTGGACGGCGATGCTGCCGGCGCTCCAGGACGCGCCCACCGAGGGGAGGCGTTTCGCAACCGCGGTGAGCATCGGCGCCGCCCTCACCGTCGCTGCGGGCGTCGTCTACGCCGCTCCGACCGTGCTCCTCGCCGGCGATCCCTCCGTCTTCCTCATGCTCCCGATCGCGGCCACCTGGTTGATCGCCGCGGTGGCGCTGATGCTCCGTGGGGCCCTCAGCACGGGAGTCGCGCGGACCCTCTCGTACTTCTTCGCGACCGTGGCGACAGCCGGCGCGGTCGCGGGCATTCTCTCCGCCGCGCTCTCCCAGCATCCGTCGGCGGCGTCGATCACCCCGACCGGCGCCTTCCTGCTCGCACTCGGCGCGATCGCCGGGGTGGTCGCGTGGGCGCAGTCCGACGTGCCGCCGAGGCGAGGCGTCCGGGAGGCGTAGCAGCGCCTCCCCGGCGAACGCGCAGGAACCCCCCGACTAGACTGGGGAGCGAATCCTGCATGAAAGAGGTCGCCGAATGGCAGCCGCCGTTCCCGCCCGGACCCCGAGCCTTCCCGCTCCGAACCGGTACTGGGTCGTTCCCGCCGTGCGCGCGGTCATCGCGCTCGCCACGGCGGCGGTCGTGACGTTCACGCGAGACACCCACACGCCCGAATTCGGGCTCGTCGTCTTCGGGGCCTTCGCGGTCGCCGACGGCCTCGCGACCGGCGTCCTCAGCGCGTTCTTCGGCGGCACGGGAATCACCCGGACCCTCTTCGTCGTCCAGGGCGCCATCGGCATCGTCGCCGGCGCGGTCGCCCTCGCCCTCCTCTCCGGCGGCCTCGGCCTGTTCCTCTATCTCGTGACGGTCTGGGCAGCGCTCACCGGCTTCCTCGAGCTCTACTGCGGCATCCGGGGCCGGGGCCGGGTGGCCGCCGCCCGCGACTGGCTCATCACCGGGGCGATCACCGCCGTGCTGGCGCTCGCCCTGCTCATCGCGCCGGCCGACGCGGTGCTCGCGATCGGGCTGTTCGGAGCGTGGGCGGTCGTCGTCGGGGTCTTCCAGGCCATCGGCGCCGTGTCGCTGCGGTCCACGGCCCGCGCCGACGAGCCTCGCGAAGCGGAGAGCGGATCGTGACCGATCGCGACAAGAAAGACCCCCGTGTGACCCAGAACCTCCAGCCCAGCCGGCGCGACCGGTTCCTTCCCACCGAGCTGCTCGGCATCTCCCTCGGACTCGGCGTGTTCGTCGGGCTCATCGTGCTCATCGCCACCCGCGAGTTCATCCTGGCGGGAGTCGCCCTCGGCGTGACGTTCATCCTGTCGCTCGTCCTGCTCGCGCTCTTCGCGCTCGCGTTCAAGCCCACCGCCGCCGAGGTCGACGACCTGCACGAGCAGGACGCCACCGAGGAGGAGAAGCGCCGCCAGGCCGACGGCGGCGACCGCCCGCGCGGTCACTGACGCCCCTCCGGTCAGGGACGCCGCCGGGTCGGCGACGGCCCCGCGCCTCCGTGCTCAGAGCAGGTCGACGAGCTCCGACGCGAGTCCCACGTATCCCGCCGGGGTGAGCTCGAGCAGCCGGTTCTTGGCCGCCTGGCCGATCTCGAGCCCGTCCACGAACGCGATGAGGGCGGCATGATCGACGCGCTTGCCCCGCGTGAGCTCCTTGAGCAGCGCGTACGGGTCCGAGATGGAGGAGCGCCCCGCCGTGACCTCGGCGCGGATGACCGTCTGGATGGCCTCCGCGAGCACCTCCCAGTTGGCGTCGAGGTCGGCGGCCAGCGCCTCCCGGTCGAGCGAGATCTGGCCGAGGCCCCGCTCGATGTTGTCGAGCGCGAGCAGGGAGTGGCCGAGACCGACGCCGATATTGCGCTGCGTCGTCGAGTCCGTGAGGTCGCGCTGGAGGCGGCTCGTGACGAGAGTGGAGGCGAGCGAGTCGAGCACCGCGCTCGACAGCTCGAGGTTCGCCTCCGCGTTCTCGAACCGGATCGGGTTGACCTTGTGCGGCATGGTCGACGAACCCGTCGCGCCCGGCTCGGGCACCTGGCGGAAGTATCCGAGCGAGATGTACGTCCAGATGTCGGTGCACAGGTTGTGGAGGATGCGGTTGGCGTGCGAGATGCGCGAGTAGAGCTCGGCCTGCCAGTCGTGGGACTCGATCTGGGTGGTCAGCGGGTTCCAGTCCAGGCCGAGACGTTCGACGAACTCGCGCGAGACGCGCGGCCAGTCGGTGTCGGGGTCGGCCACGAGGTGGGCGGCGAACGTGCCGGTCGCGCCGCTGAACTTGCCGAGGTGGTCGCCCTGCTCGATCTGGGCCAGGATGCGCTTCAGCCGGTGCGCGAAGACCGCGATCTCCTTGCCCATGGTCGTCGGCGTCGCCGGCTGGCCGTGAGTGCGGGCGAGCATGGCGTCGTCGCGGTACTGGCGGGCCTGCGCCTCCAGCTCGGAGATCACCGCGCGGAACTTGGGGAGCCAGACCTGTCCCATGGCCGCGCTGACGGTCAGCGCGTAGGAGAGGTTGTTGATGTCTTCGCTGGTGGCCGCGAAGTGGGTCAGCTCGGCGATACGGTCGAGCCCGAGGGCGTGCAGCCGCTCCCGGACGAGGTACTCGACCGCCTTCACGTCGTGCTTGGTGGTCGCCTCCAGCTCGGCGAGCCGGTCGATCTCGGGCTGGCCGAACTCCTCGGCCAGCGCACGCAGCGCGCGGACCTGCTCTGCGGTGAGCGGGGACGACCCGAACATCCGGTGCTCGGTGAGGTAGATGAGCCATTCGACCTCGACCTGCACGCGCGCCCGGTTGAGACCCGCCTCCGACAGGTGATCGCCGAGACCGAGGACCGCGGAACGGTAGCGTCCGTCCAGAGGGCTGAGCGGCTGGGGAGGCAGGGCGGTCATGGGTCTCCTCGCGGGGATGGTCCGGGTGGTTACCCGCCCATTCTCCCGCACGCGCGCGTCCGCGCGCTCACGAGCGGCGGGTGAAGGGGCGCAGCAGGAGGTCGAGCAGCCACGCGATGATGCCGAGCACCAGCGCGCCGAGGACCCCCGGCCAGAACCCGTCCACGTGCAGGCCGAAGCCGATCAGGCCGCTGATCCACGAGACGATGAGCAACAGGAGGGCGTTGATCACAAGCGAGATCAGCCCGAGCGTCAGGATGTAGAGCGGGATCGCCACGATCCGGATGACCGTCCCGATGATCGCGTTGACGACGCCGAAGATCAGGGCCACGAGCAGGTAGGTGAGGACGGCGGCGGCGGCGCCGGAGGAATAAGGCTGCACGGAGACGCCGGACACGATGAGGGTCGTGAGCCACAACGCGACGGCGTTGACGATCACCTTGAGCAGGAAGCGCATGCCCTCATCCTGCCAAACCGGGGGCCGTCCCTCCTAGACCCGAGAGCGCTGCCCTGTGCCCGAGAATTCTCCCGCGGGCATGGGCCCGCGGCTAAGTTGGGTCTGTGACTTCCGACGACGCGTCCGGCGTGAGGCTGCGGCCCGAGATCGAGGCGGTCCCCGCCTACCGGCAGGGGCGCCCGGCACCGGCGGACGGCTTCAAGCTCTCCAGCAACGAGAACCCCTATCCGCCGCTGCCCTCGGTGGTGGAGGCGGTGACCGCGACCCTCCGCGGACTCAATCGCTACCCCGACGCCACGGGTGCAGACCTCCGCGCACGCCTCGCCGAGCGCCACGGCGTCGGGATCGACCAGGTCCACCTCGGCAGCGGCTCCGTCGCCCTGCTCGCCCAGCTCATCTCGGCCGCGGCGCACAGGGGCGACGAGGTCGTCTACTCGTGGCGCTCGTTCGAGGCCTACCCGGGTCTCGTCACCGTCGCCGGCGCCACCAGCGTGCCGGTGCCGAACCGGCCCGACGGCGGGCACGACCTCCTCGCGATGGCCGACGCCCTCACCGAGCGCACCCGCGTCGTGATCGTCTGCTCGCCGAACAACCCGACCGGCCCGATCGTCACGGCCGCCGAGTTCGAGCAGTTCATGACGCAGGTCCCGCCGGAGATCCTCGTGCTCCTCGACGAGGCGTACTACGAGTTCGTCACGGTCGACGGCGCCGTCGACGGCATTCCGCTGCTCCACCGCTATCCGAACCTCGTCGTGCTCCGCACGTTCTCGAAGGCGTACGGGCTGGCTGCACTGCGGATCGGCTACGCCGTGGGTCCCGCGCGGGTGCTGAACGCCGCGCGGTCGGCGGCGATCCCGCTCTCGGTGACCGACGCCTCCCGGGTCGCGGCGCTCGCGTCGATCGACGCCGAGGACGAGCTCATGGAGCGGGTCGCGCGGGTGGCGATGCGCCGCGACCGGCTGCGCGACGCCCTCATCGAGCAGGGCTGGAACGTTCCTCAGGCGCAGGGCAACTTCGTCTGGCTGGCGACCGGCGAGCAGACGGAGGCGGCCAACGACGCGTTCTTCGACGCGGGCCTGACGGTGCGCGCGTTCCCGCCGGAGGGCATCCGGATCAGCGTCGGCGAGGAAGAATCTGTCGAGAAGCTCCTGGCGGTGGCGGGTGATGTTGTCCGGAACCTACCAAATGGGCACCCCGGCAAGCGGTTAGGTTAGTACGGTGGCTGCGACGAACGAGAACCCGCGCCCGGCGAACACGGTCCAGCTGCTCACGGCGGACGGCCGGTTCCAGCCGAGCGAGACGGCCGGCGAGTACCTCCCCTACCTCGAGCGGCTGGACGAGAACGACTACCGCCGCTTCTACCGCGAGATGGTGCGCGTGCGCGCGCTCGACCGCGAGGGGGCCAATCTGCAGCGCCAGGGTCAGCTCGGCCTGTGGGTTCCGAGTCACGGCCAGGAGGGCGCCCAGGTCGGCTCCGCCTTCGCCGCGCGCCCCCAGGACAATCTCTTCCCGTCGTACCGGGAGCACGCCGTCGGTCTGGTCCGCGGGATCGACCCGGTCGGCATCCTCGCGATGCTGCGCGGCGTCAACCACGGCGGCGGGTGGGACCCGACCGATGCCGCCGTCAACAACTTCCACCTGTACACGCTGGTGATCGGGTCGCAGACCCTCCACGCCACCGGGTACGCCATGGGTGTCGCGTTCGACGGCAAGGTCGGTACGGGCGATCCCGAGGTCGACGAGGCCGTCATGGTCTACTTCGGCGACGGCGCGACCAGTCAGGGCGACGTGAGCGAGGCCTTCGTCTTCGCCGCGAGCTACCAGAGCCCCCTCGTCTTCTTCCTCCAGAACAACCACTGGGCAATCTCGGTGCCGGTGTCGACGCAGTCGCGCACACCCCTGTATCTGCGTTCGAGCGGCTTCGGCATCCCGGGCGTTCAGATCGACGGCAACGATGTGCTGGCGGCCTACGCCGTCACGGCGAAGCACCTCGACGACGCGCGGTCGGGCGAGGGCCCGAGCATGATCGAGGCGCTCACGTACCGCATGGGCGCGCACACCTCGAGCGACGACCCCAGCAAGTACCGCTCCGACGACGAGCTGGCTTACTGGGCCGACCGCGACCCGATTCTCCGGTTCCGAGTGTTCCTCGAGGAGCAGGGCGTCGGTCACGCGTTCTTCGACAGCGCCGAGGAGGAGGGGGCCGACCTGGCCGCGGACGTGCGCCGGCGCACGCTCGAGCTGGGCCCGCCGCCGATCGCCTCCATGTTCGAGCACGTCTACAGTGAGCCGCACCCGGACGTCGAGGCGCAGCAGCGCTGGCTGGCCGAGTACGAGGCGTCCTTCGGAGGTGACGCATGAGCGATGTCAGGAGCGAGGCCGAGTACGTGGAGGCCGAACTGATCGAGGGAGGCGAGGAGCACCCCCGCGAGCCGCTTGCGGACACCCAGGCGATCGACGTCGTCGAGATCGTCGAGAGCGACCCCGGCTCCCGCGTGCTCGAGGAGCACGTGGCCGAGCAGGAGTGGACGCGCGAGTTCGCGATCGAGGACGCGGCGGCGGAGGCGCAGGAGCGTGCTGACGCCGAATCCGAGGTCCTCCCCGCGAGCGCTGATGCCGAGGAGCCGGCCGACGAAGCGTCCGAGCCTGCCGCGCCGGAGCCGCGCGTGCAGTCCCTCCCCATGGTGAAGGCCCTGAACGCCGGGCTCCGTCGCGCTCTCGCGGACGACCCGAAGGTCCTCCTCCTCGGCGAGGACATCGGCCCGCTCGGCGGCGTCTTCCGGGTGACCGAGGGCCTGCAGAAGGAGTTCGGGCCGAAGCGCGTGCTCGACACCCCGCTCGCCGAGGCGGGCATCATCGGCTCGGCCATCGGCCTCGCGATGCGCGGGTACCGCCCGGTCGTCGAGATCCAGTTCAACGGCTTCGTCTTCCCGGGTTTCGACCAGATCACGACGCAGCTGGCCAAGCTGGCCAACCGGCACCGCGGCGGTGTCCGGTTCCCGATCGTCGTCCGCATCCCCCACGGCGGCCACATCGGCGCCGTCGAGCACCACCAGGAGGCGCCCGAGGCGTACTTCGCGCACACGCCGGGTCTCCGCGTGGTCGCCCCGTCCACCCCGCACGACGCCTACTGGATGATCCAGGAGGCGATCCGCTCGGACGACCCGGTGATCTTCTTCGAGCCGATGAGCCGCTACTGGCCCAAGGGCGAAGTCGACACGCTCGAGAACCCCACCCCGCTCCACGCCAGCCGCGTGGTCCGCACCGGCACCGACGCGACCGTCGTGGCGTGGGCGGGCATGGTCAGCGTCGCCCTGCGCGCCGCCGAGATCGCCGCCGAGGAGGGACGGAGCCTCGAGGTCATCGACCTGCGGTCGATCTCTCCGCTCGACGTCGGCCCGGTGGTGGAGTCGGTGCGCAAGACCGGACGCCTCGTGGTCGCGCAGGAGGCGCCCGGCACGGTGAGCGTCGCCTCCGAGCTCGCAGCGCGGGTCTCCGAGCAGGCGTTCTATTCGCTGGAGGCGCCGGTGCTTCGGGTCACGGGCTTCGACATCCCCTTCCCGCCGGCCAAGCTCGAGGACATCTACCTCCCCGACGCCGACCGCATCCTGGAGGCGGTTGACCGCGCCATCGCCTACTGAGGCAGCCCAGCCTGGACGCGGCCATGCGCTCGGCGCACCGCGCCAGACGCCCAACACAGACGCAGTACAGAGAGAAGCCGCAATGAGCGAGTCCCAGTTCCTCCTGCCCGACGTGGGCGAGGGTCTCACCGAGGCCGAGATCGTCGCGTGGAAGGTCGCCCCGGGCGACCCGGTCGCCGTCAACCAGGTGATCGTCGAGATCGAGACCGCCAAGTCGCTGGTCGAGCTGCCGTCGCCGTTCGAGGGCACGGTGACCGAGCTCCTCGTGACCGAGGGTCAGACCGTGGAGGTCGGGACGCCCATCTTCACGGTCGCCGATGGGGGCGACGCGACGCCGTCCGCGCCGGTCGGGGAGGCCGAGCAGATCGAGGCCGATGCTGCAGCGACCGTCTCGCACGAGGCCGATGAGCCGAAGCAGGGCGCGGTGCTGGTCGGCTACGGCGCGGCGGGGCACGGGGCCAGCCGCCGTCGCCGTGCGAGCCACCCGGGCACCGCCTCCATCCCGGTCGCTTTCAGCGGTTCCATCGCGCCGGCGGCACCCGCCCCCGCGGCGGCCGCGCACCCCGCTCCTCCCGCTGCGGCGCCCGCGGCCGCGGCGACCCCGGTGGGCGGTCCCGTGATCGCCAAGCCGCCGATCCGCAAGCTGGCGAAAGACCTCGGCGTCGACCTGAGCGTGGTGACGCCGACGGGCCCGATCGGCGACGTCACCCGGGATGACGTCCTCCGCGAGGCGTCGCAGGCCACGGTCTTCCGCAACATCCAGACGCCCGAATGGCCCGACGACCGCGAGGACCGCATCCCCGTCAAGGGCGTCCGCAAGGCGATCGCCACCGCGATGGCGTCGAGCGCGTTCAGTGCACCTCACGTCAGCCTCTTCGTCGACGTGGACGCCACGCGCACCATGGAGTTCGTGAAGCGGCTCAAGAACTCGGCCGACTTCGGCGGGGTCAAGGTGTCGCCGCTGCTCATCATGGCCAAGGCGATCATCTGGGCGGTGCGCCGCAACCCGACCGTGAACTCGTCGTGGACGGACGAGGAGATCATCGTCCGCCACTACGTGAACCTCGGCATCGCGGCCGCTACGCCGCGCGGTCTCATCGTGCCGAACATCAAGGAGGCGCAGAGCATGACCCTGCTCGAGCTCGCCAAGGCGCTCGAGCAGCTCACCCTCACCGCCCGCGACGGCAAGACGCCGCCCACCGACATGGCCGGCGGCACCATCACGATCACCAACATCGGCGTCTTCGGCATGGACACCGGCACTCCGATCCTCAACCCGGGCGAGGTCGGCATCGTGGCGCTCGGCACCATCAAGCAGAAGCCCTGGGTGGTCGACGGGGAGGTCCGTCCGCGCTACGTGACCACGCTCGGAGCCTCGTTCGACCACCGCGTGGTCGACGGCGACGTCGCCTCGCGCTTCCTCGCCGACGTCGCCTCCATCATCGAGGAACCGGCGCTGCTGCTCGACTGACCGTCGGCGGGCCCAGCCCGTGAATTTGACAATCATTCTCAATAAGCCGTAGGGTGGAGGCGCGCTCACGGCCGTGAGTGCTCCCTCGTGTCGTTCGCGACTTAGACAGGCCCTCATGAAGACCCGCTCCTTGGTCACTGCTCTCGCCGTCGCCGCGGTGACCGCTGTCGCGCTCGCCGGGTGCTCCGGCGCGCCGGGAACCGGCGGTTCAGCGGACGGACGGGTGCGAGTGGTGACCAGCACGAACGTGTACGGCGACATCGCGTCGACGATCGGCGGCGACGCGGTCGACGTGGTCTCGGTGATGGCCGACCCGGCGCAGGACCCCCACTCGTTCGAGGCGAGCGCTCAGAACCAGCTGGCCGTCTCGAAGGCGGCCGTCGTCGTCGAGAACGGCGGGGGCTACGACGACTTCATGACCGCGCTGCTGAAGACCCCGCCCCGTCAGCCCCGGACCATCCTGAACGCGGTCCGCCTCTCGGGGCTCGACAGCGGCGGCGAGTTCAATGAGCACATCTGGTACGACTTCGGCGCGATGAAGAAGGTGGCCGACGCGCTCGTCACCGCGCTGAGCGCCAAGGATCCGGCCCACGCCTCCGAGTTTCAGAAGAACGCGGCCGCCTTCGAAGCGGGGCTGCAGGCGCTGGAGGCGCGCGCCTCCGCTCTCAGGGCCGCGCACGCGGGAGAGGGCGTCGCCATCACTGAACCCGTGCCGCTGTACCTGCTTGAAGCGATCGGGCTCGAGGACAAGACCCCGCCCGCGTTCAGCCACGCCATCGAGGGAGGAACGGACGTGTCCCCCGCGGTGCTCCAGCAGACGCTCGATCTCTTCAGCAGGCATGAGGTCCGCCTCCTGGCCTACAACGAGCAGACCAGCGGGCCCGAGACCACCCGGGTGCTGGCCGCCGCGAAGGCCCACGACGTCCCGGTCGTGGGCGTGACGGAGACGCTTCCCGCCGGCAAGGACTACCTGTCTTGGATGAACGCCAACATCGACGCGCTCGCCGCAGCGCTCGGAGGAGGAAAGCACGGATGAGCGAACCCCTGGATGTCGTTCCGGCGCCCTCGACTCGGGACACGGTTCTCCGCCTCCGCGATGCGGCGCTGGGCTTCGGCGACCGCACCCTGTGGAGCGGCCTCGATCTCGACGTGCACGCCGGCGAGTTCGTCGCGGTCCTCGGTCCGAACGGCTCGGGAAAGACCAGCCTCCTCCGCACGATCCTGGGGCAGCAGGCGCTCGACTCGGGGCTCATCGAGTTCGACGGGCACCCGGTTCGACGCGGTGACCGGCGGATCGGCTACATCCCGCAGCAGAAGCTCATCCCCTCCGGGACGCCGCTGCGCGCACGCGATCTGGTGGCGCTCGGCGTCAACGGTCACCGGTGGGGCCTCCCCCTCCCCCGGCGCGGCGATCGCGAGCAGGTCGAGCGGCTCATCGATGCCGTCGGCGCGCGACGCTACGCCGACGCACCGGTCGGATCGCTCTCGGGAGGTGAGCAGCAGCGCCTCCGCGTCGCCCAGGCGCTCGCCGGTGACCCGGCCCTGCTGCTCTGCGACGAGCCGCTGCTGTCCCTCGACCTCCAGCACCAGCGCGGCGTCAGCGAGCTCATCGACCGCCGCCGGCGTGAGCACGACAGTGCGGTGGTCTTCGTCACCCACGACGTGAACCCGGTGCTCGGCATGGTGGATCGCGTGCTCTACCTGGCGGGCGGCCGGTTCCGGGCCGGGACGCCCGACGAGGTCCTGCGCAGCGACGTCCTGACCGACCTGTACGGCACGCCGGTCGAGGTGATCCGCAGCCGCGGCCGCATCGTGGTCGTGGGCATCCCCGACGCCGAGACCCACGAGCACCACGCCCACACCCGCGAAGCGCACCCGGAGCCGGCCGCATGACCCACCTCGACATCTGGTCCCAGCTCTTCGACTTCACCGACTACGGCGAACTGCTCGCCCTGGTGCGAAACTCGATCTTCGCCGGTGCCGTCCTCGGCGTCGTCGGCGGGCTCATCGGAGTCTTCGTGATGCAGCGCGACATGGCGTTCGCCGTCCACGGGATCAGCGAGCTGTCGTTCGCCGGCGCCGCCGTCGCGCTGCTCTTCGGCGCCAACGTCGTGGCGGGCTCCTTGGTGGGATCGCTCATCGCCGCGGTGCTCATCGGGGTGCTGGGCGCGCGCGCCCGCGATCGCAACTCGATCATCGCCGTGCTCATGCCGTTCGGTCTCGGCCTCGGCATCCTCGCTCTCGCGCTCTACCCCGGGCGCAGCGCGAACAAGTTCGGCCTCCTCACCGGCCAGATCGTGTCGGTCGACGATCCGCAGCTCGGGTCGCTGCTCGCCATCGGCGCGATCGTGCTCGTGGCCCTGCTGCTCATGTGGCGGCCGCTCACGTTCGACAGCCTGGATGCCGATGTCGCCGCCTCCCGCGGTGTCCCCGTCCGTTTCGTCGCGCTCGCCTTCATGGTGCTGCTGGGCCTCGCCGTCGCCGTGTCGGTCCAGATCGTCGGTGCGCTGCTGGTCCTTTCCCTCCTCGTGACGCCCGCCGCGGCGGCTATGCGGTTGTCGTCCTCGCCGCTGGCGGTCCCGCTCCTCAGCGTCGGCTTCGCGCTCGTCTCCGTCGTCGGAGGGATCATGCTCGCCGTCGGGAGTGCGCTGCCGATCAGCCCGTACGTGACCTCCATCTCGTTCTTCATCTACGTGGTCTGCCGGGTGCTCGGCCGGCGACGCGAGGGCGCGCGGAGCCGCGTCGGTCGGAAGCCGGCCTCACGGCCGCTCGTGAGACAGGACGGCTAGCCTGGGATGGTGAAACGGAACACGTGGCAGCGTGAGGCCGTCCGGGAGGCGCTGACCTCGACGGAGGGCTTCATCAGCGCGCAGGGGCTGCACCTCAGCCTTCACGAGTCCGGATCGCCCATCGGCCTGGCGACGGTCTATCGCGCCCTCGCCGACCTTGCGGCGGAGGGCGACGCCGACTCGCTGCAGTCCCCCGACGGCGAGAGCCTGTACCGGGCCTGCACCACCGGCCACCACCACCACCTCATCTGCCGGAACTGCGGGCTCACCGTCGAGATCGAGGCCGACGCGGTGGAGGAATGGGCCCGGTCGGCCGCGGCGGCCCACGGCTTCACGCAGGCCCAGCACGTCGTCGACGTCTTCGGCCTGTGCGCGGACTGCTCGGCGTCCTGAGGAGCGACTGCGCCGGCATGGGACGAGTGCGCCCGCGCGCGCGGGCGCAGACGTCCCGACGAAGCGCACTCACCGCGAAAGGGGCCCGAGGACGGGGAGCTTCGCGTGACGACGATTTGGCCGCGTCGGCAGTCGTGGCGTAGAGTTGTTGTTTGGCTGAGTGGGCTCCTCCCGCTCAGATCGTGTACGAAACCCCCACCGCCCTGAAAAGCCGGGGATCTCGTGCGCCGACAAGTGACCTTGGGTGGGGCCCTCCGGCCCCACGGTATTGGAGAAGAAAGCAATGGCAGCAGTGTGCCAGGTGACAGGAGCCGTTCCCGGCTTCGGTCACAACATCTCGCACTCGCACCGTCGCACGAAGCGCCGGTTCGACCCGAACATCCAGAAGAAGACGTACTACGTTCCGTCGCTTCGCCGTAACGTCACCCTGACCCTGAGCGCCAAGGGCATCAAGGTCATCGACGCCCGTGGCATCGAGGCCGTGGTCAAGGACCTCCTGGCCCGTGGGGAGAAGATCTAAGCATGGCGAAGCAGCAGGACATCCGTCCGATCATCAAGCTCCGTTCGACGGCGGGCACCGGTTACACCTACGTGACCAAGAAGAACCGCCGCAACGACCCCGACCGCCTCGTGCTCAAGAAGTACGACCCCATCGTGCGCAAGCACGTCGACTTCCGAGAGGAGCGCTAATCATGGCCAAGAAGTCCAAGATCGCCAAGAACGAGCAGCGCAAGGTCGTCGTCGCACGCTACGCCGCCAAGCGCGCCGAGCTCAAGAAGGCCCTCGTCGACCCGAACGGCACCGACGAGTCCCGCGAGGCCGCCCGCGTGGGCCTGCAGAAGCTGCCGCGCGACGCCTCCCCGATCCGCGTCCGCAACCGCGACGCGGTCGACGGCCGCCCCCGCGGAAACCTCAGCAAGTTCGGCATCTCGCGTGTCCGCTTCCGCGACATGGCGCACCGCGGCGAGCTGCCCGGCATCACCAAGTCGAGCTGGTAAGCAGCGCGATCGACGCTCGAGGGGCGTCCGGCTTCGGCCGGGCGCCCCTTTGTCGTCGCCGGGCGACCGAAAGTCCCCGGAAATCCGCGTATTTCCGCGGGTCTCTGATACATTCGAGGCGGTCGACCGACCAAACGTAACGGCCCACGTGGCCTCAACCGTTCCACAAAGAAGCTGTAGATCCAGCACAAGGTCCGAGGAGGACACTCAATGGCTGACAACCTGAACAAGACCGAGCTGGTCGCCGCCGTCGCTGCCGCGTCGGGTCAGAGCCAGGCCACCGTCTCGAGCGTCGTCGACGCTTTCTTCACCACCATCAGCGAGACGGTCGCCAAGGGCGGCAAGGTCACCATCCCGGGTTGGCTCGCCGCCGAGCGCAGCGAGACCGCCGCGCGCACGGGTCGCAACCCGCAGACCGGCGAGGAGATCTCGATCCCGGCCGGCCACCGCGTGAAGCTGACCGCGGGCTCGAAGCTCAAGGCCGCCGTCAAGTAATTCGGCCCAGGCCTGGAAGAGGGCGGCACCGCATCGTGCGGTGCCGCCCTCTTCGCGTTCCTGGACGCTGACGCAGAAGCCGTCAGGTGTTGCTCTGGAGGCGCTCCCCCGACTGCTTCGCCTCATCGGCCACATCGCCCGCCCGGTCCGACGCCTCGGCCCTGACGGTCGCGGCTCCGTCCTGCGCGGTGTCCCGCACCGCCTGCACGGCGTCCTGGGCGGGCTCCTTCAGATTCTGCGCGACCTGCTTGCCCGCGTCGGCGACCTCCTGGATCAGCGGCTGGGCCGCCTCCTTGGCGCTGGAGGCGAGCTCCTTCTCCTTCCTGCTCGCCGGGACGAGGGAGGCGGCGAGCCAGCCCACGCCGAAGGCGATCAGTCCCACCGCCAACGGGTTGCCCTCGGCCTTGTCGACGACCGTGCGCCCGGCGTTCGCGACGGCGTCGCCCGTGTCTCCCGCCACGTCGCCCAGCGAGCGGTGGCTCGAATCGCTCCCCATCACGCGTTCGGTGAGCGAATGGAAGGCGCCGGAGACCTTCCGCTTCTGCCGGTCCACGATCTTGCTCGGCGTGACCTTGTCGGCCACCGCGTCGACGTCGCCGCTCAGCTCGCGGCGCGTCTCCTCGATCTCGGCTCGGATGATGTCGGGGTCGTCGCTCATCGGTTCTCTCCGTTTCGTTTCAGGGTCTGCGGGAATTCCTTGACCGTCTCGACGGTCTGCGGGACGCCTTTGACGGTCTTCAGCTGGTTGCGGCCCACGACGTAGAGGATCAGTGCGACGATCCCCCAGATCACCGCCACGACCACGCCGGACCAGGCGTTGCCCATCAGGTAGCCGAGCGCCCACCACAGGGCGATCGACAGGAAGAGGACCGCCATGAGGGCGGCGTACCCGGCGCCCCCGAGGAGGCCCGCGCCCTTGCCGGCGCGCGTGGCCGTCTGACGGAGTTCGGCCTTGGCGAGCTCCATCTCCTGACGGATCAGTGTCGAGAGGTCGCGCGTCACCTCGCTGAGCAGTTCGCCCAGCGATGCGGTGGCGGCGCGCTCCTCGGAGGGGGTGGGCCGATCGGTCACAGGTCGCCTCCGAGCGTTCCCGGGTTCGAGGTACCGCCCGCAGAGCCGTGCGCCTCGGATGCGCCGCTGGCCAGCGCCCGTGTCAGCCGCCCCGCGAGCGCGCCGGCGATGGCGGCGCCGGCGATGAAGGTGCCCGGGTTGCGGCGCGCGTACGACTTCAGCTCCTGGAGGAGCGAGCCCGGGTCGCGCCGGTCGAGCCAGCCCGCGACCGAGTGGGCCCGCTGCGCCGCCTGCCGCGCGAGGTCGCTCGCCATCCCCTGCGCGTCGGAGGCGCCGGCCATCTGGTCCAGTTCGTCGCCGACCGAGCGGAGGCCCGTGGCGACGCGCTGCTGCTGCTGCGCGGCCTGGGCGCGGAGCTCTTCCTGCGTCTGGCGGAGGAGGTCCTGCGCCTGCGACTTGGCTTCTCCGGCGACGTTCTGCACCTGCTCCTTGGCGACTCCCGCCACATCCTTCGCCGCGTCGGCGGTGGTTCCAGCGAGATTGCCGGCCTCCTCCTTGGCGGCCGACGCCATTCCGCCCGAGCCGGACCCGGTGGGGGTGCCGGAGGCGTAACCCGCGCCAGGCGCGTACCCCGGCTGTGCGACGAGCGACTCGTCCACGGTCCCGATGGGCACGACCTCGACGACCTCGACGACCTCCGTCTCGTCGACGAACTCGTCGTCCTCGGGGAGCGTCTCCCGCCTGCTGTCGTAGATCGGAGTGTCCGTGGGCCGTTCCCCTGACATGCTCATGCTCCGTGTCCTTTCCGTGGTCTTCGGAGGTGTGCGGACCATGAAGCCCCTCGCCGGGAGGCGGATCGAGCGGTTGACAACCGGCGCGGCCGGGGGTTGAGGAGTGCTCGGGACGGCGGCTGTGGGCTGCCGCTCAGCGGGCTCGACGTAGGCTTGTCGGGTGCCCCGGATTCTGCGTGTGATCGGCCCGGCCGTGCTGCTTCTGGCAGCGCTGGCAGCCATGGTCGCCGCGCTCGCGTTCGGGGGAGGCGCGGCGGCGCCGCTGCTCGCCGACCCGGGTGCGCTGGTCCGCTGGGGCCTTCCCGCGGCGACGCTGATCGTGAACCTGAGCCTCGCCGGGACCCTCGGAGCGCTGGTGCTCGCGTGCTTCGCCTTCTCGCCGGGCCGCGACGAATACGGCAAGGCGCTCGACTTCGCCGCGGGGTCGGCCGCCGTCATGACGATCGCCGCAGCCGCCACGGGGCTCTTCACCTTCGTGAGCGTCTCGAACGTGCCGTGGTCGTTCGACGACACCTTCAGCGCCGGCCTCAGCTCGTTCATCACGAGCGTCTCGCTGGGTCAGGCGTGGCTCGGGATCACCCTCATCGCCGCGGCGGTGACCGTCCTCTGCTTCGCGGTGCGCAATCACACGGCGATCCTCTTCGTGACGGCGCTCGCGATGGCAGCGGTCGTCCCGATGGCGCAGCAGGGCCACAGCGCCGAGGCCGCCGGCCACGACGCCGCCGTGACCTCCTTCGGGCTCCACGTGCTGTTCGCCGCCATCTGGCTGGGCGGACTCGTCACTCTCGTGATCGTCAAGCGAACACTCGGAGGCGGCCGGCTCGTGACCGTCCTCGAGCGCTACTCCTCGGTCGCCCTGGTCTGCTTCATCGTGGTCGCCGCGTCGGGGTATGTGAACGCCGAGCTCCGCGTGGGCACCCTGGCCGAGCTCGCGACGCCGTACGGGGTCCTCGTGCTCGTCAAGGTCGCGGCGCTCGTCGTCCTCGGCCTGTTCGGCGTCACCCAGCGGCGCTACCTCATCGGGCGGCTAAAGAGCTCCGGTGAGCCGCGGAGCTTCTGGTGGATCGTCGTCGGCGAGCTGGCGTTCATGGGGATCGCCTCCGGCGTCGCCGCGGCGCTGGCTCGCACCGTGACGCCGGTCCCGCAGACCCGGGCGGCCACGCCGACGCCCGCCGAGATCCTCACCGGGGATCGCCTCCCTCCTGAGCTGACCTTCGGGCGGCTCTTCACCAGCTGGAACTTCGACCTGCTGTGGGTGCTCGGCTGCGCCTTCGCGCTGTTCTTCTACCTCGCCGGGGTGTGGCGGCTGCGCCGACGTGGCGACCGCTGGCCCGTGTACCGCACCATTCTGTGGACCCTCGGGATCGCCCTGCTGTTCTACATCACGAACGGCGGCGTCAACGTCTACGAGAAGTACCTCTTCTCGGCGCACATGTCCGCGCACATGGTCCTCACGATGGCGGTGCCGTTGCTTCTCGTTCCCGGGGCGCCGGTCACGCTGGCGGCGCGGTCGATCCGCAAGCGGACCGACGGTTCGCGCGGTGGCCGCGAGTGGATCCTCCTCGCCGTGCATTCGCGCTTCGCCGAGTTCATCTCCAACCCCATCGTGGCGGCCGTGCTCTTCGCCGGCTCGCTGTGGGTCTTCTATTACACGCCGGTCTTCCGCTGGGCCACGACCGACCACGTCGGGCACGAGTGGATGGTCGTGCACTTCCTGATCACCGGGTACCTGTTCGTGCAGTCCCTCATCGGCATCGACCCCGTCAAGTACCGCCTCCCGTACCCGTTCCGCCTCGTCCTGCTGCTGCTCACGATGGCGTTCCACGCGTTCTTCGGCCTGTCGATCATGCAGATGCACGGACTGCTGCTGGCCGACTGGTTCGGCGCGATGGGCCGAACCTGGGGCGACCCGCCGCTCATCGATCAGCAGACCGGCGGCGGCATCGCGTGGAGCATCGGCGAGATCCCGACGGTGGCGCTCGCCATCGTCGTCGCGATCCAGTGGAGCCGGAGCGACGAGCGCGAGACGCGCCGCCGCGACCGGAACGCCGACCGCACCGACGACGCCGAGCTGCGGGCCTACAACCAGCGGCTCGCCCGGTTGGCCGAGCAGGACACGGCTCGGCGCTGACCCCGGAGGAGCGGCGTCAGTCCCCGACGATGATGTCGAGCGAACCGTCCGGGCGGATCACCACGCTGGTCAGCGACACCGCGAACTGCTCGTCCGACTCCCGCTGCGACACCGTGCCGTCGAAGAGCGACTGGACCGAGGCCGACAGGTGCGCCACGCCCACGGTCTGGGGCATCACCCAGCCGGTCGGTCCCGCCGCCAGGTGCACGGGCGGGTAGCTCACCATCGACCAGTGGGGGTCGCCCTGAACCCGGTCGTCGATCTGCGCGCCCATCGGGCATCCGGCCGGCTGGAGCACCGTCTGCTTCACGCAGGCGTCGAGGAACCCGCGGAGCTGCTTGTCGACCTCCCCGGTGAAGGCCGGGGTCGGCTCGGCGTCCACGGTGGTCTCGGTGACCTTGCCGGGGCGCGCCTCCAGGACGGCGGGGGCGGCTGCGAGCATCGCCGAGCGGTGTGTGAAGCGGTACCGCGCCGGGGCCGGCATCACGTAATCGGCGGACACGGTGAACGCGTCGGCCGGCTGATCGGGTGCCGCGGCCCGCGGCTGCAGCGTGTGAGCCCCGAGGGTGAACGCGTCGGCGTGCGCGACGGTGACGTGCGCGACGGTCAGGGGCGACGTGGCGAACGCCCACGTCGGCAGGAAGCCGAGGACGGAGCCCGAGCGCTTGACGCTGAAGGTGGCTGTGACGGGCTGGCCGTCGGAGAGCACGCGGACGGTCACCGTGTGCGCTCCGGTGGGCTCGGTGCGGTCGGAGAGCACCGAGACGTCGCTCAGCTCGGGAAGCACGTCGGAACGCAGCAGCTCCCGGGAGGCGTTCGCCGGCAGTCCGGAGGCTGTGAGCGAGGCAGCCGTCGGCGCCGCACCGGGCATGCTCAGTGCTGAGGGGAGGTCATGAGCGGCCAGGGCGCCGACGTAGGCGGTCACGAACCCGGAGGCGCTGTAGTACGTGCGCTGCACCGCGCCGAAGGCGGCGGCGAAAGCGACCAGGAGGAGGACGCCGATCCCCGACCAGAGCAGCACGGCGCGACGGCGCGCGACCGATTCCTCCCCAGCCATGTGCTCATCCTAGGAGGCTGTGGATGGGCCGGGCTGGGAGCGGGAGGCGCGTTAGAGTAGTCCGGCAGGCCGGGCGAGAGGGAAGGGACTCGGATGGGCCGACTCTCGCTCTCACCGGAGCAGCAGGCGGTGTTCGAACTCATCGAGAACACGCGCGAGCACGTGTTCGTCACCGGCCGCGCGGGCACGGGCAAGTCGACCCTCCTGGGCCATCTGTCGTGGAACACCGAGAAGTCGATCGTGATCTGCGCGCCGACCGGGGTGGCCGCGCTCAACGTCGGCGGTCAGACGATCCACTCGCTGTTCCGCCTCCCGATCGGCGTCATCGCCGACCACGACATCGACCAGACCGTCGAGCTCAAGAAGCTGCTCAACAGCATCGACACGCTCGTCATCGACGAGGTCTCGATGGTCAACGCCGACCTGATGGACGCGGTCGACCGGAGCCTGCGCCAGGCGCGTCAGCGCGCCGGCGAGCCCTTCGGCGGTGTGCAGGTCGTGCTCTTCGGCGACCCCTACCAGCTCGCCCCGGTCCCCGGCGATCAGGAGGAGCGCGCCTACTTCGCCGACACCTACCGCTCGATGTGGTTCTTCGACGCGAAGGTCTGGCAGGAGGCGGACCTCCGCCTCGTCGAACTGCTGCAGGTGCACCGGCAGCACGAGTCGGAGTTCCGCTTCATGCTGAACGCGGTGCGGCACGGTCAGGTGACGAGGGAGATCGCCGACCGGCTCAATACCGTCGGCGCGCGCCCCGCCCCGCGCGACGGGACGATCACGCTGGCGACGCGCAACGACATCGTCAACAAGATCAACGCGCGCGCCCTCGCCGAGCTGCCGGGCCGCGCCCTCACGGCCAAGGCGGAGGTCAGCGGCGACTTCGGCGGGCGCACGTACCCCGCAGACGAGGTGCTGGAGCTCAAGGTCGGCGCGCAGGTCATGTTCCTGCGCAACGATGTCGGGCAGGGCGACGGGCCGCGGTGGGTGAACGGCACGATCGGCACGGTCACCCGCATCGACACCAACGTCTTCGTCGACGTCGACGGCCAAGTGCACGAGGTCGAGCCGGCCATCTGGGAGAAGTTCCGGTACAGCTACGCGCCCGAGACGAAGAAGCTCACGAAGGACGTGGTCGCCGAGTTCACGCAGTTCCCGCTGCGGCTCGCCTGGGCGGTCACCATCCACAAGTCCCAGGGGAAGACCTACGACGCGGCGATCGTCGACCTCGGCTCGCGGGCGTTCACCCCCGGCCAGACCTACGTGGCGCTCAGCCGGATCACGAGCCTCGACGGGCTCTACCTGACCAGGCCGCTGCGGCCGGGCGACATCACCGTCGACCCGGACGTGGAGCGCTTCATGCGCGACGCACGACCCGTCACCGTGCCGGTGACGGCAGGGAACGGATGAGAGAGGCGACGATGGCGACCACCTTCGTACTCGACTTCAGCGACGGCAGGAGGGTCGAGACCACCGGCAACGGCGTGATCGGCCGCAACCCCGCCGCCCACACGCCGGGCACGGAGCTCGACGACCCGGCCCACGTCGAGTTCGTCACCATCGCCGACGACGCCAAGTCGGTCTCCCGCGCCCACCTCGCGTTCGGGCAGTACGACGGCGTGTTCTGGGTCATGGATCTGGGCTCCGCAAACGGCACCTCCATCACCTATCCCGGCGAGGGCACCTTCGCGTGCGATCCGAAGACCCGGCACGAGGTCGACTCCGGCTCGGTGGTGCGGTTCGGCGATCAGTCCTTCCGGCTGAGCCGCCGCTGACCGCGGGCCGCTGACGCCGGGTCGCCGCTGTGCCTCAGTGGTGGTGGTGGAGGGTCACCGCGGCGATACCGGCGTCGGTCTGACCGAGCGCGGGGACCGTGACCGCGCAGACGGCCGCGGCGCTGAGCACCAGGGCGGCCACGAAACGCAGCGCGCCCGAGTCGGCGCGCGCGGGTCGCCGACGACGCAAGGCCACGGCAGTCGTGGCGGCGACGGCCACATCGAGCAGCGACGCGGCGCCCATCGGAAGGAGCGGGAGCACCAGGACGCTCCCGGAGGTCGCCGTCGCCCCGACGACGGCGAGGGAGGCCCACAGCCCGACCGGCACGAGGGCCAGCGCCGGCACGAGCCCGAAAAGCGGCGGCCGATCGCGGGCGAGGGTCGCGACGGCCCAGCCCAGTTCGGCGATCGACGCGGCGAGGAGAAGAGCGAGCAGGACGGGGGGTGCGCTGGGGGCGAGGGCCGCGTGAAGCAGCCCGGCCCCCAGCGCGGCCACGGCGAGGAACGCCCGGGTGGAGGGTGCGACCGCCAGGCCGCGCCCTCCCGCCGGCGGAAGAGCCGGGACGGACGGCAGCGTGTGCACGACCGCCTCCCGGAGCGTTCCGGTCATCCTGCTCATGATGTGCCGTGGCCCGTCGATCAGGCCGTCAGGGAGGCGGAGCGAGCGGTGCGCTCGGCTCCCAGGCCGACGCCGAGCAGCACGATCGCGCTCAGCAGGTGGAGGAAGTGGTCGGGGGTGTTCAGGGCGAGGATGTTCGCCGCGGTCCCGACCAGGAAGAAGCCGATGATGCCGAGGAGCAGGTAGACCGCTCCGACGGTGATGTTGACGGCCTTGGCGGCGCTCGCCCGGGTCAGACCGGCGATGAGCAGTGCCGCGCCGATCAGCAGGTGGGCGATGTTGTGCAGCGGGTTCACGGCGAAGATGCCGAGAAGCAGTCCGCCCTGCGTCGCGACGAAGCCGACGCCTCCGGTGACCGCGAAGCCGAGAAGGCCCACCAGCAGGTAGACGGCGCCGAAGACGGTGGCGACGATTCGGTTGGGTGACGTGCGCATTTCGTTCCTCCTTGGACGGCGCACGGACGCGCGCCTCATCTCTCATTCGGAGAATCGTCGTCATCGGATTGGGAGTCCAGGCCCTTGTGCTCCGGCCCGCTTCCTGCCTGCGGCTACAATCCAGGGACAGGAACACGACCTCGGGGGATGGATGCGACGGAGACCCAGGATGCTCGCCGCGGCGGCCGCGCTCCTCGCGCTGGTTCTGACGGGCTGCACGGGCGCCCTCCACTCGGGGCTTCCGGAGCAGCAGCCGGGCGGGCTCCCGGGGTCGGTCACGAAGAGCCTCGACGCGGCCGCGACGGACGCCCAGCGGCTCGCGGACGCCTCCGGCGGGGTGGTGGGCGTCTGGGCTCCGTGGGCCGGCAGCTACGTGAAGGCCTTCGGCACGACCACGCGCGGCGGGTCCACGCCGGTCACCTCCGGCATGATCTACCGGATCGGTCAGAACACCATCCCGATGACCTGCACGGTGATGCTCGAGCTCGTCGACCGGGGCGTCGTCGAGCTGGACGACCAGCTCACCCGGTGGGTGCCGGGTCTCGTCGGCTCCGGGGGCATCACGCTTCGCGAACTGTGTCAGAACACCTCCGGGGTCGGTGACATCGGTGCCGCGCTGCGGGCCTCGTTCGTGAACAACCCCACCCGGCAGTGGCCTCCGCTCGAGCTGGCGAGCGACGGGCTCGCCATGGCGCGCAGCAGTCAGCCGGGCGAGAAGTACGCGCCGTCGCTCACCGACTACGTCCTCGTCGGCATGGCGCTGCAGAGCGCGACGAACACCTCGTGGCCCGACCTCTACAAGAAATACGTCTTCGACCGGCTCGGGATGGCGTCGAGCAGCCTGCCGCCGAGCGGGCAGATGGCCCTCGCCGCTTCGCATCCGGCGGGGTACGCCGCCGCTCTGGACGCCGCCGGTGCGCCCGTGTGCGGCCATCCCGTCGATGTCACGAGGCTCTCCTCCTCGATGGGCTGGACTGCGGGAGGCGTCGTCTCGACGGTCGCCGACGAGAAGGCGTTCGTGCAGGCCCTCGCCGGCGGCCGCCTCCTCAGCGACCGCGCCGAGAGCGCGCAGGTCGACGGCATCGCCACCGGCGCCTCCTGGCAGAAGTACGGGCTGGGCGTGCAGCTGCTCGGCCCGCTCCGCGGGAGCAGCGGGGCGATGCCCGGCTACGTGTCGGCGGCGTACGCCGACCCGTCATCGGGCCTCACGATCGTCGCGATGCTGAACAACTCGACCCCGGGAACGGGGTTCGCCCAGGCGCTCGCCCAGCGCCTCGCCGCCATCGTGTCGAAGGTGCCCGCGACGCAGAAGGGCGCCAAGGTGGTCGCGTCGCTCCCCTGGTCCGAGCAGCAGGCGACGGACGCCATGACGCAGTCGGCCCCGTGCCCGGCGAAGCCCGCGAAGTAGGCCGCGCCTCCCGACCGTGATGGCGCGACGGCGCCGGTCAGGCGCCGGCGACCGCCGCGAGCTCGGCCCGGAGAGGAAGGCCGTCGTCCTCGAGCACGAGCTGAACCGCTTCGCCGCTCAGCCGGCCCACGACGATCGGCGCGAGCAGGTTCACCGTGCTGCCTTGCTGGGAGGGGGTGACCACCACGAGCAGCTGCGCCTCCTCGGCCGCCGTCACTCCGAGCGCAGCCGCGAGGTCGTCGGGCAGCTCGGGCGAGTAGCCGGGGAGGTGCCGCTCCGCGTCGATGACGAAGAGCCGGATCTCGGGTCGCTCGGCGGCGGTGAGCGTGAAGAGCCCGGGGGCACCGGCCACCGCCTCCAGCTCGAAGTCCGCGAGGGGCTCGAGGCCCGGAGGGGGCGTCAGGAATCGCACGGCGCTCATCGGAGGAAGTCCATGAGCGTGGGCTGCAGCACCCGGGCGGTCACCGCGATCGCGGTCTGGTAGTTGACGTCCTGCGTCTTCAGGTCGAGGAGCACCTTCGAGAGGTCGGCGTCCTCGAGGCTCGAGCGCTGCGCCTCCAGCGAGTTCGCGCCCACCGCCAGGGCGTCCTTCGCCTGGTCGAGGCGGGTCTGCCGTCCGCCGATCTGCGCGTGCTCTCCCACGACCGCCTTCATCCTGTCGTCGATCTCAGCGAGGCGCGGCCCGACGTTGACCCCCGTGCGCAGGTCGTTCACCGTGTTGTCGATCAGCGCGAACACCGACGACGACCCGGTGCCGAACACCGCAGCGCCGTCCGAGTCGACGCGGACGGTCGAGTCGGGGCCGATCCTCCGCTCCACTGTACTTCCGGGGACGCCGGTGAACGAGTAGTCCGGGCGGAACGCGACGCCGGCGTCCGAGTTGCCGGCGAAGACGCTGCGCCCGACATAGGTCGTGTTCGCCGTCGACAGGAGGCTCTTCTTCAGCCCGTCGAGCTCGGTGGCGATCGACTCCTTGGCGGCTGCCGACAGCGCCCCGTCGTTGGCGCCCTGGACGGTCAGGTCGCGCACCCGCCGGAGGAGTCCCTCCACCGAGGTCAGGGCCGAGTCGGCGGTCGACAGCCAGGAGTCCCCGTTGTCGGCGTTGCGCTGGTACTGCGCGGTGGCGGCCTGGCCCGAGCGGACGTCGAGCGCACTCGCGGTGGCTGTCGGGTCGTCCGACGGCTTGGTCAGGAGGCGCCGGCTCGTCGCCTGGTCGTAGAGCTGGGTCTGACGCTGGAGGCTGAGCTGCAGGTTGCGCTGCGCGTTGGCCGTCTGCGTCGCGGTCGTCACTCGGCTGAACACGGTTACCTCCCGACGATTCCGGTGTGGTTGATGAGCACATCGAGCGTCTCGTCGACCGCGGTCATCACGCGGGCGGCTCCCTGGTAGGCGTGCTGGAAGGTCAGCATGTTCATGTTCTCCTCGTCGAGGTCGACCGAGGTGCCGGCGAGCTGCGCATTCGCCGCCGCCGTCGATGCCAGGTCGGCCAGATCGGACTGCTGCTGCTCGGTCTTGGAGGCGACGCCCACGCGGACGACGAAAGCCAACCACTGCTTGTCGACCGCGTTCTGGCCGGTGCCGAGGCCCGCGATCGCATCCGCGACGCTGCCGTCCGCTCCCCCGGCGCCCGGTGCTCCCGTGGCGATGCCGGTGACGTCCGTCGGGACGACCGACAGGCCGAGCGCGGCCGGTTTCGACGCGTCGATCGCGAAGAAGTCGAGGCCTGTGGCGCCGGAGGGGGTCGCTCCGGTCGTGTGCACGGCGTTCACCCGCTGGGCCAGCGCGACGGCGAAGGCGTTGTAGCCGGCTGCAGCCTCGGCCAGCACTCCCCCGGTGCCGGCGGCGTCGGCGGGGGCGAGCGACGACACGGCGCCCGCGATCGATCCGCCCTCGAGCGCGATGGCGGTTCCTGGCCGGTAGGCCCACTCCAGCCGGACCGGGTCGGAGGCGGCGCCGGACATGCGGGGTGCGCCGGCGAGGCTGACCGCGTTGGCGGTCGTCCCGGTGACGAGCGCGTTCCCGCCGACGAGCACGTCGACGGTGCCGTCGTCGCGGGGCCGGACCACGCCTCCCGCGAGCTTGGCGATGCTCCCGGTGAGCTGGTCGCGGCGGTCGAGGAGCTCGTTGGCCGACTGCCCGGCGGCCAGCGCCGAGCGGATGCGTCCGTTGAGGTCGGCGACGGCGGTGGCGGCGGTGTTGAGGTCGGCGACCATGCCGTCCGTCTGGCCGCGAAGCGCCGACCACTGGTCGTCGACCGCCTGGTATCCGGCCGCGATCTGCGAGACCAGGCTCCCGGCCTGACCGAGCAGGACGCCGGCGGGTGCGGGCTCCCCGGCCTGGTTGGCGACATCGCCCCAGGCGGACCAGAACTTCTGCAGGGAGGTCGAGATCCCGCCCGTCCCCGGCTCGTTGAGGGACGCCTCCAGGCTCGACAGTGTCTGGGCGCGCGTCCCGCTGTACCCCGACAGGGCGGACGTCGTGCGGACGCGGGAGTCGAGGCCGGCGTCGTCGAGCCGCTGGATGCCGTCGACGCTGACGCCCTGGCCGGGGCGGACTCCCCCGCTGAACAGGCCGGCCGCCGAGAGGGCCGGAACTCCTGAGGTCGTCACCCGCTGCCGCGTGTACCCCTGCGTGTTGGCGTTGGCGAGGTTCTGCCCGACCACGTCGAGACCGGCCTTGGCCGCGACGAGGCCCGTGTAGGCGGTGTTCAGGCCGCTGAAGGTGCTCACCGTCACGCCTCCGTGTCGAAGAAGCGCGCGCCCGGCTCGGCGCGGTTGTCCCCCGATGCGTCGTAGACGCCGGCGCCGGCCGCGCCCGCGAGTCCGCTCAGCGTCTCCTGGGTCGAGCGCGCCGCCTCCCGGAGGAGCCGCTCGTTCGTGTCGCGCACCTCCGCGATCTGCCCCGTCAGCTCGGTCATCGCCGCCAGATGGGAGGCGAAGATGTCGGACCAGATCCCGTCGGGGGCTGCGGCGGCGAGCTCACGGAGCGTCGCGTCGGGACCGATGCCCCACTGCTCGGCGAGCGTCGCCACCTCCACGGTGCGGGCGAGGCCGGCGGCGCGCATGCGCTCCATGACCTGCTCGACCTCCCGGGTCGCGTGGGCGATCCAGCGGGACCGGCCGGCGACGAGCAGCAGCTGCTCCTCCTCCAGCTTGAACAGGAGGAGCTCGAGCAGTTCGCGCTCCTTCCAGAGCTGGGCGGACAGCTCGCTCGCGGCCATGTCGCTCCCGACTTCCTCGTGAGTGGTTGTGCGCACCTGGTCCCCTCGGGTCTTCGGCCGCGGAACGGATCCGCGCCCGCCGCCAGAGAGGACAATCGGCACACCTGGGGTCGATGTTAGGCGGTGGGCCCTGAAAGACCTCTCCGGCTCACCTAGCGATCTTTCAGGTCTTCCGCTGTTCCCACTACTGGGGGTACTCCCTGCCCTGTTGTGGGGGCAGAACGTGCGCGCTCCGAACACCGACCGGTTGTTACCGTGAACAACGGAAGACCCCTAGCGTCCGCCCGGCACCCGAAGTAAGCCCGAGCGGAACCAGCACCGCCCGAGTACCCGATACGCCCTGCCCAGGGCGCCTGTACCCGTCCGATGAAGGGGCCACCCCGCGTGAACCGCACAGAACGCAATGCGCTCGTCGTCGAGAACCTGCCGCTCGTCGGCTACCTCGTCTCCGACCTCTGCTCGAGAGCCACGCACCTGTCCCGCGACGACCTCGCCTCGGCGGGGGCGGTCGCGCTCGTCACCGCGGCCGACGCCTACGACGCCGGCACCGGGGTCCCGTTCGGCGCGTACGCCCGCACCCGCATCCTCGGGGCGCTCGCCGACGAGCTGCGCGCCGGCGACTGGGCCACCCGCTCGGCGCGCAAGCGCATCAAGGAGACTCTCGCCGTGCAGGAGAGCCTCACCAGCGCCTTCGGGCGGAAGCCCACCGTCGAGGAGATCGCCCACGCGCTCGGCGTCGACCGGGAGACGGCGGCGGCGGGACTCTCCGACGCCGCCCGGACGGTCACCGCGCTCGATGAGACCGTCGAGAGCTTCCTCGTCTCCGAGACCGTCGGCCCCGAGGAGGCGCTCCTCGCGGACGAGCAGACCGCGTACGTCCGCGCCGCGGTCGCCGCGCTCCCCGACCGCATGCGCGCCATCGTGGAGGCGGTGTACTTCGACGACCGGACGGTCACCGAGATCGCCGAGGAGCTCGGCATCACCCACTCCGCCGTCTCGCAGCAGCGCTCGGAGGCGATCCGGCTCATGCGCGAGGGCATGGCGACGCACTACGCCGACGAGGGCGACCCGGCCGTCATCGAGGCGAAGACCTCGCAGGCACGCCGCAGTGCGTACCTCGCGCGACTCGCCCAGCACGCGGTCGCGGGCGTGTCCCGCCTCTCCCCCACCCCGCCCAGCTCGGCCCGGGCGTCCTGAGCCGGCCGATCGCGTCGCTAACGGGATCGGCCGGGGTGCCGATAGACGTCTTCGCGGGCCACGGACGGCCCCGGACCACCACCCAGTCATGGAGGAAACATCATGGGTATGCAGATCAACACCAACATCGCGGCGAACAACGCCTACCGCAACCTGAACAACACTCAGAACGACCTGTCCAAGTCGCTCGAGAAGCTGTCCAGCGGCCTCCGCATCAACCGTGCGGCGGACGACGCGGCCGGCCTCGCCATCTCGGAGGGCCTGAAGTCGCAGGTCGGCGGTCTCACCGTCGCCGCCCGCAACGCCCAGGACGGCATCAGCGTCGTGCAGACCGCTGAAGGCTCGCTCACCGAGGTCCACTCCATCCTGCAGCGCATGCGCGACCTGGCCGTCCAGGGCGGCAACGACTCGAACAACACCACGTCGCGCGCGGCGATCAAGACGGAGGCGGACGAGCTCGGCAAGGAGCTCGACCGCATCACGCAGGGCACCAACTTCAACGGGATCGACCTGCTGAAGGGCGGCACGCTGACGTTCCAGGTGGGCGCCGGCGCCACCGCGAACGACAAGATCGACGTCAGCCTCGCCGACGTCGCCACCTCGGTGGGCACCCTGTCGGGCGCGACCGGCGCGACGGGCTTCGATGTGACCAGCAACACCGCGGCGCAGACCACCATCGGCAACATCGACACCGCCATCACGGCGATCTCGACGGCCCGCGCCCAGCTCGGTGCCTCGCAGAACCGCTTCGAGTCGGCTGTCCGCAGCCTCAACGTCTCGAAGGAGAACCTGTCGGCCGCCTCCAGCCGGATCACCGACACCGACATGGCCGAGGAGATGGTGAAGTACACCCGCTCCAACATCCTGTCGCAGGCCGGCACGGCGATGCTCGCCCAGGCGAACCAGTCCAACCAGGGCGTCCTGCAGCTGCTCCGCTGACCGCGTCGGCCGGGGCGCGCCTCCCTGACGCGCGCCCCGGCCGCCCGGAGCCCCCGGAAGGGCACCACCCGCACTACCAGCACCACACCGCTTCGAGCCCGGCGTAGGAGGAGGACCACCCATGGGCATGGCAGTCGACGGGCTGATCAGCGGCCTCAACACGACTCAGCTGATCGACTCGCTCATGCAGGCGGAGGCGATCCCGCAGACCCTGCTGAAGAACAAGGTCGCCGACTCGACGACCTTCATCACGGCGATGCAGTCGCTCAACTCCAAGGTCGCCGCCCTCGCCACCTCGGCCGGCGCGCTCGCGCAGCCCGCGGGTGTCGACCTGCACACGGCGTCCACCACCTCGACGGCGGTCACAGCGACGGCCGGCACGGGCGCCGTCGACGGGACCATCGACTTCACGGTGGACAAGCTGGCCCAATCGCAGGTGATCGTGACAGGCCCGCTCACCCAGTGGCCCGACCAGCCGCCGACGCTGACCTTCGTCGCGGCGGACGGGACGACGACGCAGGTGACGGCCGCGAGCGCGTCGCTGGCGGACGTCGCCGCCGCCATCAACCAGGCGGGCGTGGGAGTGAACGCGACGCAGGTCTCGGCGGGGCTCGACCCCTCCACCGGTCAGCCGCTGTACCGCCTCCAGCTCACCTCGGCCAAGACGGGCGCCGCCGGCGCGTTCACCGTGTACCGCGGCACCCCGGCCGATGTCGCGGCGGGAACCGCGACGAACCTCCTGTCCGATCCGGGAGCGGCCCAGGTCAGGCAGGCACAGGACGCCCAGCTCACCCTGTGGGCCGGGACCGCCGCGGCGCAGACGGTGACGAGCGCCACCAACACGTTCAGCGACCTCCTCCCCGGCGTCTCGGTGTCGGTCACCGCGACGTCCGCGACGCCGGTCACCCTCACCGTGGCCCGCGATGACAAGAGTCTCACCGCTGCCGCGAACTCGCTCGTCTCGGGCGTGAACGGCATCCTGACGTTCATCTCGCAGCAGCAGGCGGTCTCCACGTCGACCGACGCGGCCGGTGGCACGGTCGTCACGGGCGGTCCGTTCACGAGCGACTCGACCGCGCGCGACGTCAACCAGCAGCTGCTCGATGCGGTCATCGCCCCCGTCAACGGCATCTCGCCCTCGACGTACGGCATCAGCATCACCAAGGACGGCGCCGTCACGTTCGACTCCGACGCGTTCGGCAAGGCCATGGCCGCCGACCCGGTGACCGTGAAGGCGGCGCTGTCGACGATCGCCCAGCGCGTGGCCGACGCCTCCACGGCAGCGAGCGACTCGTACACCGGCTCCATCTCGCTGAAGATCAAGGGCGAGCAGTCGACGGTCAAAGACCTCAACGATCAGATCACCGACTGGGACACCCGCCTCGCCGACCGCCGTTCCACGCTCGAGAAGACCTACGCCAACCTCGAAGTCCAGCTCCAGCAGCTGCAGTCCCAGTCCTCCTGGCTCACCGGCCAGCTCGGATCCCTCCCCACTCCCCCCGCAGGCTGATCATGTCGATTGTCTCCGCCGCCGCCAAGCGCTCCGCCTACAACCGCGACAGCGTGCTCTCCGCGAGCCCCGCGCGGCTCCTCACGATGCTCTACGACCGGCTGGTCCTCGACCTCGCGCGTGGCCGGGAGGCGCTCGAGGCCGGGCGCTGGCCTCACGCCTGGGAGCACCTGCGGCATGCCGACCAGATCGTCGCCGAGCTGGCGTCGAGCCTCCGCGTCGACCTCTGGGACGGCGCCGAGGACCTCCTCCGCCTCTACGGCTACCTCGCCGACCTCATCGTCGGCGGAATGATCGAGCGCGACGCGGAGTCGATCCGCCAGGCGACGGCCCTGGTGGAGCCGCTGCGCGAGGCGTGGCACGAGGCCGCCGCCCAGGTGCCCGCCGCGACCCTCGCCGCCGGCGCGGACCTCGGAGTCGCCTGAGGTGGACGCCTGGTCCGACGCCCTGAGCCGGATGGAGCAGGAGCTCCACGCCGCGCTCTCGAGCACGGACCCGGTGCCGTGGCGTCCGCCGATCGGCCTCGGGCCCCTGCCGCCGGAGCTGCAGGAGCGGGCAGCGCGCCTCCTGGAAGCCCAGCTGCACGTGATCCGCTACCTCGAGGACGTCCGGCAGACCACCGCGAAGCACCTTGCGGCGGTGAACGCCGTGCCGCGCGCGGAGACGGGGCCGCGTCCCGTGTACTTCGACCTCATCGGCTGACTCCGGGCTCGGTCTCGACGCTGAGCTTGTCCACCTGTGGATAACTCTGTTGAGAACTCGTGGATGACGGGCGTCGGGGTGTGGAGGACACGCCCGGCCTGAGGTGGCTCTCAGAATTCTCAGCTTCCGCAAATCCCCTCTGATCGGCACTTTTCTGCACACACGCCGCCGCTCGAACAAAGCTACGAAATAACACGGCTGTAATTCCCAAGGTGTGAGCACCTGTGGATGACCGTGTGGGAAAAGGCGCTGAGCGCCGGAGTCGCGGGGCGCGGAAGGAAGAGCCGGCCGCGGGTCCCTAACGGCCGGGGGAGAGCTGCCGATAGCTGGGTGCGAGCATGGATCGCTCGCCGACCTGGCCACGGATGGGCCGCCCCCGCGACAGTTGGAGTTCCCGTCGTGCTCGAATCCGTGACCAGCGCCGCGCTCGCCAGCGCCCTCGACGGGCTGTCCGCCCGGCAGCGCGCGATCGCGAACAACATCGCCAACGTCAACACCCCGGGCTACACGGCCGAGCGCGTGTCCTTCGAGGACGCCCTCGCGCAGTCGGTCGCCCGTCACGACGGCCGCGCCGTCGCCTCCACTCAGCGTTCGCTCGAGCCGACCCGCACCGACGGGAACAACGTCAATCTCGACACGGAGACGCTGTCGAACGTCGACACCGTGCTCCGGTTCCAGTTCGCCTCCCAGGCCGCCGGCACCGAGTTCACCGCCGTCCGAGCCGCTCTGAAGACCACCTGACGCCCCGGAGGGATCGCACATGACTTTCGACGCCATCGGGATCGCGGGGACGGGCCTGACCCTCCACCGCCACTGGCTGGACGCCATCTCGGACAACATCGCGAACATCAACACGGCCAAGCCGACGAGCGGCGCCGCCTTCCAGGCGCGCTACATCGTCGCCCAGGAGGGACCGGGCGACTCCGGCGCGTACGTCGCCGGCGCCTCGTACGGGAGCGCTCAGGGCCGCATGGTCTACGAGCCCGACAACCCGGTCGCCGACGCGAACGGCTACGTGCGCTACCCGGACATCGACCTGTCCGAGCAGATGGGATCCCTCATCATGGCGCAGCGCGGCTACCAGGCGAACGCCGCCGTGGTCGACCGCGCCAAGGAGACGTACCAGGCCGCTCTCCAGATCGGGAGGAACTGATGCCCATCCCAGCGATCGGCGCCGTCTCGGCGGTGTCGCCCCTCCCCGCGGGCCCTGCGGGTCCGTCCGCGGTGGGTGGCGCCGGCGGCACGTCGTTCTCCGATGCGCTCACCGGCGCCGTCGACAACCTCCAGCAGCTGCAGGGGACCAGTGACAAGCTCGCGATCCAGGCCGTGACCGGGAATCTGGACGACATCCACCAGGCGACCCTCGCCTCCACCCGGGCCCAGGTGACCCTCGAGCTCGTCGCCGGCGTGCGCAACAAGGCCGTCGACGCGTTCAACGAGATCATGCGGATGCAGGCCTGATGCCGCAGCAGGTGACCAGCTTCCTCCGGCGGCTCGGCGACACGGTCCGCGGCTTCTCGGTCGCCCAGCGGGTGATCGCGATCATCGGCGTCGCGGTCGTGGCGCTCGGTGTGACCGGCATCGCCCTCTGGGCGTCGCAGCCGACCTACACGCCGCTGTTCTCGGGACTGCAGGCGGCCGACGCCTCGAGCATCGTCGACCAGCTCCGGACGGACGGCGTGCCCTACCAGCTGACCGACGGCGGCGCGACGATCCTCGTGCCCCAGGAGAAGGTCTACGACGAGCGTCTCAAGGCCGCGTCGGCCGGCCTCCCGGCATCGACCACCGGCGGCTACTCGCTGCTCGACAAGATGGGCGTCACCTCCTCGGAGTTCCAGCAGTCCGTGACGTACAAGCGGGCCATGGAGGGGGAGCTCGCCAACACGATCTCGGCGATGAAGGGCGTGAAGACCGCGTCCGTGCGGCTCGCCATCCCGCAGGACTCCGTCTTCGTGGCGGACAAGAAGGACCCGACGGCGTCGGTGTTCGTCGAGACCCAGAACGGCGTGACGCTGACCCCCGATCAGGTCCAGGCGATCGTGCACCTCACGAGCGCGGCGATCACCGGCATGAAGCCCACCGATGTGGCCGTCGTGAGTGCCGACGGCACCGTGCTGAGCGCGGTGGGAACCGGGGCGACCGGGGGAGCGGACAAGCAGGCGACCGACTACGAGACCCGCGTCAAGACGGCCGTGCAGGACATGCTCGACAAGGTGGTCGGACCGGGGAACGCGACGGTCGCCGTCGCTGCGGACGTGAGCACCGAGTCCGCCCAGCGCACCGAGGAGTCGTACACGACCCCGACGAACGCCCCGTCGCTCAGCGAGACCACGCAGAAGGAGACCTACACGGGCACCGGCGGAGGCTCGGCCGCCGGCGTGCTCGGTCCCGACAACATCGCGGTGCCGAACGGAGGGAACGGCAACGGCTCGTTCAGCTCGGAGTCGGCCACGAAGGACAACGCGGTCGACAAGGTGACCGAGCAGCGAACGATCCCGGCGGGTGCGGTCACCCGCCAGACCGTCTCGGTCGCGCTGAACTCCGACGCCATCGGGAGCGTCAGCACGGCCGAGATCCGCAACCTCGTCGACGCCGCCGCGGGCATCGACCTCCAGCGCGGCGACTCGGTGAGCGTCGAGACGGTGCCGTTCAGCAAGGCGGGCGCGACGGAGGCGGCCAAGGCGCTCCAGGAGGCGAAGGACGCCGCCACGGCGGACCAGCTGACCGCGATCGTCCGCACCTCCATCATCGCGGCCGCCGTCCTCGCGGCGCTCGTCCTCGTGCTCGTGCTGGTGCGCCGGAGCCGCCGCCGAGCGGGGGAGGAGGCGATCGAGGGTCCCGAGCCGACGCTCGCCTTCGAGGCGACGCCGTTCCCGCTGCCCCTCCAGCAGGCCGCGCCCACGGTGCCCATGCAGCTCGACCCCCTGCCCGACGCCGGACCCGACGCGGAGGAGGTCGCCGCAGACCGTCGCCGCGCCGAGATCGAGGCGCTCGCCGACCGCGATCCGCAGAAGACGGCGGAGTTCCTGCGCAGCCTCATGGATGATCGGGCATCGGTATGACGGCGGCCCCGCTGACCGGCGCTCAGAAGGTCGCCGTGGTGCTGATGAACATGGATCAGCAGCGCGCGGCCCAGGTGATGAAGCAGTTCTCCGACGCGGAGGCGGACGAGATCACCGCTGAGATCCTTCGCCTGCGACGCGTCGACGCCGCCACGGCGGAGAGGGCGATGAGCGAGTTCCACGACCTCGCGACCCGGGGCGCTCTGAGCGCGCGCGGAGGACGCGACGTGGCGGTCGGCCTGCTCGAGGCCTCGTTCGGCGCGGAGCGGGCGACGGGCGTCCTGAACCGGGTCGCCTCGAGCCTCGCCGGCAAGCAGTTCGAGTTCCTGGACGCGGTCGAGCCCGGCCAGATCCAGATGCTGCTCGCCGGCGAGCTGCCGCAGACCTGTGCGCTGGTACTCGCGCACCTCCGCTCGGACCACGCCTCCCGCGTGCTGACCGGGCTGGACGAACAGGCGCGGACCGAAGTGGCGCACGCGATCGCGACGATGGGCTCGCCGAGCCCCGACGCGGTGCGGGTGGTCGCAGACACGCTCAAGCAGCGGGCGAGCGCCGTCGTCGCCTCCCGTGCGGCCTCCGATCGGGTCGGCGGCATCCAGCCGCTCGTCGACATCATCAACCGGGCCGATGCCGCCACCGAGAAGGCCCTGCTGGAGGCGCTGGAGCGGCGCGACGCCGACCTCGCCGAGGAGGTCCGCTCGCGGATGCTCACCTTCGACGACATCGTCCGGCTGGAGGCGCGCGACGTCCAGCAGGTGCTGCGCGGCGTCGACGCCGCCGTGCTCGCGGTCGCCATGAAGGGCGCATCGGCGACGGTGGCCGAGGTGATCACCACCAACCTCTCGGAACGCAACCGCGAGATCCTCGAGGACGAGGTCCGCATGCTCGGCCCGGTGCGCCTGTCGCAGGTGGAGGACGCCCGAGCCGAGATCGTGCGCTCGATCCGCGACCTGGAGGCGAGCGGAGCGATCACGGTCCAACGGGGCGACGAGGACGCATATGTCGAATGAGGCATACTTCGCCCCGCTGACGGTCCCCGTGCTGGCGGAGACCGATCACGAGCGCGCGGTCGGCGCCGCGGCGCGGTCGCGCGGGTACGCGGCCGGCTACGCCGACGGACGCCGGAGCGCCGCCCTCGAGCAGGAGCGCTGGCTGGCCGCTGCGCAGAAGGCGCAGACGGAGGAGGCCGCTGAAAGGGCCGCGCAACTCGCGGCGGCGGTCTCGACCCTCCACGCCGCGGCGCGGGGGCTGCGGGATGCGACGCTCCCGGTCCAGGCGGACGTGGAGGCGTCGTTGGTCGCGGCGGCTTTCGATCTTGCCGAGGCCGTGGTCGGCGCCGCACTCGTGGATGAGCTGGCGGCAGCGCGTGCCGCTGTCGCCCGGGTCATCGAGGCGGACGCCGAGGGAGCGGTCGCGGCGATCCGCCTGCACCCGGCAGACGCCGATCTGCTCGACGACGTCCTGGAAGGAGTTCATGCCTCTCGAGGCATGCTGGTCGTTCGTGATCCCTCCATTTCCCGTGGGGACGCGATCGGAGAACTGCCGGGAGGGTGGCTCGATGCCCGCATCGGTGCCGCACTCGAGCGGTCCAAGGCGGTCCTCTCGTGACCGCGACGCTTGCACAGTGGGACACGGCGGTGCGCGCGGCGAGACCCGAACGCGTCGGCCGCGTCGCCGCGGTGGTCGGGCTGGGGGCCGAGGTGGAGGGGCTGGCCACGGCGATCGGAGACGTCGTGGTCATCGGCGACGAGACCCGGGTGCACGCCGAGGTCGTCGCTGCTTCCGCAGATCGGCTCCGCGTGATGCCCTACGGACGGCTGACGGGTATCGCAGCGGGAGCGCCGGCGCGCGCCGTGACGGCGCCGCTCCTCGTCCCGACCGGCTCCGGGCTCCTCGGGCGCGTCATCGACGCGCTCGGTCGCCCCGTCGACGGTCACGGACCCGTCGCCGCCGACGGCTTCGTCCCGCTCGACAACCGGGCTCCGGACGCGATGCGGCGCGCGCGCATCCTGGAGCCGCTCGGCCTGGGCGTCCGGGTGCTCGACACCCTGGTGACGACCGGGCGCGGGCAGCGGCTCGGGCTCTTCGCCGGGTCGGGCGTCGGGAAGTCGTCCCTGCTGTCGATGATCGCCCGGGGCACCGAGGCCGAGGTGTCGGTGATCGCGCTGGTGGGGGAGCGGGGCCGCGAGGTCAGGGAGTTCCTCGAGGACGACCTCGGCCCGGAAGGCCTGGCGCGCTCGGTCGTCGTCGTCGCGACCTCCGACGAACCGGCGGTCATGCGCCTCCGTGCGGCCTTCGCCGCCACCCGCATCGCGGAGTCGTTCCGCGACCGGGGGGCGCACGTCGTCCTCATGATGGACTCGCTGACGCGGGTGGCGATGGCGCAGCGCGAGATCGGGCTGTCGGCGGGCGAGCCGCCCGCGACGCGAGGCTACCCGCCCTCGACGTTCTCCCTCCTGGCGCAATTGCTCGAACGCGCGGGCACCGGCGAGACCGGCTCCGTCACCGGGCTCTACACCGTCCTCGTCGACGGCGACGACCACAACGAACCGATCGCCGACGCGGCGCGGTCCATCCTGGACGGTCACGTGGTGCTCGACCGGCGGCTGTCGGTCGTCGGGCACTTCCCCTCCGTCGATGTGCTCGGGTCCATCTCGCGCCTGGCGTCCCGGGTCACCACGAGCGAGCAGCGGGCGACGGCGACGGCGCTGAGGAGCATCCTCGCCGCCAAGGTCGGCGCGCAGGACCTCCTCGATGTCGGCGCCTACAAGCCGGGCACGAACGCCAAGGTCGACGCCGCCGTCGCGCACGCCGACGCGATCGACGGGTTCCTCCGCCAGGGCATCGGCGAGCCGGCCCCGGCCGCCGAGTCGTGGGGGCGGCTGGGGGCTCTCGTCTCGACACTGGGAGGTGCGTGATGACACGAGGATTCGCACTCGCCGGACTTCTCCGGCTGCGGCAGATCGAGAAGGACCACGCGGCGAGCGACCTCGCCGCGGCCAACGCGTTCCGGCGCGACGCGGGGGAGCGGCAGGCGCGCGCCATCGCCGCCCTGCACGCCCTGCCGGCCGAGGCTGCGGACGCCGGGACGCTGTTCGCGCTCGCCGCAGCCCGCGCCTCCACCCGCAGCATGCTCGGCGACCTGAACGCGCTGACCGCGCAGGCGGAGCAGGAGGTGCAGCGCGCACAGGGTGCCTTCACCGAGGCGAAGAAGCGGGCCGTCGGTCTGGAGAAGCTCGAGGCGCGGCACGACGCGGAGGTCGTCGCGGGGCAGCTGGCGACCGAGCAGGCGGCGATCGACGAGATCGCCACCGGATCGTGGCGGCGAGCCAGGGAGGCGGGGGAGGCATGACGATCGCCGATGCGGTGGGCAGGATCGCGCAGATCCAGGCCGCGATCGTGCAGCTCGACGGGCTGGGCAAGGCCGCGACCGCCACCCGGGGTACCGGAGCCGCCGGCGCGGCTGGTGCGCCGGGAGGGACGGACTCGGCGAGCTCGTTCGCCGAGGCGCTGACGGGCGCGCTCGGCGCCTCCGGCCTCGGGGGAGCCGCGTCGGTCGGCGGCGTCGGCGGTGCGGGCAGCGGCGCCGGTGTGACGGGCGCCGACGTCGTCGCCGACGCGAAGAAGTACCTGGGGGTGCCGTACGTGTTCGGCGGGACCAGTGCCTCCGGCCTCGACTGCTCGGGGCTCGTGCAGCGGGTCTTCAAGGACCTCGGGATCGACGTCCCGCGGCTCGTCTCGGGCCAGTCGACGGTCGGCACCGAGGTTCCCTCGCTCGCGCAGGCTCAGCCCGGCGATCTCATCGTCACCAATGGAGGCGAGCACATCGTCATCTACGCCGGAGACGGGAAGGTCATCCACGCGCCGAGCGAAGGACGGACCGTCAGCCTCGTGAACAACTGGATGAAGGACTCGGACATCGTCACGATCCGGCGCGTGGTGCCGACGGCGCCGCAGGGTGCGTCCATCGCGTCGGCCGCTTCCGCCGCACTCGCCTCGGCGGGGTCGGCCTCCACGGCCCAGGCCGACACCATGCGCGCCCTGTTCGCGTCCCTCCTGCAGGGGAGCTCGCTGTGACGGCGGCCATGCCGGCGGCTCCGGCCACTGCGACCCCGGCCGGAGGACTGCGACCGGTCACGCCGGGGAGCCCTGCGGCACGGGGGCGGAGCGACGCGTTCGGCGCGGCGCTCGACCGTGCGGCCGATCGCGCGTCCGATCGCGCGTCCGACGGCGGGGCCGCTCTTCCGGGCAACCGGGAGCCGGATGCGGGACGCTCTCACGCGGTGGACCGCAAGGAGCCGGGGCGTCCACGCGAGAGCGAAAGGGCGGAGGGACAGCCCGGCGCCGCAGCGGATCAGGGCACGGCAGGCACGGAAGGCGCGGTCGTCGCCGGTGGTGCCGGTGGTGCTGGTGGTGCTGGTGGTGCTGGTGGTGCTGGTGGTGCTGGGACGGGCCCCGTGGCCCCCGGAGCCGACGCGTCCGGTGCCGGAACGGCCACGGTCGTCGCGGCTTCCGGAGCGTCTTCGGCACCCGCGGCCGGGGGCGCAGACGTACCCGCGGGCCCTGCGGGTTCGTCGAACGCGCAAGGCGCCGACAAGCCAGCGGTCGCGGGGCCGGTGGCGTCGGGCGAGATGGTGCTGAGTCTTGGAGCGTCCGGGACCGCCGACATGGTTCCGGGTGGGAGGAGAGATGTGGCAGCGTCGGCGGCCGCGGTCGGGCGTGCTGACGCGACAGCCGGCGCGGATGCGCAGGGCCTTCCCGCCGCCAGGACGGGTGCCGCGCCGGCGGCGGCCCGTTCCGCAACCGCGCCGAGCGGCCCGATGTCGACGGTCGCGTCAGCCGTCGCCGCCGCGCCCAGCACGGTGCCCGTCGCGGCCGCGTCGACGAGCGCAGCGTCGGCTGTCGCTGCTTCGACAAACGGAGCGCCTGCCGGGGCCGCCTCGACCGTGCTCACCGAGTCCGCGCCGGCCCAAACGCCCTTGGGCACCGCGCCTGCAGCTGCCGCAACTTCCACCCCCTCGGCCGCGAATCCTGCAGCATCGCCGATTGGAGCTTTCGAACCGGGAGTCTCCTCGCCCGGCAACCCGACACTCGCCGCATCAGAGTCCGACGCGGCCTCGCGTTCCGACCGCGCGGCGACTGCCGCCTCCCCCTCGGCTGTGCCCGAGCCCGCGGCCGCGTCGATCCCTCCCGCTGTCGCCGTACCCCCGGCCGCGCCGTCGGCGCCGACGAGCCCAGCCACCCACACAGCGCCGTCGAACACCCCGACCGCATCGCCGAGCCTCCCGTCGCAGCTCGCGCGCCCTCTCTTCACGCTCGCCGCCGCGGGCCGGGGCGAGCACGTGATGACCGTGCACGTCACGCCCGACAACCTGGGCCCGGTGACCGTCCGCGCGCACGTCGGAGGCGAAGGCGTCCGGGTGGAGCTGTTCGCGCCGACCGACGCCGGGAGGGACGCCCTCCGGTCGATCCTCCCGGAACTCCGACGCGATCTCGGCGGCGCCGGGCTCAGCGGCACGCTCGACCTGTCATCGCAGAGCCACCCGGGAGCGGAGCAGCAGGCGCCCGGAGAGCGCCGCCCGGACTCCTGGGCGGCAGCCGAGCCGGCGCCCGAGAAGCGCTCCCTCCCCGCGCCGCCCGCAGAACCGACCAGGCCCGCCGCTTCCGCGGACGGGATCGCCCGCACCATCGACCTCATCGTCTAGAAGGGAGCCCGCCGTGGCCGTCGACCCCGTCACCGGGACGGATTCCGCCTCCACCGGAGGGATCTACTCGACCCCTCCGACCCGCACGCCGAAGCAGTCGCTCGACAGCGAGGCCTTCATGCAGCTCCTCGTGACGCAGCTGCGCAACCAGGACCCCAGCTCGCCCATGGACACCAACCAGATGATCGCGCAGACCACGCAGCTGGCGATGATGGAGAAGCTCACGAGCATGGACACCACCAACCAGGAGGGGTTCGCCCTGCAGATGCGGCAGGCCGCGGCCGCGCTCGTCGGCCACACCGTGAGCTACCTCGACAAGAACGGCGCCACGCAGACCGGCGCCGCCACTTCCGTCTCGTACGCCGGGTCCGTTCCCGTCGTCACGGTCGGCGACCAGAAGATCGCCCTCGACTCCGTGCTCGGCGTCGTGTCCGCAGCCGCGACCGTCCCCGCGGCCTCCTGACCTGCACCACCCTCACCGAAAGGCAGTCACCATGCTCCGCTCCCTCTACTCCGGCATCTCGGGCCTCCGCTCGCACCAGACCATGCTCGACGTCACCGGCAACAACATCGCCAACGTCAACACCACGGGCTTCAAGGCGTCGGCCGTGCAGTTCGAGGACACGCTCTCGCAGCTCGTCAAGGGCGCCGGCGCGCCGCAGACGGGCACCGGGGGCACCAACCCGGCTCAGATCGGACTCGGCGTGCTCGTCGCGGGCATCTCGACCAACTTCACCCAGGGTGCCGCGCAGTCCACCGGCCGCGCCACCGACATGATGATCAACGGCGACGGCTTCTTCGTCATGAAGTCGGGCGGGGAGACTGTCTACAGCCGCGCCGGCTCGCTCGACCCGGACGCGCTCGGCCGACTGGTCGGCCCGGGCGGGGCGATCCTCCAGGGCTGGAACGCGGTCAACGGGGTCGTGCAGCAGGGAGGCGCGCTCAGCGACATCACCATCCCGCTGAAGTCCGTCACCCCTGCCACCCAGACCACCGCGGCGACCGTCGCGGGCAACCTGCCGGCCGACGCGGCAGACGGCGACCAGCTCGTGCGCGACGTCTCGGTGTTCGACGCGACCGGCGCCTCCCGCAAGCTGACCCTCACCTTCACGAAGGCGGGGAGCACCTGGAACGTCGCGGGCGCGGATTCGCTCGGTCAGACGGGGACCTCGGCGGTGACGTTCCAGTCGAACGGAACGTTGGCGCCTCCCGCGCCCGTCCTCTCCGTGGGCGGCGTCGCGGTCGACCTCTCCACCCTCACCGGCTACTCCGGCGTCACCTCCGTCGCGTTCAAGGATCAGAACGGCAAGGCGGCGGGAACCCTCGAGTCGTTCACCCTCGACAAGGACGGCACCATCACGGGCCTGTTCTCGAACGGGGACAAGCAGGCGGTCGGCCGCATCGCCCTCGCGACGTTCGTCAACCCCGGCGGGCTCGAGAAGGCGGGAGGCTCGACCTACCGCGCCACCGTCAACTCGGGCACCGCGCAGCTCGGGGGCCCCGGCGAGGACGGCCTCGGCTCGCTGCAGGGCGGCTCGCTCGAGATGTCGAACGTCGACCTGTCGCAGGAGTTCACCAACCTGATCGTCGCTCAGCGCGGCTTCCAGGCGAACGCCCGCATCATCACGACGTCGGACGAGGTGCTTCAGGAGCTGACGAACCTCAAGCGATGAGCTCGCCGAGGAGCGCCTCCACGCGGCGCTTGATCTCGTCGCGGATGGGGCGCACCTCGTCGATCGGGCGGCCGGCCGGGTCGGTGAGCTCCCAGTCCTCGTAGCGCTTGCCCGGGAAGACCGGGCAGGTGTCGCCGCAGCCCATGGTGATGACGACGTCGGACTCCTTGACCGCCTCGGTGGTCAGGATCTTGGGCGTGCTGCCGGCGATGTCGATCCCCTCCTCGGCCATGGCCTCGATCGCCACCGGGTTGATCCGGTCCTTCGGCTCGGAGCCGGCGGAGAGGACCTCGACACGGCCGCCGGAGAGTTCTCGCATGAAACCGGCGGCCATCTGCGATCGGCCGGCGTTGTGGACGCAGACGAAGAGGACGGTGGGGCGGGCGGTGTCGGTCATTGTTCTCCGGGGCTGGGTCGGGGGTGTTGGGTCTCGGGACTCGGATCTGGAGCTCGGGGGCCGGGCCTGCTGCCGCAGCGCCGGCGACGCGGGGCCGCCGCCCGGGGGCGGACGACGGCCTCGTCGCCGTCAGCAGCACTCGGGCGAGCACGAACCGTCGGGCAGCACCTGGCAGTCGTCGCTGTCGCAGCATCCCATGATCATTCTCCCTTCTCCATCGACGCTTGTCGATGAACACATCGTGAACGCATACATTGACGGTTGTCAATATATGGGCGAGAATCGGGAGGTGGCGATCACCGAGCTCCTCCCGTTGCGCGACCTCCAGGCCTGCTGCGCCCCGATCACGAAGGAAGTGATCAGCGAGGAGAACGCGGTGTCCGTCGCGCGGGCGATGAAGGCCCTCGCCGACCCGGCCCGGCTGCGCCTCCTCTCGATGGTCGCCGCCCACGACGACGGGGAGGCCTGCGTCTGCGACCTCACCGAGCCGCTCGGGCTCTCGCAGCCGACCGTGTCCCATCACCTGAAGATCCTGGTCGAGGCCGGTTTCCTCAGTCGCTCCAAGCGCGGGACCTGGGCGTACTACCGGCTCGTCCCGGGGTCGCTGGATGCTGCGTCGTCGTTCCTGGGGTCCGTTTAGGCGGCGGCTGAGGAGGGGCGTCCTGCGTGGCTCGATGCTGCGCCGTTCCTCGCTCCGGTGTACGCGGCGGTAGGGGAGGAGGGTTTGCCCGACGCGCCGTGAGTCGTCGGGGAGCGGAGGTGCGGACGCGAGGTATGTGCTGATCGTTCCTCCTTTAGCGACAGGCCGGCGGCGGCATGTGCGGGAGGCGTGGCCGCCGAGCCGGGGCGGCATAGGGTCGGAGGGTGCCGATCCTCCGTGAGCTGGCGCCGACCGTGCTCGGCGTGGCTGTGCTCGCGCTCGTGGCGACCGCCGTGCTGGCGGCCTACCGCGTGCCGCACCGGTGGGCGCCCGCGCTCGCGATCCTGCGGGGCGCGGCCCAGCTCGCCGTCATCAGCGTCGTGCTCGCCGGCGTCATCACGAACCCGGTCTGGGTCGCCCTCGCGCTGCTCGTGATGTTCAGCGTCGCCGCAGCGACGGCGACGCACCGCATCGGCTGGTCGCGCGACCACGCCCTCATGATGGCTACGGCCATGAGCACGGGCGTCGTCGTGGCCTTCTCGGTCGTCTTCTTGACGGGCGCGATCCAGTTCTCGGCCCGCTACGCGCTGGCCATCGGCGGCATCGTCATCGGCAACTCCATGAGCATCGCCACCCTCGCCGGCCGGCGCTTCGTGGAGGCGGTCGACGACCACTGGGAGGAGGTGGAGGGCTGGCTCGCCCTCGGCGCCACCCCGCGCCAGTCGACCATCGAACAGGCCCGCACCGCGGTCTACTCGGCGCTCATCCCCTCCGTCGACCAGACGAAGACGACGGGATTGGTGACGCTCCCGGGCGCCTTCGTCGGGGCGATCTTCGGCGGGGTCTCGCCGCTGGAGGCAGGGCGGTTCCAAGTCGTGGTGCTGGCGGCCATCATGGCTGCGGGGTCGATCACCGCCGTCATCGTGGCGAGCTGGCTGGCGCCGGTCCGGGTGCGACCGGCGCGGCTGCGCTGAGCCGCCGACCTCATCCGCCGGGTGGATCTGGGCATCCGTGCGCTGAAGCGCGTGCTAGACGGCGGTGTCGGGCGCACCGTCCGACGAGGAGCCGGCCGGAAGCATCCGGGCGTGCATCTCCTGGGTGAGTCGGTGGATGGTGCGCGTGAGCTCGGTGTTCTCTTCGAGCAGCTTCTGCTGGACGGTGTAGTCATGGTCGGCCTTGGCTTGCTGGAATGCCGCCTGGCGGTTCTGCCCGATCATCACGAACGTCGAAAGGAAGATCGCCTCGAGCGAGACGATCAGTGTCAGCGTCGGCCAGGGGCTCTTCTCGAAGACGAGCATCCACACCGCGAAGAGCGCGATGTGGAGGTAGACGAACATCATCGACCCGGCGAAAGCCGTGATCGCGTCCGCGATTCGTAGCTGGAGGCTCGCGGCGCGGCGCTCGGCCTCCGAGAGGACCGCCGGGTGCAGCTTCTCGTGCGGGGCGTTGGCGAGCAGGCGGCTGGGCCTGAGGAACGGGCGGCGGGGCGCCGGTGCAGGCGCGGAGGCGGTGACCGCGGCACCTGTGCGTTGCGGGGTCGGGGCTCCGGACGCTCCGGAAGGGGAAGACGGCTGCGACATCGATCTGCTCCAGGCACGCGGCGGGCCCGTCCCGCCGATGATGTGAGCGTACTGCGCAGGTTTGGCCGGAGCGGGCTATCCGATACCCCGCGTTCCTCATGGGCCTCTTGCTGAGGGTGGGCATCAATGTGGAGGCGAGAAGAGACTTGTGTAGTCCATTAGGGAGTTGTGTACTACACTAGTGAATCATGTAGCCGATCGCCTGGGCCCGAAGCGCAGACAAACATGATGTGGCTCAAGATTCTCAACGAGGCGAAAAGGAGGTTGGGCGAGTGAACCCGAAACTGAGCAAGGCCGACGAAGAGCGGTACGCTCGCGCGGCCGAGTGGGCGGAGAGCATCGAGGAGATTCCCGCCGACGCGAACGTGGTCGACGCGACGGTCAACCAAGACGGGCGACGCCTGATGGAGGACCTGCTTGGGTCACCGGAGGCGGTGGAACGCGCCATGGGCCGACCGAGTGTGGATGGGAGCATGTCGGCAGGCCACTCACCTGTTCGGCAGGTGCGATTGTCTCGCGAACTCGATGACCTTCTCACAGCACGGGCACAAGCGGAACATCGCAGGAGGAGTGAGATCATCCGCGAAGCTCTCGACACCTACCTCCGGAGCGCTTGAGGACAACCCGCCGAAAGTGTGCTGGGGCGAATAGCTAGGAGTCCGTCCTCATGCGTGAAGCGGAACCGGGTGACTCGCAGGGGATCGTAGACCTGGCGGTAGCGGCCGCGCTCACGGTGGAGACCTCGGGGACGCCGAGCTTCGCTGCCGCGCGGGCCTTCTACGAGCGTTGCGGCTTCGCCTCGGTCGCGTCGGTGCCGGACTACTGGGAGGGCGGGGACAGCCTGGAGCTGTACTGGAGGCGCTTGTGAGGACCTCGGGTCAGCGCCCCGCGGCGCCCGCGGCGGCGGGCGCCGACGGCGCGGCGGGCGGTGCGTTGAGGGCGTCCGGGATGAGCTTCCGCACCTGGTCGGGTTGCGCGGACAGCACCACGACGTCCACGCGCCGGTTCTGGGCGAGGTCGGCGTCGGTCGCGCCCGTGTGGCCCGCGATCGGGCGGGCGGCCCCGTAGCTGACGGCGGCGATGCGCTCCTGAGGGAACCCGTTCGCCTCCACCAGGTGCCGCAGCACGCTGGTCGCGCGGCCGGCGGAGAGCTCCCAGTTCGTCGGATACGGCGCTCCGGGCTGGCGGAAGTCGGCGTGTCCCTCCACGGAGACCTGATAGCCCAACGGGGCGATCACCGGGCCGATGTCGTTGAGCACCGCGACGGCCTGGGCGCTGAGCTCGGCGCGGTTCGAGTCGAAGAAGGTCGAGTTGCCGACCAGGCCGATCGTGAGGCCGCGCTCGTCGATGCGGAGCTGGACGGCGTCCTGCAGGCCGTCGTGCGTGAGCGCCGCTTGGATCTGGTCCTTCAGGTGCTGCAGGTTCTGCGCCTCCTGCTGGGCCAGCGCGAAGTCCGTGGTGTTCGACTGATCCTCGACGTGAGCGGGAGGGACGACGACGCCCGTCGCCGTGTCGATCTTCTGCGTCTTCACCTCGCCGAAGCCCGTCGCGAGCGAGTTCTTCAGCTGCTCGAACTTCTTCGCGTCGACCGTCGACATCGCGAAGAGCACGATGAACATGCACATGAGCACGGTGACCATGTCCATGTAGGAGGCCATCCAGCGCTCCTCGTTCTCGTGCTCCTCCGGCTCCTCGTGCCTCCGGCGCCGACGGGCGGACACGTCAGGCCGCTTCTTCGACGGGAGGCTTGGCCGCCTTGAGGGTCTTGGCCGGCTTCGCCTCGCCGCTGTCGGGGATCATGGCCCGCAGCCGCTCGCCGAGCAGTCGCGGCTGGCTGCCCGCCTGGACGGCGAGCACCCCCTCCATGAGGAGCGTCATGCGCTCGACCTCGAGCTCGGACAGCCGGCGCAGGCGCGCCCCGATCGGGAGCCACAGGAAGTTCGCCGACAGGAGGCCCCAGAGCGTGGCGACGAAGGCGCTCGCGATCATCGGGCCGAGCTCCGACGGCTTCGCCAGGTTCTCGAGCACGTGCGTGAGCGAGACGACCGTGCCGATGATCCCGATCGTCGGGGCGTAGCCGCCCATGCCCGAGAAGAACTTCGCCGCGACCCGGTCGGTTCGCGAGCGGGTGGCGATCTCATCCTCGAGCAGCACGCGCAGCTCATCGCCGTCGGTCCCGTCGGCGATGTTCTGGAGCGCTCGCTTGAGGAACGGGTCGTCCACGGCGTCCGCCTCCTGCTCCATGGCGAGCAGGCCGTTCGCCCGCGCCTTCTCGGCAAGGCCGACCACCTGGTCGATCACCTGACCGGGCGCCTGCGTCTTGCCGCGGAACGCTCGCGGCAGCGACTTCACGGCGACGAGGAAGTCCTTCACCGTGCCGCTCGCGATCCCCACGGCGATCGTGGCGCCGAAGACGAGCACCATCGGGGCGGGGATGAGCAGCGCGCTGAGCTTCGCGCCCTCCATCGTCACCATCGCCACGACGGAGCCGAAGGCGAGGACGATGCCGATGATCGTTGCCGGGTCCATGTCTACTTCTTCCGTGCTCGCAGGGGGACGGCGCGAGCCTCCTGGTGGGGCGCGTCCGCGCCTCCCGCCCCGACCGGGGCGACGAGCCCCAGCTGCGGTGCGGCGAGCGGACGGGGGCCCGACGCCGGGAGGTCGTGCGCGAGGGAGATCACGCGCGCCCGGTATGCGGCGATCTTCTCGATCACCTCCGCCATCGACTCGGTGACGATGAACTTCGCACCGTCGACCATGACGAGGGTGGTGTCCGGACTCGCGTGGATGCGTTCGATGAGGTCCGGGTTGACCGCGAACTGGGTGTCGTTCAATCGGGTGACGACGATCATGGGCGAATCCTGGTCTCGGCTCCGGGTGAGCCGTCACCGGGGCACTATCGGCCCCGACCGGTCCGCCGTAAGGGGGACCGCGCTAGGATGGGCGCGTCCGGCCGCCAAGCCGCACCGCCGGTGCTCGAAAAATGGGCACGAAGCCGCCCGCGTCAGCGCGGTGGGCGAGACACATACGGAAACCGCCCCCTCCGTCTGTCTCGAAAGGCCCCGCCATGCCGAGTGTCTCCGCTCACGTCGCCGCGACGATCGCCTCCCACATCACGCACGTCTTCGGGGTGATGGGGAACGGCAATGCCTACTTCCTCGACGCCCTCGAGCGCCAGAGCGGCGTCGAGTACTGCGCCATGCGGCACGAGGGAGGCGCGGTCGTCGCCGCCGACGCCTACTTCCGGGCCTCCGGGAGGCTGGCCGCCGCCACCGCGACGTACGGTGCCGGGTTCACGAACACGCTCACGGCGCTCGCCGAAGCCGTGCAGGCCCACGTGCCCCTGATCCTCGTCGTCGGGGACGAGCCGACCTCCGGTCCCCGTCCGTGGGACGTCGACCAGATCGCCCTCGCGGCGGCCGTCGGCGCGCGGACGTACACGGTGGGCCGAGCGGACGCGGCCGCCACCACCGCGATCGCCGTCGAGCACGCGCTGACGTATCGGGTGCCGACCGTGATCGCCATCCCGTACGACGTGGCCACCCGGGAGGCGGGACCGGTCCCCGAGGCGCCGCGGCCGGTCGTGCCCGGGCCGCTGGCCCCCGCGGGGGCGTTCGCCGAAGGCGCCGTGCGCGCGGCCGCGGGGATGCTCGCCGAGGCGGAGCGCCCCTTCCTCCTCGCGGGACGCGGCGCTTGGCTGGCGGGGGCGGGGGAGGCGCTCGGCGAGCTCGCCGAGGTCACGGGCGCGCTGACCGCCTCCACCGCGCTGGGCCGCGGCGTGTTCCCCGACGAGCGGTACGACCTGGGTGTGACGGGCGGCTTCGGCGCGGAGGGGGCCATGGCGCTCGTCAGGGAGGCGGACGTCGCCGTCGTCTTCGGCGCCTCCCTCAACCAGTTCACGATGCGCTTCGGCGAGCTGTTCGCGCCCGGAACCCGCGTGATCCAAGTCGATGTGGCGCCCGCGGCGACGCATCCCCACGTGGGCACCTACCTGCGGGGCGACGCGCGCGTGGTCGCGGAAGCGCTGGTCGCGGACCTGCGCGGGCGCGGGTCCGTCCCCTCCGGGTGGCGCTCGCGCGTCGAGCTCGGCCACGTCCGCGACTACGACCGCGGCGAGGGCCTCGCGGCCGACGGCCGGCTCGACCCCCGGACCGCGGCCTCCCGCATCGCCGACCTGCTGCCCGAGGATCGCGTCGTGGTCTCCGACGGCGGTCACTTCATCGGCTGGGCCAACATGTTCTGGCCGGTCGCCTCCCCGGACCGGATGATCATGGTCGGCACCGCGTACCAGTCCATCGGTCTCGGCTGGCCGAGCGTCCCGGGCGCCGCGCTCGCCCGGCCGGAGTCGACGATCGTGCTCACCACCGGCGACGGCGGCGGCCTGATGGCGCTGTCCGACCTCGAGTCGGCGGTCCGCGTGGCGGCCGGACGCGGCATGGCCGTGGTCTGGAACGACGCGGCGTACGGCGCGGAGGTGAACCTGTACGGACTCAAGGGGCTCGCCGAGGAGCCGATGCTGATCCCGGAGGTCGACTTCGCGGCGTTCGCGGGTGCGGTGGGGGCGGAAGGCGTGGTCGTGCGCACGCCCGAGGACCTGGAGGCGCTCGCCGCCTGGACCGCGCGGCCGGTCGACGAGCGGGCGTTCCTCGTCCTCGACCTGCGGGTGTCAGGCTCGGTGATCGCGCCCTACCAGCACGAGATCATCCGGGTGAACTCGTAGGGGTCGTCTCCATCGCTTACGGGTGCGCGTCTCGTGCCGATAGTGCCGTTCGTGACCCTGCTCGACGCCTCCGCGGACACCACCGAGGCACCGGTCTACGACTTCCGGCGGCCGACGACGCTCGCGCGCGAGCACTCGCGCGTGCTCGAGCTCGCCTTCGAGACCTTCGCCCGCCAGTGGGGAACCCAGCTGACGGCCAAGGTCCGGGTCCTCAGCCAGGTGGAGTGCCTCTCCGTGCAGCTCCAGACCTACGACGAGTACGCCGCCTCCCTCCCGGCCACCACGGCCATGGTGCTGTGCGAACTGGGCGGTTTCGCGCCGAAGGCCGTGATCCAGTTCCCGACGGTCGCGGCCCTCTCGTGGGTCCACGCGATGCTCGGCGGCCACGGGCTCCCGGAGGTGGGCGAGCGCACCTTCACCCAGATCGAGCACGCGCTGGTCCGGCGGCTGATGGACGACGCCCTCGAGGACCTCAGCTATTCGCTCGGCGGGATCCTCGTCGCGCCCATCGAGGTGGACGCGATCCAGTACAACTCGCAGTTCGCGCAGGCCGCCGCCACGGCGGAGCTGATGATCGTCGCCGGCTTCGAGCTCCGCGTCGGTGAGAGCTCGGCGCGGGCGACGGTCGCCCTCCCGGCCGCCGTCCTGCTCCCTCAGCTGGGCGAGACGAACCCGACCCACAGCACCGAGAACGCCCGGGAGCTGATCGATGCGCAGTTGGCGCGCGTGCCCGTCGAGGTCGCGTTGCGCCTCGCCCCCGCCACCGTCCGGCCGAGCACCGTGCTCGGGCTGGCCGTCGGCGACCTGCTGCGTTTCCCGCACCCCGACCACCGCCCCTTCGACCTCACGGTCGGGGGCGTCCCCGTCGCCGGCGCGGCGCTGGGCTCCAGCGGCTCGCGTCTCGCCTGCGTGATCGTCAAGACAGAGGACTGAACGATGAGCATGACCAGCACCGCACCCGCCTCCGGCCTCTCGCTCGGACAGGCCCAGGCCGCCGCGGAGGCGCTCGTCGCGGTTCTGCCGACGGGCGCTCCGCTCGCACCGCTGCTCGAGAACGGTTCGGCCGTCGGCCCGGCGGCCGCATCGGCGGTCGTGGCCAGCTTCGTCGGCGCCGTGTCCGCCGACCTCGCGGTGATCCTCCTCGAGCCGCCGACGCTCGTGGACGACGGCGCCGAGGGGTCGCCGGTGGTCAGCCTCCAGGATGTGCTGCAGCCCGCCCTGGAGGCGGCGAGCGACACGTTCGGGGCGGGCGTGCTCGACGATGCCCGCATCGAGGACGCGGGTCAGCTCTTCGCCGACCCGGCCACGACGGTCTTCGCACTCACGGGACCGGCGGGCACCGCCGGATGGTTCGCCGTCCGCGGCCGCGCGGTCGTCGCCGGCCGGCCGGGCTCGGGAGGCGCCCTCAGCGGCAAGCTCGCGCGCATCAGCAACGTCGAGATGGCGTTGACCGTCGAGATCGGCCGCACCCGGATGCCCGTGCGCGACGTGCTCGCCATGGAGCCGGGCGCCGTGATCGAGCTCGACCGCTCCGCCGGCTCACCCGCCGACGTGCTCCTCAACGGCCGCCTCATCGCGCACGGCGAGATCGTCGTCGTGGACCAGGACTACGCGGTCCGCATCACGAAGATCCTCGACGCGGCCGAAGAGCTCGACTGAACGCGAAGCAGCACGGGCCGGACCGCTGACCGGCGGTCAGCGCCGCGGCGTCCAGCCGGGCGGGAGGGGTCCCTCCATCGCCGCGCGCTCGAGGTCGGCCTGCGCAGACCAGCCCTGAGCGGCGTCCACGGCGTCGAAGCCGCCGCGCGCGAGGCGGAACCCGAGGTCCTCGTGCGTCGTGCGGGGCGACCCGCCCCGGCGGACGGAGGCGCGGACGCTCCAGGCGTCGTCGGCGAAGCCTCCGCCGCGGAACACCCGGTAGTCGCCGTAGCGGGCCGGGTCGAGGTGGTCCCAGCACCACTCCCAGACGTTGCCGAGCGTGTCGAACAGCCCGTTGAGGTTCGGGAGCTTGTGGCCGACATCGGAGGGAGCGGTGAGGCCGTCGGCGCTGGTCCAGGCGACCTCGGTGAGCGGACCGTAGTGCGGGGCCGTCGAGCCGGCGCGGCAGGCGTGCTCCCACTCCGCCTCGGTCGGGAGACGGTAGCCGTCGGCGTCGACGTGCCAGTTGACCTCCTCGCCGTCGAAGCTGTAGGCGGGGTCCACCCCCTCCCACTCGGAGGCGGCGTTGCAGATCCGGGTGGCGCGGAGCCAGCTGACACCCGTCGCGGGCCGGCGCGGGTGCGCCGAGGGCTCGCCGATGAGCTCGGCCACCAGCTCCTCGGTGACCGGGAAGACGCCCAGTTCGAACGACTCCAGGTCCACGCTCCAGCGCCGCTTCAGCCGGGCATCGTGCAGGGTGACCGTGCCGGCGGGGATGTACGCCATCTCGATGTCCACGGTCAGAGCATCCCACGCCGGCCGGCGCTAACGGTGCGCCCGGAGCGGCCGATAGTCGAGCCCGTGGACACCCTGTTCGTCGCCCTCCGGGTGCTCGTCGTCCTCGGCGTGATCGTCGGGGTGCTGTGGTTCGTGCAGCGCAGGCTGACGAAGGGGCGCTCCGGCCGGTCGCGCCGCGGCAACGCCGTGTCGGTCGTCGGCCGGCAGGGCATCGGACCGAAGGCCTCCGTGGTCGTCGTGGACGTCGACGGTGACCGCTTCGTTCTCGGCGTCACCGAGCGGCAGGTCAGCGTGCTGCAGAGCGGCCCGCGTCCGCAGGAGGCGGACGCCGAGAAGACCGCGACGGTCACACCGCTCTCCACACCCCCCAGGCAGGATGCCGACTTCCTCACGGCGCAGGGACGCGCCTCGCTCTTCGACGAGGCACTCAAAGGCTCGATCCTGTCCCCGGCAACGTGGCGTCAGGCGGGTTCGGCGGTGCGCGTCAAGCGGTGACGGCGCGGATGCCGGGGGCCGTCTCCCGCATCGTCCCGTCCCTCCCGCGTCTGGCCGTGGCCGGCGCCCTCGTCGTTCTGATCGCCGGAGCGCTGGTGCTCGTCTCGGCCGCGGCGGCGCACGCGGTGCCGACGCCCGTCCCGACGCCGTCGGGTCCGGGCGGCCCGGGAGGCGCGACGGGCGGTTCCGGGGTGACGCTCGACATCAACGGCCCCAACGGAACCCCGAACGCGGCGATCCTCACGCTCGTGGGCATCACCGTCCTCTCGGTGGCCCCCGCGCTCCTCCTCATGATGTCGTCGTTCACGAAGATCTTCGTGGTGCTCGCCCTCACCCGGAATGCGCTTGCGCTCCCGAGCATCCCCCCGAACCAGGTGCTGGCCGGGCTCGCGCTGTTCCTGAGCCTGTTCATCATGAGCCCGGTGCTCGTCGACATCAACAACGGCGCGGTTCAGCCGTACCTCGCGGGGCACATCGACTTCACCGCGGCCGTCCACGCGGCGGAGGCGCCGCTCCGCTCCTTCATGGGCGCACACACCCGCGAGGAGGACATCGCCCTCATGACGCGCGCGGCCGGGCGCCCCAACCCGCAGAACGCCTCCGCCGTGCCGATGCTCACCCTCGTGCCCGCGTTCATGATCTCGGAGCTGCGCGCCGCGTTCATCATCGGCTTCGTCATCTTCGTGCCGTTCCTCGTCATCGACATGGTGGTCTCGGCGGCGCTCATGTCGATGGGCATGATGATGCTCCCGCCGGTCATGATCTCGCTGCCGTTCAAGATCCTCCTGTTCGTGCTCGTCGACGGGTGGGGGCTCATCATCACGAGCCTGATCACCAGCTACCGGGGCGGCGGATGAACCCGAACGCCGTCCTCGACATCGCCCTCCAGGGCCTCATGGTCACGGCGAAGCTGGCCGCGCCGATCGTCATCACCGCGCTGGTCGTCGGCTTCGCCATCTCGCTCGTGCAGTCGATCACCCAGATCCAGGAGGTGACGCTCTCGTTCGTCCCGAAGGCGGCGGCGGTCGCCGTGGCGCTCATCATCTGCGGACAGTGGATGATCAGCGAGCTGGTCTCGTTCACGCACGTGCTGTTCCAGCAGATCCCGTCCCTCCTCGGCGGCGGCTGATGAGCATCCCCATCGACCTCTCGGCCATCGAGGCGATCGCGCTGGCCTCGCTGCGCATGGTCGCCTTCCTCGTGATCGCGCCTCCCTTCTCGTACAACGGGTTCCCCGCCCAGGTGAAGGGCATGCTCGCGATCGGGCTCGCGGTCGCCGTGGCCCCGCGCGTCGGCGCCGGCTACCACACGGGCGACATCGGGGTCTTCCTCCTCGACCTGGTGCGCGAGCTGGCCGTCGGCGCCACGCTCGGGTTCCTCGTCTTCCTCGTCTTCGCCGCGATCCAGTCCGCCGGGAGCCTCGTCGACCTGTTCGGCGGATTCCAGCTCGCGCAGGCGTTCGACCCGCAGTCGATGGTGAACGGCGCCCAGTTCACGCGGATGTTCCAGGTGACGGCGCTGGCCCTCCTCTTCACCTCGGGCGGCTACCAGCTGATCATCGGCGGACTCGTGCGGTCGTTCGACGCGGTTCCGCTGGCGTCGGGGATCGATCTGGCCGACCCGGTGAAGGCGATGGTCGGCGGGGTGACGCAGATGTTCGTCTCGGCGCTGCAGATCGCCGGTCCGCTGATCGTCGTGCTGTTCCTCGCCGACGTCGGCCTCGGGCTGCTGACCCGCGTGGCGCCCGCGCTCAACGCGTTCTCGCTCAGCTTCCCGCTCAAGATCATGCTCACCGTCGTGCTCGCGGCGATCGTCTTCGTCGCGCTGCCGGGCGTCGTCTCGGGCCTGACCGACACCGCCGTCAAGACCATGCTGGGGGTGGGCCGGTGAGCGACGCGCAGGAACGCACCGAGAAGGCCACCGACAAGCGGATGAAGGAGGCGCGCTCCAAGGGGCGCCTGTCGAAGTCCAGCGACCTGACCGCCTGGGTCGGCGTCGGCGCGACCGCGCTCATGCTCCCGTTCACCCTCCAGCGCGGGAGCGACGCGGCCGTCGACCAGCTCTTCTCCGTGCGGTCGGTGATCGAGGCGCCCGACCCGGGCAAGGCCCTCGCCGCTCTGGGCGACGGTCTCGGGAGCATCATGGCGACGATCGGCCCTCTGCTCGCGGTCGGGGCGCTCGCCGTGGTCGGGGCCGCCGCCGTCCAGGGCGGCATCCACTTCCGCCGGCTCACCGGCAGCGTCGAGCACTTCAACCTCGTCGCGGGCCTCGGGCGGATCTTCGGCATGCGCTCCCTCTGGGAGGGGGCGAAGACCCTCCTCAAGTCCGGCGTCGTCGCGATCGGGCTGTTCCTGGTGGTCCAGGGCCTCATGCCGGTGCTGCTCACGGCGGGCTCGATGCCGCTCGCGTCCCTCCTCTCGGCCGCCTCGGGAGGCGCGGGCGGACTCCTCCAGGCGGCGGTCGGGGCGAGTCTCGTCCTCGCGGCGATGGACGTGTTCGTCGTCATGCGCCGCAACCGCAAGCACACGCGCATGAGCAAGCAGGAGGTGCGCGACGAGAACAAGAACACCGAGGGCGACCCGCTCGTGCGCTCCCACCGCCGCTCGCGTCAGCTCGCGATGAGCCGCAACCGCATGATCGCCGCGATCGGCGGGTCGGACGTCGTGCTCGTGAACCCGACGCACATCGCCGTCGCCATCAGCTACGAACCGGGCCGGTCCGCACCGCGGGTCGTCGCCAAGGGCGCGGGTGCGATCGCGCTGCGCATCCGTGAGAAGGCCGAGGAGGAGCGGGTGCCGATCGTGAAGGACGTCCCGCTGGCCCGGGCCCTGCACGCGGGGTGCGGCCTCGGAGACGAGATCCCGGTCGAGCTCTACAACGCCGTCGCCCGGGTGCTCGCGTTCGTGATGGCGCTGAAGCAGCGCGGGTCGGCAGCCGGATTCCACACGATGACACCGGAGGCGCCGCCCGCGCCGACGAGGAGGGCACCGCAGGTGCGAGAGGGGCTCACATGAAACCGGACAGGGGCCTCGCGGCCCGGGTGGCCGTTCCGATCGGCGTGGTGGGGATCGTCATGCTCCTCGTCGTGCCGGTGCCCGCGTGGCTGCTCGACACGCTGATCATCGTCAACATCATGCTGGCGCTGGTGATCCTCCTGACGACGATGTTCGTCAAGAAGCCGCTCGACTTCTCGGTGTTCCCGTCCCTCCTGCTGGTCGCCACCCTGTTCCGGCTGGGCCTGAACGTGGCGTCGACGCGTCTCGTGCTCGGCGAGGGCTTCGCCGGGCAGGTGATCCAGGCGTTCGGGCACGTCGCCGTCGGCGGGTCGGTCATCATCGGCGCGGTGGTGTTCCTGATCCTGATCGTGATCCAGTTCATCGTCGTCACGAAGGGCGCCGAGCGGGTCGCCGAGGTCGGCGCCCGCTTCACCCTCGACGCCATGCCCGGCAAGCAGATGGCGATCGACGCCGACCTCAACGCTGGCCTCATCACGGAGGAGCAGGCGCGGGCCCGGCGGGCGGAGGTGTCGGCCGAGGCGGACTTCTACGGCGCCATGGACGGCGCCTCCAAGTTCGTCAAGGGCGACGCGATCGCGGGCATCCTGATCATCGTCATCAACGTGGTCGGCGGGATCGCCATCGGGATGATCCAGCGCGGCATGCAGATCGGCGACGCCGTCAACTCGTACACCCTCCTCACCATCGGCGACGGCCTCGTCACCCAGATCCCGGCCCTCCTCATGGCGGTGTCGACGGGCATGATCGTGACGCGCTCGAACGCCGAGAGCGACATGGGCACGACGGCGAGCGGCCAGCTCAGCCAGTCGCGCAACGCCCTCATGATCGCGGGCTGCGCGGCGGTCGTCCTGGCGCTTATCCCGGGGATGCCGCCGATCCCGTTCGTCCTGGTCGGAGCTCTGCTGATCTTCGCCGCCCAGCGCCTCAAGACGGCCGAAGCGGTCAAGAAGAAGGCGCAGGCGCAGCAGACGGCCGCCGCGTCGGCGACCCGCCCGGAGACGCCGGAGGACCTGATCGAGCAGATGCGCGTCCACGCGCTCGAGATCACCCTCGCGCCCGACCTCGTCGACATCGTGAGCGGCGCCTCCGACGACCTGCTCGCCCGGATCCGCGCGCTCCGCCGCAAGATCGCCCTCGAGCTCGGCCTCATCGTGCCTCCCGTGCGGACGCGCGACTCCGCCGAGCTCCCGCCCGCGACGTACGTCATCAAGATCGCCGGGGTGGAGGCGGGGCGCGGGCAGGCTCCGGCCGGCCGCGTGCTCGCCCTCGGCGACAACCTGGAGGGACTCCCCGGCACGCCGACGATCGAGCCCGTGTTCGGCCTCCCGGCCAAGTGGACGCCCTCCGAGATGCGGCACAGCGCGGAGCTCGGCGGTGCGACGGTCATCGACCGCGTCTCCGTGCTCATCACGCACCTCTCGGCGATCATCACCTCCAACGCGGCCCGGCTGCTGACCCGCGAGGACGTGCGCCTGCTGACCGAGGGCGTCAAGCAGGTGAACGCCCCGGCGGTGGAGGAGCTCATCCCGAATCTGCTGTCGCTCGCGGAGATCCAGCGGGTGCTGCAGGGCCTCCTCGCCGAGCAGGTCCCGATCAACGACCTGCCGCGGATCCTGGAGGCGCTCGCCCTGCGCGCCAAGGTCTCGAACGACCCGGAGGGGCTCGTGGAGGCGGCGCGCTCGGCCCTGGGTCCGGCGATCGTGGCGCCGCACCTCGAAGACGGGACGCTGCGCGTCATCATGATCGACCCGGGCCTCGAGCAGGCCATGCTCGAAGGGCTGCGCCCCTCCGAGTCCGGGACCCAGATCGTGCTCGACCCGTTCCGGCTCGAGCAGGTGCTCGGCTCGGTCAAGCAGACCGCCGCCCAGCTCGACGATGCCGGCGTGTCAGCGGTGCTCGTGTGCGCGCCCGCCCTCCGCCCCGCGATCCGCCGGCTCGCGGCCGGGCAGGTCTCCGGCCTCGCCGTGCTGTCGTACCAGGAGGTCACCGCGGTCGCGGCGACGATCGAGACGGTGGGGGTGATCCGCGGTGCGGAGTCGATCGCGGCCTGAGTGGGTCTCGCCCGGCGACGAGGAGGTGCTCCCCGCGGTCTCGACGTCGTCGGCGGCGTTCGCGGCGATCCTGGATGATCTGGTGCGGGCGGTGGATGCGCCGGGTGGGGTGGCGCCGGGTGCGGGGTCGGTCGTGCCCGGTGGCGCGGGGTCAGCGGAGGCTGCGTCGACGGCTCCGGGGGACGCGGGTGGGTTGCCGGCGTCAGCCGGCGCGGACGTGGGTGGGCTGCCGGCGTCAGCCGGCGCGGACGTGAGGGCGGGGTCGACGACATCTGCGGGGCCGGAATCGCAGACCGAGCTTCGTCCGACGGCGGGTCCTCCGCCGGACCGGTTGCGCGGACGGGGCGATCTGACGCTGGTCGTCGGGCTCGGCCACGAGGCCTCGGCGGCGGCGGCCGTGCTCGCGATGTCGGCCGGCGCGGGGGCCGAGGTCCAGCCGGTCGGCGACCGCCGCGGGGCGCTGGCGGCGCGCGCCGACGGTGTGCGACGTGAAATCCCCGTGGTGGGCGTCTTCGCGCTGGAGGCGCCGAACGGGATCGCCGCCGCGGCAGCCGATCTCGCGGCGATCGCTCCCGACCAGGTCTGGGCGGCGGTCGACGTGTCGCGGAAGCACGACGACACCACGGTCTGGGTCCGAGCCCTCGACGAGGTGCTCGCCGTGGATGCCGTCGCAGCCAGCGGTGCCGCCGCTACGCAGACCCCGGAAACGGTGCACCAGCTCGGCCTCCCGGTGCTGTGGCTCGACGCGCCCCCCTCCCCCTCACCCGTTGAACAGTCGCTTGTGGCCCCCTCAGTACGAGATCCGGCGGCCGAGAGGGCCACACGTGACGGCTCAGGGCGGCGCGGAGGCGCGCGCCTGTGGATAACCGCCGCCCAGGAGCAACCGCGCCGGATAGGCTGGGGCCGTGCTGGTTCTGACGCGGAAGCCCGGTGAGCGGGTGCTGATCGGTGACGACATCGTCGTGACGATCCTCGATGCGCGAGGGGACGGCATCCGGATCGGCATCGACGCGCCGCGCGGCATCCGCATCCAGCGGGACGAGGTCGTGAAGGCGGTCACCGCGGCCAACCAGGAGGCGACCGAGCAGGCGGCGGGCACGTCCGACGCGGAGGCGCTCATCAAGAAGTCGCTCGGCCTCTAGCCACGCAGGTGCCCGAGCGCGAGCCCGCTCGAGCCGCGCCGACCCGGCCCGCGGGTACTTTAGGTATATGAACGATCTCCTCCCGACCCCCGCGACCACGGCGCTCCTCCTGATGGACCTCCAGAACGGGATCGTCTCCCGTCACCCGGACGTCGACGGCTTCGTGTCCCCGCTGGTCCGAGCGCGCGACGCGGCCCGCGCTGCCGGCCTCACGGTCGGCTACGTCCGGGTCGCGCTCACCGCGGAGGAGGCGTCGACGATCCCGCCCACGTCGCGCTTCGCGGGCGCGGCCGAGCGGCTGAACGCCGCCGGCCCCGGGACGCAGATCATCGACGCCATCGCGCCTGCCGAGGGAGACATCGTCGTCCGCAAGAAGCGCGTCGGCCCGTTCGGCACCACCGACCTCAAGGCCCAGCTGGACGCCCGCGGGATCGACACCCTCGTTCTCGCCGGTGTCGCGACCTCCGGCGTGGTCCTCACCACCGTTCGCGACGCCTCCGACATGGACTACCGGATCGTGGTTCTGGAGGACGGCTGCTGGGACTCGGACCCCGAGGTGCACCGCGTGCTGACCGAGAAGGTGTTCCCCCGAGGAGGCGCGACCGTCACGACGGTCGAGGAGTTCCTGGGCGCGCTGGGCTGAGCCTCCCTCCCGGACCGCGCTTGCGGGCAGAATGTCGGAATGGCGCAGATCAGGACCGAACGGGGGCTCGACCGGCTCGTCAACTTCTCGGACGCGACGGTCGCCATCGCGATCACGCTGCTGATCCTGCCGCTCGTCGACGCGGCCGCCCACATCGGTGACCGCTCGCTGCAGAAGTTCCTCCAGGACGACTGGTGGCAGGTCTTCGCGTTCGTCGTCTCGTTCGCGGTGATCGCCCGGTTCTGGGTGGTGCACCATCGCATCTTCGAATCCGTCCGCAGCTACTCCGTGCCGGTCGTCTGGTCGAACTTCCTCTGGCTGTTCGCCATCGTGGCGATCCCGTTCACGGCGAATCTGCTGTCGAACGGCCAGGGGGAGCGGCCGGACATCTATGGGCTCTACATCGGCAATCTGCTGCTGGCCACGGTGGCCTCGCAGCTGATCGCCATCTCCCTCTGGCGCAATCCGGAGCTCATGAGCGAGGAGGCGCGCTCGGACATCGACCGCACGCGCGGCATCGCCGAGGTCGTCCTCATGGCCCTCGCGCTCGCGCTGGCCGTCACGGTCCCCGCCGTAGGGATGTTCTGGCTCTTCCTGCTCTTCCTCGCCGACCCCCTGCACCGCGCACTGAGGCGCCTGTTCAGCAGGTCTTCCGTCGACGCGCGCTGAGGGATACCGTCGGGCGCAGACAAGGCAGGAGACCCCGCATGCGTTTCAAGACCCTCATCGTGCTCGCCGTGATCGCCGTGGCGTACGTCCTCGGCGCGCGCGCCGGCCGCGAGCGCTACGAGCAGATCGCCGGTGCGCTCACGTCGTTCTGGAACGACCCCGAGATGCAGAAGGCGCGCAAGAAGGCCAAGAAGGAGGCGCAGCGCGCGCGCAAGCGCTTCTCCTGATCGCCGCCTGACCGTGGCCGGCTGACGGCCCCCGCGCTCAGGGTTCGGGGACTTCGCCCTCGGTGTACTCGCCCTCGGGCGCGGCCGTCGGCTCGTCGACGTCGGTGTAACTGCCCTCGACGGCGGGCTCCGGGCCGACACCCTCCGTCTCGGTGTACTGGCCGTGGACCGTGCGCTCGTGGGGCCCTTCGTCGTCCGCCTCGGTGTAACCGCCTTCGAGGGTTTCCCTCGGCTCGGCGAGGGGCTCGTGCTCGGCGCGCTCGTCGCCGATGGGCTCGTCTGGGGTGCTCATACGACGGACACTACGCCCGGCTCCCCCGTTCCGGCTAGCGCCTGCGGCGAGCCTCCTCGTAGACGCTGATGCGGGCCCGGCGCTATCCTGCCCGCAGGCCGGCGCCGGCCGCCGGCAGGGGGAGGCGTCATGACGCCGACGGAGTCCACGGCGGACGGGTCCGGGATGGGACCGACGGTCCTCGAACTGCGCATCCACGGGATCAAGAACACCCCGCCGGCCGAGATGCTCGGCGTGCAGCCGGGGGAGGTGCGGGCCGACCAGGCCGACGAGGACGGCGGCTTCTACGTGCCGACCGTCGACCCTCCCGATCCGGACGATCCCGCACGGCCGCCGACCGACATCCGGCGGGAGGGGTACTCCTGGGGCCGGCTGTCGCGGCTCGGCAGCGGCGCCTGGCTCGTCATCGGGCAGTTCTTCATCCAGCTGGCGTGGTTGCTGATCCTGCCGTTCGGTCTCAGCAACACGGCCTACTGGACCAGGCGCATCCCCGACCAGACCGGTCGCGGCCGATGGTCCTCCGGGAGGGGTGCCCCCGCGCTTCGCGTGTTCGCGCTCGGCCTCACCCTGCTGTACGTGTGCGCGCTCGCGTCGGTGAGCCTGTCGATGGTGGGCGCGCAGTGCCTCGCAGGTACCGCCTCCTGTCCTGGACTCCCGGGGTGGGTCACCGAGTTCTTCGCTCTGCCCGAGTTCGACCGGCGGGGCGTCCGGATGGTCGTACTGGCTCTCGTTCCGCTCGCCGGGGTCCTGCTGCTGTTCGTCGTCTCGCATCGCGGCCGCACCCGGTACGAGGCCGCGATCTTCGGAACGGTTGACAAGATCCGGAACGCGCGGCGCCGCATCAACGACGAGAAGCCGCGGCGGCCGCTGTCGACGGGCGGCTTCTGGGACTTCGCGCGGGTGCGCCTCCCGTCCGAGCTCTACCACGTCGCCGCGACCCTCTTCCTCCTGTCGGTGCTGATCGCCTGGGACGATGTCTTCGCCGCCTGCGCCGACCCGGGCGACGGGCTCGTTCCGCTCCGGTGCTTCGAGCTGCCGGGCAGCCCGCTCGCGGGCAAGTGGTGGATCGCTCTCGCCGTCCCCGCCGGGCTGGTCGGGCTCGTGGTGGTGGTCGTGCGGATCATCCTCGACACCGATTCGAGCCGCGCGCTCGGCGATGCCTCCGAACCCGAGCGGGCCGACCGGGCGCTGGCCATCGATCGGCACCGGCGCAACGTCGTCGCCGGTCTCGTGCTGGCGGCGAGCGCGCTGCTGTTCGGCTACGCGGGGATCGTCGTCGCAGCGCCCGACCGCAGCGTGAACTACATCCGGACGCCGTTCATCGGCTTGATCCTCGCGCCGTCCATCGTGCTCGGCGCCCTCGTCGCGATCGCGATCGCGGCGCTCGGCTGGCGGCGCCTCACCCACCCCGGCCTCTTCACGCCCCGAGCGCAGGCGCAGCTCAGACTGTGGACGTGGATCCTGGTCCCGCTCGCGGGGGTCGCGATCCTCCTGGCCGTGGTCATCGTCCCGCACGGCGCGCTGCCGGGGCCGGTCTCGATGGCGTTCTACGTGCTGGCAGCGGTCAGCCTCGGGGCGTTCCTCCTGATCGTGTGGCTCGCGCCGCGCCGGGCGGCGGAGAGGATCCGGCAGGAGGCGGGCGGCGGCGAGACGACGGATGCGTTCGCGACCGAGGGGTGGTCGGGCACCGGGCCGGCCGTCCTCATGATGCTCGCACTGGGCGCGGGCATCCTCCTGTCGACGTTCCTCGTCCTCGGCACGCAGTGCTGGTTGGCTTCGACGGGCCCGGTGCCCGTCTGCCCCCTGAACGGAGGCGATGCGCCGATCGCGACACCCCAGGCCTTCGCGAACTTCGGAGGGACGGTGCCGGTGCTCGCGATCATCCTGGTGCTGGTGGTCGCTGCGGTCGCCGCTGCCCGCCTGGCGTCGACGCCGCTGCTGACCACCCCGCCGACCCGGGGAGGCCGGCCGCTGATCCTCCCCGTCGCCCGGTACGAGAACGGCGTCGTCCAGAACGCCGGCGCCGAGGACAAACTCGCGGTACGCATCCTTCACGCACGCCGGACGGCCGGCCTCGTCCACCGGGGCGAACCGATCCTCGGGCTGCTCGCGTTCCTGCTCGCGCTCGGCATCGTGTACACGGTCGTGCTGCCGTCCTCCCTCCATGCGCCCGCGCTCGATCTCGCGCTCCCGGCGCTCGGCCTCATCGCCGTCGTCGCCGTGATCGCCATCGCGCAGAACAGCGCGACCGCGCAGGAGAGGCCGATCAGCGTGATGTGGGACCTCATGTGCTTCCTGCCGCGCGCCGGGCACCCGTTCGCGCCTCCCTGCTACGCCGAGCGCGTCATCCCCGAGCTGCGCGACCGGGTGGTCGACTGGCTCGAGGCCGACATCGTCGACCAGTCGGCGATCCGGGGAGGCGACCGGCGCTCGCCGGAGGAACGCGCTCGGGACGAGCACACGGCGCTGACGACGCCGCAGCGCCGGAAGGTCATCCTGAGCGCCCACAGCCTGGGCGGCGTGCTGGCCGTGTCGTGCATCTTCACGCTGGCCTCGGACACGCAGGAGAGGCTCCGGAACGTCGGGCTCCTGACGTACGGCACTCAGCTCCGCGCGTACTTCGGCCGGTTCTTCCCGGAGCTGTTCGGCCCGGAGGCGCTCGGTGTCTTCCCGACCCGGGGGCCGTCGCTGCGCGCCCGCGACCCGTGGCTGAGCCAGGTGGTGATGGACCAGCAGCGCACCCCGGACGAGCTCCCGCCGTCGGGCTCGAAGCCCACCCTGCGCGAACTGCTCACGCAGCCCGACGGGGTGACCGTGGCCTGGGTGAATCTCTGGCGGCGCACCGACTACCTCGGCTTCCCGGACTTCAGCTACGGCCACAACCGCATCGACCGCGGAGCCGACGAGTTCGGCCCGGCGCGCTATCTGGTGCAGATCGCCAGTCATCCCGGCTACCAGTCGTCGGCGCAGTACATGACCGCCCTCCGCGAGCTCGCCGACCGTCTGCGCGCTTAAAACCGAGTGGTGTAAGGTATTGCCCACCGCACCGGCCGTATCGAAGGAGAACCATGGTCGACAGCTCCGCCCGCGCAGCCCGGCTCGCCCGAGCCGCCGAGCTCACCACCGAAGAGAAGGCGTCGCTCACGAGCGGCGCGAGCTTCTGGGAGTCCCAGGCCGTCGATCGCGTCGGCATCCCCTCCATCTACCTGACCGACGGCCCGCACGGCGTGCGCAAGCAGCGGGAGGGAGGGGACCACCTCGGCATCGGCGACAGCGTCCCGGCTACCTGCTTCCCGCCCGCTGTCGCGCTCGGCTCGTCGTGGGATCCCGAGCTCCTCGAGCGGGTCGGCGTCGCGCTCGGCCAGGAGGCGAAGGCGGAAGGGGTCGGCGTGCTCCTCGGCCCGGGCATCAACATCAAGCGGTCCCCGCTGTGCGGGCGCAACTTCGAATACCTCTCGGAGGACCCGATCATCAGCGGGAGGCTCGGCGCGGCCCTCGTTCGCGGCCTCCAGTCGCAGGGGGTGGGCGCCTCCCTCAAGCACTTCGCGGCGAACAACCAGGAGACGGACCGCCTGCGGGTCAGCGCGGACGTCGACGAGCGCCCGCTCCGCGAGATCTACCTCCGCGGCTTCCAGCACGTCGTCGAGCACGCCCAGCCGTGGACCGTCATGTGCTCCTACAACCGCATCAACGGCGTCTACGCGAGTGAGAACCCGTGGCTCCTGACCTCGGTGCTCCGCGACGAGTGGGGCTTCGAGGGGCTCGTGGTCTCCGACTGGGGCGCGGTGAACGACCGGGTGCAGGCCCTCGTGGCCGGACTCGACCTCGAGATGCCGTCCTCGGGCGGCGTCACCGATGCCCAGCTGGTCGCCGCCGTGGCGGACGGCTCCCTCGACGAGGCCGTGCTCGACCGCGCGGCAGACCGGGTCATCGACCTCGTCCAGAAGGCCGTCGACGGAGCGGACGCCTCCGCCTCGTACGACGCCGACGCGCACCACGCCCTGGCCCGAGAGGTCGCCGGCCGGAGCGTGGTCCTCCTCAAGAACGACGGAGTCCTCCCACTGCGTGCGGAGGCCGGCCGCCGGATCGCCGTGATCGGCGAGTTCGCCCGCACCCCGCGCTACCAGGGCGCGGGGTCGTCCCAGATCGTCCCGACCCGTCTCGACAACGCCCTCGACGAGCTCCGGGCGCTCGCCGGAGACGCCGAACTGTCGTTCGCCGCGGGGTACGTGATCGACGGCGACGGCGATGCCGAAGCACTCACGAGCGAGGCGGTCTCGGTCGCCGAAGCCGCCGACGACGTGGTCGTCTTCCTGGGCCTTCCCGCGGCCGACGAGTCCGAAGGCTTCGACCGGGAGCACATCGAGCTCCCCGCCGCGCAGGTCGACCTGCTGGAGGCGGTCCTCGCGGCGAACCCGCGCGTCACGGTCGTGCTGTCGAACGGCGGCGTGGTGCGAGTGTCGGGCTGGGCCGACCGGGCGGCCGCCCTCGTCGAAGGGTGGCTCCTCGGACAGGCGGGCGGCGGTGCCATCGCCGACGTGCTGTTCGGCGTCGTGAACCCGTCGGGGCGCCTCGCGGAGACGATCCCGCTGCGCATCGAAGACACCGCCTCCTACCTCAATTTCCCGGGCGAGAAGGGCCACGTGCGCTACGGCGAGGGCCTGTTCGTCGGCTACCGGGACTTCGATGCGCGAGGCGCGGCGGTCAGCTTCCCGTTCGGGCACGGCCTGTCGTACACCACGTTCGAGTACGGGGAGGTGGAGGCGGTCGCCGGCGACGACGGCGGCATCCGCGTGACCGTGGAGGTGCGGAACACCGGCGACCGCGACGGCCGGGAGGTCGTCCAGGTCTACGTGTCCGTTCCCGCGTCGGCGGTGCAGCGGCCCGTGCGCGAGCTGAAGGGCTTCGCCAACGTCGCCGTCGCGGCCGGCGCCTCCCAGACGGTGACGGTCGAGCTGGCGGCGGAGGACCTCGCCTACTACGACATCGACCGGCAGGCCTGGACCCTCGAGGGCGGCGAGTACGTGGTGACCGTGGGCTCCTCCTCCCGCGACCTCCGCGGCTCCGCGACCGTGACCCTCCCCGGCGACGGCGTTGCCGCGCCGCTCACGGTGGAGTCGACCCTGGGCGAATGGCTGAACCACCCGGTCGGGGGCCCGCTGCTGGGAGGCGCGCTGGCCCAGGCGGCCGGGGCGGAAGGCATCGGGGCGATGCTCTCCGACCCGGGTCTGCGGCGCATGGCCGAGTCGATCCCGCTCATCCGCGCCGCCCGCTTCCCGGGCAGCCCGGTCACCGACGAGCAGCTCGACCAGCTCGTGGCCGCGGCGAACGCACGCTGACCGCGCCGCCGCAGGCCCGCCGGGCCGACCCCGCACCCGACCCCCTGCTCCCCCTTGCGCGAGCGGGGGGTTCGGCGTTTCGTGTCGGCCATGAGCGATGCGAGACACGGAGAGGGCCGGCCGTAGGCCGGGAGGGAGAAGCATGAGCGACACCAGCGGACTGCCGAACACCGACGCCGAGGGGGTGCCCGCCGAGGAGCGCCCGGAGCGCTTCGAGTCCGGCAACGAACCCGACGAGGGCCGGGACGCGCAGGCGGCGGAGCCGTCGGAGCGCGAAGCCGGCCAGGACGAGGCCGGGGTCTCCGAGCCCGGCGAGACCGGCGTCGCCCCGGAGGGCGCGGAGGACGTGACGACCGCGGCCAACTCCGGTACCCAAGCGGCCGAGCCTCCGCCTGCCGACTTCGACCCCGCGCAGCAGCCGTCGAACCCCGACCTGGTGAAGAACACCGAACCGCCGGACTGAGCCGCGGTCGCGCCTCCCTCCCGCCGCGGCCGGCGGTACGCAGGCCCGCCGAGCTCGGCGGCAAGCCGTCGTCAGCCGCGGCGGGAGGCGGCGAGCCAGAAGCCGCCGAAGGCCAGGCCGGCGGCGCACAGGACGAGCCCGACCGCGAGGAGGGACACGCCGTCGACCCGGGGCAGCAGGATGCCGACGACGAAGAGCACCGCTCCGACGTTGAGCAGAACGGCCGCGACCCAGCCCAGAGCGGTACGCAGCGTCGCGTTCATCTTCGAAGAGTACGCGTCCGCTCGTGGCGCGGGCACCGCGACGCGGTATGGGCCCAGGGTCAGCGCCTCGGCGGCGGAGTGCGCCGTTGTGGGACGTTGGCGCGGGCGCGCGCCGCCGCAGACGTCCCGCGAGGCCGCAGACGTCCCGCGAGGCCGCAGATGCGGCCGGCGCCTCAGGCCTCGCCCTGGTTGCCCGTCGCCGCGGGCACGTCGGCGTCGAGCGCCTCGTTGATGAGGGAGGCGACCAGCTGCCTCCAGTCGGAGCCCTCGTGCAACGTCTCCACCCACCCGGGCGGGACGGCGCCGAACACGGGCTCGTGCTCCTCCCCCTCGGTCGAGACGCGGATCAGCGAGCCCAGCTCGGCGTGCGACTCGTCGAGGACCACCCACACCCCGGGTGACCGCTTCTCGATGTGGAAGATGCGTTCCCGGTACGGATACCGGACGCTGGACATCTCGAGCTCGCTCGCCGACATGGCGCCTCCTCACGACGGACCTTCAGGGAGAATCCAACGCCGCCTGGGGCTGCTGCGCAAGAGTCCTCTGCCCCGCGGCGCCGCACCGACGGGGTCACCCCTCCGGTGAGATGACCACCTCGTCGATGCGGCGCCGGAGCTCGGCCGGGTCGTCGTAGACGGCCACTGCGCCTGCTTCGAGCAACTCCGAGGGGCCCACGCCTCCGGAGAGCAGGCCGACAGCGCGGACGCGTGCGCGGGCCGCGGCGACGATGTCGAATGTCGAGTCGCCGACCATGAGGGCGTCGGAGGGGCCGGCTCCCGCCCGCTGGAGCGCCACCTCCAGGATGCCCGGCTCGGGCTTGGCGGTCGCGACGTCGTCCGCGTTCGTGGTCGCGTGAATCGCGTCGTCGGCGTCCAGCGCCTTCCTGAGGAGGTCCAGCTCGTCGGAGGGCGCGGAGGTCGCGAGCACGACCCGGAGCCCGCGGCCCGCGAGCTCCCGCAGCAGATCGGCCGCACCCTCGAACGCGCGCAGTCGATGCGCCTGCTCCACGTAATAGCGCGAGTGGAGCTCCTTGGCGTGCTTCGTCCACTCCTCGTCCCGCTCGCCGACGAGCGCGCGCAGCAGGCGAGCGGAGTCCTGGCCGATGCCGCGATGGATCCGCCACGCGTCCGTGGGGGCGCCGCACTCGGCCAGAGCGCGATGCCAGGCGTCGACATGCAGGAAGTTGGAGTCGACGAGCGTCCCGTCGACATCGAAGAGCACCGCGGAGAGGGTCATGCGTCCAGGAGTACCACCGCGTGCTGGGCGCGGGTGCCCCTTGCGCGGCCACGCATCCGGGTGCACCGTGCCCGCCATGGCTGATCACTCGTATCCCGAACTGACCGAACCGCGGACCGCGATCGTCACCGGCTCCGACTCCGGGATCGGCCGTGCCACGGCGGTCGCGCTCGCCCGGGCCGGGATGGACGTCGGCATCACCTGGCACTCCGACGAGGAGGGAGCGGAGGAGACGGCCCGCCTGGTCCGCGAGGAGGGACGGAAGGCCGCCGTCACGCGCCTCGACACCACCGACGCCCCCGCCTGCGCGGACGTGGTCGACCGCCTGGCCGACGAACTCGGAGGGTGCGACGTCTTCGTCAACAACGCCGGGCTCAACGGGGGCACGCCCTTCTTCGAGACCGACTGGGAGACCTGGCGGAAGACCGTGGCAGCGGACCTCGACGGACCCTTCGCGTGCATCCAGCGGATCGCGAGGCGCATGGTCGACGCGGGCCGCGGCGGGCGGATCATCGGCGTCACGAGCGTGCACGAGCACCAGCCCCGGGTCGGCTCGGCCGCCTACGACGCAGCGAAGCACGGGCTCGGCGGCCTCCTGAAGACGCTGGCCCTGGAGCTGGGCGAGTACGGCATCACCTGCAACGCGGTCGCGCCCGGCGAGATCTCGACACCCATGAACAACGCCGAGGACGAGGACCCGCACGACACCCACCGCCCCGGTGTTCCGCTCGGGAGACCCGGTGACGCCCGCGAGATCGCCGCGGTGATCGAGTTCCTCGCCTCGCCCGGAGCCTCCTACGTCACCGGCGCCTCGTGGGTCGTCGACGGCGGCATGCTGCAGATGGGCCCGCAGGCGGGATCGCACCTCGCGTCGGACGACTGGCGCCGGCTGTGACTCGGCCTCAGTTGAAGATCGCCCACTCCGAGCGGTCGAGGCGCGCGCGCTGACCGTTGATGACGAGGTACCAGGACTCCTCGTCGCGGTGCAGGTATTCGGCGAGGATCGTCGTGTACTTCCACTCGCCTCCCACGTTCGACCAGTGGATGAGCGAGATGAGCTGCCCCTGGCGCAGGTAGGGCACCGCGACGAAGTCGTCGTTGTGATGCGGTTCCGACGCGCCCGCTCGGTGACCCGTCCGGGGAGTGCTCATGCTGCACTCTAACCCCGCCTGTATCGCTTTGGGAACGACTGGTATGTCAAAGTCCGTCACTCACTCGGGGGTGGCCGGCGCCTCCACGCGGAGCCACACCGTGAGCGGCCGACCGTCGATGTGCGTGCCCTTCCGCTCCCTCCGGAATCCGGCCCGGCGGGCAACAGCCTCGCTCGCGGTGTTGCCGTCGAGAGTGCTGAGCCGGACCGCCCGCTGGCCCTGGGAAGCCAGCCAGTGGACGAGCGCCAGGACCGAACCGGTCGCTAGCCCGCGGCCGCGTCCCACCGGCTTCAGGGCGTAGAAGACCTCGAACCCCTGATCGGAGGCGCCGAACCCGGCGGTGCCGAGCGCGACGCCGTCCTCCTCCACGGCGTAGCGGATGCCGCGACCGGCGCGTGCCGCCTCCGTCATCCGCATCACCCGGAGGCGCGCGCCGGCCTCGTCGAGGTCGGCCGGGTACATGGTCCACTGCGGGACGTCGGGGACCCGCGCCAGCTCGTGTTCGAGCCGCCAGTCGTCCGGCTGCAGCCAGCGGAGGCGCGCGGCCGGCCGCCCGGCGACCGGGAGCGTTGCGGGGAAGGGGTCCATTCCCGCACCCTAGCGGGCGCGGCGGGCTCGGGGGGCGGATGTCCCTCCCCTCGAGGTGCTCGCAGGTGCTGCGCCGTGCGGCGTGTCGCGCGCATGTACGAGCACCTCGTGCTTGGCGACGGGCGCCCGCCCCGTCGAGGTGCTCGCAGGTGCTGCGCCGTGCGGCGTGTCGGCCGCATGTACGAGCACCTCGACGGAAGGACGCGGCGCGGCCGGGCGGCGCAGCCGACCCGCGCGCTCAGCCCGCCGTCGCGACCGCGGGACGGGCCACGGCGGCGACGGTGCCCGTCCGCGCCGACTCGTAGGCGCCGAGGATGATGCCGAGCACCGCGATGCCCTCCTTCTCGGTGTGCAGCGGGCGCGTCCCGTCGAGGATGCTGCGGGCGAAGTGGGCCAGCTCCTCCCCGAACTCGTGCACCGGCTCGAGATCGAAGACGGTCGCCTCCGCCTCGCCGCGCCGACGGAAGGTCAGCGTGGTGCCGTCCGACGTGAGGGCGCCCCGTTCCCCGACCGCGGAGAACTTCTCGGTGCCGTCCGCCGGCTGGTACGCCCAGCTCGTCGCGAGCGTGCCGATGACGCCGTTGTCGAAGCGGACCATCACATTCGCCGAGTCCTCCCCCTCCATGAAGGAGAGGCGGTGCGTGGCGAGCATCGCGACGACCTCGACCGGGGCGGCTCCCGCGAGGTGCAGCAGGAGGTACGTGGGGTGGTACCCCGTGTCGATCAGCTCGCCGCCTCCACTCGTCGCCGTGTGCGCGCGCCAGCCCATGGTCGACGCGTCGAAGTCGTTGAAGAAGCTGTCGGTCGTGCGGACCTCGTAGAGGCGCCCGAGCGCGCCGGAGTCGATGAGCTCCTTCGCCTTCGCGACCGCGGGGAGGAACAGCTGGTTGTGCGCGCACATGAGCGTGACGCCCGACTCGGCCACGGCGGCCGAGACCTCGTCGGCCTCCTCGCGGGTCACGCACAGCGGCTTCTCGCACAGGATGTGCTTGCCGGCGCGGGCCGCGGCGACGATGGCGTCCTTGTGGAGGTGGTGGGGCAGGCAGATGTCGACCGCGTCGATGTCCGCTTCGGCGAGCATCGTCGCGTAGTCGGCGTAGATCGCCGCGGCGGTGCCCTCGGCCCGCGCTTCGGCATTCGCCCGGACCGGGTCGGCGACGGCGGCGAACGTGATCGTCTCGGGGTTCCGCTTGTAGCCGGCGACGTGCGCTCCGGCGATGCCGCCGGCTCCGATGAGGCCGATGCGGACGGTGGTGCTGGTCATGGGGGAGTCGCTCCAGGGTGTGAGGGCGTGCGCGAGCACGCGACGAAAGGGGAGGGATGGGAGAGATGAGGCGGGTCGCGGCGGCGTCAGCCGGCGAGCAGCTCGGCGGCCCCGAGGGAGACGACGCGGCCGCTCGCCGCCGAGTCGTTGGCCGCGACGACCGTCCTCGTGAGGGCCACCGCATGTGCCAGGTTGTCGTCAGCGGTCGTGCCGTCTGCGATGCACGTCACCCACAGGTCGAACGCGCCCGGACCCGGCTCGGGAAGGGGCAGCTCGGTCCAGTCGTCGCCGAAGGTGCCGCCCTTTGCCAGGAGGCGCTCGCCGCCGAAGCCGAACAGGAGGCTGGCCTCCGTGCCGCGCAACTCCGCGGTGAACGCACCGGGCGTGCTGACGACGCTCGCTTCGAACACGCCGAGGCGACCTCCCGGGAACTCCGCGGTGACGACCGCGTTGTCCTCGACAGGGTGTCCGGAAACGTTCCCATAACACGCGCTCACCGACCGGGGTTCAGCCCGGTGGAACAGTCGCGTGAGGTACGCGGGGTGGCACCCGAGGTCGGTGAGCGCGCCGCCCACGGCCTCGGCCGGGTCGCCGAACCGCTCCGGCAGCCAGCCCTTGACCCAGCCGTCGTGCGCGAGCCGGACCCGCGAGTACGCCAGCTCACCGAGCGTGCCCTCGTCGAGGATCCGCTCGATGGCCGCGGTGTACGGGTCGTAGAGCCGGGGGAGGGACACGACCAGCGCGACGCCCGCCTCCCTGGCCAGCGCCACCAGCCGCTCCGACTCCTCCACCGTGGGCGCGAGGATCTTCTCGGTGAAGACGTGCTTGCCGGCGCGGATCGCCCGCGCGATGACGTCGGTGTGCTCGGTGGTGGCGGTCGTGATCGTCACGCCGTCGAGGTCGGGGCGCGCGAGCAGCTCGTCGAGATCGCGCACGAACTCGACGCCGAACTCCGCGGCGGCGTCGGTTCCGCGCTGGTCGTCGTCGTCCCAGAGGGCGACGAGCCGCGTGCCGGGATGCCGCTGCGCGGCCCGCGCGTAGTCGCCCGCGTGGACGTGCCAGAAGCCGATCGCTGCGATGGCGAGTGGGTGGGACATGCCGGGGAAGGCCTCCTTGCCTGGGATCGATGCGCGCGAACGACCCCACCCTAACCACTGCTCCTCGCCCGGGGCACCCTCGGTGGGGCCAGCCGTGAGATCGTTCCCAGGGTCGTCAAAGGGGGTCCCGGTGACCGTCGAGGTGTGGAATGCTGACGCCGTCCCCCTTCGGGGTGACGTGTAGGACGCGCACGGCGCGCGTTCACGACGTGTTCAGACGGAAGTGGTGTTATAGCCCCGTGAAGACGCGAATCGCGGAATACCCGCGGCCGGACCACTTCCTCCTGCACATCAGCGACACGCACCTCCTCGCCGGCGGCGAGAGGCTCTACGGCAGTGTCGACAGCGAGCAGCACCTCCGGGCCCTGCTCGCCGAGGTCGAGGCGTCCGGGGGCCGTCCCGACGCCATCGTCTTCACCGGAGACCTGGCCGACCGCGGCCAGCCCGGCGCCTACGGCCGGCTCCGCGCGCTCGTCGAGCCCGCCGCGGAACGCATGCGCGCCCGGATCATCTGGGTGATGGGCAACCACGACGACCGCGCCGCCTTCCGGCAGGGGCTCCGTGACGAGCTGGGGGACGCCTCCCCGATCGACGACGTCGTGTGGATCGGCGGCCTGCGGGTGATCGTCCTCGACTCGACGGTGCCCGGGCACCACTACGGCGACGTCAGCGAGTCGCAGCTCGACTGGCTCGCCGCCGAGCTCGCCTCGCCGGCGCCCGAGGGCACGATCCTGGCCATGCACCACCCGCCCATCCCGAGCGTGCTCGACCTCGCCGTGTCCGTGGAGCTGCGCGACCAGGCCCAGCTGCGCGAGGTGCTCGAGGGCAGCGACGTGCGGAGCATCCTCGCCGGCCACCTCCACTACTCGTCGACGGCGACGTTCGCGGGCATCCCCGTGTCGGTCGCCTCGGCGAGCTGCTACACGCAGGACCTCAACGTCCCGGTGGGAGGCACGCGCGGCCGCGACGGCGCCATCGCCTTCAATCTCGTGCACGTGTACCCGACCACCGTGCTGCACTCCGTCGTCCCCCTCGGCCACTACCCGACCCTGGACTACATCGACCCGGAAGAGAGCGCGCGCCGCCTCGCCGCCGACGGGATCCGGATCCCACCGGCCGTGCGCCGGGAGGCTCCGACGGAGCCGATCGGGGTTCTGCTGTAGGGCGGGTGCCGCTGCGCTCGCTGCCGCTGAGCGCGCTCGCGGGGGACGTCTGCGCGTGCGCGCGCAGCCGCGGGTGTCCCGGGGGCCGCAGTCGCGGTGGCGGAGGCGCCGGTGCGGGGCTTCGCGGCGCTGAGTGCGCTCGCTGCCGCTGAGTGCGCTCGCGGGGGACGTCTGCGCGTGCGCGCGCAGCCGCGGGTGTCCCGGGGGGCCGCAGTTGCGGTGGGGGGAGGCGTCAGCCCGGGGCTTCGCGGCGCTGAGTGCGCTCGCTGATGCCGAGTGCGCTCGCGGGGGACGTCTGCGCGTGCGCGCGCAGCCGCGGGTGTCCCGGGGGGCCGCAGTTGCGGTGGCGGAGGCGCCGGTGCGGGGTGCCGCGGCGCTGAGTGCGCTGGCGGGGGACGTCTGCGCGTGCGCGCGCAGCCGCAGCTGTCCCGGGGGGCCGCAGTCGCGGTGGCGGAGGCGCCGGTGCGGGGTGCCGCGGCGCTGAGTGCGCTGGCGGGGGACGTCTGCGCGTGCGCGCGCAGCCGCGGGTGTCCCGGGGGGCCGCAGTCGCGGTGGGGGTGGCGCCGGTGCGGGGTGCCGCGGCGGTGAGTGCGCTGGCGGGGGACGGCTGCGCCTGCGCGCGCAGCCGCAGCTGGCCCGGGCGACCGCAGTCGCGCGGTCGCAGGTGCGCGTCAGGGTTCTGCTCGGGGAATGTCGGAGGACGGTAACGACACTCGGAAGACCGCGCCTCCACCGTCCGCCGGAGCGGCTGTGATGGTGCCTCCGAGTCGACCGACCAGGCGGTGCGCGATCGACAGCCCGAGGCCCGTGCCGACCGGCCGCGCGCCGCGGTAGCGCTCGTGCAGCGCCCCGCGGTCGAACGCCACCTCGGGGTCGGTGCCGCTCAGTCCCGGCCCGCTGTCGCGCACCTCCAGGTCGACTCTGCCCGGGGAGGCGGTTCCTCGGACGACGATCTCCGTGCCCATCGGCGCCACCCGCAGAGCGTTCTCGATGAGGCCGTCGACCACCTGCCGCAACCGCATCTCGTCCGTGTGGACGGGCAGCGGTGTCTCGGCCGCGGTGCGCAAGACCACGCCGGCGCGCGCGAAGGCTCCGGCCCATGCCTCCGCGACCGCCTGGACCGTGTCGCGAGCGTCGAAGCTCTGGGGCACGATCGCGAAGTCGTCCGCCTCGAGCCGAGCCAGTTCGAGCAGGTCGTCCAGGAAGCGGCGCAGGCGGTCGGACTCCGCGGTCAGGGTGCGCCCCGCGGCGGCCACCTCGCTCGAGGGCACGACCCCGTCCGCGAGCGCCTCCGCGTAACCGCGTATGGCGGTCAGGGGCGTTCGGATCTCGTGGGAGACCGACAGGAGGAACTCGCGCTGCCGCTCCTCGCTGGTAGACAGAGCCTCGTCGAGCGTCCGCAGCGCTCGCGCGATGTCCTCCACCTCCCCCGGCTGCGGCGGGATGGGCACGCCGCGCCTTCCGGCGGCGATGGCCCGCGCGCGGTCCGCCATGCCCCGCAGCGGCCGCGCGATGAGGCGTGCGAGCAGGAGGCCCGCGAGTGTCGCGACGACGAGGCCGATCGCCAGGGCGAGCAGGATGCCCCGCAGCAGTTGCGCGTTGCCGGCGGCGATGTCGGCCACCCTGCGCACGCCGACGATGCCGCCGCCGTCGGCCCCGGGGATGGCGACGAGGACCGCCTCCTTGCCGCCGAGGGTGGTGGTCGTCGAAACGGTGCGGCCCGCCCGCAGCTCGCGGACGACCTCGCGGGACACGCTCGCGGACGCGGGTCCGGCCACCGAGCCGTCGGGGCCGACCACTGCGAAACGGTCGCCGAGCACTGCGAGGCGCCCACCCGTCCGGCCTGAGGCGACGAGTGCAGCGGCCTGCGTCTTGAGCTGCTGCCGGGCCTGGTCCTCCTCCACCCGCTGAACCACCTGGACGGAGACCAAGGCCGTGACGAGCACCGCCACCAGGCTGACCGCGAACGTCACGAGCACGATCTGCCAGGTCAGGGAGGGGCGTCGCCGGACCGCGGGCGCAGTCGCCGCACGATCAGTCATCGTCGCCCGACACGCTGTAGCCGACCCCTCGGGCCGTGCGGATGATGCGCGCCGCGTCGCCGAGCTTCAGCCGGAGCTGGGCCACGTGCACATCGACGGTGCGGCTGCTGCTGTAATCGGCGACGCCCCAGACGGAGGAGAGGAGCTGCTCGCGCGTGAAGACCCGGCCGGGTTGCGACATGAGGTGCGCCAGCAGATCGAACTCGGTGGCGGTCAGGTCGATGCGAGCGCCCGACGCCTCCACGCGCCGCCGCGCCGGGTCGAGCGTCACAGGCCCGACCGCGACCGGTGCGAGTGAGGCCGCCCCGGAGGCGCGCCGCACGAGCCCGCGGACCCGCGCGACCAGCTCGCGAGGAGAGAACGGCTTGGTGACGTAGTCGTCCGCGCCGAGCTCGAGCCCCAGGATGCGGTCGATCTCGTCGTCGCGCGCGGTGACGAAGATCACGGGCGTCCAGTCGCCGCGCGCGCGGAGGGTGCGGCACACCTCGATGCCGTCGAGGCCCGGCAGGCCGATGTCGAGGACGATCGCAGCGGGGCGCAGCCGGTCGACAGCCTCCAGGGCGCGGCCGCCGTCGCGTTCGACGTGCACGCCGAAGCCCGCCGCCGCGAGGTACATGCGCTCGAGCTCGAGGATCGCGGTCTCGTCCTCGGCGATCAGCACCAGGCCCTTGTCTTCGCCCACCGTCTCATCTTCGCCGCTCCGCGACCCGTTTCGCCCGTCCGTCGCGCGCTCTTTACACGCCTCTGACAATCGCGGGGGAGGGAGCCGGCCTCCGCCTCCGAGGCGTCAGTCGGTGGAGGGACGCTCCCAGGGGGCCGGGAACGGGAAGTAGCGCTCGAGGAACTCGGTGACGATGCGCGTCCGCTCCTCGGCGCCGAGCTCCGGCTTCGAGCCGTCGTTGAGGCAGAACATGTCCTGGTCGCGGCGCTTCAGGAGGCGGCGCATCATGCCCGGCGCCTGCTTCAGCGTCGTCTCGATGTACATCACCTTCGCCTGCGGCTGCGTCACGGCGCGGCCGGTCATCAGTGCGTAGTAGTGATACAGCGAGTTGGTGACCGAGATGTCGGTCGCCGAGCGGAACGGGCTCGCGGCGGTGCGCCGGAACTCCTCCGGGAACTCGCTCTCGAGCTGCCGCAGCACGCTGATGCGGAGCGGCGCTGCGCAGTGCTCGAGGTGCCGGGTCGTGACCGCGCCGAAACGCTCCCAGAGCAGGCGGCGGTTGACGCGGGCCGCGTTCTCGAACCCGCTGCGTGCCGGGTCGGTCTCGCCGAGACCGATGCGCGTGCCCGCCTCGACGAACTTCGTGATGCCGCCGGGCGAGAAGAAGATGTCGGGCGACAGCGGCCGCCCGATGAACATGTCGTCGTTGGAGTAGAGGAAGTGCTCCGCGAGGCCCGGGATGTTGTGCAGCTGGCTCTCGACCGCGTGCGAGTTGTGGGTCGGGAGGGTCGACGGGTCGCTGAAGAACTGCTCGCTGCGCATGATGTGGATGCGCGGGTGGTTCTCGTCGAGCCACGGGGGCACGGGCGAGTCGGTCGCGATGTAGATGTTGCGGATCCAGGGCGCGAACATGTGGACGCTCCGCAGGGCGTACTTCAGCTCGTCGATCTGCCGGTACCGGGCCTCGCTGTCGTCGCCGTCACCCACGACGTAGGCCTTCATCCGGGCGGCGCGCTGGCGCTGGTACTCGGCGCTGGAGCCGTCGACCCACGAGAACACGATGTCGATGTCGAAGGCGACATCGCTGGCCAGCGGGTCGAACATGTGCTGGAGGGTCCGCCAGCGCCGGCCGTGCAGCTCGACCTCCGCCTCCACCGCTTCGCTGCGGGGGAGGCGCGTGCGCATGAGGGCGTTCGGCCGCGGCGCCTCGATGTCGTCGTCGCCGAACCTCCACAGCTCGAGCTGGAACGCGGTGTCGGCGCCGTACCGGAGCCGCCCGATCGGCTCGACGCGCGGGCGGTACACGCGCAGCACGTCGGCCTTCCGGCGCGAGAGCCGGCCGTCGGCGATGAGGAGGTCGGGCCCCTCCGGCTCGCCGTCCGCGTCGACGGCGCGTGCGTAGAACGGCTCGTCGGCGAAGGCGGCGGCGAGCACCGCTTCCACCTCCTTGCGGCGCCGGCGGTCCAGCGCGATGATGAGGCGGCCCTCGTTGCGGACGAGGAGGAACTCGATCCCGGCGGCCGCGAGGGCGTCGTGCACGGCCAGGAGGTCCTCGATCATCGACTCCCGCGGCGTGAACGGCCCGGATACGAGCGTGTAGAGCCCCTTGCGCTGCACGATGTCGTCGCGGGCGAACCGGGGCGCGCCGACGCCGTGGTCGTGGGTGACGACGACGGGTTCGGGCTGGACGGAGAGGGAAGCGGGAGGATGTTCAGCCATACGCTCCCTACTCTAAGCCGCGCCGCGCTCCCGCAGTCCCGGGTCCGTCACCAGTCCGCGGCGGCACGTCCGACTACGGGGTGCGTCATCTGCCCGCGGCGTCTGCCTCGCCACCGCTAGGGTGGACCCTGGCGGCCGGGGCCCGATCGGCTTGTCGGAGGGTGTCATGATCCACAGCGAGCCGGACGGCATCCCGCGGCGTGCGACCCTGAAGGATGTGGCGCGCGCCGCTGGTGTGTCTCAGTCGACGACCTCTCGCGCTCTGAGCGGGGAGGGCTACGTCGCCGCAGCGGTCCGGGAACGAGTGCTCGCGGCGGCCGACACGCTGGGGTACGTGCCGCATGAGATGGCACGGAGCCTCCGAAGGCAGGACAGCCGCACGATCGGCGTGCTGGTGTCGGACCTGCGCAACGCGTTCTATGCCGACCTTGCCGCGGGAATCGCCGCCCGTGCGCGGCGTCACGGCTACCGGATGATTCTCGTCGACGACCAGCGCTCCACCGAAGCGGAGATGGATGCAGCGCGCGCTTTCGTCGCGACCCGTGTCGCCGGCGTCGTGGTCACGCCGGTGTCGAGCGCGGTCAGCGAATACCTGGTCAGCCAGTACGTCCCGGTAGTCGAGGCGGACCGCCAATTCTCCGCCGAGCTCTGCGACGCCGTCATCGTCGACAACGCGGGAGTCGCCCGGCGGACGGTCGACCATCTGATCGACCTCGGGCACCGCCGGATTGCACTGCTCGTCGCCGAGACCACCTGGACGACCGGTGTCGAACGCGCCGCCGGTTACCGTGCTGCATTGCAGCAGCGGGGTCTCCCCGCAGACCCGGATCTCTTCGTCGTCGGCGGGTGGAACGTCGAGGAGGCCCGCGCGTCGGCGGTCGACCTCCTCGACCGCCGTGACCGTCCGACCGCCGTCTTCGCGGCGAACAACGTTCTCGCGGAGGGTGTGTGGCGCGCCATCGAGGATCTCGGCTTGCGGATCCCCGAGGACGTCAGCGTCGTCGCGTTCGACGACTCCGAGTGGATGAGCATGGTCAAGCCCGGACTCACGGCGATCGCGCAGGATGCGGTCGCGCTCGGCGAGACGGCGGTCGACCGGCTGCTCGAGAGGCTCGCGACCCCGAAGGCGCCACCGCGCACTACTGTCATGGAGGCCGAGTTGCGCGTGCGAAGGTCGACCGCGGGACCGCGGATCCTCTGATCGGTAGCGCGGCGGCGTAACCAGGAATTCGTGCCGTGTCAATCCCCTGGCATTGACGGGCGCCCAAGCGTGGCGTAGTGCACTATGAGCACATGGGAAAACTCGTCTACGGCGCGGGGCAGGAGTACGAGCTCGACGATCGGGTCCTGAGTCACGTCAAGCTCGCGATCGTCGCAAAGCTGCGCCGTCACGAGAGCTTCCTCCTCAACTGGGACGTGCCCGTCGAGCAGGGCTCCGGCCGCGTCTCGCTCTGGATCAGCCGGGAGGTGCCGCTCGCCTTCGCGTTCTCCGGCAGCCGCCCTCCGGCCATCAACCAGCAGTGGCTGGAGGCGCTGATGCACACCTCCCAGCGCACCGGCGGAATGGTCGTCATGTCCGAAGATGAGGTGGCCCGGCACCTTCCCCGTTGAGGCCGCGGATCACTCCTGCTCGGAGCGCAGGTCGCGCTCGGCGTCTCTCACGGCGCGCTGCGCCTCCCGGATGCGGGCCCGCAGGTCGCGCTCGGCGGGGCGCGACTCGGCGAGGTCGTCGGCGACCCGCTGCAGCCGGCGCTGGAGGCGCGAGCGCTCCGCCTCCAGGTCGCCCCGTCGCTCGAGCTCCTCGTCCAGTTCGTCGTCGAGCGACTCGGCGTCGGCGCGCGCCCGTTCGACGGCGCGCTCGGCCGCGCGGAGGCGACGCTGACGCTCGCGACGCGCGCTCGGCGACTCTTCCGACCCTGCTTCTGCGGCCTCCTCGGCCTCGGATGCTTCGGGCCCCTCTTCCTCGACGTCGGGTGCCTGGGACCCGTCTTCCTCGGTCTGGTCTCCCTCGGCCGCGACCGGTCGCGCCTCCGGGACCTCGACGGGGAGCGCAACCGCATCGGTCACGTCCACCTGGTCCACACCGGTCGACTCGAGGCCTCGGACGAGCATCCCGCTCCGCACGGCCGCCGCGGCCGCGGCATCGATGACGGCCGCCTGCAGCGTCTCCTCGACCTCGCGCTGCACCGCGGGACTGAGCCCGAGATCGGCTGTCGCGCGCTGGAGGAGGCGCTGCCGCTCCTGCGTCAACGCGCGGATCTTCTCGCGGTCGCGCGCAGCGAACGCCTCGCGCATGCGGTCACCGACCTCGAGCACATCCCCGACGAGGTCGGGGTGCTCCCGCACGAGCGCATTGATCGCCGCAGCGGCCGCCGAGGGCTTCCGCAGCTTGCGGATCTCCTTTGCTACGTCGCGGTCGGCCCCCGCCGCAGCAGCCGACCGGCGGGCGACGAAGTCGGAGGGGTCGGTCGCGTACAGCTCCTCCGCCGCCTCCCGAAGATCCATGCGGCGAGTGTACGCGCGGGGGTCAGTGGTTCCGGAGCTCCTCGACCAGCTCGCCCTTGTTCTTCTTCGAATACCCGCTCAGGCCGAGCTCCTTGGCCCGCTTCTTCAACTCGGGCACCGTCCAGTCGTCGTACGAGCCGGACTTGCCTCCCTTGCTGGCCACCGACTTGCGGCCTCTCGCCGCTGCCGCGTTGGAGATCCGTGCGGCCTTCTCTTTCGAGTTGCCCTCCTTGCGGAGCTCCTCGTACAGCTTCTGGTCCTTGAGCTGCGGTTCGCGTGCCGGCATCGTCGCGCGCCTCCCTCTCCAATTTCGTCCTTCACGCACGGAGAGTACGCCCGCCCCGGGAACGGGCAAGGGCCCCCGGGATGATCCCGGGGGCCCTTGCCAGGACGGCTGGAGCGGGTCAGGCGCGAGGCGCCTTAGAGGCCTTGACGGCCGCGAAGTACTCGCTCGAGGGTCGCAGCCAGAGCAGCACGATCGCGACGATGGAGGCGATGACCTGCAGCGCGCCCACGCCGTAACCGGCGAGCAGGTTGAGCAGCGAGAGAACGGTCAGGACGGTGAGCACGATGCGGGCCCAGCCTGCTCCGCGCCGCGCGAAGAAGGCGAAGAGGACGAAAGTGACGGCCCAGAAGATGAGCGTCACGATCGACAGGGTGATCACTGTGGCCTGGATGGCGTCCACGAGCGTGTTCGGGTTCGCGCCCTGCAGGTTGCCCTGATCCTGGAGCACTCGCAACTGCTGGTCGCGCTGGCTGGAGATCAGGATGATCGTGAGGATCCCGCTGATCACGCTCAGCACCGCCGAAGCGATGTACAGCCAGAAGGCGATGTTGACGGTGCGCGGCGGGGCCGCCGGAGCCACGGGCGCGGGAGCCGGCGCCGACGACGGGTACGCGGAGAACCCGTCCTGCGCCGGAGGCGCGGCGTAGGCCGGGGGTGCTGGAGGGAGGTCGCCGCCGGCGGGGGGAGGGGTCGCGGGAACGCCGCCGGCCGCGGGCTCCGCGGGCGTCGGCGGCTGGGCGGGGGTGCCGCCGGGCTGCTCGGGGTTGCTCTCGTCGCCGGGAATCGTCATGACGCGACCTTAGCGCGGGCTGAACGTCCGGTATAGGTCGCGAGCCCGGCGGGTCGCGGGCGCGGGCCGCTTCTGCGGCCCCCTGGGACATCTGCGGCGGCGCGCGCAGGCGCGAGCGTCCCAAGCGGGCGCACTCAGCGGCGGAGCGCCGCGCCTAGCCCGGTTCGGGGAGCGCCTCGGGCTCGGGAGCCGTCGCCGGGCCCCGCTCGCGGGGCGGCGGCAGCGGCTCGGTGGCCGGGCCCTCGAGCACGGTCCCGTCGGGGGCGAACCGGGAGCCGTGGAGGGGGCAGTCCCACGAGAGTTCCGCGTCGTTCCAGCGGACCACGCCTCCCAGGTGGGTGCAGACCGCCGCGACGGCGCAGGTGACGCCGTCGACGGTCGATACCGCCGTGGGCACGCGCCCGCGCCTCCCGACGACGCCGGTTCCTTCGGCTGGGGGCTCGTCGCTCAGCTCGGGTCCGGTCTCCGCGGCCGTCCACCGCGTGACGGCCTCGGCGCCGACGCCCGCGTTGAAGGCGACGCCGGAGGCGAGATCGGCCGGCCGGGTCACCCGGTGGTGGAGGACGCGGGCCCAGTCGAGGTCCTCGCCGGTCAGGTCAGCGGTGAGGCTGAGCGCCGCTGCGACGGCGTTCGTCATGCCCCACTTGCCGTAGCCGGTCGCCAGGTAGATGCGGCCCCGGCCGCGCGGGAGCCACCCGACGAACGGGACACGGTTGGCCGACAGGTAATCCTGGGCGGACCACCAGTGCGTGCGCTCGGCGCCGGGGAAGTGCTGCTCCGTCCACTCCGTCAGGTCGGCGAGGAGCGCCGCAGGCGAGTCCGCACGCCCGGCGACATGTCCGTTGCCGCCAACGAGCAGCAGCTCGCCCTCGTCGTCGGAGGCGGTGCGGAGCGACCGTGTCGGGGCGTCGGCCGAGAGGTACATGCCGTGGGGGATCGGGCCCGGGACGCGGAAGGCGGCGGCGTAGGACCGGGCCGGCTCCGTCTTCGCGAAATACAGGCCGCGATCGAGGATGGGCGTACCGGTCGCGAGGATGACGGCGTCGGCCGTGGTCGTCCCCGAGGTGCTCGTGACCGTTGCCGGCTTGGACGCCGACACGTCGGTCACGCGCTCGCCCTCGACGATGCGGCCGCCGAGCCTCCGGAACTCCCCGGCGAGCGCGGCGAGCGCGCGCATCGGGTGGATCTGGGCCTGCGCCGCCAGGGTGATCGCTCCCTCCACGGGGAACGGCAGTTCGGAGGCGCCGCCCGGCGACACGGGCAGGCCCGCGGCGCGCGCAGCCTCCAGCTCGGCGTCGATCGCCTGCCGTCCCTCCTCGGTGCTGGCATAGGTGACCGCGTCGCGCACGTCGTAGCCGACGCCGTGGTCGTCGAGGAAGTTCAGCAGCCAGCCCTGACCGGCGACGTTGCCGTCGACATAGGCGGACATCACGCGGTCGGAGGAGTGCCGACGGATGGAGGAGAGCGTCGTGCCCTGCAGCAGGCTCACCTTCGCGGTCGTGTTGCCGGTCGTCACCGCGCCGACCGTCCGCGCCTCCAGCACGGTCACCCGCATGCCGGTGCGCGCGAGCATGACCGCGGTCGCGAGCCCCGTCAGGCCGGCTCCCACGATCACGACGTCGTAGGAGCCGTCCCAGTCGAAGCGGTCGGTGGGAACGGGCGGTGCCGTGTCGATCCAGAAGGAGGTCATCGGGCCTCAGCTCAGCGAGTCGAAATCGAACCAGAAGGCGTCATCGTCGTCCTCGCCCCCGGCATCGCCCGCCGCGGCGCCCATGTTGTCGCGCGGGATGGTCGCCGTCTCTATCCGGATCCGCGTCTGGCTGGTGACGAAGATCTCGGTCGGCGGCCGGCTGGACTGGGTCACCGCCACGAAGTCGCCGGCGTTCCGGCTCGCCTGCACCACGGCGGCCTTCAGATCGTCGACCGGGCGGCGGTCGACGAAAGTGAAGCGCAGCTCGTCGATATAGACGTGGAACACCTGCATAAGTGATTTCCCCCGTTGTCCGGCCGGGGACCTCTCGGCCGATAGTACGCGGCACGCCGGGCATTTCCAGTGAGACCGTCGCGGTCGCCCGATGGGTGCGAGCGAACGCCTCAGAGCATGTCGATGTCGACGTCGTCGAGACCGTCGGTGCCGTTCCGCACGAAGCCTGCTCGCTGGGGCGCGAGTTCGCGGACGCGCGCCTCCATCTCCTCCACGAACGGCCGATCCTCCAGCTCGTCCCCGTCGTACAGCTCGACCTCGGCCAGCATCTGGCTGGCCGGCCCGATGAGGAGGGTCACATCGGAGACGGTGCCCCGGTCGGTGACCGCGGGTGCGTGGATGTCCGCTGCGCGATTATTGAGGGCCAGAGCCTCGGCGAGGCGCACGAGAACGTCGGCGATGTCGTCTCCGGTGAGCAGCGAGCCGCCTGCGTAGTGTATGCGCTTCATGGAACATGCATACGCCTCGACAGGGCCGGGTCAAGGGCTGGCCCTCGCCCGGATCGATGCGGCCGCCCGCGCTTACCCCCGCCCAGCGGCCGTGCTGACCGCCTTCGCCGGTCGCTGATCGCCGTTAGCATGGCCGGGTGAGCGAGCCGGACCCGTCCATCGTCGCGCGGCTGCGCGCCGCCGGCTGCGTGTTCGCCGAAGAGGAGGCGGTGCTGCTCGCCGAGGCGGCCTCCTCGGCCGCTGAGCTGGAGGCGCTGGTCGCGCGACGGGTCGCCGGCGAGCCTCTCGAGCCGCTGCTCGGCTGGGTGGAGTTCTGCGGGCTGCGCCTCCGGATCGAGCCCGGTGTGTTCGTGCCCCGCCAGCGGACGTCCCTCCTCGCAGAGCGGGCGGCCATGCTCGCGCACCGGGGCTCGACCGTCGTCGATCTGTGCTGCGGCGCCGGAGCGATCGGCGCCGTCGTCGCTGCGCGCGTACCGGGCGCCGAGGTCTACGCGGCCGACGTCGATCCCGCCGCCGTTCGGTGTGCGCGGCTCAATCTCCCGGCGGACCGCGTATTCGAGGGCGACCTGTTCGGCGCGCTGCCGTCATCGCTGCGGGGCACAGTCGACGTGCTCGCGGTCAACGCGCCGTACATCCCCAGCTCGGCGATCTCCGGTATGCCTCCCGAGGCGCGCGACCACGAGCCTTCTGTCGCCCTCGACGGCGGCGCCGACGGTCTCGACGTGCATCGGAGGATCGCGGCCGAGGCGTCCGGATGGCTCGCTCCGGCGGGCGTCCTGCTGATCGAGGCCGCCGAAGCGCAGGCGGACACCTCCGCCGCGCTCTTCGCCGCGTCAGGGCTCGACACGCGTACCGAAACCGATCCGGAGCTGCGCACGAGCGTCGTCATCGCTTTGAAGGCGCGCTGAGACGGTCTAGCGTGCTCTTCGTGAGCAGCATCGCGTCCGCCTCCCGGCCCATCCCCGCCGATCGCGTCCGCCAGGTCGCAGTGATCGTCGGAGCGGTGGTGATGCTCGTCGGGGCGGTCGTCGGCTCCGGCTTCGTCGGCGGGACGCCGATCCCCGAGGTCGCGGGAGGAGCGCTCGGGCCCGACGCGACCCTCCTGGCGCCCGCCGGCCCCGCCTTCGCCATCTGGTCGGTGATCTACGCGGGCCTCATCTGCTACGCCGTCTGGCAGGCACTCCCCTCGCAGGCCGCGCGCGAGCGCCAGCGCCGGGCCGGGTACTGGGTGCTCGCCTCCCTGCTGCTGAACGCGGCATGGATCCTCTCTGTGCAGGCCGGTCTCCTGGCGCTGAGCGTCGTGGTGATCGTGGCGCTTCTCGTGGAGCTCATCGCGACCTTCGGCGTCCTCCGCGCCGACCCCGGGGCCTCCACGGCCGATGCCGTGCTGCTCGACGGGACCTTCGGCTTGTATCTGGGCTGGGTCATGGTGGCCACGGTCGCGAACATCGCGGCGGCCCTGCAGGCGGCCGGCTTCCGGGGCTTCGGCTTGAGCGCGCACGCGTGGGCGATCGCGCTGCTCTGCGTCTTCACCGTCATCGCGTGCGCCCTCGCGTTCTGGGACAGGGGGAGGCTCGCCCCCGCGGTCGCCGCGGCGTGGGGACTCGCGTGGATCGGGGTGTCACGGCTCGCGGGTTCGCTGGCGTCGCCTCCCGTCGCCGTCACCGCGTTCGCCGCTGCCGCGCTGGTGCTGCTCGTCACTGTCGCTGTGCGCATCACTCGGTCACCGCAGCGGCGGGGGTGACGGGAGGGGCGCGAGCCCGTAACTAGGCTTGCTCCGTGGGCGGAGTGCTGACGGGGTTCGGGATCATCGCCTTCGTCATCCTCGTCGGCTACATCGCCGGAAGGCTCCGGATCGGCGGCCCCACCGCCCCCTTCGTGCTCAACCGGATCGCCTTCTTCGTCACGAATCCGGCGCTGCTCTTCGTGACGCTGGCGAAGGCGGACCTCCACGTCGTCTTCTCGACGCAGCTCGTCGTCGCGGCGATCGCCGCGATCTTCTCCGCCGGCGTGTTCGTCGCGCTGTCGCGGCTGTTCTTCCGGAGGCCGGCGGCCGAGACGACGATCGGCGCGCTCGGCTCGGGATACGTGAACGCCAACAACATCGGGCTCCCCGTGGCGGTGTACGTGCTGGGGAGCGCCTCCTTCGTGGCGCCGGTGCTGCTCCTCCAGCTCATCGTCTTCGCACCGATCGCCCTGACCGTGCTCGACGTGACGAGCCGCGGGTCGGTCTCGGTGCGGTCTATCCTCACGCAGCCGATCCGCAACCCGATGATCATCGCGTCGGTGCTCGGGATCCTCGTCGACGTCTCCGGCGTCGCGATCCCGGCCGCCGTCCTGAAGCCGTTCGAGCTGCTGGGAGGCGCGGCCGTCCCGCTCGTCCTCATGGCCTTCGGGATGTCGCTGGTGGGGTCGCGCCCGCTCCGCGCCGGGCACGGCCGGGCCGAGATCGCGACCGCCGTCGCGCTGAAGTCGGCGGTGATGCCGATCGTCGCGTTCTTCGTCGCCCGGCTGTTCGGCCTGGAGGGGCACGCCCTGTTCGCTGCCGTGGCGCTCGCCGCGCTGCCGACCGCCCAGAATGTCTACAACTTCGCGGCTCGGTACGAGCGGGGAATGCCGGTGGCCCGCGACGTCGTGCTGCTGACAACGCTCTTCGCGGTGCCGGCTTTGCTGGTCATCGCGGCGCTGCTGGCGTAGCGGGCTCGGGCGCAGGCGGCCCTGCAGCGCGCGTCTGCGCACGCTCGGGACGAGTGCGCCCGCGCGCGCAGGCGCAGTCGTCCCGACGCGCCGCAGACGCGCCTCCGTCGCCGCTCAGGGGAGGGTGTGCCCCGCGGCCCGGAACAGCCCGTACCACTCCTGCCGCGTCAGCGGGATGTCGGAACCGTCCGCCGAGTCGCGCACGCGCTGCGGGTTCGTGGTGCCGAGCACGACCTGCATGTTCGCGGGATGCCGCGTGATCCAGGCCACGGCGATGCCGGTCGGGGTGACGTCGTACTTCTTCGCCAGCTCGTCGAGGAGTTCGTTGAGCTCGGCGTAGGCCTCGCGGTCGCCGACGAAGACGCCGTCGAAGAAGCCCTTCTGGAACGGCGACCACGCCTGGATCGTCATGTCGTGGAGGCGGCTGTAGTCGAGGATCCCGTTGTCGCGCGAGATCGACTGGTCGAGACCCGCCATGTTGGCGGCAACGCCCTGAGCGATGATCGGCGCGTGCGTGATGCTGAGCTGCAGCTGGTTGACCGCGAGCGGCTGCCGCACCGACTTCTTGAGCAGCTCGATCTGGCCTGGCGTGTGGTTGGAGACGCCGAAGGACCGGACCTTGCCCGCCTCGTGCAGCTCGTCGAACGCGGCTGCCACCTCCTCGGGCTCGACGAGCGTGTCGGGGCGGTGGAGCAGCAGGATGTCGAGGTAGTCGGTGCGGAGAGCGGCGAGCGACTCGTCGACGGTCGAGAGGATGTGCTCGCGCGAGAAGTCGAAGAACCCGGAGCGGATGCCGACCTTCGACTGGATGACGACCTGGTCGCGCTCCGACGCGGGCACCGCACCGGCCTCGCCGAAGCGGCGCTCGCAGCCGTGCCGCTCGTCGCCGTAGATGTCGGCGTGGTCGAACATGGTGATCCCGGCGTCGCGGGCGGTGCTCACCAGGGTGCGGATCTCCTCGTCGGTGAGGGAGGAGATCCGCATCAGGCCGAGGATGACGTTGGAGGCTTCGATGCCGGTCTGCGGGAGGGGGAACGATCTCATGCCTCCCATCTAACCCCTTCGTCAACCCCCTGCCGAAAAACACGGATCGGCCTAACGTTTGTGATCCGGAGGGCTGCGAAACGGGTCGCCGGGAGGAACGGAGGCACCCATGACCATGACACCGGAGTTCCGAGGCGCCGTGGAGGGGTTCCGCGAGGAGACCGCCCGGGTCCGGCGGGCGGTCAGGCAGCCCGCCTACGTCGTCAACGCGCTCGGGCGCGATTTCCGGGTGACCGAGGAGATGGTGCAGATCTTCCTGCGCCAGGTCGAGCGCGTGCTCGAGACCGACGCCTCCGCACTCGTGGTGCTGCGCCACGAGCACGGCGTCGAACTGCTCATGGTCACCGACGACAACTCGTTCTCGGTCCGACTGGCCGACGGCACGGACAGCGCCGACGCCGCGGTAGCGGAGTAGGTATTCTCGGCCTCGTGGCCGACACCGATGAACGCGACGAGGCAGCCGTGGCCGCGGCGCGCGCGGCGGTCGCCGACGCAGTTCGGACGCTCACCACGGCCGGGGCCCGCGACGAGGCCCTCGCCGAATACGTTCCCCGCCGCCGCACCCTGGGCATTCCTCGCGAGCCGGTGTTGCGGCCGCTCGGGCGCGTCTGGCGGCTCGGCGTCGTCCTGCTGGGCCCCGACGGCACCCTCTACGCGACCGGCTCCCTGATCCGCGCCACGCCCGTGGGCCGCCCGCAGAACCTGTCCGGCACGGCCGAGGCCCGCCGGGCGCTGCGCGCCGCCGCCGAGCGCGGACACTTCGCGCCCGGGGAAACGGTCGATTTCGACGCCCGGCCGATCGAGCTCAGCAGCGACGCCCTGCGCGCCTCCCGCGGGCCGGTCTTCCTCCGGGAGGGACGCCTCCTGGTCCGCTGGAGCGCCGCGGCCGGCGACGCGAACGCGCGCGAGTTCGTTCCGTACCTCGCGGAGCGGGTCGAGCTGCTGGCCCACCCTCCGGAGGGAGCGTGAGCGAGCCGCCCGCGGTCGCGTTCGCGTCGCCGCTGCCTTCGTTCAGGAGGCGGTGGACGGCGTGGCCGAGCCCTGCCCGGTGACCTCGTCGATCTTCGCCGACGCCTTGTCGGTGGCCTTGTTGACGGCGCCGCTGACCTTGTCCCCGACCTCGGATGCGGCCTTCCCGGCGAGGTCGGAGACCTGACCCTTCACCTGCTGGACCGTGTCCGACTCGGTGAATCCGCGCCACTTGCGACGCATGTCCTCGTATGTCCCGCGCCCGGCCCGCGACCCGATGACGAACCCGACGGCGGCACCTGTAAGAAAGATGATGAGCTTCATGGCAGGCACCCTACGCGCGCCTCGGCGCCCCCTCCAGGGGCGCGGGCGCGCCGCGTCCCGACCGTGTTCGTCGCTAGGCTGACCGGTCGTGACCTCACCAGACCTGCTCGAGCGCCTCCGGGCCATCTTCGACGCCCGCGATCGCGAGCGCATGCAGCCGACCATCGACGCGTTCCTCGCCGTGCTCGCCGACCACCCGGACGACCCGCACGTGCTGTACGAGGTCGGCGGCTCGTACGACACCGCGGGCGAGGAGGAGACCGCCGCCGGCTACTACGAGCGCGCCCTGGAGGCGGGGCTCTCGGGCGACGCGCTGCGCCGGTGCCTCGTGCAGTACGGCAGCACGCTCCGGAACCTCGAGCGGTACGACGAGTCGTTGGCGGTGCTGGAACGCGGGCTGGAGCAGTTCCCCTGGTCGGACTCGCTCCGGGTGTGGCACGCGTTGTCCCTCCACGCGGCGGGCCGCAGCGACGCCGCGGTCGGCGAGCTGATGGAGCTGGCCGCCGACCGGGTTCTCAGCGACGACCTGCTGCGCTATGAGGCCGCGATCCGCGGCAACGCGGAATGGCTGCGCGAGGTGGACGCCGCCCGGACGCGCTGACGCGCCTCCCGCGCTCGGATGCGCCCACTACCGACACCTGCGCGCGCCGCCGGGCGCGCGTCCGCTGGTCCGACACCCTCGTTCGGGGATACGGTCGGAGCGGTGCAGTCGGCGAGGGTGACGTTCGGAGCGGCGGTGCGCGGGCGTGCCGCGGCCGGCCTCTGGCGCCTCCGCGCCTCCGCCGCGCGCGGGGGCATGGTCCGGCCGGCCGGTGCGCCGCAGGCGTTCGCCGCCGGGCGCCGCGTGCTGCACGTGCTCCTGGCCGGATCCGGGCCGGTCGTCGGCTGGGGCGTCGGCAGCCATGACCTGGCCCTCCCGGGGGCGCTGGCGCGCGCGCTCGCGGCGACGACCGGGCGCGGGGTCATCGTCGACGTCATGGCGCAGCCGTCCGCGGGTGTGCGGCGGCTGCGCCGGATTCTGCGATCCCGGCGGCTCCCCCGCTACGACGTCGTCGTGCTCAGCGCCGCGGTCGAGGATGCAGTGCGGTTCGTCCCTCCCGCGCGCTGGGCGCACCGGGTCGGGGCGCTCCTCCACAGCACTCGCCAGCACAGCAGCGCTGTCATCGCGTGGCTCGGCGCCCCGCCGATCCGCGGGTTCGACGCTCGGCACGCCCGCGCCCAGGAGGCGATCCGAGCCCATGCCGACCGGCTCAACTTCGTCGCACGCCTCGAGTGCCGGGATGCCGGGGCGCTGTTCGTCCCCCTCGCCGATCCTCCTCATGTGGACGCGGCGCGGCACCGCTCGCCGGCCGACTACCTGTTCTGGGCGCGGACGCTCGCCGACGCCTTGGCGCCGGCCCTGGAGGAGCGACCTCCGGCGCCCGCGCCGGTGCAGTGGCACAGCGCAGACCGGGCGGAGGCGATCGACCGCCTGCGCCTCTCCGAGCGGACGAACGATCCACGCCTGAGCGGCCTGGTCGGCACCGCGAAGCGGACGCTCGGCACCGAGATCGCGATGTTCACGGTGCTCGACGACCGCAGGGAGTGGGCGCTCGCGGCATCGGGGGCAGCGCGTCTCGAGTTCCCGATCGAGCAGTCCGTGTGCCTGTACACCGTCCAGACCAGCGACGGGATGGCCGTGTGCGACGCTCAACTCGACGAGCGGTTCGCCGGCAGCCCGCTGGCGTCCGGTCCCGCCGCGCTGCGCTACTACGCCGGCTACCCGGTCGAGGCTCCCGACGGCACCAGGATCGGAGCGGTGTGCGTCTTCTCGCGCAAGCCGCGGAGCCAGCAGGAGGCGGAGGCCGACCTCGACGTCCTGCGCGAGCTGGCTCTCCTGGCGCAGCGCGAGCTCTGGCAGTGGCAACCCGGCGGGGGCGACTCGTAGGGAGGCGCGGGCCGACTCAGGCCGACGCGTTCTCCAGTGCGGCCACGGCTCGGTCGAGCGAGCCTCCGAGACCCCACGCCGCGCCGAGTTCGCCCAGCCGGGCCCGCTGTTCCTCCGGCAGTCGGCGGATGCTCGCCTCGAACGGCGCCAACTCGAGGTCTCTGGCGACCTCGACGACGCGCGGGGCGACCTCGAGATAACCGGCGGCCGCCGCGAAACGGGCGCGCATCGCGGGCTTCATCGCGCTCGCCGGGTCCTCGGCGGCAGCGATGATGCCGGGGAGGTCCCCGTACTCCGCGAGCAGCGCGGCCGCGGTCTTCTCGCCGACTCCGGCCACTCCGGGCAGCCCGTCGGAGGTGTCGCCGCGCATCGTGGCGAAGTCGGCGTACTGGGCGCCTCCGATGCCGTACTTGCTGCGCACCGTCGCCTCGGTGACGACCTCGAGGTTGCTCATGCCGCGGGCGGTATAGACGATCCGGACGTCGCGCGAGTCATCCACCAGCTGGAACAGATCGCGGTCGCCGGTCACGACATCGACGGGCCGGCGGGAGGTGGCCGCGAGCGTGCCGATGACATCGTCGGCCTCGTGCTCGGCCGCACCGACGACCGGAACCGACAGAGCGTCCAGCACCTCCCGGATCAGCGGCACCTGCGCGACGAGCGGTGCGGGCACCTCCTCGACGTCGACTCCGCCCGGCACGAGCTCGGCGACCCGGTGCGCCTTGTAGCTCGGGATCAGCTCGACGCGCCAGCGGGGGCGCCAGTCGTCGTCCCAGCACGCGACGAGCTCGTCGGGCGCGAAGTCGGTGACGAGCTTCGCGATGATGTCGAGGAACCCGCGGACGGCGTTCACGGGCGAGCCGTCCGGCGCGGTCACCGTGTCGGGCACGCCGTAGAACGCGCGGAAGTACAGGGAGGCGCTGTCCAGCAGCATCGTCCGTCCGGTCACGAGCCGATCCTGTCACGCGCACCACGGCGGCAGCCAGTCTCCGCGAGGGTGCGTTGCCGGTCGTGCGTGCAGCGAACGGAGGATCCCGCGACCGCTCTCGGCCGGAAGAGCCTCCCCGACCCGTCCCCGACCGGCGTGTCCCGGCGGTCCTCCTCCCTGCCCTTCGACGCCACGCGCCGGGCCGGTAGCGTGAGGGGGTGACGTTTCCGCCCCTCCTGGTCGCCGCCGTGGCCGTCGTGCGCGACCGTCGCGTGCTCATGGTGACAGCCCGCGACCGCGACGTGTACTACCTGCCCGGAGGCAAGATCGACCCGGGGGAGACGGCCGTGGAGGCGGCGGCCCGGGAGGCGCGCGAAGAGGTCGCCCTGCGCCTCGACCCGGACCACCTCGAGGAGCTCTTCGACGTGAGGACGCAGGCGCACGGCGAGCCCGAGGGACGCGAAGCGCACATGCGGATGTTCCTCGCTCGGACCGACGCCGAGCCGCGACCCGCGGGCGAAGTCGGTGCGGTTCACTGGGTCGGCACCGGGGACGCAGACCGATGCCCGCCCGCCGGCCGGGAGGTGCTGCGGCAGCTGGAGGAGCGCGGGCTGATCGACTGATCCGGCCATCCTGGGCCGACTTATCCACAGCAGTCCGCCCCCTCGAGTGGTTGAACGGTCACCAGTGGCCCGTAACCGGCCGGGACACGCCGCAGTACAGGGCCACAAGCGACCGCTCAATGGCGGGAGGTGGTCGAGCGGCGGTGCATCCCGGGAGGCGCCTCCTTGCCCGACGCCCTTCCCCGCGGTTGGATGCCGTCATGGAAACCGCAGCCGGCAGCCCCTCGGGCAGCGCCGCCTCCCTCCCCCCGCTCGCCGTCACCGGGGTGACCGGCATGGTCGGCCGGCTGACCGCGGACGCTCTGGCCGACGCGGGCGTGCCGTTCCGTATGCTCGCCCGCGATCCGCAGCGCGCGCCGCACTTCCCCGGGAGCGCGGTGGTGCAGGCGTCCTACGCCGATGCGCCCGCCGCCCGCGCCGCACTGGCCGGCGTCGAGGTGCTCTTCATGGTCTCAGCGGCCGAGAACGCGGACCGTCTCGCCGAGCACTACGCCTTCGTGGACGCGGCCGCGGCCGCCGGAGTCCGGCACATCGTCTACACGTCGTTCTTCGGGGCCGCCCCGGACGCGACGTTCACCCTCGCCCGCGACCACGACGCGACGGAGCAGCGGATCCGCTCGACCGGGATGACGTTCACGTTCCTCCGCGACAACCTCTACCTCGACTTCGTCGAGAACATGGTGGGCGAGGACGGCGTCATCCGGGGCCCCGCGGGCAACGGGCGCGCCGCGATGGTCGCGCGGGCCGACGTGGCGCGCGTCGCGGCCGCGGTCCTCCAGCACCCGGGCGACCACGCGAACATCACCTACAACCTCACCGGCCCGGAGGAACTGACGATGGCCGAGGTCGCCGAGGTGCTGTCGAGCCGGCTCGGTCGCGCCGTCTCGTTCCACGACGAGACCGTCCCGGAGGCGTACGAGTCGCGCAAGCGCTGGCGGGCGCCGCAGTGGCAGTACGACGCGTGGGTCTCGACCTACACCGCGATCGCGGCGGGTGAGCTGGCCGGGGTCACGGGCGACGTCGAGCGGGTGACGGGGCGGCGTCCGCTCTCGCTCTCCGAGTACCTGGAGGCGCACCTCCGCTGACGCGGAAGGGGGCGGTCCGTCCGGACCGCCCCCTTCTGGTCGCGCGCCGCCCCTACGGCTGCGACTTCCACCCGTCTCGCGGGGGCTCGGGCCAGTGCGGCTTGGTCGGGACGACCTTCGCCACGGCCCCGGTCGCCGGGTCGAGCAGGACCTGGCGCTGCTGCGGGTGCGCCCAGTCGAACAGGCCGGCGAGCGAGCCGGCGGTCTCGTCGAAGGAGGCGTCCCCGATCCGGCCGGTGAACCAGTTGTTCTCGATGAAACGCAGGACGCTGGCCTGGTTCGTGTTCGTGTGGTCGATCTTGTTCTGAGCGGCCCACGGCGAGACGACGAGCAGCGGGAGGCGCTGGCTCGGCCCGCAGCGGTCGGCGTAGCCTCCCGCGATCGTCGTGACGCTCGTGCAGACCGCCGAGTCGACCTTCGAGTCGTTCGAGCCGTTGGTGACGGTCGGCGCGACGTGGTCGTACCAGCCGTCCGAGTCGTCGTAGGCGACCACGACGGCGGTGCTCGACCAGTCCTTCGACTGCTGGAGGGCGTTGATCTCGTTCACGAGGAACTTCTGCTCGTCGATCGGGTCGGAGTAGCCGGCGTGACCGTCCTGCGCCTCCGGGGCCTTGAGGAACGAGACCGCGGGGAGGTCGCCCGCCTTGACCGCGGCGTCGAACGCCGTGATGTCGTACTGGTGGTTCGCCTGGTCGGTGTGGCCGATCGCCTTCACCGAGGTCGGCGGAAGGTGGTGCGGGTTCGACGTCGACTTGTAGTACTGGAACGGCGAGTGGTGCGGCGAGTAGTCCTTCGGCGTCGCGCCGCCGATGTTGGCGGTGGTGGCGTCGCACTTGGCGTAGTCGCCCGCCTTGCCGTCCCAGGCGGTGGTCGGCGTGAAGCCTCCCTGGAACCAGCCCCAGGTCACACCACGCGCGTTCAGCAGGTCACCGACGTTCTTGCCGGACATGCCGACGACCGGGTAGGTCGAGGTGTGGTCGTTGTCCGAGCAGTCGTCGTAGACGGGGTCGGGGTCGCCGATCACGGTGCCGACGCCGGCCGCGTCAGGCGACTGCACGGCGGTCGAGGCGGGGAGGACGGCGCCCGTCTTCGGGTCGTAGGCCGTGCCTCCGTGCGTCTGGCCGGAGATGAGGTTGAGCGCGCCGGGGGTGGAGGGGCCGAAGGTCGTGTCCCAGCTGTTGTCGCTCATCGCGTAGTTCTGGGCGTAGTTCCAGAGTCCCGTGACCGTGTTGCCGTCGTAGTAGTCCATGACGAGCCCGGGAGCCCCGTAAGCGCCGGTGCACGCGTCACGGCTCGTCTTCTGCACGAAGAGGTCCATCTTGCCGTTGTCCACGGCGGCCTGCTCGTCGGCGTAGTTGTGGTCCTGGTCGCAGGTCAGCGCCTGCGCCGGGCTCAGCCGCTGGGGCGCGTACAGGTTGGGGTTGCTGGTGAGCGTTCCGCTCGTCACGAGCGTGTTCGCGGAGGGGGTGCCCGCCGCCGCGTGGAACGGGGTGCCGTCGGTGTTCGCCGCATTCGGGTAGGTCCCGAAGTAGTGGTCGAACGAGACGTTCTCGTTGAAGATCACGACCAGGTGCTTGATGGGCGTGGTGGTCTGGTTGGAGTGGTCCCCGTGCGACGAGTGGTCGGGGCCGCCGTCGGTGTCGGCGAGCGCGGGAGCCCCCGCGAGGATGCCGGCGCCTGCGAGGGCGGCGGCACCGAGGAGCGCGAAGCCCGCGACCGCGCCGGACCTGCGGCGCGGACGTGACGGTCTGGACACGTTTCCTTCTTCCTGTGGCGAGACGAAGCCGGGCGATCGCCCGGCGACTGTGATCCTAAGAGCCGCCTCCGGCGCGCCGACCCGGCGTCACCCGGAGTTCACGCGACGGTCACGCCCTCCTCCCCGAACGGGGGGCAAGCAGGGCGCCGCCTCCGCGCGGGTCTGAGAGGTCTCACAGGAGGGGTGCTGCACGTCGGGCGCGGGAATCGGCCGCTCTTCGCGCTGCGAACGAAGCGCATCCGCACCGGGGGCCGGGCCTCCCTTCCCTTTCCCCGCGACCGGCGCACAATGGAGGCGTGTCCCAGGTCCGGTGCCCCCAGTGCGGTGGCAAAGCGCGCACCGAACCGAACCCGTACTACGGCGCCGGACTCGCGGTGCACGTCGAGCTCCTGCACTGTGCGGCGTGCGGCTACTCGGGCTATCGCGAGAACGAGACCGAGAGCGCGCCGGCGGCGACGCCTCCCGTCGCGCGCTCAGGGCTGCGCGGGCGGATCGCCGCGCTGTTCGGCCGGTAGGGCCGCCGGTTATCCACAACGGCCGAGGTTCGTAGCAACTCTGAACCGTCACTAGTGGCCCTCAACGGCCCGCGACACGCCGTGCGCAAGGGCACTTAGTGACCGTTCAACTGTTCAATCGCCCAACCGGCTGACGCTGGCGCGCGCGGGGCAGGTCAGCGGATCCGTACCCGCCCCTGCTGCCACAGCCGCGCGGCAGCGACGCGCGGGTTGGCGAGCTCGTCGGAGTCGACGCCCAGCGCCGAGTAGAGCCGTACGAGCATCGTCTCGACGGCCCGCACGCTGGTTCCGCGCTCGGCCGCGATGCGCCGCGTGGAGGCTCCTGCCGCCACCAGCCGCAGCACTTCCGCCTGCGACCGGGTGACCGACCGCACGTCGCCGTCGGGCTCCGCGGGCGGGTGCGCGCCTCCGATGATCGCCGCATCGACGGCCTCGGCCAGCATGGCCACGTCCCGCACCTGCGACTTCACGAGATAGACGACGGACGGCGGGAGGGCGCCGTCGCCGATGGCGAGCTCGGGGGAGAGGTGCGAGGTCAGCACGACGAGCCCGACCCACGGCAGCTCGCGGTGCACCCGCCAGAGCAGGTCCCCTCCGGAGTGGCCGGTGCCGAAGTCGAGGTCGGTCACGACGGCGTTCGGGTCGGAGCCGGTGATCGTCTCCCAGGCGCTGTCCGCGTCGGTGGTCTGCACCGCGTCCCAGCCGAGCGACCGGAGCGCGGACGCGACCATCGACGCGGTGAACGCGTCGTCGTCCGCGACGACGACGCGGAGCGTCCGCTGCCGTGCTGCCGTGTCGCTCATATGCCCCGGTACCCTGCCTCTCGTGGCCCGTCCCGCGAACCGGAACCGGTCAGCGCCCCCACGGCCGCGACGAACTCAGCGAGCGGAATAGGTTTCGCGAGGTAGCGGACCCCCGTGCCGGCGAGCTCGGCCGGCGGGGTCAGCGCACCGCTCACCACCAGTATCGGGCGGGGGGTGCCATCGTCCCGGTGAGCGAGCAGGTCGAGGGATTCGCTCAGCGAACGTCCGGGGAGCGTGGCGTCGAGGACCACGGCGTCCGGGTCGGCGAGCCCGTGAGGCTCGTCCGGGTCGGCGACGGCGGCGCTGCGGTGGCCGTGCGCCTCCAGGGCCGCCTGGAGGACGGCCCGGATGAGCGGATCGTCGTCGACGATCAGCACACTGGGGGGACTGCTGGCGGAAGGCATGCGGGCCAGTGTAGGCCTCCTACCGAGCCTACAATTCCCCCCATGCGTACCGGTTCGAGAAGGCCGTGGTCCCGATGACCACCCCGGCGGAGGTGCTCCGGCGCAACGGCGTCGACGCCCTGTTCCACGGTCATCCGGACGGCGTGTGCGTCGTCGATCTCGACGGCGCGTTCGTCGAGTCGAACTCGGCGATGTCGCGCCTCCTGGGGTTCAGCGTCGCGGAGCTGCGGGGGATGCCGTTCGATCGGCTCGTGCATCCGGAGTCGGTCGAGCACACCTGGCGCAACTTCCGCACGGCGGTCGCGGGGGAGAACGCGCGCTACATCACCCGGACGGTGATGCCGGACGGCCGCATCCGCACCCTCGACGCGGCGAACATCCCCCTGCGGGACGAGGACGGGTCGGTCGTGGCCGTCCTCGCGATCGCACGCGACATCGGCGATGTCGAGCGGGCGGCCGCCTCGGGCTACGGGAATGACGCGCTCATGCGGATGGGTGCCCGCGTGGCCCGGTTCGCGGGGTGGCTCGTCGAGGTTCCGGAACGGCGCATCGTCTGGAGCGAGGGCCTCTACGATCTCCTCGCGTGGCCGCGCGAGGCGCACCCCGACTCGGCCGAGCTCCTCGCCCTGTTCGAGCCCGCGCAGCGCGCCGCCGTCGCGGAGGCGTACCGGCGCACGATGCGCGAGGGCGAGCCCCTGGACGTGTTCGGCACCATCGTCACGCCGGACGGGAGGCGCATCCACGCGCACCTCGTCGGCGAGCCGGAGCTCGACGCCTCCGGGACCGTCGTCCGGGTGCACGGGGCGTTCCACGACGTGACGGCGCAGGTCCTCCACCGGCAGGAGCAGCGGGCGATGGCGCGGCTGCTCCGGAGCACCCTCGACCAGGTGCACGACGCGATCGCCTTCGTCGGCCGGGACTGGCGGTTCACGTTCGCCAACAGCCCCGCGCTGAAGCTCGCCGCCAAATCCGAGGCGGAGATGCTGCGGAGCACGCTGTGGGAGGTGTTCCCGACGGCCATCGGCACGCAGTTCGAGGAGATCTACCGAGACGCCATGGAGCGCGGCGTCGTCGGCCGCGCCCGTGCCTTCACGCAGCGCTGGCAGTGCTGGTTCGAGGTGAGCGCGCACCCGACCGACGAGGGGATCGCCGTGATCGTGCGCGACGTGTCTGAGGACGAGGAGGCGCGCCGCCGCCTCGACGAGTACACGGAGCGCGTGGAGGCGCAGGCCGCGCTCCTGGACGCCGCGCGCGACGCGATCATCGTGCGCGGCCTCGACGGCACGGTGTCGTACTGGAACCGCGGCGCGGAGACCATCTACGGCATCTCGGCCGAGGAGGCGATCGGCCGCTCGGTGCGCGACCTCATGTACGCCGACCCGGCCGTCTTCGACGCCGCGACCGAGCAGCTGAAGCGCGACGGCTTCTGGGTCGGCGAGCTGACGCACCGCCGGGCGGACGGCACGGTCATCATCGCCGACTGCCGCTGGCAGCTCGTCCGGGACGGCATGGACGGATCGGCAGCGGTCCTCGCCGTCAACTCCGACATCACCGAGCACCGCCGGCGGGAGGAGGCGCGCCACCGCACCCAGCGCATGGAGAGCCTCGGCACCCTGGCGGGCGGCATCGCGCACGACCTCAACAACGTGCTCACGCCGATCCTGATGACCGTCCAGCTGCTGGCGCAGGACGAGACGGACGAACGCAAGCGCCAGCTGCTCGCCACCATGGACGGCGCCGCGCAGCGGGCCGCCGCGATGATCAAGCAGGTGCTGTCGTTCGCTCGCGGGTCGCAGGGCCGCCGCGAGCCGATCGACGTGGTCCGGTTGCTGGACGAGCTGGAGGCGTTCTGCCGGGAGGCGCTGCCGCGCGCGATCGACCTCGAGGTGACCCATCCCGATCGCCTGCCGGCGGTCGTCGGAGACGACACCGAGCTGTTCCAGGTCCTCGTCAACCTCGTGACGAACGCCCGGGATGCGATGCCCGACGGCGGGCGGCTCGTCGTCAGCGCGCGCGAGGTGCCGGAGGGCATCCGTCTGGAGGTGGCCGACACGGGTCACGGCATGAGCGTCGACCTGCTCGGCAGCATCTTCGAGCCCTTCTTCACGACGAAGGAGTCCGGGACGGGCCTCGGCCTGTCGACATCGGCCGGCATCGTGAAGGCGCACGGCGGCGAGTTCGACGTCGTCAGCGCTCCCGGCGACGGCACGACGTTCGGTCTCGTGCTCCCGCGAGGCGAGAGCGCGACCGGCGCAGGCGCGGCTGGAGGCGCGGGCGCGCCCCTCCCGGCCCGTCAGGTGCGCCCCGGAGACGGCCGCCGGGTTCTCGTCGTCGACGACGAGCCGGCGATCCGCGACCTCGTCCGGCAGACCCTGGAGGCGCACGGGTACGACGTGGAGGTGGCGACCGGTGCGGCGGCGCTCGACCTCGTCGCGGACGCGGGTCATCCCTTCGACGTGGTGCTCAGCGACCTCATGATGCCCGGGGTCTCGGGCGATGCGCTCGCTCAGCGGGTCATCGCCGAGAGCCCGGCGACCGCGCTCGTCCTGATGAGCGGGATGCAGCCGGGCGCCGGCGCGCGCGCCGCGGTGGAGCGCGACGGGGCGCATTTCCTCCCGAAACCGTTCACGCCGGCGGCTCTGGTCGACGCGGTCGATGCGGCCCTCGGCGATCGGGCGAGCGGGTGAGCGCCGACCGGGTGCTGAACGAGGTGGTCGCGCCGGCGATGGAGGCGGCCGCCGACGAGCTGGCGAGCGGCGAGCCCGACGCCGACGCCCGCGCGCGGCTGGCGGAGTCGTTGCGGGCGGCCGTCGAGGAGGCGCTCGGTCGGCTCGGCGAGAGGGCCCGCGACCCGGAGGTGCACCGGATCGTCGGGGCCGCGGCCTCGTCGGCGATGGCGCTCTCGCTCGGCACCGGCGCGCCTCTTGGACTGTCGGCGTCGCTCATCGAGGGCCGGTTGCGCGAGGGTCTCGCCCTGATGGCGGCACGGCCCTGGTCACCCGAAGACCAGGGCCGCGCCTGATCGCCTGACGGCGATCGGCCGCGCGCGGCGCCCGGAACCGGGGGAGGGTGGGCGCCCTTGCACGACGGTTCGATCCTCCCAGCGGGAGGTGAACCGTGTGCAAACGATACCAGTACGGACGTGCGGAAAACGAACATTGTCGGAGCGTGTCAACCGGGGTGGCCTCGATCGCGGGGTTTCCGCTCCTTAGTGCACGAAGCATTCGCGTCTGAGAAGCTCCATCGGCGCTCAGCCGCGCAGATTCTCTCCCGGTCCCTCGCGGAAGACCTCGCGGTAGCGTCGCGTGAACCTGCCCTCGTCCCGGAAGCCCCAGCGCTCCGCCAGTGCTCCCATGTCGAAGGCGGCCGGACGCGCCGCCAGTTCGTCGCGTGCGCCCTCGAGCCGGACCCGCTGCAGGCGGACCGCCGCGCTGCCGCCGGTGTTCTCGCGGAAGATCCGGTCGAGCTGCGTCAGCGTCGTCCCCGCCGCGGAGGCGACGTCGCCGAGGGTGATCGGCAGCGAGGCGTAGTCGTCGATGAAGGCCGTTGCTTGCCGGAAGCGCTGCTGGCGCTCCGCGGGCAGGAGGGGGCGCTCGCGCACGTCGCTGCTCAGCCGGAAGCACTCGAGCGTCGACACGGCGAGGCTGTGGAACAAGCTGGCCCGGATGAGCGGGTTTCGGAGGGCGCCGGTGCGCATGTACTCGGAGGCGACATTGGCGAGCGAGAAGATGTGGGCGCTGTGCCTCGCGCTGACCGGGGTCGGGTCGTCGAACGCGACCTCGATCCTGTCGTCGGCGTAGGTGGTCCGGGCGACCTCGGTCAGGGCGCGCTGCGAGAGGTAGAAGTTCGTTAGCTCGATGTCGGCGGCGACGCACGAGAAGTCGTGGCCGGGCCGGAGCATGAAGGGGCTGTGGTAGGCGTCTCCGCGCTGCCCGTCGATCTCCCAGCCGTACGTCCCGGCGGTCACCGTCGCGACGCAGAAGGTGTCGAAGCCGCCCTCGTTCTCCCAGCTCCCGCCGATCGAGTACTGGGCGACCGTCAGGTCGGCGTCGCCCTCCTGCTCCATGTCGAACAGAAAGCCGTCTCCCGGCTCCGACGCGAACGCGAAATGACCGTCGGCCGCCAGGAGCAGCTCGTCCGCCTCCCCCGGGTCGGACGTGCGCCCGCTGAGGCGCGTCAGGTAATCCACAGGGCTCACACTACGCGGGCGGGCCTGCGAAAGTCATCGGCGCCCGGCTGCCGCCCAGGGCGCGTTCAGGTCTTGGACAGCACGTGCACGGGGATGCCGAACGACAGGGCGATGCAGATGATCCCGCCGAAGAAGACGAGCCCCTGCCACGCCGGCAGGGTCGTGGCGACGCCCAAGAGGAAGATGCCGAACAGCATCAGCAGGAAGCACAGGATGAACGCGATGACGCTGCCCATGGTCAGTCCCTTTCCCGGCGAGCGGCCGTCGCCCGCCGATCGGCCGGCTCGCCGCGCCGCACTCCGTGACGAGCCTGGTCCTGTCTTACCCCTTCCGCGCGTCCGGTGCACCCACCAGGACGCGCTTCGGGCGACGATGCGACCGGGCGCCTCCCGGTACTGTGTGCACGGTGACCACTGGCGTGCCCGGGATCCCTCCCCGTTCGATCGTGACCCGTGACGTCGGGACGGCCGCAGGCCCCGTCTTCGTCCTCGTGCACGGCATCGGGGTCAGCTCGCGCTCGTTCGAGCGGGTCATCCCGCTGCTCGCGGAGCGCGGCCGCGTCATCGCGCTCGATCTTCCGGGCTTCGGGCGCGCACGGGAGGAACGGTGGCGCGGGCGCGTGACGATCGGCGACTTCTCCGCCTCCGTCGCCGCCCTGCTCGACGCTCTCGGCGTCGCGGGCGCGGTCGTCGTCGGGCACTCGATGGGCACGCAGGTCGCGACCCGTCTCGCGATCGACCGCCCCGACCTCGTCTCCGGGATCGTCCTCCTCGGGCCCGTCATGGACCCGGAGGACCGGCGGGTGCTCCGGGCCGCGCGCCTCCTCGGCCTCGACACCCTGCGCGAGAGCCTGCGCGGCGACAGCGTGGTGTTCGGCGACTACCTCCGCTGCGGCCCGCGCTGGTATCTCCGGGTCCTCCCGGCGATGCTCGGCCATCGGACCGAGCGGGATGCGGCCGAGCTCCAGGTGCCCACCGTCGTCGTTCGCGGCGCCCGCGACCCGATAGCGCGGTCGCCGTGGGTGACGTCGCTGGCCGGATCGTCCGGCGGCCGCGCGGTCTCGGTGGCCGGCGCGCCCCATCTCGTCATGCACCGAGCGCCGAACCGCACGGCCGAGCTGATCGCGTCGGTGCTGACCGACCCGCGGGCGGAGGCGGCCCGGTGAGGCGCGGGGTGGCGCGGCGGATCGGCGTGGTGGCCCTCGACTACGTCTACGTCATCCGCCACCAGCTGCGGGCAGCTCTCGACAGGAGTTCGCCCGACGCGCTCATCGCCGGCGACGGCACCGGGTCGCCCGTCGTCGTGCTGCCCGGGATCTTCGAGACCTGGCGATTCCTCCGGCCGCTGGCCGAGCACATCCACGAGCTCGGGCATCCGGTGCACGTGGTCACCGCCCTTGAGCGCAACGAGTTCACGCTCGCCGTCGGCACGGAGCTCGTGACCCGCCACCTCGAGGAGCACGACCTCAGCGACGTCACCATCGTCGCGCACAGCAAGGGCGGACTCATCGCGAAGCTGCTGCTCGCCTCCCCGCGGACATCAGGGCGCATCCGCGGTGCGGTCACCGTGGGCACGCCGTTCGCCGGCTCGCGCCTCGCGACTTTCATCCCCATCCCGAGCGTCCGATCGCTGACCCCGAGCGCTCCCGACCTGCAGGCGATGGCCCTGAACCGCGAGGCGAACGCGCGGATCGTCTCCGTGTGGGGGTGGTTCGACCCGCACGTGCCGGGCGGCAGCCGTCTCGAAGGAGCCCGCAACATCGAGCTCGACGTGGGCGGTCACTTCCGGATCCTCGCCCGACCGGAACTGCTCCGCATCGTGGACGAGGCGATCGCCGAGGAGCGCTGAGGCGGCACCGCGCCTCCGCGCCCTTCCGCGCCTCCCACCGGCCAGGTCGGGACTGCCCAGCAGCCGCGCCCGTCGCTATTGTGTCGCCCGACGGCCCGGGCAGGGCCCGGGCGGAAGGGAGCGCCATGCGATCCACGTCTCGTGCGGGGGCGACCGCCCTCGCGTTCGCGGCCGTCGTCCTGATCCTCGGGGGCTGCGCCGGGACACCGAGCGGTGCCGCGGTCGTCGGCGACTGGGGCTCGCAGGCGACGGGGCAGCCGCACCTGACCATCCAGAACGACGGCGCCTTCTCGGGCTCCGACGGCTGCAACAGCCTGAGCGGCAAGGGATCGATCAACGGCGACGTGATCACCTTCGGACCGATCGCCTCCACGCTGAAGGCCTGCGAGGGGGTCGACGAGTGGCTGGGGAAGGCCGCTTCGGGGACCGTCTCCGGCAAGACCATGACGGTGACCGACAGCTCGGGCACCAAGATCGGCACCCTCGAGAAGTCGAACTGAGCCCGGGTCGCGCAGCGGTCCGGTGAGGAGGAGCGAGAATGACCACCCCAGAGAACACCGCCGGTCCCGCCGCCGCGGGCGCCGCCCGAAGCGCGTCCGCGTTCCCGGCCCCCGACGCCCCCGCCTACACCGGCAGGCTCTCCCGCCGCCGGCCGCCGGACAGCCTCCCGGACGAGCCGACCGACCCGGGCAGCGTCTACCGGCTGATCCACGACGAGCTCCTCCTCGACGGCAGCTCCCGGCTCAACATGGCGACGTTCGTCACCACGTGGATGGAGGAGCCCGCTGCGCTCCTGATGGCCGAGGCGTTCGACAAGAACATGATCGACAAGGACGAGTACCCTGCGACCGCCGCGATCGAGAACCGCTGCGTCAAGATCGTGTCCGAGCTGTTCCACGCGGAGCCGGGGCAGCCGACCGGCGCCTCCACGATCGGATCGAGCGAGGCGGTCATGCTCGCCGGGCTGGCGCTCAAGTGGCGCTGGCGGGCCCGGCGCGGCCTCACCTCCGGCGGGACCCCCAACCTCGTGCTCGGATCGAACGTGCAGGTCGTGTGGGAGAAGTTCTGCCGCTACTTCGAGGTCGAACCCCGGTACCTCCCCATGGCCGAGGGCCGCTACATCATCACACCGGAGCAGGTCGCCGAGGCGGTCGACGACGACACGATCGGCGTGGTCGGCATCGTCGGCACGACCTTCACCGGCGAGCTGGAACCGATCGCCGAGATCTGCGCCGCCCTCGACCGGGTCGCGGCGGCCGGCGGCCCCGACGTCCCGGTGCACGTCGACGCCGCCAGCGGCGGGTTCGTCGTCCCGTTCCTCCACCCGGACCTCGAATGGGACTTCCGGCTCCCGCGGGTCGTCTCGATCAACGTGAGCGGCCACAAGTACGGGCTCGTGTATCCGGGCATCGGGTTCGTCGTGTGGCGCTCGCCGGAGCACCTGCCGGACGACCTCGTGTTCCGCGTCAACTACCTCGGCGGCGACATGCCGACCTTCACGCTGAACTTCTCGCGCCCCGGGAACCAGCTCGTCGGCCAGTACTACAACTTCGTCCGCCTGGGCCGCGCCGGGTACACCGCGATCATGGAGGCGCTGCGCGACAACGCCAAGCACATCGCCGACGGTCTCAAGGCGATGGACGTCTTCGACGTGATCACCGACGGCTCGGCCATCCCGGTGGTCGCGTTCTCGATGCGCGGGGACCCCGGCTACACGGTGTTCCACGTGTCGCACGAGCTGCGGGCGCGCGGCTGGCAGGTGCCCGCCTACACCATGCCGCCCGACGTCGAGGAGCTCGCCGTGCTCAGGATCGTCGTGCGGGACGGCTTCAACATCGACCTGGCCGACCACCTCCTGAGCGACATCCGGGAGGTGTGCGACGCGTTGACGAAGCAGGAGGGGGCGCTGGTCAAGCGCACGCACTTCGCCCACTGAGTCCGATGCGGCCGGGAGGCGCGATGGCGGCACGGGGATTGCGGAGCGGGCGCCGTGTGCGCCCCGTCGACCTCGCCGCCGCCTGGGCGTTCGCGGTCGGATCGTCGTGCTTCGCGGTGGCGGCGCTGCCGGTCGTGGCCGAGACCGTCGGCGCCGTCGTCACCAACGCGATCTTCGTGATCGGGTCGGTGTTCTTCACCGGAGGCGCGACCTTCCAGCAGACGAGCACGGGCTGGGCGCCCGCGCGCGTCCCGGACATCCGGTCGTGGTGGGCATCGGGTGTGCAGCTGGTCGGCACGCTGTTCTTCAACGTGAGCACGATGGTCGCGCTCGCCGCGGCCATCCCGGCGGGCGCGGCAGGCGGGACGGGATGGCGGCCGGACGCTTACGGATCCGTCTGCTTCCTCATCTCGAGCGGGCTGGCCGTCGCCGCGGCGACCGCCGGCCGCTCGAGGAGGGAGGCCGGACTGAACCTCGGCGGGTCGGTGCTGTTCGGCCTCTCCGCCGTCGGCGCCTTCGTGCTGCCGGCCACGGGGGTTCCGGTCAGCGAGTTCTGGACGGGGTTCGGGACGTTCGGCGGCGCCGTGCTCTTCCTCTGGGCAGCCGTTCTCTCGATGCGCGCGTGACCGCCTGCCGAGGGCCCCTGCTGGGGTGTTCGCTGAGCGTCCAGGGTCCCGATCTCGCGGGCGCATCCCCCTCCACAATCGTCCGGAAGCGGTCCATAGTGGTGTGCGGCACCTACCCCCGGCCTCCCGATCGGCCGCCCCCACGGAAACACCCAGGATGACCCGATGAAAGACCCCGCACCCGTCGATGTCCCCTGCCCCCGGTGCGACGGCACCATCTCCGTGCTCGCGCGAGTGGAAGGCGACCGACTGAAACTCGACGCCGGCGGATCGTGCGAGGACTGCGGCCTGCGGGTCTTCACCGCCGGCGAGCTCGTCGTCGCCTCCGAGTAGCGGCCTTTCCTTCGAGGGTTCTCGAGCGGCGGGCCGGCGCCCGAATCGGCCGGGCTCTGACGGCGTCAGGCCCGCAGCAGGTCTCGCAGAGTTCCGATCGTGTCCGCCTCGGCGGCTGTCTTGTCGTCGCGGTACCGCTTGACCCGGGCGAAGCGGAGGGCGATCCCTCCCGGGTAACGGCTCGAGCGCTGGACGCCGTCGATCGCGATCTCGACCACCGTCGTGGGGCTCACCCAGACGGTGCCCGGCGTGCGGCGCACCTCGATCTGCTGGAAGTGCTCCGTCTGCCAGCGGAGAAGCTCGTCGGTCAGGCCCTTGAAGGTCTTGCCGACCATGACGTACCCGCCGGGCTCCCCGAAGGCCCCCTCCGGGTCGCGGGCGCCGAGGTGGAGGTTCGACAGCAGTCCCTGGCGCCGCCCCGAGCCCCACTCGACCGCCAGCACGACGAGATCGTAGGTGTGCACGGGCTTGACCTTGACCCAGCTGGAGCCGCGCCTTCCCGCTGCGTACGGCGAGTCGATCGCCTTGACGACCACGCCCTCCTGGCCGGCCGCCAGCGCTTCGCGCGAGACGCGCTCGGCGACCTCCGGGTCGGCCGTGACCTCGCCGGGGATGCGGTGCTCACCGGCCACGCGCTCGAGCTCGGCGAGGCGGACCGAGAGCGGCTCGTCGAGCAGGTCGCGGCCGTCGACGTGGAGCACGTCGAAGAACCAGGGGTGGAGGAGCGTCTCTCGACCGACCTCGGTGGGGGTCGGCGCGCTCCCTCCGGACGCCCCGGGCACCCACCGCGAGAACCGTGACATGGTCTCCTGGAACGGCCGCGGCGCGCCCTCCTCGTCGAGCGAGAGCGTCTCGCCGTCGAGGATGACATCGCGGACCGGGAGGCGACGCACGAGTTCGACCACCTCCGGGAGGCGGTGCGTGATGTCGGCGAGGTTGCGGGTGAAGACGCGGACCTCGTCGCCCGACCGGTGCACCTGGATCCGCGCGCCGTCGAGCTTGTACTCGACCGACGCCTCCCCGGTGGTCTCGAGCGCGGCAGCGGCGGTCGCCGCGGAGGCGGCGAGCATCGGGAGCACCGGACGCCCCACCACCAGGCCGACGCCCTCGAGCTCCTCCGCCGTGCCGGTGAGGGCGAGGCGGGCGGTCTCGCCGAGGTCGCCCGAGAGCATCGCGGCGCGCCGGACGGTGTCGCCGGGGCGTTCGGCGGCCCGGGCGATCGCGTCGGTGAGGACCCCCTCCAGGGCTCCGGTGCGCATCTCGCCGAGGATCACGCGGACGATGAAGTCCTGCTCGCGGCCGGTCGCGCGAGCGCCGAGCTCGCCGAGCTCGCGTGAGCGGTCGGCGACCGAGCCGGCACCGGAGGCCGCGGCCAGCCGGTCGAGCGCGGCGTCGAGGTCGAGGACGGTGAGACCCGCCTCGGCGGCGGGCGAGCCCATCACCGAGGAGACGCCCCGCCAGCCGACGCCGACCCGCCCTTGCCGCGGTCTGCCGACGAGGAAGCCAACGGCGGGCGCGATCTCGTCCGGCTCGAGACCGGCGAGCAGCCGCGCGAGGGCGTCGACCTTGGCGAGGCGCGACCGAGTGGAGGCGACAGCCTCCGAGGTGTCGACGAGCGCAGCGAGAAGCACGCTGTCATCCTCCCACCGGCCTCCGACGCCGCCGCGGAATCATGCATAGACGAGCGGCCCGGCCGGGCGATAGCGTGCGGACATCGGGGGATCGGTCTTCCGGGAAAGGGGTTCCACCATGTCCGGCTCTCAGCCTTCGGGGTTCGCCTCCATCTCGCTCGACGGACGCGACATCACCAGGTCGGCGATCAACGGCGTCCGCGTCGCGCTCGGCATCAGCGGCGCGGTCGCACTCATCATCGGCGTGATCATGGTCTTCTGGCCCAAGTCGGCGGCGGCCGGCCTGGTGATCCTGCTGGCCATCACGCTGCTCGTCTCCGGCATCTCGTACCTCGGCATCGGCATCTTCGCGCGCGGGCTCTCGGGAGGGACGCGGGCGCTCGACATCATCGTGGGCCTCCTCCTGGTGATCGCGTCCATCCTCGCGTTCGCGAACCTCGGCGGCACGACGGTGTTCCTCGCGGCCTTCCTCGGAGTCCTGGTCGGCATCGCGTGGATCATCGAGGGCATCGTCACCCTCGTCCAGCTAGGCGACGCGCCGTCGCGCGGGTGGGCCCTGTTCTACGGGATCCTGGGGATCATCGCGGGCATCGTCCTCCTGTTCTCGCCGGTGTGGGGGATAGCGGTGCTCTTCCTCATCGCGGGCATCAGCCTCATCGTGCTCGGGGTCATCCAGATCGTCCGCGCCTTCACCTTCGGGCGGGGGATCGAGACGGTGTAGGAGGGGCGGTCGCGGCCTCTGCGGGGGCCGTCGCCTCGTGCATACCTAACGCGCCTCGTGCGTACCTAACGCGCCTCGTGCATACCTAGCGTGCCTCGTGCATACCTGACGCGCCTCGTGCATACCTAACGGAGGAGATTCCGCCGTCTCGCGCCCGGGCTCTCCTCCGTTAGCCGTCTCTCGAGGCGTGTCAGCCCGAAGTCTCCTCCCTTGCCGACCCGGCCCAGACTCGTGGAGTGCGTGGGTTGAGGGTTGACGCGCGTGGTTGATGCGCGCGGTTGACGGGTGCGGGTGATGCGTGCGATTGACGGCTGCGGTTGACGGGGCGCGGCTGTGCGGGCGCCCGGTTGTCGGACGACGACCCGTCAATTGTTGACGGGATTTTGTCCTCCACATTGAGGACACCCGTTCGGGTCGCTACCGTTGTTCTCACCGGGATGCCCGGCCTGACGTGGAAACGAAATCCGACCTTGCGATGACGTCTCAACCCGACACGAACGGCGGGCATCCCGTAATCCGTTAAACGCGTGGCTCTGACCGGCCGCGCCGTCGGCGGGCTCGCGCGCGCATCGACCGGGCCGGGCCGCCCGCGCATCGGCCGGGCCGCCCGCGAATCGGCCCGGCCGAGTCCGTCGGGCCTGCCCGCCCGCGCATCCGTCCGCCCGCGCCTGTCCGTCGACCCCTCGCGGGCCACCCACCCCGTTATCCACACCCCGGCCCGGGTTGAACGGTTGAACGGTCGCCAGTTGCCCCGATCAGCGCGCGACACGCCGTGCCGCGGGGCCAGAGGTGACCGTTCAGCGGTCATCGGGAGCGTACGAGGAGGCGACGGGCGGGCGCAGGGCCGCTCACGGGTACCGTTGCTGCATGGGGGCGACGAGCGACAGGCTCCGGTGGGCCGAACTGCCGGGCGAGGTGACCGAGGAGATCGCGCGGGTGCTCGGCTCGCCCGTGACCGACGCGCGGGACCAGCGCACCGGCTTCTCCCCGGGGCTGGCTGCACGGGTCGGCACCGCCGACGGGAGGCGCGCCTTCGTCAAGGCCGCGCCGGACAGTCTCGGCGCGGCCGCTTCGCTGTACCGGAGGGAGGCGCGGGTGCTGCGGCTCCTGCCCGATGGCCTGCCGGTTCCGCGCCTCCTCGGCACCGTCGATACGGGCGAGTGGTTCGGGCTGGTAGCCGAGGAGGTCGACGGCCGCCATCCGGCCGGCCCAGGCGGTGAGAGCGATGAGCCCGCCGCCCGGTCGGACGCTTCGATTTCACCGGCGGGCCGCTCCGCGTCGCCGCCGTCCACGACCGATGTGGAGGCGGTCCTCGACGTCGTCGCCGCGGCTCCCCGGATTGCAGACAGCGGCCTCCCGTCGCTCACCGACGAAATCGCCGTCGATGGGTGGGCGGTGCTCGCCTCCGGGCACGACGACCGGCTCTCACCGTTCGAACGCGAACAGGCGACCACGCTGGATCGCCTGTCCCGGGAGGCGCTGGCGCACCTCCACGGCGACCGCCTCGTCCACCTCGATACTCGCAGCGACAACGTGCTGCTCGACGCGGCCGGTACCGTGTGGCTCGTCGACTGGGCGTGGGCGTGCGTGGGCGCGCCGTGGATCGACGGCCTCTCGATGCTGCTCGACGCGCGCATGGCCGGTGCCCGCGACTCCGAGCGGATGCTCGGTCATCCCGCGTTCGCCGACGTGCCCGCGGAAGGGGTCGATGCGCTGCTCGCCGCGCTGGCCGGAACGTTCCGGCTCAGTTCGCTGCAGCCTCCACCTCCGCGCATGGGGGCGCTCCGTGGGTTCCAGGCGAGGGAGGCGGACGCGGCCCTCGACTGGCTCGCCGAGCGGTGGCGGCACCGCGGCTGAGCTCGTTCTCCCCAGGCTCGCTAGCCGTTGAACGACTGAACGGTCACCAAGTGCCGCCATTCGTCCCCGACACGCCGTGCCTAAGGGCCACGAGTGACCGCTCAGCGCCGCCCCGGCCACCCGCAGCCGCCCGGGCCACCCGCAGCCGCCCCGCGCCCCGCGCTCAGACCGAGACGACCAGCTCCGCCCGCAGCGGCTCGCCCTGCCGGTCCGTGACGACGAGCCCGCCCGAGCCGTTCGCCGAGACCATGAGCGACTCCACCCAGTCGCGCTCGAGGTGCGGCGCCTCCTCCGAGTCGTACTCGAACCGGAGCGGGATGCTCGGATCGAGCCAGACCGTGGACCGCCCGATGGTGGGCTGCCTCCACGACAGGACGAACCCTTCGCGCCGGCGCAGCTTGTTCACGATGACGGTCTCGAGGTGCGCGAGGACCTCGTCGTCGAATCGGATCTCGACGCCGTCGTAGTGCAACGTACCCACGACGGAAGGTTAAGAGAGCCCTCTCCGCCGACGCACGAATGAGCGCGGAGGGCTGTTCGCAAGACGAATACCCCCGATACGGGGCACGATTCCCCGGCATTACGCGCATTTCGGGCACAGCCCGCGCAATTCCGCACCGCTCAGCGGATGGAAAACAGATTTATTGGGGATACGTTGAATGCATGGAAGATGTTGCCCTCCCGGAAGCATCGGAGCGGCAGCGTCTCGAAGAGTGCGTCAAAGAGCCGATCCGCACGCCCGGCCGGATCCAGTCGCACGGCGTGCTGCTCGCCGTCGACCCCGTCACGTTCGAGATCACGACGGCCAGCGAGAACGCCGCCGAGTGGCTCGGGCGGAGTCTCACCGAGCTCGGCAGCCCGACGATCGAGTGGACCGTTGCCGCGCAGACGAACGGCGACCCCGTCCGCGTCGAGCTCGCCGGTCGCTCGTTCGACGCGGTCACCCACGCCTCGCCGGACCGCATCCTCATCGAGCTCGAGCCGGTGTCGGGTTCGCCGGACCTCCCGAACCCCTCCGTGGTCGGCGCGATCCGGACCCTCGGCATGATCGCCGATGCGGAGCAGTTGCGCCAGGCGGCCGCGGAGGAGGTCAAGCGGATCACCGGCTTCGATCGCGTGATGGTCTACCGTTTCTTCGCGGACGGCCACGGCGAGGTCGCCGGCGAAGCGTGCGAGCCGGACATGGACTCGTACCGCGGTCTGCGGTTCCCCGCCTCCGACATCCCGCAGCAGGCTCGCTCGCTCTACCTCACGAAGATCTCCCGTGCCATCGTCAGCACGAGTGACGACGGCACGGCGCTGCTGTCGACCGACGCCGGAGCACCTCCGCTCGATCTCAGCGAAGCCGAACTCCGCGCAGTCTCGCCGCACCACCTCCAGTTCATGCGCAACATGGGCCAGGCGTCCACCGTCTCGTTCTCGCTCATCCACGACCAGCGGCTGGTCGGCATGATCACGTGCGCGCACCGGACCACCCGGCGCATGCCGATCCTCCTGCGCCGGGCCCTGGAGGTGCTGGCCACGCAGCTGACGCTGCAGCTGTCGGCGCTCGAGTCCATCGCCCACCTGCGCCGTGACCTGGAGGTGCGCGAGCGCCGGTCCGCGCTGCTCGGCGAGCTCCCTCCCGCCGACGACGCCCTCCTCGCGCTCGTGCACAACGGCACGGCGCTCCTCGAGCTCGTGGGCGCCGACGGGGCCGTCATCGCGCTCGACGGCGTGAGCCGCAGCATCGGCGAGGCGCCCCTCGGCGACCGGAGCCTCCTCCTCGAAGCCGCCGGGATCGAGCCGTTCGAGACGCACGAGGTGTCACGGACCCACCCCGCGCTGTCGACCCTGACCCCGGGCTTCGCCGGCCTGATGGTCGTGCCGGTGGCCGGTCACGGCGTGCTCCTCTTCTTCCGCCGCGAGGTGACCCAGGTCATCCGCTGGCTCGGCGACCAGACCGCCTCCAACCGGGAGACGCCGCTCTCGCCGCGCAACTCGTTCTCGGAGTGGCGGCAGAGCGTCCAGGGCATGGCGCCGGCCTGGGGGAGGACCGTCGAGGAGGCGCGCGACCTCGGCCGCGACCTCGCGCGCGCGCTCGACCGGGGGCGCGAGAGCCGGCTGGCCCAGCTGGCGCTCGTCGACCACCTGACCGGCCTCCACAACCGACGCTCGCTCGAGCGGGCCCTGGTGGAGGCGGTGGCGCGCGGCGACGAGGGAACCCTCCTCTTCATCGACCTCGACCGCTTCAAGTCGATCAACGACCGTCACGGGCACGAGACCGGCGACGCGGTGCTGCGGGAAGTCGGCCGTCGGCTGGCGCGCAGTTCGCGCGGGTCCGACATCATCTGCCGCCTCGCCGGCGACGAGTTCGTGATCCTCAGCGCCGGCACGTCAGCCGACGAGGGTCAGGCCTTCGCCGAGCGGCTCGTCCAGGCGATCGACGAGCCGATCGACACGGACCGGGGAGCCATGACGGTCACGGCGTCGTGCGGCATCGTGCCGCTCGACGGGAGCCGCAGCCCGATGTCGCTGCTCGACGCCGCGGACGCCGCGATGTACCGGGCCAAGAACGCGGGACGAAACCGCACCGCGCGTTAGACGGGATTTCGGATGCCGAACACGTCCGGTCAGAGGTGACGGGAATCGTGGGATACGTTTATCTCGGCGTTTCGGGGGGCCGGCCCTCCGTCGTCGCCAGGATCTGAAGGAGAACCGGTGGAGTCATTCGCGGCCGACGAACTGCCGGGTGCAGTCGCGCGGCTCGACCGCGGGCGGCGCATCGTCGACGCCAACGCCGTGCTCGAGTCGTGGACCGGACTGACGCTGGACGAGCTCACCGGCAGGACTCTCGCCTCCCTCCTGGTCCCCGGCAGCGCCGACGGCGTCGACGACGGCGTGGCGCGCCTCCTGCACTCGGACGGGTCCCAGCGCGCGGTCATCGAGAGCCACCGCCGAGGGGAGGACGGCGAGATCGTCCTCCTGCTCGATGCCAGCCGCCGGGTGGCCTTCGAGGAGCGGCTGACCCAGACCCGCTCCCTGGAGGAGCGCACCCGCAACCGCCTCGAGCTGATCATCGAGGCCTCCATCGCGTTCGCGGCCGCCACCTCGGAGGGACAGCTCGCCGAGATCCTCGCCACGACGGTCGCGCGTTCGTACCGCGCCGAGCAGTCGGCCGTGTTCCTCCTGAGCGAGCAGGGCACCTTCGAGCAGGTCGCCGGAAGCAACCCCTTCGAGCAGGCCATCGGCAGCCGAGCCCTTCCCGCGCAGGCCGCGATGCTGCGCCGCGTCGTCACCGTCAGCGGTGTGGATCAGGCGGAGACGGTGGCACCCATCCTCGGAGCGGCCATGCGCCAATCGGGCGTGCTCTCGCTGCTCGCCGCGCCGATCCAGCACGACGACGAGCTCTTCGGCGTCTTCGCCTGCTTCTTCTTTCACCCCCGGCAGTTCGACTCCGAAGCGGCGCCGCTCGCGGACGCCCTCGCCGGCCAGGCGGCCCAGACCGTCACCGCGCTGCGGCTGCAGCGGAGACTCGAGCACGCCGCGATGCACGACGAGACGACCGGCCTGCCGAACCGCCGCCTCCTGGAGGCGCAGATGCTCGAGTACGCGCGCACCGCCTCCACAGGCCTGCTCGCCGCGCTCTTCATCGACCTCGACGGGTTCAAGGGCGTGAACGACAACCTCGGCCACCACACCGGTGACGAACTGCTGCGGGAGGTCGCCGCGCGCCTCCAGTCGGCGGTCCGCCAGCAGGACCTCGTCGCCCGCTACGGCGGCGACGAGTTCGTGGTCGTCTGCGAGGTGCCCGACCCGGCCGCCGCGCACGACGTCGCCGAGCGCATCCGGGAGGCGGTCGGCCGGCCCTACGACGGACTCCCCGACGACTTCCCGATCAGCGCGAGCATCGGCGTCTCAGCCGTGCACCCGCTGGAGCACGCCTGGAACCCGGACCGCCTCATCCGCTCCGCCGACCAGGCCATGTACATCGCGAAGAACCTCGGCGGGGACCGCTACGTCGACGCCGCCGAGATCCCCGAGCAGGACCGGCGGCGCGCCAGCGGGAGCTGACGGGGCGCGTCGGTATCGGGCGGTTGCAGCCGGTTATCCACAGGCGCAGGCGCCTCCCGGCTCGGTGAGATGGCACTAGTGGCCCTCTCAGCGGGTGGAAGCGGGGCTGAGGGGGCCAGTGGTGACGTTTCGCGTCGGGTCGCCGCAACGAGGGGGCCGGCGGCGGCGTTTCGTGCGCCCCCGCCCGTCAGCGGTCGTCCGCGCCGCCGCCCGACGCCGTGTCCTCCCCGTCGTCCTCGGGTTCGCTCTGCGGGCCGGAGCCGTCGGGCAGCTCGTCGGCGTCGGGGCGGGCGTCGTCTTCGTGGATGCTCATGTGCTCCTCGTCTCCGCGGCCTCGGCCGGCCGCTGCCCGACACTACGCCCGCGCCTCCGTGAGGGCGAGCGGGGGTCGCGCCTCCTCTTTGGCGCTGCGGTCGCGGGTCACCGCCGCTGCATCGGCCGCACGCTGAGCGACTCCACTGTCCCGGTCGGCGGCAGGTCGACGGCGGTCCGGACAGTGGCCGCGACCATCTCCGCGGTGATCGTGTAGGAGGGGTCGTACTCGTGTCCCTCCCGTGCGACGAGCGCCCGCTGCATGTCGGTGTCGACGCGGCCCGGGTGGATGCTGCTGACCCGGACGCCGTGGGGGCGCTCCTCTTCGCGGAGCGCGTCCGTGAGGGCCCGCAGAGCGAACTTCGAGCCCGCGTAGACACCGCCTCCCGGCCCGCTCGTGAGGCCGGACCCGCTGTTGATGACGACGACGAGACCCTGGGACGCGCGCAGTCCCGGCAGGGCCCGCCGCGTGAGCTCGGCGACGGCGAAGACATTGACCTCGAAGACCCGGCGCCAGGTCTCGAGGTCGGTCGCCTCGATGGTCGACCCGTCCTCGACGCCGGCGGAGTGCACGAGGACGTCGATCCGGTCGGGGAGGGCCGGGACGGTGCCGTCGACCAGCTCCGCGACGAAGGGCTCCGCCGACGGGAGGGAGTCGACGACGCTCTGGACGGCCGCGGCGTCCCGGCCGCCGACGAGGATGTGGTGGGTGCGTCCGAGGTTGGCGGCGATGGCGCGGCCGATCCCGCGCGAGGCCCCGGTGACGAGCGCGACGGGGCGGGGTGCGGTCTCTGCAGGCATGCTCCGACCCTACGCGGCGGCGGCGAGCATCGCGGGCCCTTAGGGTGAGGTGCATGAGCGAACGCCGGTTGCCCGGGGTGCGGGAGGTGGCCGCGGCCGCCGGTGTCTCGCGCCAGACGGTGTCGCGGGTCCTCAACGACCACCCGTCGATCCGCCCCGAGACGCGAGACCGCGTGCTCGCCGCCATGGCGGAGCTGAACTTCCGCCCCAACCGCGCGGCCCGCGCCCTGACCACCGCGCGGTCCGGCACCATCGGCGTGCTCGCGGCGTCCGCCTCCACGCTGTTCGGCCCGGCGTCGAGCGTCGATGCCGTCGAGCTCGCCGCGCGCCAGGCCGGCTACTCGGTGATGGTCGCGCACGCCTCCTCGCCCGACGCCGCCGGCATCGAGGACGCCCTCGGCCACCTCGCCGGTCAGGACGTCGAAGGCGTCGTGGTCATCGCGCCGCAGCAGTGGGTGCGGGACGCGATGTCGGCCGTCTCGGCCAGCGTCCCGTTCGTGACGCTGCACGGGGCCGGAGCCTCCGGCGACGAGGGCCTCTTCGTGGACCAGCTCGAGGGCGCGCGGCTCGCCACCCGGCACCTGCTCGACCTCGGGCATCGCCGGATCCTGCACGTGAGCGGCCCGGGCGACTGGTCGGAGGCGCAAGCGCGGCGGGAGGGATTCCTCGCCGAGATCGCGGCGGCGGGCGCGGCGAGCGTGGTGTCGGGCGACGGCGACTGGACCGCCGCCTCCGGTGCTGTCATCGCCGCCGAGGCGCTCGCCGATTCGTCGATCACCGCCGTCTTCTCGTCGAACGATCAGATGGCGCTCGGCGTCCTGCACGCGGCGCGACAGGCGGGGAGGCGCGTGCCCGAGGATCTCTCGGTGGTCGGGTTCGACGACATCCCGGAGGCGGCGTATTTCGCGCCTCCCCTCACCACCGTGCGGCAGGACTTCGCGGAACTCGGCCGGCGCGGGGTGGCCCGGCTGCTCGCGGTCATCCGGGGCGAGGACCTCGCTTTCGACGCGCCCGTCGCCCCCCGTCTCATCGTGCGCGAGTCGACCCGGCCGCTCTGACGCTGGCGTGCGTCCGACGGCCGCGTCCCGGTGCTGACCGACCGCGCCTTCACGAGGTGCTCGCAGGTGCGCGCGACACGCCGTGCGGAGCAGCAACAACGAGCACCTCGACGGGAGGGGCGCCCGCCCGCACCGACGGCCCCGCACGAGGTGCTCGCAGGTGCGTGCGACACGCCGTACGCGGCAGCAACAACGAGCACCTCGACGGGAGGGGCGCCCGCCCGCACCGACGGTCCCGGCCGCCCCGGCTTGTGCGCGGCCCGATGTTCGCCTAGCCTGGTCCCGACGTAATGTGACCGGTCACAAAGAGGTGAGTTTCTCGTGAGCACGACCCCGCCGAGCGGCGACCCCGCCGCCTCCCGCCACCGCGACGCCGTCGCGGAGGGGCGCACCGCCCTCGGCGTCGAGTTCGGCTCGACGCGCATCAAGGCGTGCCTCGTCGACGCCGACGACCCGGCCACCGTGCTGGCCGTGGGGGCGCACGAGTGGGAGAACGAGTTCGTCGACCGCCGGTGGACGTACGCGCTCGATGACGTTTGGTCCGGGCTGCAGTCCGCCGTGGCCGAGCTGATCGCCGACGCCGAGGACCGCCACGGGGTGCGACCCGCCGCGTTCGGCTCGATCGGCATCTCCGCGATGATGCACGGATACCTGGCGTTCGACGAGCAGGGCGACCTCCTCGTCCCGTTCCGCACGTGGCGCAACACGTCGACCGGGCGCGCCTCTGCGGAGCTCAGCGAACTGTTCGGCGTCAACATCCCGCTCCGCTGGTCCGTGGCGCACCTCCGTCAGGCCGTCCTCGACGCCGAGCCGCACGTGCCGCGGATCGCGCACGTCACCACCCTCGCCGGTTACGTCCATCGCTCACTCACGGGACGATCCGTGCTCGGCGTGGGCGACGCCTCCGGCATGTTCCCGATCGACCCGGCGACGCGTGACTACGACGAGGCACTTCTCAAGCGCTTCGACGAGCGCACGGCGGGCGCTCTCCCGCCGCTCCGCTCCCTGCTGCCCGAGGTGCTCGTCGCCGGGCAGGCCGCGGGCAGCCTCACGGCGGAGGGTGCGCTCCTCCTCGACCCGACCGGCGGCATCGCCCCCGGCGCTGTGTTCTGCCCGCCCGAGGGCGACGCCGGAACCGGGATGGTCGCGACCGACTCCGTGGCTCCGCGCACCGGCAACGTGAGCGCCGGCACCAGCATCTTCGCGATGGTCGTGCTCGAGGGGCCGCTCGCCTCAGCGCATGAGGAGCTCGACCTCGTCACCACGCCGGCGGGCGACCCGGTCGCGATGGTCCACTGCAACAACGGAGCCAGCGAACTCGCTGCGTGGTCGGGGCTGTTCGCGCGCTTCGCCGCTCTCGCCGGGTCGCCGCTCGACGCGGACGCCGTCTACGAGGCCCTGTTCCGGGAGGCGCTCGACGGCCGCCCCGACGCGGGCGGCATCGTCGCCTACAACCACCTCGCGGGCGAGCCCATCGCCGGCCTGCCCGAGGGGCGCCCGCTGGTCGTGCGTTCGCCCGGCGGCCGGTTCACTCTGGGCGACTTCGTCCGCGCCCAGCTCTACGGCGTGTTCGGCACGCTCGCCCTCGGCATGCGCGTGCTCGACCGCGAGGGCGTCCGGCTCGACCGGATGCTCGCCCACGGCGGCATGTTCCGGACAGCGGGTGTCGCGCAGCGGTTCCTCGCGGGCGCCCTCGACGCACCGGTCTCGGTGGCCGAGACGGCGTCCGAGGGAGGCGCCTGGGGCATAGCGGTGCTCGCCTCCTATCTGGCGGCCGCCTCCGACGGGCAGACGCTCGCCGACTACCTGAGGCTGCGCGTGTTCGGGGGCTTCGCCTTCGACACCGTCACGCCGCACCCCGACGACGTGGCCGGTTTCGCCGCGTACCTGGAGCGCTATCACGCGGGCCTCGCCGTCGAGCGGGCCGCCGTGGAGGCACTCCCCCTGGAAGGAGGCAGCCGTTGAGCACCCTGATCGAGTCCGCCGCCGTCGCGTCCGTCCGCCGCAGCGTCGCCTCGCTGCACGCCGAGCTGGTGCGCTACGGGCTCGTTGTCTGGACCGGTGGCAACGTCTCGGGCCGCGTGCCCGGCGAGGACCTCTTCGTCATCAAGCCGAGCGGCGTCGACTACGACGACTTGACGCCCGAGAACATGATCCTCTGCACGCTCGACGGGGAGGTGGTGCCCGGCTCGGCGGGCAGCGAGCGCTCCCCTTCCTCGGACACCGCCGCGCACGCCTACGTGTACCGCACCATGCCGGAGGTGGGAGGCGTCGTCCACACGCACTCGACGTACGCGACCGCCTGGGCGGCCCGCGCCGAGGCGATCCCGTGCGTCATCACGGCGATGGCGGACGAGTTCGGCGGCGACATCCCGGTCGGACCGTTCGCGATCATCGGAGACGACTCGATCGGCCGCGGCATCGTCGCGACGCTCGCCGGGCACCGGAGCCGGGCCGTGCTCATGCAGAACCACGGCGTCTTCACCATCGGCAAGGATGCGCGCGACGCCGTCAAGGCCGCCGTCATGGCCGAGGACGTCGCCCGCACGGTCCACATCGCGCGGGAGGCCGGGCCGCTCGTCCCGATCCCGCAGGAGGCGATCGATCGTCTCTACGACCGCTACCAGAACGTCTACGGACAGAACTCCTGAAGGGACCCCGACCGATGCCGAAGCTCACCACCTCCCTAGACGCCTACGAGGTGTGGTTCCTCACGGGCAGCCAGCACCTGTACGGCCCGGAGACGCTCGCCCAGGTGGCCGCCCAGTCCCGTGCCATCTCGGACGAGCTCGGCGCGGCCGTCCCGGTCCGGGTCGTCTGGAAGCCGGTCCTGACCGACTCGGACGCGATCCGACGGATCGCCCTCGAGGCCAACGCCGACGACCGCGTGATCGGACTCGTCGCGTGGATGCACACCTTCAGCCCGGCCAAGATGTGGATCGCCGGGCTCGACGCGCTGCAGAAGCCGCTGCTGCACCTCCACACGCAGGCGAACGTCGAGCTGCCGTGGGGCGAGATCGACTTCGACTTCATGAACCTCAACCAGGCCGCGCACGGTGATCGCGAGTTCGGTTACATCCAGACCCGGCTCGCGGTGCCCCGCACGACGGTCGTCGGGCATGTCAGCAACCCGGCGGTGACCTCGCGTGTCGCGACCTGGATGCGCGCCGCCGCCGGCTGGGCGGCGACCCGCTCTCTCAAGCTCGCGCGCTTCGGCGACAACATGCGCTTCGTCGCGGTGACCGAGGGCGACAAGACCGAGGCCGAGCTGGTCTTCGGCGTGCAGGTCAACACGTGGGGCGTCAACGAGCTCGCCGATGCCGTGGCCGCAGCCGGCGACTCCGACGTCGATGCGCTGGTCGCCGAGTACGAGGAGCTCTACGACGTCGTGCCCGAGCTCCGCCGGGGCGGAGAGCGCCACCAGTCCCTGCGCGACGGCGCGGCGATCGAGCTCGGGCTGCGCTCCTTCCTCGAGGAGGGAGGCTTCGGAGCCTTCACCACGAGCTTCGAAGACCTCGGCGCGCTCACCCAGCTGCCCGGTCTCGCGGTCCAGCGACTCATGGCCGAGGGCTACGGCTTCGGCGCCGAGGGCGACTGGAAGACGGCGATCCTGGTGCGGGCCGCGAACGTGATGGGCGCGGGGCTGCCGGGAGGCGCCTCCCTCATGGAGGACTACACGTACGACCTGACGCCCGGCGACGAGCGGATCCTCGGGGCGCACATGCTGGAGGTGTCCCCCTCCCTCTCGACCGCCCGCCCGACCCTCGAGGTGCACCCGCTCGGCATCGGCGGCAAGGACGACCCCGTGCGGCTCGTCTTCACGGCCGACCCGGGCCCGGCGGTCGTCGTCGCCCTCTCGGACATGCGCGACCGGTTCCGGCTCGTCGCCAACGTCGTGGAGGTGGTCGAGCCGACCGCGCCCCTCCCCAAGCTCCCGGTGGGCCGGGCCGTGTGGAAGCCGGCGCCCGACTTCACCACCTCCGCGACCGCGTGGCTCGAGGCGGGTGCCGCGCACCACACCGTCATGAGCACTGCGGTGGGCGTGGAGGCGTTCGCCGACTTCGCGCGGATCGCACGCACCGAGCTGCTCGTCATCGACGAGTCGACCACGCTGCGCGGGTTCGAGCGCGAGCTGGACTGGAACGCGGCCTACTATCGGCTCGCCCGCGGAATCTGATCCGCTCTCTTCCTGGCCGCCGGTTGTCATCGGTGCCGGCGGTCAGGAGCCCAACCCCGTGATCCGGCCCGGGCGGCCGGGCCCGCACGCACAGAAGGAAACGCATGGCTGACAGCACGATCGCCCTCGACCGCTCGGCGCGGGTGGCGCCCATCGACCGAAGGATCTTCGGCTCGTTCGTGGAGCACCTCGGCCGCTGCGTCTACGACGGCATCTACGAGCCCGGGCACCCGACCGCGAACGAGGACGGATTCCGCCTCGACGTGGTCGAGCTGGTGCGCGAACTCGGCGCGACGACGATCCGCTACCCGGGCGGCAACTTCGTGTCCGCGTTCCGGTGGGAGGACTCGGTCGGCCCGCGCGACCGGCGCCCGGTGCGCCGCGACCTCGCCTGGCACTCGCTCGAGACTAACCAGGTGGGCCTCGACGAGTTCGCCCGCTTCCTGAAGCTGACCGGTTCGGAGCTCATGCTCGCGGTCAACCTCGGCACGCGCGGCATCCAGGAGGCGCTGGACCTGCTCGAGTACGCCAACCACCCGTCCGGCACGGCCCTGAGCGACTGGCGCATCGCGAACGGCACGCCGGAGCCGCACGACGTGCGGATGTGGTGCCTCGGCAACGAGATGGACGGCCCCTGGCAGACCGGCTACATGACCGCCGACGACTACGGCAAGCTCGCGGCCCGCACCGCGCAGGCGATGAAGACCGCCGACCGCCACCTCGAGCTCGTGGTCTGCGGCTCCTCCGGGTCGGGCATGCCGACGTTCGGCGAGTGGGAGCGGATCGTCCTCGAGCACGCCTACGAGCACGTCGACTTCATCTCCGCCCACGCCTACTACCAGGAGCGCGGCCGCGACCTCGGGTCGTTCCTCGCCTCGTCGCTCGACATGCAGTACTTCATCGACACGGTCGTCTCCACGGCCGACCACGTCGGCAACCGCCTGAAGAACCGCAAGAAGATCAACATCTCGTTCGACGAGTGGAACATCTGGTACCTCGACGAGCACATGGCCGCCGAGAAGCCGGTCGACGAGTGGAGGTACGCCCCGCGCCTCATCGAGGACGTCTACACGGTCGCCGACGCCGTCGTGCTCGGCAACCTGCTGATCACCCTGCTGAAGAACCACGACCGGGTGCGCAGCGCCTCCCTCGCCCAGCTCGTCAACGTGATCGCGCCGATCATGACCGAGCCGGGAGGCGCGGCCTGGCGGCAGACGACGTTCTTCCCGTTCTCGGTCACGAGCCGGCTGGCGCGCGGGGAGGTGCTCCGCCCCTCCATCAGGACCGGCAGCTACGACACGGCGGTGCACGGGGAGGCGGCGCTCGTCGACGCGGTCGCGACGTTCGACGAGGCGGACGGCTCGGCGGCGCTGTTCGTCGTGAACCGGAGCCTCACCGAGACGCAGACCGTGGAGGTGGACGTGCGCGATCTGGGCGTCACCCGGGTCGCGGAGGCGCTCTCGCTCTGGGATGACGACGTCTACGCGAAGAACACGCTGCAGGACCAGAACCGCGTCGGCCTGCGCCCGACCCCGCGCGCCTCCCTCGCCGATGGGACGCTCACGCTGGAGCTGCCACCGGTCTCGTGGACGGCGGTCGCGCTGGGCTGACGGCGGCGCCGCCGGGGCTGCGGCCGCCGTAGCCGCCTCGCCGTGCGCTAACGGAGGATTTTCGTTGCGGCCGGCGGCCGAGTCTCCTCCGTTGTGCGCGACACGCCGCGCGCAGTCGCCCGTCCTCCTCCCTCCGGTCCGGTGCCACGTCGACCGACCCGCCTGGAGTGCCGCGCCGCCCCGGCTCACTCCCGCGCCCGGCCGCCCCCGCGCCCGGCCGCCCCCCCCGCGCCCGGCCGCCCGCGCGCCCGGCCGCCCCCCCCGCGCCCGGCCGCCCCCCGCGCCCTGAAGGGAAAGGAGGAATTTCCCGGTGACACGCCGGGGGCGGGCGTGAACGGAGGAGGATGAGGCCGCCAGCATCACGATCCTCCTCCCTGGGAACCGCCCCTCACTCCACCCGCACCAACGTCGACTGCCACCCGGTCGATCCATCGGGGGCGATCGCGGTGCGCTTCTGCTCCTGGAGACGGCCGGCGAGGTCCGTCGCCCGCACACTGAGCGTGTGACTGCCCGTCGTGGCGTTCCACGGCAGCGACCACTGCACCCAGGTGTCCTTGCCGATCGGGGTCGAGAGCGCGGCCTGCTGCCACTCTCCGCCGTCGATCTGCACCTCCACCTTGCCGATGCCGACGGTCTGCGCCCACGCGACGCCGGCGATGACGGCCTGCCCGGCGGGGATCGCCTTGTCGAGCCGCGGGGTGTCGATGCGGCTGGAGAGCTTGATGGGCGCCTTGGCGCTGTAGCCGCGCGGTGTCCAGTAGGCCTGGTCGGCCGCGTACGTCGTGACTTTCAGCTCGGTCAGCCACTTGGTGGCGGAGACGTACCCGTACAGACCGGGCACCACCATCCGCACAGGGAAGCCGTGCTCGAGCGGCAGGGGCTCCCCGTTCATGCCGACCGCGAGGATGGCGTCGCGGCCCGAGTCGGTCAGCGCCTCCAGCGGCGAGCTCGCCGTGAAGCCGTCGATGCTCCTCGAGAGCACCATGTCGGCCCCGCGGCGCGGCCGGGCGCGGGCGAGCAGCTCGCGCACCGGGACGCCGAGCCAGCGCGCGTTGCCCACGAGGTTCCCCCCGACCTGGTTCGACACGCAGGTCAGCGTGATGGCGTACTCGCGGAGTCCCATCGCGAGCAGCTGGTCGAACGTGATCTCGACCCGCTTCTCGACCATCCCGTCGATGACGAGCCGCCAGGTGGCCGGATCGATCGACGGGACGCTCAGCGCGGTGTCGACCCGGTAGAAGTCGGCATTCGGGGTGAAGAGGGGCGACAGTCCGGGGATGCGCAGGTCGGCCCCCGCGGGTACGGCGACGCGGTTCTGAGGGGAGGGGAGGCGCAGCGCCTTCCGGATCGCCGCGACGGACGAGCTCGCCGACGAGAGAGCACGCGACCCGACGCCCACGAGGAGGGACAGCGCCGCGGCGCTTCCGGTGAGCAGGAGGAACGTGCGGCGGTCGGGCCGAGCGTCGCCTCCCCGTGTCTGATCGGCGCGCCAGAGCTTGAGGCGACCGATCAGCAGCCACAGCGCTCCGGCACCCAGCAGGGCACCGACGGTCGGCGGGAGGAAGGCCAGGCCGCTCGCGCCCGCCCGCGTGACCGCCGCGGCGATGGCAGCGATGCCGGCGACGCCGAACAGCGCAACACCCGCCCAGCGGAAGCGCAGCTCAAGGAGCCCGGCGATCGCGGCGGCTGCGAAAGCGGCCACCGCCACCGTCGTCAGCAGGAACAGCTTGTCGTTCGAGCCGAACAGCTCGATGGCGAGCTCCTTCGCCCAGCGCGGGACGATGTCGATCACGAACGATCCGACCGCGATGAGGGGGTCCGATTCCCGTGCGACGAGGAGCGCGACCAGCTCGGCTGAGGCGAGGAAGATCCCGCCGCTGACGACACCGGCGATCGCCGCCCACAGCGCGGCCATCCGCCGGCCGGGTGTTCTCGTTGCGCGTCCGCTCATGCCGACTCTTCGTCGCGCGGGGCCGCGCCGGATTGGACCGAGCGTATTTCCGTCGGTTCCAATCCGTTCCGCCGACCATGCCGAACCACCGATGACGGCCGCTCCTGGCGGCTGAAAGATCTGCAGTCATCCCTCGAAGGAGAAGAACCATGCGATCCACCACCCGCCTCGCCGCGGCCGGCCTCCTCGCCGCCGCCGCCCTCGCGCTGACCGCCTGCTCGTCCGGCGCCGGCTCGGCCACCTCGACCGACACGGGCATGAGCTCGTCGAAGCCGTCCGCGTCCGCCACCATGGACCCGGCCGCGGACCTCGTCGGCCCCGGCTGCGCCGCCTACGCCAAGCAGGTGCCGTCGGGCTCCGGCTCGGTCGCCGGCATGGCCCAGGACCCGGTCGCCACCGCCGCGAGCAACAACCCCCTCCTCACCACCCTCGTCGCAGCGGTCTCGGGCAAGCTGAACCCGAAGGTCAACCTGGTCGACACCCTGAACGGCAGCGAGTTCACGGTCTTCGCGCCGGTGGACGACGCCTTCAAGAAGATCGACCCGGCGACCATCGACACGCTGAAGACCGACGCGGGCGCCGACACGCTCACGAAGATCCTCACGTACCACGTCGTCCCCGGCCAGATCTCGCCGAAGGACATCGTCGGCGACCACAAGACGGTCGAGGGCGGGACGGTCACGGTCACCGGTTCGGGCGACAACCTCAAGGTGAACGACGCCAACGTCATCTGCGGCGGCGTGCACACGGCCAACGCGACCGTGTACCTGATCGACTCGGTGCTGATGCCTCCGGCGAACTAAGCCACCTCTCCACTGCTCGAAGCGGCTCGGCCTCCTCGGCCGGGCCGCTTCGAGTTTCCGCGGATCGACCACTTCCCAGGTGGGTGATCGCTAGCTAAGCTAGTAAAAAGCCGAGCAAGGGACCAGCGATGGCAAAGACGCATGACCAGACCCTGGTGGTCGAGTACGACGAGGCGGGCGACGAGAGCGTCCTTCAGGCGCGGGTCCGCCCGCTGGCCCCTCCCGGACCGGGGGAGGTGCTGGTCCAGGTGGTCGCGGCCGGCATCAATCACATCGACGGCTTCATCCGCTCCGGACGGGAGGCGACCTGGGCCGACGAACCGTTCCCGCGCGGTTCCGGGAGCGACTTCGCCGGGATCGTCGTTTCGGTGGGCGACAAGGCCTTCCCGTCGGGGACCGAGGTGATCGGCCATGTCCGCGCCGGAGCCCAGGCCGAGTACCTCGTGGTGCCCACGACCCACCTCGTGCGGAAGCCGAAGGACGTCACGTGGGAGATCGCGGGCGGCCTCTACCTCGCGGGCGCGACGGCTCTCGCCACGCTCGACGAACTGCGTGTCGGTGCCGGCGACACCGTGGTCGTCTCCGCGGCGGCCGGGGGCGTCGGCAGCATCGAGGCGCAACTCGCCCGGCACGCGGGCGCCCGGGTGATCGGGACGTGCGGCGACCGCAACTTCGACTATCTGCGGCAGGTCGGCATCAAGCCGGTCCGGTACGGCGAGGGCATCGCCGATCGCATCCGCGAGGTCGCGCCGGACGGCGTCACCTGCTTCATCGACAACTTCGGGCAGGACGGCCGCGAGCTCGCCGCCGAGCTCGGGGTGCCGCAGGCGCGGTACCGCTCCAGCGACGACCGCCGGCTGACCGAGCTGGCCCTGCTGCAGGACGACCCGGACTCGGTCGCCCGCGGCACCGACCTCCTCGCCCGCGTCGCCGAACTCGCCGGGCGACGGGCGTTCACCCTGCTGATCTCGGGCTTCTACCCGCTCGCGGACGTCGCGTACGCGTACGACGACCTCCGGCGCCTCCACTCGCGGGGCAAGATCGTCCTCGGCACGCGACCCGTCACGACCTACTGGACGCTCAAGGCGCGCGACGTGCAGGAGGCGGGCGCCTGAGCCCGCGACCGGGCGAGAGAGTGCGCTCGACCGGTCAGATGCCGAACTCGTCGAAGTCGTCGACGGCAGGGAATGCGGTCTCGATCGTGGAGGCGCCCGCGACGGGCTCCTCCTCGTCGGGCATCGACTCGATGAGGATGCGCGTCCCGGGCATGATGAGCGCGTCGACGTCTCCCGACGCCGACGCGAACCGGACGAAGTCGCCGCCGGCCTGAGCGGCCTCGACGATCAGTCGCTTGGTCGTCTCGATGTCTTCCCGGGGGACCAGTCTCCTGCCCCCGAAATCAACGAAATATCGCGCCATGGTCGGTCTCTCTGTTTCTTATCGCCCCGCGAATATTACGCCAGGCTAGCTAGTAACGGGGCGATCCCTGTGCTTTTCTCAGGAATGGGAACCGGTGTCGGCCGTGCCCTCCGCCGCCAACCTCCTGACGTAGCGCAGCACGATGCGCCGCTGACCCTCGCTCAGAGAGGCGACGGCCGCCTGCAGCTCCTCGGCGCTGGGCTCCCGCTCGAGCTCGAGGTAGGCCTCCGCCTCGTGGGTCAACTCGTGGGAACTCCGCTCGTGCGTCCGGTCGCCCCGGGTCACCGGGCGACCTCCGCCGGAACCGCCTCCTCGCGCCGGGTGCGCGCGTCGCCCAGCGAGAAGGTGGCCGCGAGGCCCACGACGAGGAAGCCGGCCGCAGCGAACGCCGCCCAGCGGGTGCCGTCGCTGAAGGCCTGCTTGGCGTCGGCCGCGAGGGGCGCCGTCTGGGGATTCTTCTCGAGGCCGGCGATCGCCGCGCCCGAGCTGTCGACGACGGCGGAGACGATCTGGTCGCGCTGCGCGGCGGGGACGCCTCGAGCGTCGAGGCTCGCATCGAGGACCGCCGTCGCGGAGCCGAACAGGACGGTTCCGAGCACCGCGATCCCGAGCGCCGAGCCGATCTGACGCGCGGTGCTCTGGGTGCCGGAGCCCTGGCCGCTGCGGTCCACCGGGACGTCCTTCAGGACGACGCCCGTCAGCTGAGCGGTCGCGAGGCCCACCCCGAAGCCGTACACGAACAGGAAGGGGAGCAGGATCGGCCAGGTCGTCGTCGGGGTGATGACGAGCCCGAGGCCCGCCACGCCGACGATCTCGGCCGCGAGCCCGACGCGCACGATGGTGACCGGGGGGATGCGGTTGCCGAACGCCCCCGCGAACCCGCTGGCGACGAACGAGCCGATCGCCAGGGCGAGCAGGATGAGGCCGGTGTCGAGCGCGCTGTAGCCGAGCACGTTCTGCAGCCAGATCGGCAGCGCGAGGATGATGCCGAACTCGCCGAGCGAGACGATCATGGCGGCGGCGTTCCCGTTGCGGAAGGAGGGGATCCGGAAGAGGTCGAGGGCGAGCATCGTGCTCTTGCCCGCGTGGAGGCGCGCGCGGCCGCGCAGGACGAACAGGACGCCCCCGATGATCGCCACGGCGAAGGCGATCGGGATCGGCGAGAGGGCTAACGGCCAGGTCCAGCCCCCGAGCTGCGGCCGCTTGTCCACCAGCCACCAGCCGTAGGTGCGGCCCTCGATGAGCGCGAACACCAGGGAGGCGGAGGTGATCACCGAGAGGAGCGCGCCGACCCAGTCCACGCCTCCCGAACCCGACGTGTCCCGGGACTCGGAGACGGTCAGCAGCACGCCGATCACGATGACGATCCCGAGCGGGATGTTGATGCCGAAGGCCCAGCGCCACGAGAAGGAGGTGGTGAGCCAGCCGCCGAGGAGCGGGCCGAGCGCGGTCATGCCGCCGATCGTCGAGCCCCAGACGGCGAAGGCGATCGCGCGGTCCTTGCCGCGGAATGTCGCGTTGATGATCGACAGGGTCGTCGGCAGGATGAGCGCGCCTCCGACGCCCTGCACGAGGCGGGCGCCGATCAGGAAGGCGCCGTTCGGGGCGAGGGCCGCCGCGATCGACGAAAGCGTGAAGATCGTGACGCCGACGAGGAGCGCGCGGCGCCTCCCGTAGCGGTCGGCCAGCGTCCCGAACACGAGGAGCAGGGCGGCGAAGACCAGCGTGTACGACTCCTGCACCCACTGCACACCGGTGGAGTCGATGCCGAGGTCGTCGACGATCGACGGGATGGCCACGTTGACGATCGTCGAGTCGACGATGATCAGCGCCACCGCGATGCTGATGAAGACGAGCCCGGCCCAGCGCCGGCGATCCTCGGACATATGACTTGCTCCGCTTATAGTCAGCCTGCTTACGAATGCGAGGGTAGCACCTCCCGCCCCCCGGCGCGCAAGGGGTTGGGCGGCGCCCGCGTCAGGGGGATCGTGGGTGCGGTCGGGCCGCTATTCGATATCACTGCGCAACTATTGCAGTCCGGCAAAAGAGTAGTTAGATGGCTGTCGGGGCGACACGAAACGGAGGAAGCATGCGACTGGAGGGCAAGATCGCCGTGGTGACGGGCGGCAACAGCGGCATCGGCGAAGGGATCGTGAAGGCGCTCGCCGCGGAGGGCGCGGCCGTGGTGATCGACTACGTGGCGAAGCCCGAGGACGCCGCCGACCTGGTCAAGGACATCACGGCGGCGGGCGGCAAGGCGCTCGGCGTCGACGCCGACGTGAGCACGGCCGACGGGATCCAGAAGCTCATCGATTCGGCGGTCGCCACCTTCGGCCGGCTCGACATCTACGTCAACAACGCCGGGATCGAGACCCGGCACAGCCTCCTGGAACTCGAGGAGGACGAGTACGAGAAGGTCCTCTCCGTCAATCTGAAGAGCGCCGTCTTCGGCACGCAGCGTGCGGCGAAGCGGTTTCTCGAGCAGGGCTCGGGAGGCGTCGTCGTCAACATCTCGTCGGTGCACGAGGACTGGCCGATGCCGGGCAACCTGGCCTACTGCGTCTCGAAGGGAGGCATGCGGATGCTGACCCGGACCGCCGGCGTCGAGCTCGGCCCGCAGGGGATCCGCGTCGTCAACGTCGCCCCGGGCGCCGTCGCGACACCGATCAACGACGCCACGATGAAGGACGACGCCAAGCGGCAGAAGCTCGAGAACGCCATCCCGCTGCGTCACGTCGCCGACCCGGGCGAGATCGGCGACGCCGTCGTTTTCGTCGCCTCCGATGCCGGTCGGTACATGACCGCCACGACGGTCTTCGTCGACGGCGGCATCATGCAGGGAAGCGTGGGCCTGTGAACCGGCGGATCGAGGATTACGCGCTGATCGGCGACCTGCACACGGCCGCCCTCGTGGCGACCGACGGCTCCATCGAGTGGCTGTGCCTCCCCCGGTTCGACTCGCCCGCGTGCTTCGCCGCCATGCTCGGGGACGACTCCGCCGGCCGGTGGAGGATCGCCCCCGCGGACGCCGGCCGGAGCACGCGCCGTCGCTACCGCGGCGACACGCTGATCCTCGAGACGGAGTGGGAGACCGACGACGGCGCCGTCCGCATCATCGACTTCATGCCGGTGCGCGACGGCGCCGCCGATCTGGTGCGCATCGTGGAGGGGATCCACGGGTCGGTCACCATGCGGAGCGAGGTCGTGCTGCGCTTCGACTACGGCCGCATCGTGCCGTGGGTGACCCGCACCGAGCGCGGGGTGCGTGCCGTCGCCGGGCCGGACGCGGTGCTGCTCACGAGTCCGGTCGCCTTCGAGGGGCATGACTTCCGGACCGTCTCCGAGTTCACCGTCGAGGCCGGGGAGCGCATCCCCTTCGTGCTGACCTGGTATCCGAGCCACGAGAGCCGGCCCGAGCCGGCCGACGCCGAGGAGGCGCTCGCCGGCACGGAGCTCTACTGGTCACGGTGGAGCGCGCAGAGCGCCGCCTACGGCCCGGACCGCGACGCCATCCAGCGCTCCCTCGTGACGCTGAAGGCGCTCACCTACCAGCCGACGGGCGGCATCGTCGCGGCGCCGACCACTTCCCTCCCCGAACAGCCGGGAGGCCCGCGCAACTGGGACTACCGCTTCTGCTGGCTGCGCGACGCGACGCTGGCCCTGCAGTCCCTCCTGACCGCCGGCTACACCGAGGAGGCGCTGGCCTGGCGCGACTGGCTGCTCCGGTCGGTCGCGGGCGACCCCGCCGAGCTGCGGATCATGTACGGCCTCGACGGTCGCCGCCGCCTCCCGGAGGAGACGCTCGACTGGCTGCCCGGGTACGAGGACTCGTCGCCGGTCCGCGTCGGCAACGCGGCGTCCGACCAGCTGCAGCTGGACGTCTGGGGCGAGGTGCTCGACGGGCTCGCCCTGACCCGCACCCACCTGGGCACCGGCGAGGACGACTCGTGGGAGCTGCAGTGCGCGCTCGTCGATCATCTCGCGACGATCTGGCGGGAGCCCGACAACGGGCTCTGGGAGGAGCGCGGCTCGCGCCGCCACTTCACCCACTCCAAGCTCATGGCGTGGGTGGCGGCCGACCGGATGGTAAAGGGCGCCAAGCGCTTCGGGCTGCCGGGGCACATCCGCAACTGGGAGCGGCTGCGAGCCGACATCCGGCGCGACATCCTGGCGAACGGGTACGACGCGAAGCGCAACACGTTCGTCCAGGCCTACGGCTCGAGCGATCTCGACGCCTCCCTCCTCCTCATCCCGCGGGTCGGCTTCCTGCCCGGCAATGATCCGCGGGTGGTCGGCACCGTGGAGGCGATCCAGCGGGACCTCACGGAGGACGGGCTCGTGCTGCGGTACAAGCCGCAGCGGTCCGACGACGGGCTGCCGGGCGGCGAGGGCGTCTTCATCGCGTGCTCGTTCTGGCTCGTCGACGCCCTGCTCGGCGCCGGACGCCACGAGGAGGCGGAGGACCTGTTCGCCCGGCTGCTCGACCTGCGCAACGACGTCGGACTGCTGAGCGAGGAGTGGGACCCGCACGGCTCGCGCCAGCTGGGCAACTCGCCGCAGGCGTACAGCCACTTCGCACTCGTCCGCAGCGCCTTCCACCTGCTGGCGGGAGACGCGACCACCACCGACGACCGCATCCCCATCGAGACGAGGAAGGAATCGGCATGAGCGCACCCGCTCGCGTCCTCATCCTGGGCGCCGGCTTCTCAGGATTCACGCTCGCGCGTCGGCTGCGGAAGGACGCCGCGGCCGGGCGCATCGAACTCACCGTGGTCGAGCCCGAACCGTACCTCACGTACAAGCCGCTCCTCCCGGAAGTCGCCGGGGGCGAGACCGCTCCGGAGGCGGTGCTCGTGCCCCTCCGAGGGATGCTGAAGCACGCGCGCATCGTCGCCGGATCGGTCGAGACGGTCGACGCGGAGGCGAAGGTCGCCGTGGTGCGCTCGCTCGACGGGACGCAGCGGCCCCTGTCGTTCGACCATGTGGTGTTCGCGCTCGGCTCGGTGAGCAAGACCCTCCCGATCCCCGGCCTCGCCGAGAACGCGGTGGGCTTCTCGACCGTCGAGGAGGCCGTCTTCCTGCGCGACCAGGTGCTCGACCGGGTTCGCTTCGCGGCCGAGACCCAGGTGGAGGCGGAACGCCGCCGAGCACTCACCTTCGTCGTGGTCGGGGGCGGTTACACCGGGGTCGAGGCGCTGGCCGAGCTCCAGCAGCTGTCGGCGCGGGCCATCGCCCGCTACCCCGAGCTCGCCGGGCAGCACGCGGAGTGGGTGCTGGTGGAGGCGGCAGGCCGCATCGCCGCGGAGCTCCCGGACGAGCTGTCGGACTGGACGCTGACGCTGATGCGGCGGCGCGGCGTGACTGTGCGCCTCCACACGGAGCTCTCGTCGTGCGAGCAGGGTCTCGCCCGGCTCAGCGACGGCACCCAGCTGCCGACCGTCACCATCGTGTGGGCCGCCGGTGTGACACCGAACCCGGTGGTCGCCCGGGCGGGTGTTCCGCGCGGAGAGAAGGGGCACATCCGCTGCGATGAACGCCTCCGCGTGGTCGACGCGTCGGGCGCTCCGCTCGACGGCGTGTGGGCGCTCGGCGACGACGCGGAGGTGCCGAAGCCCGGGTCGCACCAGAAGCCGGCCTTCTACCCGCCGACCGCCCAGAACGCGGTGCGCCAGGCCAAGGTGCTCGCCGACGGGCTGCGCGCCGCGATCGAAGGGACGGAACCGCCTCCCTACCGCCACCGCAGCCTCGGGATGATGGCGAGCTACGGCGGGCATGCCGGCGCGGCGGATCTGCGCGGGCTGAAACTGCGCGGCGCCCCGGCATGGGCGGTCGACAAGCTCTACCACGCGGCCGTGCTGCCCGGCGTTCGGAAGCGGGTGCGCCTCGTGCTCGGGTGGGTGGCGAACGGCTTGGCCGGGAGGGAGACGGTCAGCACCGCGGCCGTGCGGCACCCGCGGCGGCCGTTCGCGGAGGCGGCGGCGCAGCAGCGGGAGTGAGGATCGGCGGCGCGGCGCGGGCGCGCGGGACGGACGCCGCGTTCGTCGAGGTGCTCGTAGTTGCTGCGGCGCGCGGCGTGTCGCGCGCATCTGTGAGCACCTCGTGGAGGTGGGTGCGGCCCCGAGGCGCGCCAGCGTCAGTCGGCGCTCGGCGCCGGCCCGAGCGTGAAGCGACCGTCGCGGGAGGGGTCGACCCCGGCGGCATCCGCGAACAGGCGGAAGCCGCGGGCGACCGTGTCGCGGTCCGCGGCGGGTACCCGGCGGAGGATGTCGGCCATCGCCTCCCGGCGCTCGGCGATCACGCGCTCGACGAGTTGGCGCCCCTTGCGGGTGAGCTCCAGGCGGACGAAGCGGCGGTCGGTGGCGTCCTCGCGACGGGTGATCAGCCGGGCCTGCACGAGCTTCTCGCAGGTGCGGGTCGCGTTGGAGGCGTGCACCCCGAGCTCCGCGGCGACGCCGCCGAGGGTCTGGGGTCCGGACAGCTCGATCAGCATCAGCACGCGCAGCTGCGGACTCGTGACGATGTCCTCGACGTGCTGCACGGAGCGCGCGGCGACGCGGAGGAGAACGCCTGCCGCGTCGATCGTCGCGTCGACCGGGTCGGCAGCCGCCGCGGCTGCGGGGGTCTCATCCGGGATCGCGTCCATCCGTCCAGTATGGCGGTCCCTTGCCGTATCGCAATGATTGCGGCCACCCCCTTCACAAGAGGCATGCCCGGTGCAACGCTTGCGCTAGAGCAAGTAACTGGGCAGGACGACCGAGGAGGCCCCGTGGCACGATCCCCGAGAGCGGCGCGCAAGGCGACACGCAGAGTGCAGAGGACAGCGCCCGTGCGCGGCATCGACCGCTTCGTCCGCAATGTCGAGACCGGGCGGTTCGAACGCTCGCTGTCGGCGCTGACCGCGGTGGGGGCCGTCGTCACCGCGGGCGAGATCTACTTCGAGCACGACAAGGCGAGCTTCGGGAACCCGTGGATGTGGGCCCCCGTCATCCTCGGACCGGTGGGTGCGGTCGCGGGGGTGGCGGGGGCGCTGAACCGCACGGCGGCGAAGACGTTCCTCCCCATCGCTGCCGCGACGATCGTCGCGAACGGCCTCCAGGGCACCTGGCTGCACGCGCGCGGCGTCGCGCAGAAGCCGGGAGGGTGGCGCAACGCGCGCTACAACATCGAGATGGGTCCGCCCCTCCTGGCCCCACTGCTCGTGACCCTGGTCGGCGGCATGGGGCTCCTCGCCGCCGTCCTGAGGCGCGAGAAGTGAGCGAGCGCTTCCCGGGCTTCCGCGTCCTCGACCAGGCCGGGCACTGGGACGACGCCACGCGCGCCGTGGTCATGGAGCGCGTGGGGCGCCCCTCCGACATCCGGTTCTTCGATGCCCACGAGGAGGGAACCGCCACGGCCCTCTTCGACCTGCTGCTCGACCAGGATCCGGAGAACCGCCTCGTCCCGGTGACCGCGATGGTGGATGCGCGGCTCGCCGAGAAGCAGACCGACGGCTGGCACTACGACTCGATGGCGACCGACCCGGAGGCGTGGCGCACCAGCCTCGCTGCCCTCGACGTCGACGCGCAGGAGCTGTACGGCACGGAGTTCGCCGCTTGCGCCGCCGCCGATCGGCGTGCGCTGCTCGAATCGGTGCGGTCGGGCGACGGGGAGTGGCGCGGCTTCGATCGGGAGCGGATCTGGAGCCTTTGGACCCGCTACGCCTGCACCGCCTTCTACAGCCACCCCGCGGCGTGGGACGAGATCGGGTTCGCCGGTCCCGCCTACCCGCGCGGCTACAAGAACATCGGCATCGGCAAGCGCGAGCCGTTCGAGGTCGCCGACGCGCACCCCGACGAGATCCCGCAGACCCGGGCGCAGCGATGAGCGCCGTCGTGCGCGAGCGCAACGCCTCCGCCTGGCTGCTGACGCCGGACGGATCGCGGGCGGAGCCCCGGCTCGCCGACCGGATGCGCCGCTTCGTGGACAGCGACGAGGTCGACATCGCGATCGTCGGCTGCGGGGCGGGAGGCTCGGTGCTGCTCCAGCGCCTGGCCCACGCAGGCTGGAACGCCGTCGCGTTCGACGCGGGGCCGTTCTGGGATCCGGAGCGCGACTGGGTCAGCGACGAGGCCGGGTCGCACCACCTGTACTGGACCGAGCCCCGGCAGATCGGCGGGGGCGATCCGGTGCCGCTCGGGTCGAACAACTCCGGGAGGGGCGTGGGCGGCTCGATGGTCCACTACGCGGGCTACGTCCCGCGTTTCCACCCCAGCGACTTCCACACCCTCAGCGTCGACGGTGTGGGAGCCGACTGGCCGATGGCCTACGACGAGCTCGCCCCCTTCTACTCCGACATCGAGAACGAGCTGCCGGTCGCCGGCGAGGACTGGCCGTGGGGTGACCCCCACCGCTACCCGCACAGCCCGCACCCCGTCTCCGGCAACGGCGAGACGTTCCTGAAGGGGGCGAACGCCGCCGGGATCACCGCCAAGGTCGGACCGGTCGCCATCGCGAACGGCCGTTTCGGGCACCGGCCCCACTGCATCTATCGCGGGTTCTGCCTCCAGGGCTGCAAGGTCAACGCGAAGGCGTCGCCCCTCATCACGCACATCCCCGACGCTCTCGAGCACGGGGCGGAGGTCCGTGCCGACAGCATGGTCACCTCCATCGAGATCGACGAGCGGACGGGGCGCGCCACCGGCGTCCACTACATCAAGGACGGCGTGCCGCGATTCCAGCGCGCCCGCATGGTCGCGATCGCCGGGTACTCGATCGAGACGCCGCGCCTCCTGCTCAACTCGGCCTCGCGCCGGTTCCCCGACGGCCTCTGCAACGACTTCGACCTCGTGGGCCGGTATCTGATGGTGCAGGGCGCACCGCAGACCGCCGGCCGGTTCGAGGACGAGATCCGGATGTGGAAGGCGCCGCCGCCGGAGGTCAGCACGGAGGAGTTCTACGAGACCGATCCCTCCAAGCCGTACAAGCGCGGGTTCTCCATCCAGACGGTGTCGCCCCTCCCAATCACCTGGGCCGAGCACGTCATGGCGCAGGGGCACTGGGGCGCCGACCTCCGGCGCTACATGTCCGATTACGTGCACTGGGCGTGCCTCGGGGCGCTGTGCGAGTTCCTCCCGCAGGCGGACAACCGCGTCACGCTCGCCGACGAGAAGGACCGGTACGGCCTCCCCGTCGCCCACTTCTCGTACACGCAGTGCGACAACGACCGCGCGCTCGCCGATGCCGCCCAGTCCGCGATGGAGCGGATCCTGGAGGCGGCAGGAGCCCAGGAGACCATGACAGTCAAGCGGTATGCGCACCTGGTCGGCGGTGCTCGAATGGGCGCCGACGAGCGGGAGGGCGTCGTGGACGCCGAGTGCCGGAGCTTCGCGGTGCCCAACCTGCTCATCACCGACGGGAGCGTGCTGCCCACTCAGGGCAGCGCGAACCCGGCGCTCACCATCATGGCCGTGGCCGCCCGTGCGGCCGACCGGCTCATCCAGCGGCCCGAGCGGTGACCCGCTGACGGCGTCCGGTGCCAGCGCCGGGCGCCTCCACCGAGAAGAGGAGAGACGACATGGCGACGACGGTCAGCGACTTCATCATCGCGCGCATCCGCGAGTGGGGCGTGCGGCGCGTGTTCGGGTTCCCGGGCGACGGCATCGGCGAGTTCGACGGCGCGCTCGGCAAGGCCGAGCGCGACGGGGAGGGCCTCGAGTACATCCGGCCCACGCACGAGGAGATCTGCGCCTTCATGGCGACCGCGCACGCCAAGTTCACGGGGGAGGTCGGGGTCTGCATGGCCACGTCGAGCCCGGGCGCCTTCCACATGATCAACGGCCTGTACGACGCGAAGATGGACAACCAGCCGGTCGTCGCGATCGTCGGCCAGCAGGGGCTGAACTCGTTCGGGACGTTCAACCAGCAGGAGAACAACCTCGAGCGCACCTTCTCGGACGTCGCCGCCTACGTTCAGACCATCGTCTCCCCCGAGCAGGCGCAGGCGGTCGTCGACACCGCGTTCCGCATCGCGATCACGCGCAAGCAGCCGACCGTCATCGTGCTGCCGCACGACGTGCAGGGCATGACGATGGCGGAGCCGGGCGCCGAGATGTGGGTGTCGCGCTCGAGCGCGGTCGCTCCCTCCACCGCCACCGCTCCGCCGGAGGATCAGCTGCGCGCCGCCGCGGACCTCATCAACGCGGGCGAGCGGGTGACGTTCCTTGTCGGTCACGGCGCGAACGGCGCGACCGACGAGGTGCTGGAGGCGGCCCGGCTCGCGGGTGCCGGCATCATCACGTCGCTGCGCGGCAAGCAGGTCGTCCCGGGCGATGTGCCGTTCCACACCCAGCAGGTCGGGCTGCTCGGGTCGCGGCCCAGCTACCGGCAGATGAAGGAGTGCGACACGCTCATCCTGCTCGGCACGAACTATCCGTACGGGCAGTTCCTCCCCGCGACCGGTCAGGCGCGGGCCGTCCAGGTCGACATCAGGCCCGAGCAGCTCGGGCTCCGCTACCCGACCGAGGTGAACATCTGGGCGGATGTGAAGACGACCCTCCAGCACCTGATCCCGCTGCTGACGCAGAAGACCGATCTGTCGTGGCAGGAGAAGATCGCCGACAGGATGCGCGCGTGGGATGAGGAGCTCGCCGCGCAGGCCGAGGCCGGCTACTCGGACGGCGCCAACCCGCGCCGGCTCTACCACGAGCTGAACAAGCGCCTCCCCGCCGGGGCCATCGTCACGGCCGACGCGGGCACGACCGCCGACTGGTACGGACACCACATCCGGCTGCAGCGGGGGATGATGGGCGATCTCTCCGGCCGGCTCGCCAGCATGCTCGCCGCGATGCCCTACGCGGAGGCGGCGAAGTTCGCCTACCCGGACCGCACCGTGGTCTGCACCATCGGCGACGGTGCCTTCCAGATGCTCGGCATGAACGAGCTCATCACGGTCAAGAAGTACCTGTCCCGCTGGTCCGACCCGACCTTCATCGTGCTGGTCCTGCACAACGACGACCTGGCGCAGGTCTCGTGGGAGATGCGGACGGAGGACGCGAACCCGGTGTGGTCGACCTCGCAGGACGTCGAGTCGGTCGACTACGCGGGCTGGGCGCGCCTCCTCGGCTTCCAGGGGATCACCGTGACGAGCGACGAGGAGGCGGCGGGAGCGTGGGAGGCGGCGCTCGCGCATCGCGGGGTGACCGTCATCGACGCGCACGTGAGCCGCAACGTCCCTCCGCTGCCCCCGCACATCACGTTCGAGTTCGCGAAGAACACCGGGGAGGCGCTGCTCAAGGGCGACCCCGAGGGGCTCGGCGCGATCAAGGACTCGGCGACGGCGCTCGTCACCGAGGGTGTCGAGCGGGTGAAGGACGCGCTGCACATCGGGCGGGACGACGCGGGCGATGACGGGAGCGGCGCGGGCGGTGTCGGCGCCGGTGGCGCCGGCGGAGGCGACCGGGTATGAGCGTCGGCGCCGAACAGACGGTGAGCGGGATCCGGGCGGACGCGTTCCGGGTCCCGACGGCGACGGCCGGCCGCGAGCGGCCGGAGAGCGATGGCACGATCCAGTGGAGCAGCACCGGCGTGATCGTGTTGCGCGTGAGCGCGGGCGGCGAGACCGGCCTGGGTTACGCCTACGCGGCGCCCTCCGCGCTGGGCGTCATCCGCGACACGCTCTGGGATGTCGTGCGCGGCATGGACGCACTCGACACGGGAGGCGCGTACTGGGCGATGGCGCGCTCGGTCCGGAACGCCGGGTGGCCCGGGATCGCGGCGGGAGCCGTCGCTGCGGTCGACATCGCGCTGCACGATCTGGGGGCGCGCCTCCTCGGGGTGTCGCTGACCCGTCGACTCGGAGGCGGCCGCACTCGCGTGGCCGCCTACGGCAGCGGCGGCTTCACCGACTACACGGACGACGAGCTGACCGGTCAGCTGGGGTCGTGGGCGGCGGACGGTATCCGGGCCGTCAAGATGAAGGTGGGCTCCCACCCCGACGACGACCTGCGGCGCGTCCGGCTCGCGCGTGCGGCCGTCGGCGCCGGCGTCGAGCTGTTCGTCGATGCGAACGGCGCGTACGAGCGCAAACAGGCTCTCGCCCTCGCCGACCAGTTCGCGGCGGAGGGAGTGACCTGGTTCGAGGAGCCGGTGTCGAGCGACGACCGGGAGGGACTGCGCCTGCTCCGCGACCGGGTCCCGGCGCCGATCCGCGTCGCAGCGGGCGAGTACGGCTACAAGCCGTCCGATTTCCGCGACCTGCTCGTCGCGGGTTCGGTCGACGTGCTGCAGGCCGACGCGACGCGCTGCGGCGTGACCGGGTTCGGGATCGCCGCCGACCTCGCGAGGGCATTCGGGGTGCCGCTCAGTGCGCACACGTCCCCGGCGCTCCACGCTTCGGTCGCAGCGGCCCACGAGGAGGTGCTCAACATCGAGTACTTCCACGATCACGTGCGCATCGAGGGCATGTTCTTCGACGGCGTGCCGCGCGTCGTCGACGGGAACCTCGTTCCCGAGCTCGGCGTGCCCGGTCACGGGCTGCGCTTCAAGGAGGCCGACGCGGAGCCGTTCCAGGTGGACGCGTTCGCGGCGGGAACAGCAGAGCGGGCCGGAGCGGCCCGGGACGGAGGACACGGATGAGCTATCGACTGGCACGACTCCCCGGTGGCCGCGAGGTCGGCATGACCGGTCTCGGCGACTCCGCGGGCCACCACCTGGCGGTGTTCTTCCACCCGACTCCCGGCGCCTCCGGATTCGACCCCGACCCGTCGGTCACCGACCGCTCGGGCGTCCATGTGATCGGCTTCGACCGGCCGGGCTACGGCTCGACGCCTCCCGCCGACGTGAGCGTCGCCGAGTGGGTGGACGAGGTGGCGGCGTGGGTGCGGTCGACAGAGGCCGGCGCGGATGCGGCGACGCAGACGCAGTACGGGCGCATCCATGCGATCGGCTGGCGCGAGGGAGGCATCTACGCCGCGGCGCTGGCGGACCGGCACCCGGAGATCCTGGACGCGGTCGCCTTGGTCGGGGTGCCGACGCCGGAGCGGGCGGCGCGCGGCGCGGAGGGCGATGCGGTCGGAGGGAACGGCTTGCCCGGTGCGGCGGGCGCGGGCGGTGCGGCGGGCGCGGGCGGTGCGGTCGGTGCGGGCGGTGCGGCCGGTGCGCTCGCTGAACCGCTCGGCTACCGGGACCGGCTGCAGCGGATGCTGGATGACGCCTCCACGCAGGGCGACATCGGCGTGCGCAACGACCGTGCTGCCTTCGCCGACCCCGCGCTGAAGCCTCCGCGCATCGAGCTGCCCACGCTCATCCTCTACGGGGCGGCCGATCCGTACGCGACCGTAAGCGACGCCCAATGGTATGCATCGCAGATGAGCCGGGCACACGTCGAGCGCGTCGAGGGGGGTGCCGACATGATCGCCCGGCAGTGGGAGCGAGTGCTGGCGTTCCTTCGGGACCCGGAAGCGAGCGAAGCCGGTGCGGCTGAGGGAGGACGAACGGCCGCGACGCGCCGGTGATGTCGGGGATCGGAGGAGGATCCGCGCCAAGCGGCGTCGTTCCTCCTCCCTTCTCGACGCGCGGCAGCGCAGGGGGCGGCGGGGATCAGCCGAACAGGTTCAGGGCCGCCCACTGCAGGAGGATCACCGTCTTGCCGTCGGCGATGCGTCCGTCGGCGACCATGGCGAGCGCCTCCCCGTAGGGCACCGTGACGGACTCGATCTCCTCGCCCTCCGCCTCCACGCCTCCGCCGCCGTCGACCTCGTGGGGTGAGTAGGGCGCGGCATAGAAGTGCACGCGTTCGGTGACGGAGCCGGGGCTCATGTACAGGTCGAAGAGGTGGCTGAGGTCGCCGATGCGGACGCCGAGCTCCTCGGCGGCCTCGCGGCGGATCGCCTCCTCGGGGGCATCCCCGTCGAGCAGGCCGGCCGCCGACTCGATGAGCATGCCGTCGGGGTGACCGTTGACGTAGACCGGGAAGCGGAACTGCCGGGTGAGTAGAAAAGTTCGGCCGATCGGGTCGTACAGGAGCACGGTGGCGCCGTTCCCGCGGTCGTACGTCTCGCGCGACTGCGTGGTCCAGCGGCCGTCGCGACCCCGGTAGTCGAAGGTCGTGCGCCGGAGCACATGCCAGCCGTCGGAGGTCACCTCGACGTCACGCACCTGCACGTCGGGGTTGCCCGTCAGGTCCCGTCCCGTCAGGTGGAGGCCGACGCGGCCGCGACTGTCCGGTGCGTCGTGACCGGGGCGCTCGTCTGGCATGAGGCGAGCCTAGCGGCGGCTCGCCGTCAGCGGCCGCCCGCCGCGAGGTACGCGGGCCCTTCGTAGTGGAGGCGCACAGCGCGGATGCGGTCCCCCTCCAGTTCGAAGAACTCGGCGAACATCACCTCGCCGCCCGGCAACTGCGCCCGGTACAGGGCAGCGGCGCCGTCGGCCTCCTCGACGACCTGGATGAACTCGATGCGGCTCGCGTTCTCGATGAAGCCGCGGACGCCGCGCGTGAAGCGCTCGCCGCCGGAGACCTCGCCGGCGAGCGGGCCGCTGAAGCGGAAGTCGTCGGCGAGGAGGGTGAGGAGGCCGCTGCCGTCGCCATAGGCATCGATGCCTGCGGACAGGATCGCGTAGTAGTCGCGTAGGAGTGGGCGGGTGGGTTCCGTTTTCATGGCGCCGAGGGTAGCCGGTCCAGCGAATGTCGGCGAGGGGCGGGAACTGGCGCAACGGCCGACACGCGGATACAGTGCGGGTCGGTGCGTCGAAAGCGCCGAACCAACCCGGAGAACGAATGATCGTCAACAAGCTCACCATCGACGGCCGCGACTACTTCCTGCCCGACCCTGTCGACCGACTGAAGGCCGACATCCTGGAGGCGGTGCGCGCGGGCGGCGGGTACGTCACCATCCCCGGCCTGCGCGGCGGACCGGGCGTGAGCATCCTGTTCTCCCCGGGCATGCCGGTCACGTGGGTGAAGATGGAGATCGCCGACTCTACGCCGGCCGCCGTGCACGAGGGGCACGGCGACGAGGCGCTGGACGCGCTCGACCTCTGAGGCGTGCGGCCCCGGGAGGAGATTCTTTCCGGCGCGCCGTGAGTTGCGGGCCCGGGAGGAGATAGGCCGGGCCGTGGCTCGGAATGTCCTCCCTTAGCGACCCCCGTCGCCACGGAGAGGCGGGCCTCACCCCTTCGGCGCGGGGGCCTTCGGCGGCTTCTGGTTCACCTTGCCGTCCGTCGGCGCGGGCACGGAGCTGCCGTCGAGCGTGACCAGCGCGGGGAGCGGCCGGCCGCGCGGCCCGGGCCACGGCTTCGGCTCGACGGGCGCCGGCCGAGGGCTGGGAGGCGTCGGCTGCGTGATCGCGCTCCCGGGTGCGGGAGGGACGGGTCGGCCGAGTCCCGCCTTCACCAGGTGCGCGAACGACGGGGCGTCGTCGACCCGCGGCACGCCGAACGCGCCGAGTCCGAGCAGGTCGCAGATCGTCTTGGGGATGGATGCGTGCGAGTGCCATTCGGGGTCGATCGCCTGCTGCACCGCACCTCCGAACATCAGGAGGGGGATGCGCGACCCGCCGATCACCTGAAACCCGTCGGGGTGGAGCGCGTCCGGTGCCGTCTCGATGGCGGGGGTCTTGACCGAGTCGGCGTAGCCTCCCCAGTCGTCCCAGGTGACGATGAACACGGTCTCGTCCCAGCCGCCTCCATCGATCACGGCCTGGACGCGCTTCCAGACGAGGCCCTCGCCCTTGCTGATGTAGTCGGGCACCGGCACGGCCGGCGGGTGCTCGTCGTACCCGGCCGGCGACCAGACGTAGCAGACGTCGGGGAGCGTGCCTCCCTTGGCCATCGGGATGAACTGCGACGGCGGGTGGACGTTGTCCGTCCCCGGGGGCTGCGACAGCGAGGTGTAGAACTTCGTCGGGTATCCGCCCTGGTCGGGGAAGGCGCCCCAGGTCTTCCCCGCCTTCTCGGCGACGGTGAAGATCGAGGGGAGGTTCCACACCGGGTGCGGGCCGACGAACGGCGGGTTCTTGAGCGTCGGCATCTGGCCGCCGACGGCGAGCATGTGGCCGGGCGTCGAGTTCGACCCCGACCCGAAGTGGTGGTCGGCGAAGACGAACGTCTTCGCGAGCCAGCTGTAGAACGGGATCACCGTGTCGTTGTCGACCTGCAGCGCCTCGGCCGGGTAGTCGCCCATCGCATAGTGCACCCAGGCGTTCCGGTCGTGCGGTTGGTCGTAGTCGGGGGCCGCCGCCAACAGGTTGCCGTTGTTGGCGACCGCAGCTCCCCACTCAGCGAGGGTGGGGAAGTAGAAGTCCGTCGTCTTGTTCTCCTGGAGGAAGACGACCACACGTGTCACCGCTGCCATGCCGCAACGCAATCACTTGTCGTCCCGGCCCGCTACCTCTGATGCGGCTTTCCCCTCCTCATCGCGCTCGCGAGACCGCGGCTCAGCGGAGGTCCGGCCGAGACCGCTTGAGATAGGCGCGCGAGCGCCCGACCTGGTGCTCGAGCGCGTCGACGGTCCGCGACATGCTGGCCACCGCCTCCGTGCGGTAGGTGTCGATGCTGTCGATCGTCGCGAACACGTTGTCGAAGGCACGCTGCAGCACCTCCACGTCGACACCGGACGAGGTCTGCTCCTTCTGGATCTGCTCGGTCTGCTCGCGCAGCACCTCCCCGGTCCGCCCGATGAGCGTATTCGTGCTGCGGTTCAGCGCGCCCAGCTGGTCGATCACCATCCGCTGGTTCTCGAGCGCCTGGGCGACGACGACGGCTGTGCGAAGCGCCGAGACGGTCGTCGTCTTCGCGCGTTCGACGCCCTTCACGAGTTCGACGTTGTTCTTCTTGATGACGTCGAGCGCGAGGTACGCCTGGACCGACACCGCGATCTGCGTCGTGAGGTCCTGCCGCCGCTGACGGATCGGGAAGAGCGCCTCTTTCTCGATCGCGATCGCCTTCTCGGGGTCGGAGACCTGGAGGTCCTCGGTCGCTTCGACAGCCGCGCGGTCGAGCGCGCCCGCAAGCACGACGTACTCGTTGAGCCGTTCGGTCGTCTTCCAGAGCGCAGCGCGCTCCTTCTCGATCTCGAGGTTGTCCTGGCGGAGGCTGTCCTGGCCCCGCTCGAGCGAGCTGACGATCCCGTCGAGCTGCTTCTGCGCCGACTCGAACCGCTGCGCGTACTGGCGGAGGCGCCTCCCGCCCGGGATCCGCGCGAGCATGCGGTTCCGGCCCGTCAGATGCTGGGGGTCGAAGTCGCTCACCGTCGCCCGCAGATCCTGGAGCGTCCGGAGCACGCTGTACTGCGGGCCGGCCTGGACGCCGCGTCCGCGGGTGGAGGCGAGGCTCGCCGCCGGCCGGCTCAGCAGCTGACGGGAGGCGTCGCTCGACTCCTGCATCTCCTTCTTGCCCAGGTTCGAGAAGCCCACGATCTTGCGGGTGAACTCGGGGCTTCCCGGCTCCGCGGCGACCAGGTCGGCGATGAACTCGCGCGCCCGCTGCTCCAACTCGGCCTGTCTCTCGGCCGGGACGGCGACCATCCCCACCGCCTGCTCGTCCGTCACCTCGGGCACCGCCTCCGGGGCCCTCAGCTCGTCGTCCTCGCGTGTGTCGCGCATCGCTGCTCCTCCCACCACGGTGCAGATCGTCCGTACAGCGTAAGTCCGCGGTCGGAGCAGCGGGAGGGGTGCGCAGGCAACGCTCAGCGGGCGAGCGCGTCGAGCGCAGCCACGTCCTCGGGCGCGAGCTCGAAGTCGACGGCGGCGTTCTCGGCGATGCGGCTCGGCGTGGTCGACTTCGGGAGCGGCAGGATCTCCTTCTCGAGGAGGTAGCGGATGCTCACCTGGGCGACCGACTTGCCGTACTTCTCAGCGATCGCTGCGATGTCGCTGTCGTCGAGGATGCGGCCGGTCGCGAGTGGCGAATAGCCCTCGACGAGGATGCCGCGCTCGCGGCAGAACGCGGTCGTCTCGGGCTGGGTGTTGCCGACGAACCAGCGGATCTGGTTCGCGTGCGGCACCACGCTGGTGGTGGCGAGGAGGGACTCGAGGTCGGCGACCTCGAAGTTGCTGACGCCGATGGACCGCGTCTGACCGGACTCGTAGAGCTCCTCGAAGACCTTCCAGACCTCGATGTTGCCCTCGCGGTGGTCGCTGCCGATGGCGGTCCACGGCCACGGCGCGTGGATGAGGTAGAGGTCGATGGGTCCGAGGTCCAGGAGGGCCGTCGAGCGCTCGAAGGCGTGGCGCGCGCCGGCGGCGTCCTTCACTTCCGCGGGGCACTTCGTGGTGATGAAGATCTCCTCGCGCGGGATGCCGCTGTCGCGGACGGCCCTGCCGACGCTCGCCTCGTTCCCGTAGGCGCGGGCCGTGTCGATGTGGCGGTAGCCCACGTCCAGGGCGGTGCGGACCGAGTCGTAGGTCTCGGTGCCGTCCGGGATCTGCCAGGTCCCGAAGCCGATCTTCGGGATCTCGACGCCGTTGGACAGGGCGAAGGTGTCGGTGAGAGCGGGCATGGATTCTCCTTCGGGTCGCGGGGGTGACGGCGGCCATGGTAGCCCTGCCGACGCGGCTCGTCTTAGGAGGGACTGCGGCAATCTTCTGCCGGAAATAGACATATAGGTGCTACCCTGACTCGCGACAGCACTGAGGAGACACCATGCCGAACGGCCTCATCGACGACGCCTCGCTCCGGACCCACCCCGACGGATTCGCGCTCGCCCTCACCATCCCCTGGTACCGGAGCCTCTGGCTCTCGTCCGTCACCACGATCCGGGTGACGGTCGACGGCACCGAGGTGCCGGAGTCCGACCTGGCGTTCGACCTGGGCGGTACCCGGTACTCGATCGCCGACCTGCCCGCGCGGAGCGATGTGCTCTGGTACCTGCAGGAGCACCCCCTCCTCGTCGTCCAGCGAGCGGAGCCGTTCGCGCTCGGGGAGCGCCACGACGTCGAGATCTTCGGCGAGCTGCGCCTCCCCTACATGCAGATCAAGCCGGGTGACGACGGCGGCCCGGGGCTCTACGTGCCGAACATCGTCCGTCAGGCGCTGACGCTGACCGTCACCGACCGCGACGCGCCCGTGCCGGTGCTCGAGACCGGCATCGCCCCTCCCCCTCCCGCCGCCGACGAGGACCCGTTCCAGCTCGGGCTCACGCTGTACTCCGCGAGTGCTGAGTTCCGTGCCGGCTGGTTCGACTTCGACGGCCTCCTCGATCGCGTCGCCGAGCTCGGCATCGGTCCGGGGATCGAGATCGTGGCCTCGCAGGTGCTCCCGACCTACCCGGTCGTCTCGGACGGGTTCGTGCGCACCTGGCGGGAGGCGTTCGACCGCCACGGCTTCGACGCGAGCTCCTTCGGCGCCAACCTCGACATGGGCCGCCGGCGCGACCGCGACATGACCCCGGACGAGGAGTTCGAGTTCAGCGAGGTGCTGTTCGAGGGCGCCGCGAGGCTCGGCTTCCCGCTCGTTCGCATCCAGAGCGCGAAACCGGACCTACTCCGCCGCCTGCTTCCGGTCGCCGAGCGCCTCCAGCTCAAGCTCGCCTACGAGATCCACGCGCCGATGGGGCCGAACTCGCCCGAGATCATGAAAGTCCGCGACGTCTACGACGAGCTGGACTCGCCCCTCCTCGGGTTCGTCGCCGACTTCTCCTCCACGATGCACAGCATGTCGCCGACGCTGCTGCGCGCGGTCCGTCGAGCGGGTCTCGACGACGAGGCCGTGACGCGGCTCCAAGAGATCTGGAAGACGGACGCGCCCATGCGCGAGCGCCAGGAGGAGTTCATCGGCTACCTGCGCGGCCGCGACTTCGACCCCGGTCGGCTCGGCTCGTTCGCCCACCTCGCCTTCAACATGCACGGCCACGTCGACCCGCGCGAGTGGGCCGACATCATGCCGCAGATCCTGCACGTGCACGCCAAGTTCTACGACATCGACGAGCACGGCCAGGAGCCGGCGATCGACTACCCGGAGCTCGTCCGCGTCTTCGTCGAGGGCGGCTACCGCGGCTACTGGTCGAGCGAGTGGGAGGGACACGCCTTCGCCGAGCTCGGAGAGGTCGACCCGCTGGTGCTGGTCCGCAAGCAGCACGACCTGATCCGGGCGAGCATGCGTGACCTGCGGCCGGTCGCGGCGGCGCGATGAGCGGGGAGACGGAGGCAGAGCCCGACATCCGGGAGCTGCCGCTCGCGGAGGCGCTCGCGTGGCTCCGCGAGCACCGCGACATCGCGGATCCGCGCCCCGACATCGACACGGCGGCCCTCAAGCGCCGCTTCCCGCGGCTCGCGAACGTGACCACTCTCGACCTCGCGATCGACGCGCCCAACGGACGCCAGCCAGCGCGTGCCTACCGCGACGACACTGCGCACCCGAGCGGCTCGGCGCTCGTGTGGGTGCATGGAGGCGCGTTCATCGGCGGCAACCTCGACATGCCGGAGTCGAACTGGGTGGCCCTGGAGCTCGCAGCGCGGGGATTCCCCGTGCTGGCCGTGGATTACGTCAAGTGCCTGGGCGACGTGCACTTCCCGGCGCCCTCGGACGACGTGATCGCCGCCTGGCATTTTGCTCTCGGCAACAGCTCCGAGTTGCTGGGCGTCGAGGCTGACCGCCTCCTCCTCGGCGGGGCGAGCGCCGGGGGCAATCTGGCGGCGGGCGCCGTCGCGCGCCTCCGCGATGCGGGTGAGCCGCTTCCGGCGGCCCTGGTGCTGGTCTATCCGGCGCTCGACCCCGATGGAGGCCGTCCCGGGACCATCCCCGACGGCACCGCCGGTTTCGGCGAGCTGTCGCTCAACTTCGCCGGCTCGTCCGAGGCGCTGCGCGACCCCTACGCCTTCCCCGGCCTCGGCAGCGCGGAGGGGTTTCCGCCGACGCTCGTCGTCGTGTGCGAGCACGACAGGTTGCGTCCCTCCGGGGAGGCGTTCTTCGCGAAGCTGCGCGCTGAGGGTGGCGACGCCTCCCTCCACGTCGAGCCCGACGCCGACCACGCCCACATCAACGAGCCGTCCCACCCGGGGGCGCATCGCACGCTCGACGCCATCGCCGCGTGGGTGGCCGGGCGGCACTGACCGAACGGAGGCGCACCTCGTGCGCCCGTCAGCACCCCGCTAGGCGACGCGGCGGAGACGGACCGAGGAGTTGAGGTACGCGACGGCGAGACCCATCCAGAGGAGTACCTCCAGGATGTGAACGAGTGCGAACTGTTCGGTCGCCGCACCGACCACCGCAGCGAAGGCCGCCTGCGCTCCCAGGAGCGCCGCCAACACGAAGAAACCGTTGAGGTGCTGGTACATGCGCGCGACACGCCGTTGGCGGCAGCATCTGCTAGCACCTCGACGCGAGGGTGCGCCGGAAGGACTGCGCGGAGGAGCATTGCGAGCACCTCATGACCTGCGCCTCCACTGCCGCGTGGGTGCCGCCTCCACTGCCACAATCGGGCGAATGGACTCCGTCTTCATCAACGGCACCGTCGGCGCAGGCAAGTCGACGCTCGCCGATGCGCTCAGCGCCGCTGAGCCGCTGCCTCACGCGGTCATCGATCTGGATGAGGTCCGACGGCTGAGGCCGGCACCTCCGGCCGACCCGTTCAACCACGAGCTCGAACTTCGGAACCTGAGCAGTCTGGCTCGCAATTACCGTGTTGCCGGGGCTCAGCGATTCATCGTCGCGGGAGTCATCGAGGAACCGACCGAGATCGCTCGGTATGTGGAGGCCCTGGAGGCGACCGGAATGCTCGTCGTCCGCCTCACTGCCGAACCCGAGGTGTTGGCTTCGAGGCTGCGGTTCCGGCATCGCGACGATCCTGGCGGGCTGGCCTGGCATCTCAGGCGGGTCGGTGAACTGTCCGCGATCCTGGACGGCGTCGTGGGGCATGATCTCGTGTTGGACTCGTCCGTCACCGCACCCGCGGACCTGGCGCGCAAAGTGCGCGCAGCCGCCGGGTGGAGGGACGCGGCCCGCTGATCGCGGAGGCCGCGCATTGAGTTGCTCCCAGATGTCCCCGACTCGCAGGCAGCGTGGATCGAGGTGCTCGTAGGTGCTGGCGGCACGCCGTGAGGGGAAGCATTTACGCGCACCTCGTGCGCCCGTCATCCCCCCCCGCTGGGCGACGCGGCGGAGACGGACCGAGGAGGCACCGACAGCAGCGGGGAGATTCGTCACGAATGTGCGTCGCGGGCCCGCGGGAAGGGACATTCGGCACGAATCTGCGGGACCAAGCGAGGGAAAAAGGGCGCCGAGCCCCCGTCACCCGCCCTCGCCCGCCGCGACGATCCGTCCTGCCTCCTGGAACAGGGACCGCATCCACGCGTGCTCCGGGTCCTGGTTGTGCACAGGATGCCACCACAGCGCGTTCGTCACAGGCGTGGGCTCGAACGGGAGGGACACCACGCGCACGGCTGCAGCGCGCATCGCAAGCGGCGCCAGAGCCGCGTGGATGATGCCGACGCGCCGCGTGCCGGTGATGAAGTGCGGGATCGCGAGGAAGCTCTCGACCACCACCTCCACGTCGGGCTCGATCCCGAGCTGCTGCACCTGCCGCTCCGCCGAGGTGAAGGCCGACCGCGACTGGTAGTTCATGACCCAGGGGAGGCGCGACAGCTCCTCGCGCGAGAGGGAGTCGCCCACCTCCTCGTTCGACTCCGCGACGATCGCGACCCAGTCGTCCTTCCACAGGTCGAGGAAGGGCAGCTCGGTGAGGAAGCCGTGCGGGATCACCATGCCGTCGGCCGAGCGGAGGCGGTTGGCGGCGTCCTCGACGACGGTCGGGTTGTGCAGCATGAACCGGATGTGCACGCCGGGAGCGCGGGCCGCGGCGAGCTCCGAGACGACCCGGCCGACGGTGGTGAAGCCGTAGTCGGAGCCGTAGATCGAGAACTCGCGGACCGACTCGGCCGGGTCCCACTCGGCCTGGCTCTCGAACACGCGGCGTGCCGCCTCGAGGGCGATCGTCGTGTGGTCCGCGAGCCGCAGGGCCAACGGGGTCAGCTCGTAGGTGTTGCCGCGGCGGGCGAGGATCGGGTCGCCGAAGTGCACGCGCAGCCGGGCGAGGGAGGCGCTGAGCGCCGGCTGGCTCAGCCGCAGACGCTCGGCGGCCCGGGTGACGCTGCGCTCGGTGAGCAGCGCGTCGAGGGCGATGAGGAGGTTCAGATCGAGTCGCGACATCAGCGGGCTATCAGTCACGGTGATGCGATCCTTCCTCGTCGAACGGTCGGCCTCATGATATCCACGGCGAGTCGGCGCGTGCTGGGCCGTTACCGGCAGCCCGCGTATCGATCGAGCTTATGCCTGAGATAAGCAGAACATGCGTTGATTCTCTGCTATAGCGCTGAGACACTCGAAAGTGCTTACCCGAGGATCGGCGACACAGCCGCCACCTCATCGACAAAGAAGTCTTCAGAAGGGTTGATCCCATGCACTCACGCAGAGGCCGCCGCGCACGGCTCGCCTGGCTCGCCATCCCGGTCGCGACCGGGCTCCTCCTCGCCGGCTGCTCCTCCAGCGGGAACGCCGGCGACAAGGAGCCCCAGACCATCAGCTTCGCCTTCGGTGCGACCAACGACCAGGACAAGGCGGCGTACACCGGCCTGGCCAAGGCCTTCGAGGCCGAGAACAAGGGCGTCACGGTCACCGTCGAGAACCTGCCCACGCAGAGCTACGGCACGACCATCGCGACCCGCGTCCAGGGCGGCAACGCTCCGGACACGTTCTACGCCGAGGGCGGCACGGGGCAGGCGCAGTCCGTCATCCCGTTCGCGAAGTCCGGCCTCGTGCTCGCGCTGAACGACCCGGCCCTCACCGCCAAGATCCCGGACGCGGCGAAGAGCCTCTGGACCTACAACGGCAAGACATACGGCGTCCCGCTCGGCACGCAGCTCAACGGCGCGATCTACAACGACGAGCTCGCCAAGTCGATCGGCGTGAACATCGACGCCACCACCAGCCTCGAGGACATCATCGCCCAGTGCGGCAAGGCACGCGCCGCCGGCAAGACGGTCTTCGGCCTCGCCGGATCGACCTTCCAGAACAACGGCATCCTCGCCGTCGCCCTGGCCACCTCCACGGTGTACGGCCCGGACAAGGACTGGAACAAGAAGCGCGCTGAGAACAAGGTGACGTTCGCCGGCAGCAAGGGCTGGGCGACCGCGATCGAGTCGATCAAGAAGCTGTACGACGCGGGCTGCTTCCAGGACGGCGCGACGAGCGCCGGATTCGACGCCCTCACGAACGGCGCCTCCTCGGGCAAGATCCTCGGCTTCTTCGCCCCCAGCGGCGCAGCGCAGGAGATCATGCAGGCGGCAGGCGGCCACGTGAAGCTGATCACCCTCCCGATCGGCGCTCCGCAGGGCACCAAGACCTACCTCTCGCTCAGCGAGGACCAGGGCGTGACGGCGAGCGCCAAGACGAAGAGCCCGAAGCTCGCCGAGGACTTCCTGAAGTACATCATCTCGGACAAGGGCCAGGAGGAGTACTCCAAGCTCGTCGGAACCATCCCCGCGAACGCGGACCGCAGCACCACGCTGCTGCCCCAGTACGCGGGCATCCAGTCCGAGCTCGCCAAGAACGACGTGCGCGGCTACGCGCCGACCGAGTGGCCGAACGCCAAGATCTACACGGATCTCGGCAACGGCGTGCAGGGCGTCCTGACCGGTCAGATGACCGTCAAGCAGGTGCTCCAGCAGATGGACACCGACTGGGGTTGATCCCCGGTCACGAGCGGCCGGCCCACCGCGGGCCGGCCGCTCGGCCCCGTGAAAGGAACCAAACGATGACGACGCAGTCAGAGGTGCGGACGATGACCACGACAACCACCACCCGAGTGGAGGCGCCGCGCCGGTCCCCCCGCACGAAGTCCTACCATGTGCGGCTCGGCAGCTGGTGGTGGGCCCTCCCCGCCCTGGTGCTGATGATCGTCGTGATCTACCTGACCACGATCGCCGGCGGCTTCTTCGCCTTCACCAACTGGTCGGGCCTCGGCGCGTTCGACTTCATCGGCCTGCAGAACTTCGTCAAGATCTTCCAGACGCCGGAACTGATCGGGTCGCTCTGGCACACGCTGTTCCTGGCGTTCGGCTTCCTCGTCTTCACGAACATCCTGGGCCTGCTCTTCGCCCTCGCGCTGAACCGCACGCTCAAGTCGCGGTACGTGCTCCGCACGCTGATCTTCATGCCGGTCGTCGTCAGCCCGATCGCGGTCTCGTACATCTGGAAGTTCATCTTCGACTACAACGGGCCGCTCAACCAGACGCTCGCCGCCGTCGGCATGCCGAAGCAGAACTGGCTCGCCGACCCGACGCTCGCCATCTGGTGCGTGCTCGTCGTGATGGTCTGGCAGAACATCGGCTTCGTCATGGTCATCTACCTGGCGGGCCTCGCGACGGTGCCGATCGAGATGGAGGAGGCCGCCGCGCTCGACGGCGCGAGCAGCTTCCGCCGGTTCCGCTACGTCGTCCTCCCGATGATCCAGCCCTCGGTCGCCATCGCCACGACGCTGACGCTGATCCAGGGCCTCCGGGTCTTCGACCAGGTGGTCGCACTCACCGGAGGCGGCCCGGCCGGCGCGACGCAGACGCTCGCGCTGGAGGTCTACCAGCAGGCGTTCACCTACCAGGAGTTCGGCTTCGGCGCGGCGCTCGCGCTCGTGCTGAGCCTCCTCATCCTCATCTTCTCCATCGGACAGCAGTGGGCGACCCGTGATCGCTCCGCCAAGGAGGCGTGACCCGTGTTCCGCTACACCAAGAAGACGCTCACCATCGAGATCATCACGCTGATCGCCGCCGCGATCCTGCTGCTGCCGTTCTGGATCCTCCTGGTCGGGTCGCTGAAGACCCTGCCGGACATCCTCGACTCGGCCGCCGTCGCCCCTCCGACGCGCCCCACGCTCGACAACTTCGTCCAGCTGCTGTCGCCCGCGTCCTCGGCGTCGGGCAACATCTGGGCCGGTCTGCTCTCGAGCGTGCTCATCACCGCGGGGAGCATCGTGCTGCTCGTCGTGCTCGGGTCGGTCGCGGCGTACGGGATCGCCCGCTCGACGAGCAAGTGGAGCCGCCGCTCCTACTACCTGTTCCTCACGGCGATCATCCTCCCGACGCAGCTCGGCACCCTCCCGCTGTACATCGGCGCCCGGACGGCCGGCCTCGTTGGCAGCCCGTGGGGCATGGTGCTCATCTACACCGGCATGCTGCTGCCGCTGTCGGTCTTCCTCTACGCGAACTTCTTCCGCAACCTGACGCCGGAGTACGAGGAGGCGGCCATCATCGACGGCGCCAACCGGTACCAGGTGTTCTGGAGGGTCGTCTTCCCGCTGATGTCGCCGGCGACCGGCACCGTGGCCATCCTGGCCGGGCTCATCGTCTGGAACGACTTCTTCACCGCGCTGATCTTCCTGAACGGCACGGCCTGGCAGACCCTTCCGGTCGTCATGTACAGCTACGTCGGGTCGCTCGTGTCGCAGTGGAACCTGATCTTCGCGGTCGTCATCGTGTCGATGATCCCCATCCTCGCTTTCTACGCCTTCGCCCAGAAGAAGTTCATCCAGGGCTACGCGGGCGGGCTCAAGGGCTGACCCATGCCGCTCGACAGCCGTCGCGCCCCCGACCTCGGGGACGGGACGTTCCTCAACCCCGTCCTGCCCGGAGACCGGCCGGACCCCTCGGTGCTGCGCGTCGGCGACCGGTTCTACCTGACGTACTCGTCGTTCGACGCGTCGCCCGGGCTGACCGTGTGGAGCTCGCCCGATCTCGTCAACTGGACCTTCGTGACGTGCGCGCTCGCCGAGCCGCACAGCACGGTGTTCGCGCCCGACCTGGTCGAGCACGCAGGCCGCTACTTCATCTACTTCCCGTACATCCCGAGCGCGTGGTCCGACAGCATCCGGACGCCGGAGATCTGGGTCGTGCACGCCGACAGCCCGGAGGGGCCGTGGAGCGAGCCCGTCTTCACCGGCGTCGCGGGCGCGATCGACCCGGGTCACATCGTGGGGGAGGACGGCGAACGGTACCTCTTCCTGAGCGGCATCCGCCGCTGCCGGCTGAGCGCCGACGGGCTCCGGGCGGTCACCGAGCCGGAGTACGTGTACGACGGCTGGCGCTACCCCGAGGAGTGGGTCACCGAGGCGTACGCCCTGGAGGGGCCGAAGCTGTTCCGCCGCGGCGACTGGTTCTACCTGGTGAGCGCGGTCGGAGGGACGGGAGGCCCGCCGACCGGCCACATGGTCATCGTGGCCCGCTCGCGCTCTATCGATGGGCCGTGGGAGAACGCTCCCGCCAACCCGATCGCCCGTACCTGGTCGGCCGACGAGGCCTGGTGGTCTCGCGGTCACGCAACCCTCGTCGACGTCGGCGACGACAGCTGGTGGATGATCTCGCACGGCTACGAGAACGGCTTCCGCACGCTCGGCCGGCAGGCGCTGCTCGAGCCGATCGAGTGGAGCGAGGACGGCTGGCCGCACGCGGCGGCCGATGATCTCGGAGCGCCGATCCGCAAGCCGATCGAGGGTTCCGCGCCGGTCGCCATCCCGGCACCGTCCGACGACTTCGGAGCGCCCGCCTGGGGCGAGCGCTGGGTCTTCGACAACCCCGCTCGCGACGAGCTGACCCGCGTCCGGCTGGAGGAGGGGCTCGTCCTGCGCGGCAAGGGCCGCGGTCCCGCGGACTCGTCGCCCCTCACCACCTGGTCGATGGACCGCGGCTACGAGGTCGAGGTCGAGGTGGAGGTGCGCGACGCCTCGGCCGGCGGCCTGCTGCTCTACTTCGACGACCGGCTCTTCTACGGCATGGGCTGGGACGGCACCGCGATGCAGAGCTATGCGGGAGGGATCCGCACGCACTGGCCGGAGCCGGCCGAGCCGGGCGCCGTGATCCAGCTGCGCCTCCGGAACGACCACCACATCGTGACCGGCTGGCACCGCCGCCCGGGCGAGGAGTGGACGCGCCACGGCGTGCGCTACGACACCTCCGGCGCGCACTCGGCGACCATCAACGACCTGAAGAGCCTCCGGCCGGCGCTGTTCGCCTCGGGCGACGGCGAGGTCGTCTTCCGGCGGTTCCGGTACCGCCCGCTGGACGGGGGCGAGTGATGTCCGTCGACATCGACGCTCTTCTCGAGCGCATGACCTGGGAGCAGAAGCTCCTCCAGCTGCAGATCGTCTGGAGGCCCGACGAGGCCGAGCGGGAGGCGCTGATCCGGCGCGGCATCGGCTCGACGTTCTGGCCGCCGAGCGCCGCGGAGACGAACGCCGCGCAGCGGATCGCCGTCGAGGAGACCGAGCTCGGCATCCCGCTGCTCGTGGGGCTCGACGTCATCCACGGCCAGTTCACGATCTTCCCGACGCCTCTCGCGCAGGCCGCCAGCTTCGACCCCGAGGTGGCCGCGCTCGATGCCCGCGTCTCAGCCACCGAGGCGCGCTCGGCCGGCGTCACCTGGACCTTCTCGCCCATGGTCGACGTCACCCGCGACCCGAGATGGGGCCGGGTGGTCGAGGGATTCGGGGAGGACGTCCACCTCTCGGCGGCCTTCACCGCCGCGAAGGTCGCCGGGTATCAGACCGCAGATCTGTCGGCCGGTGACGCGCTCGCCGCGTGCCTCAAGCACTTCGTGGCATACGGCGCCGCCGAGGCCGGCCGCGACTACAACACCACCGACGTCTCCGGCCGGCGCCTCCGCGAGACCTACCTCGAGACGTTCCGCGTCGGGGTGGAGGCGGCCGCCGCGACGGTCATGGCCTCCTTCAACTCGCTCAACGGCCACCCGATGCACGCGAACCGGGCACTGCTGACGGGCGTGCTCAAGGAGGAGTGGGGCTTCGACGGCGTCGTGGTGGGCGACGCCGACGGCGTGGCCCAGCTGGTGAACCACGGCGTCGCCGCTGACGAGCGCGCCGCGGTGGTCGCCGCGATCGAGGCCGGCATCGACATCGTCATGGGCGGCTCGCTCCTGGTGGACGCGCACGGAGCCGCGTTCGTCACGCCCGACGAGCTCTCGGCCGCCCGCGTCGACGACGCCGTCCGTCGCGTGCTCCGGCTGAAGGAGCGACTCGGGCTGTTCGACAGGCCGTACGTCGATGCCGCCGAGGCTCTCACCGAAGCCACGGCCGAGCATCGCGCCCTCTCGCGGAGCGCGGCCGAGCGCTGCACCGTGCTGCTGACGAACGGAGGGGCCCTGCCGCTCCCGTCGACCGGGCGCATCCTGCTCGCCGGCCCGTACGCTCGCAGCGACGACCACCTCGGCACCTGGGTCCAGCACTTCGCATCGCCCGTCACCGAGACCCTGGCGGACGCCCTCGCGGCGGAGCTGCCCGGGGTCGACTGGGAGGTCGTCGAGGGCTGCGGGTTCTTCGACGCGACCGACGCCTCCCTCGCGGAGGCGGTCGAGCGCGCCGCGGAGGCCGACCTCGTCGTCGTCGCTGCCGGTGAGCCGAGCCGCATCTCGGGCGAGGCGAGTTCGCGCGCCGACATCAGCCTCCCCGAGGCGCAGCGCCGGCTGATCCACGCTCTCGCCGACGCCGGTGCACGCATCGTGGTCGTGCTCGCGACCGGCCGCCCGCTGGTCGTCGAGAACTGGATCGAGCGGGTGGACGCGGTGCTGTGCGTGTGGCACCTCGGCTCGGAGGCGCCGGCCGCCATCGCGGCGACGCTCTCCGGGCGTGTGAACCCGGGAGGCCGCGTGCCGATGACCTTCCCGCGCGCGGTCGGCCAGGTGCCGATCCACCACGACCACGAGCGGACCGGGCGGCCGCCGCGGACCGGCGGGGCGCTCCTCCCGGAGACGATCGCCGGCTTCACCGGGCCGAACAACACCGACGACTACTACACGTCGAAGTTCCTCGACCTCCCGCTCGGCCCGCGTTTCACCTTCGGGCACGGCCTCAGCTACACGAGCTTCGCGCTGGACGGGTTCGCTCTCTCGCGAAGCGTGATCGACGCGCGAGCCCTGGCGGACGGGATCGAGGCGGCCGTCACCGTGACCAACACCGGCGACCGGGCCGGAGACGACGTCGTGATGCTCTTCGTCACCGACGAGGTGGCGTCCGTGACCCAGCCGGTCCGGCGTCTGCGCGGCTTCACCCGCGTGACCCTTGCGCCGGGGGAGTCGACCCGGGTCGCGTTCGGGATCGACGGCGACGACCTGAGCTTCTGGACCGACGGCGACCGTCGCGTCCTCGAGCCCGGCGAGTTCACCCTCACCGTGGGCGACGGCACCACCGAGCACCGCCTCGGCCTGCGCCTGGAGGAGGCAGCATGACGATCGAACGCCTGCGGGAAGCGGCGGGAGGAACCGTCCCCAACGCGATCATGCCCCTCTTCTGGCAGAAGGGCGGCCCGGTCGAGGTCGTCCGCGAGGAGATGGAGCGCATCGGCGACGCCGGCATCGGCGCCGTGATCCTCGAGGCCCGGCCGCACCCGGAGTACCTCGGCGACGGCTGGTGGCGCGACGTCGACGCCGTGCTCGAGATCGCGAAGCGCCGGGGCATGAAGGTCTGGTTCTTCGACGACGACACCTTCCCGACCGGCCACGCGGCCGGAACGGTCGAGAACGCACCCGCGGACGCGCGCCGCCGGTTCGTCTCGCGGCGCTACACCGACGCGGTCGGTCCCGCGCGGGGCGCCTCCTTCATCGTCGAGCGTCGCAAGTTCTGGGGGCCGGAGGCGGCACAGGAGCCCGGCGACCTGCTGAGGGTCGTCGCCTACCGGCGCGCCGAGGACAGCGAGCAGCTGCTCGGCGACCCCGTCGACCTGACCGACCGGATCGCGGACGGCGTCCTGCACTGGGACGTGCCCGACGGCTGGTGGCGGGTCTTCTTCGTCACCGCGGGTGCCGGCGGCGGCAGCGAGCACCACGCGAACCACATCGACTACCTGAGCTCCGCCTCCACTCAGCTGCTCATCGACGCGGTCTACGAGACGATCCACGCCCGGTACGCCGACGAGTTCGGCCACACGATCGCCGGGTTCTTCAGCGACGAGCCCGGCCTCTACAACGACCCCGACACCTTCGACTTCGACTCGCGGCTCGGCAAGCCCGTCTCGCTCCCGTGGAACGACGAGCTCGCTGCCGCGCTCGCCGAGCGGCTGGGCACCGACCCGGCCCTCCTCCTGCCCCTGCTGTGGTCTCCCGCTGGCGGGCACGAGCGGGAGGTGCGGTACACCTTCATGGACGCGGTCACCCGGCTCTACTCCGAGAATTTCAGCCGCCGGATCGGCGACTGGTGCCGGGCCCACGGTGTCGAGTACATCGGCCACGTGATCGAGGACAACGGGTCGCACGCGCGACTCGGGCCCGGAGCCGGACACTACTTCCGCGCGATGGCCGGGCAGGACATGGCCGGCGTCGACATCATCGGCGGCCAGGTCGTGCCCGGGTTCTCCCGGGGCCCGTTCGGCAACATGTCCGGTGCGGCCGACGGCGAGTTCTTCCACTTCGGGCTAGCGAAGCTGGCCTCTTCCGCCGCCCATGTCGACCCGCTCAAGCAGGGCCGCTCGATGTGCGAGACGATCGGCGCCTACGGCTGGTATGCGGGGCTGCGCCTCTTCACCTGGCTCACCAACCACCTGCTCGTCCGCGGCGTGACCCACGTGGTGCCGCACGCGTTCTCGCCGGCGCCGTTCCCCGACCTCGACTGCCCGCCGCACTTCTACGCGAACGGCCAGAACCCGCAGTACCCGCACCAGCACCTCCTCAGCGCGTACACGAACCGGCTCAGCCACCTCCTCCAGGGCGGCACCCATGTCGCCCCGTTCGCCGTGCTCTATCACGCGGAGGCCGAGTGGCTGGGCGACGCGATGCCGAGCGAGCGCCCGCTCCGCCTGCTCATGGAGGCGCAGCTCGACGCCGACATCGTCCCGGCCGACGCGCTCTGCGGCGCGGAGGCCGCCGAGGCCTCGCCTGCCGCTGGAGGAGCGATGCGGCTGGGAGGCGAGACCTACGACGCGCTGATCGTCCCCGGGAGCGCCTTCCTCCCGGAGCACGTCGCGGCGCACCTGCTCCGGCTCGACGACGCCGGCGTTCCCGTGGTCTTCGTCGACTCCGTCCCGGAGGTGCTCGGCTCCGATGCCGACTCGCTGCAGGTCCGTTTCCGTGCGCTGCCGCAGCGCAGACTGGCCGAGGCCGCGTCGGCGATGACGGACCGCGCCGTCCGGCTGGCGCGCCGGGCCCCGTCGGTGCGGGTCCTGCGCCGCGATCTCGGCGACGCGGATGTCGTCATGCTCGTCAACGAGTCGACCCGAGACACCGTGACGTCGGCGGCGACGCTGCCGCGAGCGGGCCAGGCCGTCTCCTTCGACGCCTTCACCGGTCGGCTGACCGCCGTGCAGACTCGCGCCACGCGCTCCGGCACCTCCGTCGACCTGGAGCTCGCGCCGGGTGACGCGGTCCTTCTCATCGCCGGCGACCCCTCCGCGTGGGAGGGACTCGCGGTCGCGCCCGCCGCGGGCCGGGGAACGGCCTGGACGCTTTCACCCACGTGGCACGTCGCGACCGCCGGGGCCGGCGCCTCCTTCGCCGAGTGGCACGAGCTGTCAGAACTCCGGCCGCTCAGCGACCCGGACCTCCTGCCGCGCTTCTCCGGTACCGCGCGGTACACGGCGACCTTCGAGACCGCCGAGAGCGAGGCGATGGGCCCCCACAGTCTCGACCTCGGCGACGTGTACGAGCTCGCGACCGTGCGCCTCAACGGCGTCGATCTCGGAACGCGCATCGCGCCTCCCTACCGTTTCGGCGTCCCCGACGGCGTGCTCGCCGCGCACAACTCGATCGAGGTGGAGGTCGTCAACACGCTGGCGAAGGCGCAGCCGGACTTCTTCTCCGCCTTCGCTCAGCAGGAGCCGACCGGGCTCCTCGGCCCGGTCACGCTCGCGCCGCTGCGGCCCGAGGAGGAACGATGACCGACAACCGAGCCGCCTTCGAGCGCTTCTGCGACCTCTTCTACACGCAGAAGCGGGTCGCCGACGCGTTCGCGTACCTCGTCTCCGACGACTACACCCAGCACAACCCGGGCCTCCCCGACGGCCCGGCAGCAGCAGTGGAGGGACTGACCCCGAAATTCGAGGGCAGCCCCGACGCGCGCTTCGAGATCCAGCGGATCCTCGTCGACGGCGACCTCGCCATGGTGCACGTCAAGGCGTCCGGCCCCGGGAGGCCCGACACCGCCGTCGCCGACATCTACCGCTTCGCGGGCGGCCGCATCGTGGAGCACTGGGACGTGCTCCAGCCGGTGCCCGACCGCTCCGCCAACGACCATCCCATGTTCTGAACAGGAGAACCCATGTACGAGCTCGCTCCCAACATCGAACTGCTCTTCACCGAGGCGGGCGACTACCACGACCGTGTGCGCGCGGCCGCGGCCGCCGGCTTCACCGCCGTGGAGATGTGGGGCCCGACGGGCGTCGACGCACCCGCGACGCCGAAAGACCTCCCCGCGCTGAAGGCCGCCCTCGAGGAGACGGGCACGAAACTCACCGCGCAGCTCTCCGAGCCGCGGACCCAGTTCATGATCCCGCCGTGGGACCACTCCGAGTTCTACCGCAAGCTCGACGAGGGCGTCGCGATCGCGCAGGACCTCGGCTGCCCGCGCATCGTCGTCGGCAGCGGCACGGGCTTCGGCGGCTGGAAGCGCCAGGTCCAGCTCGACAAGCTGGTCGAGATCTACCAGAAGGCTATCGAGCAGATCGACGGCTCGGGCATCACACTCGCGCTGGAGCCGGTCAACATCCGCGTGGACCACCCCGGCTCGCTCCTCGACCGCACGGCGGAGGCGGTTTACGTCGCCCGCGGCGTCGACTCCCCGTTCTTCGGCGTGCTGTACGACATCTACCACTCCGCCGTCGAGGGTGAGGACATGGCCGCCGAGCTCGAGAACGCCCGCGGCTTGATCGCTTACGTCCAGCTCGCAGACGCCCCCGGGCGCGGCGAGCCGGGCTCGGGCGACCTGAACTGGGAGGAGCGCCTCAACATCCTGCGCGCCTCCGGCTACGACGGGCCGATCGGCCTCGAGTACTACCCCACCCAGGAGTCGGCCGCGTCGGTCGAGCTCATCCGCGAACTGGCGGCGACGGCATGACCGGCCGCTACCCCGACGCGGTCGACGTCGTCATCGTCGGCAGTGGGCCGACCGGAGCCGCGTACGCGCGCATCCTGAGCGAGGAGGCGCCAGGCGCCTCCATCGCGCTGTTCGAAGTGGGCCCGACGGTCTCGAACCCGCCGGGCGCCCACGTCAAGAACATCGCCGACCCCGAGCTCCGCGCCGCGGCACAGGACCGCTCGGAGGGACCGGGCGCCGGGGCCGCGACCGTCAGCTCGCCCGGTGCCGTGACGGCTGGTCTGCGGCGTGCACGCCCCGGGACGTACCTGCTCGAGGAGGGATACCAGGAGGCGGGCGAGGACGGCCTCCCCGTCGCCGCCTTCTCGAGCAACGTCGGCGGGATGGGCGCGCACTGGACGGGGGCGTGCCCGAGGCCCGGCGACAGCGAGCGCATCGCATTCCTCCCCGAGCTCGACGAGCTGCTCGACGAGGCCGACCGCCTGCTCGGAGTGACCACGGACGCGTTCGACGGCGCGCCCTTCACCGCGCTCGTGCGGGAACGGCTGGGCGCCGTCGTCGATGGCGGCCGACCGCCGGAGCGGCGTGTGCAGCGGATGCCGCTGGCCGTCCACCGCCGCGACGACGGCCGCCTCGTGTGGTCGGGCTCGGACGTCGTCTTCGGCGACGAGACCCGCGCCAACCCGGACTTCGCCCTGTACGACGAGTCGCTGGTCACGCGGGTGCTGCAGGAGGAGGGCCGGGCCGCGGGCGTGGAGGTGCGCGACCGCCGCACGGGCGAGCTGCACACGGTGCGCGCACCCTTCGTCGTGGTCGCGGCCGATGCCCTGCGCACCCCCCAGGTGCTGTTTGCGAGCGGCATCCGGCCTCCCGCTCTCGGCCGGATGCTCAACGACCAGACCCAGGTCGTCTACGCGACCCGCATCCGCGATGCGGAGAGCGTCGCCACGGCCGAGGTCGCAGCCGGGGCCGACGACGTCGGAGCCGACCAGGTCATCGACGGTGCGATCAGCGAGCGGAGCGGCGTCAGCTGGGTGCCCTACACCGACGCGATGCCGTTCCACGGCCAGGTCATGCAGCTGGACGCCTCCCCGATCCCCCTCGCCGACGACGACCCGGTCGTGCCCGGCTCGATCGTCGGGCTCGGCTTGTTCTGCGCGAAGGATCTCCAGTGGGACGACCGCGTGGAGTTCAGCGACGACCAGCGGGACTGGTACGGGATGCCCGCGATGCGCCTCCACTACACGCTCACCGATCGCGACCGTGCCGTGATCGAGCGCGCCCAGGCGGAGATCGTCGAGCTCGCGAAGGCGGTCGGCGACCCCATCGGGGACCGGCCGTTCACGATGCCGCTCGGTGCCTCCCTCCATTACCAGGGCAGCACGCGCGTGGGTGAGACGGACGACGGCCGGAGCGTCTGCGGCCCGGACAGCGAGGTCTGGGGCGTCCCGGGCCTGTTCGTCGCCGGCAACGGCGTCATCCCGACGGCCACCGCCTGCAACCCGACGCTGACCTCGGTCGCGCTCGCGGTGAAGGGCGCCCGGCGCATCGCCTCGGAGCTCTCGGGGACGGAACGCTTGCTTACGTCTAATTCTGACGTTATTCTGAAGTAAACCGGACAAAGTAGTCAAGGAGACATGGTGATCCCCGATCGCATCATCGAGCAGGGCACGCTCCGCACCGACGGCCGGAGGGCCGCGGTCGAGGTGCGCATCCCCTGGTATCGCGCCCTCCCGGCGTCCTGCATCGCGGGCGCCACCCTCACGGTCGACGGCATCGCCGCTCCGGCCGAGACCCTCCGCTGGGAGCTCAACGGCCGCGAGCGGCCCTTCGCCGAGATGGCCGACGACACCGAGGAGTGGTGGTTCCCGCTCGACTCGGCGGTGCTCTCCGGTGACATCCCGGTCGAAGGCGACGACGACCACACCGTCGACGTCGACCTGAAGCTGTACATCCCGTACATCGTCATCGGCGACGACGAGGTGCTCCACATCGAGGAGCACGACAGCAAGAGCATGAAGGCGGTCAGCGCATGAGCGACAGCACCCTCGGAGCGCCCATCCAGGGCGTCACCCTCTACAGCTTCACCCGGGCCTTCCACGGTCGCGAGTACGACCTCGACGGACTGATCCGGAAGGTCGCAGCCGAGGGCTACGGCCCGGGCCTCGAGATCATCGGCTTCTCGAGCTTCCGCGGGTTCCCGGCGATCGACGACGCCTTCGCCGGCCGCTTCCGCGACCTCATCGCGGAGACCGGGCTCGTCCAGACCTCCCTCGCCATCAACGCCGACATCGGCATCCACCGCGACCGGCTGCTGAACCAGGACGAGCTCATCGAGTACATGCGCAAGCAGATCGAGGCCGCCGCCAAGCTCGGCTTCCCGATCGCCCGCGTGCAGATCTCGATCACGCCCGACTCGATGGAGGCGCTGGCCCCGGTGGCCGAGCGCTACGGCGTGACGCTCGCCCTGGAGGTGCACGCCGACCAGTACGCGTCGCACCCGCGCATCCTCGCCTTGCGCGACCGCTACGAGAAGGTCGGCTCTCCGTTCCTCGGCTTCACCGCCGACTGGGGTGCGACCACCGCCGGGTTCGCGCCGTCGCTCATCGAGGCGTACCGTCGGCGCGGCGCCTCCGAGGAGCTGCTCGGCAAGATCGTCTCCCTCTGGGACGAGTTCTACCGGGCCGGCCCTCCCGCCGATCAGGCCGACCACGGGCAGCGCTTCGGTCGCTGCATCGCGCTCGCCGCGCAGAACGGGCGTCCCGACCTCGGCATCGACATCGCGATCAACGCGACCGGCCTGTTCGGTCCGGCGCGGGTCGACGACTGGCTCGAGATCATGCCGTGGATCAAGCACGTGCACGGCAAGTTCTTCGGCATCGACGAGAACCACGAGGAGCCGTCGGTCCCCGTCCGCGACCTCGTCGCGCTCCTCGTCCGCAACGGCTACAACGGCGCCATCTCGAGCGAATACGAGGGGTGGCACTGGAACTACTGGCAGTCGCCGTTCGAGATCATCCGCGACGAGCAGGCCGTACAGCGGTCGGCCGCGCAGAACGCCGGGAGCCGCATGGTCACCGACGCCACGGAGGCACGGACGCAGCTGACGACCTGGCTGCCGAGCATCGAAGGAGCGACCGCATGAGCGAGAACGAACCGAACGGCATCGCCGGCACGGGTATCAGACTCGGCACCACCCTCTACTCGATGACGAGCGAGTTCGCGGCCGGGCTCTACACGCCCGAGACGCTGATCGCGGCCGTCGCCGAGAACGGGATCGGCCCGGGCGTCGAGTTCAACATCGCCCAGTTGCTGCGCACCTACCCCGACGTGGACGACGAGTTCGTCAAGCTCTGGTTCGACTCGCTGGAGAAGTACGAGCTCGAGCCGAGCGCTGTGGGCACCAACCTCGACATGGGCCGCCGCAAGGACCGCGACATGACCCCGGAGGAGGAGCACGACTTCCTCGCTCGGCAACTGAAGACCGCGCACACGCTCGGCTTCAAGCGCGTCGTGATCCGGTCGGCGGGTCGCGAACTGCTGCGCAGCCTCCTCCCGCTGGCCGAGAAGTACGACCAGCGGCTCGGCTACGAGATCCACGCGCCGCAGGGGCCGAACGACCCCAAGGTGGTCGGCATCCGCGAGCTGTACGACGAGTTGGGGAGCGACCGGCTGGGCTTCACCGCCGACTTCTCCTCCACGATGCACAGCCTGTCGCCGACCCTCCTCTCGCAGCTGGCGAAGATGGGCCTCGACGAGAAGCACTTCGCGGTCATGGACGAGATCTGGCACGAGCCGACCCCGATGCACGTGAGGAACCAGAAGTTCGAGGACTACCTCACCGGCGAGGGCGTCGACCCGGTCGGGTTCGGACCCTTCACGCGCCTGGCGTTCAACATGCACGGGCTCGTCCCGCCGGAGGAGTGGCTGGACATCATGCCGCAGATCTTCCACGTGCACGCGAAGTTCTTTGGACTCGACGCGGAGGGGCAGGAGCCCGCCATGGACATCCCGCGCATCGTCCGCCAGTTCGTCCAGGGCGGCTACCAGGGCTACCTCTCCAGCGAATGGGAGGGACACGCCTTCCAGGACCTCGGCGAGGCCGACCCGATCGACCTCGTCAGGAAGCAGCACGCGCTCATGCGGCGCACGATCGAGGAAGCCGTCGCCGGCGTTCCGGCCTGAGCGGGAGCGGGCATCATGACGGACACTGTCGCCGACGAGAGCGCCGCGCTCCGCGAGGAGCTGGCCACGCTGAGGGAGGAGCTCGCCGAGACGCGCGCTCTCGCCCGCCGAGCCGCCGACCGCGGCGAGATCGAGAACCTGTTCAGCCGCTACATGTACCTCCACAACGCCTTCCAGGATGAGCAGATCATCCCGTTCTGGGTCAAGGAGGGTACCGAGGGCATCCGGGCCCGGTACACCAACGCCGGGCAGTACACCACGTGGGAGAGCGTGACGCGGTACCACCGCGGGCGTCCCTCCCCGGTCGGCAAGCTGATCCTCCACGCGACGACCACCCCGGTCATCGAGGTGGCGGCCGACGGCAGGACGGCCAAGGGCGTCTGGCTGATGGCGGGCACCGAGTCGGGGCTCACCGACCCGGAGGTCGCCAAGAACAGCCCGGACTACATGTACTCGCCGGGGGAGGTGCAGGGCAAGAAGGTCTGGGCGCACTGGGTCTGGTGCAAGTACGCCATCGACTTCCTGTGCCAGGACGGCGAGTGGAAGTTCTGGAAGTTCCGCTGCTACGAACTCGCCCGGGCGCCCTTCGAGGAGAACTGGGTCAGCTTCGGCGAGAAGAACCAGGACGCCTTCGACCTCGACCTCATGTACTTCGGCGACGACGGCAAGCCGGTCTTCATGCCGCCGGCCGACGAGCCGGCGCCCTCGCACAACCACCCGTACAGCCCCAGCACGGTGCAGAAGCTCGAGCCCGTGCCGCCGGTGCCGCACGAGACCTTCATCGACACCTACGAGTAGGGAACACACCATGGCAACCCACAACTCCCTGTTCTCCGAGAAGGATGTCCGCCGCACCGACGACGGCATCGCGGTCTCGGTGCAGATCCCCTGGTACCGGAGCCTCTGGCTCTCGGCCGTCGACGACGTGGCGGTCACCGTCGACGGGGTCGAGATCCCGAAGGAGTCGCTGCGGTTCGAGTTGAACGGCACGAGCTACCGCGTGGAGGAGCTGCCCGAGCAGTCCGAGACGCTCTGGTTCGTCGCCGACCGGCCGGACATCGTCATCCCGCTGAACCCGGTGCCCGCGCCAGGGGAGAAGCTGACGGTCGAGGTCGTGCTGACCATGCGCCTCCTGTACATGCAGATCATGCCCGGGGTCGACGGCGGCCCCGGCCGGTACGTCACCAACCGCGTCCCGGTCGAGCGCGACGTGGTGCTCGCATGACGCTGCGGGTGGCCATGATCGGCCACGGCTTCATGGGCGCGGCGCACTCGGTCGGCTGGCGGCAGGCTCCGGCGGTGTTCGCGCTGCCGGAGCGCGTCGAGATGGCCGTGATCGTCGGGCGCGACGCCGCGGCGACGGCCCGCTCGGCCGAGCGGTGGGGCTGGGACGAGTCGGACACCGACTGGCGCGAGGTGGTCTCCCGCGACGACATCGACATCGTCGACATCGTGACGCCCGGCGACTCGCACGCCGAGATCGCGATCGCCGCGCTGGAGGCCGGGAAGCACGTCCTCTGCGAGAAGCCGCTCGCCAACACCGTGGAGGAGGCGGAGGCGATGGCCGACGCCGCCGCCCGCGCCGCCGAGCGCGGGGTGCGCGCGATGGTCGGCTTCACCTACCGGCGGGTGCCGGCTGTGACCCTGCTGCGCGATCTGGTCGCGGCCGGGAGGGTCGGGCGCGTGCAGCAGGTCCGGGCCGCATACCGCCAGGACTGGCTCGTCGACCCCGAGATGCCGCTGGCGTGGCGCCTCCAGAAGGAGCACGCCGGCTCGGGGGCGCTCGGCGACATCGGCGCGCACATCATCGACATGACGCAGTTCGTGACCGGGCAGCCCGTGGAGGCGGTCTCCGGCGTCGTCGACACGATCGTCAAGCAGCGACCGCTCCAGGCATCGGGCTCGGGTCTCTCCGGCAGCGCGGGGGAGGGGTACGGCGACGTGACGGTCGACGACCTCGCGCTCTTCACCGGCCGTCTCGCCGAGGGTGCACTCGTCTCGTTCGAGGCCACCCGGTTCGCGACCGGCCGCAAGAACGCGCTCTCGATCGAGGTGTCGGGGACGCTCGGCGCGCTGCGCTTCGACCTCGAGGACCTCAACACCCTCCAGTTCTACGACCGCACCGCACCGGCCGAGGTGCAGGGGTTCACGAAGATCCTGGTGACCGAGCCGGTCCACCCTTACGTCGCGAACTGGTGGCCCGCGGGCCACATGCTCGGCTACGAGCACGGCTTCGTGCACCAGGTCGTCGACCTCGTGGGCGCGATCGCGGAGGGTGCGGACCCGCATCCCACCTTCGCTGAGGGTCTGAGCGTACAAAGGGTGCTGGAGGCCGTGGAGGCGAGCTCCGCGAACGACTCCGCCTGGGTCCGCGTCGCCGCGGCGGCCCGGGTCTGATCAACCGACACACCGGGCCTCGCCGCGAGGCCGGATCTTCAGGAAGAAGGGGACCATGGCGCGTCCGATCACGCTGTTCACCGGCCAGTGGGCCGACCTGCCGTTCGAGGAGGTGGCCCGCCTCGCCGGCGAGTGGGGCTACGACGGGCTCGAGATCGCCTGCTGGGGCGACCACCTCGACGTCTCCCGGTGGGAAGACGCCGAGTATGTGCAGTCGCGGAAGGACATCCTCGAGCGCAACGGCCTCAAGGTGTGGACGATCTCGAACCACCTCGCCGGTCAGGCCGTATGCGACGACCCGATCGACGAGCGGCACCGCGACATTCTCAACGACCGGGTGTGGGGCGACGGCGACCCGGAGGGCGTGCGTCAGCGCGCTGCCGAGGAGCTGAAGCTGACCGCTCGCATGGCGGCCGCGCTCGGGGTGACGACGGTGACCGGGTTCACCGGATCCTCGATCTGGAAGGCCGTGGCCATGTTCCCGCCGGCCTCCGACGAGTGGATCGCCGCGGGATACCAGGACTTCGCCGACCGGTTCCACCCGATCCTCGACGTCTTCGAGGAGGTCGGGGTCCGGTTCGCGCTGGAGGTGCACCCCTCTGAGATCGCGTACGACTACTGGACGGCCAAGGCGACCCTGGAGGCGATCGGGCACCGTAAGAGCTTCGGGATCAACTTCGACCCCTCCCACTTCATGTGGCAGCAGCTGGACCCGGTGGCGTTCGTGCTCGACTTCGCCGACCACATCTTCCACGTGCACGTGAAGGAGTCGATCACCAACCTCGACGGCCGCAACGGGGTGCTCGGCTCGCACCTCCCGTGGGCGAACCCACGGCGCGGCTGGACGTTCGTGTCGACGGCGCACGGGCAGGTCCCGTGGGAGCCGCTGTTCCGTGCCCTGAACGCCATCGGCTACGACGGCCCGACCAGCGTCGAATGGGAGGACGCCGGCATGGACCGCCTCGACGGGGCGCCCGAGGCGATCGCGTTCGTGCGGAAGCTGAACGCGATCACGCCGCCGGCGGCCGCTTTCGACGCGGCGTTCTCGACGAGCCGGGAGTGATGGGGGCTTCCGCCTCCCTTCCCCGCCCTCCCTTCCCCGCCCTCCCTTCTCCGCTGAGTTGGCACTAATGGCCCTTTCAGGGGGCCGTTTCGGCGGTGAGGGGGCCACGAGTGACGTCTCAGCACCGGGGTCCGCGTCTCGGCTGTGGATAACCGCCTGAGCGCAGCTAGGCCGGCGCGGATGGTGGCTGCGCCAGCGGGGCGCCCTCGGCGCCGCCTCCGCGCCTGAGTTGGCACTAGTGGCCGCCTCAGGGTGCCGTTTCGGCGGTGAGGGGGCCACGAGTGACGTCTCAGCACCGGGGTCCGCGTCTCGGCTGTGGATAACCGCCTGAGCGCAGCTCGGGTGGCGCGGAGGGTGGCTCCGCCAGCGGGGCGCCCTCGGCGCGCATGCGCCCTCGGGCGTCCGTGCCCTCGCGGCGACTCCTCCTCGGCTGAGTTGGCACTAATGGCCCTTTCAGGGGGCCGTTTCGGCGGTGAGGGGGCCACGAGTGACGTCTCAGGGCCGGGGTCCGCGTCTCGGCTGTGGATAACCGCCTGAGCGCAGCGCGGTCGGCGCGGAGGGTGGCTCCGCCAGCGGGGCGCCCTCGGCGCGCATGCGCCCTCGGGCGTCCGTGCCCTCGCGGCGCGTCCGCTCTCGGCTGAGATGGCACTAATGGCCCCTTCAGGGCGCCGTTTCGCGCCTGAGGGGGCCACGAGCGACGTCTCACGGGCTGGACGCCGGCCTCGCCTGTGGATAACCGCCCGAGCGAAGCTCGACGCGCCCGGAACGTGCCTCCGCCAGCCGCGGCGTCCTCGGGAAGCCCGGCTGGCCTACCGCTCGGCCGGCCGGCGCGCCCCCTACCGCCCGGCCGCCGCCTCCACCATCGCGGCCGCCGCCCGCCCACCGGCGGCCGCCTCGGGCCGCACGTTCTCGATCGTCGGACGTCCCGCCGCGAACCACCGCGGGAAGGTCACGTCGAAGAGCTGCTCGCGCGCGAGTTCGGCCCCGCCGCGGAGGGGTTCCCGCTCGTCGTTCACCGAGTTGACGATCGTCAGGTCGCGCGTCGCCAGGGGGAGCGACAGCTCGTACACCCGCTGCCGCACCTCGGCGAGGAAGAGCTCTCCTGCTGCGGCCACCGCGCCTCCGATGACGATGACACTCGGGTTGAACATGTTGACCAGGGCCGCGATCGATTCGCCGACGAGTCGGGCGGACTGCTGGATGAGCGAGATGGCGAGCGCGTCCCCGTCCTCGGCGGCGATCGAGATGCCCTCCGGGGTCACGGGCTGGCCCGCCTCCACCCGGTCGGCGAGGTAGCCGGTCGCGCCGTCGGCGAGGGCGCGTTCCGCCTGCCGGACCAGGGCCCATCCGCTCGCCTCCGCCTCCAGACAGCCGAGCTTGCCGCAGCGGCACAGCGCCTCCGAGTCGCGCACGCGCACGTGGCCGATGTCACCGGCGGCGCCGTTCGCCCCGCGATGCACGTGGCCCTGCGAGATGAGGCCGGCGCCGATGCCCGAGCCGACCTTGCAGTAGATGAGGTCGATCGGCTCGCCCGACCGGCGGGTGCGCTCGCCGAAGGCCAGGAGGTTCACGTCGTTGTCGACCCACACCGGCACGTCGTAGTGCTGCTCGAACCGGCGGCGGACGTCGAAGCCGTTCCATCCGGGCATGATGGGAGGCGCGACCGGCCGGCCCGTCGCGAAGTCGACCGGACCGGGCACGCCGACGGTGGCCGCCCAGACCGGGGCACCGGGGTGGGCGTCGATGAGCTCGTCGATCATGCCGATCGCGGTGTCGAGCGTCTCGGCGGGGCCTCGGGCGATGTCCCAGGCGCGCGCGCTGTGGGCGATGATCGAGCCGTCGAGGTCGGTGATGCCCACGCGGATGTGGAGGGCACCGAGCGCGCAGACGAGGAGGCGGCCGCGGTCGGAGCGGAAGCGGAGGGTGCGCGGCATGCGGCCCCCGGAGGAGCGGGCGAGGCCTCCCTCTTCCAGGTAGCCGAGGGCGATCGCGGTGTCGACGCGCTGCGTCACGACGCCGCGGCCGAGCCCGGTGAGCCGGCCCACCTCCGGGCGGGTCGTCGCCTCGCCCGAGCGGACCATGTTGACGATCCGGAGGAGGCTCGTCGCCTCGTCGGTCTGGGCGCCGAAGCGCAGGGTTGACTCGCTCGCCATTGGCCGATTCTCGCACAGCGACGCCTACATGTGTGGCGATCGCGCCTCCCTTCTGCCTCTCCGCGAAAGAAGTCCGCGCGGAATGTATAAATCTGTCCGATCCGCTGGATAGCCAAACTGCGGTTCCCCGATACCGGCGGCCCGGCGATCCTGGAAACCGGGCGGATTCCGCGCCCCTTGGAAAGGAACGATCGAGGATGATCAAGCTGCTCTCCCACCTCTCGTACGTGGCCATCACATCGCCGGACGTCGAGGCCTCGGTGGACTTCTACGTCAAGCAGGTCGGGCTGACGGTCGTGGACCGTGTCGACGGCCGCGTCTACCTCCGCTGCTGGGGCGACTACTACGCGTACTCCGTCGTCGTGGTCCCCGGCGACGAGCCGTCGCTCGAGACGATGGCCTGGCGCACCTCCAGCGAGGAGGCGCTCACGGAGGCCGTGAGCCGGCTCGAGGCCGCCGGCGTGGAGGGGCGCTGGGTCGACCAGCACAAGATCGGGCGGGCGTACCGGTTCGTCGGCCCGTGGGGTCACTCGATGACCCTCCACTGGGATGTCACCCGCCACCAGGCCCCCGGGCACGTCGCCTCCATCTACCCCGACCGTCCCGAGAAGCGCAGCTCCGTCGCCGGGGCCCCGCGCCAGCTCGACCACGTCACCGTCGCGACCAGCGATGTCGACGCCTTCGCGAAGTGGTACAACGACGTCCTCGGCTTCCGCATCATGGCCCGCACGGTGCTCGACGAGGCCCCGATCTCGGTGTTCTCGGTGCTCACCACGAACGAGAAGTCTCATGACCTCGGTGTCGTCCTCGACGGCTCGACCCGCGCCGGCCGCGTGAACCACTACGCCTTCTGGGTCGACACCCGGGAGGAGCTCCTCATCGCCGCCGACGTCCTCATGGAGAACGGCATCCCGATCGAGTACGGCCCCTCGATCCACGGCATCGGCGAGCAGAACTTCCTCTACTACCGCGAGCCGTCATCCCTCCGGATCGAGCTCAACACCGGCGGCTACCGCAACTACGTGCCGGACTGGGAGCCGAACACCTGGAAGCCCTCGCTCGGATCGAACAACTTCTACCGCAACAGCGCGATGCCGATGTCGATGACGGAGTCGTTCCCGCCCGCCGACGGCCCGAGCGCCACGGAGGAGGGCGTGCCGGACGAGATCAAGGAGGCGCTGCTCAACCCGTACGCCGTCCAGGGCCGCGGCTGAGCCGACCGACTCGGGGGCGGCCGTGCCCATCCATCCACCGGCCGCCTCCGTGCACCATCCGAGGAGGATCTCGATGACGACCGATCGACTCGACGCCCCGTACGCCCTGGCGCGCTACCGTGACGGCGACCGCGTGCAGCTCGGCCTCGTCGCCGGCGAGCGCATCCGACCGCTCGGCCCCGACGAGCTCGGCGCCGCGGACCTGAACGGGTTCCTGGCAGCACCCGACTGGGACCGTCTCGCGTCGCTTGCCGGCGGCGACGGGCCGTGGAGGGACCTGGCCGAGGTCACGTTGACCGCCCCGGTCGAGCCGCGCCAGGTTCTGCAGACCGGCGCGAACTACCGCGAGCACGTGATCCAGCTGGTCGCCGCCGGCCTGACGCAGGACGGCAGCCGGACACCCGAGGAGGCGCGCGCCTTCGCCGCCGACATGATGGACCGGCGCAAGGCCGAGGGAGAACCGTACTTCTTCATCGGGCTGCCGGCATGCGTGGTCGGCGACGACGTGCCGCTCGCGCTGCCCTCGTATAGCGACGTGCACGACTGGGAGCTGGAGCTCGCCGTCGTGATCGGAGCACCCGCCTTCCGGGTGAGCCGCGAGGAGGCGCTCGATCACGTCGCCGGCTACACCATCTGCAACGACATCACGACCCGCGACCTCGTGTTCCGCAAGGACATGAAGGAGATCGGCACCGACTGGTACCGGAGCAAGAACGCCCCCGGGTTCCTGCCGACGGGCCCCTTCCTCGTCCCCACTCCGTTCGTCGACCCGTCGAGCCTGAACCTGCGGCTCGAGCTGAACGGGGAGGTGATGCAGGACGCCTCCACCGACGACCTGCTGTTCGACCTCCCGGCGCTCATCTCGGGTGCCTCGCAGACCATGCCGCTCCTCCCTGGAGACCTGCTGCTCAGCGGCAGCCCGGCGGGCAACGGACAGCACTGGAAGCGGTTCCTGCGCGACGGCGACGTCATGACCGGCAGCATCGAGGGCCTCGGCACGCAGGTCGTGCGCTGCGTCGATGAGAAGAAGGAGGAGCGTCAGCGATGACGGACACCAACACCCGGACCGGTACCGGGCAGCCCCCGACAGAGGATCCGTCGGAGCTCGACCGCACCGACCCGGAGGCGGAGATCGCGGCCCGCGCGGAGGCGTACCGCAACTGGGGCCGCTGGGGCGACGACGACCGCCTCGGCACACTCAACTTCATCGACGACGCCAAGCGCGCGGAGGCGGCGGCCCTCGTCCGCGACGGTCGTGCCGTCTCGCTCTCGCAGTCGTTCGACATGAACGGCCCGCAGAAGGGCTGGCGCCGGCGCACCAACCCGGTGCACACGATGCTCGACACGGGCACCGACGCCGAGCGCGGCAACCAGGGCTTCCCGCACGGGCTGGGAGGGGCGGACGACGTCATCGCCATGCCCCTCCAGTGCTCCACCCAGTGGGACGGCCTCGGCCACATCTTCGACCACGGCCGCGCCTGGAACGGTCGTCGTGCGGGAGACGTCGTCACGAGTGACGGCGACCTCGTCACGGGCATCGAGCACGCGGCCGGGGTCATCGTCTCGCGCGGTGTGCTGCTCGACCTCGGCCGCCACCTGAACCCGGAGACGGGCGAACTGCCCGACGGCTATGCGATCACGCCCGCGGAGCTGCGCTCCTGCATCGAGGCGCAGGGCGCCTCCAGCTCTGTCGGGCGCGGCGACATCGTCGTGATCCGCACGGGCCACCTCGCCCGCGCCCGCCGCGACGGCTGGGGCGACTACGCCGGAGGCGCGGCCCCGGGCCTTTCGCTGACCACGGCCGGCTGGCTCCACGACACCGAGATCGCGGCGATCGCGACCGACACCTGGGGCTTCGAGGTCCGGCCGAACGAGTTCGACGTGCCGGCCTTCCAGCCGCTGCATCAGGTCGCGATCCCGAACATCGGGCTCACTATCGGCGAGCTGTGGGACCTGGAGGAGCTGGCCGAGGCCTGCGCGGAGCTCGGCCGGTACGAGTTCCTCCTGACCGCTGCGCCGCTGCGCATCACCGGCGCGGTCGGGTCGCCCGTCAACCCCATCGCCGTACTCTGATCGACGCGGACCAGAGCCGGCAGCACCAGAGATCCATGAGAACAGAGAGGTCTGACATGACAGCAGTCGACCGGACAGCGATCGCCGGCAGCGGCGTCGCGGCGATGGCCGCGGCGATCCTCCTCGCCGAGGCGGGCGCCCAGGTGGACGTCTTCGAGGCGAAGCCGGAGCTGAGCGCTCTCGGCTCGGGCATCACCCTGCAGGGCAACGCCTTGCGCGTCTTCGACCGCCTCGGCGTCTGGGAGGCGGTGCGCGACGCGGGCTACGTGTTCGAGGGCCTCAACCTCCGCGCGCCGGGCCCGGGTGCGCCGATCGTGGCCGAGCTGCCCGACGTCAAGACCGGGGGCCCGGACTACCCGGCGGCCATGGGCATGTACCGCCCCGACCTCGCTCGCATCCTGTTCGAGCGTGCAGAGCAGCTCGGTGTGCGCGTGCACTGGGGCAGCAAGGTGACCGGTGTCGAGCAGGCCGGCGACGTGGTGCGCGTCGAGGTCAACGGCGAGCCCGCGGGCGAGTTCGACCTCCTCATCGGCGCCGACGGCCTCAACTCGACCGTGCGCGGGCTGATCGGCATCGAGACCACCCCCGAGCCGACCGGGATGGGGATCTGGCGGTCGTTCGTCTCGCGCCCGGCCGAGGTCACCCGCAGTGAGCTCTACTACGGCGGGCCGGTCTACATCGCGGGCTATACGCCCACAGGCGAGGACACGATGTACGCCTTCCTCGTCGAGAAGGCGCAGGACCGCGTCGGCGTCGACGACGACCAGGCGGCCCGCATCATGCTCGAGGAGTCGCAGGCCTACCAGGGGCCGTGGGAGCAGATCCGTTCGGACCTCGCGGCCGGCGCGCATGTCAACTACACCTGGTTCACCTCCCACATCGTGGAGGCGCCCTGGAACCGCGGCCGCGTCGTCATCATCGGCGACGCCGCCCACAGCTGCCCGCCCACCATCGCGCAGGGAGCCGCGCAGGCCCTCGAGGACGCCTTCGTGCTCGGCGAGCTGCTGACCTCCCGCGACACGCTCGACCAGTCCCTGTGGGACGAGTTCCATGCGCGCCGCATCCCGCGGGCGCACGCGGTCGTGGAGGCGTCGGTCCAGCTCGGCCGGTGGCAGATCGAGGGCGACCGCGACGCGGACGCGCCCGGCCTGATCTTCGGCATCGCGCACAAGATGGCGGAGCCGGCATGAACGCCGCGACGGGAGGCGTGACCGACGTTCACGCGCACCTCCTCCTCCCCTCCCTGCAGGCCGAGGTCGAGCGCCGGGCCCCCCAGGCGTTCGCGGAGGCGCAGGCCCTAGAGGCGCGACGCAACGGACCCGAGAGCCTGGCCGCCTCGGGCCGCATGATCGGCGAGCGATTCCCGCGACTGACCGACCTCGGGGCGCGGCTTGCGGCGATGGACGCCCAGGGCGTCGAGCGCCAGTGGGTCAGTCCCTCCCCGAGTCACTTCTACCCGTGGGCCGAGGAGCAGCTCGCCGTGTGGATCGCCGCGGAGGCGAACCGCGTCACGGCCGAGCACGTCGCCGGGGCCCCCGACCGGCTGACCGGGCTGGGCCTGGTCCCGCTGCAGCATCCGTCGCGCATTCCCGAGCTGCTCGACGACGCTGTGCTCGGCCGGGGGCTCGCGGGGGTCGAGATCTCGTCGTTCGCCGGCGATGTGGAGCTCTCCGACCCGCGACTCGACCCGTTCTGGGCGCGTGCGGAGGAGCTGGGAGCCGTCGTGTTCCTCCACCCGTTCGGCTGCAGCCTCGACGAGCGGCTCGACCGCTTCTACCTCTCCAACACCGTGGGGCAGCCGGTCGAGAACGCGGTCGCTCTGTCGCACCTCATCTTCGGCGGCGTGCTCGACCGCTTCCCGGGGCTGCGGCTCGTCGCCGCACACGGAGGCGGCTACCTCCCGACCGCGATCGGGCGTTCCGACCACGCCTGGCGCGTGCGCCCGGAGGCCCACGGCTGCGCCCACGAGCCGTCGAGCTACCTGCGCCGGATCTGGTTCGACACCGTCGTCCACGACCCGCTGGCGCTCAGGCAGCTGCTGGCCGTCGCGGGTGCCTCGCAGGTCGTGATGGGGAGCGACTTCCCGTTCGACATGGGGCCCGACGACCCGGTGGGCTTCGTCCGGTCGGTCGGGTTGCCGCGCGAGGTGGAGGAGCGCATCCTGAGCGGCAACGCGGAGGCGCTGCTCGCGCAGGCGGTGCGCGCATGAGGCTCGCACGCTGGACGCACGACGGCGCAACCCGGGAGGGGTTCGTCATCGACGACCGCGTCGTCCCGTTCCCCGATGGCGTCACGACGGCTTCCGTGCTCGCGGGCGGTCTCGATGCGGCCCGTGTTCTGCACGAGCGTGCGTCGGGTGAGGGAGGCGCGGCCCTGGCGGACGTGACCCTGCTCGCCCCGCTGGTGCCCGCCTCCATCCGCGACTTCGTCGCGTTCGAGGAGCACGTGGAGGGAGTCAGCGCGTCGGTCGACGGCAAGAGCGAGGTCGTCCCGGAGTGGTACCAGGCGCCGACCTTCTACTTCACGAACCCGCACACGGTCCTGGCTCCGGGCGAGACCCTCCGGCCGCCCGTGTCGGAGCGGCTCGACTTCGAGCTCGAGCTGGCGGCGGTGATCGGAGGGGCGGGCGGATCGAACCTCAACGCCTCCGCGGCGGGCGACGCGATCTTCGGCTACACGGTCATGAACGATTGGTCGGCTCGCGACCTGCAGTCGCGCGAGATGAAGGTCCGGCTCGGCCCCTCCAAGGGCAAGGACTTCGGCACGAGCCTCGGCCCGTGGATCGTCACGGCCGACGAGCTCGAGCAGTACGTCGACGGGGAGGGGTTCCTCGCCGTCCGCGCCGAGGTCTCGGTCAACGGCACGGTCATCGGCCACGATCTCGTCTCGAACATGGGCTGGCCCTTCCCCGAGCTCGTGGCCTACGCCTCCCGCAACTCGCGCGTGGTCGCGGGCGACGTGCTGGGCTCCGGCACGACCGGCAACGGCGGCTGCCTCGCCGAGCTCTGGGGGAGGCGCGGCGCGCTCGACCCGGCGCCGCTGCGTGAGGGCGATGTGGTGACGATGGTCGTGGAGGGCGTCGGCACGTTGGAGAACACAGTCGGTGCGTCGGTGCCCGCTCCCGCGGTCGCTGCGGCGCGTCAGCGGCCGCGACTCCGCGAGCGGTCTCGGGTCGGCGAACCGCTCGGGTGATCACTGCTCGGATGGCCAATGATCGGTTCGCGGCCGTCCTGTCGCAGCCGCAACCTTGTCGACTTCGATTTGCCCCGTTGGCCATACGTGCAGGCCTAAACTCTTGGAGCGGGCGCTTCGCGTTCTGAGACTGGAGCTGAGACTTGGAACCACCGGCACACGACAACCAGCCGATCCTATTGAGGCCGCATTGGTTACAGCGGTTCGGAGCCCTTCTGCCAGCCGGTGTCATTATCGCCGTATCAGTACAAACGTGGATGGCGGAGCCAACTCCTGGCGCTGTATTTGTCTGTGCTGTTCTCGCGCTTTCGTCGAGCTATTTCGCTGCGAGATGGGTTCTCTATGCGGGGGCGACTCGCCGGGGTGACGATCTCATCATTCGGGGAATGCTTTGGGACAGGCGCATTCCGCTCAGACAGATCCGGCGGGTAACCAAGGGCTATGTCTTCGTGCAGTGGGAGACCAGCCGTGGAGCAGAGCTCTACAGCCCGATCACACCGTTGTGGTCCAAGCCCCGTCCGATCGCATCGGTTACCGAGTTCGATAACGCCCACGTGGATACGATCCGTGACTGGGCGAGGCATGCGAGGCCCAAAGAAGGCGACATTCCAGTTCACGGTGGAGTGATCGGATGGTGACCTTCGATGATGTGTTCGCCCTGGCGGCTGAGCTCGGGGCGAACTTACCCAACCCGCATACGGATGTGGAGGACTATTACGAGTTCCTGCTTCGGAGAAAGGCGGCGTTTGAATCGTATGCGCGTGCCACAGCCGAGCTGATCGCTGACCTGCGGGGGGCCGGGGTAAGGCTCGAGGGCGACCGACTGTCGCAGTTGAGGTTGCATCCCGATCATCGGGCTGTGCCGATTCTTGCTCGCTCGCTGTCTCAGATCCACGACCTCACTGTCGTTGGCGAGGTTGCGGAGATCTTGAGCGACCGTTGGGCGCAACCCGGCGGCAAAAGGGCGCTGATCGAGGAGTTCGCTCGCGTAGACCCGGATAGCGATCCGGGGCCGGACTCGAGACGGTTCAAGCTTGCAAACGCGTTTGCGCGGGTTGCTTCCGTGGACGATGTCGATGCTCTCATCGAGATCGTCGCCAATCCCAAGAACGGGAGCGCGCGAAAGCTTCCTGCAGAGGCGCTCGGCCGGTTTAAGAAGCGCCGAGACGAGTCCGTGCCAGTGCTGATGGAATTGCTGGAAGACCGGACCGACGGGGTGTACTCCTCGGCTGCGCACGCGTTGGGCCTCTTGCGTGAGCCGACCGCGACGGCCCCCATCGAGTCTCTGCTCGCAATCGAAACGGAATCATTCCACCGACCGAAGCTGAATATGGCGCTCAAGCGGATCATCAAAGGTTAGCTTCGCGGGTATGTGTCGTCGCCGAAGAGTCAGGTGCAATTGATGCGGGACTGGCTGGAATTGTCTTTCTTGCCCTCGGGGGTGTTGGGATTGCCCTGCAACCGTGGCTTCTGCGGATGGATCGACGGCGGGGGGACCGACGAGTCGCGGCCGGAAAGCCCCGCTCGCCTGTCCCCGTGTGGGCGGTCGTGCTAGTGGGGATCGCGCTGATCGTCTCGGGAGTTGTCGTCTACAACGTCCATTGACGTGCTTCCGTGGCGCCGCACATCGACCTTGCGCGTTGCTGATTGCGCCCGACGGTGCCAGGACGTACACGCCAGGCTCGGTTGGCTACAAGCCGCTGACAGCGGTGGGCTCGTGTCGGCGCCTTCAGCAGATTGTCGCAATCAGCTGTTCTCAGGCGCTTTCGCCAGCGGATTGTCCGTGATCTCCGCCACATAGATTGTCCGCGGGGCGCGCGAGCCACAACGTGCAAGCCGTCCCGTTAGAGGATCCTTCACCGGTTCTCGTCGGGAACCGTGGCGCGAACTGCCAGTGAGGGGTTGGCAGGTGGCCGACAGTCCGGAAGCGGTTCTATCGCACGCTTTCGTCGATCTCGGCTCGTCGTGCGATGACGATGCGGCGCAAGACGGGATCCGGTAGTTGATTCTCCGCGGAGAAGTGGATGCTTCCCCTTGTTGTTTCGAAATCGGCAAGCAGGTCGAGGTTTCCGGCGATGACCCGGCCGCTGAACGGGTAGAGGGACAGGAACTTCTTCGCCTGTACCGCTGCGATCAGGCCCTTGCCACGGTAGAGCAGGGCAGCCATGGCGTAGCTGGTGCCCTCCTCCGCCTCAGGTACCACTCGAAGCGCGATCGCGTAGACGCGCTCGAGCGCGGCACGATCGGCACCCTCGATCGTGCTCAGATACACGCTCACTGCGTTGGTCATGGCGCGATCGTATGCCTCGTCTCCTGGCTACGGTGAGGTCTTTGAGCACGTCACCTGCCGAGCGGCCAGGCACGAATTAGGGAACTGGAGCGCAAGCAAACCGGGCGTCACAAGCCCGGGAGCGTACCGCCGAAGTCGGCTTCAATGCTGCTGACCCTCCGGACCAGGCGGAGGCTGCCGGGGACGCGGTCGAACCCGTAATGCTCGTAGTACCGAGCGACGTCGTCGTCGAGCGCATCGACGACAACCAGTCGGGCCGCCACGATCTGCGTAGCAGCGAGGAATCGAGTCAAGGCGTCTGCGAGGAGCAGCCCTCCGAGGCCCTGACCTTGACGACTTTGGTCGAGCGCGAGCTTGCCGATGAGTACCGCTGGGATCTCTTGCGGTCCACCGCGGCCGATGTCTCGCGGAACCTCACCGCGCGCGACCTTGTGGCCTGAGAGTGAGTAATAGGCGACGACTCGACTGTCATCAGCCCACACCCAGGTGGTCGATGTCCTACGGCGTGCGGCATCCGCGGCATTGTCGCGGAGCCACGCGTCCATAACGTTCACGCCGCACGTGAACTCTGAAGCGTCGTGGACTTCCGGTTCGAAGCGTTCGGACGGCAGCCCATCAGCCACGGGCTAAGGCGCGGAGTCGCTCGAAGGCGGCCTGGGTCGGAGCGTTGGGCTCAGCTGGAGCATTCAACGCATCCCAAAGTTCGTCGAAGTACTCGGCTGGAACTCGCGTGGTCGCCTCGTATTCACGGAGCACCTGCTCGGCGCGTTCCTCCGCGGCGTTGCGCGCAAAAGTAGAGGCCGGCTCGCCGGCGAGTTCGGCCGCTCTCTCGATCCGGGCCCGGCCCGCCGGGCTGACCCGAAATTCCATGCGCGCAGTCGCAGCCACGTCAGCAGCCTCCTTCCTTCGTACGGACAATTGTACGGCGCACTCCTGAGCGGCGACCAGGGTCTTCGAGCCCATCTTTAGTTGAAATGCGTCGAAAGATCGCATAAAATGGACCTGACGTTGGGGCTGAGGCCCGATCCCCGTCGCGAGGTCGCGAACCGGGGGCACATCCCGTCGCGTCGATGGCCCGATCGTTCGGGTGCCTCGCGTATGCCGCTCTCACGACTCAAGCTCCGCCTCCTCGTCTCGTCCCTCCTCGCGGTGTCGTTCCTCGGCGCGCTCGACAACACCATCGTCAGCACAGCCCTTGCGACGGTCGCCGGGCGGCTCGGCGCCCTCGAGCACATGGGGTGGATCGTGGTCGGCTACACGCTCGCCAGCACCGTGCTCCTGCCGGTGCTCGGCAAACTCGGCGACATCGTCGGTCCGCGCGCGGTCTTCCTCGTCTCGCTGATCGTCTTCGTCCTGGCCTCGGTCGCCTGTGGATTCGCGACGAGCATGGGGTGGCTGATCGCCTCCCGCGGGGTGCAGGGCATGAGCTCCGCGGGCCTCCAGCTGATGCCGCAGACGATCATCGCGCACACCACGACCCCGCGTGAGCGGCCCAAGTACCTCGCCCTGATCGGCGCGGCTTTCCCCGTGGCGATCCTCATCGGCCCGGTGCTCGGCGGCCTGATCACCGACTTCTGGGGCTGGCAGTGGGTCTTCTGGGTCAACGCCCCGGTCGGGATCGCCGCGTTCGTCCTCGCCGCGATCGCTGTTCCGCACGTGGAGGGACAACCGACCGGGCGCTTCGACCTCGCGGGCGCGGCGCTCCTCGCGGTCACGCTGGTTTCGCTCGTGCTCGGCGTGACCTGGGTCGGCGATGCGGCACTGGGAGGCGCGGCCACGGCCCTCTTCGCGACTGCGGCCGCAGCGGCTGCCGTGTTCGTCGTCGTGGAGCTGCGGGCGGAGCACCCCCTCGTGCCGTTCCGCCTCTTCGCCGACCGCACCATGGCCGCGGGCATGGCGGTCTCGGCGGTCGTCGGCATCGGGCTGTTCTCGATCACGGCGTACCTTCCGACGTACTTCCAGCTCGCCTACCGCGTGAGTGTCACAGTGTCGGGCGTGGTCCCGATCGCTACCGTGTTCGGCATGCTCGTCGGCAACCTGGCGTCCGGCTGGCTCGCGAGCCGCACCGGCCGGTATCGCGTCTTTCCTGTGCTCGGCACGGCGATCGGCGCTGCCGGGCTGACGGTGATGGCGTTCCTCCCCGCGTTCCTCCCGCTGTGGGTGCCGACCGCGGTCATGGCCGTCGTGGGGCTTGGCACGGGGTGCTTCATGAGCCTCATCGTCGCCGTGGTTCAGAGCGCGGCTCCCCGGCGCGAGACCGGGACGGTCACCGCGACCGTCAACCTGGTCCGGCAGGTCGGGGCGACGGTGACGACGGCGCTGATCGGCGGGGTGATCGCGGCCGGCGTCGCCGCGCTGCTCCCCGCGTCGCTCAACCCGCGCACGCTGACGCCGTCGGCCGTGCACGCCCTCCAGCCCCAGCTGCAGCTACAAGTCGCGGGCATCTACCACGACGTGTTCGCTCCCGTCTTCGCGGGCCTGGCGATCACTTACGCGGTCGGGCTCGTCGCTTCGCTGCTGCTTCCGCCGGGGCGCCTCAGCGATGAGGCGACCACGCCGCCGGCCTCCGCCGACCTCGACCCGGCAGTGGCCACGGCGTCCGCCGTCGGCGGGATCGGCACCCCGACGTCCCCGACCCGAACCATCCGTCCCGAAGGAGAGACACCATGACCGACTCACCGACCATCGCCATCGTGGGGAGCGGGCCGATCGGCTCCGCCTACGCCCGGCTGCTGCTGGAGGGCGTCCCCGACGCCCGCGTCGTCATGTTCGAGGCCGGTCCTCAGCTGACCGACGTCCCCGGCGAGAGCGTCCGCAACATCCCCGACCCGGAGGCGAAGGAGCTGGCCCGCGAGCGGTCGCAGGGGCCGCAGGCCGGATCGTTCCGCTCGTCGCTCGGCATCCCCGAGTCCGCCGTGGTCGAGGGCATGTTCACGGCGCGCGGCGGCACGCACCTGATCGACTTCGGAGGCGAGGGGTCGGGGCACGCGCCGACCTTCCCGGCGGCCGCCGCCTCCACCAATGTGGGCGGCATGGGAGCGCACTGGACCTGCGCCACCCCGGCCCCCGCGTTCAGCGAGCGCATCCCGTTCATCCCCGACGACGAGTGGGAGGGACTGGTCGCGGAAGCTGAGGCGCTCCTCCACGTGCAGCACTCCGCTTTCGGCGACTCCGGCATCGGCTCCGCGATCCGCAGCCTGCTCGCGGAGGAGTTCGGAGCGGAGTTGCCCGAGGGGTACGGTCCGTCGACCCTCCCGGTGTCGGGCGACCCGCAGCCGGACGGGTCGATGCGCTGGGCCGGCGCGGACGTCGTGCTCGGGCCGCTGATCGAGGCCGGGAACCCCCTGGCCGAGCGGTTCGAGCTGCGCGACCTCACCCTGGTCCGCCGGGTCGAGCACGACGGGCCGCGTGTGACCGGCGTCACCGTCCAAGACCTCCGCACCGGCGAGACCTCGTTCGTCCCAGCCGACCTGGTGGTCGTCGCGGCCGACGCCTTCCGCTCGCCGCAGCTACTGTGGGCGTCGGGCATCCGCCCGCGGGCTCTCGGCCACTACCTCACCGAGCACCCCGTGGTGATCTCGACGGTCGCCCTCGACAGCGAGCGGATGAGCCGTTACGCCACCGAGGAGCAGCTCGACGCCGAACTCGCCCGCCGCGCCACCAACCCGGCCGACCCGGTCGCCGCGGTGAACCGCATCCCCTTCTCGGAGCCCGACCACCCGTTCTCGCTGCAGGTGATGTACGCCGAGAATCCGCCGTTCCAGCTCGACCCCGAGCACCCCGCCTCGGGCAACCGCTGGGGCTTCGTCAACATGGGGTACGGCATGCGCAAGCAGCCGCGCTTCGAGGACGGTGTCACCTTCGACGATGGCGAGCTCGACTACCGCGGCTTCCCCAACATGACGATCCGGTACGAGCTGACGGACGCTGAGAAGGCCGAGATCGAGGCCGGTACGGAGCACCTGCGACGGGCCGGGGCGGCGCTCGGGACCTTCGTGGCCGAGCCGCGCCTCCTGCCGAACGGGTCGAGCCTCCACTACCAGGGCACGATGCGCACCGGCGACGCGGACGACGGCACCTCCGTCGCCGACCCGTACTCGCGCGTCTGGGGCTACGACGGGTTGGTCGTCGGCGGGAACGGTCTCATCCCGACGGCGACCACCATGAACCCGACGCTCATGAGCGTGGCGATCGCCGTCCGCGGGGCCCGCAAGGCGGTGGAGGAGCTCACCGCGCGCGAGCACGCCGAGGTCGGCTGACACGCGCGGGCCGGCCGGCCGGGCGCACGACGCGCTTCGGCCGTGCCGCCCTCACCGCGACAGCGCGTCCGCGATCGCCTTTCCGCCTCCATGAGACGTCAGGCCGCCGTCGACGGGGATCTCGGCGCCGGTGATGAACGTCGAGCCGTCGTCGAGGAGGAACGCGACGAGCGGCGTGATGTCGTCGACCGTCCCGATCCGGCCGAGCGGCGTCGCGGCGAGGTTCGCGGTGCGGAACGCCTCCGACGCGCTCGCCGTCATCGGCGTCTCGATGTAGCCGGGGTCGATCTGGTTCACGCGGATCCCCCGCGGGCCGAGCTCCATCGCGGCCGTCTTCGTGAGGCCCCGGAGCGCCCACTTGCTGGCCCCGTACGCGACCGCGTAGTGCGCCGTGAGCGCGGCGGCCGAGCCGACGTTGACGATGGAGCCTCCCTGCCGCATCAGCGGCGAGAGGTGCCGGATGCCGAGGGTCGCGCCTCCCACATTGACGGCGAAGACGCGGGCCAGGTCGTCGGCCTCGATGTCCGCCAGGCGTGCTCGCCAGGTGATTCCGGCGTTGTTCACGAGGCCGTGCAGGGTGCCGTACTCGCGTTCGATGGAGGCGGCGAGCGTTCGCCAGCCCGCGTCGTCGGCGACGTCGAGTTCGACCTGCTCGATGCCGCGAGGCGCCGGTTCGGTCCACGAGCGGTCCGCGGCGATCACCCGGGCGCCGAGGCTCGCGAGGTGGGCGGCCTCGGCGGCACCCTGACCCTGCGCGGCTCCGGTGACGACGACGACCCTGTCCTGAAGACTCATGCGCACACTCTAGGGCCCGCTGGCCGCCCCTAAGCTTGCTCCATGGCGGGCGGTGCGGCTGATGAGCGGAGCGTCGCGGCCCGCGTCTTCGCCGTCGCCGACGCGTTCGAACGCGGAGGCGAGCTGACCCTCAGCGAGGTCGCCCGGCGCGCCGGCCTGCCGGTCTCCACGACGCACCGGCTGCTCGCCGAGTGGGTTCAGTGGGGTGGGCTCGTCCGCGGGGAGGACGGCCGCTACCGGGTCGGCATCAAGCTCTGGAAGCTCGGCGTCCGGCAGCCGACGGCCCGCCGGCTCCGGGAGGCGGCCCTCCCGTACCTGGAGGACCTCCTGGAGGCGACGGGCGAGCACGTGCATCTCGCCGTCCGCGACGACCTCAACGCCGTGTATCTCGAGCGCTTCTCCGGCGAGGGCGCGGTGCCCGTCATCAGCGATGTGGGCACGGTGCTCCCGCTGCACGCCACCGGAGTCGGCCTCGTGCTGCTCGCTTACGCACCCGCTGATGTGTTCGACGCGGTGATGGAGGCGCGGCCGCGCAAGTTCCTCCCGAACACGCTCACGGGCGAGCAGGAGCTGCGCGAGCGGCTGGCCTCCATTCGCGCTACGGGCCTGTCGGTCTCGGTGGAGGAAATGACGCGGGGCGCGTTCTCGGTGGCGGCCCCTGTCCGCGACAGTACGGGCGCGGTGGTCGCAGCGGTGTCGATCATTGCCAGCGCAGGTCGCGTGAACGAGCCGCAGTTTGCCCTCGGCGTCCGCATGGCTGCACGCGGCATCTCGGCGGCCCTGGGCTACGCCCGCTGAACCTCGCCGGGCACTGCTGCGCGACTGCGGCGTTTCGGGACGTCTGCGCCTGCGCGCGCACGCGCAAACGTCTCGAGGAGGCGCAACTGCCGGACGACGGCGGGCCTAACGTCGGCTCAAGGCCGGGGGGTCAGTGAATCGCCGGGACAACGGCGACAGACCGAGCGCGCTCGCCGGGCTGTGCGAGCAGGGGGGAGGCGAGCTTCGGGAGGGGTGCGGAGGAACGCGCCCGCACGAGCGCCTCCGCCGCGGACTCGTACCACGCGCCGGCCGGAGGGGCGCCGTTGCAGGTGCCGTCGGACGCCCCCGGGTGCTTCACCCAGAGGAGGGCGTCGAGCTTCGTCGTCGGGGACTCGGTGATCCGCGGGTTCTGCCCGAGCGCTGCTCCCGGCGGGTTGCACCAGCTGCCGGTCCAGCCGTTCCCGTTTCGCGAGACATCGATCACGAAGTGCTTCCAGCCGACTCGGGAGGACACCTTCCCGGCGTAGTCGCGCTCCGCCTGGGTCGCGTCGAAGTTCGACACGTTCGTGAAGAAGCCCCGAGCCTCAGAGATCCCCGCCGACCGGAGATAGGAGGCCTGCATGTCGGGGGTGAGCCAGCGGGCGTTGCCGCCGTCGAGGTACGTGCTGAGTCCGGCCGCATTCAGGATCCGGACCGCCGACCGGATCAGAGGCAGCCGGGTGCCGGCAACCCCCGCGCAGGCCGCGCTCGAGAGCATCGCCAGCGAATCCGGCTCGATCAGGACGACGGCGTGGCTTCCGGCCAACGCGGCGGCCACGCGGCGATTCCAGTCGAGGTAGGCGTCGGACGTGAACCCGCCCGCGGAGTAACCGCCGCAGTCGCGGTCCGGCACGGCGTAGGTCACGAACACGGGGGTGGCGCCCTGGGCAGCCGCGGCTTGAAGGTGACGCCGGATCGTGCTGAGCAGCAGCGTCGGGGTGTACCAGTCGCCGAGCCACACCGCCGTCGGCTGCCCCGCGATCTGCTCGATCAGCGCGGCGTCTGCGGTGTCACCCGATGCGGCCAGCCGGTCGGCCGCCTTGCGGGCGTCGCTGCCCTGGTCGACGTAGAGCCGGCTCCCGAACACGGGCGCCTCCGTCGCGGGGGCGGGTGTCACCGAAGCGAGCGCTACGGCTGCGCCCGCGAGGAGAGCGATCAGAATGCGCATGCCGGAGCCTATCGGCATCCCGCCTTGCCCGGTTACCGGTTGGGACGCTCTCCGTGCGCACCCGTCACCCCCAATTCGGAGGGCCGAAAGCCTGGACCGACCACAAATCCTTCCACTGAACGGAAACCCGCCCCACCGCCTTCCCGGCTCCCGCGACGATGGCCCTACCTTCCCATCGACGTGAGAGGCAGCGGTGCGCACCCAAGTCGCCATCATCGGAGCCGGCCCGGCCGGGCTCCTCCTCGGGCACATCCTCCACCGCGCCGGCATCGGCTTCGAGATCCTCGAGCAGCGCTCCTCCGAGCACGTGCTCGGCCGCATCCGGGCCGGCGTCCTCGAGCAGGGCTCCGTCGACATCCTCCGCGAGCTCGGCCTCGACGAAGACCTCGACGCCCACGGTCTCACCCACCACGGCATCTACCTGCAGTTCGAGGGGGAGCGCCACCACATCGACTTCCCCGACCTGGTCGACCGGACAGTGACCGTGTACGGGCAGCAGGCGCTCGTCCGTCACCTGCTCCGGCAGCACGAGAGCCTCGGTTCCGACATCCGCTTCGAGGCGCAGGACGTCACGCCGCACGCCATCGACACCTCGTCCCCATACGTCACGGCGCGCTACGACGGCGAGGAGGTGCGGATCGACTGCGACGTCGTCGTCGGCACCGACGGCTACCACGGCGTCTGCCGGCCCGCGATCCCGGGTGTCCGCGCGCTCGAGCGGAGCTACCCGTACGCGTGGCTCGGCATCCTCGCCGACGTGACACCGTCGACCGATGACCTCATCTACGCTCTCCACCCGGACGGCTTCGCCATGCACTCCATGCGCTCTCTGGAGGTGTCGCGGCTGTACCTCCAGGTCGACCCGGACGAGTCGATCGACGACTGGTCGGACGCCCGCATCTGGGAGGCCCTCCAGACGCGCCTCGGAACCGACGGCTGGACCCTCCACGAGGGGACGATCACCGAGAAGTCGATCACACCCATGCGGAGCTTCGTGGCGTCGACGCTTCAGCACGGGAGGCTGTTCCTCGCCGGCGACGCCGGTCACATCGTGCCCCCGACCGGCGCGAAGGGCCTCAACTCGGCCATCGCCGACGTGACCCTCCTCGGGCGCGGCCTCGCCGCCCTCTACCGCGGAGACGAGTCGCCCCTCTCCGACTACAGCCGCGCCGCGCTCGCCCGGCAGTGGAAGGTGCAGCAGTTCTCGCAGTGGATGACCGAGATGCTGCACGTGCACCGCGAGGTCGCCGACGAGGCGAGCCGCGCCTTCCGCTACCGCAGCCAGGTCGGCCAGCTGCAGTACACGACCGGCTCGCGCAACGCGCAGGCGGCGCTCGCCGAGCAGTACGCCGGACTCCCCTTCTGAGGTGACCATGAACCAGAACAGCGAAGCCGAGCTGACCCAGGCGGAGATCAGCGCAGAGATCGCCGAGGCCCACGAGGCGGCGCGCACTGCGGACGGACAGCTGCCGCCGCACCCGCTCCGCGACTTCCGGCCGTACCGGAGCTCGGCTCTCCGGCACCCCACCCACGAGCTCGTGCGCGCCGACCCGGAGGAGATCGAGCTCGTCTCACCGGCGTTCGGCCACTCCGACGTGGGCGCCGAGGAGAGCGACCTGACCATCCAGCACACCGGCGAGCCGCTCGGCGAGCGCATCATCGTCACGGGCCGGGTGCTCGACGGGGAGGGACGGCCCGTCACGGGCCAGCTCATCGAGATCTGGCAGGCGAACTCCGCCGGCCGCTACGTGCACAAACGCGACCAGCACCCGGCGCCCCTCGACCCGAACTTCACGGGCGTCGGCCGGGCGATCACCGGGGACGACGGGTCGTACCGGTTCGTCACGATCAAGCCGGGTCCGTACCCCTGGAAGAACCACCGGAACGCCTGGCGCCCGGCGCACATCCACTTCTCGCTCTTCGGGAACGCGTTCACGCAGCGCCTCGTCACCCAGATGTACTTCCCGAGCGACCCGCTCTTCGCGCTCGACCCGATCTACCAGTCGATCGTCGACCCGGAGGCGCGCAAGCGCTTGATCGCCGCGTACGATCACGAGCTGAGCGTCCCCGAGTGGGCGATGGGCTACCGCTGGGACATCGTGCTCACGGGCGGCAAGGCGACCTGGATGGAGCCGGAGGAGGGCGAGCATGCCTGAACACGATGCGATCGCGGCCGGGACGTTCTCGCAGACCCCGTCGCAGACCGTGGGGCCGTTCTTCGGTTACGCGCTCCCGTACGAGCGCGGTGGGGAGGTCGCGCCTCCCTGGCACCCGGAGGCGATCCGCCTCCACGGCACGGTGTACGACGGCGCCGGTGAGCCGGTCCCGGACGCGATCCTCGAAGTCTGGGGCCTCGACGCCGGGGGAGCACCGATCGCCGATCGCGGCAGTCTCCACCGCGACGGCCACACCGTCACCGGCTTCGGTCGCACGCAGGTCGATCGCGCCGGTCACTACAGCTTCACGACGGTGAAGCCCGGCGCTCCGGTCGACGGGCGCGCGCCGTACTTCCTCGTCACGGTCTTCGCGCGCGGCCTGCTGCACCACCTCTTCACCCGCGCGTACTTCTCAGACGACGATCCCTTCTTCGCGACCGTTCCTGAGGAGCGTCGCGAGACCCTCCTCGTCGTCCCCGACGGCGACCGCAGCTACCGCTTCGACATCCGGCTCCAGGGGCCGGACGAGACCGTCTTCCTCGACTTCGTGGGTGACGGACGTGGCTGACGGAACCGCGCGAGCCTTCGACTGGGGCCTGCTCGAGCCGGCGGGAGGCGCGGCCTCGGCCGTCTCGGACGACGCCGTCCTGGAGGGGATGGTCGCCTTCGAGCGAGCCCTCGTCGCGGCGTGGTCGGAGCTCAACGGGTCGGGCGCCGCGGTCGCGGAGAGTCTGCGGGCGGACGCGCTCGACCGGCATGCCCTGGCCGACGGCGCTCGCGCGGGCGGCGTGCCCGTGATCGCGCTCGTCGACCAGCTCCGGGCGGCCGCCGGCCTCGATGCCGGGCTCGTCCACCGCGGGGCGACGAGCCAGGACGTCGTCGACACCGCCCTGATGCTGGTGTCCCGGGAGGCGCTGTCCGGCGCGCGCACGGACCTCACCCGCGCGGGCCGAGAGCTGGCCGCGCTGGCCGAGACACACCGCGCGCGCCCGGTTGTCGCGCGCACTTTGACGCAGGAGGCGGAGGCCACCACGTTCGGCGCAGTCGTCGCCTCCTGGCTCGACGGGATCACCGCGACGCTGGTGCAGCTCGACGCCGTGCGGTTCCCGGTGCAACTCGGGGGTGCGGTGGGCGTCGGAAGAGCATTCGCTGAGGACGCGGGCCGCGGCGACGCGCCCGAACGGTTGCGCGCCTGCCTCGCGGCGCACCTGGGGCTCGGCGACCCGGGGCGGAGCTGGCACACCGAGCGTTCGGCCGTGCTGGCGGTGGCGCACGCCGCGGCGCAGGTCGCAGCGATCGGCGGCCGGATCGGGCGCGACCTCGCGCTGCTCGCCCGCGACGGTTCCGCGGTGCCGCGCCACGGAGGCGGCTCGTCATCGATGCCCCACAAGCACAATCCGGTCGACGCGGTCCTGCTGACGGCGAACGGCCTCCGTGCGGGCGGCCTCGTCGCAACACTGCAGACCGCGGCCCTCTCCTACGACGCGCGGCCCGCCGGCGAGTGGCATGCCGAGTGGCAGGCCTGGCGCTCGGTGCTGCGCCTGGCGCTCGAGTCCGCTTCGCTTCTCGCCCATGCCGCCGGAGACGTGGAGGTGTCCGCCGGGACGGTCGACGCATCCCCATCGTTGCTGGCTGCCGCCGATCGTGTCGTGGCGTCGTCCGTCGCGCGGTTCGAAGCCGCCGCAGCAGAGAGGTCGACCCGCTCATGACCGTCCCGCGCCTCCGCGGCTCGATGACGCCTGCCCCGGCGACGTCGGCCTCGTCGTCGCTGCTCGTGCTCCTTCCCTCCCTCGGTACGACGGGTGAGCTGTGGGACGGCGTGGTCGCGCGCGTCTCGACGACGCCCGACGCTCCACGCATCCTGCGCGTCGACCTGCCCGGGCATGGCGCTTCGCCGGCGACGGGGGAGGCGTTCACCGTCGCCGACCTGGCGCGGGGCGTCCTCGCCGTGATCGACGAGGTCGGGGGAGGGGCGTTCCACGTCGCCGGTGACTCCCTCGGCGGCACGGTGGCCCTCGAACTCGCGCTCACCGTCCCGGAGCGCGTGCTCAGCCTCTCGATGTTCTGCTCGGGCGCGAAGATCGGCACCGCCGAGGGCTGGGCCGAGCGTGCCGCGCAGGTGCGGGCATCCGGCACCGCCTCGGTCGTCGCCGGGAGCGCGCAGCGGTGGTTCGCGCCCGGCTACCTGGAGGCGCACCCCGACGGTCCGGGCGGCCACGCGCTCAAGACGCTCATCGACGTCGACGACGAGTCGTACGCGCTCTGCTGCGAGGCGCTCGCCGGGTTCGACCGACGCGACTCGCTCGGCGCGGTGCGAGCACCTGCCCTGATCGTGGCGGGGGCGCACGATGCCGTGACGACACCCGAGCTGATGCGGGAGCTGGCGGAGGGGATGCCCGACGCCCGCTTCGTGGAGCTGGCGCACGCCTCCCACCTGATCCCGCTCGAGGATCCGGCCGAGACGGCAGCGCTCCTCGGGGCGTTGCTGTCGCGGACGTCCCTCCACTCCCGGGGGATGCAAGTGCGCCGGGAGGTGCTCGGGGACGCGCACGTCGACCGCGCGAACGAGCGCATCACGCCCGAGACCGCGGACTTCCAGGACTTCATCACCCGCTACGCGTGGGGCGAGGTGTGGGCGCGGCCGGAGCTGACACGGCCGGAGCGCTCGATCGCGACGCTGGCGAGCCTCGTTACCGGCGGTCACGAGAACGAGCTCCGGATGCACGTGCGGGCGGCGCTCCGCAACGGACTGACCCGCACGCAGATCGCCGAGGTGATCCACCACACCGCGCTCTACGCCGGGCTGCCGGCGGCGAACGGGGCGCTCGCGGCGATGCGCGAGGTCTTCGCGGAGGCGCCCGAGGCGGGCGACGGCGACGACGCCCGCCACGGCGAGTGGACCGAGCCGACCGGCGCCACCCCACACACCCCCGAAAGCACGGAGGAACGGAATGGATAAGACGTACGGTTCGGCCGCGGAGGCCGTTGCCGACATCCCTGATGGCGCCTCGCTGGCGGTGGGCGGCTTCGGTCTGTCCGGGGTGCCGATCGTGACGATCCGGGCGCTGCTGGCGCGGGGGGTGGGCGACCTGGAGGTCGTGTCGAACAACTGCGGCGTCGACGGGTGGGGTCTCGGTGAGCTGCTGGCCGCGGGACGGATCCGCCGGGTGATCGCCTCGTACATCGGCGAGAACAAGGAGTTCGCCCGCCAGTACCTCGGTGGCGAGGTGGAGGTGGAGCTGACGCCGCAGGGCACGCTGGCCGAGCGCCTCCGCGCCGGTGGCGCGGGCATCCCCGCCTTCTACACGGCGACCGGCGCCGGCACGGCGGTCTCTGACGGCGGCATGCCCATCCGGTACGCCTCGGACGGATCGGTGGCGGAGGAGTCCGCGCCGAAGGAGCTGCGCCCGTTCGACGTGTTCGGCCGCTCCCGCGAGTACGTGCTGGAGACCGCGATCCGCACCGATTTCGGCCTGGTGCGGGCCGCTGTCGGGGACCGGCACGGCAACCTCCGGTTCGAGAAGTCGACCCGCAACTTCAATCCGCTCGCGGGGATGGCCGGCCGCATCACGATCGCCGAGGTCGACGAGCTCGTCGAGCCCGGTGTACTGGGACCGGATGACATCCACCTCCCCGGGATCTATGTGGACCGGGTGATCGCGTTGAACCCGAAGCAGTCCGCGGACCTGCCGATCGAGAAGGTCACCGTCCGCCGCCGCCCGACCACTGCCTCCCCGGAAGGAGCCTGACCGTGCCTCGCACCCGCGACGAGATGGCCGCCCGCGCCGCCCTCGAACTGGAGGACGGCTCCTACGTGAACCTCGGCATCGGCCTCCCGACCCTGATCCCGAACCACCTGCCGGAGGGCGTGCACGTCGTGCTGCACTCCGAGAACGGCATCCTCGGCGTCGGCCCCTACCCGTGGGAAGGGGAGGAGGACCCGAAGCTGATCAACGCCGGCAAGGAGACCGTGACGGTGCTCCCCGGCGCCAGCTACTTCGACTCCGCGACCAGCTTCGGGATGATCCGCGGCGGCCGGATCGCGACCGCGGTCCTCGGCGCGATGCAGGTCTCCGCCGGCGGCGACATCGCGAACTGGGCGGTGCCCGGCAAGATGGTCAAGGGCATGGGAGGCGCGATGGACCTGGTCAACGGGGCCGAGCGCGTCATCGTCGTCATGGAGCACGTCGCCAAGGACGGCTCGGCGAAGATCGTCGAGCAGTGCACGCTCCCGCTCACCGGCCGCGGCTGCGTCGACCGGATCATCACCGACCTGGCCGTGATCGATGTCACCGACGAGGGGCTCGTGCTGCGCGAACTCGCACCCGACGTCACCGTCGACCAGGTCGTCGCAGCCACCGGTGCGACCCTGACCGTCGCACTCGACCCCGCCGCCTCCACTGAAGCGTCGCCGGAGACCGTCGATGCCTGAACTGCGCGATGTCGTCATCTGCTCGCCCCTCCGCACCCCGGTCGGCCGCCTGGGCGGGGCGCTCGCGTCGGTGTCCGCGCTCGACCTGGCCGAGACCGTTCTGCGCGCCCTCCTCGAGCGGACGGGGATCGACCCGTCCGCGGTGGACGGCGTGATCGGCTCGCAGGGTTACCCGACGATGGAGGCACCCGCCTTCGGCCGCGTCGCCGCGTTGAACGCCGGCTTCCCGGTGACCACCACCGGCTACCAGCTCGACCGCCGGTGCGGGTCCGGGCTCCAGGCCGTGGTGAACGCCGCGATGGAGGTGCAGACCGGCGTCAGCGACGTCGTCGTCGCGCTCGGCGCCGAGTCGATGTCGAACGCCCCGTTCTACTCGGTTCAGGGGCGCCGCGGCCTTCCCTCCGGCGGCTTGCTCCTCCACGACGCGCTCGCCCGCGGCCGCGAGACCGTCGGGGGCCGGAACTTCCCGACCCCCGAGGGCAACGTCGGCTCGGCCGAGACGATCCGGCGCCATTACCAGATCGGGAGGCACGCGCAGGACGCCCTCTCCCTCCTCTCGCACCGGCGCGCCGTCGCCGCGCAGGAGTCCGGCGCGTTCGACGCCGAGCTCGTGCCGGTCACCGTGCCGAGTCGGCGCGGTGACGTGGTCGTCGACCGGGACGAGCACCCGCGCGCCGACACATCCCTCGAAGCGCTCGCCGCGCTGCGTCCGATCCTCGGACGCGACGACCCCGAAGCGACGGTCACGGCCGGCAACTCGAGCGGGCAGAACGACGCCGCGGCCGCGGCCATCGTGACGACGCCGGAGCGCGCCTCCGAGCTCGGCCTCGCCCCGATGCTGCGCCTCCGGTCGTGGGCCGTCGCGGGCAACGACCCCCGCATCTTCGGGGTCGCCCCGGTGCCCGCCGCCGAGTTGGCGCTCCGGCGGGCCGGCGCCTCCTGGTCGGACATCGACGTGATCGAACTGAACGAGGCCTTCGCGGTGCAGGTGCTCGCCTGCCTCGCCGACTGGGGCATCGACGCGGAGGACCCGCGCCTCAACCCGCGCGGCAGCGGCATCTCGATCGGCCACCCGATCGGCGCGACCGGCCTCCGCATGCTCGCCACGCTCGCCCACGAGCTGGCCGCCCTCGACGCGGAGCTCGCAGTGGAGACGATGTGCATCGGCGGCGGACAGGCGCTGGCGGCGGTGTTCGAGCGGGTCTGAGCAGGCTCGCGGGTCGCGCCGCGGTTACCGAGAAGCGTTATCCCATTGTTTGCTTGCCTGGGTGTCAGCTTGCGAGTTATCGTTCGGCTGTCGGTGTATCCGGGGAGGACGCATGACAACAACGGACGAGCTCGTCACTTTCGTTCCGCGCAAGGGCGGGCTGATACACCTCGTCCACTGGTCGCGCCGGGACGACGGCTGGGTGCCTCAGACGATGATCGGGATCTACCGCGGCTGCGACCCTCACTCGTGGATCGTCGAATCCGGCGGGAGCCTCGTCTCCGTCGCGCGCGACGAGTGGTCGCCGTTCATGCCGTAGGTCGCTGGGTCGCGGGCTCGGCCCGCGTCGGGCTCCGCCGTGTCGAGGTGCTCGTAGTTGCTGTCGACACGCCGTGCGCCACGACATGTACGAGCACCTCGTGGGCGACGGGTGCGTCCGGCCTCGCTCCTCCACCTCGACAAAGAGGGGCGTAGCCAGCGACCGGCCCCGCAGCTACCTTGTGCCTGGGCGCCGCAGGTGCGGCGGTGGGCAGGACGGCGGCGTCCGCTGTCCCGACACGATGGGAGCGAGAGATGGCCGACAAGCCGTACGTGGCGATTGCCGCGCAGTACGCGAGCGAGGACGAGGCGGTGGCGGACTTCGACGCCCTGCACGCGCACTATAAGGAGGCCGACAAGCACGCCGCGTTCGACGCCGCGGTCGTGGTGCGCGACATGGAGGGGAACGTCTCGATTCCGAAGCGCGACGACGGCGCCAAGCACCACGGCGGCCGCAAGGGGCTCGCGATCGGGTTGGCCGGCGGCCTGGTGGTGGCCTTGTTCCCGGCGGTGGCTCTGGGAGGCGCGCTGCTCGTCGGTGGAGCCGCGGGCGCGGGCATCGGGGCGCTCGCCGGTCACATCTCGAAGAAGGCGTCCGCCGACGACCTCAAGGCCATCAGCGAGACGTTGCACGCCGGGAGCTCCGGCATCGTCGTGGTGGCGGCTCCGGAGGAGGCCGACGGCATCCAGAAGCTGCTCACGCACGCGACCGGCATCACGCGCAAGGAGCTCGCCGTCGACGAGGAGAAGCTCGAGAACGAAGTTCAGGACGCGGCCGAGTAGACGCGGCGTCGAGGTGCTCGTCGTTGCTGTCGACACGCCGCGCGCGGCGACATGTACGAGCACCTCGTGAGAGCCGCGCGGCCGGATGCACGCGTCGGAGGCCCGTGCGCCCGTGTGCCATCCTTGACGGGCGAGAGAGGACGACATGCCACGACTGCGCACCGCCACCCCCGACGATGCCGAGACGTTCGCCGCGATCTTCGTCGACTGCTGGACGATCAGCTACAGCCAGGTGATGCCGGCCGAGCTCGTTGAACGCATGACCGCTGACCGCGCGCGGAAATTGTGGCGCGGGGCGCTCGCCTCCGGCGATCCGTATGCGGCGGTGGAGGACGACCAGGGCCAGGTCGCCGGGTTCGTCGGCTACCGGTTGAACGACGACGGCACCGGATACGTCAGCTCGCTCTACGTGTCGCCTTTCGCCCAGGGCGGAGGCTACGGCCGCCTCCTGGTCACCCGCGCCGAGGACGACCTCCGGGCGCTCGGCGCGACGCGAGCCCGCCTCTGGGTCTTCGAGCAGAACGAGCCCTCACGGCGTTTCTACGAGAAGAACGGGTGGTCCCTCGACGGCACTCGCGAGACGCTGGAGGAGTGGGGCCAGCCTCAGGTCGGCATGGCGAAGCGTCTCTGACGCGGCGCAAGTGCGAGGGGCGGTGGGCCGCCCTCAGCTGCCGTTGCGCCTCGGGCGCCGCCGGCCCTCCACAGCCGCAAGACTCGCGGCGAGCGACTCGGCCACGACCTCGGGGCGGCGTTGCGCGACTCCCATGAAGATGACGTCCACGATCATGAGCTGCGCCATCCTGCTCGACATCGCGCCGTAGCGGAACCGCGTCTCTCTCGAGACCGTTGTCAGCACGGCGTCGGAGATCTGCGCGAGCGGGGACTCGGGGAAGTTCGTCACCGCGACGGTGAAGGCTCCCGCCTTCTGGGCCGTCTCGATGGCAGAGAGCGCCTCCTCGGTTTCGCCGGAGTGCGAGAAGGCGATCGCGACCGAGCCGGGTCGCAGGACGGCCGCGCTGGTCAGGGCGAGGTGGGCGTCGGTCCAGGCGTTCGCGAAGTAGCCGATGCGACGCAGCTTCTGGCCGAGGTCCTGGGCGGCGAGTCCGCTGGAGGCGGAGCCGTAGACGTCGACGATCGGCGCGTCGATGATGGCGGTCACGACCCGGTCGACCTCGTCGAGGTCGAGCATCTCCGCCGTCTCCTCCACTGCGCGCGCCTCCTGGAAGGCGAGCTTGCGCACGACGTCGCGCGTTGAGTCGGCCGGATCGATGTCCCCCTCCGACACCCCGAACTGGTAGCGGCGGCCGCTCTCGTCGACGGCGGCGCGCGCGAGCGCGAGGCAGAAGCTCTTATAGCCGTCGAAGCCGACGTTGCGGCAGAAGCGTGCCACCGTCGCCGTCGAGGTTCCGCAGCGCGCAGCGAGCTCGGTTATGCTCAGCCCGGCGACGGTCGCGGGCTCCTCGAGGGCGACTCGGGCGATGAGCTGCTCGCTCCGGCGCAGCCCGGGCAGCGCCTGCCGCAGCCGCACCAAGATGTCCTCGGTCATGCCCGATCTCCTTCGTCCTGCGTTTACCGTAGCGGCGATCATGTGGACATCCGTGACGGTTCGTGCTAAATAATTTACATCTTGGAAACGTAAGAGGAAATTATTCCCCTATCGTTGATCCCGGCAGCGCCGCCGGCGTTGTCCGCTCACAGCAGGCACAACACCTACCCAGGAGGCCCGAGAAATGAAGGTCAACCGTCACGGTCGCCGCGCGATCCTCGCCGGCGCCGCGGTTGCCACCGCATCCATGCTGCTAGCAGGATGCAGCGGCACCAGCAGCTCGCACACCGCGTCCGCGAACCCGAACGCCACGTTCGTCTTCGGTATCACCGCCGACCCCACCCAGACCATCCCGTGGACTACAACCTCCGAGCAGTCGGTCCAGGTGCTCTCGCAGATCTACAGCCCGCTCCTCACGACCGACGCGAAGGACGTCACGACGGGCAATCTCGCCGACCTCCCCAAGGTCTCGTCCGACGGCCTCACCTACACATTCACGCTCAAGAGCGGACTCAAGTTCAGCAACGGCTCGGCCCTCGATTCCACCGACGTGAAGTACACGTTCGACAAGATCATGGACCCGGCGTCGAACGCCAGCTCGCGCTCGTACTTCGCCTCGGTCGCGTCCGTCGACGCGCCGTCGCCGACGTCCGTCGTCGTCCACCTGAAGAAGCCTGATGCCTCCTTCCCCGCCGGGCTCACCAAGATCAACACAGGCATCGTGCCCTCCGACGTCCCCGTGGCTAGCCTCCAGACCGCCCCGGTCGGCTCGGGCCCGTACAAGTGGGCGAACCGCGTGCCGAACGAGTCCATCACCCTCGAGCGGAACCCCGACTTCTTCGCCGGCAAGCCCGGTGTCGCCAAGCTCGAGTTCCGGATCATCCCGGACGAGCAATCGATGGTCTCGGCGCTGAAGACGGGCTCGGTCGACGCGGCCGTGTTCGACAACCCCGTCACCGCGAAGACCGCCGCGTCGAACAAGACGAAGACCGAGCAGGCGCAGTCGCTGCAGTACCACGTGCTCCAGCTGCGCGCCGCGTCGCCGACGCTCTCCAACGTGAACGCGCGTCTCGCAATCCAGTGCGCGATCTCCCGCCAGGACGTCGTCGACACGGCCGCTCTCGGCGCGGGCGACGTGACCGGGGCGATCACCTCGCCGGAGTACCGCTCCGACCCGAACGCGCAGCCGTGCCCCAAGCAGGACCTCAAGAAGGCGAAGCAGTACCTCCAGAAGGCCGGCACTCCCGACGGGTTCACGCTCAACGTGATGACCTCGCAGGGTCTGTACTCGACCGCGGTCGACGAGGCGCAGAACGTCCAGGCCCAGCTCGGCAAGATCGGCATCAAGGTCAACGTGCAGACCCTGGACTCGAACGCCTACGTGCAGAAGTGGCTGGCCGGCGACTTCGACGCCGCGATCGCGCAGAACTCGGGCAGCTCCGACCCCAACACCATGTACGCCCGGTACTTCACCTCGGGAGGCTCTTACAACAAGGTGGCGGGCTACAGCTCCCCCGAGCTGGACAAGCTCTTCGCCGACGGCATCGCCACCACCGACACCGCGAAGCGCAAGAGCATCTACACGCAGGTCTCCAACCAGCTCGTCGACAACGCGGCGTGGATCTGGCTCTTCACACCGAAGGAGTACATCGTGCTCAACTCCGGCGTGAACGGCTACGAGGTCCGTTACGACGCCGATCTCGCCGCGCTCTGGAAGGCGACCCTGTCCTGACCGCATCGCCGGGGCGGGCATCGCGCCCGCCCCGGCCCCGGCCCCGGAACGCTCCATGACCCCACTCATGCACTTCGTCCGCCACCCCGTCACGCGCCGCATCGGGGAGGCGCTGCTCACCCTCCTCGGGGTGTCGATCCTCACCTTCGTGATCCTGCGGGTGGTGCCCGGCAACCAGATCACAGCCGCCTACGGCACCGCAGCGGGCGACCTCACGCAGCAGCAGATCCAGCAGCTGAAGGAGTACTACGGCATCGACAAGCCGCTGGTCATTCAGTACCTCGACTGGCTCGGCGGCATCCTCACCGGCAACCTGGGCGTCAACACGACCTCGCACCAGACGGTCGCCCAGATGACGGCTCAGGCGCTACCGAACACCATCGAGCTCGCTGTCTTCTCGATCATCATCGGGCTCCTGCTCGGCGTCCCGGGCGGGGTTTTCGCCGCGAACCGGCCGGGAAAGGTCGGCGACAATGTAACTCAGTTCGGCAGCCTCCTGGCGCTCTCGGTGCCATCTTTCCTCCTCGCCACCGTGCTCGCCACCTGGCTTGCGAACTCGTTCGGCTGGTACCCCAACGGCGAGGGCTACAAGACTTTCCTGCAGGACCCGGCGCTGAATCTCCAGCAGATGCTTCTGCCGTCGCTCGTGCTCGGGATCAGCATCGCCCCTCCGGTGCTGCAGACGACCCGCACGGCGATCCTCTCGATCAGGGCCGAGGACTACATCCGGACAGCCCGGGCGAAGGGCGTCCCGGAGAGTCGGCTGCGCGTCCGGCACGTGCTGCGCAACGCGCTGATCCCGGTGGTCACCATGACCGGCCTGCAATTCGGCTTCCTCCTCGGAGGCGCGCTGGTGGCCGAGCAGATCTTCGCCATCCCGGGCATCGGGCGGCAGGTGCTGCTCGGTCTGAATCAGAAGGAGTACGCCGTGGTCCAGAGCACGGTCCTCATCATCGCGACCATGTTCGTGCTCGTGAACCTCCTCACCGACATGGTCTACCGGGTCGTCGACCCGAAGGTGCGCGTCCGATGAGCGCCGCGACCGGGATGAGCAACGTCCCCGACATCGCCCTCGACACCAGCCGGCGCTCGCACGCCTGGATCGCCGCCTTCCGCACGGTTCCCGGCGTCACGGGTCTCGCGCTCATGGCCATCGTGGTGGTCCTCGCGCTGATGGCCGCATTCGGGCTGACGCCGTACGACCCGGCCCACCAGGATGTCGCCCAGGCCTTGATGGCGCCGAGCGGCGCCCACTGGTTCGGGACCGACCAGTTCGGGCGCGACACCTTCTCGCGCGTCGCTTCGGGGCTCGCCAACTCGCTCCTCATCGCGATCGTCTCGGTCGCGGCGGCCGCCGTCGTCGGGACCCTGCTCGGCGTCCTCGCCGGCTTCTTCCTCGGCGCGACGGACCGCGCGGTGGGTGTGCTGACAAACGTGCTGTTCGCCTTCCCGTCCCTCCTGCTCGCTCTGGCCCTCGCGGCCACGCTGCAACGCAGCTGGGTGACGGTCGCTATCGCGATCGCCGTGGTCTACATGCCGATCTTCGCCCGCGTCGCGCGCGGGCCGGTACTCACGCTGCGGACGGCCGACTACGTCATGGCGTCGACTGCGATCGGGCGGCGTCGTTTCTCCACCCTGTTCGAGCACATCATCCCCAACATGCGCGGCATCCTCGTGGTCCAGGTGACCCTGTCGCTGTCGTGGGCGATCCTGACGGAGGCCGCGCTGAGCTTCCTCGGCTTCGGCACCCCGCCGCCCGCGGCCTCCCTCGGAGGGATGGTCTACGAAGCGCAGACGCTGACCAGCGTCGCGCCGTGGCTGCTCCTCTTCCCCGGTGCTGCACTCATCTGCGCCGTGATCGGACTGAATCTGCTCGGAGACGGCCTGCGCGCCGCGCTCGATCCCAAGACCGGAGGCCGTTGATGGCTCAGAACTCTCCCGACGCCGAGCTCGACGAGCTGATGACGGAGGCCGTCGCCGACGGCGACCTCATGCTCGACGAGCTGTCCGTCGCCGAGCTCGTCACGCTCATGAACGACCGCGACGCGATGCTCCCCGGAGCGGTGCGGGATGCGCTCCCCACCATTGTCGCCGCCGTCGAGGGGGCCTCCGAACGCGTCAAGGCGGGCGGCCGGATCATCTACGTCGGCGCCGGCACGAGCGGCCGGCTCGGTGTGCTCGACGCGTCGGAGGTCCCTCCCACGTTCGGCACCGACGGCAACGTCGTCCTCGGCTTGATCGCGGGAGGCCCGAACGCGCTGGTCAGCTCGATCGAGGCCGCGGAGGACAGCGAGGAGACCGGCCGCACCGACCTCCTCCGGGTCGACCCTGGCCCGCTCGACACGGTCGTCGGCATCGCCTCGAGCGGTCGCACCCCATACGTGCTGGGCGCGCTGAAGCTCGGCCGTGAACGCGGAGCGCTGACCGTGGGCCTGTCCTGCAACCTCGACACCCCTGTGTCGGCGGCGGCCGACCACGGGATCGAGCTCGCCGTCGGGCCCGAGATCCTCACCGGTTCGACCCGGCTGGGCGCCGGGACCGCCACGAAGATGGTGCTCAACATGATCTCGACGATCACGATGATCCGCCTCGGCAAGACCTACAAGACCCTGATGGTCGACGTGAAGGCCACCAACTCGAAGCTGGTGCGCCGCGCCGTCCGGATCGTCACTCTGGCCACCGGCGCCGACGACGAGACCGCCCGGGTGGCGCTCGACGCGGCGGACTGGAACGCGAAGCTCGCCATCGCCACGATCGTGACCGGGATGAGCGTCGGGGACGCTCAGAAGGCGCTCGACGCGGCCGGCGGCGTGCTCCGGACCGTTGTGGCGACGAGGGCGCGGGCGGAGACGATCTGATGCGCGTCCTCGGCATGATCTCGGGAACGTCGCACGACGGGATCGACATCGCGGTCGTCGAGTTCCAGGACGACGGGGAGGCGGTGACCGCGCGCATCGAGTACACGACCTCCACTCCGTACTCGCCCGCGCTCCGCGAGCGACTCCTCCGCTCGTTGCCGCCGGCACCGGTCGGATTCGACGTGGCCTGCGAGCTCGACACGTCCATCGGCCAGGAGTTCGCGGCGGCCGCCGCCGCCGCCCTCGATGCCCACGAGCGAGCCGGCGGCGGCCCGGTCGACCTCCTGTGCTCGCACGGCCAGACCGTGTTCCACTGGGTGGAGGGCGGACGGGCGCGGGGAACGCTGCAGCTGGGCCAGCCGGCGTGGATCGCGGAGGCGACGGGGCTCCCGGTCGTGTCCGATGTGCGCGCGGCCGATGTAGCGGCGGGCGGCCAGGGTGCGCCGCTCGTGCCGATCCTCGACCTGATCCTCCTCCGCCCGTTCGTCGAGGCGGGCGTGACCGCGGCGGCCCTCAACCTCGGCGGGATCTCGAACGCCACCGTGCTCGAACCGGGGCGCGACCCGGTCGCCTGGGACATCGGGCCGGCCAATGCGCTGATCGATGCCGTCGTCACGGAGGCCGTGGAGACGCCGGACTCGTTCGATCGCGACGGGAGGCTCGCCACCGCTGGGTCGGTCGACGCACGCCTCCTCGAGTCCCTTCTCGCCGAGCCGTACTATGCGCTCCCCGCGCCGAAGAGCTCGGGCAAGGAGCTGTTCCATCTCCAGTACGTGCAGGAGCATCTGCGAAGCGCGGCCGTCGAGCTGTCGCTGCCCGACCTCGTCGCGACGCTGACCGAGCTGACCGCACGCACGGTCGCCGACGCGATCATCGCGGCCGGGGTGCGGGCGCTCCTCGTGTCGGGAGGCGGCGTGCGGAACCCCGTGCTCCTCGGTCGCATCAGCGAGCTCCTCCCCGGGGTCGACGTCCGCCCGAGCGACTCGGTCGGCGTCCCCTCCGACGACAAGGAGGCAGTCGCCTTCGCCCTCATCGGGTGGGCGACTGCCCACGGACTGCCGTCCAATGTCCCGAGCGCCACCGGAGCCTCGGGCTCTCGTGTGCTCGGTCGCGTCACTCCCTCCCCGCTGGGCAGCGCTCTGCCGCTCGTCAGTCGCGCCTCATGGCCCGCGATCTCGTTCGCACGTGAGGAGGCGCGCCTCTCATGACCGATCTCGCTCGTCACGCGCAGCGTCTCCTCGACCTCCGGGCCGGCGCGGGTTCGCCGGCGGGCGCCGTGATCGGCGTGCGCTCCTCGGGCGCAGCCGAGGTCGAGGCCGCGGGCTGGGCCGTGCTTCCGCAAGGCAGTGAGCCCGGCGTGCCGATGAGCTCCGACATGCAGCTCGACCTCGCCTCCGTCACCAAGGTCGCTGCCACGACTGCGGGCATCATGCGGCTCGTCGACTCCGGCCAGGTGTCGCTTGAGGACCGCGTCACCGCGTTCCTGCCCGAGTTCCGGGGAGGCGCGAAAGACTCGGTCGCGCTCGCGCACCTGCTGACCCACACCGCCGGCCTCGAGCCCTGGTGGCCGGTATATCTCGAGACCGAGGACCGCGACCAGGCCATCCTCCGGGTGCAGCGCCTCCCCCTGGCCGACGCCCCGGGGACAGTCCGGCGATACTCGGATCTCGGCTTCATGCTCGCCGGCGCGATCGTCGAGCGGGTGTCAGGCCTGCCCCTGCGTCGTGCCTACCGCGAGCTCATCGCGGACCCGCTCGGACTCAGCAGCCGCTTCGGTCCGGTCGCCCCGGAGTCCGCGGCCGTGTCGGCGGACAGCGACGCGTACGAATATTCGATGGTGCTGACCGGCACCCCGTATCCCGTGCCCTTCGAGGTGGGCGCTTACCCGCACTGGCGCGATCGCGCCCTCCGCGGCGAGCCGAACGACGGGAACGCCGCGCACGCCTTCGACGGCGCAGCCGGCCACGCCGGTCTGTTCTCGACGGTCGACGACCTCCTCGCGCTCGGCGCCGAACTCCGGGGCGGCGACTTCGTCAGCGAGCGCGTGCTCGACCAGTTCAGCGCCCCCAGTGCGATCGACCCCTCTCAAGCCATCGGATTCCGCCTCACCTCAATCGAGCACGAGGGCCGCGCAGTGACCGCGCTCGGACACGGCGGCTTCACCGGCACCTGGTTCGGGTTCGGGCTCGAGCACGACATCGTGGTCGCCGGCGGCGCGACCCGCCTCCACGGGACCGTGGGCGGCATCGATGCAGCCACCGCTGCCCACCGGCCGCCCGACCTCGTCCCGGGCGACGCGATCGAGCGCGTGCTGCTCGACGCGGGCGCCGACGCCCTCGCCACGCTCCACCCCTCCACGACGAACGCCGAGGACCTATGAACACGAGCATCGACCGCCCGGCCGCCGAGCCGGTGCTGAGCATCCGCGACCTCTCGGTCGCCTTCCGCACCTCCCGAGGCGAGGTGGAGGCGGTCCGCGGCGTGAGCCTGGACGTCGCCGCAGGCGAGACGGTCGCCATCGTCGGCGAGTCCGGCTCGGGAAAGTCCACGCTGGCCGCCTGCGTCAATCGCCTCCTGGCCGAGAACGGTCGCATCTCCTCGGGCGTCATCCGCCTGAAGGAGGTCGACATCACGACCGCGAGCGAGAAGACGATGACGTCGATCCGCGGCAGCCGGATCGGTCTCGTCCCGCAGGACCCGATGACGAACCTGAACCCGGTCATGAAGGTCGGTGCGCAGATCGTGGAGGCGCTGACCGTCCACGGCCGCGCGAAGGGCGAGCAGGCGAAGGCCGAGGCCATCCGCCTCCTCGAGCACGCCGGCATCGCGGACGCGGAGGCGCGTTTCAGCCAGTACCCGCACGAGTTCTCCGGCGGCATGCGGCAGCGCGTGCTCATCGCGATGGCGCTCGCCTGCCGGCCGGAGGTGCTGCTCGCCGACGAGCCGACCTCCGCCCTCGACGTGACCGTCCAGCGTCTCGTGCTCGACCAGATGGGCGCGCTCGCGTCCGAGGTGGGCGCTGCCGTGCTGCTCATCACGCACGACCTGGCCCTCGCCGCCGAGCGCGCAGACCGCGTGGCCGTCATGTTCCGCGGGGAGATCGTCGAGACCGGCCCGGCGGCGGAACTCGTCGCGAACCCGCAGCACGAGTACACCCGGCGGCTGCTCGCGGCGGCGCCGGGCATGGCGAGCGCGAAGGTCGCGCCTCCCATCGACTCCGTCGCATCCGGCGGCGAGCCCGAGACGCTGCTCGAGGTGGCCGGTGCCGTGAAGACGTACCGCATGAAGGGCCGTCGCGAGCCGTTCCTCGCGGTCGACGGCGTGAGCATCCGCGTGCCGCGGGGCCAGACGGTGGCGATCGTCGGTGAGTCGGGGTCCGGCAAGTCGTCGACCGCGCGCCTCGCGCTGAAGCTCGAGAATCCCGACGGCGGCAGCGTCTCGTTCCGCGGGCGCGACGTCTCGGGCCTCTCGGGCAAGGAGCTGCTCGAGTTCCGTCGATCGGTGCAGCCGGTCTTCCAGAACCCGTACGCGTCGCTAGACCCGCGCTACACGATCGCGCAGGTGGTCGCCGAGCCGCTGAAGGTCCATCGCATCGGCGACGGAGCGAGCCGGAAGGAGGCCGTCGCCGACCTGTTGGACAAGGTCGCGCTGCCCGCCTCGTTCGCCGACCGCTACCCGCACGAGCTCTCCGGCGGCCAGCGGCAGCGCGTGGCGATCGCCCGCGCTCTGGCACTGAACCCCGAGCTGGTCGTCATGGACGAGGCGGTGAGCGCACTCGACGTCCTCGTGCAGGAGCAGATCCTCGATCTGATGGTGTCGCTGCAGCGCGAGCTGGGCCTCTCGTACCTCTTCATCAGCCACGACCTCGCCGTCGTGAGGCTGGTGTCGCACCAGGTGTACGTGATGCGCGCCGGCAAGGTCGTCGAGAGCGGGACGCCGGACACCATCTTCGACTCGCCTCAGGAGGAGTACACCCGGCAGCTCATCGCCGCGATCCCCGGACACTCGCTGGCTGCGGCATGATGGCGCGGTCTGCGGTTCTCGAGCGGCTCGAGCGGCTGGCGGCGGGCACGGTCCGCGACCGCGCCCTCGACCGGCTCGCCATGGCGCACGACGCCTCGCATTACCTGATGACCCCGCTCGGCGTGGTCACCGTCCGCGACCGTGATCACCTCTCGGCGATCCTGCGGGTGTGCTCGGATGACGGCGTCGCGGTCGGCTTCCGGTCCGGAGGGACGAGCCTCTCCGGGCAGGCCTCGACCGACGCGCTGCTCCTCGACACCCGCAAGAACTTCCGCGGCATCGAGCCGCTGGAGGAGGGGCGCCGCGTGCGCGTCCAGCCGGGCGCGACCGTCCGTCAGGTGAACACCCGCCTCGCGCGCTTCGGGCGCAAGCTCGGCCCCGATCCTGCGAGCGAGGTCGCCTGCACGCTCGGCGGCGTGATCGCCAACAACTCGAGCGGGATGTCGTGCGGCACGGAGTTCAACACCTACAACACGATCGAGTCCGCGGTGCTCGTGCTGCCGGACGGTGCGGTGGTCGACACGGCGGCGCCGGACGCCGACGATCAGTTGCGCCGGGCCGCGCCGGCGGTCTGGTCCGGCCTCCTCGAGTTGCGCGATCGCGTGCGCTCGGACCCGGGCATGGCCGCGACCATCCGGCGGCAGTACGCCATCAAGAACACGATGGGTTACGGCGTCAACGCCTTCCTCGACCACGACTCGGCGGTCGAGATCCTCCTCCATCTCGTCGTCGGCAGCGAGGGGACGCTCGCCTTCGTCGCAGAAGCGACCCTCCGGACGCTCCCCGTCAAGCCGCACGTCGTCACCGGCATGCTCTACTTCGAGTCGTTGACGGACGCGACGGCGGCTCTTCCTGCTCTCGTCGATTCCGGCCTCGCGACGGTCGAGCTGCTCGACGCCACCTCCCTCCGCGTCGCGCAACGCGACCCCGCAGCAGACGCGCAACTGCTCGGCCTGCGCGTCGACGGCCACGCGGCCCTCCTCGTCGAGTACCAGGAGGAGCACGCCGAGGCTCTCGCGAAGCGGATGGCGGTGTGGGAGGAGCTGCACCGGTCCCTCCCGCTCGCCGCACCGGCGACGCTGACCGCCGACCCGGCCCGGCGCAATGCTCTCTGGCATATTCGCAAAGACCTCTATGCGACCGTGGCGGGTAACCGGCCCTCCGGCACGACGGCCCTCCTCGAGGACATCGCCGTGCCGGTGGAGGCGCTGCGCGAGACCTGCGAGGGTCTCACCGCCCTGTTCGAACGCCACGGCTACGAGGACAGCGTCATCTTCGGGCATGCCAAGGACGGCAACATCCACTTCATGCTCACCGAGCGCTTCGACGACCCGGGCTCGCGAAATCGGTACGCGGAGTTCACCGAGGACATGGTCGAACTGGTCCTGCGCCAGGGCGGGACGCTCAAGGCCGAGCACGGGACGGGCCGCATCATGGCGCCGTTCGTGCGGCGTCAATTCGGCGACGACCTCTACCGCGTGATGCTCGCCGTGAAGCGGCTCATCGACCCCAGCGGACTGCTGAACCCCGGCGTCCTGCTCAACGAGGACGCTGACGCGCCGCTCGAGCACCTGAAGGTCACGCCGACGGTCGAGGCCGAGGTGGATCGCTGCGTCGAGTGCGGGTACTGCGAGCCGGTCTGCCCGAGCAAGGATCTGACCGTCACCCCGCGTCAGCGGATCGTCCTCCGGCGCGAGCGCGAGCGGGCGCGCCTCGCGGGCGACCTGCAGCTGGTCGAGGAGCTCGACCGTGACTACGGCTACGACGGACTCGACACCTGCGCCGCCGATGGGATGTGCCAGACGGCGTGCCCTGTGCGGATCGATACCGGCAAGCTGGTCAAGCGGCTCCGAGCCGAACGGGACACCTCTGTGGCGTCTGCCGCGTGGGGCACGGCGGCGAAGCGGTGGAGCGCTGTGACGCGGGTGGGCGCCGCGGCGATGAACATCGCCGATGCCCTTCCGGCGCCGGTGGTGACCGCCGCCACGCGGGTCGGGCGCGGCCTGCTCGGGGCCGACAACGTCCCGCTCTACTCGGCCGATCTTCCGCGCGGCGGCACGAAGCGCCGCCCACGATCGCGGCCCGGCGCGGTCGCCGTGTACGTGCCGTCGTGCATCGGATCGATGTTCGCGCCGTCGCCCGGCTCGCAAGGCGTCCGGGAGGCGCTCCTCGCGCTGTGCGAGCGGGCCGGCGCCCCGTTGATCATCCCCGAGGGCGTGGACTCGATGTGCTGCGGCACCCCGTGGACCTCGAAGGGCAAGCTCCACGGGCACCGCGAGCTGAGCGCTGCGGTCCTCCCGTCCCTGCTCGAAGCGACCCGTGGAGGCGAGCTCCCGGTGATCTCGGACGGCGTCTCGTGCACGGAAGGGTTCCTGGCCATGGCGGCGTCGAGCGGGCTCACCGTCGTCGACGCGGTGGAGTTCGTCCATCGCGAGGTGCTGGGTGCGCTCGCCGTCGTTACGCCGTGGGAGTCCATCGCCGTGCACCCGACCTGCTCGTCGACGCACCTGGGCCTCACCGACCCGATGCTGGAGATCGCCCGCGCGATCAGCCCCGATGTGGTCGTCCCCGACGGCTGGGGCTGCTGCGGCTTCGCGGGCGACCGCGGGATGCTGCACCCGGAGCTGACCGCCTCCGCGACGCGTCTGGAGGCAGCCGAGGTGGAGGAGCGGAGCTTCGCCGCGTACGCGTCGGCGAACCGCACGTGCGAGCTCGGGATGAGCCGGGCGACCGGCAAGGCGTACCGACACATCCTGGAGCTGCTCGATGACGCGACGCGGCTCTGAGCGTCTGACCGAGCGGCCGATCGCCGACGCCGGCGGGGGCTCTCGCCCGGTCCGGGGCCGGCAGCATGCGACGCTCGTGGTCGCTTTCGTGTCGCTCGGCGCGGTCGCCTCGGCCGTTCCCGCCTCCCTCCCCGACGCCGCCGCGCGGTTGGGCGTCGGCTCCGAGGAACTTCTCCCGGCCGTCTCCTCCCTCTTCTTCGGCCTGTTCCTCGGCGTCGTCATCGCGGTCCTTCCCCGCGCCTCGGCCCGGACCCTGCTCCCTGTCGGGCTGGCGAGTGAGGCGGTCGGGCTCGTGCTCCTAGCCGCGTCCGGATCGGTCGAACTGTTCGTAGCCTCCGCCGCTGTCGGCGGGGTGGGGTTCGGCATCGCGGAGGCCAGCGCGACGGTTCTGACGCGCGAACTGTCCGCTGCGGGAACGCCCGCGCGCCTGACGGCACTGAACGGCGCGTCCGCCGTGGCTGCGGCCGCGACGCCCCTCCTCATCGCCGTGTCGGGGGAGCGATCGCCGCTCGCCCTACTGGCGATCGCGCTGGTCCCGGCGTGCGGTGCGGTCCTCGCGCTGCTCGCCCGCCGATCGTGGCCCGCTGCGGTCCGTCGCTCCCGCGGTGCTCAGGGGTGGAGGGGGCTCCCGCGTCTCCGCATCGCCATCATCGGCGTGGCCCTGTTCGTGTTCGTCGGCGCCGAGACCGTGCTCGCGGGCTGGTCGAGCCTGTTCACCCAGACGCTCTTCGGCGTGGGAGCGGGCGCGGCTCCCCTCGGCACCGCTGCCTTCTGGGTACTCATGGCGGTCGGGCGATTCGTCTGCTCTGCGGTGGTCGGTCGGGGCGTTCGAGCCTCGACGTACCTGACGGTCGGCGTGCTCGCCGCCGCGCTGCTCGCCGCAGCTTGCGCCGTGGCGGGTGGGCCCATCGCCTCCGCTGCGCTGCTCTCGGCTGTCGTGCTCTTGGTCGCGCCCGGGTACGCGCTGCTCCTCGGCGAGGCGCTCGCCTCCCTCCCCTCGGTGACAGTCGGCCGCGTCACGGCGACGTTGGTGGCCGTCGGCTCGGCGGGCGGCTCCGCCCTGACCTTTGCCGTCGCGGCCGCTTTCGGCAGCGCGCCGAGCCCTGTCCTCTTCGCCTGCGCCGGTCTCCTGGCTGTGTGCGGCGTGCTCTCGTTCGCTCTCTCGCGGGCGAGCCTCCTTCTGCCCGGCGAACGGATCGGTGATTGACGTGATGGACTCCCTCCCCGGGCCGCGGCTCGTCGTGACGGACCCGGAAGACGCAGCTTCGGCCACGGCCGATCTCCTCGCAGAGGTTCTCCGCCGACCGCGCCCGGTTCTCGGGTTGGCAACGGGGTCCAGTGTGGAGGCGACCTACCGGCACCTCGCGGAACTCGTGCGCCGTGACGCCGACCTCCGGGCCGGCGCCCGCTGCGCGACCGGCTTCGCGCTCGACGAGTACGTGGGCATCGACCGGTCGAGCCCGCAGAGCTACTGGGCGACGCTGGAGGCGCAGGTCGCCGGCCCGCTCGGCATGCCTCCCGAGAACCTGCACGTGCCGCTCCTCGACGAGCGCGGCGACGCTTCCGCCTACGATCGCGCTATCGCCGAGGCCGGGGGAGTCGACCTTCAGCTGCTCGGTCTCGGAGCCAACGGGCACATCGGCTTCAACGAGCCCGGGTCGAGCTTCGCGTCGGTCACGCGCCGCGTCGAGCTGGACGAGCAGACGCGTCTTGACAACGCCCGCTTCTTCCCGTCCGCCACGGCGGTTCCCACCGAGGCGGTGACGCAGGGCATCGCCACGATCATGCGCGCGAAGAGCATCGTGGTGCTCGCTTTCGGCCTGCGGAAGGCCCGGGCGTTGGAGCGGGCGTTGTTCGGCCCGCTGACCCCGCGTCTCCCCGCTTCTGTGCTGCGCGAGCATCAGGATGTGACTGTCTTCGCGGACCCGGAGGCCGCCAGCCTCCTGGAGCACCGCTGCCGCAGCGCGCGGTCACAGGCGGAGCTCGTGGCCGATTGACGGGGCGGCCGTTTCGCCCGTCGAGGTGCTCGTAGTTGCTGTCGACACGCCGGGGACGACAGCATCTGCGAGCACCTCGAAGGCCGCGCACCCGTCCCGCCCCACGCCCGAACCACGACGCAATGCACGCGTTCCCGCGGCGCGCTCGCGCGCACTACCGTGGCGCCATGGCCCGACGAGCACCGTCGGCCACGGCCGTCGCCGCGGTCGATGCAGCGAATTTCACCCTGGAACGCGGACAGCCCAATGTGGTCACCGTGGTCGGCCTCCTCGCGCCCGGCGGCTTCGTCGACCGCGAGGGCGTTCCTGATGCCGACCGGTTGCGAGCGGCGCTCGCGGGGCGCGTGAGCGAGCTGGAGGCGTTGTGCCGCCGTCCGGTGCAGCGCGACCGAGAGTGGAGGTGGGTCGCGGCCTCACCGGAGCTGGCCCGCCACGTCCGCGTGTTCGATCGCCCGGCCCGCCGCGGATCGGCGGGCGCGTCGAGACTCGAGGCGGCCTGCGCCGCCGCGGTGATGTGGCCGCTAGACCGGGAGAGGCCCCTCTGGGAGCTGCTCCTGGTGCCCGCCGCGCAGGGGCCGAACTGCGGTCTGCTGTTCCGGGTGCATCACGCCGTCGCGGACGGGCTGCTCGTGGTCGACCTGATGGAGGCGCTGTCCGACGGAGGCGCTGGATCACGCGAAACAGCCAATGACGTCTCGCGGCTCGGCGCCGCCATCGATCGTACCGCGGCGCCCCAGCCGTCTCGCCCACATCGAAACGTCCGCACGATCGTCGCCGAAACCGCCGCCATCTTCCGCCGTTCCGTCCGCTCACGCGTCCTGCTCGGACCGCTCGGGGCGTCCCGCGACATCGCCCTGTTCGAGGTGCCGCTCGGCCGCCTCCACGCAGGGGCAGCCTCCCGCGGTGCGACCGTCAATGACGCCTTTCTCACGGCGTTCGGTCAAGGCATCCGAGCACTCCTCGCCGACGCGGGCGAATCGCTGCCCGAGACGGTTCCGATCTCGTGCCCGGTCCGCCTGCCGCGGGAGGAGGGACAGGGCAACGCGACCGGCGTCATGCTCGCACCGGTCCCTGTCGCCGAGGCGGACGTGATGGAGGCGCTCGCCCAGGTCGCACGCACCACTCGATCTGAGAAGGAGCGGGCCCGAGCGGCCGGCACCTTCGAGTGGACCTCTGGGCCGCGGATGGCGTCCCTCCTCATGCGGTTCGCCCGCACGCAGCGCGCGGTCGGCGCCATCGCCTCCGACGTCCCGGGTCCGCGCAGAGCGCTGAGATTCGGCGGTGCTGAGCTTGTGCACGCCTGGCCGCTGTCGCTGCTCTCCGCCAACGTCCGCGTGGGCGCGCTGTGCGTCTCCTACGGCGAGACGCTGGCGGTCAGCATCCAGACGGACGCCGAGCACCTGCCGCCGGCGCGCGTGGTGGCGTCGGCAATGGAGGCGGCGCTGCGCGCGATCGCGGAGTGACCCATTTACCTCGACAGGCTAGGCAACCGCTGACCGGCAGCGCTACGCTATCCGCGTCGGGCCCCCAGAAATCACCCACGTGCGCCTCATCGAGCCGCGGGCACCCGAGCACGCCGTCGCCGGCGACCTGCTCCTCTTCATCGAGTGTTGCGCGCCCTGAGTGCGCGCCTTCCCAGGGGAACCACCATGACAGACTCGCCGTCTCCCGTCCCCACCGTCGTCCTCGTGCACGGCGCTTTCGCCGACGCCGGCAGCTGGGCCGGCGTCGCCGACATCCTGCTCAAGGCCGGTGTTCCGGTCATCGGCCCCGCCGTCCCGCTCCGCGGTCTGGCGTCCGACTCGGCCTACATCGCCTCCGTCTTCGCCCAGATCGAGGGCCCCATCCTCCCCGTCGGCCACTCGTACGGAGGCGCCCTCATCAGCAATGCCGCCGCCGGCAATCCGAACGTGAAGGGCCTCGTCTTCGTCTCGGGCTTCGCGCCGGAGGTCGGGGAGGCGCTCGGCGAGGTGGAGGGGACCTCCCGCGACAGTGCGCTGGCCCCAGCGCTCGTCCAGCGTCAGTATCCGAGCGGTGACGGAGGCGCCACGGCCGTCGAGCTCTTCGTCGACACCGCCCAGTTCTACAGGGTGTTCGCAGGTGACCTGCCCGAAGACCAGGCGAACGTCCTCGCCGCCACTCAGCGGCCGGTGGCCGCAGCCGCCTTCGACGAGAAGTCGGCCGCGGCCGCCTGGAAGGACCTGCCGTCCTGGGCGGTCGTCGCTCGCGGCGACAAGGCCGCCGGCTCGGATGTGCTGCTGTCGATGGCCCAGCGGGCGGGAGCTGAGCTCCTCGAACTCGAGGGCTCGCACGTGATCATGATCTCGCAGCCGCAACCCGTGGCCGACGTCATCATGAAGGCGCTGAAGGCGGTGGGCGCGTGACCACCGGCGACGCTTCGGCGGCCCCGCAGGGTCCACCCCAGGATGCGCTGGCCGGGAGGCTCAAACGCACCGAGCTGCAGCACGAGCACTCCTCGGTGCCGGGCCGCGACATCGTCCAGGTGCTCACCGAGATCCCCGCGGGCGTCGAGTCCGGCTGGCACACGCACCCGGGCGAGGAGGTCGGTTACATTCTGGCCGGTCACGTCGAGATGAAGATCGCCGGCCGGGAGCCGCTCCTCCTGAACGCGGGCGACCACTTCCTCATGCCGCCGGGCACGCCGCACAACGCGCTCGACCTTGGACCCGAGACGGGCATGATGCTCTCGACCTACTTCGTGGACCCGGAGAGGGCGCTGGCGAGTTTCGTGGCGGCGCCGTAGGGGCTCCGGAACCCGCTCGTCCGCTGCCGACCGCGCGTGCCAAGCTGGGCGCATGCAGCTTCTCACCGAGGGCGTCTACCGCCTGCAGCGGGCCACCGGCGCCAACGCGTACCTCGTCGACACCGGAGACGCATCGGTCGTCATCGACACCGGCACCTCGGGAGGCGCCTCCAACCTGGTCGCCGAGCTCCGGTCCGAGCGCGGTATCTCGCGCGTGACCGACATCGTGCTCACCCACTACGACCCCGACCACGCCGGCTCGGTCGCCGTGCTGCAGCGTGAGACGGGGGCCCGGGTGTGGATGGGCCGTCGGGATGCGCGCATCCTGCGCGGAGAGGACGCGCCTCCCACCCGGTTCCGCCGGTTCCTCGCGCGCGTGTCGAAGGCCAGCGAGCTTCCCGACGACCTGCACGAACTGCCCGACGAGGGCGAGACGGAGATCGTGCCGGGCGTCCTCGTGCTGTCGGGCCCGGGTCACACGCCCGGGCACGTGATCGTGGAGGCGCGGGGCGTCGTGTTCGCCGGCGACTCGGTCCGCGTCTCGAAGGGACGACTGGTGCAGATGCCGGGCCTGCTCACGAGCGACAAGACGCAGGCGCTGGCGACGGCCGACCTCATCGCGTCGCGGTCGCCGCGGCTGGTGTGCCCGGGGCACGGCGCGCCGGGGCGCATCGACGCAGTGGCCTGAGCCGGACAGGGCCGTCGGCACCGTCTGGGCCCGCGCGCCTCCCAGGCATACGCTGGCGCCATGCACCGCGCGCCGCGCGAACCCGCTGGCCGATGGCGCCCCCGCCTCGGCGCTGGGGCGCTCGCCGCCGCGCTGCTGCTCGCAGGGTGCGCGACGTCGGCGCCTCCAGCCCCCAGCACCTCCCGCGCCTCGGCCATCCCGACGCCCACCTCCCGCCCGACCCCTACGGGCCCCGCCGGCCCCGTCGGCGTGCCCATCCCCGGCATCACCGCGTGGAGTTCGTACCACGCAGACCAGGCCCGTACGGGGGCGGTCGGACCCGGCGCCTCCCTCGCCTCGCTCACCCAGGCGTGGTCCGCCGATCTCGGAGGCGCGGTCTACGGCCAGCCGGTCGTCGCCGACGGCCGCGTCATCGCAGCCACCGAGACGAACAGGGTCGTGGCCCTCGACCCGGCCACCGGGAACGTGGTGTGGTCAGCCTCCCTCGGAGACCCGCTGACCGACGTCGGTTCGGTGGCCGGCTGCGGAAACATCGACCCCCTCGGCATCACGAGCACACCCGCCATCGACACGTCCACCGGCACCGTCTTCGTCGTCGGTGAGGTGGCCAGCGGTGGAGGCGCGGTCCACCACCAGCTGCAGGGATTCAGCATCGTTACCGGGCAGGTCGTCCTCTCGGAGCCGGTCGACCCTCCACTGCCTCCCGGCGAGGACCCGGTCCACCTGCTGCAGCGCGCCTCCCTCGCCGTCGCGAACGGCCGCGTCTACATCTCTTATGGCGGCAACTACGGCGACTGCGGCAGCTATCACGGCTGGGTCGTCGGGGTGAACGAGACGGGCGCGCCGGACCTCGTCTCCTTCGAGGCGGCGCCGGACGGCCAGGGGGGCGCCATCTGGCAGGGAGGCGGCGCCCCGGCGATCGACACCGCCGGCGACCTCTACGTCTCCACCGGCAATTCGAACCCCGACCCCGCGGCCGGCGGCCCCGACCCCATCCAGAACGCGGAGAGCGTGGTCAAGCTGTCGCCCGACCTGAAGCCGCTTGCCTCCTTCAAGGACCGCACCGCGGGCGGCGACGACGACCTCGGCACCGGGAACCCCGTGCTGCTGCCCGGCGGTCAGCTCTTCATCGCCGGCAAGACGGACGTCGGCTTCGTCCTCCGGCAGTCCGACCTGTCGGTGGTCGGGACGGTCGGCGGTCTCTGCGGCAGCGATCCCGATGGAGGCGCGGCCTACGACCCAGCAACCGGCCACCTGTTCGTGCCCTGCCGCGGCGGAGGCATCCAACTGGTCGACCTCGCTGCGGCCCGGCTCGGCCCCCGGCTGCCGGGCGCGAACGGCGCGCCGATCGTCGTCGGAGGAACGGTGTGGGCCGTGCAGTACCCGGCCGGCACGATCAGCCAATTCGACGCCTCCACCGGCACACTGCTCCAGCGACAGCAGATCGGGGAGGCAGTCCCGAACTTCACGAGCCCGAGCACGGTGCTGGGGCTGCTGCTCGTGGGGACCGACCGGGGCATCGTGGCGTTCCGCGGAGGCGGATGAGAACCGGCCCCCCGGACGTCGGGCGGCACAAGCGCCTGTCGGCCACGGATCAGTACGTGTGCTCCTGGCACCCGGTGGGCGCCGGATCCCCGGCGAACCGCGCGGTCGTCCAGGCGAGCAGCTGGGGGATCAGCGGAGAGTCGGTCTCCACGAGCGGTACATGGTCGCGGCCCGCATAGACCCGGTAGTCGACGCTCTCTCCCGCCGCGCACGCCTCCTTCACGAATTCGTCCTGGGCCGACCGCACCACGAGCCTGTCCGCGGCGCCCTGGCCGAGGAGGAGCGGAGCGGTGATCGTCGCCGGGGGCACGTTCTCGCCTCCAGATGCTTGCCGAAGGACCCTGTCGTTGGATCCGTCGACAGGATCTCAGGGTCCTTGGAAAGCCCGAGCGCGGTGAGCACGGACACGAGCGCGCCGGGCTCGGCGAGGCACCGATCCTTCATCCGGTCGAGCGTCGTCTGCACGCCCGGCCTGACGTAGCGGGCGACGCTGATGTCGGGGTAGGACGACGCGTAGCCGCCGATGACGTAGGAGGCGAAGATGCTGCCTCCTGTGACGTCGGGAAGATGACGCATCAGCGCGGGTAGGTTGGAGGCCGGGGCGAGAGCGGCGACGCCCGCGAGATGGACGTCCGGGGCGTAGCTGTCCGCGACGGCGCCCGTCCAGAGGGCCGCTCCTCCGCCCTGGGAGTGGCCCCAGACGACGGTCTTCTGACCGAGGTGCGCATCGGTGAGCTGCCGAGCGGCGCGAACGGCGTCCAGAGACGCGTGGGCGGTGGGCAGGCCCACGAGGTACGGGTGCGGCGACGGCGTGCCCAGCCCGATGTAGTCGGTCGCGACAAGCGCCCAGCCGTGGCCGATGATCTGCGGCAGCAGGAACAGCGCGCCCGACTCCCAGGGCTGACCGGCGAGCGACGGGGCGCACTGCTGCGCGTAGCCGGTGGTGCCGTGATCCCAGTCGATCACCGGCCAGTCGCCGCTGCCCGACTTGGGGACCACGACGAGCCCGCTCGCGATGTCGGGGGACCCGTCGCCGTTCCGGGTCGTGTAAAGGATGCGCCACGCGGTCGCGTCGGAGGGCACCTCCCTCGTGAACGGCTCGGAGCGGATGAGCTGTCCGGGCTCGGAGGGCACATCGCGGGGCGCGGCGTAGAAGTCGTCCACCACCGGGCTCGCTTTGTGCAGAGCCACGCTGACAGCGCCCGCGAGAACCGCGAGCACGAGCACGAGCGCGGCTCCGATGACCCGGAACCAGCCTCCGCGACGGTCGCCTCCGGCCTTCGCCGCGGACGGTCGCCGTCGGATGGCGCGCAGGATCTCCGCGGCGCCGCCGAGGATGAGACGCGCGCCGAAGACGACCGCCACGATCAGGAGGGTGATGTCTGGCCAAGCGAGCGCCAGGACTCCGAAGATGATGCCCGCGACGCCGAGAAGCGCCAGTTCGGCGCGCTCGTCCGCTTTGCGGCCCTTCTCGAAGACCGCGATGACATCGATGACGCCGTTGACGATGAGCCCGACCCCGACCGCGACGGCGATCAACCGGACCGTCACTTCCGGATAGACGAGCACGAGGATTCCGGCGATCACCCACAGCACGGCGACCGCCGGACGGAGGAACCGCGTCGGTCCGTCCTCGCGCGTGACCCGGGCCAGCTCCAGCACGCCTGTCAGCACGAACCCGGCGCCGATGAGGATGGAGAGGAGCCCGAGCGACGTGGTCGGGCGGAACAGGACCGCAGCCCCGAGGGCGATCGCGAGAGCACCGATCACGATCCGTACCCACGGCGGTCGCCTGTCCATCCAGGCTCCCAGTCGTGTTGTGGTGTTCACCGCACTGCGCTTCGAACCCGACATCGACACCTCCGCGTCACCTGCCTGCGACCATAGGATCGCTCGCACCGCCCGCAGCGGTCTAGATACAAATTCGAGAGTTCACCGCGGGCGAACGCGGTTAGACGCCCCCGCCTCCGCCGCCTCCGCCTCCGCCGCCCGAGAACCCGCCGCCTCCGGTGCCGCCGGATGAGGAGCTGCTCGCGATGGCCGTGCTGGAGGCGATGCCGCTGACCACCTGCGACAGTACAGCGGCGTTGAAGGCGGTCTGGCCCGAGTACCAGCTCGGCGTCTGCCCTGTCTGTTCGTAGAACCGCCCGAGTTCGGCGAGCCACTTCTTCTCCTCGCCGAACAGCACGGCCCAGGGCAGGAGGCGCTCGGTCAGTTTCAGCATCTCGCGCGGGTCGTCCACGGCCACGGGTACACGCTCCGCACCTTGCGGCGACTGCAGGTAGCGGATGCGGTCGGCCTCGGCGAGCTCTATGTACATGCGGAGTCCCTCCACGTATTCGCGGAGCAGCGTGCCCTTGCTCGTCAGCGGCGAGTGCGACAGGAGGATGACGACGCCGACGAAGGCGAGGATCGAGCAGATGAGGATGACCAACGGGACCACCCCGCCGTAAACGCCGCTGATGCAGAGCACCGAGCCGACGACGGCGAGCACGGTCCCGCCCACCGCGGTGAACATCGTCGCCCGGACCGCCCCGCGCGGCCTGGGCGCGCGGTAGCCGAGGCGGGTGGCGTCTTTGTGCACGCGCTTCAGCAGGGCCGAGATCGCGCGGGCGACTCGCGAGTGAGATGAGCCGAGCTCGAGGGTCATGCCCGGGAGGACCGAGTCGCCGAAGAGCGCCCGGAGGAATTGCAGCTCATCAGCCGTCGGGTGCGGATCGCGCAGCGCCTGGCGACCGCTCGCCTCCGTCGAGACGAGTTCGAGCGAATAGGAGGGACGCTTGAAGAATCCCGTCGTCTCCAGCACGCGCACCCGTCCCGACACCGCGAGGTCGAGTGTTTCCGCGGCGACCGCCTTCTTGGTGCGTCCGGTCACGTCCGCTGAGAGCAGGAGCCCCTCCACCGGTGGGACGTACTCGGGGATGATCGTGCCGCGCCCCGGCGTATCGCGCAGCAGGCGCACACGCACGAAGATCGCGCCGCCCAGCCCCAGAACGCTGAGGAGGAGGCCCGCGGCAGCCGCGTAGCCCCAACCCGTATTGAACACCCCGTCGGCTCGTGCGGTGAAGGTGCCAGGTGCGAAGCCGATGGCGAACGTGAGGTTCTCGCCCGGCCCGAGTCTGTCGGCGCTGAAGCGGAACCCGTCGTCCGTGCGCTCCACGGTCGCGGCCTGCTTCGAGCCCTGAACCCCGCGATACGCGGACGGGCTGCCCCGGAGGGAATCCGCCAAGCCGCGCCCGAGGTGCACGGTCGCCGTGACGCGGTCGAACGACTGCGCCCAGCCGGTGCCGTTGGTGTCCCAGTAGAACTCGTCATTGCCGACATCCGGGAAGTAGCGCGTGACGTTCGTCTGCCGGTACGTGATGACGTAAGTCTGGTCACCGTGAACGTAGTCGTTCGCGGCTATCGTCAGCGACAGGATCCCGTCTTTCGAGTCGCTGGTGTATGGGCGTGGGCTGCCCTTTTCGTCGGTCACGGAGACGACCTGGAGGCCTGTCGGGTGACCGTCGTAGTCCTCCACGAGTCGGCGCCGGATGCCGTGGTTCTGGTCGACCTGCGGGAAACGGGCCACCAGCGTCTCGACGGTGGTGAGCGTCGAGTGCCCGTCCTTGTCGCGGCCGAGCCGGTAGTCGCCGTCGAAGCTCGCGAAGGTGAAGTCGTCGACTCCGGTCGGTGCGGAGGCGGCGGTGCCGGGTCGGTTGGCAAGGTCGGTCTGCGCACTCGCGGTGCGTGCGAACAGCGCGCCCCCGGCGACCAGGAGGAAGACCAGCCCGACGGCGACGATGATCGCTGTCCGCCAGACACCACGTTTGTCCGGGCGTCGGTTCTGTGCGTGGAGTCCCACCTGCCCGCCGTCCTCCGTCGCGCCGCATGCGCCGCGTCAGCTGCCGACCTCCGGCAGCGCGCACCTCATCCTGGCATGGCGAGATCGGGCGCGGACAGCACGGGCGCAGGCGCGGGCGCGATCAGAACGAGAAGCGAGCAGCGCGAATAGTCTGAAACTTGGCAACAGAGCGAGTGACGGGAATCGGACCCGTTGGCATCTCCTTCACCGCCCAACAGATCCGCGAGTTTCCGCGGAGTGATCCAACGGCCATTGCAGTGAATCGAGCCGTGTTGAGCCCCATTACGGAGTCATGACTCCCTGAACTCGGTCAGTCCAGCTGCTGGCGCGGCCGGACGCATTGCAGTGCAAATGACAGCGACACCCTGACCACTTACCTCGCCTGGCTGCCGGAGCGCACCGATTAGACCGGACGACTGATCAGGTCGTGCCGCTGGGGAGCTGCTGTTTGCGCATGGAGGCCATCAGATTGGCCCACTCGGAGTCACATTCGGAGTCACGAGTCTCGAGAATGATGGCCGAAGTCCCGTCCCGCGACATTTCAAAGCGCAACCTGGAGCGAGTGACGGGAATCGAACCCGCGCTATCAGCTTGGGAAGCTGAGGTTCTACCATTGAACTACACTCGCGCGGCCCGGAATCCCAGTAAAACACTGGGAAGTCAGGCTGCGGCCCAGACTACCCGGTCAATGGTTTTTGGCCAAACTCACCGTCTCCTCACCGCTTGGGAATTGGTCTCGGGAGAAATTTGTGCTGCGTTCTCGGTCCGCCGTTACGCTTCGGTGCATGACTCAGGCTCGCTGGCGGCAGTTCACCGAGTGGCCTCTCCTCGGTGTTGCTGTGATCTTCTTGGTGGCGTACTCGATCGAGGTGATCGGGGATGTCTCCGATCGCCGTGCCGGCGCATTGGACGCGCTGATCTGGGTGACGTGGTTTCTGTTCGCCATCGACTACCTGGTGATGCTGGTGCTTGCCGAGAATCGGGGCCGCTGGTTCGTGCGGAATCTGCACGAGTTGGCAATCCTCGCGTTGCCGGTGTTGCGGCCGCTGCGGCTGATCCGATTGGTGCTGGTGCTGACGATCCTGCATCGGTTCGCGGGGTCGACTCTCCGTGGTCGGGTGCTGACCTATGTGTTGGGGTCGGCGGTGCTGCTGACGTACGTCGGCGCGATCGCGGTATTGGACGCGGAGGAGAACGCGCCGGGCTCGAACATCAAGAACGTGGGGGACGCGCTGTGGTGGGCGGCGGTGACGATCACCACGGTCGGGTACGGCGATCACTATCCGGTTACAGCGATCGGCCGGCTTGTCGCTGTTGGTTTGATGGTGGGCGGGATAGCGGTCCTGGGCGTTGTTACGGCGTCGGTGGCGTCCTGGCTCATCGAACAGGTGCGCACCACTACGGCGAAAGAAATAGAGCAGGCGGATGCCGACCTCGAGGAACGCATCACCGAACTGACAGCGCTGCTGAATGAACGCTTTCCCAGCTCGCCGCTGAACTCTGGCAACTCTGCCGCGGTGCGGACCACGGTCGACTCCTGAGATCGGGCGCTCGGAAGCGCATGGCAATTCCCGACGTGGGTGCATCTTGGGCCTGCGAGCAAACCACTCGGCTAGGTCTGGCGCACAGCTGCGGCGCTGGTGAGAACGACTTCGCAGGCTTATCGTTGCCCCTGTTTTGGGGCATTAACATGTGAATTTCCTCAGACATCTTGTCTTTCTCCCAACATGTGCTTGCCCATAGATTGACCTCGCGCTCGGCTATCGGGGGAGCGGGGGTTGGTCGAGGGGATCGTCGTGCGCCGTTTGCGCTGTGGAGCCGTGCTGGGCTGATTTCGGTTGTGGCGGTCCTCGCCCTGGTGGCGGGAACGGTGACGCCAACTCAGGCCGCACCTTCAGTAGGGGAGGCTAAGGCGGCGGCCATCGCGCCGACGGATCTGCCGCCGTTGCCAGCGACCGCGGCACCGGTGAAGGCGGGGACGCCGGAGGACTTGAGTGCGACGCCGATGAAGCAGACGCAGGGGTCAACGTTGAACCCGGTCAGTGATGCGGCCGCGCCCTCCTCGCCGACGGCGCCGTCGGATGTGTCGGGTGCTGCGGTGAGCGCGCGGGATGAGTTCTCCACCACGTACGCGCGTACGGATGGCACGCATGTGACGCAGGTGTCGGCGACACCGATCAACATGCTGCAGGACGGCCAGTACGTGGAGTCCGCGACGACTCTGCAAGCGGACTCGGCCACCGGTGGGATGAGTGTTCCGCAGAACCTGCTGCACCCGTCCTTCTTGGACACGGCGACGGCGACCAATGCGGTGTCGGTGGAGCAGGACGGCTATAAGGTCAGCTACACCCTGCAGGGCGCGGCCGCGGCGAAGCTGAAGCGGCCGTTGCCGACGGCGGTGCGGAACAAGGCCGGCGCCGACCAGGTGTCCTACCCGGGTGTGTTCGACAAGGCCGACCTGCATTATCAGGTGCAGCCGTCAGCGGTGAAGGAGACGATCGAGCTCAGCGGTGTGCCCAAGTCGTCCCAGTCGACGTACTCGTGGCTGGTGTCCGCGCCCGGCCTCACCCTGACGGTGAATGAGTACGACGGCGTTGATCTGACGGACTCGAACGGGACGGTCCGGTTCCGGATACCGACCCCGTTGATGTGGGATTCCTCCGGGGTGGAGGGCAAGTCTTCGGATGCGACGACGAACGTCCCGGTGACGTTGAAGAAGGTCGGCGACAAGTGGAAGCTCACCTTGTCCCCATCTCGGGCGTGGCTTACTGATCCGCAGCGGGTATTCCCGGTGTTCATCGACCCGACCACCTCCACCGGTGCCGGCGACAACGTCTACTCGATCAAGCAGGATGGCACGATCCGAACCGACACGTCCCTGATCGGCAACGCCCGCGACCCGGGGGATGACTACTGGCGCACGGTGCTGCACTACCCGTATGAGTCGTTGTTCGGCAAGCAGATCCTGGATGCCGGGTTGACGATGCAGATGAACGGCATCGTGGGCACCCAGAGCACCTATGGCGGCAGCGTGTGGTGGGCCAACGGGGTGTGCTTTGCCTGTAACGCGAACTATCTGGCGAGCCTGTCGGTGGGCTACACGGGCCAGTCTTCGGGCAATGGGTTCGCGCAGCAGATGGCCGGGTGGATCAACTCTCGGATCAACGGCGCGCTCGTGATGCTCGTCGGTGGGGAGAACCCGGGCACCTACACGCTGAAGAGCATCAACAACTACATCTGGATCCAGTGGAAGGACTACCCGGCCCCCCCGACCGCGACCGGCGCCTCCCCAACCGGCGGTGTCCGATCTACGCTGACACCGACGTTCCAGATCGCCTCCTCGGATCCGGAAGGCACGGGTCTGATCTACTACTACCGGATCGCGACGGGGACGGACGCGGAGACCGGGCAGGTGTGGAACTCGCAGTGGGTGTCCAACAACCCGATCACGGTGCCCAAGGCGGTGCTGCAACCGAACACGACGTACTACTACCACCTCTACGTCAAAGACGGGTACTGCAATAACACGGCCGCGATGTCGTGTTCCCAAGAGGTCTCACCGGTCTATTCGTTCAAAACGAACACACCCGGTGTCGTGGCGCAGGGGACAACTGCGCCCGCTGACGGGTCCGTGCTGGTCAACCCGACACCGACCTTGAGTGGGGGAGCGGGCACCGACGCCAACGGGGACACGCTCAAATACCAGATCCAGGTCGCCACCGGTGCGGACGGGGTCAGCGGCGTGGTCGCCGTCTCCCCACAATTCACGACGGCACCGTACTCGTGGCAGGTCCCCGCGAACGTGCTCCAAGACGGGGTCACCTACTCCTGGGTGGTGATGGTCGCGGACGGGTATGACACGTCACCCGGCTCCTGGATCAACCACTTCCGGTACACCACCCGGATGGGCACCGGAGGCCCGTCACCCTCGGACACGGCCGGGGGAGTGAGCGTGAACCTGGCCAACGGAAACGCGAACCTCTCCTTTGCCTCCCCGACGGTGTCCACGCTGGGCGGCCCGATGGGACTGTCGTTCAACTACAACTCCCAGGAGCCCTCCACCCAAGGGCTCACGGGCACGTACTACGACCTATCCGGGGACGGGGCGAACCCGACCTTCAGCATGACTCGCTCCGATCTGGCGTCGAAGACCAAGCTGGTGCGCACCGATCCGTTGGTGCAATTCCAGTGGGGGACCAACCCGCCCGCACCTGGCATGCCGTCAACGAACTACATGGTCAACTGGACCGGGTTCATCACCCCTCCCGCTGGCGGGTCGTACACGTTCGGGTTCGTCCGTGACGACGGAGCCAAACTCGTCCTCAACGGGTCGACCGCGGTCGACCAGTGGAACGACGCGAACCAGCCCACCGTGGTCTGGGGCTCCAGCCCGGAGCTGACCACCGGTGCCGCGGGAACGTATGGGCCGACGCCGGTGAGCGTGCAGTTCTACAACCACGCTGGCGGCGGCAATGTCGAATTGTGGGTCAAGGGCACCTACACCGACAGCCACGGCGTCCAGCAGACCCTCATCCCGGGCGCCGTCCCCGCGACCTGGTTCAGCAAAACCGTGGACACCCTCCCACCCGGCTGGGGCGCCTCCACCGCGCTGAGCGGCGCTGACGCGATCTACGTCCGTGCAGAGGTCAAGGAGGGGTCCGTTGCCCTGATCGACACCACCGGGGCCGCGCACACCTACACCACGGCCACCACCGGCACCGGATACACGCCGCCGCCAGGGGAGCAGGGGGTTCTGACGCAGGATGGTACCGGCGCGTTCACTCTCACAGACGAGGCCGGCACGGTCTACCAGTTCAATACCGCCGGGAAGATCACCCAGATCACCCAGGCGGTGGACACCAAGAAGCGGGCCACCCCGGTGCTGGCGTTCCGTACCGGCACCAACCAACTCGACAGCATCTCCGACCCGCTTTCACTCGTCTCGGGCAGCTACACCCGGCAGGTGAAGTTCGCCTACGCCGGCGACACCTACAGCAGCGTTGGCCTTTACGCCTCCGACACGGACAGCTCCGGCCTGGCCTGCCCGGTCCCGTCTGGGTACACGGCCGCACCGGCAGGGATGATCTGCCGGATCATCTATCCCGGCCACGCGGCCGGCGCCCCGGACACTACCCAACTGCTCTATAAGGCAGCGGATGCAACGAACAACCCGAACCAGGTGCCGCTTCCTGCGTCCGCGGGTGGCGTGTTCCTCTCCCGGATCATCGACCCCGGCAACGAGACCACCGACTTCGGCTACACCAACGGACTGCTCTCCTCGATCCGCTCCGCCGCCGTCAACGACTGGCTGACCGCGCACACGGACAAAAGCCCGACCGGGCCGGTGACCACCGACATCGCCTACGACGCCAGCAACCGGGTCAGCAAGATCACTCTCCCCGCCCCCGACGGTGTCACGGTCGCCCAGAGGCCGCAGAAGACCTACACGTACACGGCCAACGAAGACGGATCCGGAACCACCTACGTCGACGCTGCCGGACTCACCCCCTCCACCACCGCTCCGGCGAACGGGCACGCCGCCACCGCCAGCTTCGACACCGCCTGGCGGCGCACTACCACCCTCTCGGCCACGGGTCTTGCCACCTCCACCACCTGGAACGTCAAAGACCAACCCACCTCGGCAACAGACCCGGTCGGCAGGGAATCGACCACGCTATACAACCAGCAGGACCGCCCAACCGATTCCTACGGGCCGGCGCCCGCGTCCTGCTTCGACTCAACGCTTCACCCAACTGCGTCGTGTGCGATCACGCCCGCGCACACCTCAACCAGCTACGACCAGAGCATCCCTGGGCTGACTGCCAGGTATTACAACAACACCTACGCGGGAGGCGTTCCGGTCGAGTATGGACCGGTGTTCACAGGCGCCGACACTCAACAGGTCTGGTCCAGCACCCAGATCCCCGATGTCAATGCCACGAACTGGTCCGCCCAAGTCACCGGACTCCTCACCTTCCCCAGCAGCACCACCGGCGCCTGGACCATCAGCGCCTACAGCGACAACACCGTCCAGGTCTACCTCAACGACGTCCTAGTGATCAACGGACAAGCCACCGGCACCTACTCCAGCGCATACACCGCAGCCACTACCGGACAAACCGTCCGGATCCGCGTCGCCTACTCCCACACCACCGCAAGCACCGAAACCCTCCGGCTGGCCTGGACCGCCCCCGGCGGCAGCAGCGTCTACATCCCACAAGACAAGCTCTCCCCGAACTACGGACTCCCCACCAGCTCCAAAACCGATGACTCCGCACCGACCGGCGTGTCCGGGGTGTCCTCGAGCCAGGTCCCGGCGATGAACACCACCACCGCCTACGGAACCACCCCCTGGTTGGGCATCGCCACCTCCACCAGTGTCGACCCCACCGGGCTGAACCTCACCACCACCAACGCCTACGAGACATACGGATCGGGATACCTACGACCGACGTCACAGACCCTTCCCGCCGGCAATGTTGCGACGACGAACGATTACTACACAGAGACCGGCGGGTACGCCTCACAAGTCAATGGCGGCGCTCCCGTCTGCGGACTCGATCCGACCACTCGGCAGTTCGGGCAACTCGAGGACTCCAAAGGCGCCTTGAACTCCAGCGGCACCCAGATCATCACGTACTACGTGTACGACCTTATGGGACGCATCGTTGGCACCAAGCGGACCGGAGACGCCGACTGGTCTTGCACCACCTACGACGCCCGAGGGCGCATCAGCCAGCAGGCATTTGCGGCGACTGCCGCCAGTGGCAAGCGGACAGCGACGTTCGGGTTTACCGACGCGAACGGTGATCCGCTAACGACATGGGCACAGGACGACGCGGTCACCGGATCCCCGACCAGCGGCCGCATCACGACCGTGACCGATCTCCTCGGCCGCACAACCTCTTACACGGATGTGTGGGGGACGGTCACGACCTCCAGCTACAACATCCTCAGCCAGCTCGTCTCCCAGACCTCGACGCCGGCCGGGCAGGCTGGTCAGGGGGAGCAGTTCAGCTACGACAATGACGGACGTGTCACCGCGGTCAAGGACCTCGCAGGGAACGTCCTCGCCCGGCCCAGCTACACCGCAGGGGAGCTCACCTCGGTCGCCTACCCGTCAGGCGCCGGAAACGCGGGTCCCGGCGTCACCGGGACCTGGACCCGTAATGCAGCCGGAGCGATCCAATCCTTGGCGTGGGCGTTCCCGAACAGCCAGCCCGGGATTACCGATGCCGTGATCCGATCCCAGTCCGGTCGAATCCTGCAGGACACCACCACCGACGGATCCACCCCCGCCGTGTCGACCTACACCTACGACGGCGCGGGGCGGCTCACCCAAGCGGTGATCCCCAATCACACCCTCACCTACGGGTTCGGCACCGCATCCTGCGGCGACGAACGCAGCGCAGGCAAGAACGGCAACCGCACCACCTTCAGCGACACCTACACCGCGCCCGGCGCGCCCTCCGCGACCGTCCTGGCCAGCTCGTACTGCTACGACAACGCCGACCGACTCACCGCCACCACAGCCCCTACAGTGAGCGGTGGGTCACCGATCGCAACCACCAGCCTGTCCACCACGAGCGGGAACCTCGCATACGACGCCCACGGAAACACCACCACCCTGGCCGACCAAACCCTCGGCTACGATCAATCTGACCGACACAACACCACAACCACCGCAGCGGGAACTGTCTCCTACCTGAGGGACGTGACTGGGCGGATCATCTCCCGCACCGTCACCCCGACCAGCGGGCCGGCCTCAACGGTCCGGTACGGATTCAGCGCCGACGGTGATAGTCCGGACTGGACCCTTACCACTACCGGTGGAGTTATCGAACGTACCCTCGCGCTTCCCGGTGGCGTTGTGGTGTCGCTACAAGCGGCGGCGGCCTGGTCGTTCCCCAGCATCCACGGCGACTCAATAGTCTGCACAAACAGCGCCGGGGTTAGGCAAAGCCAGCTGGCTTCGTATGACCCGTTCGGTAACCCGGTCGATGCCGCCACCCGTGCCATCGGCACCCATACCTCCGACCAAGCCGTCCCGGTCAACACTCCACAGACCGCCTCTTACGGCTGGGAAGGATCGAACCAGAAGCTCTACGAGCACGAAGTAAGCATCGACACGGTCGAAATGGGCGCACGTCAATACGTCGCGCTTCTGGGACGGTTTCTATCTGTTGACCCGGTGGAGGGCGGAAACAGTGATGCTTACACATATCCGAGTGATCCGGTCAACGGCAAAGATCTGAGCGGCCTCTATGGCATCGGAATACGCTTCTCCGACAACGGAGCTACTCCGCATGGAGGCGGAAGCACGGCCGTCGTTGCAAGTTGGCGCGCAGCAGGGAAAACTATCGATCTGAGGTGGAATGTCGAACAGAAGATCCTTACCAAACACAATGTGACCGCAAAAACTGTGCGAGTCGCCACCCAATATGCGGACAAGAGTCATCCCGACTCGCTGACCGCGATCGTTTATGAGACGACACTCGTGAAGTACCGAGTTAACGCCTTCAGTTGGCTCGTTCCCCCGGAAATTGAAGACCAGGTTACGTTGCGAACGATCGTCGACTTCCGTACTAACACGCCGGATGGCAAGCAGAAGGGAGTAATCAGCTCATATTGCGAGGGCATGGAGCGGTGTCCTGACTGGGTAAATCAAATCTCGGGGTGAGGCAAATTACGACCATCAAGGAGCAACTATCGTCGATGAAGGGCGTCCTAGCTCTTTTGTCAGCACAACGAGAAGCGGATGCCATCGTTCATCGTGTCTCACATATTCTGTGGCAGCACGATGCAATTCATCTTGTTCTCGAGCCCGACAGCTACGGGTCAGACGGCGAGCTACTGCAGCTAGCCGAACGCAACTTGGGGCCCGCGGCCCAGGCATGGATCGAACTCCTTTATGATCTCTATGCTTACTCCGACCCGTTGTCTCATCTTGGGCGTCAACTTGCCTATGTCCGCATAGAACGAAGCGGATCTGCGGTGACTATTGAAGTCACTGACGGGATTCATAACCTCGTCATCGGAACATCGCTCGACTCGTTCGAGAGCGGACTTCCCGATGACATCGCGACAGAATTTGCCTCCCGCTTTCGAGCGTAAATCGGACCTCCGCGGAGAGCGGCCGGACGCTGAGTTGCGCAGGCTCCAAGTTCCGTCCTGGGGAAACGGTTGGGGTCCCTTCAGAGGGCACAACAGCTTCTCAAGCAATTCGCCGTATACAGCAAGCTGGTCAATGGGTCAGGATCAACGCTCCCGTACACGAAACGATCTATGTGTGAATGGTCGAACGACGTCTTCCTGGAGATGACGGTGAAATATGTCGGCGACGCTTCGACCGAATCACCCATTAGAAGATTGACGTGACGGAGTGTTGAGCGGCGGCCTATTCGCATTCAATTGGGGTAGGCCATCTTCGAGCTGACATAATCACCATTATCGGTCGCTTTTCGGGGGATGCGCGGACCGCTATCCGACTGCCCTCATCCTCGGGTTCTCAACGGCCGCTAGTTCGCCGAGTTCACCTCCTTCCTCCTGCGTTAGTATCTGCGTATGGATGCAGATAAGCCGATTTGCGGTCGCCTCCCGGACGGTCAGTTCGTCGAACTGGCGGTCGAGGTCTTCGCCATGCTCGCGGACGCCACCCGGGTGCGTATCGTCTTGGCATTGAAGGACGCGGGAGAACTGTCCGTCAACCACCTGGCCGACATCCTCGACAAGCAGCCGTCGGCCGTGTCGCAGCATCTGGCAAAGCTGCGCCTCGCGCGGATCGTCGCGACCCGCCAGGACGGGCAGCGGGTCTTCTACCGGCTGGAGAACGAGCACGCGAGCCGGCTCGTCACCGACGCCATCTTCCAGGCCGAGCACTCGCTGGGAGGGACGCCGCGGCACCACCACGCGGACGCCGCCTCCATGGAGGCGACAGCATGAGCGGGACGCAGACCCACGACCACGGCGAACCGGATCACGCGCACGCGCACGACACCCACGATCACCCGCACGACCACGATCACACCGGGCATGACCACGGCCACGGCCACCACCACACCGATCACGGCCACACCGACCACGACCACGACCACGCTCATTCCCATCCGCACGGCGGCGTGAAGGGCTTCCTCTACGACCTCTTCGTTCCGCACACGCACGATGCTGCCGACTCGGTCGACGACGCCCTCGAGGCCAGCAAAGCCGGCGTGACCGCGGTCAAAGTCTCGATGTTCATCCTGCTGGGGACGACGCTGCTGCAGCTGATCCTGGTGTCGGTCACGGGGTCGGTCGCTCTCCTGGCGGACACGATCCACAACTTCGCGGATGCGCTGACCGCGGTTCCGCTGTGGATCGCGTTCGTTCTCGGTCGTCGCGTGGCGACTCGCCGCTACACGTTCGGCTTCGGTCGAGCGGAGGACCTGGCGGGGCTGTTCATCATCTTCGTCGTCGCCCTGTCCGCCGTGGTGGCCGGGTGGGAGGCGATCGACCGGTTCATCCACCCGCAGCCGGTTCAGAACGCATGGTGGCTGATCGCGGCCGGTTTCATCGGCTTCGCGGGCAACGAGCTCGTCGCGATCTATCGCATCCGGGTCGGCCGGAAGATCGGTTCCGCCGCGCTGGTGGCGGACGGCGTGCATGCCCGGCTGGACGGGATCACGTCGCTGTCGGTCGTGCTCGGGGCGGTCGGCGTGCTGCTGGGCTTCCCGATCGCCGACCCCATCATCGGCCTCCTGATCTCGATCTCGATCCTCGTGCTGCTCTGGGGAACGGTGAAGTCCGTCGGTGCTCGCCTGATGGACGCCGTCGACCCGGAGCTGATCGACCGCGTCGAGCACGCGCTGGAGCACACGAGCGGGGTGACCGGCGTCCGCAGCGTGAAGCTCCGCTGGGTCGGTCACCGCCTCCTCGGCTCCGCTGTGATCACCACCGACGCGCAGACCCTGCACGACGCCACTCACGTCGCCGAGCACGCCTCCGAACACGTCCGCACAGACCTGCGGAACCTGGACGACTTCGTCGTCACCCCCACCCTGGCCGACCACTGACCGGCCGACGCCCGAACCCCGATCGAACCCAGAGAGGAACGGCCGTGACCGAAGCGACCCGTGACCGGGAGGCGCTGCTGCGCACCGGCTTCACGCTGGAGTGGATCACGCTCACCTGGAACATCGTCGGAGTGATCGTGCTCGCCGTGCTGGCGCTCTCCTCGTCATCGATCGCGCTCGCCGGCTTCGGCCTCGATTCGCTGATCGAGATCGGCGCGAGCACCGTGGTGATCTGGGAGCTGTCCGGCACGGGCGAGCAACGGCAGAAGCTCGCGCTCCGGCTCATCGGCGCGGCGTTCATCGCGCTGGCCGCCTACCTCCTCGTGCAGAGCGCCATAGCCCTCCTGGCCGGTCATCGGCCCGAGGGCAGCCTGGGCGGGATCATCTGGACGGGCATCACCGCGGTCTGCATGTTCACCCTCGCCGCTCTCAAGGCTCGGACCGGACGGGCGCTGGGCAACCCCGTGCTGCAGAAGGAGGGCCGGGTGACCATGATCGACGGGCTCTTGGCCTGTGCGGTGCTGCTCGGAGTCCTGCTCAACACCGTGCTCGGCTGGTGGTGGGCCGATTCCGTCGCCGCGCTCGTGATCGTCTACTACGCGATCCGGGAGGCTGTGGACATCTTCCGCGGTTGATGGGCTCGACGTGTGCCCGCCGTTCACGCACGCGTCGCCTTCGGAAACCGCCCAGCGTTCCGCGACAATGTTCAGATGTCCGATGCTAGCGATCCCCTACGGGAGGCTGGACAGGTGCGGGCGCCTCGCCCGAGCCAGCGCCGCCGCATACTCATCGTCCTCGGGCTGAACGTCGCCCTGATCGCCGGTCTGCTGATCGCGGGTCTGCTCGCGCACTCGGTCAGCGTGATCGCCGCTGCCGGCGACACCGTCGCAGACTGTTTCGCGTTGGTTCTCGGGCTGATCGCGATCGGCCTGCGTGATCGGAACCCCGACGATCTGAACGCGCACCGCCCCATCGCCATCGCTGCTCTGGTGAACGCGACCCTCCTGCTCGCTGTCACGGTGACCGTGACCATCGAGGCGATCTCACGACTGAGCGAGGGTTCGCCGCCGGTGGAGGGCCTGCCGATGGTGATCGTCAGCGTCGTCACGATGATCGTCATGCTGGCGGGTGCGTTCGTCCTCGGCCGCTCCGCCGCTGACGAGGACCTTCACATGCGATCGGTCCTCATCGACGCGCTGGCCGACGCCGCGGCCGCGGCGGCGATCGCAGTGGCCGGCGCGATCATCCTGATCACGGGAGGCTTGTACTGGCTCGACCCGGTGCTCGCGCTCGGAGTCTCCGCTCTCATCGCGGTGGCCGCCATCCAGCTCATCCTCAAGGCGATCGCGGCCTTGCGCGGCAAGGACGTCGACTTCGACGACGACTGAGTCGCGCCAAGCGGACGTGACGCGGCCCGACTCACGGAAATCGAGGTGCTCGTAGGTGCGGTCGACACGCCGTGGGCGCGAGCACCTAAGAGCACCTCGTGAGGGGAGGAGGCGGAACCCCAACCTACGCCACCGCGGGGGTGAATGCTATCCGGGGCGGCGCCTGCGTCGGTGGGACCGGAGTGGGTCAGAGGCTCGCGAGGAGTCCCTTCATGGTGCCGATCTCGGCGGTCTGCGCAGCGACGATCTTCTTCGCCAGCGCGACGGCGTCGGTCGCCTGACCCTTCTCGATCTCAGTCGTGGCCATGGTGACTGCGCCCTGGTGGTGCTGGATCATCTGGCTGAGGAACAGCTTCGCCGCGTCGGATCCCGAGGCGTTGGTGAGTGCGTCCATGTCCTGGCGCGACATCATGCCGTCGCTCATGCCCATGTCGCCCATCCCGGCTTTCCGATCCCAGGTGGCGAGCCAGCTGTTCATAGTGTCGATCTCCGGCTGCTGGGCGGCCTTGATCTTTTGAGCGAGCTCGGTCACGCGGGAGTCGACACCCTGCTTTGCGAGGAGGGTGTCTGACATCTCAATGGCCTGCTGGTGGTGGGCCACCATGTCCCGGGCGAAGGTGACGTCGGCCTGGTTGTGCTCGGAGGTGGTCGATCCGGAGCTCGAGGCGCGGTCGTCCATTCCGGGCATGTCGTCCATCCTGGAGCCGTTCTCGGAGGAGCCGGCGGCGCACCCGGTCAGGGCAGCCGCGGTCAGGAGCGCGCCGGAGGCGATCGCGATCAGTCTGGTCTTCATTGTTGTGGTCTCTTTCGTCGTGTGTATGTGCTGATGGTGAGCAGGCGGAAGCACCGCGCGGTGCGCGGGGGTGCGGCGTGCGTCATCTGCGATCGACGGAGAGGGCCAGAAGGGACGGTGGTGGCGGACAACCGACGGAGCGCGCGATCATCCCGACCAGGTTCGCCGGAGCGGCCCGGGAACCGATGCCGAGCAGTCCGCGGCCCCATGAGGGCGCGAGCAGGAGGAGCGTCGCGCCGAGCAGAGCGAGCGTGCACACCATGACCGTCATGTCGTGCATCGGGTCGCACCCGCCCGCGGCGCATCCGCTGGCCATCGCGTTGCCGCCCGACGTCGGCGCGAGTACGGGCGAGGTATTCGTGGAAACGGCCGTCGCAGACCGGCTTTCGGAGAACTCATGCGGTTGGCTCATAGGCGTGCTGACCACGTGCATGGCGAGGAGGCCGGTCACGATGCCCGCGACGGCCAGGAGGAGGACGACTACACAGCGCCAAGTGCGGGTGCGCCCCGAGATACAGTCCGCGAGCATGTGTCCTCCCTCCCTGGGGTCACCGTAATCACCCCGGCTGAATACCCGCAGGGGGTTTCCTATCGACGGGACCTAGTGCCCCCTCTCCCCGCCCGATCGATGCTCAGATTGACAGAGGACTGCATGTGGAGGTGGTAGACGTGTACGGCTGGATGATGGACGACGCGGGCGCGTGGTGGCTTCTGTGGCTGCTCGTTCCGCTGCTGCTGATCACGATCGTGGTCGTGCTCGTCGTCACCCTGACCCGGCGCGGTCCGTCCGGTGGGGCTGGCCCCGTCCAGTCGCCGATTTCGCCCGCACGAGCGATCCTCGATGAACGGTACGCGCGCGGCGAAATCGATCGCGAGGAGTACGCGCAGCGCCGCGAAGATCTCGGTCGCTCGGCAGGCTAGCCCCGCCGGAACCGTGGCGAGGCCTCGGCCGCGGAAGTCTGTGGGCAGCAGGCAGCCGACTTCGACGGATCGGGCCGGCGCAGCGACCGTCCTGAGGTGCGGCGACACATGTCCGATCACCTGCCTGCAGTATTCGGCAGCGAGCAGCAGGAATTCGCCTGCATGAAGCAGGCTCGTGTGCCGGGTCCTCGCTCGGAGGCGTTCGAGGAGTGTAAGGCGGTCGTACTGAGACGGTCCACCATGCGTCGCCGGCTCGGAGTGCCCCGCGTCGCTACAATCGTCTCGTTGCCTCGAGGCAACGATGGACGAATGGAGCTGCCATGGCGACGCGGCGTGAGGTCGCCGAACGGGCGAAGGTGTCGGTTCGTACGGTCTCGAACGTCGTGAACGGGTTCGAGCACATCGCGCCCGCGACGCGGGAACGCGTGCTGCGCGCGATCGAGGAGCTCGAGTATCGGCCGAGCGAGCTCGCGAGAAGTCTCAAGGTCGGTCGCTCCGGTCTGATCGGTCTGATGCTTCCCGAGCTGGACACCGCCTATTTCGCCGAACTCACGCGGGCCTTCGTCGAGGGCGGCGCCGCCCGAGGGCTCACGGTCGTCGTCGATCAGACGGACGGCGACCGCGACCGGGAGCTCGCGCTTCTGCGGCGGACGGCCGGAGGGTCCCTCTTCGACGCCCTCGTCCTCAGCCCCCTGGCCCTGCATGCCGAGGACCTGGAGGTGCCGGGCGCCGGACCTCTCGTCTTCCTCGGCGAGGATGAGTTCCCCGGCTACGACAAGGTGATGATCGACAACTTCCAAGCGGCGCGGGAGGCCGTCGAGCACCTCCTGGCGCAGGGTCGCCGGCGCATCGCCGCCATCGGTGCGGAGCGAAGCGGGCGCAGCGCCAGCTCTCTGCGTCTGGAGGGGTACCGCGCGGCGATCGGCGCGCATCCCGACCTGCGGCTTCCGAAGATCGTCGAGTACGTCGATGGTTTCCGCCGTCCGGAGGGGGCTGCGGCGATGAGGCGGCTGCTCGACGGCGGCGAACCGTTCGACGCGGTCTTCTGCTTCTCGGATGCGCTGGCGCTCGGCGCCTTGCGGGCCCTTCACGATGCGGGTGTCTCGGTCCCGGGCGAGGTCGCGGTGGTGGGCTGGGACGACATCGAGGACGGTCGCTTCTCCATCCCCTCGCTGACGACGGTGAGCCCCGACAAGCAGTGGCTCGCGGAGACGGCTCTCGACCGCGTCGTGCGCCGACTCGCGGGGGAGCGACTCGATCCCGAGTTGCTCGTCGGGCCGCACCGGCTCGTCGTCAGGGAGAGCGCACCCGACCTCGCCCCCGGCGTCGCGGCGACGAATCGGTGACGGGTTCGCATCCCGAACATCGGAGGTGCGTGCCACCATTGCATCGAGGCAAAGATTCGCGCTAGCATCCTCAACGTGTCGTTTGCATCGAGGGAAATCGAACAGGCCGGTGAGGCCGCCGCGCGGGACGTGCCGCGGCCGGAATACCCGCGCCCGCAGTTCGTGCGCGAGCGCTGGCTCAATCTGAACGGTGTCTGGAGGTTCGGGTTCGGCGGTGCCGACGGTGCACCGAGCGCCTGGGCGCTGGACCAGGCGATCGTCGTCCCCTTCGCGCCGGAGTCGGAGCGCTCGGGCATCGGCAGCACCGAATTCCACCCCGCCGTGCGTTACCAGCGGACGGTCGAGGTGCCGGCGGACTGGGCGGCCGACCGGATCCTCCTCCACTTCGGCGCTGTCGACTTCGACACCACCGTCTGGGTCGGCGACATCGAGGTCGGGCGCCATCGCGGCGGGTTCACCCCGTTCGCGTTCGACATCACAGAGGCGGCGGCCGCGGCAGCCGACCGTACCGGTTCCTTCACTCTCTCGGTGCTCGCGGAGGACGACCACGTCGCCATCCAGGCGCGCGGCAAGCAGTCCCGTCGCCCCGAGAACTACGAAGCGTTCTACACGCGCACGACCGGGATCTGGCAGACGGTGTGGCTGGAGCCGGTGGCGGCCGCGCATTTCGGCCGTCCTGTCCTCCGTCCCGACCTCCCCTCGTCCTCGTTCGCTGTCGAGCTGGACGTCGTCGCCCCGGTCGCGGGGCTCACGGCCCGGGTCGACATCCTGGACGCAGACGGTCCGGTCGTCAGCGGCGCGGTCGCGGTGACGGCTCAGGTGCGGCCGGTGCTCACCCTGCAGGTTCCGGGCGACCGCCTCCGCACCTGGTCGCCGGAGGATCCGCATCTCTATCGAGTGCGGTTCACGCTCCTCCACGGAGACGTCGTAGTCGATGAGCTCGAGAGCTACGCCGGCATGCGCTCGGTCGCGATCGACGGCCGTCGCGTCCTCCTCAACGGGCGTCCGGTCTTCCAGCGACTCGTCCTCGATCAGGGCTACTGGCCCGAGACGCTCATGACCGCCCCGAGCGACGACGCCCTCATCGCCGACATCGAGCTCGGGATGGCTGCCGGATTCAACGGTGCGCGCCTCCACCAGAAGGTCTTCGAGGAGCGTTACCTCTTCCACGCTGACCGCCTCGGCTACCTGGTGTGGGGCGAGTTCGCGGACTGGGGCGCCAAGGTCGGGCCCGGCGGCCCTCAGGAGCCGACGGTGTCGTTCATCGCCGAGTGGGTGGAGGCGCTCACCCGCGACCTGTCGCACCCGTCGATCGTCGGCTGGTGTCCGCTGAACGAGACGTTCCAGCCGATGACCGACCGGCTGACCATCCTCGACGACGCCACGAAGGCGCTCTACGCGGTGACCAAGGCGATCGACCCCACGCGTCCCGTGATCGACGCCTCCGGCTACTCCCACCGCGTGCCCGGCGCCGACATCTACGACTCGCACCTGTATGAGCAGGACCCGGACCAGTTCGCGACCCTGATGGGCGGCCTCGCCGACGGTCGCCCCTACGTGAACACCGCTCTCGACGGCACCCCGTGGTCCGTGCCCTACGCCGGGCAGCCCTACTTCTGCAGCGAGTTCGGCGGCATCTGGTGGTCCGACCGCGACCGCACCGGCGACGAGTCCTGGGGCTACGGCGAGGCGCCGCGTACCCGGGAGGAGTGGCTCGACCGGTTCCGCCGGCTGGTGGACACGCTGCTCGACGACCCAGGAATGTTCGGGTACTGCTTCACCCAGCTCACCGACGTCTTCCAGGAGAAGAACGGGGTGCTCGACTTCCGGCGCGTGCCGAAGTTCGAGCTCCGGCTCCTGCGCGAGATCCAGTCGCGCCCTGCGGCCTACGAGCTTCAGGACGTCCTGCCCCTGGACCCCTGATCCGGGACAGCAACCCCGCACCACCCATCCCGCACCACCCAGCACCTGACAACACCACGCATCACACAAAGGAGTGGACACCCATGCGAAAGAAACTGATCCTCGCAGCAGCCGCCGTCTCGGCGGTCGCGCTGGCACTCGCCGGCTGCTCGTCGGGAGGCGGCACCAGCGACGGCAAGGTGACGCTGACCGTCGTCGGCTTCGAGGGCGGCGGAACCGAACTCGCCGACATCCCCCAGATCAACGCCGACTTCCACAAGAAGTACCCGAACATCACGATCGACTACAAGTACGTCGCGAACGGCGAGTACGACCAGTACAACAACACCCGCCTCGCCGCAGGCACCGCCGCGGACGTCCTCATGACGAACGCGACCCGCGTGCAGCAGTGGCAGAAGCAGGGCTACCTCGCCGACCTGAGCGATCAGTCCTGGGTCAAGCAGATCCTCCCGAACGTCGCCCCGTTCGGCGAGATCAACGGCAAGACCTACGCGTTCACCCAGCAGAACATCCCGATCGGCCTGTACGCGAACCTCGACATCCTCAAGAAGGCCGGCATCGCCCAGGTCCCGCAGACCTGGCCCGACTTCCTCGACGCGCTGCAGAAGCTGAAGGCGGCCGGCCAGCCGGGTCTCCTCCTCGCCGATCAGGGCGGCTGGACGAGCGAGCAGCTCTCGCTCGCGCTCGCCGCCAATCTGGTCGACCCCAAGTGGGGTCAGGGCTACGACGCGGGCAAGACGAACTGGAACCCGGCTTTCGCGCCGGTGTTCGACCACATCAAGCAGCTGCTGACGTCGGGCGACGTGGACGGCAAGCTGATGAACGGGATCGAGCCGTTCAACACCGGCAACGCGGACTTCGCGGCCGGCAAGTGGGCCTTCACCATCATGGGCGCGTGGGAGCTGCAGAACTTCCAGCAGAACGCCAAGTTCGACTTCTCGCTCAACCCCTTCCCCGGCGGTGACGCGGGCAGCAATCCCTATGGTGTGACCTTCGTCGGCTCCGGCTGGGGCGTCAACGCGGCCAGCCAGCACACCGACGCCGCGAAGAAGTACGTCGCGTTCATGGCCGACCCGGCCAACGACAGCCGCTACCTGGCCGCCGAGAACTCCTTCACCACGCTGAAGAACGTGCCGAGTCCCACGATGTCGAAGGCGAGCGCGTACGTGGACGCCTTCAATGCGGGACACTCGCAGGTGTCGCCGATCGAATACCTGCACTTCCCGACCTACGAGCAGGAGTTCTGGAAGGTCGGCACCTCGCTCTTCAACGACCCGTCGCAGTCGACGAGCACGCTCCTGAAGCAGCTCGACCAGACGATTCCGAAGACGAAGTAGCCACCACTGTCCCGGCCGGGGAGGCGCCAGCAGCCCCGGCCGGGCAGCACCGCCGACGCTCCGAAGCACAAGCACCACCCAGCCCGAAAGGCGATCCCATGCAAATCCGTGGCCGTTCCGCGATGGTGCTGATCGCGCCGGCAGCCCTCATCTTCGCCGTGTTCGTGATCTACCCGCTCATCCGCGGCGTGCAGCTCAGCTTCACGGACGCGATCGGGCCGAGCGGCGGCACCTTCGTCGGGCTGAAGAACTACGCGCACGCGCTGTCCGACCCGACCGTGTTGCATGCACTGCTGAACACCCTCGTCTACACGGCTGTCGTGGTCGTGGTGCAGAACGGCCTGGCGCTCCTCGTGGCGTTCTGGTTGTTCAAGCTCGAGCGGGTCCGCAACTTCGTGCGCGCCGGGCTGCTGCTGCCCGCGATGATGGCGTTCGTCGCTGTCGGCTATCTGTGGTCGTACATGTACTCGCCGCTGGGCGGCCCGATCGACGACGTCATGGACTCCCTCGGCCTCCACGCGCTCGAGCCGATCTGGCTGGGAGACCCGCACACCGCGCTCATGTCGATCGCGGCCATCTACATCTGGATGTTCCTCGGCTACACCGCGACGATCTATCTGGCCAACTACATGGCCATCGACCCGGCGCTCATCGAGGCCGCGAACCTCGACGGCGCCGCCGGGTGGCGCAGGTTCTGGAGCATCGACTGGAGGCTGCTGGCGCCCTCGTTCACGATCAACATCACGCTGAGCGTCATCGGCTCGCTGCGCGTCTTCGACCTGCCGTTCATCATGACGCAGGGCGCCCCCGAGGATGCGACCCAGACGCTCAGCCTCGTCATCTACAACAACAGCTTCGCGAACTACCAGTTCGCCTACGGAACGACGCTCGCCGTCCTGCTGCTGATCCTCACGATCGTCGTGGGGGTCACTCAAGCGACGCTGCTTCGCCGACGGGAGGCCGACCTCGCATGACCGCACTCATCAGCCGGGAGACGGAGCCGGTCCGCGACAGCGGGGCGGAGTCGGGTCGCCCCACTTCCCGCGTCCCGCGCTTCCGGAGCCGGCGCCTCCGCTCGCGCGCTTCGACGGTGATCGCGTCCGTCGTCCTGATCGCCTTCACGGCCGTCGTCCTCACCCCGATCTGGGTGCTCGTCATGGTGTCGCTGCACCACGGAAACACGTCCCCCTCCAATCCGTTCGCCGTGCCCACGCCGATCGACTTCGAGAACTACGTCCACGCGTTCCAGAACATGCACTACCTCCGCAGCGTCGGGAACACGCTCATCATCACCCTCGCGACCGCGGTGATCACGGTGTTCGCCGCCTCCCTCGCTGCGTGGGCGATCGTGCGGCACACCCGCCGCTGGACGCGCACGCTCTACCAGATCTTCGTCTCCGGCCTCACGATCCCGATCTTCGTCGTGCTGACCCCGCTCTACGAGGTCATGCAGAAGCTGCACCTGCTCGACAGCTACATCGGCATCGTCCTCGCGTACACCGCGACCATCATGCCGTTCGCGGTGTTCTTCTTCGCGGGCTTCCTGCGCACGGTGCCGGCGGAACTGGAGGAGGCCGCGGCCGTCGACGGCGCGGGGCTCATCCGCACGTACTGGAAGATCGTCTTCCCGCTCCTGCGCCCGGCCACGGCCACGCTCGCGATCTTCGTCATCCTGCAGGTCTGGAACGACCTCATCCTGCCGCTCGTGCTGCTCTCGTCGGACGACAAGCAGACCGTCACTCTCGCCGTCTATGCGACCATCGGCACCCACACGATGAGCCCGGAGCAGTTGCTGCCGACGCTGGTGCTGGGCGTGCTGCCGCTCTTCATCGTCTTCCTCGCGCTGCAGCGCTACGTCGTGGCCGGGATCTCCGTCGGGGCGGGGAAGTAGGCGGCGCGGGCCGGCGTCCCGCCGCGGGACGTTCGACCCCGGCCAAGAGCGTGCGCATGTCCTAGACACGTGGCATGGAACACGAGATCACCGAGCTTACCGAGCTCGCGCATGAAGGAAGCAAGCACCCGTTGACGACGACGCCGGTCGTCGGGAAGCCGCGTCGCGATTACGACGACCTCCTCCGAGTGGGAGGCGAGCCCGTCGCCGAGGGCGAGTTGCGCGTGACCGTCCTCGGCAGCGGAGACCCCTTCGTCAAGCGGAGTCAGGCGTCCGCATCCCTCCTGGTCGAAGTGGGCAACCCGCAGCGGGACCTCTTCTTCTTCGACCTGGGGTCCGGTTCACTGGCGAACTTCACGGGGCTGAGGCTCCCCGTCACGGCGACGACGAAGGTGTTCCTGACCCACCTGCACGCGGATCACGTGGGCGACGTGCCCACGCTGGTCTGGAGCCTGGCGAAGTCGGGGCGCCGCGACCCGGTCGAACTCTGGGGACCGGCGGCGGAATTCCGGCCGCTGGGCACGCGGGCCTACGCGCAGATGCTGCAGGCCGCGCACGCGTGGGACATGGAGTCGCTCTGCGGCCACCCGGGGCAGTCCGGAGCCGAGATCATCGCGCACGAGGTCCCGTACGACCGGCCCGCCGTGGCCTATGAGCGCAACGGCGTGACGATCACGTCCTTCCCCGTCATCCATCTCGTCAACGGTTCCGTGGGGTATCGGCTCGACTATGCGGGCCGCAGTGTGGTGTATTCGGGCGACACCCGGCCGACGCACACCGTCCTCGAGCACGCCGACGGCGCGGATCTGCTGATCCACGAGACCTTCCCGACGGCCGAGGTGATGGCCCGCAAGGCGAGCATGCCGCTCGAGGTCGCCGCGATGATCATCGACAGCTCCCACACGAGCGCCGCCATGGTCGGCACCGTCTTCGAGTCCGCGGGCGCGCGCATGTCGGCCATCTTCCACCTCGCCGTCGACCACGAGACCGTCCCCGCCGTCTGGGCTGAGATGCGGACCCGTCACGACGGCCCCGTCGTGATCTCCCAGGACTTGACCACGTTCGACATCACGGCCGATGCGGTGGTCGTCCGGCAACGAGACATCGACCCGGCGGCCTGGCCCGTCGTCGGCCCCACCGAGATCACCGGCCCGCCGATGTCGGCGCCGCACGTCGCGCCCGCGTGGTGGGCGGAGAAGCTGCTGGTCGACCAGCACGCGCACGCCGGCTGAGCCGACCCGCGCCGCTCCCGGGCAGCTCGGGGTACAGCGCAGTCAGGCCAGCGTCATGAAGAGCTTCTGCAGCTCTTCGACGGTCATCGGGTCGGAGGTGTCGTCGGGGTCGGTGAGGCACTTCTGCATGGCGGTCGAAATGATCTGGAAGCCGGCCTTGTCGAGGGCGCTGGAGACCGCGGCGAGCTGGATGACGACGTCGCGGCACTTGCCGCCGTTCTCGACGGCCGCGATCACGGCGTTCAGCTGACCCTGCGCGCGGCGCAGCCGGTTCAGCACGGGTTTGATGTCAGCAGTCGTGGGCACGGTGTCTCTTCTTTCTCGATGGTGCCGAGGGATGGCGCGGCCCCGTCGCGGTACCCGCCAGGGTATCTCGTCCGAACCGTCAGCGGGCCTTCGCGGCGGCCAGTTCTGCGGGGTCGATGGCGCGGATCTGACCGATCAGGTTCTCGAGGTCGCGGGCGGGGAGCGCACCCGGCTGAGAGAAGACCAGGACGCCGTCGCGGAAGGCCATGAGCGTCGGGATGGAGGTGATGCGGGCAGCGGCGGCGAGCTCCTGCTCGGCCTCGGTGTCGACCTTGCCGAAGACGATGTCGGGATGCTGCTCGGATGCCTTCTCGAAGACGGGTCCGAACATCCGGCACGGCCCGCACCACGCGGCCCAGAAGTCGACCAGGACGATGTCGTTCTGCTCGATCTGGTCCTTCAGCGTGTCGGCTGTGAGTGCGACGGTGCTCATGCTCAGCCCCTTCCGAACAGTCGCCCGAAGAACCCGCCACCGGAGGCGGAGGCTTTCTCTGCGTCGGTGTGGTCGCCGTTGCACCACTGGTTCGCCGGGACGTGACGTCGCACATCGGCGACGTGCTGGCCGCAGCCGCTCCAGGTGGTCTTACCGCAGACCTTGCAGGTGGCGGGATAGCACATGGGTGTTCACCTTTCTCGGGGGTCGGGTTGGATATACCCCCCTCCGTATAGTACGATACGGGGGAGGGTATGACAAACCACCCTCAGGAGGAACTCAGCATGAAGACGGTGATCGTCGGCGGTGTCGCCGGGGGAATGTCGGCCGCGACGCGGTTGCGCCGACTCGACGAGTCGGCCGAGATCGTGGTGTTCGAGCGCGGCCCCTATGTGTCGTACGCGAACTGCGGCCTGCCCTACTTCGTCGGCGGGGTGATCCGGGATCGGTCGTCGCTCCTCCTGCAGACACCGCAGTCGCTCGCCGCTCGGTTCCGACTCGATGTCCGCACCGGGCATGAGGTGCTCGGCATCGATCCGGTCGCACGCACCGTGTCCGTGCTCGACGTCGCCGACGGCGAGCTGATGGTCGAGAGCTACGACGAACTCATCCTGGCCGTCGGGGCATCCGCGCGCGAGGCGGTCGGCCACCCGGGCATCCCGACGCACACGCTGCGCACCGTGGAGGACGTCGACGCGATCGGCGTACTGGTCGAGGCCGCGGCGGACAATCCCTCCGCCCTGGTCGTCGGGGGCGGTTTCATCGGCCTGGAGGCGGTGGAGAACCTCGTGCGCCGAGGCATCCACGTCACGCTGATCCAGCGCGGCCCGCAGATCCTCAGCCCGCTCGACGCGGAGATGGTCGCCCCGGTGGAGGCGCAGCTGCGCAGCCACGGCGTCGACGTCCGCACCTCGGTCACGATCGACACCGTGGAGGAGGGGGCCGTCCTCCTCGGCGACGGCAGCACCCTGCGTCCCGACTTCATCATCGATGCCTCCGGAGTGGTCCCGAGCGTCGACCTCGCCCGCGCCGCCGGACTCAGGCTCGGCACCACGGGCGGAATCGCCGTCGACGCCGACAACCGCACCAGCGACCCGCACATCTACGCGGTGGGAGACGGGGTCGAGAAGATCGACGCCCTCTCGGGCGAGCCCGCCCTCGTGACGATGGCGGGCCTCGCCAACCGGCACGGCCGCACGGTCGCCGATGTGATCGCCGGTCGCGACGAGCGCAACACTCCCGCGCTCGGCACCGCGATCGTCAAGGTGTTCGACGCGGTCGCCGCCAAGGTCGGCTGGAGCGAACGCCAGCTCGCGTCGGCCGGGCGCGAACACCGCGTCATCCACACCCACCCCGCGTCCCACGCCACCTACTACCCGGGCGCGCAGTCGATGTCGATGAAGCTGCTCGTCGACCCCGTCACCGACGCGATCCTCGGCGCACAGATCGTCGGGGGCGACGGCGTCGACAAGCGGATCGACGTGATCGCGGTCGCGATGGCCGGCGGCATCACCGCTTCCGGACTGGCGCGGCTCGAGCTCGCCTACGCGCCGCAGTTCGGCTCCGCGAAGGACCCGATCAACCAGCTCGGCTACGTCGCCGACAACCTCCGCACCGGAGCTACGCGTGCCATCCAGTGGCACGAGCTCGACGCGGCGATCGCGGCGGGAGCCACCCTCGTCGACGTCCGCACGCCCCGCGAGCACGCCGCGGGCGCCATCCCCGGCGCTGTCAACCTGCCGGTCGACGACCTCCGCGACCGTCTCGGCGAGCTGCCCGACGGCCCTCTCGTCGTGCACTGCCAGGTCGGGCAGCGGGGACACACCGCGGCACGCATCCTCGCCCAGCACGGACGCGACGTCGTCAACCTCGACGGTGGCTACCGCACCTGGGCGGCCGGCACCAGCACCCGCGCCCGGGAGACCACGCGCCGCTGAACTCGCCGAAACAGACCCCGACACCGCCTACTCCCCGCAGAGTAGCCGGATCTACTCTCCCCGCCGGCTGACAACCACCTCCCTCCTCGCGCACACTGGTGCCCGACCACCAGTGCGATCCGCCGTCGAAGGGGACACCATGTCTGCGCTCACCGAATCCGCCGAGGGACTGACGCGACGTGCGCGGGAGGCGCTCGGCACCCTGGCCGCCCAGTTCCTGCTCGGGATCGGCGCCAACCTCGTCGGCACCCCCGAGGAGAACCCGGGTGCAGCCGGCGTCGTCGCGGGCATCCTCCTCGGGCTGCACGCGCTGGTCGGCATCGGGCTCGTCGTGGTTGCCGTGCGCGTCTGGCTGGCCACCCGGCGCGCGGGCATCGCCCACCGGGCTGGGCTCTGGGCCCTGATCGTGATCCTCCTGACCTTCGTCGCCGGAGTGGTCACGATGTTCACCGACAGTGGCTGGGCATCGTTCCTCATGTCCGTCGGGTTCGTCGCTGCCGCCGCCCTCTACGTGGCTGTCGGCGCCCGGGCGCTGACCCAGCAGCGCTCGGCCGTCGCGAGCTGAGCCGACGCACAACACGGAGCGGCAGTCGACCAGACCACTTGAACTCCCGGCAGGAGGGAGTAGCGATGCATTCATGACCGTCAAGCTGAACAAGAAGGCCCTCGACAACGCCCGCAAGCTCCTGAAGGCCGGCGACGTCGTCCACGATTCGCGCGACGACTGGAGCGAGCACGCCCCGAGCGCGGAGGAGGAGAACCGCTTCATCGAGAAGAACGGCTGGGACGAGTACGCGCTCTGGCACCTGGGCGTCGACGACGAGGCGAACGAGGAGACCAAGAAGCGCTACAGCTTCCCCTTCGGCGATTTCAAGAAGCTCCACCGCTGCGGCGTGATCTCGCTCGAGGGCCGCGCCTCCCAGAACGACCACGACGACATCGCCAAGGCCTCCAAGCAGCTCCTCGCCGACATCGACGCGGGTGAGGATCAGGCGACCGGTTCCTGAGCGACATCTCAGGCGGCCTCCGTCCCGCCGGACGACCGCGCGGGTGCGCTCGTTTAGAATCGGTGCCGTGGTGGCCGAGAAGATCAACCGACCACACTCTCCTGAACCAGGAGGCGGTCCCGTGTTCGTCGACCGGTCCGGTCGACGTCTGCGCCGGGCCCGGATCGCGGGCGTCGTCGTGCTGGGCGGGATCGTGGTCTACGTCGTGCTGGTGATGGCGGCGTTCCTCAGCGGACCCCGCATCGGGGTCCCGGTGCTCCCCTTCGCTCCGCCCGAGGCGCGCTCCCAGCCCCAGGTGCCGGCCGTCCTCGCTCCTCCGGCCTCCCAGGCCCCCGCCTCCCCGGGTCCGTCGCCGTCCCGGCCGCCCGAGCAGGCCGTCACGTCGCCGGCCGTGCCCGCCGCGCCCAGCACTGCCGCTCCCGCCGCCTCTGTCGCACCGGCGCCGGTGCCGGCGCCGACGCCTTCTGCGGCTCCGACGGCGCCCGGGAAGAGCTCGACGGCGCCCGGTCAGTCCAAGAAGCCACCGCACCCGTGAGCGGCAGACGCGCCTCCCTTCGTCCGCAGTCCGCGCGGGTCCACTGGGTGGTCCTCATCGGGGCCTTGATCGCCCTGGCCGTGGCCTTGCTCGTGGAGGGGTACACCCAGCACCTCGCGGGCATCGGTGACGATGCGGCCGTCTCGTCGGGGTCGGCATCGGCCGTGCCGGCCGCCGTCACCCGGGGCGGTCCGATGATCGACGCCCGCGGCGCCACTCCGGCGACTGCACGGCCGCACGCGCGGACCATCGCCTTGACCTTCGACGACGGCCCGGACCCTCGGTGGACGCCCGAGATCCTGAGAGTCCTGCGCCGACACGGCGCGCACGCGACCTTCTTCATGGTCGGAACGGCGGCGATCGCTCATCCGGACCTCGTGAGGGCGGTCGTCGCCGCCGGGGACGAGGTGGGCGTTCACACGCTCACGCACGTCGACCTGAGCACGGCGCCCGAGTGGAGGCGTCAGCTCGAGATGCAGACCGCGCAGCAGGCCATCGTCGATGCGACCGGCCGGACGACGTCCCTCTTGCGGCCTCCGTACAGCTCGGGGAACGACGCGGTCACCGACTCCCTCTGGTCGGCGATCCGCTCCGCCGGCACGGACGGCTACCTGACGGTGCTCTCCACGCGCGACGGCCAGGATTGGCGGCGCCCCGGGGCCGCCGCCATCGAGCGGGCGATCGTTCCCCGCGACGGCTCCGGTCAGGTGGTCCTGCTGCACGACGGCGGCGGCGATCGCAGCCAGACGGTACGGGCCCTCGACGCGGCGCTGACCCGTCTCGACGCGGAAAGCTACACGGTGACCACCGTCGGCCGCGCTTTCGGGGTGGAGGGCACCTCTCAGGCGGCCTCCCTCCCGGATCGTCTGGCAGCGGCGATGACCGTCTGGGGCATCCGCCTGAGCGACCTCCTCGTCGGTGCGATCACGGTCGCGCTGGTGCTCAGCGGGATCGTGATGCTCGTCCGGGCGATCCTCGTGCTGGCCACGGCCGCGCGCCACAGGAGGCAGACGCGCGGTCGGCACCGCCCCTCCGCCCCAGCCCGCCCCGAGGTGGTGGATCCTGTGACGGTCATCGTGCCCGCCTATAACGAGGCGGCCGGCATCGAGGCGGCCGTGCGGTCGCTCGTCGCGTCCACGCATCCGGTCGAGGTGATCGTCGTGGACGACGGCTCGACCGACGGCACCGCCGACATCGTCGAGGCGCTGGGTCTCCCGGTCGTCGTCATCCGTCAGTCCAACGGCGGCAAGCCGGCCGCGTTGAACGCCGGGCTCCGAGCGGCCAGCCACGACATCGTCGTCATGGTCGACGGGGACACCGTTTTCGAGCCGGGTACCGTGCACGCGCTCATCCAGCCGCTGGCCGATCCGGCGGTCGGTGCGGTATCGGGCAACACGAAGATCATCAATCGGCAGGGCGTCCTCGGCGCCTGGCAGCACATCGAGTACGTCGTCGGCTTCAACCTCGACCGCCGCCTGTTCGACGTCGCCGAATGCATGCCCACCGTTCCCGGGGCCATCGGCGCCTTCCGCCGCTCGGCGCTGGAGAGGGTCGGCGGCGTGAGCGACGACACGCTCGCTGAGGACACCGATCTCACCATGGCCCTGTGCCGGGACGGATGGCGGGTGGTGTACGAGGACGACGCCCGGGCATGGACCGAGGCGCCCGCCTCGCTCGGCGCGCTCTGGCGGCAGCGCTACCGCTGGTGCTACGGCACCATCCAGGCGATGTGGAAACACCGGGGAGCGCTGGTGCAGGGCGGTCAGGCCGGCAAGCTCGGGCGTCGGGGGCTCGTCTACCTGCTCATCCTGCAGGTGCTGCTGCCGCTGTTCGCTCCCGTCGTCGACCTTTTCGCCGTCTACGGTCTGGTCTTCCTCGACCCGGGGCGCATCGCAGCGCTCTGGCTCGCGTTCCTGGCGCTTCAGGCCGGAATGGCCTGGTACGCCTTCCGGATCGACAAGGAGCCACTGAGGCCGCTCTGGACGCTTCCGCTGCAACAGGTGGTGTACCGGCAGCTCATGTATCTGGTGGTCATCCAGTCGGTCTTCACCGCGTTCGCCGGAACGCATCTGCGCTGGCATCGCATGGAGCGCTACGGGACCCTGTCCGCCCCGGTCACCGCGGAGACAGGGTCCTGAGCCGAGACCGCGTCCCGAGCGGTGATCCTCAGACCCGGCGGCCGAACAGCGAACCGCACAGGACGACCCCGACCGCGAACATCGCGACGACGGAGAGCACGTAACCGACGTAGACGGCGGCCACCGCGATCAGGGCCGGGCCCTCGGCGGGGGCCGCCCCGGTTGCGAGGCCGGTCGCGTTGGCGATGACTCCGACGAGCACGAAGAACAACGCGGCCGCATTGGCCGCACAGCACACGGCGACCCGCGCCCGCCGCGCGACCAGCGACGCGGCGAGGAGGGCGGCTCCACCCGTCGCTGCGGGAACGACGAGTTCGCCCGGGAGGAGGTAGTCGAATCGCCAGTGCTGCGCCACCAGGAGGGACACCGCGGCGAGCACCACCGGGGCGGCGATCGGGATGCCCGTCAGCGTGGTGCCCAGAACGGCCAGCACCCGCGCCGTCCGCATCCTCCCGCTCGACGCACCGGTGCGGCGCGTCGTCGGCTCCTGCACGGTCATGCACCCAGGCTGGGCGACACCGTCGTCGCCCGGCAAGGCCGAACGTCACAAGGGCCCAACGCCGCACGGGTCGGATGCGGTTCGGCGCAGCGATGCGCTCAGCGCCCGAGCGCGGCCCGCGTGCTCACCTCCGGCCGCAGGTCCAGCCGACGCAGCAGCTGGGCGTTGAGCGCGACGACCACGGTCGACAGCGACATGACGATCGCACCGACGGACATGGGCAGGACGAACCCGATCGGCGCGAGCACGCCCGCGGCCAGCGGCACCGACAGGAGGTTGTACCCCGCCGCCCACCACAGGTTCTGCTTCATCTTGCGATAGGAGGCGCGCGACAGCTCGATCACGGAGAGGACGCTGCGCGGGTCCGAGCTCGCCAGGATGACCCCGGCGGAGGCGATGGCGACATCGGTTCCGGCGCCGATGGCGATGCCGACGTCGGCCTGCGCGAGAGCCGGGGCGTCGTTGACGCCGTCGCCGACCATCGCGACCTTCCGTCCCTCCCGTTGAAGCTCGGCCACTTTGCTCGACTTGTCCTCCGGGCGCACGTGCGCGAAGACGCGGTCGATGCCGAGCTCGGCGCTGACGGCGTCGGCGACCGCCTCCGCGTCGCCCGTGATCAGGACGACCTGGATGCCGATCCGGTGGAGGGCGTCCACGGCTTCGCGGGACTCCGGCCGGATCTCGTCGGCGAGCTTCAGGCCGCCGACGACCTCCCCGTCGCGGAGCACGTGGAGGATGATCGCGCCCTCGCCCCGCCACAGGGCGGCGTGGCCCACCTCGGCGGTGCCGGTCTCCTCGAGGAGGCGCGGGCCTCCGACCCGGATCTCCGAGCCGTCGACCTCGGCGGTGACGCCCACCGCCGGGGAGGAGGCGAACCCGGTCGCCGGGGGGATCGGGAGTCCCTTGGCCTGCGCGGCGCGCACGATCGCTCGCGCCAGCGGGTGCTCGCTGTCCGCCTCGGCGGCTGCCGCGAGGGCGAGGACGGCGTCAGCGTCGACACCGCCGACCGGCTCGACCGCCGTGACCGTCGGCTCGCCCTTCGTCAGGGTGCCGGTCTTGTCGAACAGCACGGTGTCGACCGTGCGCATGCTCTCCAGGGCGAGGCGATCCTTCACGAGGACGCCGCCGCGCGCAGCGCGCTCCGTGGCGATCGAGACCACGAGCGGGATGGCCAGGCCGAGTGCGTGCGGGCACGCGATGACGAGCACGGTGATGGTCCGGGTGACGGCGTCGTCCGGGCTGCCGACCAGGGTCCAGACGATCGCGGTGATGATCGCCGCGGTGAGCGCGAACCAGAACAGCAGCGCGGCGGCGCGGTCGGCGATCCGCTGCGCCCGGGACGAGGAGTTCTGGGCTTCCGTGACGAGTCGCTGGATCCCGGCGAGGGCGGTGTCGTCGCCCGTGGCGGTGATCTCGATCCGGAGCGCCGAGTCGGTGGCGACCGTTCCGGCCGTGACCGGGTCGCCCTCGCCTCGGGACACGGCCAGCGACTCCCCGGTCACCATCGATTCGTCGACATCGGCGCGCCCACCGGCGATGCGGCCGTCGGCCGGGATGCTGCCGCCGGGGCGCACCAGCACGAGGTCGCCCACGCGGAGGTCCGCGGGAGCCACCTTCACCACCTCCTCGCCCTCGATCCGCTCCGCCTCATCGGGGAGGAGCGCGGCGAGCGAGTCCAGGGCGGAGCTCGTCTGAGCCAGCGACCGCATCTCGATCCAGTGGCCGAGCAGCATGATGACGATGAGCAGCGCGAGCTCCCACCAGAACTCGAGCTCGTGGTCCAGCAGTCCCAGTGTGGCGCCCCACGACGCGATGAACGCGACCGTGATCGCCAGCCCGATCAGCAGCATCATCCCCGGCATGCGCGACCGCAGCTCGCTGACGGCGCCGCTGAGGAACGGCCAGCCGCCCCAGAGGTACATGACGGTCCCGAGCAGGGGCGCGACCCACAGCAGCGGACCCGAGACCTCGTACCCGAGGATCATCCCGAACGCCTGAGACCTCGCGACGACCGGGACGGCGAGCAGGAGGTTGATCCAGAACAGCCGGCGGAACTGCCCGGCATGGTCTCCGTGGCCGGCGTGGCCGGCGTGGCCGCCGTGGCCGGCGTGGCCGCCGTGGTCGCCGTGAGGCATTCCGGCGTGACCGGCCTCCTCGGGCCGGGTGCCCGGCTGGTGGGTGTGCGGGTGGCTCATGAGTTCACTCCCGTGGTCGCTGACACGCGCTCACTGCGCGAAAGATACCCCATTGGGGTATCTGTCTCCGGTGGGAACGATAGTACCCCCACTGGGTATTCCCCGCAATGTCCGCAGGACCATGGTCCTCGGTCGAGCGCTCGCCGGGGAGGAGTCTGGTCACGGCACGGTGGCCGTCGTGCCTGCCAGGAGAGGCGGCCGGTCATGAAGCGGGTCCCGGTTCAACTCGCGCTCGGCGTGCTCGTCCTGTGCGCCGGGACGCTGCTGCTGCTCGACGCGACCGGGGTCCGTCCCTCGCCGGCCTGGTGGGCCGCAGTGCTGGCCGCCGCCGGTGTGACGTTCGCCTACGTCTTCTTCGCGGATCGCGCCTCGTGGTGGGCCGCCATTCCCAGTGCCGCGTTGTTCGGAGCCTCGGCGGCGACGCTCATGGACCTCGATCGCGGCGGCCTCGCGCAGTGGACCGAGGTCCCCCTCCTCGGCGCCCTCGGCATCGGATTCCTCGCGGTGTACCTGCGTGATCACCGGCACTGGTGGGCGCTCATCCCGGCCGGGATCCTCGTGACGCTCGCCGTCGTCCCGGTGCTCGGCGCCTCCGTCCCGGGCTCCGTGGCGGGTGCGGCCTTCCTCGGCGGGGCGGCCCTGACGTTCGCCCTGGTGGCGGTCCTCCCGGGAGGCGGCGGGAGCCGCTGGTGGGCGTGGATCCCCGCGGGTGTCCTCGCGATCGGTGCGGTGATGGTCCTCCTCAGCGTGGCCGGGTGGGTCGCCGTCCTGAACGTCGTCTGGCCGATCGCCGTGATCGCGGCCGGGGCCTTCCTCATCTGGCGGGCGCTCCGCCGGCGTCGGCACCCGGAGGACGAGAGCTCCTGACCGGGTTGTCGGCGGCCGAGGTCGCACAGCGCGTCGCGGACGGCCGCACCAACCGGTATCGCCCGCGCACCAGCCGGAGCCTGGCGAGCATCGCCCGGGCGAACGTGCTGACCCTCTTCAACGCCATCATCGCCGCCTGCTTCGTGGTGCTGCTGCTCATCGGCCGCTGGCAGGACGCCCTCTTCGGGATAGCCGCCGCGGGCAACATCATCATCGGCTCGTGGCAGGAGCTCCGCGCGAAGGCGGCACTCGACCGGCTGGCGCTGCCCTCGGCCGCGGCCGCGCGGGTGATCCGGGAGGGAGGCGAGCTCGAGATCCCCACGGAGACGGTCGTCGCCGACGATCTCCTGGTGGTGCGCGTCGGCGACCGGGTCGCCGCCGATGCGCGCGTCGTCTTCGCGGACGGCCTGCAGACCGACGAGTCCCTCCTGACCGGCGAGTCCGACGCGATCGACAAAGTCGCGGGTGACCTCGTCCTCGGCGGGTCGGTCGTCGTGGGAGGGGCGGGCCGCGCCCGCGTGGAGCGCGTCGGAGCCGACACGTTCGCCCACGGGCTGGCCGCCCAGGCTCGGCGGTTCTCCCTCGTCTCCAGCGAGCTTCACGCCGGCATCCAGACCGTGCTCCGCTGGGTCGCCTGGGCCGTCGGCCCCCTCGGCCTGCTGGTGTTCAACGCGCAGGTGGTCTCGCTGGGCGGGTGGCGAACCGTCATGAGCAGCGAGCTCTGGCGCGATGCCGTCGTCTACACGGTCGCCGCCGTGGTGGCGATGATCCCGCTCGGCCTGGTCCTCATGACGAGCATCGCCTTCGCCGTCGCCGCCGTCCGCCTCGGCCGGCGCGGCATCCTCGTCCAGGAGCTCGCGGCGGCGGAGGTGCTCGCGCGAGTGGACATCGTCTGCTTCGACAAGACGGGGACCCTGACCGAGGGGGAGGTGCGGTTCGACGAGGCGATCCCGTTGGCCGGGGCCGCCGGGCGGGGAGGGTGGCCCGGGGTGCTCGCCTGGTTCGGCGCGGCCGAGGATGCCAACGCCACCGCGCGGAGCCTGGCCGAGCGCTACCCGTCGCCGGTGGAGGCGGTCCCCGTCTCGCGCGTGCCCTTCTCCTCGGTGCGCCGCTGGAGCGCCGTCTCCTTCGACGGTCCGGTCGCGGGAACCTGGGTCCTCGGCGGTGCGGACGTGGTCTTCGCGGATGGCCGGCTCGAGGAGCGCGTCCGGGCACTGGTCGACGCGGGTCGGCGCACGCTGGTCCTCGCCCACGCGAGCGCTGCGTTGACGGCGGAGGCTCGCCTCCCGTCCGGCCTCGAGCCGGTCGCCCTGCTCACCTTCCGGGAGCGCGTGCGTCCGGACGTCGCCGAGACGCTCTCCTACTTCGCCCGTGAGGGCGTCGGTCTGCGTGTGCTCTCGGGGGACGACCCGCGCACGGTGGCCGCTATCGCGAAGGAGGCGGGGCTCGCCGTCAGCGACGGGTTCGATGCGCGACTGCTGCCGGAGGAGCCGGATCGAGTTGAGGAGCTTCTGCGGCAGGAGCTGGTCCTCGGCCGGGTGACGCCCGATCAGAAGCGCCGGATCGCGGCCGCGCTGCAAGCGGCCGGGCACGTGGTGGCCATGATCGGGGACGGCGTCAACGACATCCCCGCCCTCAAGCAGGCCGACATCGGAATCGCCGTGTCGACGGGAGCGGAGGCCTCCAAGGCGGTGGCCCGGATGGTCCTCCTCGACGGCCGGTTCTCCAGCCTGCCCGCCGCCGTCGGGGAGGGACGCCAGGTCATGGCGAACATCGAGCGCGTCTCCATGCTGTTCTTGACGAAGACCGTCTACGCGACCCTCCTCGCGCTCCTCGTGGGCGTCCTCGTGACCGCGTATCCGTTCCTCCCGCGCCAGCTGGCGGCGACCGACGGCTTGACGATCGGGCTGCCCGCGTTCTTCCTCGCGCTCCTCCCGAACCTGCGACGTCACCGGGCCGGCTTCCTGGCCCGGTCGCTGAGCTTCGCGGTGCCCGTCGGCGGCGTCATCGGCTCCGTGCTCATCGCCTACTCGTGGAGCATGGCCGAACTGGGGATCGGCGAGGAACAGCTCCGGACGGGGGCGACCATGCTCCTGGCGATCCTCGGCCTGTGGGTTCTGGCGATGCTGGCGAGACCCTGGGACGGACGGAAGCTCTTCGTGGTCGCGTCGATGGCCGCGGGCGTGGTCCTCATCTTCACGGTCCCGGTGATCCGCACGTTCCTCGTGTTCGTCGATGTCCCGCCGCCCGTGTCAGCCGGTGTCGTCGTCTTCGCGAGCCTCGGCGCCGCGCTCATCGAGATCGCCCGGGCCGCCAGGCGCGGGGTGTCCCCGCCGCCGCGGGCCGAATGTCCCTAGCCAGGGTCGCGGCGGCGCTGCCATCATGCCCTCGTCGGCGGCGGCCTCCCGTTCGCCGGCGAATCCATGGTTCGCACGAAGGGAAGAACATGGCTGACAAGAATCTGTTCCTGGTGGTCGGGGCGTACGGCGACCCCGCCACCGCCGACGAGGACTACAAGACCCTCAAGTCCGGCGAGAGCGCAGGCGACTACGAGATCGTGGGAGCGGTCGTCATGAACCGCGACGCGGACGGCAAAGTGCAGGTCAGCGAGCATGACACCGGCAAGGTCAAGCGCGGTGCCGGCATGGGAGCCGGGGCCGGCGTCGTCGTCGGTCTGTTCGCACCGCCCCTCCTCGCCGCGACCGCGATCGGCGCGGGCGTCGGCGCGGTGATCGGCCACTTCCGCAAGCGCCACGAAGAGAAGGAGCTCGGCGTGGACGTGGAGGAGTACCTCCCGGCGGGGTCCTCCGCCGTCGTCGCGATCGTCGACGACAAGTGGGCCGACAAGGTGGAGGCTGCGCTCGTCAAAGCGGACAAGCGGATCTCGAAGGCGATCGACTCGGGCGACTACGACGAGATGCAGAAGGCCATCGAGAAGTCCGAGGCCGAGGTCGGGAACGCCGCCGCGACCTGAGCGGACCCGCCTGACCGGCGCCGGCGGCCGTCAGGCCGTCAGGCGCCGGCCGCGGTCACGATCGCGTCGGTGAGGAACCCCGCGACGATGCCCGCGAGGATGAACCACGCGACGAGCGTCTTCATCCCGGTGCGGCGCGCGACCGCGAGCAGCTCGATGACGACGTAAAGGATCGAGCCTGCGGCGAGCCCGAGGAAGGCGATCGACACCAGGTCGTTGCGGAACGACTGCCCGATGATCGTGCCGACGAACGTGGGGCCGCCGCCGATCAGGCCGAGGAGCGCCAGATACCCCCACGACGGCCTCGTCCCGGTGAGGGGCGCGACGATCCCGAACCCCTCGGTCGCGTTGTGCAGGCCGAAGCCGATCACGAGCAGCACGGCGAACGCGAGCTCGCCCTGGGCGGCGGCGGTCCCGATGGCGAGACCCTCCGCGAAGTTGTGGAGGCCGATGCCGATCGCGATCGTGAGCGCGAGCCGGTGGGCGCCCACGGCGGGTGCGGCCACGGGAGGCGCGGCCAGCGCGATCGACCCGGTCGGGGTCGTCGCCGCGACCGCACCGCCCGAGACACCGCTCGTCACGGCCGCGGCCGTCGCGCGCCGGCGCATGTAGCGGTCCATGGAGGTGAGACTGAGAAGGCCGAGACCGAGGCACGCCGCCATCACGAGCCCGTTGATCAGCGCCGTCCCGACGTGGTGCGCGTGCAGCGCGGTGTCCACCGGCTCCCAAGCCTGCGAGAGCACGTCCCAGAGCAGGAAGATCAGGATGCCCGTCGCGATCGCGTTCAGGGCGGCCTTCAGGGGGACGGCATCCGACTTGATGCGCCCGAACGGCAGGCCCAGGAAGATCGTGAGCCCCGCGAAGGCGCCCAGCATGGCGATGCTCAGGGAGGACATGTCTCTCAGGTTAGCCTTTCCTAACCCCGAATCCGCTGGGCGGATCTGAAAGGGTCGACAGCCGCCGCCCGATTCGATTGCGGTCACGCAACGGTGTAGTAGCGTCGGGACCATGACCTCGCGCGCGCTGACCGACCTCCTCGGCATCGAGCACCCTCTCCTGCTCGGTCCGTTCGGCGGACTGTCGTCCGTCCCCCTGACCGCCCGGGTCTCCGAGCTCGGAGGCCTCGGCGCGTTCGGTCTCTACGGCTACGACGCGGCGCGCATCCGTGAGACGGTCGCCGCGCTCCGGGCCTCGACCTCGAAGCCGTTCTCGCTCAACCTGTGGGTGCCCACCGGCGATGAGGTCACGCCCCAGGAGGTCGACCTCACTCGGGCGCGCGCCGCCGTGCAGCCGCTCTTCGACGAGCTCGGTCTGCCGGTGCCCGCGGTGCCGGCGTCGTTCCTCCCCTCGTTCGACGAGCAGGTGGCGGCGGTCCTGGAGGCGCGGCCGGCGGCCATGAGCTTCGTGTTCGGCGTCCCGCCGGCTGCCGTCGTCGAGGCGGCCCATTCGGCCGGGATCGTCGTGATGGCCGCGGCGACCACGGTCGCCGAGGCGGTCGCGCTCGAGCGGGGAGGCGTCGACGTCGTGGTCGCGTCCGGCTTCGAAGGTGCCGGGCACCGCCCCTCCTTCCTGCGGCCGGCCCAGGAATCGCTCGTCGGAGGCATCGCGCTGGTGCCGCAGGTCGTCGACGCCGTGAGCGTTCCCGTCGTCGCCGCCGGGGGCATCGCCGACCGCCGAGGCGTCGCTGCCGCCTTCGCGCTGGGCGCCTCCGGTGTGCAGGTCGGCACCGCCTTCCTGGCGACGGACCTCTCCGTGGCGACGCCCGGGCATCGCGAGGTCGCGCGCACCGCGGCGGCCGACGACACGGTGCTGACCCGCGTCATGAGCGGGCGGTTCGCGCGGGGCATTCCCAACCCCGCGATGCGCACCATCGAGGCCGCGGGTGAGGGGGCCATCGCGCCCTTCCCCGCGCAGAACTGGCTGACCGGAGCGTTCCGGGCGGAGGCGGCGCGGCAGGACCGGCCGGACCTGGTGTCGCTGTGGGCGGGGCAGGGCGCCTCCCTCTCGCCCGGCTCCGACGCTCAGGAGGTGTTCGCCGAGCTGCTCCGGGGCGTTCCCGGTGAATGAGCGGCCGATCGAGCACGGGACGATCGAGCACGTGACGATAGAGCCGGAGGTGCTCTACGTCGGCACACCGGCGTTCCTCATCGTCACGGTCAACGACGACGGCACGCCGAACCTGGCCCCCGCCTCCTCGTATTGGGCGCTCGGCCGGATGCTCGTCCTCGGGATCGAGGCCGACGGCCAGACGGCCCACAACGCGCTGCAGCAGCCCGATCTCACCGTGAACTTCCCCAGCGGCGACCAGTGGCGCGCGCTGCACAGCCTGTCCTCGCTGACGGGGAGGCACCCGGTGCCGGAGGCCAAGGCCAAGCGCTACCGGCACGAACCGGACAAGTTCTCCGCCGCGGGCCTGACGGCCCAGCCGTCCGAGGTCGTCGCCGCTCCGCGTGTGGCCGAGTGCCGCCTCCAGTTCGAGGCACGCCTCGAGAGGGCGACACCGTCGGCCGACGGCAGCTACTACCTCTTCGAGGCCCGGGCGCTGCGGGTGCACGCCGACCCCGCGATCGTCGACGCCGCGAGCGGCCAGATCGACCCCCGTCGCTGGGACCCGATCGTCTACAGCTTCCGGCACTTCTTCCGACGCGGGGAGGAGCTCGGCTGGCTCCCCTCGAGCCCGATCGAGCGGGGCTGACGCGGGCTCGACGGAGGCGCGAACCCTACCGGTAGGCTGGCCTCGTGCTTCTCTCCGACCGTGATATCAAGGCCGAGCTGGGCGCCGGGCGCATCGCGCTCGAGCCGTTCGAGCCCGCCATGATCCAGCCGTCGAGCATCGACGTGCGTCTCGACCGGTTCTTCCGGCTCTTCGACAACCACAAGTACCCGTTCATCGACCCGGCGGAGGACCAGCCCGAGCTGACGCGGTTCGTCGAGGTCGACGCCGACCAGCCGTTCATCCTGCACCCCGGGGAGTTCGTGCTCGGCTCGACGTTCGAGCTCGTCAGCCTCCCCGACGATGTGGCCGCCCGGCTCGAGGGCAAGAGCTCGCTCGGGAGGCTCGGCCTCCTCACCCACTCCACCGCGGGCTTCATCGACCCTGGCTTCTCGGGGCACGTGACGCTCGAGCTGAGCAACGTCGCGACCCTCCCGATCAAGCTGTGGCCGGGCATGAAGATCGGCCAGATGTGCTTCTTCCGGCTGTCGTCGGCAGCCGAGCGTCCGTACGGCTCCGCGGAGTACAGCTCCCGGTACCAGGGGCAGCGCGGGCCGACCGCCTCCCGCTCGTACCTGAACTTCCACCGCACCGACGTCTCGAGCACCGAAGCGGGTCGCCCCGCCTGACCCGCACCGACCGAGAGGGGCACCATGAGCGAGATCACCGATGCGGCGTTCGCCCGGGCCCTGGTCAGTCGGGCTGCTGCCGGCGCCAACCCGAAGCGGCTGCACCTGTTCGGTCAGCTCGTGGGCAGCTGGAACGCCGAGGTGCGCCTCCTCGACGAGGCGACCGGCGAGTGGAGGGAGACCACCCAGGAGTGGATCTTCGCCTACACGCTCGGCGGCCGGGCCGTCCAGGACGTCCTCGTCGCCCGCGACCACGCCGACCCGGAACGCGTCGAGGGCCGCGGCACGACGATGCGGGTGTACGACGCGGTGCTGGGCGCATGGCGCGTCAGCTGGTTCGGCGCGGCCTCGGGCGACTTCTGCACGCTGGTCGCGACGCCGCACGGACGCGACGGCATCCGTCAGGACGGCTCGCAGACCGACGGCCGCCCCATCCGCTGGAACTTCTCCCGCATCACGCCGGAGTCGTTCGAGTGGGACGGCTGGGTCTCCGACGACGAAGGCCGCACCTGGTGGCTGGAGCAGCACATCGACGCGGTCCGGACCGGATGAGGGAGGCACCGTGTTCGACGACTTCGACGACCCCGACCTCGACCGCAGCGTCTGGCTGCCCCACTACCTTCCGGCCTGGAGCTCTCTGGAGGCGTCCCGCGCCACGTACCGGATCGAGGACTCGCTTCTCGAACTGAGCATCCCGCCGGAGCAGGGTCTCTGGTGCGCCGACGACCATCAGCCGCCGCTGCGCGTCTCGGGTCTGCAGAGCGGCAACTTCTCCGGCCCCGTCGGCTCGACGGTCGGGCAGCAGCCGTTCCGGCCCGACCTCGTCGTCCGGGAGCAGCAGGAGGAGTTCCGCGGCTGCCTGGTGCAGGGCGGGACCGTCGGGATGCGCGCCTCCCTCTACCTCGGCGCGCGCTCGATGGCCTCGCTCTGGCTGGTGGGCTTCGAGGACCGGCCGGAGCGCAGCGGCGAACTCTGCGTGATGGAGGTGTTCGGCCGCGATGTGCGCGACGGCTCCGCGGACGTGGGCATGGGCTTCCATCGCTTCCGCGACCCCGGGCTCGCCGAGGACTTCGAGCGCGTGACACTCCCGATCGATGTCACCGAGCCTCACGCCTACGAGGCGGTGTGGGACGACGACGAGGCGTCGTTCCGGGTGGACGGCCGCGTGGTGCGCATCCTCGCGTCACCGCCGCGCTACCCGCTGCAGCTGATGCTGGCCGTGTTCGACTTCCCGACGGCGGCCGCGGCGGACGAGCCCGCGTTCACGCCGACTCTGGCCGTGGACCGCATCTGGGCGCACTGAGTGCGGGGTGGTGGAGCGCTGCCGGGTGGAGCGCTGCCGTCGTCGGGAGGCGCATTCAGGCGGCGGCATACGCGCGCCCGAAGTTATCCACAGTCAATTACACAGGTGGAAAATATGAGTGCGGCTCACAGCTGACCCGAAGCTTCGGCGCTCCCTTCGGCGTACAGGGCCGGCAGCTGGAGGGTCAGCCACGGGCTGAACGCCCACGGCGTCGCGTCCACCGCGGTGAGCAGCACCCGCGGGTCGACCCATTCCCACTCCGCCACCTCCGACGCCGACGGCTGGAGCTCGCCGACGATCGTCGCGGTGTAGACGGGGCAGACCTCGTACTCGACGACGCCGGCCGCGTCGGTCGCCCGATAGCGGAACTCGGGCAGCGCGACGGTGAGGTTGTCGATCCGTGCACCGAGCTCATCCGCGGCGCGCCGCACGACCGCCTGCTCGATCGCCTCACCCGGCGCCGGGTGTCCGCAGAACGAGTTGGTCCACACCCCGGGCCACGTCGCCTTCGACAGCGCGCGTCTCGTGACCAGGAGGCGCCCCTCCCCGTCGAACAGGTGGCACGAGAACGCCAGATGGAGGGGCGTGTCCTTGGTGTGGACGGTGGCCTTGTCGGCGGTTCCGATCGGAGTGCCATCCTCGGCGAGCAGAACGACCTCTTCGCGGGCTGGCGTCATGCGACCATCCTAGGCGGGGTGGGGGAGGGGGTGTGCCGGGCGCTCCTGCGCTATCCACAGCCTCCCGACGGCGTCGCGACGTGAGACGTCGCTTGTGGCCCCGTCAGGTCGCTTCGGGGGTGCTGAGGGGGCCATTCGTGCCGTCTCAGTCGGGGACCGGCTCGTTTTGGCCGGTCAACAGCGGAGGAGTCTCCGCGGTGCGTCGCGGCCCGTCAGCGTGGGCGGCCACGTGGGCGCGTCATCCACAGGCTGCCGTCGGCGTCTCGACCTGAGACGTCGATCGTGGCCCCCTCAGGCCATTTCGGGGGCGCTGAGGGGGCCACTCGTGCCGTCTCAGCTGCGGGAATGGCTCACGGACGACGCCGTCGCGGCCACTCGTGCCGTCTGAGCTGCGGGAATGGCTCACGGACGACGCCGTCGCGGCCACTGGTGCCGTCTCAGCTACGGGAACGGCTCACGGAGGACGCCGTCGCAGCGTGGCTTGACGTCTCAGCAGCGGGAACCGCTCACGGACGACGCCGTCGCGGCCATCCGTGACGTCTCAGCAAGCGGACGCAACTCGTGGAGCCGGGATAACGTCCGAGGCGCCCTCGGGGCGTTCTGGTTCGCCGGCCGGGGCGCTCGCCGCAGACGTTATCCACAGCTACCCGCGGGTGCTGGCGCGTGAGACGTCACTAATGGCCCCCTCAGGGCTCTTGGGGAGCCGTGAGGGGGCCATTAGTGCCATCTCGAGCGGAGGAGCGGGTCGTCGGCCTCGGTGACGGGGCTACTAGTGGCGTCTCAGCCGGCCGCCGGGGCGGCTCCGTCCGAGTCCGAGTCCGAGTCCGCAGACTCGACCCCGTCCGCGTCCTCCGGCTCCGTCCCTCCCGCGTCCGCCGACGCGTCCGACCAGCCCAGGTTGGCCGCCATGCGTTCCAGGGTTCGCATCGTCGCGGCATAGTCGGCGTCGGAGACGCCGTCGGCCAGTGCGCGGCGCACCTCTGCGACCTGGGCCGCGGCGGCGTCATAGGCCGCGCGGCCCTCCTCGGTCAGCGTGGCTGTGTCTCCGTCGAACCACACCCAGCCCCGCTCGGTGAAGTCGGCCAGGATGCGGTCGATCCGACTGCCCGGCCCGCCGCCCGGACGCCACCAGGCGCCCGGCCCGGCCCCGAACGGCGGGAAGCCAGGGCGGAACCCGCGGCCGAACTGCGCCGCGTAACCTCCGCCGCGTCCCGGAAATCCGCCGCGACCGATGCCGCGCTCGAATCCGCGCTCGAAGCCTCTCTCGAATCCACGCTCGAACGCGGGCTCCGGGCCCGGCTCGAATCCACGCTCGAACGCGGGCTCCGGGCCCGGCTCGAATCCACGCTCGAACGCGGGCTCCGGGCCCGGCTCGAACCCCGGCTCGAACCCGCGGTCGAATCCGGGAGCTGACCCCCTCCCGAACCCCTGTCGGAATCCCGACTCGTCGCCGTGGTGGTGGGGGTGCTGTCCGTGTCCGCCGCCGTAGTAGCTTCGGGCACGCGGGTCGTGACCCGCGTCGTCCGCGGGGTTCTGATGGGGACGCGCCCCCTGGTCAGCGCCGCCCTCGTGGTCAGGGTGCTCTCCGTACCCTCTGCCGTGGTAACCGTGCACGCGCGGGTCGTGGCGCGTCTCGTCGGCGGCGTGCGGGTGATCCTCCGCGCGCTCGGGGCGGCGGCCGTGTCCCGGCCCCTCCCCTTCTTGCGCCCATGGCCCCGCGCCGCGCATCCACGGCCGTCCCCGGAATCCGTACCCTGGGCCGAAGCCCAGCCCCGGCCCTCTCCGCGGGGTCCTCCGTGCCGACGGCCCACAGACTTCGCCCCGAGCTCCTCCGCGGTGGAGGGGCGCTCGTTGAGCAGCTGCAGGATCCTCCAGCCGCCGCGGCGGAGCCCCTGCGATGCGAGAGCTTCGCGGAGGCGGGCGTGCAGCCGGTGGTCGATGATGCCGAACCAGTAGTCCGGCGGTGTGTCTTGCGGCTCGTCCTGAGCCGGCTTCGAGTCGTCGATGTTCGTCATCGCATGACTCCCTTCCATTGCATGTAACTGTACAAGTAAATGTATAGTTACATGCATGACGAACGGCAGTCAAGGCGCAGGCGGAATTCCGCCAGAAGCGGACATCGTGGCGATGATCGAGCGGTCCCTCCTCGCGGTCCGGCGGGATCAGTCGCGGCGGCGCCCGGGGCCACCCTGGGCCGAGGGTGCCCCCGGCCACGGACCCTGGGGGCACGGCGGCCACGGCCCGTACGGCGGACACGGCTGGGGCCCGTCCGGTCCGTGGGCCTACCGGCACGGCGCGGCAGAAGAATCGGGAGGTGCGGAGCCGGACGCGGACCGTGGAAGGCGAGGCGCCGAACCCGCCGAGGGCCCCACCCCGGAGGGTGATGACCGCACCGACCGTGCGGACTCCGCCGACCCCACCGCCCCGCGCGCCCCTCAACCCTCCTGGCCCGGCCACGGCTTCCCTGCCTTCGGCGACTCAGCGCGCCCCGGCCCGGGCCGACGCGCCCGCGACGGCTCGCTCGGACGCATCGCCCGCGTCCGGATGCTCGAAGCCCTGGAGGCGGCCGACGCGCGCGGCGACCACCTGTCGGTGAGCACGCTGGCCGCCTCCATCGGGGTGGACCAGCCGCGCGCCAGCCGACTCGTCCAAGACGGCGTCGAACGCGGAATGGTGCGCCGCGTTCCCGACCCGTCGGACGCTCGCCGGGCCCTCATCGAACTGACGGCCGCCGGCCGGCGTCAGCTGGAGGAGCTCCGGTCGCACCGACGCTCAGCAGTCGAGGCGGCGCTCGCCGAGTTCACGCCCGAGGAGGCACGCACCTTCGCCGAGCTCTTCGACCGCTTCGTCCGCGCCTGGCCGCGCCCCTGACATCATCAGACCGCGCCAGGACTACGTCGGCCGTCGGCGAGACCCTCACCGCACCGCCTTCACCGGCAGCAGCAGGACGAGCCCCGCCAGCAGCACGAGCACGATCCCGAGGATCCCCCAGTACTGCGCGCCACCGAGCGCCACGAAGGAGGCGAACAGCAGCGGCGCGAGGAAGGACACCGCCCGACCGGTGGTCGCGTAGAGCCCGAACACCTCGCCCTCGCGGCCGGCCGGGGTCACGCGCGCGAGGAAGGTCCGGCTGCACGATTGCGCGGGCCCGACGAACAGGCACAGGATCAGCCCGAACACCCAGAACGCGGTCGCGCCGGCAGCGTGCAGGAAGAACACCGCCAGCCCCGCGACGACCAGTCCGACCAAGGCTGTGACGATGACCGGCTTCGGCCCGAACCGGTCGTCCAGGCGGCCCGACAGGATGGTGCTCACCCCGGCGACAACGTTGGCCGCGATCGCGAAGATGATGACCTGCCCGCTGCTGAAGCCGAAGGTGCCCTGGGCGAGGATCCCGCCGAAGGTGAACACCCCGACCAGGCCGTCCCGGAACAGCGCAGAGGCGATGAGGAAGAGCACCGTGTTGCGGCTTGCCCGCCAGAGGTCGCGGATGTCACGGGCGAGCGCGGGGTAAGAGGCGAAGAACCCGACCCGCCTCACACCGGAAGCCCGGGGGATCTCCGGCACCGCCACGAGCACAGGCAGCGAGAAGACGAGCGTCCAGGCCGCCGCGATGAGCGCGATGACCCGGATGTTGAGCCCCGCCTCCTGGGGGATGTGCAGGAGGCCGCCGGTCCCGTCCGCGTTATCGGTGACCATGCCGAAGTAGACGATGAGGAGGAGCACGATGCCGCCGAGGTACCCCGCGCCCCAGCCGAGGCCGCTGACCCGGCCGACCGTCGCCGGTGTCGAGACCTGCACGAGCATGGCGTTGTAGTTGACGGTGGCGATCTCGTAGAAGATCGTCCCGACCGAGACCAGGATCACCCCGAACAGGAAGTATCCCGGCGACCCGACGACGAAGAACATGAGCGCCGTCGCGACGACCACCGCGCCGGTGTTGATCCCGAGCCAGAGCTTCCGGTGCCCGGATCCGTCCGTCCGGCGCCCGAGCACAGGCGCGAGCAGGGCGACAAGGATGCCGGCGACGGCGAGTCCCCAGCCGAGTCCGCTGGAGAGGGGTGCCTCGGCGGCCGTGACCGCTGCGTGCGCCGGGCCGTTCACATCCGTCTCCGCGTTGCGCGCCGCGACGAGCGACGGTTCGACGAACAGGCTGCCCGTCAGATACACCGTGAAGACGAAGGTCGTGATCACCGCGTTGAAGGCGGCGCCTCCCCAGTCCCAGAGCGCCCACGCGACGACGCGCCGCGTGGGGATGGAGCGGTCGGTCGTCGTGTCGACGAAGAGCGGGCCGGCGGTCGCCGTTGCCGGCTGCGCGGCAGCGTCGCCGTCGACGTCGCCGGGGAGGTCGCGAGTCATAGCGACAGCGTAGGGCCGGGCGGCGAACGAGCGGTGAACGCCTCGACGTCCCGGAACGCGTCACGCGGACGAGGTTTTCCGTGGCGGCACGGATTCGGCGGCCGCCGCTGGGCCGTAGCGTGACCGGCGAACCCGACATCGGAGGTCCCGTGAGCACTGCCCCCACCGCCCCGAACCCCTACGGCTGGGTCCGCCACCTGATGCCGCGCATCGTCGTGGGCGCCCTGATCGCGGCCGCCCTCGTCGGCGTGTACGCGGTCGTCCTCGGCCGTTTCGACGAGACCTGCTGGCGCCTCATCGGCACCATCGGCCTGTTCGTGTTCTTCGCCCTGATCTCCTGGTACGACGCCGACGTATCGGCGCGCCGGGCCGCGTGGTTCGGCGCGATCAGCGTCATCACCTCGGTGTACCTGTTCGGCATCGGGCTGTGGAAGGTGTGGGCGCCGACGGGAGGCGCGACCTACGGCGGGAGCGGCTCCGAGCCCTGGTGGGATCCGTTCTCGTGGTTCCTGCTCGTCCTCGTGACGCGGGCCGGCCTCCTCCACATCCACCTCGTGCTCAACACGCAGCGCCGGTTCACCGGCCCCGTGATGAGCAAGGTCACGATCGCGACGCTCGTGCTCGTCGGCCTGCTGACGGCCGGGCTCTCCCTCCCGCTCATCTGGACGTCGGCGGACTTCGGCGACACGTACTGGCGCCTGGTCGCGGTCGTCGCCATCCTCGACGCTCTCGGGACGGTGCTGATCCCGCTCACCTACCAGTTGTTCGGGCCCAGGGAGGTGCGCCCCGCGCCCTTCGCGGCAGCGCCCGCGCAGTTCGCCGCACCGCCCGCGCAGTTCGCCCCGGCACCCTCCGCAGCGCCCGCCGCGCCTCCCCAGCAGGCGCAGCCTGCGCCCAGCGTCGCCGCCCCTCCGTTCGCCGCACCGGCAGCCGCTTCCGCGCCGACGGCCTCCGCCTATCCCCGCCTCGACCCGACGGCCGGCCTCCGGCTGGAGTGGCCCCGCTACGTCAACGGCCAGCCGCTCCCGGCGCGTCCCGACGGGAGCCCCGACTTCACGGGCGTGATCGGCTACTGAACCCGGCGGCCCGCGCGATTCACACGGACGCGGGGAGGCTGTAGACCGTGCCTCCCTCGCCGCGCACCTGGCGGTGGAGGTCCTCCATGGTGAGGTCGAGCTGGTTCGCCGTGCTCGCCGCCGCGGTGAGGTCGCGCAGGAGCCGCTCCGGCACCTCCCCGTCGTACTTGTAGTAGATCTTGTGCTCGAGGCTCGCCCAGAAGTCCATGGCGACGGTCCGCAGCTGCACCTCCACCGGTACGCGCACCGGGCCGTCGCTCAGGAAGACCGGCACCTCGAGGATCACGTGGAGGCTCTTGTAGCCGTTCGGCTTCGGGTGCGCGATGTAGTCCTTCACCCGGAGGACGCGCACGTCCTCCTGGCGGGTCAGCAGGTCGAAGACGCGATAGACGTCGGAGACGAAGCTGCACACGATGCGGACGCCCGCGATGTCGGTGATCGCATCCCGGATCGCCTCGAACGTCGGCTCGCAGTTCTTGCGGATGACCTTCTGCTCGATGCTCTCGGCCGACTTGAGGCGGCTCGAGATGTGCTCGATCGGGTTGTAGTCCTGGAGCTCCGCGAACTCCTCCCGCAGGATCGACACCTTCGTCGAGATCTCGTCGATGCCGAACTTGTACGGCATGATGAACCGCGCGAAATCCTCCCGGAACGCCTGCACCTCGCCCAGGGTCTCCGGGTCGATGCTCTGGAGCGCCTCGATCGCCCGGGTGGACAGCAGCGGTGCGACAGCCGGATCGGGTTGCATGGCGATCACGCTAGCGATGGTGCTTGTGCGGTGGGTGTGAGATCGGTACGAGGTGGAGGGGGAATACCGGCGTCTCCCTGAAAGTTGAGTCAGATGTACTCAAGTTTTGAGTCCGGCATCTTGACAGCATCCCGGTCGGGGTGCGAGGCTTGAGCCGTCTCGACTCAAGTCTTGACCCCCTGACTTTCACGGCTACGCAGCCAGCAACAAAGGAGAGAGAGCACACATGTCACGTGCAGTAGGAATCGACCTCGGAACGACCAACTCCGTCGTCTCGGTCCTCGAGGGCGGCGAGCCGACGGTCATCGCCAACGCCGAGGGCTTCCGCACCACCCCGTCGGTGGTCGCCTTCACGAAGGACGGCGAGGTGCTCGTCGGCGAGACCGCCAAGCGCCAGGCGGTCACCAACGTCGACCGCACCATCTCGTCCGTCAAGCGCCACATGGGCACGACGTGGACCAAGGAGGTCGACGGCAAGAAGTACACCCCGCAGGAGATCTCCGCGCGCATCCTCCAGAAGCTGAAGCGCGACGCCGAGCAGTACCTGGGCGACACCGTGACCGATGCCGTCATCACCGTGCCGGCGTACTTCAACGACGCCGAGCGCCAGGCCACCAAGGAGGCCGGCGAGATCGCGGGCCTCAACGTCCTCCGCATCATCAACGAGCCCACCGCGGCCGCTCTCGCCTACGGGCTCGACAAGGGCAAGGAGGACGAGCTCATCCTCGTCTTCGACCTCGGCGGCGGCACGTTCGACGTGTCCCTCCTCGAGGTGGGCAAGGACGACGACTTCTCGACCATCCAGGTCCGCGCGACCGCCGGCGACAACCGCCTCGGCGGCGACGACTGGGACCAGCGGATCGTCGACTGGCTGATCAAGCGCTTCAAGGACTCGACCGGCGTCGACGTCTCGAAGGACAAGATCGCGCTGCAGCGCCTCAAGGAGGCCGCGGAGCAGGCCAAGAAGGAGCTCTCGTCGAGCATGTCGACGAGCATCCAGCTGCCCTACCTCTCGCTCACCGAGAACGGGCCGGCCAACCTCGACGAGACGCTCACCCGCGCCCAGTTCGAGCAGATGACGAGCGACCTCCTCGACCGCACCAAGAAGCCCTTCCAGGACGTCATCAAGGAGGCGGGGATCAAGGTCTCCGACATCGCGCACGTCGTGCTGGTCGGCGGCTCGACCCGCATGCCGGCCGTCTCGGAGCTCGTGAAGCAGGAAACCGGCGGCAAGGAGCCCAACAAGGGCGTCAACCCGGACGAGGTCGTCGCCGTCGGCGCGGCCCTGCAGGCCGGTGTGCTGAAGGGCGAGCGCAAGGACGTCCTCCTCATCGACGTCACCCCGCTGTCGCTCGGCATCGAGACCAAGGGCGGGATCATGACCAAGCTCATCGAGCGCAACACGGCCATCCCGACCAAGCGGAGCGAGACCTTCACCACGGCCGACGACAACCAGCCGTCCGTCGCGATCCAGGTCTTCCAGGGCGAGCGCGAGTTCACGCGCGACAACAAGCCGCTCGGCACGTTCGAGCTGACCGGCATCGCCCCCGCCCCCCGCGGCATCCCGCAGATCGAGGTCACCTTCGACATCGACGCGAACGGCATCGTGCACGTGTCCGCGAAGGACAAGGGCACCGGCAAGGAGCAGTCGATGACGATCACGGGCGGCAGCAGCCTCCCGAAGGACGACATCGAGCGCATGGTGCGCGAGGCCGAGGAGCACGCCGCCGAGGACAAGAAGCGCCGCGAGTCCGCCGAGACCCGCAACCAGGCCGAGCAGCTCGTCTACTCGATCGAGAAGCTGATCAAGGAGAACGAGGACAAGCTCCCGGAGGACGTCAAGAACGAGGTCCAGGGCGATGTCGACGGCCTGAAGACGGCGCTCGCCGGCGAGGACGACGAGGCGGTCAAGTCCGCTTACGACAAGCTGAACGCGAGCCAGCAGAAGCTCGGCGAGGCGATCTACGCCTCCGCCCAGTCCGCGCAGGCTCCGGCCGGTGAGTCCGCCGAGGGCCAGCCGTCCGGCGAGTCCTCCGACGACGAGGACGTCATCGACGCCGAGGTCGTCGACGACGAGGAGAAGAAGTAAGCATGTCGGACCAGAACCAGAACGACTCGGGCGAGCCCGAGCGCGAGGAGCCGGTCGTGCGCGACAAGCGCAGGATCGACCCCGAGACCGGGAAGGTCCGACAGCCGGAGAAGGAGTCGGGTGAGCACGACCTCTCGCACGAGGAGCTCGTCGACGTCGGGCCCGGGGAGGAGCAGGAGACCGTCCTGAGCGACGACGACCTCGACATCCTCTCCGGCCAGACGACGGCCGAGCAGCTCGCGGCCGAGCGGCTGGGCGACCTCCAACGGGTCACCGCCGAGTACGCGAACTACCGCAAGCGCACGGAGGCCAACCGGGAGATCGAGCGCGAGCGCGCGGTCGGCGAGGCCGTCAAGGGTCTCATCCCCGTGCTCGACGACCTCGAGCGCGCCGAGAAGCACGGCGACCTCGTCGAGGGCAGCGCGTTCGCGACCATCGCGGGCAAGCTCCGCACGGCGGTCGAGCGTCTCGGCCTCACCCCCTACGGCGAGAAGGGCGAGCCGTTCGACCCGCAGATCCACGAGGCGATCTTCCAGCAGCCGACCCCCGACGTGACGGCGGACACCGTCGCGGAGGTCGTCGAGACGGGCTACCGGCTCGGCTCGACCACCGTCCGGGTCGCGAAGGTCGTCGTCTCGACCCCGGCCTGAGCCGGGAGCAGGTCCACGGAGGCGAAGCGGCGGGAGACTCATCCCGCCGCTTCGCTCGCCGTGGGGCATCACGCAGACTTACGACTATCGACACTGACGAGCACGACTGAGAGGAGGCGCCCGTGGCAAGCCAGGACTGGTTCGACAAGGACTTCTACAAGGTCCTTGGCGTCTCCAAGGACGTCAGCGACGCCGAGCTGAAGAAGACGTACCGCAAGCTCGCACGCAAGTACCACCCCGACTCCAACCCCGGCGACGCGGCCGCGGAGGGGAAGTTCAAGGAGATCAGCGAGGCGTACTCGGTGCTGAGCGATCCCGAGGAGCGCAAGGAGTACGACCAGATCCGCGCGATGGGCTCCGGTGCCCGCTTCACGGCTCCCGGCGCGGGCGGTCAGGGCGGCTTCGAGGACGTCTTCGGCGGCATGTTCAACCAGGGCGCCCCGGGCGGGTACACGTTCCAGCAGGGCGGCAACTTCGACGACGTCTTCGGCGGCCTGTTCGGCAACGGCCGGTTCGGCACGCCGAGCGGCGGCTTCCGCGGCTACGGCGGACCGACGCGCGGCCGCGACGTCACAGCCCACACGACAATCGACTTCGTCACCGCGACCCGCGGCGAGACGATCACCCTCCAGGCGGCCGACGGCAAGCCGATCAAGGTGAAGATCCCCGCCGGCGTCGCCGACGGCCAGAAGATCAAGCTCCGCGGGAAGGGCCAGCCGAGCCCGGACGGCGGTGAGGCGGGCGACATCGTCCTCACCGTGACGGTGCGCAAGCACCCCGTGTTCGAGCGGGAGGGGCTCAACCTCCGCGTCAACGTGCCGGTCACCTTCGCCGAGGCCGCCCTCGGCGCCACCATCGAGGTGCCGACCCTCGGGGGCGACCCGGTCAAGCTGCGCGTCGCCCCGGGGACCCCGAGCGGGCGCGTCCTCCGCGTGAAGGGCCGGGGCGTGCAGACCGCCAAGGGCACCGGTGACCTTCTCGCGGTCGTGCAGGTCGCCGTTCCGTCGCACCTCTCCTCCGAGGCCAAGGAGGCGCTTGAGGCGTTCGCCGAGAAGCTGCCCGACGAGAACCCCCGCGACGACCTCCTGGCCAAGGCCCGGAGCTGATGATGGACGAGAACAGCCAGGTCTTCGTGATCTCGATCGCGGCGGAGCTCGCGGGCATGCACCCGCAGACGCTCCGCCAGTACGACCGGCTCGGACTCGTCAGCCCCAGCCGGACGGCGGGGAAGTCGCGCCGCTACTCCATCCGCGACGTGCAGAAGCTGCAGGAGATCGCGCGTCTGAGCGGCGAGGGCGTCAGCCTGGAGGGGATCCGCCGCATCCTCGAGCTCGAGGACCAGGTCGGCGAGCTCCGCACCCGCGTCCGCGAGCTCGAGACCGCCCTCGCCGACGAGCTGCTGAACCGCCCCGGCCGCCGCGTCTTCGCGGCCGGCTCCGAGGGCGAGGTCGTCTCGATGCGCGCCGGGACCCGGGTGCGCCGCAGCAACCAGCTCGTGGTCTGGCGCCCGCTGGAGCGCTGAGCGCTCGCGCGCGCGCGAACGCACGAGGTGCTCGCAGATGCTGTCCGACACGGCGTGTCGGCAGCACCTGCGAGCACCTCGACGGGGCGGGACGCCCGCGCCCCCGCGAACGCCCCGCCCGAGGGGAGCCGCGCTCAGCGCCCGGAGGCCGGAAGCGCCTTCGTGCCCTCGATCCGAACAGCCTGCAGCGCGCGCGGGTCCAGCCCGAGCTGCGTCAGGATGGTCGGCGCGATCTGCGTCGTCTCCACCGGGGCGTCCACGCGCTTGCCGTGCTCGGCGCCCGGCGTCGACACGAGGATCGGGACGTTCCGGTCGTCCGCGCTGGCGCCTCCGTGCTCGGCGATCTTCGAGGTGCCGCCCGTGTAGACGACGCCGGTCTGCGCGATTCCGAGGATGTCGGGGATGCGCGAGTCGCTCGCCGCGGTGCCGAAGTACTTGGCCACTCCGGACCCCGCGTAGATCGTGGTCAGGCCCGACGACGTCACGCTGGTCGGCGCGCCGGTGATCGTGTTGCCCGCGGCCGGGTGGGAGGCCAGGTAGGCCTTGGCGAAGTCGGCCGCGCCCTGCGAGTGGTCGCTCAGCCACAGCTGCATGATGTCGTCGTCGGTGGCGAAGGCGACGAGGCCGCCCGCGCCCGCGTGGGCGGCCTTCCAAGCCGAGTTCAGCCCATCGATGATGGGACCGTCGTCGACGCGCTTGAGCGCCGCGGGGTCGGTCGGGGACTGTCCGTGCTTGGCGGAGAGGATGACCGTCGTGTCGCGCTCGTGGCCCGTCTTCTTGAGCTCGGCGGTGAAGGAGGCGAGGGACGAGTCGACGAAGTCGAGCGCCTTGCTCAGCAGCGGCCCCGGCGTGGAGCCGTCGGCGAGGTAGCCGCCGGCGAGGCCGTCGGACGTCGGCAGCTTCTGCGCGGTGGACACCGACTGGAAGTTCAGGCCGAAGATTCCCGGGACGGGCTCGGCGGTGGTGCCCGAGTGGTCCTTGCCGTCGATCTCGTTGAGCACGGCCTTCACCTTGTAGGCGTCGTACTGCTGGGTCGCGGCGTTGTCCTTCGTCCAGTCGCCGCTGAAGGGCGCGGCGGCGTCGCTGTTGATCTCCGGTGTGAAGAGGTCGTCGACACCCGTGCCCGACGGGCCGTTCAGGATCTCGTAGGCCGGGTGCTTGTCACTCCAGGCGGTGCGCAGCCCGGCCGCCTTCGCGACCTCGAAGACCGTGTTCACCTTGAGGTACTGGTGCGGGTACACCGGCTTGCAGGTCGCCGGGTCGACCGGCAGCGCGGCCGGGTTCAGCAGCGTGGCCGGGGTGCCGGTCATCGAGAGGATGCTGCCCGGCAGTCCGGTCAGGCCCTGGCCCGCGTCGAGCCGGGTCTGGTCCTTGTCGGCCGCCTCCGTGTATGCGACCTCGGCGCCGGGCTTGGCGGTCGCGCAGTCGGTGGTGCCGACCGGGAGGAGCGCCCGGTTGTACGTGTCGTCGTAGTACACGCCGGTCGTGCCCGGGTTGCCTCCGGTCACCTGCCCGACCATGCCCGGGAACGAGTCCGAGGGCACGGGGGTCTGCGCGCGCGTGTAGTCGGTGCCGTGCGCCGCGAGCGCCGCCATCGCCGACGACGGGTGCGTGCGGACGTACCAGTCGAGGTCCTTCTGGTGCAGACCGTCGACCGAGATCAGGAGGACGTGCTTGGCGGTTCCGCGGTCGTCGCGGTCGCCGTGACCTTCGTCGGCGAGGGAGGGGGCGGCGGCGGCCCCGGCGAGGAGTGCGCCTCCGGCGATCGCCGCACCCATCGCGAGCGCGCGCCGGGACGGCTTCCGAGTCGAGAAGCTCATCGGTTTCCTTTCGAACGGTCGCCCCTCGTCCGGGGGCGGATGACCGGTCCGATCCTGGCGGCGCGGGACGCCCCTCCACCATGCACGCGCGCCACTGCTCCCCGAGCGTTCACGCAGCATTCATCGCACGGGGGACGCCTCCGAGCGCGCTCCCAGCCGGCGGCGTCTCAGCCTGTGCGCGCGCTCATGTCAGGGCTCTCAGGTCCGGGCGCCCCTAGAGCGACGACACCCCCTGCCCGACGTACAGGGTGTTCTCGATGTTGCGCGCCTCCTCCGCGGCGATGTCGCGGTCGATGCCGGCCCGCACCTCCCGCATTAGCTTGTGCAGCTCTTCGTGCTTGCCCGGGACGCGCGCGTGGCCGGTGCTGTCCCACAGGTTCGAGACGGGGAGGCTGTCGCCGGCTTCGACGGCGAGCGTCCACTCCTCGGTGGTGGCGACGGCGGCGAACTCGGACTGCATCGTGACGAGCACGCTGCGGTGGAGCGCGTCGGCCGAGATGGCGCCCGCCTCGTTGACGAGGTCGAGGGTGCCGGTGGCGTCCGACAGGAACTCGACCGTGAATCCCAGGGCGGACGCGTCCCGGGCGGTGCCCGCGCAGCAGTGCTGGGTCATGTACCCGGCGATGGCGACCGTGTCGATGCCGGCGCCTCGCAGCCACTGCTCGAGGTCGGTGCCGGCGAACGCCGAGACGCCGTTCTTCGTGACGAGGTGCGCCCGGCTGCGGTCGGCCACGGAGGAGTGCAGGGCCGCTCCCTCCGAACCGTGAGCGAAGACCGGCGCCCCCGCCGCCTCCAGATGCTGGACGAGGACGATCGGGAGGCCGTGGTCGTCGGCGGCGTCCCAGGCCACCTCGATGTTCGGGATGGAGGTCATCAGGTCGGGGAAGCAGATCTTGAGATTGCCGGTGACGTACTCGTTCTGCACGTCGATCACGATGAGTGCGCGCTTCATGTGCGCACTCTAGTCCGCGCACCGGCGCGCGGCGCCGCTAGGCTTGTCGGCGGCAGTGCGCGCTCACGAGGCGCCGGCGCCGCCCGCGATGAAGCACGAGCACGACTCCCACGAGGAGAACTGAGGATGGCACGATGAAGGCCCTGTTCAAGAGCGAAGCCGGTCCCGGCCTGTCGCTGGTCGATGTCCCGGAACCGCAGATCGGTCCGGAGGACGTGAGGATCCGGGTGCTCCGCACGGGCATCTGCGGCACCGACCTGCACATCGAGCGCTGGGACGACTGGGCCGCTTCCGCCGTGGCCGCTCCGCTCATCCCGGGTCACGAGTTCTACGGCGAGGTCGTCGAGGTCGGCGACATGGTGCACGACGTGGAGGTGGGCGACCGCGTCTCGGGCGAGGGCCACATCGTCTGCGGCACGTGCCGCAACTGCCGTGCCGGCCGCCGCCAGATGTGCATCCGCACGAAGGGCGTCGGGGTGCAGCGCGACGGGGCGTTCGCCGAGTACCTCGTGCTGCCCGCGACGAACGTGTGGGTGCACCACACCGGCATCGAGCCGGAGGTGGGCGCGCTGTTCGACCCGCTGGGCAACGCCGTGCACACCGCCCTCGCCTTCCCGGTCGTCGGCGAGGACGTCCTCGTCACCGGGTGCGGCCCGATCGGACTCATGGCGATCGCCGTGGCCCGGCACGTCGGCGCCCGCTACATCGTCGGCACCGACATCAGCGAGCACCGGCTGGAGCTCGCGCGGGGGATGGGCGCCGACTTCACCGTCGATGTGTCCAAGCACGACATCCGGGAGGCGCAGCGCCGCCTCGGCATGCGCGAGGGCTTCGACGTCGGTTTCGAGATGAGCGGCGCCCCGACGGCGCTGCCCTCGATGATCGAGAACATGAACCACGGCGGCCGGATCGCGATGCTCGGCCTCCCCTCGCAGAAGATCGCGATCGACTGGGGCATCGTCGTCACCCACATGCTGACGCTGAAGGGCATCTACGGCCGCGAGATGTTCGAGACCTGGAACGCGATGGGCGCCATGCTGCAGACCTCGAAGCCGCTGCACGACGCCATCGCCTCGATCGTGTCCGACCGCTTCCCCGCCCGCGACTGGCAGAAGGGGTTCGCCGCCGCGGAGGCCGCGGGCGGCGGAAAGGTCATCCTCGACTGGACGGAGGTCTGAGATGTACGGGAGTTTCCGCGAGCACGTCGCCGCGCAGCTGACGGAGATCGAGGAGGCGGGGCTCACCAAGCGCGAGCGCAGCATCCACGGGCCGCAGGCCGCCGAGATCGTCGCCGACGGCGCCGAGGTGCTGAACTTCTGCGCCAACAACTACCTCGGCCTCGCCGACCACCCGGTCCTGCGGGAGGCCGCGAAGAAGGCGCTCGACGACTGGGGCTACGGCATGGCGAGCGTGCGCTTCATCTGCGGCACGCAGGAGCAGCACCTCAAGCTGGAGCGCCGCGTCTCGCGCTTCCTCGGCACGGAGGCGACGATCCTGTTCTCCTCCTGCTTCGACGCCAACGGCGGCGTGTTCGAGACGCTGTTCGGCGCGGAGGACGCGATCGTCTCCGATGAGCTGAACCACGCCTCCATCATCGACGGCATCCGGCTGTCGAAGGCGAAGAGGTTCCGCTACAGGAACCGCGACATGGCCGACCTGCGCGCCCAGCTCGAGGCGGCCCGGGAGGCGGAGGCCCGGTTCACGGTGATCGTCACCGACGGCGTCTTCTCGATGGACGGCTACATCGCTCCGCTCGAGCAGATCTGCGACCTGGCCGACGAGTTCGGCGCCCTGGTGTTCGTGGACGACTCGCACGCGGTCGGCTTCGTCGGAGAGCACGGTCGTGGCACGCCCGAGCTCTGCGAGGTCGCCGATCGGGTGGACATCTACACGGGGACGTTCGGCAAGGCCCTCGGCGGCGCCTCCGGCGGGTACGTCTCCTCGCGCCGCGAGATCGTCGATCTGCTGCGCCAGCGGTCGCGTCCGTACCTGTTCTCGAACACGCTGGCCCCCTCCATCGTGGCCGGAACGCTCGCCGCCCTCGATCTGCTGGAGCAGTCCGATCAGCTCCGCGCGCAGCTCGTCGAGAACGCCGCGCTGTTCCGGCGCCTGATGACCGAGGCTGGGTTCGACCTCCTGCCGGGCAAGCACCCGATCGTGCCGGTCATGTTCGGCGACGCGGCACTGACGGCCCGCATCGCCGACGAGATGCAGAAGCGCGGGGTCTACGTGACCGCCTTCTCGTACCCGGTGGTGCCGAAGGGCCGGGCGCGCATCCGCGTCCAGCTGTCGGCCGCTCACACCTCCGGTGAGATCGAGCGCTGCGTGGAGGCGTTCGTCGGGGCCCGGGAGGCCGTGACCGGCTGACGCCACTGGTTGGCGCGCCGGTTCTCGTGCGCCTCCGAGACCGTGGTCGCGATGCGCTTCTGGCGGGTCGCGTCGGTCTTCGCCGAGAGCAGCCACTCGAGGATCGCGCGGCGTGCGGACCGAGGGAAGGCGTCCCAGTTGGTGCGCGCGTCGGCGTCGGCGTCGAGGGCGGCTGCGAGGTCGTCCGGCTCGGCGAGCTGCTCCACCTCGTCGAGCCGGGACCAGGTGCCGTTCGCGACGGCGACCTCCACCGCGGCCTCACCCGCGGGGCGCATGAGCCCCCGGGCGCGGAGCGACTCGACCCGCTCCTTGTTCTTCTTCGACCAGCTGCTCCGGGGGCTCCGCGGGTTCAGCCGCAGCATCGAGTACTGGTCGTCGAGCTTGCGGGGGAGGCTGTCCACCCAGCCGACGCACAGCGCCTCCTCCACGATGTCGTCGTAGTGGAGGCTGCGTCCGGCCCCCTTCGGGTACACCAGCCACACGCCGGGCGACTCGGCGGCGTTCGCCTCCAGCCAGTCCCGCAGCTGCCGCCGGTCGGTCACCGTGATCCGCTCGAGCTCCGCCATCTCTCCTCCTCGCAGCGCCTCGCTGGTCATTTTCGCTCACCTCCGCCCTGAGCGGAACGACGGCCGCGGCCGGTGCGCGATCGGCGCGCATGAGGCAGGATCGAGCCGTCGCTGCGTGTGCGGATCAGGAGGGACCGGCGATGTCGAAGACGAGGCTGGAGGCGTTCAGCGACGGGGTGCTGGCGGTGGCGATCACGCTGCTCGTGCTCGATCTGCACGTGGACCCGGGGAAGGGCGGGAGCCTCCTGGCGCAGCTGGGTGCGGCGTGGCCGTCGTTCGTCGCCTACGTGGTGAGCTTCCTCGTCATCGGCGTGATCTGGGTCAACCACCACTCGATCTTCCGGTTCGCGGTGACCATCGACCGGCTGCTGCTGTTCTGGAACCTCATGCTGCTCATGTTCGTGACCACCATCCCGTTCACGACGTCGACGCTCGCGGGGGCGCTCGCGGATGGCGATGCGTCGGATGTGCGCGTCGCCGCGGTGCTCTACGGCGGTGCGACCACCGGTTTCGCGGTCGCGTTCACCTTCGTCTGGGGCCGGATCACCCTGGACCTCTTGCGCTCCGGGGCGATGGGGGCGCCGGAGCGGAAGCGTTCGATGCTCCGCTTCAGCGCCGGCACCGTGCTGTACCCGATCCTGACGCTCGTCGGTGTGCTGTATGCGCCGGCCATGCTGGCAGGGTTCGCGCTCGTGAGCGTCTACTACCTGTTCAATCAGACCGGGGCGTCGGAGGCGTGACGGCCCCGGGCCTGACGGCCCCGGGCCTCGAGCGCAGCGCGGAGAAGAACACGAGCAGTCCCACGACGAGGAAGACCGCCAGCGCGGTGAAGTCGCCGATCGCGGTCATCCCCGCCACCGTCGCGATCTGCGTGATGCCGCAGGCCCGGGCGTCCTGGTCGGCCTGGCACAGCGGGCGATCCGCGGCCGGCCGGATCGCCCCGCTCGCCAGCCAGCCCGGGATCAGCTGGTTGTAGGCGGTCTCGAGCCCGAGTGTCACGGTCGCCCCCGAGTGGCTCTGACCGGGGACGGCCCAGTAGGTGACCTTCCAGCCGGCCTTCTCTGCCGCTGTGGCGGTCGCCTCCACCTGGGGCCGGAAGTGGTCGTCCTCGCCGCCCGCGACGAAGACGGCGCGTATCGGGGTCCCGGCGTACGACCGGGAGGCGAGCACGTTCTGCGGCCAGACCCTCTCGTAGGCGCTCTCGCTGCCTGCGTAGTAGCGATCGCGCGTGCGGTCGGAACGGTACTCGCCGGGTCTGTCGGGGCCGGAGATGTCGATGACGTTCCCCCAGACGGCCGGGTGGGAGGCCGCGAGGTAGGCGGCGCACTCGCCGCCGTGGGAGTAGCCCGCGATCGCCCAGTCGGCCCGCGCCGGCGACACCGGCAGCTCGGAGCGGATCCAGGCGGGCACGTCTTTCGACAGGAAGGTCTCGAGCTTGCCGGCCGGCGTGTCGCTGCAGGGCGGGTTGGCGCTCTCCGACCCCAGCTGGTCGACGACGAGCACGAAGGGCGCGTCGTCGAGGGGCCCGGCGCCGAGGGAGTGGAGGGCGTCGAGAGTTGCCCCGAGGGTGGGGCGCCCCGGCTGGCCCATCATCATCGTCACGATCGGCCGGGCCGTCGACGGGTCCGCGATCCAGCCGGGAGGGACGAACAGGTGGGCGTCGCGCGAGGCGAACCCGGAAGCCGTCGGCGGGATCGGCACGGTGAGCTGGTAGCCGTCGGCCAGGGTCTTCTCGTCGACGGGGATGCGCCTTCCTGCGACCTCGACGGATGCGAACGCCGGTGCGGCGCCGATCACGGCGATGGAGGCGGTGAGCGCCCCGGCGACGACGGCGATCGCCGCCCTCACCACGAAGGGCCGGCGCCGCACGGTGTCCCCGCTTCGCGCGCCGCCTCCGCTCTGGAGTGCGTCCCCGATGGCCAGCGGGAGGAGCGTCGCGGCCAGCCCGATCGCCGCCCAGCCGGGACCGGCGAGGTCCGGCCGGGGTGCCGTGACGCCGAGCACGGCGAGGAGGCCGAGGGCGACCATCTGCGACACGACGACGGCTCGCACGCTCCGTCCGGCGCGGAACCGCACGGCACGGCGCACGAAGCGCCAGGCCGGGTACGCGCACACGACGGCGAGCGCCGTGCTGAGCCAGACCAGGGGGGCCACCCCTCGACACTAGGAGGCGCGCACCGTCGATTCCCTGCCGATCACCCGGATTGGGGGTGCGTCCAGTCGCTCGACGCGCTCCCCGGCGCGCATGCGCGCGACCGCGTCGAGCAGCGTCGTCGCCAGCGCCTCCGGGTCGAAGGTCACCGTGCTGAGCCGCGGGAGGAAGTCGGCCGACGCCGGATGGTCGTCGGCTCCGATCACGGAGATGTCGCCCGGGACACGGAGGCCTGCGTCGGCGAGGGCGCGCACTGCCGCCATCGCGAGACCGTCGTCATAGGCCACGACCCCGGTCGGTCGGGCCGGTTCGTAGCGCCACGCGTGGGCCCAGTCGCGGAGCGTCCGAGCGGACGCTGCCGCGTGCGTGACGGCGACCGTCGCGGCCGCCGAGGCCGCGACCGCCTGAGCGCCGGCGAGCCGCTCGTCCGAGGCGCTGCGGGAGGGATCCGCCGGCGCGAGGTAGACCAAGGTGCGGTGGCCGAGCTCGATCAGGTGCTGCGCGGCGGCGGCACCGAAGGCGCGCTGCGGGACCACCAGCGTCGGCGCGTAGTCGACCGGCTCGGTTCCGTGCACGATGAGCGCCCGCACGCCCGCAAGGCGCAGCACCTCGGTCGCGACCTCGTCGCACCGGGAGGCCTCGGCGAGCACAGCCTCCGGGCGCAGCTTGGCCCAGAGACGGGCGGCCTCGGGGCCCGTCGCGTCGACGTCGGCGTGCCGGACGGCGTCGATGCCGTCGTCGACGGACCGGGCGAGCAGGAGGTCGAAGGCGCGGGCCACCGTCGCGCCGTGGTCCCGGGATGAGGCTGCCACGAGGAGGCCGGCCACCGCCTCCCCGCTCGCCAGCGACCGCGCGGCGGTGTTGGGTGTGTACCCCAGGAGCCGGGCGGCCTCGAGCACCCGGCGGCGGGTGTCCTCCGAGACGCGGGCGTTCGGCTTGTTGTTCAGGACGAAGGAGACCGTGGCGCGCGAGACGCCGGCTGCGAGGGCCACGTCGGCGCTCGTCGGTGCCTTGACGACCTGCGGGGTGAACATGTGCGTTCAGTCTAAGGTTCGAGGCGCTCCTGCTGACGCGGGTAACCAAAACCGAGCAATGGCTTGTATTCGGTTGCGTCGGTGCCGTATGGTTACGCGTGTTAGCACGCAACGTCGCCTGCTCGAGAGGATGAAAACCCATGACAACGCCGTCAGACGAACTGGCCGAAGGCGCCCGTCCCGTCCAGCCGACCCTCCCGCCGAACCTGGCCGGAACGGTGGAGAGCCCCGCTCTCGGATCGACCACCACGACCTCGGGATCCGCCTTCTCCGCGGCCCCGACCAGCGCCGTGTCGGCCCAGCGCCCGCAGAAGGTCAAGGTCCGCGGCAAGCTGCTCAAGCTGATGCTGTCGATGTCGGTCGCCAACCTCGCGATCTTCGCGATCTGGGGCGCGGTGCCGGGCATCCTCCTCCCGTTGCAGGTCCAGGGGCTCGTCGGCGACGGCGCCAAGGCCGGCACGCTGGCCATCATCGCCACGATCGGTGCCTTCGCGGCCATGGTGGCGCAGCCCATCGCCGGCATGGTCTCCGACCGCACGCGGAGCCGCTTCGGGCGCCGGGCCCCGTGGATGGTGGCCGGTTCGCTGATCGGCGGACTCGCCCTGGTCGGCATGGGTGCTGCGAACACGGTCGTGCAGATCGCCATCGCGTGGGTCATCGTGCAGATCGCCTACAACTTCGCTCAGGGGCCGCTGAGCGCCATCCTTCCCGACCGAGTCCCGAGCGCCGTCCGCGGAACCTTCGCGGCACTGAGCGGCCTCGGGCTGATGCTCGGCGCTCTCGGCGGTCAGATCGCGGGCGCTGCGTTCGCCTCCTCGATCCCCACCGGATACCTGGTCTTCGCGGGTGCCGCCGTCGTCGTGATCGTGCTGTTCGTCGTTCTCAACCCGGATGCCTCCAACAAGGGCGAGCCGCAGGCGCCGTTCAACCTCGTCGCCTTCGCCAAGACGTTCTGGGTGAGCCCCCGGAAGCACCCGGACTTCTTCTGGGGCTTCACCGGACGCCTCCTGCTGTTCGCGGGCTACTTCATGGTGACGGGCTACCAGCTGTACATCCTGCAGGACTACATCGGTCTCGGCGCGAAGGCCGTCGCCCTGGTGCCGCTGCTCGGCATCCTGAGCCTCGCCGGCACCCTCATCTCGACCCTCGTCGGCGGCCCCCTGTCCGACAAGCTGGGGCGCCGGAAGATCCTCGCCGTCATCGCCGGCGTCATCCTCGCGATCTCGCTCGTGTTCCCGCTCGTCATGCCGACCGTCACCGGGATGCTGCTCTTCTCGTTCATCTCGGGGCTCGGCTTCGGCGCCTACCAGTCCGTCGACACCGCTCTGATGAGCGAGGTGCTGCCCTCCAAGGACGACTTCGCGAAGGACCTCGGCGTGCTCAACATCGCCGCGACGCTGCCGCAGACGCTCGCCCCGGGAGTCGCCGGTGCGATCGTGGTGGCGTTCGGCAACGTCTACACGCCCCTGTTCCCGATCGGCATCGTGATCGCCCTCGCGGGCGCCTTCGCCGTCCTCCCGATCAAGTCCGTCCGCTGAGGAGCGCCCCGCATGACCGACCTCACCACCACCCCCACCAGTGCCTCCGACGACCTGGTCGACGGCTTGGCCGCCTCGCTCTCGCTCGAGCAGAAGGTGCGCCTCCTCACCGGTGCCTCCTTCTGGACGCTGCACGACGAGCCGGCCATCGGCCTCGAGACGATCGTCGTCTCGGACGGTCCGGCCGGAGTGCGCGGGCAGCTCTGGGACGAGCGCGACAGCTCGGCGAGCCTCCCGTCGCCCACGTCGCTCGCCGCCTCCTGGGATCTCGAGCGCGTGCACCGCCTCGGTCAGCTGATCGCGGCGGAGGCGCGGCGCAAGGGCGTCGGCGTCGCGCTCGGTCCGACCGTCAACATCCAGCGATCGCCCCGCGGCGGTCGGCACTTCGAGGCGTACTCGGAGGACCCGTGGCTGTCGGGCGTTGTCGGCACCGCCTTCGTGAAGGGCATCCAGTCGTGCGGCGTCGGGGCGACCCCGAAGCACTACGTCGCGAACGACAGCGAGACCGACCGCATGACGGTGAACGTCAACGTCGACGAGCGCACGCTCCGGGAGGTGTACCTCGCGCCGTTCGAGCGCATGGTCGTCGAGGGAGGCGCGTGGCTCGTCATGTCGTCGTACAACTCGGTCAACGGCGTCACGATGACCGAGAACGAGCTGCTGCGCTCCCCGCTGAAGGACGAGTGGGGCTTCGACGGCCTGGTCGTGTCCGACTGGATGGGGGTGCGCGACACGGTCGCCGCCGGGCGCGCAGCGCAGGACCTCGCCATGCCCGGGCCGGAAGGCGTCTGGGGCGACGCCCTGGTGGAGGCGGTCCGCGTCGGCCATGTCGCCGAATCCGACATCGACGAGAAGGTCCGCCGGATCCTCCGTCTCGCCGCCCGGCTGGGTGCGCTGGCGGGCGTCGAGCCGGCCACCCCGGTCGCGCAGCCGTGGGACCAGGCCGACATCGATGCGCTGCTGCGCGAGGCCGCCGCCGACGGCATGGTGCTCGTCCGCAACGAGGGCATCCTGCCGGTCGACGCACAGGGGGCGCCCACGGTCGCGGTCATCGGCGAGCACGCCCGCATCGCCCGCACGCAGGGCGGCGGTTCGGCGACGGTGTTCCCGCATCACGTCGTCACCCCGCTCGACGGGCTGACCGACGCCTTCGGCGCCGATCGCGTCCGCTACGCGGCCGGCGTCAAATCGTCCGAGTCGGTGCTGCCGATCGACGCCCGCGTCGGGACCGACCCGGTCACCGGCGAGCCGGGCGTGCGCGTTCGATTTTCCAGCCCTGAGGGCGAGGTCCTGCTCGACGAGCACCGCGCCTCCGGCCGGCTCACCTGGCTGGGCGACCCCATCCTCGCCGGGACGGCCGTGGTGGAGGCGACGACCGTCTTCACCGCGCCGGAGGACGGCGAGTACTCGGTCGGCTTCGCCGGCCTCGGCCTGTTCCGGCTCGAGGTGGAGGGTGAGCTCAAGAGCGACGGGCTCTTCTTCCCCGAGGGCACCGACCCGTTCATGGCGTTCCTCAACCCGCCGAAGCAGTCGTTCCCGGTGCGGCTGAAGGCGGGCGAGAGCGTCTCGCTCCGCCTCGAGCACCGGCCGCAGCACCAGCTCGGTCTCGCGGCCGTCATGTTCACGCTCGGCTACGAGGAACCGTTCGCCGACCCGGCCGACGAGCTCGAGCGGGCGGTGGAGCTCGCCGCCGCCTCCGACGTCGCGGTGGTGGTCGTCGGAACGACCGAGACGCTCGAGTCGGAGGGCTTCGACCGTGTGGGCCTGCGCCTCCCGGACGGGCAGGACGAGCTCGTCCGCCGGGTGCTCGCCGCGAACTCCCGGACCGTGGTCGTCGTGAACTCCGGCGGTCCGGTGATCCTTCCGTGGCTGGAGGAGGCTCCGGCCGTCCTGCTGACGTGGTTCCCGGGCCAGGAGGCCGGCGCCGCGCTCGCCAACGTGGTCACCGGCGTCGTCGAACCGGGCGGTCGGATCCCGACCACGTGGGCGGCGGCCGAGGAGGACGTCCCCGTCTGGCAGGTCGAACCGGTCGACGGGCAGCTCTTCTACAACGAGAAGCTCAATGTCGGCTACCGCGAGTGGGCCCGGCGGGAGGCGCTCGGCGGCCCGGCCCCGGCCATCCCGTTCGGCCACGGGCTCGGCTACACCGAGTGGGAGCTCGGCGAGGCGACCCTCGACGGCCGCAGCGTCAGCGTCCCGGTGACGAATGTGGGCGACCGCCCTGGCAAGCAGATCATCCAGGTCTACCTGTCGCGCGAATCCGACTCGGAGATCGAGCGGCCGGTGCTCTGGCTGGCCGGCTACGCCCTCGTGCGGCTCGACCCCGGACAGTCGGCCGTGGCCACCGTCGAGGTGGAGGAGCGCTCCCTCCAGTACTGGTCGGTCGACGACCACGCCTGGCGCACCGAGCCCGGCACGTACGCCGTCCGCGTCGGCACCTCCGTCGCCGCGCTCGCCGCGCCCCTGCCCCTCACCGTCTGACCCCGCCCCCTCCTCCCGCCTCCGCCCACCATCGAGTCCCCCCAGAGTTCGCGTTTTCCCGCGATTCTCGTGCATTCCTCGGGGACTCGATGGTGGGCACTAGGGTGGTTCGGAGCCGACGGGAGGAGGGGCGTGACCGGCTTCCCGTACGAGCGCCTCCGGCGCCGGCCCGATGTGGAGGCGCCCAACCTGTTCGCGTCGGACGCCGCCGACCGCCTCATCGCCGACCTCGCCGGGGACGCCGTCCTCGCCTCCCCGCTCGCGGTCATCGGCGATTCGTACGGCGCCCTGACGCTCGCCGCCGCCGATCGCGGCGCGCGGGACATCCGCGTCCGCCAAGACCCGGTCACCGCCGAGCGCGCGCTCGACGCGAACGCCGCCGACCTCGGCCTCAGTGACGCGTTCGAGCACCGTCCGCTGGACGAGTCGCTGGTCCGGGGAGTGCGAACCGTCCTGCTGCGCCTCCCTCGGAGCCTCGACGCGCTGGCCGAGACCGCCACCCTCATCGCCGAGCACGCTCATCCGTCCGTGACGGTTTTCGCGGGGGGCATGCTCAAGCACATGACGCTCGCGATGAACGGCGTGCTCTCCGAGGTCTTCGGTTCGGTGGAGGCGTCGCTCGCGCGGCAGAAGGCACGGGTCCTCACGGTCAGCGAGCCGCACCCTGCCGCGGCGACCGTGCTCGACCGCTGGCCGGAGCGCGCGCTCGACGCCGAGTCCGGGCTGTGGGTGTGCGCCCACGGAGCGGCCTTCGCCGGGACCTCCGTCGATATCGGCACGCGGTTCCTCCTGTCGGTGCTCGACGAAGCGGTGCCGTCGGCCCGCACGGCCGTCGATCTCGGCTGCGGCACCGGCGTGCTCGCCGCCGCCCTGGCGGTGCGACGGCCGTCGCTGCAGGTGACCGCTGTCGATCAGTCGGCTGCCGCGACTGCTTCCGCCCGGGCCACCGCTGCCGCGAACGGTGTCGCCGATCGGGTGACCGTGCTCCGGGAGGACCTGCTCGCATCCCTGCCCGACGCCTCCGCGGACCTCGTCGTGCTGAATCCGCCGTTCCACATCGGGGCCGCCGTGCACACGGGGGTGGCGCTCCGCATGTTCGCTGAAGCCGGCCGGGTGCTCGCACGCGGGGGCGAGTTGTGGACGGTCTGGAACTCCCACCTGGGTTACCGGCCGGCCCTCGAGCGGGCGGTCGGGCCCACGCGCCAGATCGCGCGGAACAGCAAGTTCACGATCACCGCGTCCCGTCGGGATTGACCTGCCGGCGTCCGTCGTCCGGCGAAGGAAAAGGACGCTCTCCCTATGCTGAGAACGCCTGTGATCGGCCGTGGACACTTCCGGATCCGGTTGTGAGTTCCCGAATCCGCGACCGAATCCGTCGTAATGCTCTTGTGGCGGCGCCGGGATGTTGCTAACGTCCCCCTGTCGTACCACCGCGGCCCCGAAGCCGCGTACCCGAATGGCAGGGAGAGCAATGACGCAGACCAATTCCCGCCCGGACAAGAACGTCCGGAGTGACGGGGCCGTTCCGCCCGGTGACGGCGAGCACAAGCTGCAGGCCAACGGCGTGAGTGCCGCCGGCTCGATCGTGATGGCGGTGGCCGGCAGCGCGCCGGCTTACTCGATCGCCGCCACCACGGCCACCCTCGTCGGTGTCGCCGCCCTCGGAGCGCCCGCAGCGCTCCTCTGGTGCGGCATCCCGATGCTCGGGATCGCCTGGGCGTTCCTCTACCTCGGCCGCGCCGACGTCAACGCGGGCGCCTCCTACTCGTGGGTGGCGCGGGCGCTGCACCCGATCCTCGGGTTCCTGTCCGGCTGGGCCGTCGTCATCTCGGCGACGATCTTCATGGTCGCGGGCGCGCTGCCGGCCGGTGCGATGACGGTCACGCTCTTCGCCCCCGACCAGGCAAACAACACGCTGCTGGTCACCGCTGTGGGTGCAGTCTGGTTCCTGGTGATGGCCGCGTGCGTCCTGTTCGGCGTTCACGTCACGGCCCGGGCCCAGTGGATCATGTCGCTCATCGAGGTCGCCATCCTGGTCCTCTTCGCCGTCCTGATGATCACGCACGCGGCCAGCGGCAAGCACGGCGGTCCCTCCTTCTCGTGGGACTGGCTCGGCTTCAGCCACCTGACCGGCGCGAACGTGTTCGTCTCGGCCGCGCTGGTCGCCGCCTTCTACTACTGGGGCTGGGACGTCTCGTCGAACCTCAACGAGGAGACGAAGGACGGTCACCGGAACGCCGGCTCCGCGGGCATCATCGGCGTCATCATCGTGTTCCTGCTGTTCGAGATCTTCACGATCGCGACCATGGTCATCCTCCCCGCGAAGACGATCGAGGCCAACAGTGCGAACATCCTCTCGGTCCTCGGCGAAGCGGTGTGGCCGGGCATCGGAGGCAAGCTGCTGGTGATCGCGGTCGCCCTGTCGACGATCGCCACCCTCGAGACCACGCTGATCCAGGTGACGCGCACGCTCTTCTCGATGGGTCGCGACCACACGATCCCGAAGGTCTTCGGGACGCTCCACCCGCGCTGGAAGACGCCCGCGTTCGCCACGCTCGTCGTGGTCGCCGTCTCCGTGCTGCTCTTCATCCTCTCGAACGTGTTCGGCGGCAGCGTCGGTCAGATCATGACCAACGCCATCGCCTCCATCGGCATCCAGATCGCGTTCTACTACACCCTCGCGGGTCTGGCGGTCGTGATCGCGTACCGCCGGGTGCTCCTCAAGTCGGCGAAGAACTTCATCCTGATCGGGTTGTGGCCTGCGGCCGGCGCGGTCTTCATGGGGTACATCTTCGTGGCCGGGATCTGGCAGAACTTCGCGAACGCCGCGTGGGTGGTGAACATCCTCGGCCTCGGCCTGATCGTCCTCGGACTGCTGCCGCTGTTCCTCTTCTACGGCAAGGCGAAGGAGTACTACAGCCGTCGCCCGCTGGAGCTCCCGGCGGAGCTGGACGCCGCCGCGCCGCCGAACGTGGACGACCGCGACCCGGCGCGCTGATCCGGGGCTGAATTCGGAGCGGTGCGGCCTCGTAGGGCCCGCCCTCCCTCCACGAGGTGCTCGTAGTTGCTGCCGACACGCCGTCGGCCAAAGCATCTGCGAGCACCTCGTGCGTCAGCGAGTGAGCGAGGCGAGGTGCCGCTCGCGCATCGCGAGGAACAGCGGGAACGCGAACGCGAATGCCACGAGCGGGATCAGCACGATGTAGACCCAGACCCTCCGCATGCCGATCCGGCGCGCCTCCACGATCATGAACACGATCGCCGCCGTCGCGGCCACGAGCACATCGATCGTCAGCGAGGTGACCGCCGGCCCGCTGCCCGTCCAATCGCCGAGGTAGTCGCGGTGCTGCAGGACAGCGACAATGTTGAACGTCCACGTTCCGATCAGCCCCGCCAGCGAGAGCACGAGGTACAGCACCGCGCGCCCATTCCACCGGGAGGCGCGACCGCCGTCCTTGCTCAAGCCCGAGCCTGTCTCATTCCCCATGCCCGTCTCTTCCTGACGCCTTCCGTGCGGGGTCTCTCCGTGGTCAGCGCTCATGCTCGACGTGAGTCTTGAGCGCCTCCATGGTGCGACGGCTCTCGGCCGCGGCCATCCGGACGAAGATGGGCTCCACGGCGCGGTAGACGCCGTGCGTCGTCAGCCGGCCGACACGCGTGACGCGGGTGGCGCCTCCTGAGTCGTCGATGTCGTAGACGATGAGAGCGTCGACGCGACCCGATTGCTTCGCCTGATGGAAGCGCAGCTCGTGGTCGGGGATGTCGTCGATCAGCTCGCCTCGCATCCGACCGATCATGGTGGAGTCCGTGTAGGCAGGTGGCGTCTCCTGCTTCGGGGGCACGCGGGTCCCGTGGTAGACCAGGGAGTGCTTGAGCCAGGAGGGATAGCCGTCGACGGCGCGCAGTGCCGAGTACACATCGTGAGCTGGGGCGTTGATGTCGATCGTGTTGGTGAAGCTCTTCATGCTGCTCGTCTTACACCTCGCGCGAGGGCGACGCACCGGCAGGATTCTCGGGTGGATGACGTCCACAGGCTCACGTCCGCTTCCGCTTCTCCCGCTCGTCGGGCGCCTCCAGCAGCGACAGCATGAACAGCACCGCGAGCAGCCCGAAGATCGCGAGCGAGATCGCGAGGTCCGTCCACTTGAAGGGGATGAGGGAGCCGTCGATCGACAGCACGAGGACCGACTCGACGACCGCGAACGCGAGGAAGAAGGCTCCGAGGAGCACGCGGGTGACCACGACGCTCCTCCCGCGCGTGTGGAGCTTCACGCGGCGCTGCTCCACCATCAGTGTGAGCAGGAGGAGCGGCAGCACCTGCGCGAGGGTCGCGGCCGTCGGCCCGTCGATGAGGACGACCCGGACATCCATCGGATCGACCATCAGGCCGCCCGGCCGTCCTCCGGCGCTGGGCGCGGGCCGCCGGTCGCCCGGCCCTCGTCGGCGCCGTCGAGTACCATCGTGATCGTGTCGGCGCCGCTCAGGGGGTGCGCGAAGATCTCGCCGTGCCGACGCCACCCGCGATTCTCGTAGAGCCGCAGCGCCGCCGTGTTGCTCGTCAGCACGTGCAGAACCAGGGAGGGATGCCCGGCGAGCGCTTGCGAGCTCACCGCATCGAGGAGCGCGCCTCCGACCCCGGAGCGCGCGAAGCCTGGGGCTGCCGCGACCATGCCGAGGTAGGCGGCGCCGGGCGGATCACTCGGGAACCCGTTGCCCGTCTCGGTGACGAGGGCGAATCCGACGGTTCCGGCGCTCCTGCCGCTGTCGCCCTCGTCGGCGACCGCGACGGCGAACGAGACCCATCGCTGAGCGAACTTCGACCGGGCGCGCCCTGCGGTCCCTTCCGGCGCCGACCCGTCACGCGCCTCGACGGCCGAGACCCACAGCTCGACGCATGCGGGGACATCGGCGTCGCCTCCGGCTCGGATCGACCAGGTCACCGGGCCAGGGTACCGGGCGACCGGTTCCCGCGGAACGCGACTTCCCGCCGCCCCGCTGGGAAACCGTCGCGGATCTCGGAATACCCCTTCCGCGAACAAAGTTGAGCCTTGTAGACTCAAGTTTGCTGAACTGTGAAAGGACAACCGAATGGCGAACATGCAAGGGGCGCCTTCCACCCAGGAGGAGGCGAAGAGCGCACTCGAGCAGTACGGCGTGAACCTCACGGAGATCGCCAAGAGCGGCAAGCTCGACCCGGTCATCGGGCGTGACGCCGAGATCCGCCGCGTCAGCCAGGTGCTGACCCGGCGCACCAAGAACAACCCCGTGCTCATCGGCGAGCCCGGCGTCGGCAAGACCGCCGTGGTGGAGGGCCTCGCGCAGCGCATCGTCGCGGGCGACGTGGCCGACTCGCTGAAGGGCAAGCAGCTGGTGGCGCTCGACCTGTCGGCGCTCGTGGCCGGTGCGATGTACCGCGGCCAGTTCGAGGAGCGGCTGAAGGCCGTCCTCAAGGAGATCAACGACGCCCAGGGCGAGATCATCACCTTCGTCGACGAGCTCCACATCCTCATGGGCGCCGGCGGCGGGGAGGGGTCGGTCGCCGCCTCCAACATGCTGAAGCCGATGCTCGCCCGCGGCGAGCTGCGACTCATCGGCGCGACCACGCTCGACGAGTACCGCCAGTTCATCGAGAAGGACGCCGCGCTCGAGCGCCGGTTCCAGCAGGTGTACGTGGGCGAGCCGAGCGTCGAGGACACCGTCGCGATCCTCCGCGGGCTGAAGGGCCGGTACGAGGCCCACCACGGCGTCACCATCGAGGACTCCGCGCTGGTGGCCGCCGCCTCCCTGTCGAACCGCTACATCACGGCCCGGCAGCTGCCGGACAAGGCCATCGACCTCATCGACGAGGCCGCGTCGCGGCTCAAGATGGAGATCGACTCGGCCCCGGTCGAGATCGACACGCTGCAGCGCCAGGTCGAGCGGATGAAGCTCGAGGAGTTCGCCCTCAAGAAGGAGAAGGACGAGGCCAGCAAGGAGCGTCTCACCCAACTGCGGGAGCGCCTCCACGAGCAGGAGGGCCGCCTCGAGGAGTTGCAGGCCCGCTGGCGCGCCGAGAAGGCGTCGCTGAACCGCGTCGGCGAGCTGCGCTCCCAGCTCGAGGAGGCCAAGACCCGGCGCGACCTCGCCCTGCGCGACGGCCGCTACCAGGAGGCGTCGCGGATCGAGTACGAGACGATCCCGGCGATCGAGCGCGAGCTCGCGGAGGCCGAGCAGGCCGAGCACAGCCACCCCCGCATGGTGAACGAGCAGGTGACGGCCGACGACATCGCCGCCGTGGTCGCCGCGTGGACGGGCATCCCCGTCGACCGGCTGACGCAGGGCGAGACCGAGAAGCTGCTGCATCTCGAGTTCGAGCTCGGCCGCCGGATCATCGGCCAGAAGAAGGCCGTTCAGGCGGTGGCCGACGCCGTGCGCCGCACGCGGGCCGGCATCTCCGACCCCGACCGGCCGACCGGCTCGTTCCTGTTCCTCGGCCCGACCGGCGTCGGCAAGACGGAGCTCGCGAAGGCGCTCGCCGCGTTCCTCTTCGACGACGAGAAGGCGATGGTCCGGATCGACATGAGCGAGTACGGCGAGAAGTTCTCCGTCTCGCGGCTCGTGGGCGCGCCTCCCGGATACGTCGGCTACGAGCAGGGCGGCCAGCTGACCGAGGCGGTCCGCCGCCGTCCGTACTCGGTGATCCTCCTCGACGAGGTCGAGAAGGCGCATCCCGAGGTCTTCGACGTGCTGCTGCAGGTGCTCGACGACGGGAGGCTGACCGACGGCCAGGGCCGCACGGTCGACTTCCGCAACACGATCCTGGTCCTCACCTCCAACCTGGGCAGCCAGCACCTCGTCGACCCGACCCTCAACGAGGTCGAGCGAGAGGAGGCGGTGCTCGCCATGGTCCGGCAGGCGTTCAAGCCCGAGTTCGTCAACCGCCTCGACGACATCGTCGTGTTCTCGGCGCTGACGCAGGAGGAGCTCGGCGAGATCGTGGAGCTCAACATCGACCGCCTGGTGCGCCGCCTGGCGGAGCGGCGGCTCGAGCTGGCCGTCACGCCCGACGCCCGGCGCTGGCTCGCGGAGCGCGGCTACGACCCGGTGTACGGCGCCCGTCCGCTCCGCCGCCTCATGCAGCGCGAGATCGATGACCGCCTCGCGACCGCCCTGCTCGCCGGGGAGGTGCGCGACGGCGACCTCGTCCGGGTCGACCTCGCGCCGGAGGGCGACCGGCTGACGGTGGCCGCCGACCGCGAGTAGCCGCGCCGGGGGCGGCCCCGTCCGCACGGACCGCCGGCCGCCCCGGTCAGTCGTCGACGCCGGTCGCGAGCAGGAGGCGGCCGACGTGCTCCGCGACGACCGTGAACCCGTGACGCTCGCACAGCGCGAGCGCTCTGCGGTCGTCGGCGCGAACCGTCGCGGTCGCTATGGTCCCCGGCCCGATGAGCAGGCGCAGCGCCGAGGAGGCGATCCCCCGGCCGCGCTGCGTCGGCATCACGACGAGGTCGACCAGGTGGACGCGCCCCGGCGACCTGTCGTAGACCACAGCGCCCACCGCCTCGCCGTCGGCCAGCACCATCGCGATCTGGGCCTCGCCGTCGTGCGTCGACGCGGCCGGGAGCAGCGCGCGGAGCAGCGGGCGGTCGGCGGGCGATGCGGCTCGGAGCGCGACATCGACGGCGCAGCGGACAGGGGTCAAGGGGTGGCCTTCCGGAGGTGTGGTGAGAGCCTAGAGCACCGGCGCCTTCCGCTTCTGGCCCGTAGACGGGGGCCAGACCGAGGCCAGGCGCGATCCGGAATACCGAAACACAATCCGTCGCATCCGTTCGCATCTGAAACTCCACATGCTTCACTGTCAGCATGCGTGAGGACAATGACTCGTACCGCCGCGGGCTCAAGCGCCGCCACGTCCAGATGATCGCGCTCGGGGGCGCCATCGGCACCGGACTTTTCCTGGGCGCGGGAGGCCGCCTCCACGACGCGGGGCCCGGCCTCCTGGTCGTCTACGCCGTCTGCGGTGTCTTCGCCTTCTTCATCCTCCGCGCGCTCGGCGAGCTCATCGTCCACCGCCCCGACTCCGGCTCGTTCGTGTCCTACGCACGCGAGCTCTACGGTGAGCGCCTCGCTTTCGTCATCGGCTGGGTCTACTGGATCTACTGGGCGATGATCGGCATCGTCGATGTCACCGCCGTCGCTCTGTACATGCACTTCTTCGGGAGGTACGTGCCCGCGCTGGCCGAGATCCCGCAGTGGGTGTTCGCGCTCGGCGCGCTCGCCGTGGTGCTGGCCCTGAACCTCCTGTCGGTCTCGGTGTTCGGCGAGCTCGAGTTCTGGTTCGCGCTGGTCAAGGTCCTGGCCCTCGTCGCGTTCCTGGCGATCGGGATCGCCTTCGTCGTCTTCGGCACCCCGGTCGCCGGCCGCGTGCCCGGCCTCGACCTCATCGGGGAGTCCGGAGGGCTGTTCCCGAACGGTCTGATCCCGCTCGTGCTCGTGGTCCAGGGCGTGGTCTTCGCCTACGGCGCGATCGAGCTGCTCGGCACGGCGGCGGGCGAGACCGACGACGTCGAACGCACCATCCCGAGAGCGATCAACACCGTCATCCTGCGGATCGCCCTGTTCTACGTCGGGTCCGTGCTGCTGCTCGCGATGCTCCTCCCGAGCACCGCCTACCGTGCGGGAGAGAGCCCCTTCGTCACCTTCTTCGCCTCCATCGGAGTGGAGGGCGCCGACGTCGTGATGAACCTCGTCGTGCTGACGGCCGCGATGTCCTCGCTCAACGCCGGGTTCTACTCGACCGGCCGGATCGCCCGGGCGCTGGCCCAGCGGGGAGCCGCTCCGCGCTTCGCGCTTCGCATGAACGCCGCGGGGGTGCCTTACGGCGGGATCCTGATCACGGGAGGCGTCGCCCTCCTGGGCGTCGGGCTCAACGCCGTGGTCCCCGCGGGGGCCTTCGAGATCGGCATCAACCTGACCTCGGTGGGGCTGCTCACCTCGTGGGCGGTCATCGTGCTGTGCCAGCTGAAGCTGCATCGACGGGCCCGCGTCGCGGGCATCGAGCGACCGGCGTTCCGGATGCCGGGGTCGCCCTGGACCGGCTACGTCACCCTGTCCTTCCTCGCCGTCGTCGGGGTCCTCATCGTGCTGGACTGGCCGACCGGCACGCTCACCGTCGGACTCGCCGTGGTCGTCGTCGTCCCCCTCCTGGTCGTCGGGTGGTTCGCGGTGCGCAACCGGTTGAGGGAGCCGGGGGAGGAGGCCGCTGAGCTTGCTCCCGGCCGCCGCGCGTAGGCTTGATCCCATGCTTGCAACCGTCATCCACGGAGAGCGCGATGTGCGCCTCGAAGAGGTCCCCGACCCCGTCCTGTCCACCGGCGGAGACGCCATCGTGCGCGTCGTCGCCGCCTGCGTCTGCGGTTCCGACCTGTGGCCCTACCGCGGGGTCACGCCCACCGACGCCCCCCACCGCATCGGTCACGAGTTCGTCGGCGTCGTGGAGGAGGTCGGCCCGGAGGTCTCCCGCATCAAGCCGGGCGACTTCGTCATCGCGCCGTTCTACGACTGCGACATGACCTGCGTGAACTGCCTCAACGGCGTCAGCACCTCCTGCCTGCACGGCGGCTGGTGGGGCGCCGACGACAAGCTCGGCGGCTTCGCCGACGGCGGCCAGGGTCAGAAGGTGCGCGTCCCGCACGCCGACGGCTCGCTGGTCGCGACGCCGGAGTACCCGAGCGCCGAGCTCATCCCGAGCCTGCTCACCCTGTCCGATGTCATGGGCACCGGGCACCACGCCGCCGTCTCGGCCGGTGTCCGCGAGGGCAGCACGGTCGTCGTCGTCGGTGACGGAGCGGTCGGGCTCTGCGCCGTCCTCGCGTCGGCCCGGCTCGGCGCCTCCCGCATCGTGGCCATGTCGCGGCACGAGTCCCGTCAGGCGCTCGCGCGCGAGTTCGGCGCGACCGACATCATCGCCGAGCGCGGCGACGCGGGTGTGGCCGCCGTCAAGGAGCTGTTCGACGGCATCGGCGCCGACTGCGTCCTCGAGGCGGTCGGCACGAAGGAGTCGATGGACCAGGCGATCCGCTCCGCCCGCCCGGGCGGCATGGTGGGCTACGTCGGCGTGCCGAACGGCGGCGCCGAGCTGCCGATCCGTCCGCTCTTCGGCAACAACGTCGGCGTGAACGGCGGCGTCGCGCCCGTGCGCAACTACGTGGAGGAGCTCCTCGCCGACGTCTGGTCCGGCAAGATCCAGCCCGGCAAGGTCTTCGACCTGGAGGTGCCGCTCACCGAGATCGCCGAGGCCTACGCCGCGATGGACGAGCGCCGCGCCATCAAGACGCTCGTCCGCCCCTGACAAGCAGAACGCCCCCGTCCGTCCGGACGGGGGCGTTCTCGCGTCTGGGCGGGTTCGTCAGGCGTTGACCACGACGACGTCCTCGAGGGGGCGCCGCGTGCGCGGGGCGAGCTCGCGGGCGCGCAACGGCTCAGGAAGGGCGTCCGCGTCTCCGAGCAGGCCGATCGCGGTCACCGAGATCGGGAGGAACCGCTCGTCGAGATCGAAGGCCGCACGGAGACCGTCGGCGTCGAAGCCGCCCATCTGATGGGTGTGGAGCCCGTCGTGGTGCGCCTGGATCGTGAGGTGCGCCACCGCCTGGCCGAGGTCGTAGGCGGCCCAGCGGCGCTCGGTCCCCTCGGCATCGACGACTTCGGCCGCAGCGACCACGAGGACGCTCGCCGAACCGGCCCACGCCTGGTTGAAGCCCATGAGGTTGGCGACGATCGAGTCGAACGCCGGGGTTCCGCGGCGCGCGACGATGAAGCGCCAGGGCTGGGAGTTGTTGGCGGAGGGGGACCAGCGGGCCGCCTCCAGGGCCGACGCGAGCTTCGTCTCGTCGACGACCGCCTCCGGGTCGAAGGCGCGCGGGCTCCAGCGCCCGGCGAGGGCGGGCAGCAGGGGGGCGGACGTGTCGGCGCTGCGCGGCGCCAGGTCGGTGATGGTCATGGAGGAGGCTCCTTCGATGCGGATGGATGGACCGGCTCCATTGCCGAGCTATATCCATGAAAACACATCGATCGGACGGCGCATTCCCGGCGCCGCACGAGGGGCCCGCCGGATCAGGGGGCGATGGTGCTCAACCAGGGGAGCCGCTCGTCGAGGACCGGGACCTGGATGGTGACGGCATCCGAGCCGCTCGCGAACGTCATCGGCTCGAGGCCGCCGGGCGTCGAGCTCAGCTCCCGGATGATGATGTTCTTGCCGGAGTCGCTCGCCGCACCGGGAGCGCTGGTCGACCCGCCGGACGAGCCGGAACCGGAGCCGGTCTCGCCCCCCACGCCTCCCCCGCCGATGAGGAGGATCGCGTCCGGCTCGAGCGAGATCGTCTGGGACGCCCCCTTGTGCAGGATGCGGAGCTGGGTGGTCTTGGACGACTCGTTTATCAGCGTGGTGGACACGGCCGCCGGCCCCGTGCTGTGCCCTGAGACGACGAGCGCGACGTTGCGCACAGCGACGTTGCCGACATCGGTGCTCACACCCACGATGGTCGCCGCGTTGTGGAGGGTCTCCTGGGGTGCGAAGAGGTCGCATCCGGTGAGACCCACGAGCAGCGCTGCGCCGATCCCGGCGGCGGTGAGCCGACGGCGGAGGGTCGTCCTGGCGTCCATGCGCCACAGCATAGCCCCGGGGTGTATCCGGGCAGTAGCGGTCGGTTCGGGGGGCGCCGCGCGCGTCCCCGTCTGTGAACGAACTATTACGAACATGTAAAAGTTCGTAATCATCCCAGGCCGGGCCCAGGCGCCTCGTTCGGGGTACAAGCCAGGCGGGGGACCGGGCGCGCGTCCTCGCAACATGCGGCGCGCCTCCATTCGGGCAAATAGCATCTGACCTGCGATTCTGCGGTTCTGCAAAACGTCACGCGCGCAGCGTTCGCTTCGGCCCGAGTGTGTCCGTGACTCTGAGGACACGCACAGGATCCCCGTGACCTCGGCACGCCGAGCCCCCCGATTGTGCCCCTCTTGTGGGCCAGCGTCTCCGCTCGATACAACTGGCCTCACCCGAACCGACCAGATCCCCAGCGCTGTGGATGCCAACACCAGCACTCACCGTGAGAGGTCCCGTCCGTGTTCATCTTCCTGCTGCAGCTCCGCCACATGCTCGGCGGCCATCCCGAGTTCTACCTGTTCGCCATCTACTCGGGCCTGATCTGGGTGATCTGGCTCGTCAAGGTCCTCATGTCGCGCCGGTACCGGCCGTACACGGGCGAGTTCCACGGGACGACCAGCGTCGTCGTACCCGTGGTGGACGAGCCGCTCGACCTGTTCCGGGACGTCCTCGGCCGGATGGTCGAGCAGCGGCCCGGGGAGATCATCGTGGTCATCAACGGCGCGCCGAACCCCGAGCTGGCCGAGGTCTGCGAGGAGTTCGCCCCGCTCGTCCGCTGGGTGCACACCCCCATCCCGGGCAAGCGGAACGCTGTGATGATCGGCACGCGGATGTCGACCGGCGAGATCACCGTCCTCGTCGACTCCGACACGGTCTGGACCGAGAACACGCTGAGCGAACTGGTCCGGCCGTTCGCCGACCAGCGGGTGGGAGGCGTCACCACCAAGCAGCGGATCCTCGAGCCGGCTCGCAGCTGGATCACCCGCTGGGCGGACTGGCTCGAGAACTCGCGCGCCCTCTACTCGATGCCGGCCCAGAGCGTCGTCGGCCAGATCGGCTGCCTCCCGGGCCGGACCATCGCGTTCCGGCGCTCGATCCTGATGCGGGTCATGGACAAGTTCATGACCGAAAAGTTCCTCGGCGTGTTCCTCGAGGTCTCCGACGACCGGACGCTGACGAACCTCACCCTGAAGGAGGGCTATCGTACCGTCTATCAGCACACGAGCCTCGTCTACACGGACGCTCCGCTGAAAGTGAAGAAGCTGTTCAAGCAGCAGCTCCGCTGGGCGCGGGGGAGCCAGTACAACACGCTCCGGATGCTGCCGTGGATGCTCGGCCACGCCCCGGTGCTCGCGTTCTTCTTCGTGATGGACATCCTCCTCCCGTTCCTCCTGATGGGCGTCCTGGGCGGCTGGGTGTACCGGTCGCTCACCGGCCAGGGCTACAACTTCTACGAGGGGTTCCTGAAGTCGTACGGCCTTCAGGGAGGCGTGCTCGTCGTCGCCGCGCTGATGGTCACCTCCTCGGTGATCAGCATGTCGATCCGGCAGATCCGGCACCTGTCCGAGAAGCCGAGCGACTTCTTCCGGCTGCCGGTCTTCATCATCGTCTCGACGTTCTTCCTCATGCCGATCCGCCTGCTCGGGTTCTTCCGCATGGCGCACGCCAGCGGATGGGGGACCCGTGCCGGAGCGTACGCGGGCGGCCCCGGGGGCATCAGCTCGGAGGAGGAGATCGCCCGCCACGCCGGTGCCGGCGACGGCGTTGGCGCCAGCGGCGGCTCGGGGGCCTCCCCCGCTCCGACGCTCCCCGACCACGTCGGCGGGGTGACCACCGCGACCGCGCTCGCCACGCGCGCCGAGGTCAAGGCGGCGGCGCGCACCGCGCTCGTCGAGGCCTCGACCACCGCATCGCCGGCCTCGCGCCGACGCCTGAACCCCCTGGCCGCCATTCCGTACCTGATCGGAATCTCGATCCTGATCCTGGAGGCTCTGTTCCTTGTCTGAGCTCAATCTCACCGCTCGCGCCGCATCCTGGTGGGCTTCCTCGCGTTCCCGCTCCCAGGCCACCGCGGCCGCCGCACTCGTGCTGACGAGCATCCTCGTGGCGATCTCGGCCTTCGTCTGGACGTCGCCGGGCGCCGCCCCGGTCCGCGAGGCGGTCGAACAGGCCGCGACCGCCGCCATCCCGTTCGCCGAGCAGAACGCCGAACTCAAGAGCAACCTGGACCGTGCGACCCAGACCATCGCCTCCCAGAAGGGGAAGCTCACGGCGATGCAGGCCCAGTCGCTCGCGGCGCAGGCGACCGCCGCCAAGAAGCTGGCCCTCGCCCAGCAGCAGGTCACCGCGGCGCAGAGCCAGCTGGCCGATGTGAAGGCGCAGCTCGCCGCGGCCAAGTCGGCGGGCTCGTCCTCCGCGGGGGGCCACGGATCCGCGGCCGGCACATCGGCATCCGCCGGAGGGAAGGCAACGTCGGGAGGCGGCTCCGGTGGTTCCGGCGACTCGGCTCCGGCTCCGATCACCGCGCCGGCCCGCGCCCAGCTGGTTCAGCCGGCCAAGCGCTACTACGGCATGTACACCGAGCAGGCGCCGTTCAACTGGGCCACGTTCGATGCCACCAGCTCGAAGGTCGGGGTGTCGCCGAACCTCGTCGGCTACTTCTCCGGCTGGGACGAGGAGTTCCGGGCCAACGCGGTGACCCGGTCGTGGGAGCAGGGTCGCCTGCCCATGATGACCTGGGAGTCGCGGCCGATCGATGCGGGCAACGACACGAACGTCGCTCCCGCCTACTCACTCCCCAAGATCATCGGCGGGGACTTCGACGACTACCTCCACCGCTACGCGAAGGCGATCGTCGCGACGGGTCTCCCGCTGGCGATCCGCCTCGATCACGAGATGAACGGCGTGTGGTACCCGTGGGCGGAGACCGACGCCAAGGGCGCCTCCATCAACGGCAACAGCCCCGGGGACTACGTCAAGATGTGGCGCCACGTGCACGACGTCTTCCAGCAGGAGGGCGCGAACAACCTGGTGATCTGGGTCTGGGCGCCGAACATCGTGAACAACCTCCCGGCATCGCACAAGGTCGACGGCTTCCTGGAGTCGCTCTACCCGGGCGACGACTACGTGGACTGGGTCGGGCTCTCCGGATACATGCGACCGCCGTTCAAGACCGACCAGACCTTCACGTTCGACTACTCGTTCACGCCGAGCCTGAACAAGCTGAGGTCGATCACGACCAAGCCGATCGTCCTGGCCGAGGTGGGCGCCTCCGAGACCGGCGGCCACAAGGCCGCCTGGATCACGTCGTTCTTCGACAGCCTCGCGAAACCCGAGAACAGCGACATCATCGGCTTCTCGTGGTTCGACCTCGCCGTGACCAGCTACGTCGAGGGCGTCCGCGCCACCAACGACTGGCGCGTCGACTCCCGTGCCGACAGCCTGTCCGCCTTCATCTCGGGCCTCACCAGACCCGAGGACGACTTCACCCTCACCCCGGCTCCCTGAGCCCCCACGAAAGGACCACCGCCATGACCGCTCCCAAGAAGTCCCCGATCCAGCCCGCGCCGCGCATCAGCGTCATCGGCACCGGCTACCTCGGCGCCACGCACGCGGCCGCGATGGCCGAGCTCGGTTTCGACGTCGTCGGCGTCGACACCGACCCGCAGAAGGTGGAGGCGCTGAAGGAGGGACGCGCCCCCTTCTTCGAGCCGGGGCTGCCCGAGCTCATCCTCCGCAACGTCTCCGCCGGACGCCTGACGTTCACGACCGACCTCGCCGAGGCCGTCGCCGTCTCCGACGTCCACTTCATCTGCGTGGGAACGCCTCAGCAGTCGGGCTCGTTCGCCGCGAACCTCTCCTACGTGGAGGCGGCGGCGCGCGGGATCGCCGAGAACCTCACGCACGACGGGCTGATCGTCGGCAAGTCGACCGTCCCCGTCGGCACGGGCGCCCGCCTCCGCGCGATCGTGGCCGACGCCGCCCCGGCCGGGGTCGATGTCGAGCTCGTCTGGAACCCGGAGTTCCTCCGCGAGGGCAAGGCGGTCGAGGACACGCTGTCGCCCGACCGGCTCGTCTTCGGCGGGACCTCGGCCCGAGCCGAGTCGACCCTGCGCCGGATCTACGAGAAGCCGATCGCCGACGGCTCGCCGGTGCTCGTGGCCGACCTGCCGACGGCCGAGCTGGTGAAGGTGAGCGCCAACGCCTTCCTCGCCACGAAGATCTCGTTCATCAACGCGATCGCGGAGGTGTGCGACGCGGCCGGCGCGGATGTGAGCCTCCTGGCCGACGCGCTCGGTCACGATTCGCGCATCGGGCGGCAGTTCCTCAACGCGGGGCTGGGCTTCGGCGGGGGATGCCTCCCGAAGGACATCCGCGCTCTCATGCACCGCTCGGGCGAGCTGGGCGCGCACGCGGCCGTGGGCCTCCTGCAGCAGGTGGACGAGATCAACATGGGGCGTCGCCAGCGGGTCATCGACCTCGCGCTGAGGGCGCTGGGCGGCTCGGTGCTCAACCGCCGGATCGGCGTGCTCGGGGCGGCGTTCAAGCCGCACACCGATGACGTCCGGGACTCGCCCGCGCTGAACGTGGCCGCGGCCCTCCACCTGCGCGGCGCACAGGTCGTGGTGTACGACCCGCAGGCCCGCCACACCGCGCAGCGGCTGTTCCCCACCCTCGGCTACGCCGACTCGATGGCGGAGGCGGTGACCGGCGCCGACCTGACGATCGTGCTCACCGAGTGGGACGAGTTCACCGGCGCGGACCCCGTCGCCCTGGCCGGCCTCGTGAAGGGGCGGACCGTCATCGATGGGCGAAACTGCCTCGACGCGGCAGCCTGGAGCGCCGCGGGCTGGGCCGTCCACGCGATGGGCACCGTCCCCGCACCGGCCCCGCTCGCCGACGACGCGGCCGCTCTCGTCGGCAGCCGCTGACGCGGACCCCCTCGACCCACTCACTCAGCACTTAAGGAGAAGAGAAACGTGACCAGCACCGTGACGAAAGCCGTGATCCCGGCAGCGGGCCTCGGCACCCGGTTCCTGCCCGCGACGAAGGCCATGCCGAAGGAGATGCTCCCGGTCGTCGACAAGCCGGCGATCCAGTACGTCGTGGAGGAGGCGGTCGCCTCCGGCCTGCACGACGTGCTGCTCGTGACCGGTCGTAACAAGAACGCGCTCGAGAACCACTTCGACCGCAACACCGAGCTGGAGGACGCGCTCCGGAAGAAGGGCGACGACGACCGGCTCCGGCAGGTCAGCTATTCGACCTCCCTCGCCGACATGCACTACGTGCGGCAGGGCGACCCGAGGGGGCTCGGCCACGCCGTCCTGCGAGCCCGCATGCACATCGGGCACGAGCCGTTCGCTGTCCTGCTCGGCGACGACATCATCGATGCTCGCGACCCGCTGCTCGGACGCATGCTGGAGGTTCAGCGCGCGCTCAACACGACCGTCGTCGCCCTGATGGAGGTGCCGCCCGAGTCGATCCATCTCTACGGCGCCGCCGCCGTCGTCGAGACCGACGAGGAGGACGTGGTGCGGATCACCGGCCTCGTCGAGAAGCCGAACCGGAAGAACGCTCCGTCCTGCTACGCGGTCATCGGCCGGTACGTGCTGCGTCCCGAGATCTTCGACGTCCTCGAGAAGACCGAGCCCGGCAAGGGAGGCGAGATCCAGCTCACCGACGCGCTGCAGGGCCTGGCGACCGCTCCCGCCTGGACCGGCGGCGTCCACGGCGTGATCTTCCGGGGACGGAGGTACGACACCGGCGATCGGCTCGACTATCTGAAGGCGATCGTGCAGCTGGCCGTTGCTCGCGAAGACCTGGGCCCCGACCTCCTGCCCTGGCTCAAGGAGTTCGCCACGACCGCCGGCCCCGCGCAGACGGCGCCGATCCCGACGTTCCCCGCGAAGAACCCGACGGTCGCGCCTCCCGCTGTTCGTCGGCCGGCGGCGCGTGTCGAGGACAAGCCGTCCGACAGGGAGGAGCTGCTCGCGTCCGCGGTCTGACCGCGCGCTGACGCTCGTGACGGCGAGGTACGGCTGCTACGACCCGTTAACGCCACGATGCCGGGCGGTGTGGAGACTAGGGTTTCTCCGCACTGCCCGGCATGCGTTAGGGGCACCGCCGGTGGTTTATTCGGGTTCCCCCGAGCGGTGATGCCAGCCTAGCGGATGTGTCCGTCAAATGGAGGACATATCTTGTACCCCGGTTCCCCCAGTACGAGGGGCACGGGGAGTCAGGCGTCCAATTCGGCGATGAGCGCCGCGACGAAATCGTCGATGTCCTGCTCGGTCGTGTCGAACGAGCACATCCAGCGCACCTCCTGGCGCGCCGCATCCCAGTCGTAGAACCGGAAGTGCTGCCGCAGGCGGTCGGCGACACCGGCCGGGAGCGTCGCGAAGACGCCGTTCGCCTGCGTCTCCTGACTGAAGGCGACCCCCTGGATGCGCCCGGCCCCGATCTCGCGCTCGAGCGACGTGCGGAGGCGGGTGGCCATCGCATTCGCGTGGGAGGCGGAGCGGAGGTACAGGTCGTCGGTCAGCAGGGCGATGAGCTGGGCCGAGATGAAGCGCATCTTGGAGGCGAGCTGCATGTTCAGCTTGCGGAGGTAGATCAGCCCCTCGGAGGCCTTCGGGTTGAGCACGACGACCGCCTCGCCGTAGAGCATCCCGTTCTTGGTGCCTCCGAAGCTGAGCACGTCGACGCCGGCGTCCGTGGTGAAGGCGCGGAGCGGCAGACCGAGCGTGGCCGCCGCGTTCGAGATGCGGGAGCCGTCCATGTGGAGCTTCATCCCGCGCTCGTGCACGTGGTCCGCGATCGCGCGGATCTCCTCCACCGTGTACGCGGTGCCGAGCTCGGTCGTCTGCGTGATCGAGACGGCGAGCGGCTGAGCCCGGTGCTCGTCGCCCCAGCCCCACGCCTCCCGGTCGATGAGCTCAGGAGTGAGCTTGCCGTCGGGGGTGTCGACCGGGAGGAGCTTGATCCCGGCGACCTTCTCGGGCGCGCCGGCCTCGTCGGTGTTGATGTGCGCGGTCCGCGCGCAGACGACGGCACCCCAGCGCGGCAGCATCGACTGCAGCCCGACCACGTTGGCGCCGGTCCCGTTGAACACGGGGTACACCTCCACGCCCTCCCCGAAGTGCTCGGCGAACACCTCGTGGAGACGGGCGGTGTAGACGTCCTCCCCGTACGCGATCTGGTGGCCGTTGTTCGCGGCCGCGATCGCGTCGAGGATCTCGGGGTGCGCCCCCGCGTAGTTGTCGGAGGCGAATCCGCGGAGGTTCAGGTCATGCAGTTGAAGCGTCACCCGTCCATCCTCGCAGCCTCGAGCGGGAGGCGGCGTCCGTTGACGTCGGCGGCGTCGACCTCCCACAGGCGCACGACTGCGGCGCCGAGCTCGTCCTCGAGGCCCTCGAGCGTTTTGACGACGAAGACGGTGGCAGCCGACTGCGGCGCCTGCTTCGAGAGGCCTTGTGCGACGGCGCGGGTCCACGCGTCGGCGGCCGCCTTCGCTGCCGCGTAATTCGCGCCTCCCGCGTACGGCTTGTCGACCGCGGTGGAGGACACGATCGCGAACCGACCCGTCGGCGATGCCACCAGGTCGTCGAAGAAGACGCGGCTGACGTTCCGGAGGGTGCGGAAGCCGCGCTCCAGGAAGTCCCAGTCGGCGTCGCTCTGCCCGTCGATGCCGCCGCCTCCGCGCCAGCCGCCGACCAGGTGGACGACCCCGTCGACCGGCCCGAACTTCAGGTGGATGCGCATCGCGAGCTCGGCCACGGCGTCGCGGTCGGCGAGGTCGCACGCCCGGACGTCCACGCCCGGGACGGCCGCGGCCAGCCGGTCGAGCGCCTCCTGCCGGGTGCCCACCGCGAGCACGGTCGCGCCGGCCCGGACGAGCGCGCGGGCGACAGCCTCCCCGGAGGCGCTCGTCGCCCCCGCGATGAGCACCAGCCGGCCGCCGAGCGGCCCGGACTCCGAGGAGGTCCGGGCCGCCCGGTGCGCGGCGCTCAGGTCGGTCACGCAGCGTCCGTGGTGCCGGTGATCCCCGCCGTCGACTCGATGACGGCGGCCATCTTCTTGGTGAGGGCCTCGTAGAACATCGAGAGCGGGAACTCGTCGTCCAGCACCTGGTCGGTGTAGCCCTTCGGCGGCCCGGCCAGAACCTCGTCCGGCAGCCCGCGCGCCCAGGCGGAGGCGGGGTGCGGCGTGAGGGTCTCGGTCAGCATCTCGTAGGCGGCCAGCCAGTGCGCCACCTTCGGCCGGTCGATCGACCGCCAGTACAGGTCGTTGATCCTGTCGCTGAGGGCGATGACCACCTCCGGGACGTTCTCCCAGTCGATCGTCAGCTGCGTGTCCGTCCAGTGCAGCACGTCGTGCTGGTGCATCCACGCGAACAGCAGCTGGCCGCCGAGTCCGTCGTAGTTGCGCACGCGGCTGCCCGTGATCGCGAACCGGAAGATCCGGTCGAAGATCACGGCGAACTGGACGAGCTTCGCGTGGTCGCGGATCGCCCGCTGAGCCTCCGAGAGCTCGGACTCCGGGACGGCGCCGAGGTCGCGCTCCAGCTTCACCGACTCGCGGAACGCCGTCAGGTCGCAGCGCAGCTCCTCCAGAGAGTAAAGGAAGAACGGCATCCGCTGCTTGATCATGAACGGGTCGAACGGCAGGTCGCCGCGCATGTGGCTGCGGTCGTGGATGAGGTCCCACATCACGAAGGTCTCCTCCGTGAGGTGCTGGTCGTCCAGCATGCCCGCCGCGTCGTCGGGCAGCTCGAGCTTCGTGATCCCGGCCGCAGCGCGGACGACGCGCCGGTAGCGGGCCGCCTCCCTGTCCTGGAAGATCGCGCCCCACGTGAAGGTGGGGATCTCGCGCATGGCGACCGTCTCGGGGAACAGCACGGCCGAGTTGGTGTCGTAGCCGGGCGTGAAGTCCACGAAGCGCAGGGGCACGAACAGCTTGTTGCCGTACTCGCCGGCCTCGAGCTCCGAGATGAACTCGGGCCAGATGACCTCGACGAGCAGCGCCTCCACGAACCGGTTGGTACTGCCGTTCTGCGTGTACATGGGGAACACGACGAGGTGGCCGAGGCCGTCGACCCGGTGCCGCTGCGGCTGGAACTCGTTCAGCGAGTCGAGGAAGTCCGGCACGCCGAACCCCTCCTCCGCCCAGCGGGCGAAGTCGCGCTGCAGTGCGGTCAGGTAGGACGCGTCGTGCGGGAAGGCCGGTGCGAGTGCGGCGATCGAGTCGACGATGGTGCGGACGTGCGCGGCTGCGGCCGGGCGGTCGGCGTCGTTCTCGACGGAGCCGTCCTTGACCTGCAGCGACTGGAGGGCGATGGCCGCCTCCTTGAGACGGAGCCAGGCGGGATCGTTCGCGACCTCGCGGACCGGGCGGCCGTCCTCGACGACCTCGGGCTCCCCGACAATCGCGTCTGCGGTGAACTGCTGGACGAATTGAGACATGACGAACCTCCCGTCGCTGGTCGGCCGCTCGCACGCGGCAGTGGATGGATATCCCGAGCCTATCCGGGGATTGCGAGCGTTTTGTTGTCCATTCCGGCGGAAAACTGCGCGAAATGCGCCCGCTGCGCAGCGAAGCGGCGGTAGCGTGACGGCGTGCGTGCGGATGAGCGAGGACCGGGCCTGCCACCCTTCGACGAGCTCATCGAGGCCGGTGAGGCAGCGGACATCTCCGGCTGGGACTTCTCGTGGCTGGAGGGCCGGGCAACGGAGGAGCGGCCTCCGTGGGGCTACGCCCGGCTGCTCGCCGAGCGGCTCGCCACAGCCCACGCCTCCCTCGACGTGCAGACCGGGGGAGGCGAGGTGCTCGCCGGAGCCGCGCGCTTCCCGCCCACCGCCGTCGCGACCGAGTCCTGGCCTCCGAACCTGGAGAAGGCGACGCGCCTCCTGCACCCCCGCGGTGTCGTGGTGGTCGCCGACCCCGACGAGCCGCCGCTGCCCTTCGCCGAGGGGGCGTTCGACCTCGTCACGAGCCGCCACCCGGCGACGATCTGGTGGGAGGAGCTGTTCCGGGTCCTGCGCCCGGGCGGCACCTACTTCGCTCAGCACGTCGGTCCGGCGAGCGCCTTCGAACTGATCGAGTTCTTCCTCGGCCCGCTGCCGGAGGCACGGCTCGGGCGCCACCACGACGCCGAGGTGGGGGCGGCGCGCCGGGCGGGATTCGAACTCGCCGACCTGCGGACCGCCCGGACGCGCATCGAGCTGTTCGACATCGCCGCGGTCGTCTACCTGCTCCGAAAGGTGATCTGGTGGGTGCCCGGCTTCACCGTGGAGGCGTACCGCGACAAGCTCCGCGAACTCGACGCGCTCATCCGCCGCGACGGCGTCTTCGTCGCCCACTCGAGCCGCCACCTCCTCGAACTCCGCAAGCCCTGAGCGCGCGCGGGCTGTCGCCCGCTTCGCGCGTCGCGCGTCGCGCTTCGCGCTTCGCGCTTCGCGCCGCCCACATTCGTGCCGAATGCGGCTCTCGCGCCTCCCTTGAGCCACATTCGTGCCGAATCTCGGCGGGACGAGCTCCTCCCGCCTGTCGTGCCTCGCGCGTCGCGCCGCCACATTCGTGCCGAATGTGGCGCTGGCGCCTCCCCTGAGCCACATTCGTGCCGAATCTCGCCGTGTGCTTCGGCGCGCGACCGCTCCCTCCCCGCTGACTCGTGCCGAATGCGGCTCTCGCGCCTCCCTTGAGCCGCATTCGTGCCGAATCGCGGCGGGACGAGCTCCGCGCCTGGCGCATCGCGGCTCGCGCCGCACACATTCGTGCCCAATGTGGCGCTGACGCCTCCCTTGAGCCACATTCGTGCCGAATCTCGCCGTGTGCTTCGGCGCGCGACCGCTCCCTCCCCGCTGACTCGTGCCGAATGTGGGCCTCGCGCCCCGCGCAAGCCACATTCGTGCCGAATGCAGCGCCGGACCGGCGCCCCGCGAGGCGACGCCGCGCAGCGCAGCGCAGCGCCACGACGCGCACCGGACAGTGCGCGACAATGAGGGGCATGACGCGAACGGTTCGGAACGCACGTGTGCTCATCACCGGGGCGGCCTCCGGCATGGGCCTGCTCTATGCCGAGAGGGCGGTGTCGGAGGGAGCACGCGCGGTCGTCCTGTGGGATCGCGACGAGGCGGCCCTCATGGAGCTAACGCACCGGCTGCGTCGGGAGATCCTCGCGGGGCGAACCGCTGCCGCGTGGGGTGCGCCGCCGAGCTCGCCAAGTTCCGCAGCGGGCCGGCCCGCCACGACGGTCCTTCCTTACGTCGTCGACCTCGCCGAGCTCGGCGCGATCGCGCAGTCGGCGCAGGCGGTCCGCCGTGAGCTGGGCGGCATCGACGTGCTCATCAACAACGCCGGCATCGTCCGCGGCAAGCTGTTCTGGGAGCACGACAACGGAGACGACACGCGTGCGACGATGCAGATCAACGCCCTCGCCCCGATGTACGTGACCCGCGAGTTCCTTCCGGGGATGATCGCGAGCGACCGGCCGGCGCGGATCGTCAACATCGCTTCCGCCGCGGGCACCGTCTCCAACCCGAGGATGAGCGTCTACGCGGCGAGCAAGTGGGCCGTGATCGGCTGGAGCGACAGCCTCCGACTCGAGCTCGAGCAGCAGGGGCACGACCACGTGAAGGTCACGACGGTGGCTCCGAGCTACATCTCGACGGGCATGTTCGAGGGTGCTCGCGGCCCCCTTCTCACCCCGGTGATGACGCCCGGGTACGTGGTCGACCGGGTCTGGCGCGCGATGCTCGACGGGCGGCCGATGCTCATGCTGCCGTGGACGGTCGGGCTCGGCAAGGTTCTGCGCGGAGTCCTCCCGACGAAGGCGTGGGACGCCGTCGCTGGGCGGCTGTTCCACGTCTACTCGTCGATGGAGGGATTCACCGGCCGCGCCTCCTGACCGGCGGCTCCTGGCTCGCGGTCCGCGGTCCGCGGTTCCGGAGTCGGCCGCGGCGACCGGCCGCGCACGGGTGACGCCCACAGCAGGAAGCGGCGCCGGCGAGATCGCCGGCGCCGCTTCCGTCACAGTCGTGCTCAGTGCTGGACATCACCGCGCCAGGCGCCGGTCTCGGCGCCCTGGCTCTCGATGAACTTCTTGAAGTTCTCGAGGTCCTTCTTGACGGCGTGGTCGTCCACACCGAACATCGCTCCGGCCTTCTCGAGTGCGTCCGACGGGGCCCAGTCGATCTGGACGGTCACGCGGGTCGACGTTTCCGAGAGCCGGTGGAAGGTGACCACTCCGGCGTGCTGCACGTCCCCGGCGACGCTCTTCCAGGCGACCCGCTCGTCGGGGTGCTGCTCGGCGATGACGGTGTCGAACTCGCGCTCGGCGCCGCCGATCTTCACGCGCCAGTGGTTGGTCGTCTCGTCGACCTGGCGCACCTCCTCCACCTCGTCGAGGAAGTGCGGGAAGGACTCGAACTGCGTCCACTGGTTGTAAGCGGTCGAAACGGGGACGTCCACGTCGATGGACTTGGTCACTTCAGCCATAACGGCTCCTTTCGTCTTTTCTTCGCTTCCTGCCCGACAGTAGGCCGCGCCCCGGATTGCTGCAGGGCCTGGATTTCCCAGGAGGATCGTGCGAAAGGAGCGTCAGCCGAAGATCATCGGCCGGTCGGCGTCGTCCTCCTCGGCGGCCGCGTCGGCGAGCTCGACGAGCACCGGCACGTGGTCGCTCGGGGCGTCGCCCTTGCGTTCGTTGCGGTGGATGCTCGCCGCCTCCACCCGGTCCGCGAACGCGCGGGACCCGAGGATGAAGTCGATGCGGAGGCCCTCGTTGCGCGGGAACCGCAGCTGCTTGTAGTCCCAGTAGGTGTACCCGTCGGGCACGAGCGGGCGGACCACATCGGTGAGCCCCGCCTCCTCGAACGCGAAGAACGCGTCGCGCTCGGGCGGTGAGATGTGCGTCGAGAGCCCGGGCACGAGGCTCGGGTCGCCCACGTCGGAGTCGAGCGGCGCGACGTTCCAGTCGCCCATCAGGGCGAGGGGGAGCCCGGGGTTCTCAGCGAGCCAGCGCTCGGTGTCGGCCCGGAGCGCCCCCAGCCAGTCGAGCTTGTAGACGTAGTGCGGGTCGTCGAGTGAGCGGCCGTTGGGCACGTAGAGGCTCCAGAGGCGGACGCCCTCGACCGTGGCGCCGATCGCGCGGGCCTCCTTCGGCAGGTCGGGGCCCTCGTGCCCCTTGAGGAAGCCCGGCATGCCGGGGAACTCGGTCTCGACATCCTGGATCGGGAGGCGGCTGGCGATGGCGACGCCGTTCCACTGGTTGAAGCCGTGCAGCACGACCTCGTAGCCCGCCGCCTCGAACTCGGCGTGCGGGAACTGCTCCGGCTTGCACTTGATCTCCTGCATGGCGAGCACGTCGACGTCTTCGCGGACCGCCCAGTCGACGACACGGGCGACGCGGGTGCGGATGGAGTTCACGTTCCAGGTGGCGACACGCATGCCCCGATCGTATCGGGAGCCTCCGACCGTCTCGGCCGCCGGCGGGGACTGCCGAATCCCTGTTCCCCCTTACAATCGGGAGGGTGACCGACGCACGACAGCAGCTGATCGACTACATCGCCGCCGAGGCGGTGTTCCACGGCGACTTCACCCTGACCAGCGGCAAGAAGGCGACGTACTACGTCGACCTGCGCAAGGTCTCGCTCGATCACCGGGTCGCCCCGCTGATCGGCCAGGTCATGATCGACCTCATCGCGGACGTCCCCGACGTCGTGGCGGTCGGCGGCATGACGATGGGCGCCGACCCGGTCGCCGCCGCCATCCTCCACCAGGGCGCGGCTCGCGGCCTCGCCTACGACGCGTTCGTCGTCCGCAAGGAGCCCAAGGACCACGGCCGCGGGAAGCAGGTCGAGGGACCGGATCTCGAGGGCAAGCGGGTGATCGTGCTGGAGGACACCTCCACCACCGGCGGCTCGCCGCTGAAGGCCGCGGAGGCGCTGACCGAGATCGGCGCGGAGATCGCGGCCGTGGCGGTCGTCGTCGACCGCGACACCGGCGCCCGGGAGGTCATCGAGGCGGCCGGGTACCCCTACCTCGCCGCGATCGGCCTGAAGGATCTGGGGCTGGCCTAGTGTCCGACAACCGGGGCGCGAACAGGCGCGACGACGACGTCGAACAGCCCGGCGGGGCCGACGTGGGCGGCTCCGACTGGTTGCTGAACCAGCTGACGGGCGGCCGCCAGGTCGAGCGTCCCGAGGCCGCGCACCGCAGCGCCGTTCCTGCACCCCATCACGGGGCCGGATCCGCGCCGCACGATGGGGCCGACGAGGACGAACTCGACGGCATCGACGACCTCGCCGCAGCTCCGGAACCCTCGGGCCCCGCCGCGGAGGCGTACCCCCCGACGGTCGCCTTCTCGGCTCCCGAACCGGCCCAGCCCGCCGAACCGGCCCAGCCCGCCGAACCGGCCCAGGCCGCCGGAGCGCCCCAGCCCGCCGGAGCGGCCGAGCCGGCTGGCGACTTCGAGGGGCTTCTCACGTCGCCTCCGGTCGAGCCGGAGCGGTTCGAACCGCTCGAAGAGGAGGTGCCGGTCAGTTTCTCCTGGCACCTCAAGCCCGACTCCGCTGTCGTCGACCCGCTCGTGGCGTCGGCCGACGAGCCGCCGACGCCGGCCGCTCCCTTCTCGCCGGCCGCTCCCGTCTCGCCCGCCGCTCCCGTCTCACCCGCACCCGCCGCTCCCGCCGCTCCCGCCGCACCGGCCGGCGAGGGCGCCCCCGCGGGCCCGAGCGCCCCTTCGGTGCCCACCTACAGCCCGCCGACCGAGCCGTACTCGGCTCCGGTGGTCTCCGGGCCGGCCCCGGTCGTGCCGCCGAGCCCCGCGCCGCCCACCGAGGTGCCGGACACGACGGGCACCTACGTCCCGCCCACGCCGCCGAGCGGCTGGTCCATCCCGTCGGCCGCGTTCGTGCCGCCGCAGCCCGAACCCGCGGCAGCGGAGCCCACCTCCGCGGACGACGCCGCCCCGTCCCCGGGCGACGACGAGCCCGCGGGCGAAGGGCACGGCTTCGCCGCCCTGCTCGGTCTGTTCGAGCCGGAGGCGCCCGAGGAGGCACCCCACGGCCGGTCCGTCATCGGCGATACGACGAGCATCATCCCGATCCCCCCGGAGGCTCTCCATCAGCCTCCGATCGAGCCCGAGGCACCGGCACAGCCCGAGGCGCCGTCAGCGCAGGAGGCTCCGGCGCACCCCGCGCCGGCTTGGCCCACCGAGACGACTCCCGGTGGCCCGGCGTTCCCGCCGTCAACCGCAGTCCCGCCCGCGTTCCCGCCCGCGTTCGCAGCTCCGCAGCCGCCCGCCGAGCCGGTGCTGCCCCCGCCGCACGCCTCCGCGCTGTTCGAACCGGCAGCGGAGACGCCGACCCGCAAGCTGGATACCGCCGAGATCGCCGCGCTGCTCAACGCGAAGACCGGTGACCCCGACCCCGACGCGGACCGAACGCCGCCCGGCGACAGCGCCTCCGGCCGACGCCGCGCTGCAACCGAACCCGAACGGGAGCAACCCCGGGAAGCTCAGGAGGAGCGTCCCGCGTTCCCGGCGACCGGTGCGGTCGGCGGTGCTTTCGCAGGAGGAGCAGCCGCGACCGAAGCGGTCCTGGGCGCACCACCCTCTCCCGCCACCAGCCCGATCGACGCGCAGAGCATCGCCGACGCCTCCGACGCGGCGGCCGCCGAGGCGATGCCTCCGTCGCCGTTCGGTGCCCCTGACGACCAGGAGGCGCACGACGAGGAGGACGGCATCGCAGCGCTTTTCGGCTCAGATGCGCCGGTCATCGAGGTCGGGGACGAGGACGACGCCTTCCCCACGGGCGAGGCGGAATTCACGGAACCGGGATATGCGGGTGCCGACATGGAGGGACCGCAGCTCTCGGCGACCTCGCCGCTGTTCCTGCCCGCTGACGAGGTCCCGACCGCCCCGCAGCAGCCCGTGGCCCCCGAGGAGCCGCCCGCACCAGAGGAGCCCGCTGCTGCAGAGGAGCCCCCGGCGGGGGCGGTGCAGCCCGCCGCCGAGCCTGAGCTGCCCGCCGCGGTCCCGGAGCCCGCCGCGGTCCCGGAGCCGCGCGGCGCCGAGGAGGTGCGCGAGTTCCCTCCCGCACCTCCCCTCTTCACCCCGCTGGCGTCGGCGCCCCCGGCCGGATCGGCCGCCGCCGCGGCTGCGGCGTTCCCCGTGGCCCCGGCAGCTCCGGCGAACACGGACACCGCCTATCCGGCACCCGTCGCCGAGAGAAGCACCCCGAGAGCCGGTGGTCCGAGAGCCGGTGGCCCGGGCGCCGGTGGCCCCGGCGACGGCGGTGGTCAAGGCGGACCGACCCCGGGGCGCCCCGGCGGCCCTCAGCTCAATCGCACGCTCCTCCTCGTGGCGGGGGGAGTCGCCGTCGTCCTGGTGCTGATCGGCCTGTTCGCCCTCGGCACCAGGCTGCCCTCGCTGCTCTCGTCGGCGCCCGAGCCCCAGTCCACGCGTTCCGCCGCCGCGACACCCCGACCGACGCCGTCGGTCACCGCGACGCCTGTGCCCGTGCAGTCCGTCGTGCCGAAGCCCGCCGGTCCCGCCTCAGCGGGAACCCAGCGGTGGGATGCGCTGGGCGGCGGGGAGTGCCTCCAGCCGTACACGACCCCGTGGGCCGAGACGTTCACGGTCGTCGACTGCGGTTCGTCCCACACCGCGCAGATGGTCTACACGAACCTCGTGAACACGGACCCGAACGCGCCCTACCCGGGTGCTGACGCTCTTGCCGCCCAGATCAACGGGCTGTGCACGGCGACCGGCGTCATCGACCTCTCGGCGGCCGCCGCGTACCCTGACCTGCAGGTTCAGGGGACTTTCCCCGCGACGCAGCAGCAGTGGACGAGCGGGCAGCGCGCCTACTACTGCTTTGCGAGCCGCAGCAGCGGCAAGCCGATGACGTCGTCCGTCGCGGGTCCAGGCCCCGGCCACTGACGCCGGGAGGCGCCGCTCAGAGCTCCGACTCGACCGGCTCCCGGGTGACCAGCTGGTGCACGCCCTCGAGGATCTCGTCGGGCCGGAACGGGTAGCGCTCGATCTCGTTGCGGTCGCTGATGCCGGTGAGCACGAGGATGGTGTGCAGCCCGGCCTCGATGCCCGCGACGACGTCGGTGTCCATGCGGTCGCCGATCATCGCCGTGTTCTCCGAGTGGGCGCCGATCCGGTTCATGGCGGAGCGGAACATCATCGGGTTCGGCTTGCCGATGACGTACGGCTCCATGCCTCCCGTCGCCTTGGTGATCATGGCGGTCACGGCGCCGGTCGCCGGGAGCGGGCCCTCAGCGCTCGGGCCGGTCGCGTCGGGGTTCGTCGAGATGAACCGCGCGCCGCGCCCGATGAGGCGGATGGCCTTCGTGATGGCGTCGAAGGAGTAGCTCCGCGTCTCGCCGACGACGACGTAGTCGGGGTTCGTGTCGGTCATGATGAAGCCGGCCTCATGCAGAGCGGTCGTGAGCCCTGCCTCCCCGATGACGTACGCGCTGCCTCCGGGTGCCTGCGACTTGAGGAAGTCGGCGGTGGCGAGCGCGGAGGTCCAGATCGACTCCTCGGGGACGTCGAGTCCGGAGGCGCGCAGCCGTGCCGCCAGGTCGCGCGGCGTGTAGATCGAGTTGTTCGTCAGCACGAGGAACGGGGTCCCTTGGTCGCGCCACTGCTGGATGAGGTCGGGCGCCCCGGGGAGCGCCTGGTTCTCGTGCACGAGCACGCCGTCCATGTCGGTGAGCCAGCACTCGATCTCGTCGCGTCGCGCCACGCGCAACCCCTTTCGATGGGAACGGCCGGAGGAACGGTTCCCGTCCAGCTTAGGGCGCGCCGTGCTGGAGCAGGGCGTCGAGGTGCTGGCGGGTGCCCGCGAACACGTTGCGGTCGATGAACGGTTCGGGACCCGAATACCCGGGGAGGCGGTCGTGGTCCGAGTACTGCCAGAACGCCCACGCGCGCGCCTGCGGGAGGGTGGGAGGCACCGCGATCGAGCGGATCCACACGGGGTCGTCGGGGAAGGCGCCCGCGAGGTAGCGGGCATACGCGTCGCCTGTCGCGTACAGGATCGGCGCGACACCGTAGTGAGCGCGGATCGCTTGGACGAGCGGCACCAGGACGCCCGTCACCCGCTCCCGGGAGGGAGGCGAGCCCAGATACCGCCCGTACAGCTCCACGTCGATGGCGACGGGCAGCGTTCCCGCCTGCGCGGGCACCGTCCGGATGATGTTGCGCGCCTGGGTCTGCCCGGGGCTGTCGAAGCTGAGGAAGTGGTAGGCGCCGACCACGAGGGATGTCTTCCGCGCGGCCGCCCAGTTCGCCTCGAACCGCTCGTCGCGATCCGTCGACCCCTCGGTCGCCTTGATGAACGCGAAGTCGACCCCGCGGGAGGCGAGGACCGGCCAGTCGATCCGGCCCTGGTAGCTCGACACGTCGATGCCGCGCACGGGGTAGGCCGCGGCGAACACCCGGTTGGGCCAGATGATGCCCGTCGAGACGAGCGCGGCGCACACCCCCATGACGACGAGCGCCAGGAGGAGGCTGCCGGAGACGATCACCCGCGTGCGCCGGCGGCGCAGGCCGGCTGGGGGTCGATCGGTCACCCCCCTACTGTTCCAGCGACTCCTGGGGAACGGTCGAACGCCGCCGGTGAGCCGCCGGAGCGCCCGCTACGCTGACGGGGTGGACCAGCCCGAGCCGACGCCGACGCACGAGCGCACGACGCACGGGGTCGGACCGTGGCCGGGCGAGTGGCCGGACGATCCGCACTACGACCCCGAGCTGCTGCGTCACGGCGACACCCGGAACGTGATCGACCGCTACCGCTACTGGCGGATGGAGGCGATCGTCGCCGACCTCGACGAGCATCGTCACCCCTTTCATGTCGCAATCGAGAACTGGCAGCACGACATGAACATCGGCTCGATCGTCCGCAGTGCGAACGCCTTCGCCGCCGATACCGTCCACATCATCGGGCGGCGCCGCTGGAACAAGCGCGGTGCCATGGTCACCGACCGCTACCAGCATGTCGTCCACCATGACGATGTGGAGTCGTTCGTCGCCTGGTCGCGCAGTGCCGGCCTGCCGATCGTGGCTGTGGACAACGTGCCCGGCTCGGTCCTCATCGAGACCTTCGACCTGCCGCGGGAGTGCGTCCTCCTGTTCGGCCAGGAGGGACCGGGCCTGTCCGAACCGGCGCTCGCCGCGGCGGACGCGGTCGTCGAGATCGCTCAGTTCGGGTCGACGCGGTCCATCAACGCGTCTGCCGCGGCCGCGGTCGCGATGCACGCGTGGGTGCGGCAGCACGTGTTCGGGGGCGGCGGCGCGGGCGTGGCCGGCGCCGGAGGCACCGCGTAGTCAGCGGTTCTCGCGCCTCCACACGATCTTCAGCCCCGACCAGTCCGTGTCGATGGCGGCGACCTTCACGTCGACCAGGCCGCGATCGAGCGCCGCGGCTCGGATCGTGTTCTCGTCGAGGTCGCTGACGTGCCCCGCGGCCTTGCGCGGCCATGCGGCCCAGAGCATCCCGGCCGGCCGGATCCGCTCACCCAGGGCGTCGAGCTCGGCGAGGTACGACGCCGCATCCCGGTAGAACGCGACGATCAGGTCGGCCGGTCCCTCCGTCACCCAATCCGGTTCGGGGGCGCCGTCGAGCGGGAGGCGCCAGCCCTCGGGCGCGTGCAGCAGCTGCACCCGCATGCCCGGTTTCAGGCCGAGCTTCTTGTGGAGGGGCGTCCCCGAGTATCCCGCCTGGCTCACCGGCCGCCCCATCCGGAGTCGGCGGCGATGCGTTCCACGGCCGCGGCGTCGAGGTCGTACACGGTCTGCCCGTCGTCGGGGGCAGGGGCGGAGACCGCATGCGCCCGCACCTCGCCTCCGGCCTCCACCTGAACCACCGAGAAGGAGGCGCCGCGCACCGCGCGTTCGTGCGGCGGCGGCCACAGGATGTCGGTCGTGTTGGCGACGGCCGGCCCGACTACGACCGGGATGCGGGCGCTTCCCGCGCGGGTGACGAGCGAATGGTGGTAGTGCCCGCAAAGGATGGCGTGCACGTCGGCCGCGCTGCACACCTCAAGCAGAGGCTCCGGGCCGATCAGCCGGAGCGAGTCGAACAGCGCGGTCGTCGGCATCACCGGCGGATGATGCAGCACGACGACGGACCCCTGCTCGGCGGGCTCGGCGAGGGCCGACCGCAGGCGCTCCAGCTGAGCCGAGTCGACCCTCCCGTAACCGGCGCCGGGAACGGACGTGTCGACCGTGACGATCCGGAACCCGCGGACCGTCCGCACGCTCTCGCGCGCGCCGAGCACCTCCTCGAAACCCTCCCGGCCGTCGTGGTTGCCCATGGCGTACACGACCTCGGCTCCGCGCTCGGCCGCCCAGGGCTCGATCGTCGCCTTCAGCAGCCGGTAGGAGGCAGCGCTCCCGTCATCGGACAGGTCACCCGAGAGCACCACCGCATCGAGGCGCTCGGCGGTGGAGGCGCGCGCCAGCACCCGGTCGAGGTTCCCCAGCGTGTCGACGATGCCGTAATGCAGCCGGCCGTCGCCGTACAGGTGGGTGTCCGAGAGGTGCAGGATGCTCAGGGAGGCGGTCACGCCGCCACCCTAGCGCCGGCCACCGGCACGCGCGCGGCGGCGCCGCGGCGGCCGGCCCGCGTCACCCTTCGGTGTCGTCGGCGTCGACCGCCTGGATGAGGAAGTCGACCGCGGTGAGGAGGTTGTGCAGCGCCTGGCGCTCGATCGAATCCTCCGGGAGCTTCTGGATGTCGTAGCTGGCCGCGCTCGCCGCCTCCCGTGCTTGAGAGATCGCGGCCTGGGTCTCGAGATCCGCCATGGTGTCCTCCTCGTCTCGGATGCCGTCGCCGTCAGCGCCACCCTAACGGTGCGCCGCCGCGCCGGACAGGGGCGAATCCGCGAATGCGCCCCGCCGCTCCCTCCGCCGCTCGCTCCGCCGCTCGCTCCGCCGCTCGCTCCGCCGCTCCTTCCGCCGCTCGCGCTTCCCGACTGCGCGCTCGTGGGACAGCAGCACGTCGGCGCCGGTGCGCATTTGTCCCACGAGTGCGCATTTACCGCCCGACCGCCCGACCGCCCGCCGCCCCGCCGCTCAGCCGATCAGCGACGGCCGCAGGTCGCGCAGCGTCCGGAAGTGCGTCATCCGCGTCACCCCGATCAGCGCCACGAGCAGCGCGCCGAGCATCCACACGGCGAGCACGCCGGCGTCCGACCACGCGGCGGCGGGGCTGCCGCCGTACATCACCTGCCGTATGCCGTCGACCGCGAACGACATGGGGAGCACGTGGTGCAGCGCGGCGAGGGGTCCGGGGAGGGTCTGCCACGGGAACGTCCCTCCCGCCGTCACCAGCTGCAGCACCATCAGCACCAGTCCGAGGAACTGCCCCACGCTGCCCAGCCAGACGTTGAGCGCGAGGATGATGGCCGCGAACGTCACGGAGGCGAGTCCCATCAGTGCGTACATCCCGAGAGGGTTTTCGACCCGGAAGCCGAGCGCGCCCGAGACGATCGCGAACAGCCCGATCATCTGCACCGCGCCGAGCAGGCCCGGGGTGAGCCAGCCGGCGAGCGTGATCTTGACGGGGGAGTGCAGCGCCGTGATCGCGCGCCGCGACACGGGCTTGACGATGAGGAACAGCGCGTAGATGCCGATCCACGCCGCGAGTGCGACGAAGAAGGGGGCGAGCCCGGCGCCGTATGTCCCGGCCGAGGTGAGCGAGTCGGTCGCCTGGTCGACCGGCTTCGCGATCGTCGACGCCTGCTTGGTCTGAACGGTCGGCGAGTTGTCCGGGATCTGCTGGACGCCCTTCGCGAGCCCGTCGTGCAACTGGACGGTTCCCTGGTGCAGGTTCGTCAGGCCGTCCCGCAACTGCGCGGCCCCGCTCGCAGCGCTCTCGGCGCCGGAGGAGAGCTGCTCCGCCCCCGCGTGGGCGCTGCTCGCCCCGGAGGCGACCTGCGCGGCACCCGCGGAGACCTTGTCAGCCCCCGCTGCGAGCTGGTCGACCTGGCCGACCGCCGACTGGATCTGCGCGTTTCCGGACTGGACCTGGTTCGAGATGTCACCGAGCGCCGATTGGACTTCCGCGAGCACGGTCGGGCTGGCACCGGAGGCGGCGAGCTGCTGCATCAGCTGCTGCCCGGTGACGGGCGCCTGCGCGGCGAGCTGAGCCGACGACTGGGCGGCCTGGTGCGTCTTGGCGGCGAGCTGCTCGTTCCCCGCCGCGACCTGCGCGGCGCCGTCGCTCACCTGCTGCGCCCCGGCCGCCAGGTCGCCGAGCTTCGACGAGAGCTCCTCGGATCCCGACGCGAGCTGCTCCGTGCCATCGGCGAGCTGGGTCGCGCCGGATTGCGCCGAGGCGCTCCCGTCGACGAGCTGCGCTGCGCCGCTGGAGGCGGCGGCGAGATTCGAGCGCACGTCGGCGAGTCCGACCAGGAACTGCTTCGCCGCCTTCTCGTTGACCTCCGCTGCGATCGTGACACGGATCTTCTCGGTGGCCTGGGAGCCGATCGTCGAGGAGAGGTAGCTGTTGGTGTCGTTCGTGGTCAACGTCACGACCGCGCGATGCGGATCGGAGCTCGAAGCGGAGGCGAGCGATCGGGAGAAGTCGGAAGGGAACGTGATGCTGAAGTCGTAATCGCCGTTGCGGACACCGGTGGACGCCCGGGAGGCGGACACCCGGTGCCACTGGAACGCGCCGTCCTTCACGAGGCGGTCCGCGACGTCGCTCGCGTAGTGGACCGTCTTGCCGTCGACGGTCGCCCCGGAATCGTCGACGACGATCGCCGCGGGCACCTTGTCGAGGTTCGCGTACGGGTTCTGGTTCGCCCAGAGATAGAGGCCGCCGTAGAGCACGGGCACGCACATCAGTGCGATGAGCGCCACGATCGACATCGGGCTGGCGGTGAGGCGGCGGAACTCCGCCGCGATCATCTGGGGGATCTTCATTCGTTCCCTGCGTTCTGCATGTTCTGCATGTTCTGCACGATCAGGTCGGGGAGCTCGTCGGTGTCGTCGCGGCCGGGCTCATCATCCACGGGGGAGGGCCCGGCTTCGTCGAGCCGGGATACCGGGGAGGCGGCGGCGATCGCCGCCGCGGACGCGTCGCCCGCGATGACGAGCACGGCGATGCCGCGGCCGGCGAGCTCGCGGGCGAACTGCCACCACTCGACCGGGTCGCCGCCGTGACGGTCGGGCGAGACGAGCACCAGCCCCTCCACGCCCTTGCGCATGAGCGCGAGCTCGCACAGCAGCCGGATGCGCACGGTGGGAGGCACCGTCCCGATGCCGTGGCGCGCCCACTCGGAGGCGCCCAGCTCGGCGAGCCGTCGGCGCACGGCGATCGGGTGCGAACCGCGACCGGCGAACATCAGCTCCTCGGCGACGATCCCGGCCACCGACACGTCGTCGGCCGGCTCGGAGACGCCGGGGGCGTCGACCAGAGCGACGCGCCTCCGGATGGCGCCGGCGTCGCTCGCGCCGTCTATGGTCACCCGCCCGGAGTCGGGCCGCATCCGCCCGGAGGCGATGAGCCCCAGCACGGTCGGCCGCTGCTCGGTCTCGGCGCGGGCCAGAGTGGCCTCGCCGGTGCGATAGGAGGCGGTCGTCGCGGGCAGCGACGCCTCGCGCGGCCCCTTGGCCACGCTCTGGAGCTCGATCCTCATCGCGCGGGCACCTCCCCGTGCGACCGCTGACCCTGGATCGTCTCGAAAGCCAGGTCGGGAGTCGCCTCGATCAGGGCCCCCGCTTCGCGCCAGCCCATTCCCGCTGCCGACAGGGCGGCGAGCATGACCAGCCGGTGTCCCTCCCGGTCCGACAACCCGGCCCGCGTCGCCTCGTCGAGCACGGAGACCGCGGCGCTCTCGATCAGCCGGGTCACCGTCTCGCCCTCGAGGTCGGTGCGGATCTCGCCCGCGGACATCCCGCGCCGGACGGTCTCGCGCAGCCGGGAGCGGGCCGGGTCCAGGGCGCTGCCGACCATCGCCCGGTGCGGCCCGCGGACCGCCAGGGCGGCGCTCACCCGGATGTGCTCGACCTCGGCCCACAGCGTGGCGCCGAAGAGGGCGATCTCGACCCGGGCATCCGGGTGCGACACGGGGTCGAGCAGGGCGGCGAGGCGCCGGGCCCCGCGGGTGAAGACGTCGACGAGCAGTTCGTCGCGGTTCGCGAAGTGCCCGTAGATGGCGCGGCGGCTCAGGCCGGCGCGTGCGGCGATCGCCTCGAGGGAGGCGTCGATGTCCTCGTTGAGGGCCTCGGCGGCCGCCGCGAGGATCGCCTCCCGGTTGGCGGTCGCGTCGCGTCGGGGAGCGCGGGTGGAGGGGGTGGGCATGCCTCTATCGTACACCGTTCTTGCACACCGCTGTGAAAGTTAAGGGTTCGCGATAGGATCGAGTGCGACGGTCGTCCGCGTGGCGCCGGTCGTGTTCCAGTCATCGAGAGGACCGAACAGTGCCCGCGATCGTGATCATCGGCGCCCAGTGGGGTGACGAAGGCAAGGGGAAGGCGACCGACCTCCTCGGCAGCCGCATCGACTTCGTCGTCAAGTTCAACGGCGGCAACAACGCCGGCCACACGGTCGTCGTCGGCGACGAGAAGTACGCGCTGCACCTCCTTCCGTCGGGCATCCTGACCGAGGGTGTCACGCCCGTCATCGCGAACGGCGTCGTCGTCGACCTCGAGGTGCTGTTCCACGAGCTCGACGGCCTGATCGCACGCGGCGTCGACGTCTCGCGGCTCAAGGTGAGCTCGAACGCGCACGTCATCACCCAGTACCACCGCACGATCGACAAGGTCACCGAACGCTTCCTGGGCAAGCGCCAGATCGGCACCACCGGGCGCGGCATCGGCCCGACCTACGCCGACAAGATCAACCGCGTGGGCATCCGCATCCAAGACCTCTTCGACGAGAACATCCTCCGCCAGAAGGTGGAGGGGGCGCTCGACCAGAAGAACCACCTCCTGGTCAAGGTGTACAACCGCCGCGCGATCGGCGTCGACGAGATCGTCGAAGACCTGCTGAGCTACGCCGAGCGGCTGCGGCCCATGGTCGTCGACTCGTCCCTCCTGCTGCACCAGGCCCTCGAGGAGGGCAAGTACGTGCTGTTCGAGGGCGGCCAGGCGACCATGCTCGACGTCGACCACGGGACGTACCCGTTCGTCACCTCCTCCAACTCGACGGCGGGAGGCGCGGCCACCGGCTCGGGCATCGGCCCGAACCGCATCGACCGCGTGATCGGCATCGTCAAGGCGTACACGACCCGCGTCGGCGCCGGACCGTTCCCGACGGAGCTGTTCGACGAGTGGGGCGAGTTCCTCCGCGAGCGCGGCTTCGAGTTCGGCACCACCACGGGGCGTCCGCGCCGCACCGGCTGGTACGACGCGCCCGTGGCCCGCTACACGGCCCGCATCAACGGCGTGACCGACTTCGTGCTCACCAAGCTCGACACGCTGACCGGCATCGAGCGCATCCCGGTGTGCGTCGCCTACGACGTCGACGGCGTCCGCCACGACGAGGTCCCCGCGTCGCAGAGCGACTTCCACCACGCGAAGCCGATCTACGAGGAGTTCCCCGGCTGGACCGAGGACATCAGCGGCGCCCGCAGCTTCGACGAGCTCCCCGCGAACGCCCGCGACTACGTCCTCGCGCTCGAGCGCATGTCGGGCGCCCGCATCTCGGCGATCGGCGTCGGCCCGGCCCGCGACGAGATCGTCGTGCGCCACGACCTGATCGACTGAGCGGAGGCGCGACCGGCGCCGAGCTCGCTGTCCGACGCTCGGAGGCGCGTCCCTCCCGCCCCTCCTGGTCCCTCCCTCGAGGTGCTCGCAGTTGCAGTCCCGGTCGGCGTGTCGGCAGCAGCTACGAGCACCTCGATGAGCGGCCGCGGCGTGTCAGCAGCATCTACGAGCACCTCGAGCCGCGCGAGACGGTCGGTGCCGCCCGCCCCCTCAGAACCAGGTGCTGAGGCGGGGAGGGACGGCCGTCCGGAACAGCCGGTCGAGCGCCTCCCAGTCGCCGCGGATGCGGCCGGCCACGGCGAGCGACCGCGCGATGTCGTGCCCGAGGTAGACGCTCCCGAGGGAGGCGACGGGCAGCGTGACGTCCGGAGCATCGTCCGTCGGCGTGACCGAAGCCCTGCCGTCGCTCACCGACAGCCGGTAGCGACCGGCGGCGAAGCCCTGCGGATCGTCGACATCGAGGACGAGCGAGCCGTCGCGCTCGTAGGCGCGCGCCTCCAGGGCGGCAGGGACGTCGAGCACGCGGACGTAGAGGTGATCCTCGACCGACGCCACCTGCGCGCCGCGCACGTCGTGGACCAGCGCAGGCAACGGCTCGTCGACGCCGCGGGTGTGGATGTGCACCTCCGAGACGAGGTCGAGCTCGAGCAGGAAGCGCCAGAGGGCGACCAGCGCTCGGTCGGTGGAGGCGGCGAGGTGCCGGACCTCCACCTTGTGCTTCACGAAGTCGTCGCCGTCCTTCACCGAGTAGGCGACGAAGCCCTCCGGTTCGCCGTCGGGTGAGTCGTACCGCACGAGCCGAGCGCGATCGCTGTCGGGGTCGCCAGCCAGCGGACCGACGAGCCGCTTCGCGAGGTACGGGGTCAGGCCGATCTCGCCGTGCCTCCCCGCCATGACGGCGTCGAGCACGCGGGTACCGGTCTCGCCGAACTCCTCCGGCGTGGTGAACGACAGGCGTCCGACGGTGTCGGGTCCGGCCCAGCGCACGCGCTTGGTGTCGACCCTCCACTCGCTCGCGAATGTCGCCGGGCCGAAGCCCCACCGCCCGTAGATGACCGACTCGGAGACGGTGAGGATCGCGAGCGGCAGGCCCAGGGCCTTCGCGGTCCGCAGCTCCGCGCCGAGGAGCGCCCGCGCGATCCCGCGGCGACGGTGCGTCGGAGCGACCGTGACCGAGCTGATCGCCCACGAGCCGATGCGCGCGCCGCCCGGCACGGTGAGCGGTGCCGTCCACGCGTTGACGGTGCCCACCGGCTCGCGCGAGGGGACGGACTCGTCGTAGACGCCGGTAGTGCGGCGGTCGCCCATGTTGGCGCGGGCCTCCTCAAGCACCTCGGCGGACGGCTGCCTCCCGTGGAAGCCGCGCATGTCGGCGCGGAGCCAGGCATCGAAAGCCTCCCGGTCCGCGAGGTCGACCAGCGCCAGTCGCAGCCCCGCGGCGGCCAGCTCGCTCGCGGAGGTCTCGTCCAGGGGGTGCGTGAGGTCGCGGGAGGTCATGCCTCCACCGTATCGACGGGCCGGGTCCGGCTGAACCGGTAGTCTCGGTCCATGCCCGAGAACGAGGACACGGAGGCCGCGCTCGAGCGCCTCCGGAGCATCCGCCAGAGCATCGACAACATCGACGCCGCGGTCATCCACATGCTCGCCGAACGGTTCAAGTTCACGCAGCAGGTCGGTGCCCTCAAGGCGGAGCACGGCCTGCCTCCCGCTGACCCGGAGCGGGAGAAGGAGCAGATCGCCCGGCTCCGCGCTCTCGCCGAGGAGAGCCACCTCGACCCCGCGTTCGCCGAGAAGTTCTTGAACTTCATCGTGGCCGAGGTCATCCACCACCACGAGCGCATCGCCACCGAGAACGGCCGGTAGCACATGCCCTGGGATCCGTCCGGGCTGCCCGACGCCCACGGCCGCACGGTCGTGATCACCGGCGCCAATGCGGGCGTCGGGTACTTCACGGCAGAGCAGCTCGCGGGCGCCGGGGCCCGAGTCATTCTCGCCTGCCGTGACCAGGAGCGCGCGGAGGCGGCGATCGCCGCGGTGCGCCGCCGGGTCCGGGGCGCGAACGTGACCGCGATGCCGCTCGACGTGACGTCCCGCCCCTCCATCGACGCCGCAGCCGACTCGCTGCTCGAACTCGGGCGCGTCGACGCGCTCGTCCTGAACGCCGGCATGGTGCATCCGCCGCGCAAGCGCGCCACCGACGAGTACGGCAACGAGCTCGTGCTCTCGACGAACGTCCTCGGCCACTTCCGGCTCGTCGCGCGGAGCCTCCCCGTGCTTGAAGCGACCCCCGGGGCCCGTGTCGTCTGGCTCGGCTCTCTCGCGTCGAGGCTCGGGAGGCTGCACCCCGACGACCTCCAGCTCGAACGCTCCTACACCGCATGGCGGGCGTACTCCCGCTCGAAGATCGCCGCCCAGGTGGCCGGCTTCGAGCTCGACCGGAGGCTGCGGGCGGCTCGTTCCGGCGCAGCTAGCATCGTGGTGCACCCGGGCTACTCGACCTCGGGCCGCACGCCCGGCATCCGCGGGGTGAACCAGCCGTCACGGGCGAAACGCTTCGCCGACAACCTTCAGGCGGCGTGGACGCAGGGCAAGGACCACGGCGCGTGGGCGCCCGTCCGGGCGGTGCTCGACCCGGATGTCTCGGGCGGCGACCACCTCGGTCCCGCGGAATGGACGAAGGGGCGCCCGGTGCATGCTCCGGTGACGCGCGCCTCCCGGTCCCCACGGCAGGGGAGGCTGCTCTGGCCGCTGCTGGAGGAGGCGGCGGATCAGCCGTTCGTCGTCGGCGGCGCGGGCGCGGCGTCTGACGCTTAACGCGTAGCTACGCGTCCTGTGCGACGACGATCGTGACGAGCCGCCGGCCCTCGGGTACAGCGGCTTTGAGCGCCTCGCGCGCCGTGAAGTAGTCGGAACCTTCCGCCTCGATCTCCTCGATGGCCGAAGCCCGGACGAGGCCCTTGGCGATCACCCGACCCCCGCGGGGCATGGAGTTGTGCACCTGCACCAGCTCGTACCCCTCCGGTACCTGCGCCTCGATCAGCGCGCGTGCCGAGCCCGCGTCGTCGGCCTCCGCGGTCAGCTCGGACGTCTCGATGCTCTGGGTGAGGCCGCGGAGTTTCACGGGTCAACGGTACTCGATGCAGTCCGGGAGAGCGGCAGCTCAACAAGAAATGAAAGTATGTGCAGAATTTAGTGTTCTGAAACATCAGCTGATATACTCGAACCCGGCCGATCACCCCGAATGTGACGCGCCCTCCCTGCGGCACCCGCCGAATCCCACCCCGTGAGCGACGACCACCCCGCGTTCGCTCTCGACCCGAAAGGTAATCCCACATGAAAACGCGCAACGTGATCGTCAGCGCGGGCGTAGCCATCGCCCTCGCCTGCGGCACCGCGACGCCCGCGCTCGCCGCGCCGGCGCCGATGCTCGAGGCGGGCGTCCAGCCGGCCGCCATCACGGCCGATGCGGCGTCGATGACGCTGGCTCAGACGGCCACCCCGACTCTGAAGCCCGGCCAGACCGGTGCCGCGACGCTCACCCTGACCAACCCCGATGCGACCGCCACCAGCGGCGGTTCGACCTTCGTGGTGACGGCGCCGTCCGGAACGACGTTCGCCTCCAATCTGGTCGACTGGAAGAACGTGAACGGGAACAAGGCCTCCGGCACCTTGGTCATCGGTGTCCTCTCGGCGGACAAGAAGACCCTCACGCTGGATGTCAAGGGCTACGCGCTGGATGCCAGCATCATTCGCGAGCACACGGTCCAGCTGACCTCGGACAAGGGCAACACCCGTACCGGTGCCGTCTCGGACGGTTCGTTCGAGTTCACCGCCGGCAGCGCGGTGACCAACGGTCTGAAGGCGACCATCTCCTACAACGCGGTTGCCGACATGACGCTCGCTCAGACGGCCGCGCCGACTCTGAAGCCGGGCCAGACCGGTGCCGCGACGCTCACCCTGACCAACCCGAATGACATCAAGTCCGCGTCGGGCTCGACGTTCGTGGTCACGGCGCCGTCGGGTACCACCTTCGCCTCCAACCAGGTCGCCTGGAAGCACGTTAACGGTAACAAGGCGAGTGGCTCGCTGACCGGCACGCTCTCGGCGGACAAGAAGACCCTGACGGTGGATGCGTCCGGTTACATCGTGGACGCCAGCGTCATCCGGGAGCACACGGTCCAGCTCGTGTCCGACAAGGGCAACACGCGAACTGGTTCGGTCTCGGACGGTTCGTTCGAGTTCACCGCGGGCAACGCGGTGGCGAACGGCCTCAAGGCGACCGTCTCCTACAACGCGGTTGCCGACATGACGCTGGCTCAGACGGCCGCGCCGACGCTGAAGCCCGGCCAGACGGGTTCCGCGACCGTGACCCTGACCAACCCGAACGACATCAAGTCCCCGTCCGGCTCGACGTTCGTGGTCACGGCGCCGTCGGGTACGACATTCGCCTCCAACCAGGTCGCGTGGAAGCACGTCAAGGGGAACAAGGCGACCGGTTCACTGACCGGTGTGCTTTCGGCGGACAAAAAGACCCTCACGGTGGATGCCTCCGGCTACATCGTGGACGCCAGCGTCATCCGTGAGCACACGGTCCAGCTGACCTCGGACAAGGGCAACACCCGTACCGGTGCCGTCTCGGACGGTTCGTTCGAGTTCACCGCCGGCAGCGCGGTGGCCAACGGTCTGAAGGCGACCATCTCCTACAACGCGGTTGCCGACATGACGCTCGCTCAGACGGCCGCGCCGACGCTGAAGCCCGGCCAGACGGGTTCCGCGACCGTGACCCTGACCAACCCGAACGACATCAAGTCCCCGTCCGGCTCGACGTTCGTGGTCACCGCCCCGTCCGGTACCACCTTCGCCTCCAACCAGGTCGCGTGGAAGCACGTCAACGGGAACAAGGCCACCGGTTCACTGACCGGTGTGCTTTCGGCGGACAAGAAGACCCTCACGGTGAACTACCCCACCTATGCGGTGGATGCCAGCATCGTCCGGGAGCACACGGTCCAGCTCGTGTCCGATAAGGGCAACACGCGCACCGGTTCGGTCGCTGACGGGTCGTTCGAGTTCACCGCGGGCAACGCGGTGGCGAATGGCCTCAAGGCCACCGTCTCCTACACCGCCGAGAAGGCCGACATCGTCACGGTCTCTCTGACCTCCCCCGCGATCGGCAGCACCACCCAGGCGTCCAACCCCGTCTTCACCGGTAAGGGTCACCCGGGCGCGCTCATCGAGGTCAAGGGCAGCACCGGTCGCGTCATCGCGACCGCGACCGTGACCGGCGCGGGTGACTGGAGCGCCACTTCCACCGTCGCGCTGGGTAACGGGCGCTACGTCGGCACGGTCAACCAGACCATTGACGGCAACGTCAGCTCGGTCGGCTTCGACTACAGCATCGTCAAGGATGTCCAGATCGCGCCGCTCACGCTGACCTCCCCGGCGATCGGCGGCAAGACGACCGACCTGTTCCCGACCTTCACGGGCAAGGGCCACCCCGGTGCGAGCATCGAGGTCATCGGCAGCACCGGTCGGACGGTCGCGAAGGCCACGGTCGGCGCGGACGGAAAGTGGACGGCCACGTCGACGATCGAGCTCTACCTCGGCCGCTTCATCGGCACCGTCAAGCAGGATGCCGGCGGCGAGATCAGCAAGGTCTCGTTCGACTACAACATCGTCAAGGAGGCGACCCCGGTCGCGCTGACTTCGCCGGCGATGGGCGGGACCGTCTCCGAGCTCACCCCGATCTTCACCGGAACCGGTGAGCCCGGCGCCGCGATCGAGGTCAAGGGCAACTCCGGCAAGCTGATCGCGTCCGCCACGGTGGGCGACGACGGCACTTGGACCGCCGTCTCCACGATCGAGCTGTTCGAGGGCCGCTTCATCGGCACGGTCAACCAGGATGCCGGCGGCATGAAGAGCCAGACCGGGTTCGACTACACCATCAAGAAGTAACCGAACCATCCAGGAGGAGCCCCGGGCCGAACGGTCCGGGGCTCCTTCCCGTACCCGCGTGTCCGGGATCCCGGATGCCTATCGAGAGTGAGGAAACTGATGACGAGGAGCACGACAAGTGACGCAGGACACGGCACGGTCTGGATGGCGAGCGAAGCCCTCCGTGCGCTCGAGAGAGAGCGCGACCAGCTCGAGGCCACTCCCCGCGAGCACACCCAAGCCCAACTGGTACGCCTGCTGCACCTGCGGAAGCTCATCCAGAACGCAGACACCGCCGAGAGAGCCGATGACGGGCTGGTGGAGGCGGGGATGACGGTCGGGCTGCACTTCGACGACGGGACGACCGACACCTTCGTCCTCGGCGAGCGCGACATCCTCCGGGGCGAGCGCGTCGTCTCGCTCGGCAGTCCGCTCGGCTCAGCGGTCGACGGCCACCGCGTCGGTGAGACGATTGCGTTCACGACTCCCGCGGGAGCCGAGCGGACCGCTCGGATCGTGGCCGCGGTGCCGCACCAGCCCGAGTAATGAACGGGCCCAGGAGGCGCGCGGCGCGGAAGAGGCCCCGGATCGACTGATCCGGGGCCTCTTCGCGTTTTGGGGGCGCTACTTCTTGATCGTGTAGTCGAAGGGCGTCTGCGTCTTCACTCCGCCCGCGTCCTGTGTCACGGTGCCGATGAAGCGGCCCTCGAAGAGGGTGATCTTCGAGGTCGCTGCCCACTTGGTGTCGGCTCCGACCGTGGTGTTGGCGATGACGGTTCCGGAGTTGCCCCGGATCTCGATCGACGCGCCCGGCTCACCTGTTCCGGTGAACGTCGGGGTGAGCTCCTTGATCGTGGCGCCGAGCTGCGGCGAGGTCAGCACGAGCGGGTGGGGGATCGTGAAGTCGAAGGGCACCTGGCTGGTCTGGCCGCCCACGTCCTGGGTGATCGTGCCGACGTAGCGGCCCGGTGCCAGCTCAAGCGTGGAGGCGGCGCTCCAGGTCCCCGCCGTGCTCACGGTGGCGGTCGCCAGCACACGTCCGGAACTGCCCTTGACTGCGATGCTCGCACCCGGGTGGCCGGTACCGGTGAACGTCGGCCTCGTCTCCGCGGTCTTCCCGCCGATTGCGGGCGAGGTGAGCGCCGGCGGAGTCGTCGGCTTGACGACGGTGAAGTCGAACCCGGCCGTGCTCGAGTGGGTGCCGGCGGTCTGCGTGACTGTGCCGATGTAACGGCCCGTGCCGAGAGCGATCGTGGATGTCGCGGACCAGTGCCCGTTCGCCTCCACAGTCCCGGAAGCGAGGGTCCGGCCGCTGCTGCCCTTGACCTCGATCGTGGCGCCGGGCTGCCCGGTCCCCTCGAACAGGGGCTGGGCCGCCTGAATGGTCCCGCCGAAGGTCGGAGCCGTCAGTGCGACCGGGGCGACCGAGACGGCGGTGACGTCGATCCGGAAGGTGTTGGTCACCGAGGCCGTGCCGAACTCGGCTCGAGCGCTGATCACGGCCGGTCCCGACCCGGTGGAGGCGTCGATCGCCACCTTCGGGGACCAGCGGAATTCGTTGCCGTTGTTCCACCCGGCGGTTGTGGGCGAGACCGTGCAGGTCATCGTGCGTCCGTCGGCGCTGATCGACTCGACCTGGCAGTCGGCCTCCGACCACCGGGTGAACCCGCCGCCGGAACCGGCGACGCGCCAGTCGAGCGGGACGCTCTGCTGGGCGGCGAACTTCGTGCCGGTCGGTGCGGTGAACGTGATCTTCCCTTGGAACAGGTCCTTTCCGGAGGTGTTCGTGAAGCTGATCGGGGCGTCAACGGTGGTGCCCGCTTTCGCGGTCCCGTTTCCGGCCGTCCCCGCGGTGATGTCGGCGGGCTTGTCGTTGTCAGGCACCTCGACGCGAAAGACGTAGGCGGCAGTGGAGCTGTCGACGTCTTGTGTCACGACACCCGCGTAGGCGCCGTTGTACAGATCCTTCGAGGAGACGACCGACCAGGTGCCTCCCGCGGCGACGACCGTGCTGGCGAGTTGGCCCCCGGCGTTGTCGGTGATCGTGACCGTGGCACCTGGCTGGCCCTTTCCGGAGAAGACCGGCCGCTTGGTGTCCGTGATGACCGCACCGGCCGCCGGCGCGGAGAGCGTCACGCCCACGGGTTTCGGGGCGTCGTAGGTCGAGATGTAGGAAACCGGGATGGTGGTTCCGGGGACGATCGCGGCGCCGCCGATGACGGCCAGCGCCCCGTCCCAGATGAGACCGGAGGAGGTGTTCCCCGGTAGTGAGGTGAGCTGGTAGGTGTCTTCGATCCACCCGTCGGCCGGGGTGCCCCACCCCGTACCCACGAGGCTCAGGGTGCGCTTGTCAGCCGACAGGGTGGGCTGAATGCCGGCCCCGGTCTTGCCGTCGCTCGTCTTGTAGCTGCGCGCGGTCGATGCCCAGATCGTTCCCGTCGGTGCGGTCAGGGTGTAGACGGTGCCGATCTGCCCGTTGGGGTAGAAGCGGAAGGTGATATTCCCCGTCGCGCCAGGCGCCAGGCTCGGACTCGCGACCTGTTCGAGCAGGGTCTTCGTCGCGGTGTATCCGATCGGGGCAGTCGTGCCCGCGCTGATGATGTTGCCGCCGGTGACCGTGATCAGCCCACCGCCCACCGGTCCCGTTGCAGGGTTCGCCGCATCGGATCTCAGAGTGTACGTGTCGTCGACCCACCCATCGGGGCCATAGACCGTGTACGCCGGGACATCGAGGGTCAGGGTGCGCTTGTCCGCGGACAGCGGATGGGTCTGCGAACCACTGGTACCCCTGCTGCTCTTCCACTCACGCTTGCCCGATTCGAAGGTCGTGCCCGTCGGCGCGGTGATCGTGTACTTCAGGCCGACCGCCTGCATCGGGGAACTGATCCGGACTGTGAACTTGCCCGTGCCTCCGGGGCGGATCGTCGGGGTCACCGTCTGCGCGAGCTGGGTGAGGACCGCATCCGGCGGCGCGGAGTCCGGAGTCGCCGCCAGGAGGTGGGCCGGTGCCGCCAATGCCGGGGTCACGCTTCCGCAAGCGAGGGCGATGGCCACTCCCGTGCCGATGATCACGCGTCTTGTCTTCATGTGGTTGTGCCTTTCGACTCAGTGTGCTCGATATAGCACTGAAATCTAAAGGGTAACGTGTAAAAAACTTGGCTGTCAGAGTTTAAAAGCTCTGGTAAAAAATGTCAGATGCAGTATGTTTAAGCGATCTGCGATCCCCTGCCAGAAAGAAACTCCATGCGACTCCATCGTCTGCTCGCGTCGTTCCTCGCCGTGCTGCTCAGCATCGGCGCGGTCGTCGCCGTCAGCGCCCCCGCACACGCGGCATCCTCGGCCGACTACACGGTCGGCATCGCCGCACCCGAGAGCGTGCCGGTCCGGGCGCCCTACACGTACAACGTCAGTGTGGCCGCGCCGTCCGCCTCGACGGCTCCCGTCACCGGCATCACCCTGTCAGCCGACCTTCCCGATGGCGTCGCGTTCGACTCCGTTCCGACCGGAGGGACCTCACCCGTGGCCTCCGCCGAGTACGACGCCGCTCAGAACAGGGTGACCTTCACTCTGACCGCGCTCGACCGGCCGCTTGTGTCGTTCGTCTTCTCCGTCACGCAGACCGACAACTCGGTGAAGGACGCGTCCACCGTGTTCCAGACGTCGGTGAGCGGGACGGGAACGCCGGGCGGGGGGACGCCGAAGGCGACCGCGCGGACGAAGGTCACCGGAGCGCTCTCGTACGCCGCTCAGAAGACGGCGACGGTCATCCCCAACTCCAACAACCGCGACGTCACGTACTACTTCAACATCAGCACGACGGACCAGTCCTCCTTCACGACCTGGTCACAGCGACTCACCGATTCCTTCCCCGTCGGCGCGCGGATCACCGGCTCCTCGGTCGGAGCGGTCGGCGGCGAATGGAGCATCACCGGCACTCCGGAGACCGGGCAGACGGCTGTCTGGGAGCGCGCGGGCACCCCCTACGGGCCGAGCGCGCCTCCCCTCGACCCGACCGGCCGGGCACTCTCGCTGTCGGTGAGCTACCCGACCTCGACCTTCCCCGACAAGACGCCGCCGCCCCTCAACACCGTCGTCCTGCGTGTGGCAGACCATGCGGGGAACGCCGGGCCCGAGGCGACCGCCTCGGTTCAGGCGCCGGCCGTCCGGGACGACTTCAGCGGCAAGGCGTTCGGCATCGCGAAATACGCCGACAACGCAGCGGGCGCGAAGACTCAGACCTACCTCAACGGCCGTTACGTCGCCACCAACGGTGTGGTCGCTTCGTTCCTCAACAGCATCGACAGCCAGAAGGCCGGCACCATGGTCGTGACCGATGCCGCCGGCTCCGACCCCGCGACGGCGGAGTTCTTCGCCCACAACGACGTCTACAAGCTCGCGGTCCTGTTCAACCCGACCGCCGCTCGGGCGGACGTGCCGTTCCGGCTCGAGTACACCTCGACCAGCCAGCCGACGTTCCAGACCTATGGCGCGGGATTCCGTTCCAGCCAAGATCTGCGCGTCACGGTGCAGAACACGGGGTCGGTCGGGATGAACCTCGCCCCGTTCTCGAACGTGCTCACGCTGCCTGCCGGCGACCGGTTGACCGGGTGGCGGGTCGTGCTGTCGCCGGGCGCCGCGGACGAAGCCATCCCCAACGGATCCGCTGTGACCGTCACGACGGGGTACGTGCCCTCGCTGCCGGGGGAGCCGGGTTCGAGCACCACGTTCACGAATACGGCCAGCGTCAGCGGAACGCTCGACGACGGCGCCCAGCTGGCGACCAAGACAGACACGGCCGAGTCGACCACGGTCGACGGTGTGCCGATCATCACGACCGTCAGCGGCCCCTCCACGCTGACCGTCGGCAAGGCCGCGACGTACCGGGCCACCATCTCAAACATGGACCCGACGCGAGGCTCCTACCAGGGCGCGACGTTGAAGGTGGTCCTGCCGCCGGGCGTCTTCTATGACTCGAACGCGGGCGCGAGCCGGGCGTACGCCACCACGCCGGGTACTAACGTGCGGGTGCCCGACATCGGCAAGGGAGTCGGCGTCAGCACAGACACGGTGGCCGACGGTTCGGGCATGAGCCGTCAGGTGGTGACCCTCGTCTTCGACGAGCTCGCATCGCTGCGGCTGACGGGTCAGCCGAAGAACGGCGCCGAGGCGCAGGGCTTCGCGTACGACATCCCCGTCACCGTCCTCCCTCAGGCGTACGCACCGTCCGGTCAGTCGGCCACGGTGCAGTCGTTCGCCTACACGACCGATCCGACTTTCCTGGCGACACCCGGGTCGTACACGCCCGGGTCGTTCGGAGCGGACCGCTACGACTTCAACCCCGCGCTCGACCAGATCGCGGCGGCGTCGGCATCCTCGGTCGTGACGACCGCCGGAGGTCTGATGCTGGGCAAGCTCGTGCGGCCCTCCGCGGACGAACCATGGAACCTGGTCTCACGGGTCGCCAGCCCGGGAGCAGCCGAGTGGCAGCTCTTCGTCAGCAATGCGCTTCCGACCGCGGTCGGCGGGTTCACCGTGTTCGACCGCCTTCCTGCAAAGGGCGACGGTCGGGCGTCCGGGTTCCCGGTCACCCTGAGCGGTCCGGTCAGTGGCGTGCCCGACGGTGCGAAGGTCGAGTACTCGGTCGACGCGACGACGGCGACCAACGGCACCTGGAGCTCCGATCCCATCGGCGCCCGAGCCTTCCGCATGACGATGCCGTCGCTCGTCGCGGGCGCGACCTTCGAACTGATCGCTCCCACGGCGGTCGCAGACAGGGCCGACACGCTCGTCGCCGCGAACGACGCGGTGGTCACGGGTACGGTCGGCGGATCGCGACAGTCGATCACCTCGAACAAGGCGACCATCGTCGGTCCCGTCGAGCCGGCGCTCCAGCTGGTGAAGAAGACGAACGGCGTCGGCTACGACCAGGCGCCGGGAGCATTCGTCGCCTCTGGCAGTGAAGTCGTCTGGACCTACGAGGTGACCAACACCGGCAACATTTCCGTGGACAGCGTCACCGTAGCGGATTCGTTCGTCGACGGCCTCGGCAACACCGGAGGCATCACGACCACGACCCCGGGCAACGGAGTGCTGAGGCCGGGGGAGACCCGCACCTTCACCGCAACGGGGAAGGCGGTCGCCGGGCAGTACGAGAACACGGCGACGGCAACCGCGGTACCGGAGAACCCCTACGATCTCGCCGACGTCCTCGCCACGGTGAGTGCGACTGCGAAGTCGTGGTACTTCGCCGGGGCAGCAGGCCTCACGGTCGAGAAGACGACGAACGACCAGTCGGTCACGGCGGCCCCCGGGCCGTCCCTCCCGGAGGGATCGCCTGTGACGTGGGAGTACCGCGTCACGAACCCGGGTACGGTCCCGCTGACCGACCTACAGGTCGTCGACCGCACTCCGGATGGCACGGTGGTGCACCAGGAGACGATCGCTGCACTCGCTCCCGGCAAGAGCGTCACGATCACGGCTGAGGGAACCGCCATCGCCGGTCAATACGAGAACACCGTCACGGTCACCGCGACCGATGCCGCCTCGGGCGAATCGCTAGAAGCCGCTGACTCGAGCTGGTACACGGGTGTTCCCCTTCCGGTCGATCCGGAGGTGACGGACCCGCCTGCTCCGGTTGACCCAGAGGTGACGGATCCGCCTGCCCCGGTTGAGCCGGAGGCCACGGATCCGCCCGCCCTGGTCGACCCCGAAGTGACAACCCCGCCTGTTTCGGTAGACCCGGAGGCACCGTCCGGGTCGGGCGCGGCCACCAGCGAAGCCGGGAAGAGCGCGCCCACCGCGACCGATCGGACCGGTCGGCTCGCCTCCACGGGTAGCGACCTCAAGCCCGTCCTGGTGATCGCGGCGTTCGTCCTCATCGCGGGCGGAGCGGTGACGATCCTGCTGAGGCGTCGCCGCCGATCGGAGGCGTGAGAGAGACGGGGCCCCGCGCAGCCGCCCGGGGCCCCGTCATTTCCGCGCGGGTCGCCTCAGCTCGCCGCGACCCGGCCGACCTTCTCGGTCTTGTCCCAGCGGGCCTCCGCGCCGGCGAGCTCTTTGAGATACGAGTCGAAGGTGATGGCGCAGAGCAGGGACCCGTACCCCGCGAGATAGATCAGCGCGGGAGCCAGCCAGCGGCCGGCGCGAGTGCGCTCCGCCCTCCGCGCCAGCCACGCGCCGACCATCGAGAACGGGATCCAGATGTAGATCGCCAACGTCAGAGCGAACAGAGTCGACTCATCGAGCACCACACCGAAGGCGCCCGGCAACCACACCAGGAGGAGCGACGGGAACAGCGCGACCAGCATCACGATCATGTTGATGATGCCCGGGAACAGGATGACGCTTCCCAGCTCTTTCCTCGTCGTCGCCCCATCGGTCGCCGATCCGAGGATCAGCACGAACAGGTAGGCGAGCGCAGCCGAGATCCACAACACGCGGAAGACCTGAGCGGCGAACGGAGCCTGCAGGAAGAGCAGCCCGGCGAGACCGATCGACGAAGCGATCATGATCAGCGGCAGCAGCCACAGGCTGAACCAGACGATCCCGAAAGACCAGCCGCCGAGGTTGTGAACGCGAGACGGGCGGAACCAGATCTTCGCATACCGCGCGGTGACCGAGACGTTGCCGCGCGCCCACCGGAGCCGCTGCTTCCACAGACCATCGATCGCGCGCGGCTCCTCGGCCAGCACGTGGGCATGCGGCTCGAAGACGACGCGCTTACCGTGCAACTGGGTCTCGAATGTGGTGATCGTGTCCTCCGCGAGAGTGGAGGTGTCCACCCGACCACCTAGGGCGACGAGGTTCTCGCGGGAATGCAGCTGCGCGCCTCCCGCCAGGCACGCCTGAGCGCCCAGCACGTTCTGCGCGCGTCGCGCGGCCGGCTGCGACAGCACGTATTCGGTGCTGATGAACTTGGTCAGATAGTTGCGGTCGCGACTGCCCTCGCGGATGTACGCCGAAACCGCGCCGACCTCGGGGTCCGCGAGGTGGCGCGTCATCCGGCGGAGCGAGTCGGGAAGGTAGATGACGTCGGCGTCCATGATGAGGAGCGCCTCCATCCAGTCCTCGGCGAGCACCCGCTCGATGCCGTGGTTGAGCGTGCGCGCCTTGCCCTGACCGCCCTGGTCACGCCGGAGGAGGAAGACGTTGCCCGGGTACTGCTCTGCCTTCGCCCGCACGACATCGGGCGTGTCGTCGGTGCTCGCGTCATCGACGACGTAGATGCGCAACGCCTCCAGCGGGTAATCCAGCTTCATGAGGCGATCGATGGAAGCGCCGATGACCGCACCCTCGTTCCACGCGGGAACGATGATCGCGACCCGCGGGAGGTACGGAGCGGCCTTTTTGTAATGGTTGATCCAGGCGTGGAAAGGGATCACCACGAACGTGGCGGCGGCGGCCACGACGGGGACGAGACCGCTGAGCGCGAGGGCCACGCAGACGATCACGCCGATCCATTGCAGCACGGTGATCAGGTCCACTGGAAACCTCCCTCGTCCACCGAGCACCCTACCGCTCCGGGCAGCCGCCACGACGACAAACGGGCCCCGGAATCTGGGGCCCGTTGCATGGCGGAAAGCGCGCGGCCGCTATGGGCGCTGGGCCGGTAGCGTCCCTCCAGCTGCGAGGCGCATCAGGTCGGACCCGAGGTCGATGCCGAGCTCGTTGCCGCCAGCAGATCCGAACTCGTGCTGGTAGCTGTCCCATGACCGGTCGGTGATCTTGCGCTCGATCCCGGACTCCATCAGCACGACGAGCTCGCGGGCTGCGCGGTCGATGCGCTTGCCGAGCGCGTTGTCCTGCCAGTCCTCGGTCGACGCGAACACGGACGTCGGCACCGTCATCGTCCGCAGGAAGGCGAAGAGCGACCGGAGCTCGCCGTCGACCACGAGCGCGTGCCGCGCGGTGCCGGCGGTCGCGCCGAGGATCACCGGCTTCGCGATCAGGAGGTCGTTGTCGAGCACCTGGAAGAACGAGCTGAACAGCCCGCTCGCCTCAGCCTTGTACACCGGAGTGGTGGCGATGATGCCGTCGGCCGTCCGGAGCGCCTCGACCGCCTGCGTGAAACGCGGGCCGAGGTGGCCGGAGGCGAGCGCCGCGCCGAGCTCGGGGAGGAGCTCGCGGAGGTCGAGGTGCAGCGTCTCGACGGTGTGGCCCTCGCGCTGGGCGTTCGCCTCCACTCGCAGCGCCAGCCGGTCGGCGAGCATCTTCGTGGAGGAGGGGTCGCTCACTCCCGCGTTGACCACCACGACCCGGAACGGCCGGGTGCCCTCGGTGCCGAGCCCGAAACCGGTATCGGTGTCGCTCATCTCATGTCCTTCTTCTGCTTCTGGTGTCGTCGTTGCTTTGGTGCGCCGCGGTCAGAGGGCCGGGTAGCTGGCCCGAAGCTCCTCGTCGGTGTCCTGGTAGGGGGAGGCGCCGGTCACGTTGTCCCCGCGGTTGGCGTTGGGGCGCGGCTGCCGCGGCGCGGCGTCGCCGTACTTCGCCTTCACGAGCGACTCGTGGGTGGGGGCCTCGGGGGTCGCCGGGTCCTTGCGGGCCTCCGTCTCCTTGCGGAGCACCGGGATGACCTCCTCGCCGAGCAGGTCGAGCTGCTCGAGGACGGTCTTCAGCGGGAGGCCGGCGTGGTCCATGAGGAACAGCTGGCGCTGGTAGTCGCCCGCCCACTCGCGGAAGGTCAGCGTCTTGTCGATGACCTCCTGCGGGCTCCCCACGGTGAGCGGGGTCGCGTCGGTGAACTCCTCCATCGTCGGACCGTTGCCGTAGACGGGGGCCTCGTTGAAGTAGGGGCGGAACTGCTTCTTGGCGTCCTGCGAGTTCTTCGCGATGAAGGCCTGACCGCCGAGCCCGACGATCGCCTCCTTCGCGGTGCCGTGGCCGTAGTGCTCGAAGCGCTCGCGGTAGAACGCGATGAGCCGCTGGTAGTGCTCCTTCGGCCAGAAGATGTTGTTCGCGAAGAAGCCGTTGCCGTAGAAGGCGGCCTGCTCCGCGATCTCGGGCGTGCGGATGCTCGCGTGCCAGACGAAGGGCGGCACGTCGTCCAGGGGTCGCGGCGTGGAGGTGAAGCCCTGGAGCGGAGTGCGGAAGCGTCCCTCCCAGTCGACCACGTCCTCCCGCCACAGCCGGTGGAGGAGGTTGTAGTTCTCGAGGGCGAGGGGGAGGCCCTGGCGGATGTCCTGCCCGAACCACGGGTACACGGGGCCGGTGTTGCCGCGACCGAGCATGAGGTCCATGCGGCCCTTCGACAGGTGCTGCAGCATCGCGTACTCCTCGGCGATGCGGACCGGGTCGTTGGTCGTGATCAGGGTCGTCGACGTCGTCACGACGAGGCGCTCGGTGAGGGCCGCGATGTGCGACAGGAGGGTCGTGGGCGACGACGAGAAGAACGGCGGGTTGTGGTGCTCGCCGACGGCGAAGACGTCGAGTCCGACCTCCTCGGCGTGGGTCGCGATCTTGACGATCGCGTCGATGCGCTCAGCCTCGCTGGGCGTCTGACCCGAGACCGGGTCGCGGGTGATGTCGCTCACCGAGAAGATTCCGTACTGCATCGTGGCTCCTAAGGTCGTCGCTCGTTCCATGCAAATGCATACAACACGGCTGAGGCGCGAATATTCCCTCCCCCAGCATCCTCCGCCGGCGCGGATGCAAGACGGCGGGAGGACGGAGACGCGTGGCCGGATCTGTGTGCTCGGCGTCCGTTTTCCGCTCGTGGGAGGCCGTGACCAGGCGCTAGCGTCGAGGAGTGAAAGTCGTCGTCCAGTTCGTCGCCATGGGTCTCGTGTGGGGCGCGAGCTTCCTGTTCATGAAGATCGCTCTCGAGGGTGTCTCCTTCGGGCAGGTCGCGTGGGCGCGACTCGTCTTCGGGGCGGTGACGCTCGGCATCATCGCCCTCGCGACGCGGGCCCGATTGCCTCGTGAGCCGATCGTCTGGGTGCACTTCGCGGTCGTGGCGGTGACCTACTGCGTCATCCCGTTCCTTCTTTTCGCCTGGGCCGAGCAGTACGTCGCATCGAGTCTCGCCAGCATCTACAACGCCGTCACGCCGATCACCACGGCTCTTCTCGCGACGGCGGCTTTCCGGGTCGAGAAGCTGAACCGCGACCAGGTACTGGGAGTGCTGGTGGGGATCGTCGGCGTGATCGTCGTGGTGGGCCCCTGGCAGGTGGAGGCGCTGGGCGGCAGCGTCTGGGGGCAGCTCGCGTGCCTCGGCGCTGTGACCTGCTACGGCTTCAGCTTCGGCTACATCCGCCGGTTCATCAGCCCGCGGGCGGTGTCCTCGACGACGAGCGCCTTCCTGAACATCGGACTGGCCGCGGTGATCATGGTGCTGCTGACGCCGCTGGTCGCGTGGCACCCGATCACGTTCAGCTGGCCGGTGCTGCTCTCGCTTCTCGCGCTCGGCGCGTTGGGCACCGGCGTCGTCTACATCTGGAACATGAACGTGCTCCGCGCTTGGGGGCCGACTGCGACGTCCGGCGTGACGTACGTGACGCCGGTCGTCGGTGTCGCGCTGGGCATCCTCGTCCTCGGCGAGCACCTGAGCTGGAACGAACCCGTCGGGGCGGCGGTCGTCCTCGCCGGAATCCTGCTGACGCAGCAGCGCGTACGTCTCTTCACGCGCCGTCAGGCCGACCTCGCGGCCGCAGAGGCCTCCGCCTCCCGCTGACGCGCCCCCACCCATCCGCCCACCATCGAGTCCCCCAAGAATGCAGCTTTGGGCTCGAAAAATGTGCACTCTTGGGGGACTCGATTTTGGGTGTGAGCGTGCGAGGGCGGAGGGGCGAGGGCGCGCGAGCCCGGTGCGCTCAGGCGACAGTCGGGCCGAAGTGCTCCGGGAGCGTCGAGCGGTGGACGCCGCGGAGCTCCTCCACGCCGATCGTGAACTGGTCCTGCACCTCGAGGACGGACTGGGTGCCCACCTCGGCGTCCGTCACGCCGATCCGCAGCACCGGGATGCCGCGGCCTTCGCACAGCCCACGGAACTTGACGTCATCCTCGCGCGAAACGGATACGATGACGCGCCCGGTCGACTCGCTGAACAGCGCGGTCGCCGCGTCGACGCCGTCGCGCTCCTGGATCTCGGTGAGCCACACGCGGGCGCCGACGCCGAACCGCATGACGCTCTCGGCCAGCGCCTGCGCGAGCCCGCCGTCGGCGAGGTCGTGCGCCGACGAGACGAGGCCCTCGAGGGAGGCGGCGTGCAGTGCCCCGGCGAGTGCTCGCTCCGAAGCGAGGTCGACCGCGGGGGGACGGCCGCCGAGGTGGCCGTGGACGGTGCCGGCCCACGCCGAGCCGTCGAGCTCCTCCCGGGTGATGCCGAGGAGGTAGATGTTCTCGCCCTCGTCCTGCCACCCGGCGGGGATGCGGCGCGCCACGTCGTCGATCACGCCGAGCACGCCGACGACCGGGGTCGGGAAGATCGGGGTGTCGCCGGTCTGGTTGTAGAACGACACGTTGCCGCCCGTGACCGGCACCTCCAGCTCGAGGCAGGCGTCGGAGAGGCCCTCGACCGCCTGGGAGAACTGCCACATGACCTCGGGGTTCTCCGGGCTGCCGAAGTTGAGGCAGTCGGTCACGGCGACGGGCACGGCTCCGGAGGCGGCCACGTTGCGGTACGCCTCGGCGAGGGCCAGCTTGGCGCCCTGCTTCGGGTCGAGCTGGCAGTACCTCCCGTTGGCGTCGGTCGCGATCGCGAAACCGAGCCCGCTCTCCTCATCGACGCGGATCATGCCGGCGTCGTCGGGGAAGGCGAGGGCCGTGTTGCCGCCGACGAAGTAGTCGTACTGGTCGGTGATCCAGGACTTGTCGGCGAGGTTGGCGCTGCCGAGAAGGGCGAGCACCTGCTCGCGCAGCTCGTCGCCGGTCTTCGGGCGGGGGAGCACGGAAGCGCTGTCAGCCTGGAGGGCGTCGATCCACGCCGGGTAGGCGACGGGGCGCTCGTACACCGGGCCGTCCACTGCGACGGTGCGCGGGTCGACGTTGACGATCTCCTCGCCGCGCCAGTTGATGACGAGGCGGCCGGTCTCGGTGACCTCTCCGAGCACGCTCGTCTCGACGTCCCACTTGGCGGTGACCGCGAGGAACGCGTCGAGCAGCTCGGGCTTGACGACCGCCATCATGCGCTCCTGGCTCTCCGACATGAGGATCTCCTCGGCGGTGAGGCTCGGGTCGCGCAGGAGGACCTTGTCGAGCTCGATGAACATGCCGCCGTCGCCGTTGGAGGCGAGCTCGCTCGTCGCGCAGGAGATCCCGGCCGCGCCGAGATCCTGGATGCCCTCGACGAGCTTGTCGCGGAACAGCTCGAGGCAGCACTCTATGAGCACCTTCTCGGCGAACGGGTCGCCGACCTGGACGGCGGGGCGCTTGGTGGGGCCACCGGCCGAGAAGGTGTCGGAGGCGAGGATGCTCGCGCCACCGATCCCGTCGCCTCCGGTGCGGGCGCCGAAGAGGACGACCTTGTTGCCGGCGCCGGACGCGTTCGCGAGGTGCAGGTCTTCGTGACGAAGCACGCCGACCGACAGGGCGTTGACGAGCGGGTTGCCCTGGTACACCGAGTCGAAGTAGGTCTCGCCGCCGATGTTCGGGAGGCCGAGGCAGTTGCCGTAGAACGAGATGCCGGAGACGACGCCGTGCACCACGCGGGCCGTGTCCGGGTTGTCGATGGCGCCGAAGCGCAGCTGGTCCATGACGGCGACCGGGCGCGCACCCATCGAGATGATGTCGCGGACGATCCCGCCGACACCGGTCGCGGCGCCCTGGAACGGCTCGATGTAGGAGGGATGGTTGTGCGACTCCACCTTGAAGGTGACCGCCCAGCCCTCGCCGACATCGACGACGCCCGCGTTCTCGCCCATGCCGACCATGAGGTTCTTCTTCATCGCCGGGCTGACCTTCTGGCCGAACTGGCGGAGGTACACCTTCGACGACTTGTAGGAGCAGTGCTCCGACCACATCACCGAGTACATCGCGAGCTCGCCGCTGGTGGGCCGGCGGCCGAGGATCTCGCGGATGCGCGCGTACTCGTCGTCCTTGAGGCCGAGCGCTGCGTAGGGCTGCTCTCGTTCAGGAGTCTCGATCGCGTTCGCGACGGTGTCGACGACGTGGGCGGTGGCGGTGTCGGTCACGCGGGCACTCCAGGCTGGGCGGGGCTGGCGGGGATGCGACCAGTCTACCGGGAGGGGCGGGGGGTCACGCCGGGCAGCGCTCGGAGGGCATGGTCCTGACGCTGCCGTTCTCGACGGGCATCACAGCCTCGTTGGCGATCTGAATGGCGGCGACCTTGTCGTTGAGTCGTTCGTCCGAAGAGTTGCGCACTACGTTGAACACTATCCAGCCGCCCTTCCCGTCTGTCAGTCCGAAGTAGTAGGAAATGTCCGCGTAGGAGCCGGTCTGCTGAATGCCCGGGTAGGCCGCCTGGAGCTCTTCGTAGGTTGATCCGACTCCGATTCCCTCAGCCGTCGCAGGGGACGTTGCCCTGTCCGGCCAGCCGCTGGAACCGACCTCGATGGCCGCTGTCCGCTGAGAGCCGTCTGTGGCCCCGACCAGGCCGATGCTGGACGCAGTCGAACGCAGCCACAAGTACGAGTCGGTGCAGATCGCATCCGTTCTGTCGACGAAGCCCGGAGCCTCATGCGCCTGTGAGCCGAATGTCTGCCCGAGGCGGAACGGACCTACTCCATCGAAGCCGATGATCCACGTCGAGGGATCGGCCGGATCCTCCGCCGGCTCGGTGTGTGTCGGGATAGGCGTAGGCGTAGCCGTTGGCGTTGGCGTTGGCGTTGGCGTTGGCGTGGCAGTGGGCGGTGGGGTCGTAGTCGCCGTGGGCGCCGTGCCCGGCGGCAGGTCGATCAGCCCGGTCCCGAACGCGTACGCCACCGTGCCGCCGGAGATGCTCAGGGCGAGCACCACCAGCCCGGCCACCAGAGCGGTGCGCTTGCGTCCGTTCGCCCGTCCGGGGTGGGCTTCGGCGTTCGACACCACGAGTTCGCGGATCGCCGCCTTGCGGCGCGGGTCGAAGGTGGGCTCGTCGCTCATCGCGCTCCTCCGTTCGTCATCGCCGGGTCCTGCTGCAGCAGCTCGGTGAGCCGTGCCTTCGCCCGGGATAGCCGGGACTTGACGGTTCCCCGGGCCACTCCGAGGGCGGTCGCCGCGTCGGCCGTGCTGAGCTCCTCCAGCACGCAGAGGGTGAGGATGTCCTGGTCGCGCTGCGGCAGCTGCTCGAGTGCGGCGCGAAGGGCGGAGCGGCGGGCGTCGCGATCGATCCGGTCGTCGACCGCTTCGGCGTGGTCGGGCGCGTGCTCGGGTGGAGGGAGCTGCCCGAGACCTTCGCGGTACCGGCGTGACGCCCGCGTGTAGTTGCGGAACACGAAGTTCGTCATGACCAGAAGCCATGCGATGACGGAGCCGTTCACCTCCCGCATCGCGTCGCGCTTGCGCCACGCTTCCAGGAAGACGACGGCCGTGACGTCCTCGGCGTCGTGCAGCGACGACGTCATGCGGAGCGCCTGCCGGAACACGCGGTCGTGGTGCAGGTCGAACAGGTCGCCGAAGGCGTCAGCGTCGCCTGTGCGTACGCGTTCGAGCACAGCCGGCTCGTCGAGTTGGATTCCCCTCACATCTATGAAGTGTCCACGACGGGGTCCGTGGTTCCCGGATTGACGGCGACTCGCATGCGCCGAAGAAACCGCGACCCGCGGGTCGAGGTGACTACCGGGAGGCGCCTCCCCCGACGCGTGAGAACGGATCGGGGATTGCAGCGAGCAGTTCGCGCGTGTACTCGTGCGACGCCCCGTCGATGACCTCGCTCGACGTGCCCTGCTCGCGCACGGTCCCGTCCTGCAGGACGGTGACGTCGTCCGCCAGTGCCCGCGCAGACAGCAGGTCGTGCGTGATGTACAGCATCGCGATGCCGCGATCGGCGACCAGTCCCTTCAGCAGCTCGAGGATCTCGGCGCGGATCGACACGTCGAGCATCGAGACCGGCTCGTCCGCGATGAGCACAGCGGGGTTCGCGGCGAGGGCGCGCGCGATGACGACGCGCTGTCGCTGGCCACCGGAGAGCTGATGGGGCAGTTTGTCGAGGAACCGGGACGCAGGGCTGAGCCCGACCTGCTCGAGCAGCTCGGCGGCTCGATCGCGCAGTTCGCCGCGCTTCACGCCTCCGTAGTTGAGGAGGGGCCGCGAGAGGGTGTAGGCGACCGTGCTCGCCGGGTTCAGCGACGAGAACGGGTCCTGGAACACCAGCTGGACGGTCGCGCGGTAGTCGCGCAGCCGCCGCCCGCGAAGCGAGCCGACGGAGACCGGCGCGGCACCGGGCAGCGTCAGATCGATGGTCCCGGAGTCCGGCCGCTCCATGCCGAGCAGGAGGCGCGCGATGGTCGACTTGCCGGAGCCCGACTGGCCCACGAGCGCCGTGACGGTCTGTTCGCGGAGGGTCAGCGAAACGCCGTCGAGCGCGGTGACCGTCCGGCGTGTGCGGCCGCGACCGACTCGGTACGACCTGCGGACGTCTCTCATGGTGAGCAGCGCATCCGCGGGCTCGGCGGCGGTCGTCTTGCCGACCGCCCCCGACGTCACCCGGTATGCATCGAGGAGCATCGTCGAGTAGGGGTGCTCGGGGCCCGCCAGCAGTTCGGCGGGGGTCGACTGCTCGACGATCTCTCCGTCGAGCATGACGAGGACGCGGTCGCTCAGCTCGAGGACGGTCCCGATGTCGTGGCTGACGAACAGCACCGCGAACCCGAGCTCGGCCTGCAGCGTGCGCAGGCGGTCCAGGATGCGCCGCTGCACCAGCACGTCGAGGCCCGTCGTCGGCTCGTCGAGCACGACCAGCTCGGGGGAGAGCGCGAGCGCGAGGGCCAGGGCGACGCGCTGCTTCATGCCGCCCGACAGCTCGTGCGGGTAGGCGTCGAGCACGCTCTCCTCCAGGTCGACCATGCGCAGCAGCTCGGCCGCGCGGTCGCGGGAGGCGGGCGCCCGGTGAGCCCGGAACGTGTCGCGGAACTGGGTGGCGATCGTCAGCACGGGGTTGAGGGAGTTCATCGACGACTGGAACACCGTCGACAGCGACACCCAGCGGATCGCGCGGAGCTCGTCGTCGCTCATCCGGTCGAGCCGGCGGCCGTCGAAGACGACGCTTCCCCCTTCCACCGCTGCCGGCTTGCTCAGGAGCTGCAGGATGGCGTTGCCGAGCGTCGACTTGCCGCAGCCGGACTCGCCCACGAGCCCGACGAACTCGCCCTTCTCGACGGTGAACGTGACGTTCCGCACGGCGTGGTGCGGCGCGTGATCGCGCGGACGGTAGACGACGGACAGATCGGTGACCTCGAGGAGTGCCACGGTCATCCCTCCCTCAGCTGGGGGTTGCTCAGCGTGTCGATGCCGAAGTTGATCAGGGTGAAGCTCGTGATGACCAGGGCCAGCGCGAGGCCGGGGGCGATCAGCCAGGCGAACTGGCCCGTGAGGAGGGCGCCTCCCACGTTCGCCTGGTTGAGCATGGCGCCCCAGCTGACCGTCTGCGGGTCGCCGAGGCCGAGGAACGCGAGGCCCGCCTCCCCGCCGATCGCACCGAGCGCCGCGCCCATGAAGCCCACGACGATGAGCGAGGTCATGTTGGGCATGATCTCGCGGAGGATGATCCGCCAGGTGCGGTCGCCGGCCAGGCGCGCGGCGGACACGTAGTCGCGGGTCCGGAGCGAGATCACCTGCGAGCGCTTGATCCTGGCGCCGTACGCCCAGCCGGTGATGCTGATGACGAAGATGATCATCCCGAGGCCGCGCACCGGCGAGTAGGAGGCGAGCGTCACGATGAGGGGGAGCACCGGCACGACGAGCGCGAGGTTCGTCAGGAACGACAGGATCTCGTCCACGACCCCCTGGCTGTAACCGGCGACGAGGCCGATGATCAGGCCGATGGCCGTCGAGATCAAGCCGGCCACGAGGCCCACGATGAGGGAGGTCTGCGCTCCCCAGAGGAGCTGGCTGAGCACATCCTCGCCGTTGTCGGTGGTGCCGAGCCAGTGCGCCGAGCTCGGCCCCTCGCTCGCGGCGCCGACGTGGGCGCGCGGGTCGTACGGCGCGATGAGCGGCGCGAGCACCGCCATCAGGATGAAGGCCGCCAGCAGGAAGATGCCGATCCTGCACTTGCGGTCGCGCCAGAGCAGCGTGTACCAGCGCGGGCCGCGTCCGGCGGCGACGGAGCGGACGGCGGCCAGCGCCGACGTCTCCACGCCGAGCGGCTCGCTCTGGGTCGGGGTGGTGGCCGCACTCATGCCGTCGCCGCCTTTCGCACTCGGGGGTCGAGGATGCCGTAGAGGACGTCCGCGGCCAGGTTGGCGACCAGCACGCCGACCGTGGTCAGGAGGAAGATCGCCTGGAGGAGCGGGTAGTCGCTGTTCCCGACCGCCTCGAACAGCAGGCGGCCGAGCCCCGGATAGTTGAAGATCGTCTCGACGAGGATCGTGCCGCCGAGGAGGCCGCCGAGAGCCAGCGCGAAGCCGGTGACCGACGGGAGGATCGCGATGCGCGCTCCGTAGTTGAGGGCGATGGAGCGCTCGCCGAGGCCCTTCGCCTTGGCCAGACGGGAGTAGTCCTCGCCGAGCGTCTGCACCATGTTGTTCCGCATGGCGAGGATCCAGCCGAGCGGTCCGACGATCAGCAGCGAGATCATCGGCAGTGCGGCGTGCGCCACGACGTCGCCGGCGAAGTCCCAGGTCCAGCCGGGCTGGGCGGAGCCGTAGCCGCCGGACTCGGGGAACACCTGCCAGGTGAAGCAGAACACGAAGATCAGCATCAGGGCGATCCAGAAGAACGGCAGCGTGCCGAGGAACGTGGAGCCCAGCGTCAGCACCGAGTCGACGCGCGAGCCGCGACGGTACGCGGCCCACGACCCGAGGAGGGTGCCGACCACGAAGGACACGATGGTCGTGATGCCGACGAGGGCGATCGTCCACGGGATCGCCTGTGCGATGACGTCGGTCACCCGGTACGGGAAGTACGTGAACGACACCCCGAAGTCACCGCGGAAGATCGCTCCGAGGTAGTCGAGGTACTGCTGGAAGAGGTTCTTGTTGCTCACGCCGAGCATGAGGCGCACCGACTGCAGCTGGGCCGGGTCGATGGACGCGTTGCGGCCGACGAGCTTGCGCACGATGGCCTCCGCCGGATCCCCCGGCTGGAGCCGGGGGATCAGGAAGTTGAGGGTGATCGCCGCCCACAGTGTGGCGACGAAGAACCCTGCCCTCCGGAGGAAGTACCGCATGGGGGTTCCTACTTCGCGGGCCGGAGGTGCGTCAGGATGATCGGCATGTCGCCCGGCTTCGCGTACGGGTCGCTCGCGCTCGGCCAGCCGACCGCGCGCTTGGTCGAGTACTCGAACCAGCTCGCGCCGTACCAGAGCGGGATGTACGGCTTCTGCTCGTACATGATCGTGGCGAGCTCGCCGACGGTCGCCTTCTGCTTGGCCGGGTCGGACTCCTGCCCGAGCTGGGCGATCAGCTCGTCGGTCTTGGCGTCGCGCCAGCGGACCTCGTTGGTCTTCGCCGGCTGACCGGTCGGGGCGGTCTCGCTGCTCGCGAGCGGCTCGAGGAAGTTCGTGTACATGTCGCACGTGCCGCCGCGGACGCCGAAGGTCAGGTCGTACTGGCCGGTGAGGCGGTTCTGGCCCTGCACGTCCGGCGTCGGGTTCTGCATGTCGACGCTGATGCCGAGCGCCTGGAAGTCCTTCTGGATGACCTTGCCGGCCTGGATCCAGTCGTTCCAGCCTCCCGGGATCTGGATGGAGAAGCTCAGCGGCTTGCCGTCCTTGCCGAGGCGCTTGCCGGATCCGTCGAGCTTGTACCCGGCCTGGTCGAGCGCCGACTTCGCGGCCGACACGTCGTACGTGATCACGCCCTCGTCGGGGATCGAGGAGGGCAGCCAGTCCTTCGCCGCGGGAAGGACGAGGGAGGTCTGGCTCGCGGCGGTGACGTACCCCTGCTCCGCGTCGTCGACGATGCTCTTCTTGTCCATCGCCTGCGCGATGGCGCTGCGGAACTTCTCGTCGCCGAACGGCGACTTCTCGAGGTTCATGTACAGGCTGATCGGCGAGCCGGCGGGGAACCAGTACTTGTTGTGCTTGGGGTCCTTGGAGACGTACGACTTCTCGATGTCCGGGATGTACATCGCGTTCATGTCGTAGTCGCCGCGCGCCAGCTTGAGCTGGTCGACCTGTCCCTGGTCGGAGTTGTTGAACTGCAGCTTGTCGACGTGGATCTTGTCGGCCTGCCAGTAGTCGGGGTTGCGCTTGAGCACGAGCTGCGTCGGGTTCATCGACTCGACCGTCATCGAGCCGGTCCCCACCGGCTTCGTGTCCGCGAAGGTCGTCGGATCCTTGACCTTCGACCAGATGTGCTGCGGGACGATCAGGACGGAGTTGACGGCCGGCAGGTCGCTGGCGCCCGCCCCGTTGAACGTCATGGTGACCTCGTTCGAGCCGGTCTTCGAGACCGACTTCAGCGAGCTCCAGGCGCCACGCGTGTCCAGTGCCGGGTGGGCCTTGATCATGTCGTAGGTGAAGACGACGTCATCGGCCGTGAAGGGCGTCCCGTCGCTGAATTTCACGCCGTCCCTCAGCGTGTAGACGAGCGTGGAGGGGTCCTTCCACGTCATCTTCGTGGCGAGCCACGGCTCGTAGTCGCACGAGTACTGGTTGAGCATCATGAGCGGCTCGTACAGGTAGTTCGTGACGCTCAAGGACGTCGCCAGGTACGGGTTGTAGTTCGGCTTGGGGTTCGAGCCGCCGCCGAAGCCGCCGAAGTTCAGCACCGGGATGCGACCGTCGGCGCTCTGGGCGCCGCCGTTGCCGGCGCCCGAGCAGCCGCTCAGCGCCAGTGCTACGACGGCGGTCCCGGCGAGCGCCGCCGCGAGTCGCTTCTTGGTGAATGCCGTCAGGCGTCGTCTGTCCATTGGTGGACACCTCCTTGTGTCAGGGATCTCTTGAGGGGCGGATAGAGGAACGGAAGGTTCAGGGGGCGGGATGCGCGCAGCCGCAGCTCGCGCGCTTGACCACCTCGGAGGGGAGCACCACCGACTCGGCGGGCCTCCCGGCGATGAGATCGAGGAGCGCTGCGGCGGCCCGGCCGGAGAGCTCGCGCAGCGGCCGCGACAGGGTGGTCAGCCCGGGGGAGACCAGCGAGGCGAGGGGGACGTCGTCGACGCCGGTGATCGAGATGTCGCGCCCGATCGCCACGCCCTCGCTGAGGAGCGCGAACATCAGGCCGAGCGCCAGCTCGTCGTTGGCGCACACGACCGCGTCGAGCGAACCCGCCCGGAGGCGTTCGAGGATCGCCGGCGCCGCCATGACGCCGTCCACCTGCGTGAGCCAGGCGTGGAGCGGCGGCTCGGGCGTCAGCTCGGCGTCCAGGAGGGCCGCCTCGTACTGGTCGTACCGCGCCTGGATGTCCGGGGAGTCGCTCGGGCGTCCGAGGAACAGGAGCCGGCTCCGGCCGTGGTCCTTGATCAGGTGGGTGACGAGTTCGTGCATGCGCGAGTGATCGCTCCGGACCTGCACCGAGTTGGCGGGAAGGCCCAGGCCGGCGGTATCGCCTCCGATGACGACGACCGGGACCATGTTCGCCAGCCGCGCCAGGATCACGTCGTCGACCACTCCCGAGTGCACCGCGAGCCCGTCGACGCGCTCGACCATCGCCGCGAGGTCGGCCGAGGTTCCTTCGAGGGTGTGCGTGCCGAAGATCGTCACGCTCATCCGGGCGTCGATCGCGGCCCGGTCGAATCCCTCGATCAGCTCGCCGAAGTAGGGACCGCTCAGTCCGGGGAAGACGATCCCCAGGGTCCCGTTCCTCCGGTTCGCGAGGGCTGTGCCGAAGTGGCTCGGGCGGTAGCCGTACTCGGCGATCGCCCGGGAGACACGCTCGCGCATCTCCGGAGAGACCTGGCCGACACCGCGGTAGACGCGGGAGACGGTCGCCGTCGAGACGCCCGCCAGCTCGGCGATCTGGCGCACGTTCAGGCGCTCGCCGTCGCGCTTCGCTTCAGCCACGTCAACTCCTTCGTCGGGCTTGTCCTGATCTCAGACTTTGATACTGTCGAGACGGTAACCGGTTTCAGTAACCGGTTACAGCACCATAAGACCATCGGCGCGCGGAGTGCAACCCCGCCCGGCCGAAGACCCGAGGAAGGCCGATGATGCCCATCCCCACGAGACTGCGCGACGGCGCGATCCTCATCGACGGCGAGCCGCGCGCCGTGCTCGCCGGCGAGATCCACTACTTCCGGCTCGATCGCGCCGACTGGTCCGACCGCATCCGTGCGGCTGCCGAGGCCGGCCTGAACGCCGTCGCCAGCTACATCCCCTGGATCTGGCACGAACTGCCGGACGGGACGATCGACGTCACCGGCGACACCCGCCCCGAGCGCGACCTCGGCGCCTTCGTCGACCTGTGCGCCGAGCACGGCCTGTGGTTCATCGCCCGGCCGGGCCCGTTCCAGATGGCGGAGCTCAAGAACGAGGGGCTGCCCTACCGTCTGCGCCGCGAGCACCCCGAGATCCACCCGGTCGGGTGGGATGGCAAGCCCGCCCCCACGCGTACCGTCGACTACCTGGCACCGGCCTACCTCGAGGAGGCTCGCCGCTGGTTCGAAGCGGTCCTCCCTCCCATCGCTGCCCGTCAGCGCGAGCACGGCGGCCCCGTGATCGCCGTGCAGCTGGACAACGAGGTCGGGATGCTCGACTGGGTGTCGAACACGCCCACGCTGACGGACGGAGCGCTCGAGGAGTTCGCCGAGTGGTCGGGCGGCCGTTTCGCCGGCGACATCCGTGGAGGGGCGGCCGGGGCCGACGACGAGCTGGCCCTGCATCACGAGCTGAGCCGTTTCACGCGGACCCGCTTCGCGCGCTACCTCCAGACCTTGGAGGCGTGGGCCCGCGAGGACGGGATCACCTCCCCGCTGCTGATCAACATCCACGGCACCGGCGGAGGCCGCGGGCTCACTTACCCGATCGGGGTGAGCCAGCTCGCGCCCGCCTACCGCGGGCGGCCGGGAGTGACCGGGGGCACCGACGTGTACCTCGGTGAGCTGACCGCCACCAACGTCGCCGACCTCTACCTGGTGAACGCCTTCACGGCGGCCGTCCACGACGAGGACCAGCCGCTGTCGGCGCTCGAGTTCGACGCCGGGAACGCCGACTACGGCGAGGATCTCGCCTTCTGGACCTCGCCCGAGGCGACCGTGCTCAAATCGCTCCTCGACCTCGCGCAGGGAGCGCGGATCGTGAACTACTACCTCTTCGCGGGAGGTCACAACCCCCGGCTGGAGGAGCGCGTCGGCGACGGAGACGAGCGGATCGCGTTCACCGGCGACCGCCACGGGTTCGCCGCGCCGATCGGCCCGGAGGGCGAGCGCAACGCCACCTTCGACGGTGTCGCCGAGTCGGCCGAGGTCGTGGCCGGGCACGCCGACCTGTTCGCCTCCGGACGCCAGCTCACCGACGACCTCGTCCTCGGCTTCGTCGCCGACCACTACCTCACCGAGTACACGCACCCGGAGGCCGAGGCCCGGGCGCGCCAGGTCCGCGACCGGGAGCGGTTCCGCGGGTTCGGCGCCCGGCAGACGCTGGCCCGGGCTCTGGTGCTCGGCGGGTGGAGCTTCCGGGCGCTGGATCTGCAGGCGGCCGCCGGCGACGATGAGGACTGGAGCGCCGGCGCGCCGGCCGGCGGGAGGTCCGGGCGGGATCGGGAGGCGATCGTGCTCGCCACCGGGCGCGAGCTCGGCCGAGGCGTCCAGCGGTTCCTCGCGGAGCACGTGCGCACCGGCGGACGCCTCGTTCTCGTCGGAGAGCTCCCGTCCGTCGAAGCGGACGGGTCGTCGTGCACGATCCTCGCCGAGGCCCTCGGCGTCTCCGACGCCGGCTCCGTCTCGGAATGGTCCGACGCGGAGGGGGAGTACCGGCCGAGCGTGCGCGCCGTCGGTCGCCTCGCGAAGCACGGCGAATACTCCGTGCGCGTCGGCGTTGCGCAGCTCTTCGCGGGCGCCGGCGAGCCGCTGCTGATCGAGGAGGGCACCGGGCTTCCCGCCGGCGTCCGGGTGGACCTGCCGGGCGGCGGCATCGCCGTGCTGATCGGCGCCGACTACCCGGTGCACCTCGGTCTCTGGAGGGACGTGCTCGCCGAGGCGCGCCTCCACCCCCGCCTCGAGCTCGGCGCCGACGGGCCCGGCGTGGTCGCCGTGCCGGTCGGCGGCGGCGCCGGTGCGGCCCTCGTCGCCATCAACGTCGCGCCGCACAGCGTCGCCGTCGCGCCGTCCTTCGACGGCGTGCCCCTCACCGACCAGCCGGTGGTGCTGCCCTCGCGCGGCCACCGGATCCTGACCATTCCCCGCAATCGAACGGAGAGCCCCGCATGAGCCCCGACCGCCTGACGTCCGCCGACGGCGTCCTGTTCCGCGACCTGAACCACAACGGCACGATGGAGCCCTTCGAGGACCCCCGGCTGTCGCCCGAGGAGCGCGTCGCCGACCTCCTCCCGCGGCTGAGCCTGGAGGAGAAGGTCGGCCTGATGTTCCAGACCGTGATCGAGGCCGGCCAGGACGGCACCCTCGTGGAGGCGAAGGGCAACATCTCGAAGTCGCCCACCTCCGCGGTGGTCGTCGGCAAGCGGATGAACCACTTCAACGTCCACCAGCTGCCGGATGCCCGGCTCTCCGCTCGCTGGAGCAACGCCCTCCAGAAGCTGGCGGAGCAGACGCCGCACAGCATCCCCGTCACCGTCTCGACCGACCCGCGGCACGCGTTCGTCGAGAACTCGGGCGTCTCGTTCCGCGCCGGACACCTGTCGCAGTGGCCCGAGCCGATCGGTCTCGGCGCGATCGGCGACGAGGAGGCGGTGCGCGAGTTCGCCGACATCGTGCGGCAGGAGTACACAGCGATCGGCATCCGCGCCGCCCTCCACCCGACCGTGGACCTGGCGACGGAGCCGCGCTGGGCGCGCCTCCCGGGCACGCTCGGCGCCGACCCGGAGCTCGTGAGCCGTCTGGCCGCGGCGTACCTCGACGGGCTCCAGGGCGACCGCGTCGACGCGACGTCGGTGGCATGCACGACCAAGCACTTCCCCGGCGGCGGCCCCCAGAAGGACGGGGAGGACGCCCACTTCCCCTACGGGCGGGAGCAGACCTACGAGGCCGGCCGGTTCGACGACCACCTGGAGCCGTTCCACGGCGCCATCGCGCGCAAGACGAGCGCTGTCATGCCCTACTACGGCATGCCGATCGGGCTCACGATCGACGGCGAGGAGATCGAGCCCGTCGGCTTCGGCTACAACAGGCAGATCGTCACCGGGCTCCTGCGCGAGCGACTCGGCTTCGAGGGCGTCGTCGTGACGGACTGGGAGCTCGTCAACGACAACCACGTCGGCGACCAGGTGCTCCCCGCGCGAGCGTGGGGAGTGGAGGAGCTGAACCCGGAGGAGCGCATGCTCCGGATCCTCGAGGCGGGCGCGGACCAGTTCGGCGGCGAGGAGTGCGTCGACCTCCTCCTCGGCCTCGTGCGCGACGGCCGCGTGACCGAGGACCGGATCGACGCCTCCGCACGGCGGTTGCTGCTGGTCAAGTTCCAGCTGGGGCTGTTCGACGACCCTTACGTCGACGAGGAGGCGGCGTTCGAGCTCGTCGGCAACGAGCGCTTCCGCGCGGCGGGGCACAAGGCGCAGGCCGAGTCCGTCACGCTGCTCACCGCCGACGAGGAGGCGCTGCCCCTCCGGCCCGACGCGCGCGTGCACGCGGTTGGCATGACGGTCGACGGCTCCGTCGACGACCCGGACGACGCCGACGTGGCGATCGTCCGCGTCAACGCGCCCTGGGAGCACCGCGACGACCTCTTCCTGGAGGCGTGGTTCCACCAGGGGTCGCTCGACTTCCCGCAGCACGAGGTCGACGCCATCCGTGCGCTCGCGTCCCGTGTGCCGGTCGTGCTCGTCGTCAACCTCGACCGCGCCGCCATCCTGACGCCGTTCATCGACATGCCGGGCGTCGCGGCGCTGGTCGGGGTGTTCGGCGCCAGCGACGAGGCCCTCCTCGACGCGCTCTCGGGCAGGATCCCTCCCCGGGGCCGTCTCCCCTTCGAGTTGCCGTCGTCGATGGAGGCGGTGCGCGAGCACGCGCCGGACCAGCCCGGAGGCTCGCGCGACGCGCTCTTCCCGATCGGTCACGGGCTTCCGCTGCCCGCGCCGAACGTGCTGTCCCGGGGTTAGCGATTGCTTCCCGTCCCCTCGCGCCATCCGTGAGGGGACGGGAGGAGCAGTCCGGTCGCTACGCCTCGACCAGTGCCGAGCGGATGACCGACGTGAAGAACGTGAGGCCGTCGGTGCCCGATCGCATCGCGGCCCGGGTGTCCGGCCCGAAGCCGGGCTCGACCGCGTGCTCCGGGTGAGGCATGAGCCCGACCACGTTGCCGCGCTCGTTGCGGACGCCCGCGATGTCGTTCAGAGACCCGTTGGGGTTGACGCCCTCGTACCGGAAGACGACGAGGCCCTCGCCCTCGAGACGGTCGAGCTCGTCGGCGGAGGCGATGAAGCCTCCCTCGCCGTTCTTGAGCGGGATGACGATCTCCTGGCCCCGCTCGAAGCCGCTCGTCCAGGGGGTGGACGTGTTCTCGACGACGAGGTGCTGGTCGCGGCGGATGAAGTTCCCGTGGTCGTTGCGGATGAGTCCGCCCGCCACGAGGTGTGCTTCGGCGAGCATCTGGAAGCCGTTGCAGATGCCGAGCACGGGCATGCCCTTTCCGGCGGCGTCGACCACCTCGGTCATGATCGGCGAGAGGGAGGCGATGGCGCCGCAGCGCAGATAGTCGCCGTAACTGAAGCCGCCCGGGAGGACCAGAGCATCGACGCCCTGGAGGTCGTGCTCGCCGTGCCAGAGGGCGACCGGCTCCGCGCCCGCCAGCCGGACCGCGCGGAGAGCGTCGCGGTCGTCCAGCGAGCCGGGGAAGGTGATGACTCCGATGCGCATCAGGCGTCGCCCTCGGCCGGGTAGTGGATACCGACCACGTCTTCGATGACCGAGTTGGAGAGGATGTCGGCGGCGATCTCCTCGACGGCTGCGCGGGTGTCGGCGTCGATCGGGCCGTCGACCGTCAGCTCGAAGCGCTTGCCGACGCGGACGCCGGTGACCAGTCCTCGGCCGGTGCGCGCGAGAGCGCCCGCGACCGCCTTGCCCTGCGGGTCGAGCAGTTCGGCCTTGGGCATGACTTCGACAACGATCGTGGGCACGGTCTTCTCCGCTCGTTCGGCGCTCGGGGGTCGCCGCCGATTCTACCGTGTGCGGGTGGGTGCCCGTCCGGCCGCGGCGATCGCCGGGCGGTCGGATTCGGAAATCGCCGGGCGGTCGGATTCGGAAACGGTCGCCACACGCCGGGCATGGGCGACGGCTCGCTCCTCCAGGGTGCCTCGCAGCCGGGCGAAGAGTGCTGCGGAGGCGCCTCCCGGCCACCCCGGCGGCAGGGCGTCGTCCGGCAGCCCGGGGTCGCGATAGGGGATCACCCGCCACTCGTCGAGGGCCCGTATCCAGAGCGCGAAGGCGTCGGCGTCGTCCGCCGGGGACGGGGTGCCGGCGAACCTGTCGAGGAACGCGTCGTGCTTCGCGCGGATGGTTTCGAGGTCGTACCAGCGCGCGAGGCCGGCCGCGAGGTCGCCGCGAGCCGTGGCGTCGGCGAACAGGACGGTCGGGCCGGTCCCGGCGTCGGCCCCGAAGCCGGCGATGAGCTCCGCGAGCTCCGCCTCCAGAGAGGAGGGACCGATCCAGAGCCCGTCGGCGACCGCACCGCAGCCGAGGGCGGCGAGCCTCCTGCGCAGCTGGTGCCGGAGCGAGCGCTGGTGCTCCGGGAACGAGAACGACACGAGGCACCAGGTGGCCGCCGGCACCCGCGGTCCGAAGATGCGCGCGTCGCCCCGCTCGAGCATCGGCAACGCCGCAGCGTCGATCGCATACCCGGCCGTCGCGCCGCGGGGGCTCCGCTCGAGCACCCCTCGGGAGACCAGCCGCGCGAGGCTCGAGCGCGCGGTGGCGGGAGGCACTCCCAGCGACCCCATCAGTTCGACGGCGCCGGCGGTGCTCATCCATCCCCCCACCGGGCGCAGCACGCTCCCGACGAGGGTCCTGAGCAGGGCGGTCGCACTGCCGGTGCCCGCCTCCAGGTCCTCGCGGGTCGCCGTTGTCACCGCGGTCCTCACCGCCGGCTCACTCGAGGGTCAGCTCGCCGAGGGCGTCGCGCACGGCCGCCATCCCGATGCAGACCTCCTCGAAGGACGTGCTGAGCGGCGACAGCCCCACCCGGAGCCCGTCGGGGTCGCGGTAGTCGGGGATGACGTCGCGCTGCCAGAGCAGGCTTGTCACCTCGCGCATCGCGGGGTGGCTGAGGGTGACGTGGCCGCCGCGCCGGTCGGCGTCGCGGGGGCTCGCGACCGAGACGCCGAGCGGCGTCAGCCATTCGTCCGAGAGGGCGATTGCGAACTCGGTGAGCGCAACCGACTTGGCGCGCACGGCGTCGATGCCGCACTCCTCGATCATGGCGATCGTGTCCTGCATGGCGAGCATGCCGACGATGGGAGGCGTTCCGCTGAGGAACCGGCGCACCCCCTCCGCGGGCTCGTACTCGGGGCCCATGCGGAAGACGTCGCGCACCCCCATCCAGCCCTGGATCGGCTGCGCCAGCCGTCCGATGAGCTCGCTCGAGACGTAACCGAACGCCGGCGAGCCGGGGCCGCCGTTCAGGTACTTGTAGGTGCAGCCCACCGCGAGGTCGACGTCCCAGGCGTCGAGCTCGGTCGGAACCGAGCCGGCCGAGTGGCACAGGTCCCACAGCACGAGGGCGCCGGCGTCGTGGACGATCCGGGTGATCGCCGGAACGTCGGCGAGGAAGCCCGAGCGGTAGGCGACATGACTGAGCACCACGAGCGCTGTCCGCGGGCTGACCGCCGCCGCGACCTGCTCCGGGGTCACCCCGGCCTCCGTGTCGGCCTCGATCCAGACGAGCCGGAGCCCGCGTTCGCGGGCGATTCCGTCGAGCAGATACCGGTCGGTGGGGAAGTTGTCGGTGTCGAGCACGATCTCGCTGCGCTCCGGCAGGAAGTCGACCGCTGCGCGGGAGAGCTTGTAGAGCAGGACCGTCGTCGAGTCGCCGATGAAGGTCTGACCGGGTGCCGCTCCGAGGGCGGCGCGGCCGAGCCGGTCGCCGATCGTGAAGGGCAGCTCCATCCACTCCTCGTCCCAGCCGCGGATGAGACGGTCCCCCCACCCCTCGACCAGGAAGCGCTGGATCCGGTCCACGCTCGCCCGGGTAGGCCGCCCGAGCGAGTTGCCGTCGAAGTAGACGACGCCCGCGCTGTCGTCGTCGATCCCGGCGAAGCGCGTGCGGAACGGCGCCAGCGGGTCGGAGGCGTCGAGCGCGCGGGCGGCGCTCAGGGGGTCGGGCTCGAGCAGCGGGGAGGGTGCTTCGTCGAAGTCGGTCATCGTCGTCCTCTGTCGGGGGTCGGGTCGGCGGGGGCGCCGCCGGTGGCGTGGAGGGAGGCCGCCAGTGCGGCGACCGTGAGGCCGCGGGCCTGGGCGAGCCAGGCGGCCCGGGCCGCAGCACCGGTGGGAGGGGCGCCCGGAACCCAAGCGAGACGCGGACCGATCACCGGTGCGTCGTCGCCCCGGGTGCGGCGGCCGCCGGCGATGGCGTGCACCAGGGCGTCCGCGTCGAGGCCGATGCGGGCCAGGTCGCCCAGTTCGCGTCCGTTCACGCCGACCGGGAGGTCGCCGTTGCCGAGATCCGTGCCGTACACCGCTCGGCCGCCCGCGGCGACGAACCGCGCGAGGTTCTCGGAGGCGATGCGGTGATGCGCGTTCGGCGCGCCCCAGCCGTGGATGTCGAGCGTCGTGACCCAGGTCATGCCGCGCCGGACGGCCTCGGCGATGAGCCCGTCGGGGACGCTCTCGGTGAAGGGAGTGTGCGCGAGCTGGTCGGCTCCGGCGCGGATCGCGCGCTCGGTCTGGCCGTCGCCCTCCACATGGACGGTCACGGGAACGCCGTGGGCGTGCGATTCGGCGACGATGCTGTGGAGAACGCGGTCGTCCACCGTTTCGCCGGCGACCGTGTTGAGCGTGACCTTGGTGCGGGAGGCTCCCAGAGTGATGTTCTCCCGCACCGCGCGTCGCGCCTCCCGCTCGCCGCCCGCCTCGATGAAGGCGCCCGCGGGAGCCCAGCCGGAACGCGCGGGGTAGCCGCCGGGGCAGGTCAGCAGGGGGCCGGCGATCTCGATGGAGGGGCGGCTGCGGTCGTCAGCGAGCCAGGCCGCGGCGACGGCCGGGATCCAGCCCAGATCGATGGCGTGCGTGATCCCGCCGCGGAACAGCGCCGCCGGGTCCGTCAGCCCGAGGTGCGTGTGGTGGTCGGCGAGGCGCGCGAAGACGGTGCCTTCGAGACGGCGGTGTAGCGAACGCGGAGGCGCGATGTCGACCGGGTGGAGGCGCTCCCCGTCGGCACGGAAGGTGACCGGGCCGACGAATCGGCGCCCGGTCCACACCGCGTCCACGGTCACGTGGAGGGGCTGCGCGGACTCCGTCATGACGGGGCGCCGATCTCGGTGCGCACCGCGAAGAGCTCGGGGAAGAACGTGAGGTCGAGGGCCTTCTGCAGGAACGCGGCGCCGGTCGACCCCCCGGTCCCGGTCTTCATGCCGATCGTGCGCTGCACCGTCTTGAGGTGGCGGAACCTCCACAACTGGAAGTTGTCCTCCAGGTCGACGAACTCCTCGCAGGCCTCGTACTCGGACCAGTGCTCGGAGGCGTTCTCGTAGATCTCGCGGAAGACGGGGACGAGTTCCGGAGTCATCACGTGGGCCTGCGTGACGTCGCGGTCGAGGACGCCCCGCGGAACGTCGAAGCCGGCCCTCGCCAGGTAACGCAGGAACTCGTCGTAGATGCTCGGCGCCTCCAGCAGCTCCGACAGCCGGCCCTGCGCCTCGGCGTCGTCGGCGAAGACGCTGAGCATGCGCGCGTTCTTGTTGCCCAGAACGAACTCCACGGCCCGGTACTGGAAGGACTGGAAGCCGGAGGAGTTGCCGAGGAAGCCGCGGAACTCGGCGTACTCGGTGGGAGTGAGCGTCGCGAGCACCGACCACTGCTCCGTCAGGGTGCGCTGGATGTGCTTGACGCGTGCGATGCGCTTGAGCGCGGGAGGGAGCCGATCGGCGCGGAGGAGGTCTCGCGCCGACTCGAGCTCGTGGAGGACCAGCTTCAGCCAGAGCTCCGTGGTCTGGTGCTGGATGATGAACAGCAGCTCGTCGTGGTGCTCCGGAACGCTGACCGGGTGCTGAGCGCTCAGGAGCGTGTCGAGGTCGAGATAGGAGCCGTACGACATCCGCTGCCGGAAGTCGGTCACGATGCCGGGATCGAGCTCCCGGGTATTGTCGCCCGCGGTCATGCTGCAATTCTGCGCCGATCGTCACGATAGTGCAACAGCGTGGGCCCGTTCACCTCCCGGTTACCCGGCGTTGCGCCTCCGGTCGTTCCGCGAGCCTAGGCTGGCGGCCGTCAGCAGCCGGCAAGAAAGGCACCGCGATGACCCCCGACGGCCTCATTACGAGCGAGTTCGACGACGCCGCGATCATCGACCCGGTGGCGCGCCGGCGGGATGACGAGTGGCACGACGGGGAGGACGAACCCGACGATGACGATCTCGTCGACCTCGAACTCGTCGTGTTCGACCTCATCGGCGCACTCGTCGCCGACGACGGCCTGACTGAACGCGCCTTCGCCGTCGCGGCGGCGACCGCCGGCCTCGGGCGGGATGCGACCGAGCGGCACCGAGCGACGGCCTACTTCCGCTCCGCGTCGGGCCAATCGACGCTGTCGGTCTTCCGTGCGCTCGCCGGTGATGAGGACCAGGCGCAGCACGCCAACGCCGTCTTCGAATCCAGCTACGCCGACCTCGCGGCCACCGAGGGTCTCCGCCCGCTGGCGGGTGCCGAGGAGCTCGTCGAGAGGCTGCAGGACATCGGAGTGCGCGTCGCCATCGCGACCGGCTTCTCGCGGGCGACGCTCGATGCGGTCCTCGACGCTCTCGACTGGCGCGACCTCGCCGACGTCACGCTCACGCCGGCCGAGGCCGGACGCGGCCGTCCCTATCCGGATCTCGCCCTGGCGGCGCTCCTCCGCACCGGCGCGTCGAGTGTCGAATCGATGGTCGTGGTGGGCAGCACGACGAGCGATGTCGCCTCCGGCGCAGCCGCGGGCGCGGGGCTCGTCGTGGGCGTCCTCGGCGGAGCGCACGACGAGCGGGCGCTGCTCGCCGCCGGGGCCGACGCCGTCATCTCGAGCGTCGCGGAACTGCCGGAGCTGCTCGGCCAGCCGGTCATCCGGTGACGATCCGGGCGGTGACGCCCCGCGTCGTGGAGCCGCCGGCGCAGCTGGGCATGGGGGTCAGCGTCTATCCGTCGGCCACCGCGATGGTCTGGCCGGGCGAGCGGCACGCGCACGAGGCGGTCGCCGTCCCCGGAGTGCGCCTCGCGCCCGGCGATGCGCTGATGGAGGTGGAACTCGCCACCGTCTGCGACTCCGACATCGAGATGGTCCAGGGCCATCGCCCGGCGCCGACACCGCTGGTCCTGGGTCACGAGCAGATCGGCCGCGTCGTCGCCCTCGGCCGCGGGGGCGCCAAGACCACCGACGGGCACCGGCTGGCGCTCGGGCAGCGCGTCGTCTGGTCGGCTGCGGTGCCGTGCGGCCGGTGCGCCCGGTGCCGCCGGGGGCTCTCGCAGAAGTGCCTCAGCCTCCAGAAGTACGGACACGAGCGGATGCGCCGCGGATGGGAGCTGTCGGGCGGGTTCGCCACGCACACCCACGTCCTCGCCGGGACGCCGATCGTCCCGGTCCCCGAGGGCGTCCCGGCCGAGATCCTGGCCCCCGCCTCCTGCTCGACCGCGACCGTGGTCGCAGCCCTCGAGGCGGCCGAAGCGATCGTGCCGCTCGAGGGAGCGCTCGTCCTGGTCGCCGGTGCTGGCATGTCCGGGCTCACGGCGGCCGCGCTCGCGAGCGACGCCGGTGCACGCGTGGTCGTCGCCGACGAAGCGCCGGAGCGCCGCGAGGCCGCGCTGGCCTTCGGTGCGGCGGGAGCAGCCGACCCGGGCGCCTCCCCGGAGACCAAGACCGGGCTCGCGCACGTCCTGGCGAAGGTGGGAGGCAAGGCGTCGGCGCCGACCATCGCCCTCGAGCTCAGCGGCAGCGCGGGCGGAGCGCGGTCGCTCATCGGCGCCCTCGATGCGGGCGGCGTCCTCGTGGTTGTCGGCTCGCTCTCGCCGGGGCCGGAGCTCGCGGTGGCTCCCGAGCAGCTCGTCAACCGCCTCCTCACCATCCGCGGCGTCCACAACTACACGCCGCGCCACCTCGAGCGGGCCGTGCGGTTCCTCGTCGAGAACGCCGATCGCTTCCCGTTCGCCGAGCAGGTCGGGACCGTCTTCCCGCTCGCCGAAGTCGATGCCGCGCTCGCCGCAACCGGGTATCCCCGTGTCGGTGTCCGGCCGTAGCGTGGGGGCATGCTCGACCGCTTCTTCGACCTGATCCGCGAGGTCCCCGCGCCCGCCGACGCGGAGCTGCTGTACGGGTTCGACGAGGAGGGGCGCAGACGCGAGCGCAACCTCCGACGCTACCTCTCCCTCCCTCACGCGCCGGTCCTGTTCCTGGGGGAGGCGCCGGGCTGGCGCGGCATGACCGTGACCGGCGTCCCGTTCACCTCCGTCCGCGAGGCGGAGGCCGGGGTGGTCCCGGGTCTCGAACTGCCCGGGCAGCCGCAGGCGCCCTGGGAGGCGTCGAGTCGCGTCTTCTGGGCGACCATGGCGCAGTGGTCGGGCCCCCTCCCCATCAGCTGGCCCGTCTATCCGCATCACCCGTTCGAAGCGGGCCGGCCGCTCACGAACCGGACTCCCCGGGTCTCGGAGGTGCGCGCCGGCGCCCCCGTGGCGCGCGAACTCGTGGCTGCGCTCGGCATCGAGACGATCGTCGCCGTCGGTCGCAAGGCCCAGGGGGCGTTGGCCGAAGCGGGGATCGATGCGCCCGCGATCCGGCACCCGGCGCAGGGAGGCGCGCGTCAGTTCACGGAGCAGCTCCTCGCCCTGAACCGAGCGGTGGTTTCCTCTTGACATCCGCGACTTCCGCGCCGTATATTCCTTACGGAATAATCAGCAAGGAACATCTTCATCGCATGCCCGACTCCCGCATCCTCACGCCCCTGGCGGTCGCAGCGCTCGCGCTGCTCGCCGAGGGTCCGTCGCACCCGTACGAGATGTACCAGACCCTGGTGCAGCGGGCGGAGGATCGGATCGTCAAGGTCCGGCCGGGCTCGCTCTACCACACGGTCGATCGGCTCGCGTCGGCCGGCCTGGTGCGCGCCACCGGCACCGAGCGCGAGGGCAACCGGCCCGAGCGCACCACGTACGAGATCACGGAGGCCGGCTCCCTGGCCCTCGCCGAGCGGGTCGCCGAGATCATCGGGACACCGGTCAACGAGTACCCCGAGTTCCCCCTGGGGCTCGGCGAGTCGCACAACCTCCCGCTCGAGACCGTCGTCGCGCTTCTCCAGAAGCGCGTTTCGCTCATCCGAGCTGACATCGCCGTGCTCGACCACGCCATCGAGACCGTCCGGAGGAAGGGCATCCCGGACAAGTACTGGCTCGACGTGCGCTACATGCGCGCCCTGGAGGCGGCCGACGCCGCCGTCCTCGAAGACCTGATCTCCGACCTCGAGACGGGCTCCGTCTCGTGGTCCGACGTCCTCCACGAAAGAAGAACACCCGCATGGAACGCGAACTGAAGCCGTGGCCCGCCCTCTGGGCGCTCGTCATCGGGTTCTTCATGATCCTCATCGACACGACCATCGTGTCGGTCGCCAACCCCTCCATCATGAAGGGGCTCGGCCTCGGGACCGACTACACCGCGGTCATCTGGGTCACGAGCGCCTACCTCCTCGCCTACGCGGTGCCGCTCCTCATCACGGGGCGCCTCGGCGACCGCTTCGGCCCGAAGAACATCTACCTCATCGGCCTGGTCATCTTCACGGGCGCCTCGGCCTGGTGCGGCTTCGCCGGCCACATCGGCATCCTCATCGCGGCCCGCGTGGTGCAGGGCCTCGGCGCCGCCCTGATGACGCCGCAGACCATGGCCGTCATCACCCGCATCTTCCCGCCCGACCGCCGCGGCGCGGCCATGGGCCTCTGGGGCGCCGTGGCCGGTGTCGCGACCCTCATCGGGCCGCTTCTCGGCGGCATCCTGGTCGACACCCTCGGCTGGGAGTGGATCTTCTTCATCAACGTCCCCGTGGGCATCGTGGCCTTCATCCTCGCCATGCGGCTGGTCCCGAAGCTGCCGACGCACTCGCACGACTTCGACATCCTCGGCGTCATCCTCTCGGCGGTCGGCATGTTCCTCCTCGTCTTCGGCATCCAGGAGGGGGACACCTACGACTGGGGCGTCATCTGGGGCCCGATCACCGTCTGGGGACTCATCATCTCGGGCATCGTCGTCCTGGCGGCTTTCGTGGTGTGGCAGGCCTTCAACAAGAAGGAGCCGCTCCTCCCGCTGCCGCTGTTCCGCGACCGCAACTTCTCCCTCTCGAACGGCGCGATCACCACCGTCGGCTTCGCGGTGACCTGCATGGCGCTGCCGCTCATCTTCTACTTCCAGACCGTCCGTGGCCTCACCCCGACCCAGTCGGCCCTCATGCTCGCGCCGACCGCGGTGTTCTCGGGCGTCCTCGCCCCGTTCGTCGGCCGTCTCATCGACCGCGTCAACCCGCGCAACATCGCCACCCCGGCGCTTGTGCTGTACTCCTTCGCGCTGTTCCTCTACTCGCGCATGCTGTCGCCGGATGTCAACATCTGGCTGCTGCTCATCCCGAGCGCCCTCATCGGCATCGCGATGGCCGGCGTCTGGGGCCCGATCTCGACGACGGCGACCCGCAACCTCCCCATGAACCAGGCCGGTGCCGGGTCGGGCGTCTACAACACGACCCGTCAGATCGGCGCCGTCTTCGGCAGCGCCTCCATCGCCGTGCTCATCCAGAGCCGTCTGGCCGCCGACCTGCCCAAGGCTCCCGGGGGTGCAGCCCCGAGCGAAGCGACGGGAGGGACCGAGCTGCCCCAGTTCCTGCACGCCGGCTTCACGCAGGCCATGTCGGAGGCGCTGCTCCTGCCCGCCGCGGTCGCCCTCCTCGGTGCGCTGATCGTCGTGTGGTGGGCGAAGCCGAAGCCGCCGGCGTGGGGCCCAGGCGCTGCAGCCGCCACCCGGCCAGAAGGCGCGGAAGCCGTTCCCGTGGGTGCGCCGGCCGCTGCTGGCGATGCCGCTGCCGCGGGGGCGACGGTGGACGCCGCGCACGGCTCGCACGCTGCAGACGCCCCGACCGACGCCGTCCCGCACGGCTCGCACGCCGCCGACGCTCCCCCGGTGACCGACCTCGGTCCGGGCGACGACCGCCCGCACGGCCTGCACGCGGCGCCCGCCGTCGACTGACGGCCGCTCCCCGATCCGCCTGACCTTCCGAGCCCGAGCAAGACAGAAGGGAGGAGTTCTGCCAGCCTCACCGCTGCAAACTCCTCCCTTCCCCGCTCATCGGCCGTGTCCGGCCCGAATCTCCTCCGTAATCCAGCACGCGGCGATGCGGGGCGACCTGCGGATCAGCGTTCCGTCTCTCAGGTTTCGATGGCTCCGCCGGTCTCGGCGAGGTAGCGCCGCAGCGTCAGTGACGGGTCATCGGCTTGGAGGCGCCGGTAGCGCGCGAAGTCGAGTTGCTGTCGCAGCGATCTGCCTGCGCGCATGCGCTCGGACTGAGCCCCCTCGACCTCCTGAATGTGGAGCGCAGCGGGGTAGAGCTCTTCGCGGCGAGCCGCCGGAAAGATGAGCACGCCGTCGTCGTCCGCCACGACCCAGTCGGTCTCACCGACGGCCACGCCGTCAAGGAAGGCGCTGCGCATCGCCCGACCCGCGGGAGGCACTCTCCGCGGCCCGAACGGGTAGGCGCCCCGGCTGAACAGCGGCAGGCCGATCTCGCGCAGTTGCGCGGAGTCACGATGCCGCCCCCAGACCACGACGCCCGATATCCCGGCCTCTCGCGCCTCCAGGAGCATCAGGTCGCCGACGCACGCCTCGTCGTCGCGGCCGCCGTTGTCGATGACCAGCACCGCACCGGGAGGCGCGTCGTCGATCGTCTCGAGCAGGACGTCGACACTGCCCAGGTGCGTCACCGGGGCCGCCGGACCAGCGAACGGACGACCCGGCAGAAGGGGGAGGAGATCGACGGGCGCCACGCCGACCGGGACGCCGAGGCGGACGGCGGCGTCGGCGATGGCGGCGGTGGCGGGGATCATGGGTTCAGTCCTCCCGCGAGTCGGAGCCGGTGAGCCGGTCGAGCAGCTCCCGGTAGCGGTCGGCGGTGCGTTCGACGATCTCGGCGGGCAGCGCGGGCGGCTCCCCGGTCTTGTCCCAGTTGGCGGCGAGCCAGTCGCGGACGATCTGCTTGTCGAAGCTCGCCATCCGCTCTTCGGGGGTGCGCCCCTCCCGGTACGCCTCGGCGTCCCAGTAACGGCTGGAGTCGCTCGTCAGCACCTCGTCGGCGAGGGTGATCTCGCCCGTGACGCGGTCGGCGCCGAACTCGAACTTGGTGTCGGCGATGATGACGCCGCGCGCCTCCGCGATCTCGGCCCCGCGGCGATAGACGTGCAACGCCAGGCGCCGAAGCTCGTCGGCGATGTCCGGGCCGACGAGCTCCACGGTCCGCTCGAAGCTGATGTTCTCGTCGTGCTGGCCGAGCGGCGCCTTCCACGCGGGCGTGTAGATCGGCTCGGGGAGGCGGTCGCCGTTGCCGAGACCGGTCGGCAGGGGGATCCCGCAGACGCTTCCGGATTCCCGGTACTCGGCCCAGCCGCTGCCGGTGAGGTACCCGCGCACGACGGCCTCGATCGGGAACATGTCGAGCGGCTTCACGAGCATCGACCGGCCCGCGACCTCGGCGGGGATGCGCTCCACGACCCGCTCCCCGTCGAGCACGTGGTCGGGGACGAGGTGGTTCGGCACGTCGTCGAGCTGGTCGAACCACCACAGGCTGAGTGTCGTCAGCAACTCGCCCTTGCCCGGGATGCCCGGCTCGAGAACGTGGTCGAACGCGCTGACCCGGTCGCTCGCCACCACGAGCACCGCGTCGGCGTCGTCGAGCCCCGAAGCGCCCGTGGGGACGTAGAGGTCGCGGACCTTGCCCGAGTAGACGTGCGACCAGTCTGGGAGTTCGCTCACCCGTCCATCGTACGGTGGCCGGCCGCGCGCTACGCGAGCAGCTTCGCCTTCGCTGAGGAGAACTCCTCGTCCGACAGGATGCCCTGGCTGTGCAGCGTGGCGAGCTGCTGCAGCTGCGTCGTCAGGTCGTCACCGCCTCCCGCTGACGCCGGGGGAGCCTCCTGGGCGGGAGCCTGCTGGGCGGCCTGCTCGGCCGCGGCCTGCTGCTGCTGGTCGTACTTGTCCTGAGCGCGCTGCGCCTGCCGGCGCTGGACGTTGCCCGAGACCGCTGTCGCCGTCCCCGCGACGACCGCGGTGCGCGCGGCCATCCCGACGAGGCCCGGGCGGCCCATCCTCCTGAGCGGCATATCGCCCTCCTACTTCTGCTCGGCCGGGGCGCTGGGCGCCGGGGCCGTCTTGTCACTGGCCGCCGCGGACTCGGGCGCGGCTCCCGTCCGGTCCCCGGCCGCCTCGGCGTCGCCTCCGGCGTCCTCGGCGCCGCCCTCGGACTCCTCCAGGACCTCTTCGAGCTCGTCGGCCAGCGCCTCCGCGGCGATCGCGTTGACGACCGGGGCCGGGATGCGCTCCGAGTGGAGGACGACGCCTCCCGACTCGAAGAAGCGCGCGGCGAGCTCCTTGGCCCACAGGTGTTCGAACACGAAGATCGCTCCGGTGCTGCCCGGCTCGAGCAGCTGAGCCATCTGGTCGACGTCCTCGTCGCCGGCGAGCCCGCTCGCCTCGAGCGTGACATCGACCATGCCGATCTCGTCCCCGATCTGGTCGAGCTCGATGACATCGACCGTCCCGTCCTCGTGCCGCTCGACGAACAGCAGGTCGAGGAGGCGCAGCGTTCCGCTGTCGATCAGATCGATGATGGACTGCACCACCCCCGGAGACGGTCTGTCCGTGTCGAACTGAGCGACCATGAACTCCGCCGGACCATATTCGAATTCGGCCACGACTGGCCCCTTCCCCTCGTCCCTACCCCCGACAGCGCCGACCATACCTCCGCCTCCCTCGCCGCGGCCACCCCCCTCCTGCGCGGACCGCGTGCGCACGTTCACATCCATAGACTGAGGCGGTGGCCGCACGGCCGCGAGTGCGAGGAAGGACCGCGATGGGCGAGCTGAACTGGGCAGGCAACCACGAGTACCGGGCGGCGCGGATCGTCCGGCCCGAGAGCGTCGACGAGCTGCGCGAGCTGGTCGTCGGTGCGCGCGCGGTCCGTGCCCTGGGGTCGCGCCACTCGTTCAACGACCTCGCCGACACCTCCGACCTGCTCGTCAGCACGGCAGGTCTCCCCGCCTCGATCAGCATCGACGAGGAGGCGCGGGCGGTGACGGTCAGCGGCGGCGTGCGCTACGGCGATCTCGCCCGGGAGCTGCAGGCGGCGGGCTGGGCGCTTCACAACCTCGCGTCCCTCCCGCACATCTCGGTCGCCGGCGCGATCGCGACAGCCACCCACGGCTCGGGCGACCGCAACGGCAACCTGGCGACCGCCGTCCGCGGGCTGCGGATCCTGACCGCATCGGGAGAGATCGTCGAGCTGCGCCGAGGAGACGAGGGGTTCGACGGGGCGGTCGTCTCCCTGGGGGCGCTCGGCGTGGTCATCGACGTCACGCTCGACATCCGTCCCAGCTTCGACGCGCGGCAGCGGCTGTTCGAGAAGCTGCCCTGGGAGGCGGTCACCGGCCGATTCGACGAGGTCACCTCCGCGGCGTACAGCGTCAGCCTCTTCACCACGTGGGAGGAGGACACCGTCGCGCTCGCCTGGCTCAAGGAGCTCGACGGCGGCTCGCCGATCGGCGACGACTTCCTCGGCGCCCGCGCGCTGACGGAGGCGCGGCACATGATCCCGACGATGGACGTGCGCAACACGACCCAGCAGCTCGGCGTGGTCGGCCCGTGGAGCGAGCGTCTTGCGCACTTCCGGTTCGAGTTCACGCCGTCGAACGGGGCCGAGATCCAGTCGGAGTACCTCGTGCCGCGCCCACGGGCGGTGGAGGCGATCGAGGCGGTGCGCGCCCTGGCGCACGTCGTCGCGCCGCTGCTGCAGATCTCCGAGATCCGCACGGTCGCCGCGGACGAACTGTGGCTCTCGAGTGCCTACGGAACCGACGCCGTGGGGCTGCACTTCACGTGGGTGCGGGACCAGGCCGGTGTGGAGGCGGTGCTGCCCGCCCTCGAGGAGGCGCTCCTCCCGCTCGGTGCGCGCCCGCACTGGGGCAAGCTCTACCTGGATCGCGACGGCTTGGTGCCCGCGCTCTACCCGCGCCTCGGTGATTTCCGTGCGCTGACCGAGCGCTTCGACCCCGAGCAGCGCTTCCGGAACGCGTTCCTGGCGCGCCTGCTCGGCTGACGCCTCGCGCTCCCGCGCGGGCGGGCGGGCGTCACGCGCTTCGCGCTTCGCGCTTCGCTGCATTCGTGCCGAATGTGCCCGGGCAGCGCCGGGCCGGCGCGCCGCGCCTTCGAGATTCGTGCTGAATGTGGGTCACGGGCGCCCTCTGTGCCACATTCGTGCCGAATCTCTGAGGGCGCACTCTGAGCGCGGGGCAGGGGAGGCGCGCTCCCCACATTCGTGCTGAATGTCGCCGAAGCGGGCTGGCTCGGGCACATTCGTGCCGAATGTGGCCCGCCCGAGGTGTGGGCGCCGCCGAGATTCGTGCCGAATGTCGGCGACGGGCGCCGTGGGAGCGAGATTCGTGCCGAATGTCGGCGACGGGCGCCGTGGGAGCGAGATTCGTGCCGAATGTGGGTGACGGGCGCCGTGGGAGCGAGATTCGTGCCGAATGTGGTGGGCACGGGACACGCAGCACCCGGAAACGCGGCAACCGCCCACCCCACCGTCCCCTCAGGACACGCGCGCCGCGATGTCGGTGCGGTACTGCCCGCCTTCGAGGTGGATGCGCCCGATCGCGTCGTACGCGCGCTCGCGCGCCTCGGCGAACGTCGTGCCCCGGGCGACGACGCTGAGCACGCGGCCGCCGGTCGCGAGCAGTGCGCCCGTGCTCTCATCGCGTGCCGTCGCCGCGTGTGCGATGGTGACCTCGGGCACGGCCGCGGCCTCCTCCAGGCCGGTGAGCGGACGACCGGTCTGCGGCGCCTCCGGGTACCCCTCGCTCGCGAGCACCACGGTCACCGCCGTATCGAGTGCGAACTCGGGCCGCGGAAGGCCGCCGAGGCCGCCGGTCGCTGCGGCGAACATCAGCTGCGACAGCGGAGTGACGAGCCGCGGCAGCACGACCTGCGTCTCGGGGTCGCCGAACCGGGCGTTGAACTCGATGACGCGGATCCCGCGGTCGGTCACGATGAGCCCGCAGTAGAGGAGCCCGATGAAGGGGGTCTGCTCGGCGGCGAGGGTGCGCACGGTCGGCAGCGCGATCTTCTCGATGACCTCGTCGACGAAGGTCTCCGGCAGCCAGGGGAGCGGCGAGTAGGCGCCCATCCCTCCCGTGTTGGGGCCCGCGTCGCCGTCGAGGAGGCGCTTGTAGTCCTGGGCGGGGCTGAGCGGCAGGACGTCGTGGCCGTCGCTCAGGAGGAAGAGGGAGACCTCCTGCCCGTCGAGGAACTCCTCCACGAGTACTCCGCCGCGCTGCAGCCAGTGCTCGGAGTGCTCGATCGCCGCCGCGCGGTCCGCGGTCACGAGGACGCCCTTGCCGGCCGCGAGCCCGTCCGCCTTGACCACGTACGGTGCGCCGAACGCGTCGAGCGCGGCCTCGGCCTCGGCGAGGGTCTCGGCACGCACGGCGCGCCCGGTCGGGACGCCGGCGGCCTCCATGATCCGCTTGGCGAACGCCTTCGACCCCTCCAGCTGTGCGGCCGCCCGGCCGGGGCCGAAGACGGGGATGCCGCGCGTGCGAAGCGGGTCGGCCACTCCGGCGACGAGCGGCGCCTCGGGGCCGATGACGACCAGGTCGACGCCGTTCTCGATCGCGTACTCGGCGACCGCGACACCGTCGAGCGGGTCGAGGTCCGGCTCGACCGCCACGTCCTGGGCGATGCCCGCGTTGCCGGGAGCCGCGACGATGTCGTGACCCGCCTCCTCGCTGAGCAGCGACGTGATGATGGCGTGCTCGCGCGCGCCCGAGCCGAGGACCAGAATCTTCACGCCCCCATGCTAGAGGGAGGCGCGGGCGCTGGCCGTCCCGGTCGCCGGTGGGAGGATGGCCCCATGGCCAGAGCGAAGATCCCCGACGAGACCGGTGGGCCCGCCGTCCGCGCCGCTCTCGGCGGAGACGTCCCGCGCGAGACGCGTGCGACCGCGGTGCGCTACCTGCTCCAGCTCCTCGCCGAGCGGGCGCCCGGCAACACCGTGGAGGTGCGGGTCCCGCCGTTCGGCGCGGTGCAGTGCATCCCCGGTCCCCGTCACACCCGCGGGACGCCGCCGAACGTCATCGAGACGGACGCCGACACGTTCCTCGCCCTCGCGTCGGGCTCCGTCGGCTGGGAGGAGGGCGTCGCCACCGGGCGGGTGCACGCCTCCGGTCAGCGGGCCTCGCTCGAGGGCCTCCTCCCGCTGCGCTACTAGCGGTCGCTGAGACCCGGTGGGGGAGCCCCCAGCCTCGGTGAGCGACAATGGAGGCATGACCGACGACCAGCCCGAACCCGCCGCCACCGAGACGGAGGAGCGGACCGAGGTGAGCGTGCGGCGCTCGCCGCGGTACTTCCGGTTCATGGTGACCGGTGCGGTCGTCTTCGCGGTCGTGGCGCTCATCCTCACGTTCGCGTTCCCGTCGAACCCCACCTACGACCGGGGCACCGTCTTCGGTTTCCTGCTGGCGGTCTGCGCGGTCATCGGCGTCGTCGTCGGTGCCGTGGTGGCGCTCCTCCTCGACCGCATGACCGCCCGGAGGGCGCGCCGCGTCGAGGCGGATAGAATCGATGTGCGCACCCCCGAGGCCGAGCCTGCCGAGCAGGCCGAGGTCGAGAAGCCGGAGCCCGGCGCCCGCACCGACATCGAGAGCTGAACATCCCGACATCCCGAGGAAAGGGGTCCCGCTGTGGCCGGAGGCGACGGTCTTCTCAGTCACGAACTGCTGCCCGGCGAGAAGGGCCCGCAGGATGCCTGCGGCGTCTTCGGCGTCTGGGCACCCGGTGAGGAGGTCGCGAAGCTCAGCTACTTCGGCCTCTACGCCCTGCAGCACCGCGGGCAGGAGTCGGCGGGCATCGCGACGAGCGACGGCAGCAAGATCCTCATCTACAAAGACATGGGGCTCGTGTCCCAGGTCTTCAACGAGAACGCGCTCAACTCCCTCCCGGGCCACATCGCCGTCGGCCACACGCGCTACTCGACGACCGGCGCCTCCAGCTGGCAGAACGCGCAGCCGACGCTGGGGAGCACGTCCAGCGGCACCGTCGCCCTCGGGCACAACGGCAACCTGACCAACACCGCCGAGCTGATGCAACTCGTCCACGAGCGCTACCCGCAGCACGATGGCGAGCTGTCGCGCGGCAACACGACCGACACCGCCGTGGTCACGGCGCTCCTCACGGGCGACCTCGACCACACGCTCGAGGCGACCGCGGTGGAGGTGCTCCCGCGTCTCCGCGGCGCCTTCTGCCTCGTGTTCATGGACGAGCACACCCTGTACGCCGCGCGCGACCCGCAGGGCGTCCGCCCGCTCGTGCTCGGCCGGCTGGAGCGCGGCTGGGTCGTCGCCTCCGAGACCGCGGCGCTCGACATCGTCGGCGCGAGCTTCGTGCGCGAGGTCGAGCCCGGCGAGCTGATCGCCATCGATGAGAACGGGCTGCGCAGCCGCCGTTTCGCCGAGGAGAAGCGGGCGGGCTGCGTCTTCGAGTACGTCTACCTCGCCCGCCCGGACACGACCATCGCGGGCCGCGGCGTCTACGAGGCCCGCGTCGAGATGGGGCGTCAGCTGGCGCGCGAGCACGAGGTCGAGGCCGACCTCGTCATCCCGACGCCCGAGTCGGGAACGCCGGCGGCGATCGGCTACGCCCAGGCGTCGGGCATCCCGTTCGGGCAGGGACTCGTCAAGAACTCCTACGTCGGCCGGACGTTCATCCAGCCGTCGCAGACCATCCGCCAGCGCGGCATCAAGCTCAAGCTGAACCCGCTGAAGGAGGTCATCAAGGGCAAGCGCCTCGTCGTCGTCGACGACTCGATCGTCCGCGGAAACACGCAGCGCGCCCTGGTGTCCATGCTGCGGGAGGCGGGGGCCGCCGAGGTGCACGTCCGGATCTCGAGCCCGCCCATCACGTGGCCCTGCTTCTACGGCATCGACTTCGCGTCGCGCGCCGAGCTCATCGCCACCGGCCTCGGGGTCGAGGAGGTGCGCCAGTCGATCGGCGCGGACAGCCTCGGCTACCTCTCGGAGGACGGCATGATCGCCGCCACCGAGCAGCCGCGCGAGCGCCTCTGCACCGCGTGCTTCACCGGCAAGTACCCGATCGAGCTCCCCGACGCCCACCACCTGGGCAAGAATCTGCTCGAGCGACCGGCCGTCGCGCCCACGGACGACGGCTCGGACGCGACGTCCGACGGCTGCGAGCCCGGGCCGGACAGCGAGCTGGAGCCGCTGCTCAGCTTCGGCGACCCGGGCCGGCAGGAGTAGGACCGGCGGCGTCAGCGTGCCAGGAGCTCGTCGAGCTTCTCGTAGCCTTCGCGGACGCCGTATTCCATGCCGGACGCGATCATGCCCTCCAGCGCCTCCACGGAGGTGAACACGGAGTGGCCGGCGAGCCGGGAGCGGCCCTCGGGAAGCGCCTCGAACCGGCGGTCAAGGCTGACCTCACCCGGTGCGCCGAGGTACTCGAAGGTCTGGATGATCAGTTCGTTCTCGATCACGGTGTGGAAGACGCCGCGGAACGCGTAGACACCCTCCTTGTCGCGCTGCTCGAACGCGTAGCCGCCTCCGCTCCGGAAGTCCCACTGCGTGACGGTCGTCTCGAGCCCGCGTGGACCGATCCAGGTCGCATAGAGCTCGGGGTCCGCGTGGGCGCGGAACACGGCCTCGACCGGTGCCTCGAACTCGCGGGTGATGTCGGCGTACGGGGTGCCCGGTCGGGCGTCGATGATGACGGGGTTGCTCATGATTCCTTCTCCTTGCTCCGGTGCTGCTCGACGTGCTCGTCGGCGAGCAGCGAGTCGAGGCGCCGGTACCGCGATTCCGCTTCCAGCCGGTAGCGGTCGATCCACGCGGTCAGGCGCTCGAGGGCGGCCGGGTCTAGGTGGACCGGGCGGCGCTGCGCCTCCCGGGTCCGGATGACGAGGCCCGCCGCCTCCAGCACGCTGATGTGCTTGGAGACGGCCTGGGGGGTGATGTCGAACGGCTCCGCGAGCTCGCCCAGGGTCGACGGGCCCCGGCTGAGCCGCGCGACGATGGCCCGTCGCACGGGATCGGCCAGGGCCGCGAACGCCCGGTCCAGCGCGTCTTCCATTTGTTCAACCACGCCCTTTATCAACCTAGTGGTTTAGTAACCGTAGCGCCGACCTTTCGCCGGGTCAACACCCGGCCCGCTCGGGCCGACCGTCGGGGACGCGACCCGGCCGAGAGCCCACCGGTACGATTGTCCGGTGACCGACAGCAGCGCATCCTCGTCCTCCTCGTACGCCGCCGCCGGCGTCGACACCGCCGCGGGCGACCGGGCCGTCGAGCTGATGAAGGCCGCCGTCTCGCGCACACAGGGCCGGGAGGTGCTCGGCGGCGTCGGCGGGTTCGCCGGGTTGTTCGACGTGTCCGCCCTCAAAGATTTCCGCCGCCCGCTGCTCGCCACCTCGACCGACGGGGTCGGCACCAAGGTGGCGATCGCTCAGGCGCTCGACAAGCACGACACCATCGGTCAGGATCTCGTCGGCATGGTCGTCGACGACATCGTCGTGGTCGGCGCTCGCCCGCTGTTCATGACCGACTACATCGCCTGCGGCAAGGTCGTCCCCGAGCGCATCGCGGCGATCGTGGCGGGAATCGCGCGTGCCTGCGAGGCGACCGGCACGGCGCTCGTCGGGGGCGAGACCGCGGAGCACCCCGGTCTGCTCGGCGCGGACGACTACGACGTGGCCGGCGCGGCTGTCGGAGCGGTCGAGGCCGACCGGGTCCTCGGTGCCGAGCGCGTGCAGGACGGCGACGTCGTCCTGGCGATGGCCTCCTCCGGCCTCCACTCGAACGGCTTCTCGCTGGTCCGCCACATCCTCGCTCAGCGCGCCATCGGATTCACCGACCGCTCGGAGGAGTTCGGCGGCGTCGTCGGGGAGGCGCTGCTCGAGCCCACGCGCCTCTACACCGCCCCGCTCCTCCGTGTGCTCGGCGACGACCGCTTCGACGGTGCCGTCCACTCGCTCAGCCACGTGACCGGCGGCGGCATCGCGGCCAACCTCGCGCGAGTCCTGCCGGTCGGCTCGTGGGTGGAGGTGGACCGATCGACCTGGTCGCCGTCGCCCGTGTTCCGCGTTCTGAGCGACCTCGCCGGCAGCAGCCTGGAGTCGAGCGAAGGCACTTGGAACCTCGGCATCGGCATGTTCGCCGTGGTGGCCCCCGAGCACGCAGACGCCATCGCGGCGGCCGTCACGGCCGATGGGATCCCGACCTGGCGGGCGGGCGCGGTCTCGACGACGGCCCGTGACCTCACCGGGTTCGAGCAGGGCGCCAAGGGAGTCGATGGAGGCGCGGTGCGCCTCGTCGGTTCTTACGCCGCAGCCTGACGCATCGCCGTCGCGTCACCCTTTTTGGTCCGAGCGGCGGCCGGCCTCCAGCCGTTAGAGTCATGACCTGTGAGCCGTCCGCATGCCCTCGTTCGCTGGGCCTGCGGAGCCGCCGTGGTGGGCATCGCCCTCGGGGCCGCGCTGAGCGTGGCAATGCCGGCCGGCGCCGCCTCACCCGCTCCTGTGCCCACGGGTGCTCCTGTGCCCACCGGTGCTCCTGTGCCCACCGAGCCGGCCGCCGTCGTTCCGCTGGTCGACTGCGCGCAGGATGCCCCGCTCGGCGCGGTCACCGCCCGGACCGTCGTGCTCGGATACCGCTCCACCGCCTCCACGACGGCGACCCTCGCCCCAGGAGCCGGCGACAACGACGTGACCGTCGGGGGACCCGATCGCGGCCAACCGGGCGCATTCGAACCGGGCGAGCACCACGGCGTCTGGGCGCTCACCTTCGACGCCGCGGCCGACCCGTCGGCCTCGTGGCGGCTGGACGGGCAGACCGTCTCGCTGGGCGACCCAGCGCCGGCGTGCACCGACGCCACCGTCGTGACCATCGGCGCGGACTCGTCCGCGCCCGCCGGAAGCACCGTCACGGTCACGGCGGTCGTGACCCGCATGCTGCTCGGCGCGCCTGAGACGGGCACGGTTCAGTTCGCGGTCGACGGCGGCGAACCGGTCGCCGCCTCCCTCGGTCCTGGAGGTGTGGCTCGCGCGAGAATCCCGCTGCCCTCGGCCGGCTCGCACACGATCGAGGCGCGGTACGTCCCCGCCGAGGGGTCGACGTTGCGGGCGGCGACAGCGTCCACCGTCGTCGCCGCGACGCCCGCGAGCGGCCCGCTGTCCGTCGCGGCCGACAGCGTCGTGGCCGGCAGCGCGGACGCCCTTCTCACGGTGAGCCGAACGATCGCGACCGGCGAGGCAACGGTCGAGTACACGACGGCGGACGGGACCGCTCACGCCGGCTCCGACTACGTCGCGAGTCGTGGCACGGTGGTGCTGGCAGACGGCCAGGCGTCTGCGACCGTGACGGTTCCGCTGGTGCCGCGCGCGGCCGGATCGGGCGCCTCCACGTTCTTCGTCCTGCTGCAGCGGTCGAGCGCCGGTGTGACGACCGCCTCGGCGACGGTCGCGTTGCCCGCGGTCGCTCCCGCCGGGGCGGTCGGCGTCGGCACACCGAGCGCCGGGGGAGGCGCGGGCCCGCTCCGCGTCCGGCCGCCGGCCGGCCCGTCTTCGTCGTTGCCCGTCGGCGACCCGACCGCAACGGGACCGACGGCGGCCACAGCCCAGGACCTGTTCCTCCTCGTCGGCGCGGCGCTGGTGACGGTCGGAGGCGTGGTGGGACTGTTCGGGTTGTTCCGCGCGGTGACGGCCCGGGGGGCCGGCTTCTGAGGTGCAGGTCAGGCGCGCTTGGGCGTACCGGTCTCTTCGTCCTCGTCGTCGTACTCGTACGTGCTGGCGGGCTCGTAGTCCGCCCACTTGTCGTACTGACTGTCGTCGTTGTGGGAATGCCCGGTCAACTCGCGCTCGAGAGCGTCGTAGTTGACGTCAGGGCTGAAAGACTTCAACTGGCGAGCGATCTTGGTGTGCTTCGCCTTCTGACGGCCGCGCCCCATGCGTGACCCCCTTTTGGTCCCAGCCCGGGCGGGATCCCGGGAGATGAACAGAAACAAGAAAAACTAGCATCGAGTTTAGCATGGTGGGCCCTGTGAGCCCGGTGTCGCCGCACAGCGGGAAATGATGGGATGAGTGGGTGAGCACGACGACGACGCAGACCCAGGTCGTGGTCATCGGCGCCGGTCAGGCGGGCCTCGCGGTCGCCTACTATCTGCGTCGATTCGAGCTCGATCCGGGCGTCGATTTCCTTGTCTACGACCGGGGTCCGAGCACCGGAGGCGCCTGGCAGCACCGGTGGGACGCGCTCAAGCTCGGGAGCGCCCACCACGTCACCGACCTCCCCGGGATGGCCGAGCTCGGGCTCAGCTTCGAGACGGCCGACCGGTCCCTCCCGGCCCGTGACATCGTCGCCGGCTACTACCGGCGCTACGAGGAGCACTTCGGCCTCGATGTCCGCCGGCCGGTCGCCGTGTCGAGCGTCTTCGATCGCGGTGCCGATCTCGTGGTGCAGCACAGCGAGGGCGAGACCATCACGCGCATGGTCGTCAACGCGAGCGGGACATGGGGCTCGCCGTTCATCCCGTACTACCCCGGCATGGGCGACTTCGCGGGGCGGCACGTCCACACCTCCACCTACCGCTCGGCGCAGGAGTTCGCCGGTCAGTCGGTGGTCGTGGTCGGGGGAGGGACGAGCGCGATCGGCTTCCTGCTGGAGCTGGAGGGCGTCGCGTCGTCGCTGGCCTGGGCGACCCGTCGTCCGGTCGAATTCCGCGACGAGTCCGAACTGACCATCGAGGGCGGCGTTGCCGCCGTGGCGCAGCAGGACGCCGCCGCCCGCGCCGGCAAGGCCCTGCCGAGCATTGTGAGCGGCACGGGGGTCCCGCGCACCAGGCGCATCGCCGCCGGAGTCGAGCGCGGGCTGCTGAAGGAGCGGCCCATGTTCACGCGGATCGAGGAGCGTGCCGTGGTCTGGCCCGACGGGACGAGGACACCCGCGGACGCGATCATCTGGGCGACCGGGTTCCGGCCCGAGCTGCGGCACCTCGCTCCGCTGCGCCTCCGCGAGAAGGCGGGAGGTCTCACCGTCGCCTCCGGTGCGTCCTGGCAGGATCCGCGGATCTTCCTCGCGGGCTACGGCCCTCAGGCGTCGACGATCGGCGCGAATCGGGCCGGTCGCGTGATCGCGCGCCAGATCATGGCGCAGCTGTAACCGACCGTCGAGCCGCGCCACCCGACGGATCCGATCTCGCTCCGGTCACCCCGCGGCGATGTCGCGCGGTTCTCCGGCGAAGCGAACGCCGTGCACCCGCATGAAACCGGCCGACGGATCGGGGTCGACGTCGAGGCGCTCGGCCGGGGCGTCGGCGGTCAGCCCGAGCTTCGCCTGGAGGACGGCCACGGCGGCTGCGGCCGACCAGGCCTGGGGGCGGCAGGCCGCAGGGTACGGAACCGGGACGGCACTGTCCGTCGCGCTGTCGCCCGAGTGCAGCTCCGGCATGCGGTAGCCGAAGCCCTCGGCGGCGGCGAGCAGGCCGTCGGCGAGGACGGCGGCCTCCTCGCGGTGCCCGTCCCGTGCGAGCCCGAGCACGGCGATGGCCGTGTCGTGCGCCCAGACGCTGCCACCGTGGTAGCTCAGCGGCCAGTAGCCGTCGGAGTCCGTCGACATGGTGCGAAGACCGTAGCCCGAGGAGAGCTCGGGCGACACCAGTCGACGGGCCACGAGCTCGGACTGCTCCGGGGTAAGGATTCCGGTGCCGAGAAGGTGGCCGATGTTGCTGGTCAGCGTGTCGACGCGGCGCTTGGAGGCATCGAGGGCGACGGCCGGGTATGCGCCGTCCGGCGCGTCGATCCAGAACTCGTCGGCGAACCGCTGCTTCAACGCTGCGGCCCACTGACGCCACCGGTCGGCGCCGGGCCGCCCGAAGGCGTCGAGCAGGTCGGCCCCTCCGATCGCGGCCTCGTAGGCGTACGCCTGGACCTCGCACAGGGCGATCGGGCCCTCAGCGAGGGTGCCGTCCCTCCACTGGATGGAGTCGCCGGAGTCCTTCCAGCCCTGGTTGGCGAGTCCGTGGCCGGTCGAGTCGACGTACTCGAGGAAGCCGTCCCCGTCGCTGTCGCCGTAATCGCGCATCCAGGCGAGCGCCGCCTCGAGGTGCGGGAGGAGCGCCTCCACCTCGTGACCCGGCATGCCCCAGCGCCACGCGTCGTGCAGCAGGCAGACCCACAGCGCGGTCGCGTCGACCGTGCCGTAGTAGAGCGGTGGGAGCACGACCCCTTCGCCCGGGATGGTGAGCGTGCCGGACCGGAGCTCGTGCATGATCTTGCCCGGCTGCTCGGCGGTCTCGGCGACGGTCTCGGTGCCCTGGAACCGCGCGAGGACGCGAAGCGTCGAGGCCGCCGTCTCGGTGCCGAGCGGGAGGAGCATCCGCGCCGCCCAGATCGAGTCGCGACCGAAGAGGGTGAAGAACCAGGGTGCGCCGGCCGCCAGGAAGACGTCGTCGGGGTGGGCGACGGTCGTCATGCGCAGGGATTGGAGATCGGCCAGGGCCCGGCTCAGCCACGCGGCGAGGCGGGAGTCGCCCGTCTCGGCGCGGAACGCCGACCACTCGGCGGACGGTGCGGCTCCCGCGACGACGGCGGTCGGGTCGTCGACGGCGGCCGACCAGGCGAGCGCGACCTCGCCGTTCGCCGGGACGTCGATCTGCCAGCGGAAGGTCAGCGAGGTCTCGTCGGCAGTGAAGGAGGTGTCGGGGGCCGAGAGCGTGACCGAGACGTCTCCGGAGCGGAACACGAGTCCTGCGGCGGTCGTCTGACGGGTGATCGGCGCGGCGCTCCCGCGCAGTCCGGCCTTGACCTCCTGCATGGGAGTGAAGTCGGCCGACAGGTCGACCGCGAGCGTGGCGCGGACCGCGGAGCCGAGGGCATTGCGGACGACGATCCGCTCGTCGAGCCGACCGGGCGCCGTGGTCCGCGTCTGATCGATCCGCACGCGCGGATCGGCCGTCGCGTCATCGATGCCCCGGGCGAGCGAGGTGAAGACCGCGGTGGCGGCGTCGGGCGTCGCCGTCGCGATGTGCTCGGGGGCTGCGCCGTCGACGGTCAGGCGGATGCGGTCGAGGAGACGGAGGTCGGAGTGGTAGAAGCCGTGGATGGCGCGCGTGCCCGCGGAGCCGTCGGAGGCGGACCACACCTGGCTCGGCGCGGTCAGGGTCACGACGCTGTCGTGGAGGAGGGGCTGCAGCGGCTGGGTCATCGGGGGTTTCGTGTCTCCGGGGTCGTGCTCGAACGGGGTGGTGCTCGGTCGGGGCGGTGAGGTGTGCGTGGAGGTGCTGGCGGTCGTCATTCCTTGACCGCCCCTTCGCTCGTGTTCATGATGCGTCGCTGGAACACGAAGAACAGGACGGCCACCGGGATCGTCATGATCGCTGCAGCGGCGAGTTTGAGCGGGTACTGGCTGCCCTGGCTCAGCTGCCCGCTCGCCAGTCCGGCGACGCCCTTGGTGAGCGTCGTGAGCGCAGGGTCCTGGGTGGAGACGATGAAGTGGGCGAGCTCGTTCCAGGAGCCCTGGAAGGACAGGATGATGATCGTGACGAGGGCCGGACGGGCCATCGGCAGGACGATCGACCAGAAGACGCGGAAGGTGCCGGCGCCGTCGATGCGGGCCTGCTCCTCCACGCTCGCCGGGATGGACTCGAAGAACCCCTTCATGATGAAGACGCCGGCGGCATCGGTGAGCAGCGGCAGGATCATCCCGGTGTAGGAGTCGTACATCCCGAGCTGGTTGATCACCAGGAATTTCGGGATGAGCAGCACGACCATCGGTACGGACATGACCGCCACCAGCCCGGCGAACACGACTCCGCGGCCCCGGAAGTGGAGGCGCGCGAGAGCGTACCCGGCGAGCGAGTCGAAGAACACGCGACCGAGAGTGACGAGGACGGTCACGAAGGCCGAGTTCGCGAACCAGACCGGGAAGTCGGAGTTGAGGAACAACCGCGAGTAGGCCGCCGTGGTGAAGGTCTGCGGGATGAGCGCGACCGGGTTGGAGGCGGCGTCGGCGTCGGTCTTGAACGAGGTGGCCACCTGGATCAGGAACGGCATGATGTAGATGACCGCCAGCGCGATGAGGATCGCGTAGGTCACCGATGTCGCCACGACGGCGCCGGTCGACCGACGCGGGCGCCGTCCGCTCGGCCGGGTGGTTCTCGGCGACGCCGGGACCGTGGTCGGAGAGCTGCTCGTGACCGTCGTCATCGGCGGTCTCCCTTCGTGGTCGGGCGATCGTCGTCCGCGGTGGCAGCGGGCCCTGCTCCTCCGGCGTTCACAGCGGCGGTGGCCGCGGACACGGACGGCTGGTAGAGCCGCATGCGGCGCGTGGAGACCTTGCGCTCGGCGAGGACCCAGCGCTGGAAGATCGTGAAGACCACGATGATCACGAACAGGATGAACGCGATCGCGGCCCCCTGGCCCCATGCCTGGTCGACGAACGAGGTCTTGTAGGAGAGGTAGGCGGGGGTCAGCGTGGTCTTGCCGGGTGCGCCGCGGGTGCCGGTGTAGATCTGGTCGAAGACCTGCCAGCAGCCGATGAGGCCCAGCGTCAGCACCGTGAACAGCGTGGGCCGCAGCTGGGGCAGCGTGATGCGCCAGAATCGCTGCCAGCCGTTCGCTCCGTCGACCTCGGCGGCCTCGGTGACATCGCCGCCGAGGTTCTGCAGCGCCGCGATGAAGAGCAGCATGAAGGTCCCGCTCGTGGTGAAGACGGCCATGATGATGTATGCCGTCATGGCGACCGAGGGGCCGCCGAGCCAGTCCCACCAGGAGACGCCGAGCAGGGTGTTCTGCGTCAGGGCAGCGGGGCCCTGCGTCACGCCGAACTCTGCCAGCAGGTTGTGGATGATCCCGGACGGGTCGTTGAACCAGTTCGGGCCGTGGATGCCGAACCACGAGAGCACCTTGTTGACGGCGCCGCTCGTGCTGAAGAGGAACAGCCAGAGCACCGTGATCGCGACCGAGCTGGTCACGGACGGGAAGTAGAAGGCGGTGCGGAAGAAGCCGCGGCCCCGGAGGATGGCGCGGTTGACCAGGACCGCCAGGAAGAGCGACATCGCGGTCTGGATGGGGACGACCAGCACGACGTACCAGGCGTTGTTCTTGAGAGAGGTCCCGAAGTCCTGCTCGGCGAGTCCGCCCCCGGCGAGGAGCTTCGTGTAGTTGTCGAACCCGACGAAGTGGACGTCGGAGGAGAAGGGGCTGCCGCGGCCGCCCCAGTCGGAGAAGCTCACCCACAGCGCCATGAGGACGGGGATGACGAGGAACACTCCGAGGAGGATGACGACCGGGGCGGTGAAGACCCACCCCGAGGCGGCCTCGCCGCGCCGGATTCCGGAACGGCGAGACCGACTCGTGGCTTGCGACATGGCTGGTCCTTACTTCAACAGCGCTTCGAGGTTCTTCTGGGTCGCCTGGAGGATCGCCTTCGGGTCGCCGGTCTGAAGCGATTCCAGCTTGCTGTTCAGATCGGTGACGACGTCGGCGGCGCCCTTGGCGGTCGGGACGCCCTTCGCGTAGTCGGCCGCGTTCAGGAACGGGACGAGGTCAGGGTTCTCCGACTTCCACTCGGAGGCGGCCGACTTGATCGACGGCATCGGTCCGAACTCCTTGGAGAAGGTGAGCTGGTCGCTCTTGCTGGTCAGCTTCTCGACGAGCTTCAGGGCGGCGGCCTGGTTGGGGCTGTCGGCGGCGATGCCCCAGCAGTTGGTGAACTGGAGCGTGCCCTTGCCCGCGGGGCCCGCGGGGAGCTCCGCGACCTTGTACTTGATGTTCGGGTAGTCGGACTTGAGTGCGCCGGTGATCCAGTTGCCCTCGATCGTCATCGCCGCGAGGCCCTTGCCGAACGCCTCGCCGCCCCAGCCGGCGCCGAGGTCCTTCGCGTACTTGAGGTCGCCGTCGTTCAGCATCTTCTTGACCTGCTCGAGCGCCTTCACGTTGGCGTCGCTGTCGGCCGTGGCCTTGGTGCTGTCATCGTTCATGAGATTGCCGCCGGCCTGCGTCATGAAGGCGCCGATGCGCGCGTACTCGCCCGAGATGCCGAGGCCGACCTGGCCGCCGGTCGTGAGCTTCTTGGCGACGGACTCGAGCTGATCCCACGTCTTCGGGATGTCGGAGTCGGTCAGCCCCGCCTTGCTCCACGAGTCGGTGTTGATGATGAGCTGGAGCGTGGAGAAGTCCTTCGGCGCGCAGTAGAACTTGCCGTCGTAGGTGAAGGACTTCACGAGGCTCGGGTAGAAGTCGCCCTTGTTGCTGAGCTGGTCGCCGTACGCGAGCAGGGAGCCGTTCGAGGCGTAGCCGGCGAGTGCGTCGGTCGAGAGATAGAAGACGTCGGCGGGCTTCTTGGCGGCGAAGCCCTGCGAGAGTTGTTGGTTGAGGTCGCTCGCCGCGACGACGGTGGTCTTGGTGCCCGAGCTCTTGGACCAGTCGGCGACCGCGGAGTTGACGGCCTTCGTCTCGGCATCGCCCGACGACCCGATCATCACGGTCAGCGCCTTGTTGGACGAGGTCAGCTTGCCGGTGGAGCTGTCGCTGCTCCCGCCGCCGAAGCCGGACCCGCACGCGGTGAGCGCGAGCGCTGCCGCGGCGGCGACGGCGCCGCCCGCGAGCAGGCGATGGGTGATTCTTCGCATTGTGTGTCTCCTTGGTGTCAGTGTGTCCGAGCGGTCGGGCTCACGAGGGGTGGGTCGGCAAAGTCGTGGATGACCCCGGGGATGGTGCGGCATGTGGAGGAATGGCCCGCACGCCGGGGAGGGACGCTGCGCCGCTTCGCGTGCATCCCACCTCCTTCGGTGCCGGGCCGTTCTCCTAGGCTTTGATCGATCAAATCGGACGCCGTTGCTGTAGATTTTGATCGATCAAACTGGATGGTTGCCACAGTAACCGCGTGCTTCCGGACGTGTCAAGCGCGCCGCTAGGGTCTATCCAGTACGGGTGAGGAGGGACGGCATGGGTGCGCAGCCCACGGTGAGCGATGTGGCCGGTGCGGCCGGCGTCTCGCGTCAGACCGTCTCTAATGTGCTCAACGCCCCCGAGATCGTCCGCCCCGAGACGCGCGAGCGCGTCCAGGCGGCCATCCTCTCGCTGGGGTACCGGCCCCACGCCTCCGCGCGGCGGCTGCGCACGCAGAAGAGCTCGACCATCGGCATCCGGCTCGACCCGATGACGCAGGACGGCATCTCGGGCAGCATCCTGGACCGCTTCCTCCACGCGCTCACCGAACAGGCCGACCGCCTGGGTCTGCGGGTGCTCCTGTTCACCGCCGCCGACACGGCCGGCGAGATCGAGCAGTTCCGCCGCCTCTCGGACGCGGCCGACGTCGACGCGTTCGTGCTCACCTCGACCTTCCACGGCGATCCGCGGACCGAGTGGCTGATCGAGCACCGCCAGTCCTTCGTCACCTTCGGGCGCCCCTGGGGCATTCACGACATGACGGACCCCCAGCACCTCTGGGTCGATGTCGACGGCCGGGCGGGCGTGCGCGAGGCCACCCGCCATCTGCTCGAACGCGGCGCGCGCAGGGTCGGCTTCATCGGCTGGCCCAGCGGCTCCGGCACCGGCGATGACCGGCGGGAGGGGTGGCTCGAGGCGATGCGCGAGGGTGCGGTCGTCGGCGAGAGCGAGCTCGGGCGCCTCCAGACCGCCACCGAGGACAGGGTCGCGTTCGGTGCCGATGCGATGCGCAGACTTCGCGATCAGGCCGGGCCGGACGGTCTCGACGGCGTGGTGTGCGTTTCCGATTCCCTCGCGCTCGGAGCCCTCGCGGTCTGCGGCGGCACCCTGCCCGTGATCGGCTACGACAACACGCCGGTCGCCGCGTCGCTCGGATTCTCGAGCGTGGAGCAGCCGCTCGACGAGGTCGCGTCGGGCGTGCTCGAACTGCTCACCGGGGCGCACGGAGGCCGCGTTCAGCCCGGATCCGCCGTCGACGACCCGCGCCACCGCCTGGTGGTGCCGCGGCTCGTCGTGCGCGACGGGCCGCCCCTCATCGCGCCGCGGTGACGCGCGGCTGCGGTCCGTTCCTCCTTGCTGCGGCCCGGTTCCTCCCTGCTGCGCCCCGGTTCCTCCCTGCTGCGCCCCGGCTCGGCTCTGCTGCGCCCCGGTTCCTCCCCGCTGCGCCCCGGTTCCTCCTCCCGCGCGCACGCCCGCGCCCCTCTCGCCGTGCGCCCGAAATGCATGCGAAACGTGTCATGGCGACAATGGAGGCATGACTCCACAAGAGCCTCTGCAGTCCGCGCCACAAGCGCTCCGCCTCCCGGTAACCGTGTCCATCACCCGCCGCGTCGATGGCAGCCGCCTTGCCGAGGTCACCCGCTGGGTGCAGTCCGGCGTCAATCTGGCCAACCGCTACGAGGGCTTCCTCGGGTCCGGCTGGGTGCGCGCTCGCGCCGACTCGGACGAATGGCACATGCTCTACCGCTTCGCCGATGCCGCCACCCTGGAGGCTTGGGAGGCATCCGACGACCGGGCCGACTGGCTCTACGAGGGACGCGAACTCGTCGAGGTCTCCCGCGTCGAGCGCCGCACGGGCATCGAGGGCTGGTTCGACGAACCGACGCCGGGCGCTCCCGCCGCACCGCCGCGCTGGAAGCAGGCGGTCACCATCTGGCTCGGTTTCTTCCCGCTCTCGCTGGCGTTCACCTCTCTGACGACCGCGTTCGTGCCCGGTTGGCACACGCTGTGGCCGCTCGCGACCGTGCTCATCTCGACGCTCTGCCTGACCCCGACGATGACGTACGTGCTCCTGCCGTTCGTCACGCGCCTTCTGCAGCCCTGGTTGCGGCGGTGAGGGAGGGGCGGTGCGCGCGTGCCGCCGCGTCCCGCCTCGGCGGGCGGGAGGTTTTCCACAGCCTGGTCAACCGTTGAACGATTGAACCGTCACTTATGGCCCCTCACGGCCACAATTCCGACCGTGAGGGGGCCATAAGTGACCGTTCACGTCGCCAGCCGCGCGAGGAGGGGCGCGGGCCCCGGTATTGGGCCCTCCCCGTGGCAGTCGCCTTCCCCGCGGCAGTCGCCTCCCCGCCCCGAAGCCACCCCCGCGCCGCAGCCACCTCCCGCGCCGGCCGCCTCCGCGCCCCCGCCCACCCCTCAGGGTTCCCCCCACCCGCCCCCGATTTCCGCCCGCACCCGCCTTCCGCCCCTTGCGCCGCCTCTACTCGCGATATATCGTGTCCACAGTCAACAGTCGCGATATAACGCGAGTCGCCCAGGCCCCGGCAAGGGCCGCAGGTAAGGAGCAGGAAGCATGGCACAGGAGAAGTGGCTGATTCAGCCCGGCGAGAGCCGCACGATCGATGTGGAGACCGTCCGGGCGCTGAAGGTCGGCCTCCTCGGGGGTCAGATCGACATCATCGGGCACGATGAGCCCGGTGCGCGCGTGGAGGTGCACTCGGTCCAGGGCCGCGACCTCAAGGTCTCGATCGACGGCGACCGTCTCGAGATCGACCACCCGCAGCTGCGGTGGGACAACTTCATCGAGGTCTTCTCCTCGATGCGTTCGAGCGCGAAGGCGGACGTCAGCGTGCTCGTCCCGCGCGACGTCGAGCTCAAGTTCGGCGTGGTCTCCGCGGCGGCCCTCATCTCGGGGCTGAACACCGATGCCCGGCTGAGCACCGTCTCGGGCGAGATCGTCGCCGACGGTCTCACCGGAGCCATCGAGCTGAACTCGGTCAACGGCGAGCTCTCGGCCCGGGGCCACACGGGCCGTGTCGTGGCGCACACGGTCACGGGCGACGTCACGGCCTCGGGAGCGATCAGCCGGTTCTCGGTCGACGGGGTCTCCGCCGACGTGATGGTCGACATCGCGGGGACGCCCGACGAGATCCAGGTCAACACGGTCTCGGGTGACACGACGATCCGCATCCCGGAGGCCCTCGGCGCGAGGTACCGCATCAACTCCGTCTCCGGCAAGCTCCAGATCGACAGCGTCAGCGTCGCCGGTTATGCGGGCAAGGGGTACACGGGCACGTCCGGGAGCCTCGACGGCTCCTGGGTCGACATCAGTGTCAACTCGGTGTCGGGCAACGCCTCCGTGATCCGCAGCACCGGGTCCGCCTGGTCCTCCGCCGCCGGTTCCGCCGGGGCCGCGGCGGGTGCCTCCCCCACCGGACCGGCCACGGGCGCGACCGGCGAGTCCCGCCCTGACGAGGGGGAGGCGTCGGCGTGAGTCCCGTCTTCTCCCACGGAAGCCTCCGGCTCTACCTGCTCAGCCTCCTCGCCGAGTCGCCGAAGCATGGCTACGAGCTGATCCAGGCGCTCTCCGACCGCTTCGGCGGCACCTACAGTCCGAGCGCGGGCACGATCTACCCCCGCCTCGCGAAGCTCGAGGAGGAGGGGCTCGTCACCAAGACGGTCGACGGCCGCAAGACCGTCTACTCCATCACCGATGCCGGCCGCGCCGAGCTCGCCGCGCGCGAGAACGAGCTGGGCGCCATCGAGGAGGAGGTCACCGACTCGGTGCGACGCCTCGCCGATGAGGTGCGCGCGGGTGTCGACGACGCGATGCGCGCACTTCGCGCCGAGCTCGCGTCGGCCGCTCGGGAGGCATCTCGCGATTCGACCCGGGTCAACCCGAGGCAGCAGGCCCGCCAGGAGGCGGCGGACGCCGGCCGCGACAGCCGTGCCGCAGCCGCTGCTGCCGTCCGGGAGGCGGAGGCCGCCGTCAACGAGTTCCGTCAGTCGATCCGGACCGACCTCAGGACTCGTGCGGCGCGCGGAACCCTCCCCGCCGAGGTCGTGCCCTTCCTCACGGAGGAGTTGAACCTCCTGTACCGCCGGTTCGCGGAGGCGCTGGACCGTCCCTGAGTGACGCCCAGGCAGGCTTTTGCAAACACACAGAGAATGCTCATCGAGCGTTCAAGGAGGCCGCTGAACCGCACAGTGCCGCGCCGGATCAAGGCGCGCGACACGCGGGGGAGGCGGCCTCCAGTGTTTGCAGAATCGCCGGGGAGCTCGGCGGCGACCCGCCGACTTGACAGGGCATTGCCAGCGAGTATTCTCGACCCTCGTGACAAATGAGGGGAGATCCCCGAAGCGCTGGTTGATCGGCGACCCGCTTCCGAGCGAAAAGCTCGAAGGACAACTGCTCCCGAAGCACCTCGCGCTACCCATCTTCGCCTCCGATGCCCTCTCGAGCGTCGCGTATGCGCCGCAGGAGCTGCTGATGATCCTGCTGCTCGGCGGTCTCGCCTTCTTGAGCTTCGCCCCGTGGGTCGCCGCGGCGGTCGTCATCCTGCTCGTCACGGTGGTCCTGAGCTACCGCCAGCTCGTCAAGGCTTACCCCTCGGGCGGCGGCGACTACGAGGTGGCGCACAAGAACCTCGGCGAGAAGGCCGGCCTCGTGGTCGCCTCGGCCCTCCTTGTCGACTACGTGCTCACCGTCGCGGTCTCGGTGGCCTCGGGCGTCGACAACATCATCTCCGCGCTGCCGTTCCTCGCCGACTTCCGCGTCGAGCTGGCCGTCCTGTGCGTCATCGTGCTGGCCGCGGTCAACCTCCGCGGCGTGCGCGAGTCGTCCAAGGCGTTCGCGCTCCCGACCTACATCTTCATCGGCAGCATCTTCCTGATGATCGTGACGGCGCTCGTCCGGACCGCATTCGGCAATGCGCCCGTGGCCGAATCCGCCGCGTACCAGGTGCACACCGCCTCCATCACGCAGGCCGCGACGGTGCTGCTGCTGCTCCGCGCCTTCTCGAGCGGCTGTTCCGCGTTGACCGGTGTGGAGGCGGTGGCCAACGGCGTGCCCGCCTTCCGGACCCCGAAGATCCGCAACGCGCGCACCACCCTCGCCCTCATGGGCGGCATCGCGATCGTCCTGTTCGCGGGCCTGACCGCGACGGCTCTCATCAGCGGTGTGCACTACGCCGAGAACCCGTGCGACCTGCAGGGCTGGGCACAGTGCGCGACGTCCCCTCAGCGCAGTCTCATCGCGCAGATCGCCGCCGCTACGTTCGGCAACAACACGTTCTTCTTCTTCCTGGTGCAGGCGGCGACGGCCGTGGTGCTGCTCCTCGCCGCGAACACCGCGTTCAACGGGTTCCCCCTCCTCGGCTCGGTGCTCGCGCGCGACTCGTACGCCCCGAAGGCGCTCAACACCCGCGGCGACCGCCTCGTCTACTCGAACGGCATGGTCCTGCTGGCGCTCGCCGCGACCGTGCTCCTGCTCGTGTACCAGGCGAACCTGACCCAGCTCATCCAGCTGTACATCATCGGCGTCTTCGTGTCGTTCACCCTCGGGCAGTCGGGCATGGTGAAGCACTGGGTGAGCCTCCTCCGGTCCGGCACGCTGTCCGGCCGCGAGCGCGGGAGCGTCGTCCGGTCGCTCTGCATCAACGCGTTCGGTGCCACCCTCACCGCGATCGTCCTCATCGTCGTCACGATCACGAAGTTCACGCACGGCGCCTATCTCGTCTTCATCTTCATGCCGATCCTCTGGTTCCTCATGCTCGGCGTGAACCGGTACTACCGCGACGTCGAGAAGGAGATCGAGGTCGACCCGACCACCACGTTCGGGGCTGTCGGCGACCACGCGATCGTCCTCGTCGGCAAGATGCAGAAGCCGGCCCTCAAGGCGCTCGACTACGCGATCGCCGCCCGGCACGACTCGATCGAGGCCGTCCACGTCTCGATCGACGAGGAGGCGACGCAGAAGCTGCAGCGCCAGTGGATCGAGCAGAACATCCACGTGCCGCTGACCATCATCGAGTCGCCGTACCGCGAGTTCGGCGTGCCGCTCGTGAAGTACATCAAGCACCGCCGGGAGGAGCACGGCTCCGAGGTCGTGACGGTGTACCTCCCGCAGTACATCGTCGGGCACTGGTGGGAGGCGCTCCTCCACAACCACCGCGCGCGCCGGATCAGCAAGCAGCTGATGCTGTGCCACGGCGTCACGGTCGCGCTGGTGCCCTGGCTGCTCGACTCGTCGTCGCTGATCTACGGCCGGCGGTCGCGGCCCCTCCCCGGTCAGGACCGTCGCGGCGAGCCCGTGCGCCCTGTCGCGCGGCGGCCGCTCACGCCGGCGTCGCACAGCCAGACTCGCATCCACATCCACTCGGTGCCGATCACGGTCGGAGAGCCGGCCCCGCGCACGGCTGAGCAGGAAGCGGGCACCGTGCCTCCGACCGCCGCGGACCTCGACCGCCCGCAGAAGAAGGTTCCGGCGCGCGCGAAGCGCTGACGGGCACGGCGTCGGCGCGCGGGGTGTCGGCGCTCGGGGTGCGGCGCTCGACCCTCAGCGCTCGGCGCTCCTGCATTCGGCACGAATCTCGAGTATGTGACGCCCCTGAGCAGCATTCGTCACGAATTCGGGAGGCTGCGCTGGGGGGTGCTGCGCGGCTTCCCCCGAGATTCGGCACGAATCCGTGGCTAGGAGCCTCCCGAGGCAACATTCGGCACGAATCTGCAGCCCAAGGGGGGCAAGCGCGTTTGAGGTTGACGTAACGTCAACCCCTAGCGTGGTGGTCGAACCGCACGGCGGACGACGAGGGAGGGAGGCGGCCATGGACTGGTCCATCCAGGAGATCGCCCGGATCGCCGGGACGACGAGCCGCACGTTGCGTCACTACGACGACATCGGCCTGCTCCCTCCCACCCGGATCGGAGCGAACGGCTACCGCTTCTACGATCGCGACGCCCTCGTGCGGCTCCAGCGCATCCTGCTGCTCAGGGACCTCGGACTGGCCCTCCCGACCATCGGCCGCGTCCTCGACGAGCGACAGGAGGCGGTGCCCGCCCTCCGCGACCACCTCGGGTGGCTGCGCGGCGAGCAGGAGCGGCTGGCGCGGCAGATCGCGTCGGTCGAGACGACCATCCGCGCCGTGCAGACAGGAGGAGAGATCATGGCGGAGGAGATGTTCGACGGCTTCGACCACACGCAGTACAAGGACGAGGTCGAGGAGCGCTGGGGCAAGGAGGCGTATGCCGCTTCCGACCGCTGGTGGCGCAGCAAGTCGCCGGAGGAGCGCCGGGAGTGGCAGGAGCGCCAGCAGCGGCTCGCCGCCGACTGGCAGGCGGCGGCGAAGAGCGGCATCGCGCCCGACTCGGCCGAGGCGCAGGCGCTCGCGCGTCGCCACGCCGAGTGGCTGGCCGACATCCCGGGCACTCCGGGCTCCGGGACCGGCGCGCCCGCTCCCGCCTACCTGACCGGGCTGGGCGACATGTACGTCGCGGACCCGCGATTCGCCGCCAACTATGGCGGCGAGCAGGGGGCCGTGTTCGTTCGCGACGCCCTGCGGGTCTACGCGTCGGGCCTCTGAACCGGTTCGTTCAGACCCCGCGCGCCCGAGCGCTCCCGTGCACCCTCCCGGTGATCCTGTCGTCGAGCCAGTGCGCCGCGATCACCCGGGAGGGGCGCCCGGCCCCAGCGGCCGGAGGCTCGCGGTCGGGCTGCGGGGCCCGCACCAGTGGCGACCGTGAGCGCTCCACCGAACGCGCGCGAGAGGCCGCGTCGGACTCGAGCAGGATGCCGTCCCGCACGTCGAAACGGGCGGCATCCTGCTCGTCGCGGAGGCCGGCCGATTGCTCGGCCGTGCCCTCCAGTTCGCCCTCGAGCTGCGCAGTCGTTGCAGCGGCCTGCGGCAGCCGGATGGCGAAGAAGGGAAGCGTGAAGCTGCACAGCGGACCGACGAGCAGGGCGAAGGCGAGCGTTCCGACGCCGACATTGCCGCCGAGGAACCAGCCGATGACGAGCACGGTGACCTCGATGCCGGTCCGGACCGACCAGATGGGCCAGCCGGTGCGCGCGTGGAGGCCGGTCATCAGCCCGTCCCGCGGGCCGGGGCCGAGCCGGGGCCCGATGTAGAGGCCGGTCGCGACCGCGAGCAGGAGCAGGCCCGCGACGAAGAGCAGCACCTGCGCCCACAGCTCGGTCTGCTGCGGGATGATCGTGAGCCCGAGTTGCGCGCTCGGGCCGACGAGCAGCACGTTCAGGATGGTGCCGAGTCCCGGTCGCTGCCGCAGCGGGATCCAGAACGCCAGGACCACGACCCCGACGAGGTTCGTGACGAGCCCGAAGGCGATGCCGGTCTTGATCGACAGCCCCTGCGCGAGCACGTCCCAGGGCGAGAGCCCGATCCCGGCGCGGACCATCAGTGCGATCGCGATCCCGTACAGGAAGAGGCCGATCAGCAGCTGGACGATTCTGCGGGTGAGGAGGAGTCGGGCGGTCACGTAGCCATCCAATCGAGCCATTGGCCTTACATCAAGATGCCAATCCGCATAGAGTGGCCTGCATGTCCGATGCTCACCTGACCGCCCGTGCCCTCGAGAGCCTGCTCGGCGTCTGGCGCGGGAGCGGCGCCGGTTATCAGGCGCTCGCCGATCGCATCCGGCTGCTCGTGCTCGACGGCCGCATCCCGATGGGCACGCGCCTCCCCGCCGAGCGCGACCTGGCGTCGCGGCTCGAACTCAGCAGGACGACGGTCGCCGCCGCCTACCGGACCCTCCGGGAGGCGGGCTTCGCCGACAGTGTGCGAGGGTCCGGCACGGTCGTGCGCCTTCCTGGACCGGCCCTCGCGTTGCCGGCGACGGGAGGGGAGGGGATGCTCGACTTCACGAAGGGCGCCCTGCCGGCGGCATCCGCGCTCCCGGCCGCCGCGCGAGCTGCGGCGGAGGAGCTCCCCCACTTCCTTCCCGACCCCGGGTACGACCTGGTCGGGCTGCCGCACCTGCGCGAGGCGATCGCGCAGCGCTATCGCGACCGCGGACTCCCGACCGACGCGGACCAGGTGCTCGTCACCGTCGGTGCGCAGCAGGCGATCGCCCTGATCGGCCGCACCTTCCTGACCCGCGGCGACCGGGCGATCGTCGAGATGCCGACCTACCCCCACGCGATGGAGGCGCTGCGCCTGGCGGGGGCGCGCCTCGTCCCGATCACGGTGACGCCGCCCGAGGAGGGCCCGCACGCCCTCGGCGCCGAGGCCGACGGCTGGGACGTCGACGCCATCGAGCAGACGATCCGGCGGTCGGGGCCGGCCCTCGCCTACGTCATCCCCGACTTCCACAACCCGACCGGCGCCTCCATGTCGGCGGAGACCCGCGAGCGCGTGCTCGCCGCAGCGGCCGCGCACGGCACGATCGTCGTCGCCGACGAGACGACGGCCGACCTCGACATCGACCGGCCGGGCGAATACCGGCCGATGGCGGCCTACGCGGCGGGAGCGGCCGGGGGCGCCCCCGTGCTGACGATCGGCTCGGCGAGCAAGAGCATGTGGGGAGGCCTCCGGATCGGCTGGATCCGGGCCGACCGCCCGCTCATCCAGCGCCTGGTCGCGGCGAAGCCGGCCTCCGACCTCGGCACGCCCATGCTGGAGCAGCTCGTGGTGGCGCGGATGCTCGCCTCCATCGACGAGATCCTGGAGGAGCGGCGCCGGCAGCTGGGGGAGGGGCGCGACCGCGTGCGCGCCCTCGCGGCGGAGCTGTTCCCGGAGTGGAGCGTCCCGTGGGTGCACGGCGGCCTCGCCTCCTGGATCGGCCTCGGGGCGCCGGTCAGCTCGGCGCTCGCGCTCGCCGCGCGCAACCACGGCCTCCTGATCGCCGCCGGGCCCCGGTTCGGGCTCGACGGGGCGTTCGAGCGCTTCCTGCGGATCCCGATCACGCACGCGCCCGCCGACCTGGAGCGGGCGTTCTCGGCGCTGTCGGGAGCGTGGGCGGTCGCCTCCCGCGAGCCCGCGCCGTACTTCGACGCGCCGGCGCTGCCGAACGTGGTGTGAGGGCGAGGCGGTCGGCGTTCAAGCCGGCCACGGTGCCCCGTGGGCGAGCGCCGACGAGTGGTACCGCGGCATGAAGCGGGCGCGCATCCGCCAGTGAGATACTCTGCCTGCGCCGTCGTCGCCGCAGGAACCATCCGCCATCCGCCGAGGGGAACACCCGTGCATTTCCTTGCCGTTCTCAGCATGAAGAACCGCGCCCTGATCGCGCTCGTCACGATCGTCGCCGCGGTATTCGGCGCGCTGGCGCTCGGCAACCTCAAGCAGGAGCTCATCCCCTCCATCTCGTTCCCGCAGCTCGTCGTGCTGTCGAGCTACCCGGGGGCGTCGCCCGAGGTCGTGAACCACGACGTGAGCACCCCGGTGGAGGCGGCGATCCAGGGCGTCCCGGACCTCCAGAGCACGTCGGCCGTGAGCAGCACGAACCAGTCGATCATCACGGCCAAGTTCACCTACGGCACCGACCTCCCGACCGCCGAGCAGAAGATCAACCAGGCGGTCAACCGGATCAAGTCGACCCTTCCGTCTGGTGTGGACCCGCAGGTCCTGTCGGGCAGCATCGACGACCTCCCGGTCATCCAGCTCGCGGTGACCGGCCCGAGCGACCAGCGCAAGCTCGCCGACGACATCACCAAGCTCGCGCTGCCCGACATCAAGCAGGTCACGGGCGTCAACGACGCGCAGCTCGTCGGCGAGATCGGTCAGCGCATCACGATCACGCCCGACGCGGCGAAGCTCGCGGCGGCGGGACTCACGACCTCGGCCATCAAGGACGCGCTCCAGCAGAACGGCGTGCTCGTGCCGGGCGGCTCGATCACCGAGAACGACAAGACGCTCTCGATCCAGTCCGGCGCGCAGCTGACCTCGGTGGAGGACATCGCGGGGCTGCCGCTCATCCCGTCGGCGGTGGGAGGCGCGGCGAGCGCGGCCGCCGGTGCCCCGGGAGCCGCGGGAGCCGCGACCGGCGCGGCAGCCGCGTCCGGCGCGGCCGGACGCGCGGCGGCCACGGCGACCGTGCCGGCGGCCGCTCACACGATCGGCGATGTCGCCGCCGTCGCCAAGGTCGACGACCCCATCAGCTCGCTGTCGCGGGTCGACGGCAAGCCCGCGCTGACGATCGCGGTGACGAAGCTGCCCTCGGCCAACACCGTCGAGGTCTCGCACGGCGTTGCGGCGATCATCCCGGACCTCGAGTCGAAGCTCGGGTCCGACGTGAAGATCACGGTCGTCTTCGACCAGGCGCCGTTCATCACCCAGTCGATCGACTCGCTCGCCACGGAGGGGCTGCTGGGTCTCGCGGCGGCCGTCCTCGTCATCCTCGTGTTCCTGCTCTCGGTGCGGTCGACCCTCGTCACGGCGATCTCCATCCCGACGAGCGTGCTCATCACGTTCATCGTGATGTGGGCGACCGGCTACACGCTCAACATCATCACGCTCGGCGCGCTCACCATCGCGATCGGCCGCGTGGTCGACGACTCCATCGTCGTGATCGAGAACATCAAACGGCAGCTGGTGCCCGGCGTCGATCGCGCCGTCACCATCGTGCGGGCGGTGCGCGAGGTCGCGGGCGCGATCACCGCCTCCACCATCACCACCGTCGCGGTCTTCCTCCCGCTCGCTTTCGTCGGCGACGTGACGGGCGAGCTGTTCCGGCCCTTCGCCCTCACGGTGACGATCGCTCTCCTGTCGTCGCTGCTCGTAGCGCTGACGATCGTGCCCGTCCTCGCCTACTGGTTCCTGCGCTCGCCGAAGGCGCACAAGAACGACGATGCGCACGACACGGATGCCGCCCACCTGTCGGTGGACGAGGCGGCGGCCGCCGGGGTGGACGAGCTCGCGCATCCGTCGCGCCTCCAGGCCGCCTACCTCCCGATCATCCGCTGGACCCTCCGGCACTCCGTCCTGACCATCGTGGCGGCGGCTCTGGTGCTGGTGATCACGTTCCTCATGACGCCGCTCCTCAAGACGAACTTCCTCGGGAACAGCGGCCAGAACTCCCTCACCGTCACTCAGACCCTCGAGCCGGGCGCGAGCCTCCAGGCCAAGGACGACGCCGCCAAGGTGGTCGAGCAGAAGCTGCTCGACACCACGGGCGTGAAGACCCTGCAGGTCTCCATCGGGTCGAGCGGTTCCACCCTGCGCGACGCGTTCACCGGCGGAGGAGGCGCGACCACCTTCTCGATCACCACCGACCCGAACGCCGACCAGGCGAAGCTGCAGAACACCATCGAGACGGAACTCGCCGCCATCAAGGACCAGGGCACCATCCAGGTCTCGACCTCGAGCGGCTTCGGTGCCTCCACCGACATCCAGGTGGACATCAGCGCGAGCAGCCAGGCGGACCTGCAGAAGGCGACCGACTCGGTCGTCGCGGAGCTCCAGAAGCACTCGTCCCTGAAGGAGGTGTCGAGCAACCTCAGCGCGTCCCTCCCGTACGTCTCGGTGAGCGTCGACCGCGAGAAGGCGGCCCAGGCGGGTCTGAGCGAGATCGCCGTCGGCACCCTCGTGTCGCAGGCGATGCAGCCCACGCAGGCCGGTTCCGTCGCCATCGACAACACCACCCTGAAGGTCTACATCCAGAGCGACAACCCGCCGACGACGGTCGCCGGGCTCTCGGCGCTCCCCATCCCGTCGCGCGCGGGCGTGGTGCCGCTGAGCTCGGTGGCGACGGTGCAGGAGGTCAAGGGCCCCGCCACGGTGACCACGCAGCGCGGGCTCCGCACCGCCACGGTGACGGCGACCCCGGCGACCGACAACCTCACGACGGCCAACGCCGACGTGACCGCGTCGCTCAAGAAGGCCGACCTCCCGGCCGGCGCGACGGCGACCATCGGCGGTGTCTCCTCCAGCCAGACGAGCGCGTTCGGGCAGCTCGGGATCGCGCTGCTCGCGGCCATCCTGATCGTCTACATCATCATGGTGGCGACGTTCCGGTCGTTGCGGCAGCCGCTGCTGCTCCTCGTCTCGGTGCCGTTCGCCGCGACCGGTGCGATCCTGCTGCAGCTGATCTCCGGGATCCCGCTCGGGGTCGCATCCCTCATCGGCGTGCTCATGCTGATCGGCATCGTGGTCACCAACGCCATCGTGCTGATCGACCTCGTGAACCAGTACCGCCGCCGGGGCCTGTCGGTCGCGGATGCGGTCATGCACGGCGCCTCCCGCCGTCTGCGGCCGATCCTCATGACCGCTCTCGCAACCATCGCGGCGCTCGCGTTCATGGCGCTCGGGATCACCGGTCACGGCGGATTCATCTCGCAGCCGCTCGCGATCGTCGTGATCGGCGGCCTGCTGTCGTCGACCGTTCTTACGCTGGTCGTCCTGCCCACCCTTTACAACCTGGTGGAGGGACGACGCGAGCGCAAAGCTGAGCGCCGCGCCGCGGGCGAGGCCGGGGCAGGCGGGTCGGGGGGCGGCGACGGCGCCCCCGACGGCGGTGACAGCGGGCCGGATGGCGGCACTCGCGGGCGGGAGACGGTGCCTGCGGGGGAGCGGCCGGCTCCTCCCGTCTTCACCGGCCCGGCGGGCGGCTCCCAGGTCTGACGCAGGGCTGTCGCCTAGTCCGGGATCCCAGACGGTGGGCTCCGGGTGCATCGTCCGCGCGGGTCGCGTGCTCGCTAGGGTCGCCGTATGAGCGAGCGTCCGCTGTCCGTCGATCCGCTGTGGCCTCGGGCCGGTTCGTGGCCGGCGCTCGAACCGGGGGAGAGCGCCGACCTCGCCCTCCTCGGCATCCCCACGCACGAGACATCGCTTTCGCCGACCGGAGCGGACGCCACTCCTGCCGCGGTGCGCGAGGCGTTGCGGAGGTACTCCGACTTCGTCCCGGGGCTCGAGGTGGATGCTCTGCGCTTCGCCGACGCCGGTGACGTCCGCGACCCGGACGGTCCGCAGGGCGAGGCGCGAGCCGTGGCGGCGGTCGCCGAAGCTGCGACGCGGGCGCGCCTCCTCATCGCCCTCGGCGGCGACAACGCCCTGACCGTCCCCGCGGCTCTCGGCGCATTCGGTGAAGACCTCCCGACCGCAGGCCTGATCACTCTGGACGCTCACCACGACCTGCGGGACGGCGTCTCGAACGGGTCACCGGTGCGACGCCTCGTGGAGGCGGGACTCGACGGGCGGCGGATCGTGCAGATCGGCATCGCCGACTTCGCGAACTCCTCCGCCTACGCCGCTCGCGCCGCGGAGTACGGCGTCACGGTCATCCGCCGCGACGAGCTGCACGGGCGGCCGATCGACGACGTCATGGCCGAAGCGCTCGACATCGCGGGCGGCGCGGGAGGCCCGGTGCACGTCGATCTCGACGTCGACGTCTGCGACCGCTCGGTGGCGCCCGCGTGCCCCGCCTCCATCCCCGGCGGGCTCGCCGCGTGGGAGCTGCGGCGGTATGCACGGCTCGCCGGTGCTGCTCCGTCGGTCCGCTCGATCGACATCGCTGAAGTCGACGCGACCGTCGACACCCCCGACCAGCGGACGGTCCGGCTCGCGGCGCTGCTGGTGCTGGAGGCTGCCGCCGGGCTCGCCTCCCGGTAACCGTCGGGCGCCGGCCGGGTGCGCCTCCGGGTGACCGTCGGGGCGCCGGCCGGGTGCGCCTCCGGGTGACCGTCGGGGCGCCGGCCGGGCGCGCCTCCCTCTTGCGGCTAACCTCCTTAGCGACCTGGTCGCGGGCGCTCCGGCGGCGTGTGCGGTGCAGCGGGACGAGGGCGCATCGGCGCCGGGCCGCAGCTGTCCCCTGACGGCGCAGTCGTGCAGTCTGCGGCGCAGTCGCGCAGTCGGCGGCGCAGTCGGCGGTGCAGCCGAGGCGCAGACCAGGGCGGCGCGCCTCAGGCCACGTGCGTCCGCGCGACGAGCGGCACGCCCGGCCGGTACGCCAGGTGCACGTGGGATGGCGCCCTCAGCACGACGTAGTCGGCTCGCGCACCGACGCGCAGGTGCCCGACATCGTCGCGCCGCAACGCCTCCGCACCACCGAGCGTGGAGGCGCGGAGCGCTTCGGCCGGCGTCATCCCCATGTCGCGCACGGCCACGGCGATGCAGAACGGCATCGATGACGTGAACGACGAGCCGGGGTTGCAGTCGCTCGCGAGCGCGACGCGCACTCCGGCGTCGAGCAGCCGTCGGGCGTCCGGGTACGGCTGCCGCGTCGAGAACTCGACGCCGGGGAGGAGCGTCGCCACCGTCGTGGACGCGGCCAGCCGGCTCACGTCCGCGTCGGACAGATACGTGCCGTGGTCGACGCTCGCGGCTCCGAGCTCGACCGCCAGGGCGACGCCGTCACCCGGTCCGAGCTGACCGGCGTGGAGGCGGAGCCCCAGACCGCGCGCGGCACCCGCGGTCAGCACTCGGCGCGCCTGCTCGACGGAGAAGGCGCCCGTCTCGCAGAAGACGTCGATCCATCTCGCCAGCGGAGCGCACGCGTCGAGCATGTCGCCCACCACGAGGTCGACGTAGGCGTCCGGGTCGCCTGCGTACTCCGTCGGGACGACGTGTGCCCCGAGGAAGGTGGTCTCCGCCGTCACCTCGCGGGCGAGGCGGAGGATCCGCGCCTCATCGTCCACGGTGAGTCCGTAACCGCTCTTGATCTCGAACGTCGTGGTTCCCTGGGCGTGCAGTTCGTCCACGAAACGGGCGAGGCGCGACCGCAGCTGGTCGTCCGTCGCCTCCCGCGTCGCGGCGACGGTCGACCGTATGCCCCCTGCGGCATACGGCCGACCGGCCATGCGCGCCTCGAACTCGGAGGCGCGGTCCCCTCCGAAGACGAGGTGCGTGTGGGAGTCGACGAAGCCCGGGATGACGGCGGCCCCGGCTGCGTCGTCGACCAGATCGGCGTCCGCGATGGGGGCGCACGCGGCGGGACCCGTCCACGTGACGCGACCGTCCACCTCCAGCAGTGCGGCGTCGCGGACGAGGCCCAGCTCTCCGTCGTGGGCCGGATCGAACGTCACGAGCTCGCCGATGCCGGTCAGCAGCCGGGCCGGCACGGTCAGGCCTCCGTCGCGGCTGGCACCGCCGACTGCTCCTGCATCGGGATGCGGAGGCCGCGCTCGCGGGCGATGTCGGCCGCGTGCTCGTAGCCCGCGTCCACGTGCCGCATGACCCCGGTGCCGGGGTCGTTGGTCAGGACGCGCTCGATCTTCTCTGCGGCGAGGGGGGTTCCGTCCGCGACGACGACCTGGCCGGCGTGGATGCTGCGGCCGATCCCGACGCCGCCGCCGTGGTGGATGGAGACCCAGGTGGCGCCCGAGGCCGTGTTGAGCAGGGCGTTCAGGAGGGGCCAGTCGGCGATCGCGTCGGAGCCGTCCTTCATGGCCTCCGTCTCTCGATAGGGGGACGCCACGGAGCCGGAGTCGAGGTGGTCGCGGCCGATCACGATCGGCGCTGAGAGTTCGCCGCGCGCCACCATCTCGTTGAACTTCAGGCCCGCGAGGTGGCGCTCCTTGTAGCCGAGCCAGCAGATCCGGGCGGGAAGGCCCTCGAAGTGGACCTTCTCGCCGGCCTGGGTGATCCAGCGGCGCAGCTTGTGGTCGTCGGGGAACAGCTCCAGGATCGCGCGGTCGGTGGCCGCGATGTCGGCCGGGTCGCCGGAGAGGGCGGCCCAGCGGAACGGGCCCCGGCCCTCCTCGAACTGCGGGCGGATGTAGGCGGGGACGAACCCGGGGAAGGCGAACGCGCGGTCGTACCCGCCCAGCTGCGCCTCCGTGCGGATCGAGTTGCCGTAGTCGAACACCTCGGCGCCCGCGTCCAGGAAGCCGACCATCGCCTCCACCTGCTTGGCCATGGAGGCGCGCGCGGCGAGCGTGAAGCCCTCCGGGTCGGCGGCGGCGCGGTCGTGCCATTCCTCGACCGTCACGCCCTCGGGGAGGTAGCTGAGCGGGTCGTGCGCGCTGGTCTGGTCGGTGACGATGTCGATCGCGACCCCGCGCCGCAGCAGCTCGGGGAAGACGGTCGCGGCGTTGCCGACCAGGCCGACCGAGAGCGGGCGACGGTCCTCCTTGGCGGCGAGCACGCGGGCGACCGCATCATCGAGATCGTCGGTCAGCTCATCGAGGTAGCCGTGGTCGACACGGCGCTGCAGCCGGGCGCGGTCGACGTCGACGATCAGCACCACGCCGCCGTTCAGGGTGACGGCGAGCGGCTGCGCGCCTCCCATGCCGCCGCACCCGCCGGTCAGCGTGAGCGCGCCGGCCAGCGATCCCCCGAACCGCTTGTCGGCGATCGCCGCGAAGGTCTCGTAGGTGCCCTGCAGGATGCCCTGCGAGCCGATGTAGATCCACGAGCCGGCCGTCATCTGGCCGTACATGGTCAGACCGAGCGCCTCCAGCCGGCGGAACTCGGGCCACGTCGCCCAGTCGCCCACCAGGTTCGAGTTGGCGATCAGCACCCGCGGGGCCCACTCGTGGGTGCGGAACACACCCACCGGCTTGCCGGACTGCACGAGCAGGGTCTCGTCGGGCTCGAGATCGCGGAGCGTGGCCACGATCGCGTCGAACGCCTCCCAGCTGCGGGCGGCGCGGCCCGTGCCGCCGTAGACGACGAGGTCGTCGGGATGCTCGGCGACCTCGGGATCGAGGTTGTTCATGAGCATGCGCAACGGCGCTTCGGTCTGCCAGCTCTTGGCGGTCAGCTCGCTGCCGCGCGGTGCGCGGACGGGACGTGCTCCCTGCATGATGGTTCCTTTCTGGAGGCGGGTTCAGGCCAGCGGGCCGACGACGGACTCGGCGGCGTCGCGAGCGCCGCCGGATGCGACGTAGGCGACGGCCGCCTCGATCTCGGGGGAGAGGTGGCGGTCCGGGCCCGGGCCCGGGACGGTGGCGCGCAGTCCCGCCGTCACGGCGGACGTCGCCGGACCCTGACCGAGCGGCGCACGCAGCTCGGCGCCGCGGGCGGCCGTCATGACCTCGATGGCGAGCACCCGCGCGAGACCGTCGATCGCGCGGCGGAGCTTGCGGGCCCCGGACCAGCCCATCGAGACGTGGTCCTCCTGCATCGCCGACGAGGGGATGCTGTCGGCCGACGCCGGCGCGGCCAGCCGCTTGAGCTCCGAGACGATCCCGGCCGCAGTGTACTGCGCGATCATCAGGCCCGAGTCGACGCCCACCTCGTGGGCGAGGAAGGGCGGGAGGCCCTGGTTGCGCGCCGGGTCGAGGAAGCGGTCGGTGCGCCGCTCGGACATGCTCGCCACGTCGGCGACGACGATCGCGAGGAAGTCGAGCACGTAGGCGACGGGCGCCCCGTGGAAGTTGCCGTTCGACTCGACGCGACCGTCGAGGGTCAGCACCGGGTTGTCGACCGCCGAGGCCAGTTCGCGGGCGGCGACGAGGGAGGCGTGCTCCAGCGTGTCGCGGGCACCGCCGTGCACCTGCGGAGAGCAGCGCAGCGAATAGGCGTCCTGCACGCGCGTGCATTCCGGGCCCTTGTGGCTCGCGACGAGGGGCGACCCGGCGAGGAGGGTGCGGAGGTTCGAGGCGGACGCCGCCTGGCCGGGATGCGGGCGGAGCCGCTGCAGGTCGTCGGCGAAGACCGCGTCGGTGCCGAGCAGCGCCTCCACGCTCATCGCCGCCGCGATGTCGGCTGTGGTCAGGAGGCCGTGGAGGTCGTGGATGGCGAGCGCGAGCATGCCCAGCATGCCGTCGGTGCCGTTGATGAGGGCGAGGCCCTCCTTCTCGGCGAGCACGACCGGCTCGATGCCGGCGGCCGCGAGAGCGTCGGCGGCGTCGAGCAGTTCGCCGTCGACCCGCACCCGGCCCTCGCCCATCGCGGCGAGCGCGCAGTGCGCGAGGGGGGCCAGGTCGCCCGAGCAGCCGAGCGAGCCGTACTCGTGGACGACCGGGGTGATGCCGGTGTTCAGGAGTGCTGCGTAGGTCTCGACGGTGCGCCGCTGGGCTCCCGTGCGCGCCGTCATGAGCGTGGCGAGGCGCAGGAGCATGAGCGCGCGGACGACCTCGCGCTCGACCTCCGGTCCGGAACCCGCCGCGTGGGAGCGGACGAGGCTGGCCTGCAACTGCGCGCGGCGGTCGCCCGGGATGAACGTGGTGGCGAGGGCGCCGAAGCCGGTCGAGATGCCGTAGTGCGGTTCGGTGTCGTCGGCGAGCGCCTCCACGATGGCCCGGGAGGCGTCGACGGCGGTGAGCGCGCCCTCATCGAGGACGACGGGGGCGTCGTGGCGCGCGACGGCGACGACATCGGCGACGGTCAGCGGGGCGCCGCCGACGGTGACGGAGGTCTGAGTGACGAGCATGCACCGATCATCGGTCCGGGGGCGTCCGGCGCGCTTCACCGTTAGGCTCATCGGTGTCCGGGATACCAGACGGTCGCCCGCGCACCACCGCGGTGGGAGGCGCGACCATGGAGCGACGAGAGGAGGCGCGATGAGCAAGGTCCCCGCCGCGGAGAACACCCTCCGCATCCTGGAGCACCTGGCCGTGCAGCGCGGTCCCGTCCCGGCGGCCGGCATCGCGACCGCTCTCGGCCTGCCGCGATCGACCGTGTACCACCTCCTGACCGTGCTGGCCGAGCACGGGTTCGTGCTGCATTTCCCCGAGGCGCGGCGGTACGGCCTGGGTGTGGCCGCCTACGAGCTCTCGAGCGCCTTCTCGCGTCAGGAGCCGCTCAGCCGGCTGGGGCGTCCGATCGTCGCCGCCCTCGTCGATGCCATCGGCGAGTCGGGCCACATCGCCGTGCTCCACGGGCGCGATGTGGTCTACATCGTGGAGGAGCGGGCACGCCGCCGACCGCGGCTCGTCACCGATGTGGGGGTGCGCCTCCCGGCCCACCTGACCGCGAGCGGACGCGCACTCCTCGCGACCCTTCCCGCCGGGCAGCTGCGCGCCCTGTACCCCGACCGCGAAGCGTTCGAGGACCGCACCGGCTCCGGCCCGCACTCGTACCCCGAGCTGAAGCGGATGCTCGCGGAGGTGCGCGAGCGCGGCTATGCGACAGAAGACGGGGACGTCACGCCCGGGTTCGCCTCCGTCGCCGTCTCGGTGCGCGACCACGCGGGCTGGCCCGCGGCCGGGATCGCCGTGACCTTTCCGCGCGACAACGTCCCTGAAGCCAGATGGGAGGCGCTCGCCGCGCAGGTGCGCGAGGCGGCGGCAGAGCTCTCGCGCCGCATCCGCGGCAGCTGAGCGACCAGCCGGCGCGCGAAGTCGACTGCCACATTCACCCCGCCGCGAGCGTCACCTCCGCCTCGTGCCGCGTCCCGTCGCGCAGATACACCACCGAGACGCGGTCGCCGGCCTTGCCCGTCAACTGCACGACCGTCAGCGCGTCGGCGCTGACCGCGGGCGCCCCGTTCAGCTCGGTCACCACGTCGCCCGGCCGCAGCCCGGCCCGCGATGCCGGGCCGCCGGCGACGACCGACTGGACGTACAGGCCGCCTGAGAGCCCCGCGCCCGCGGCGGCGGAGGGAGGCAGCGGCGTCACGCTGATGCCCGCCGTGGGGTAGCTCACCTTGCCGTGCTCGATCAGCTCGTGGGCCACCTCCAAAGCGGTCGTCTCGGGCACGGCGAACCCGATCCCGACGCTGCCGCTGCTCCGCTGCCCGGAGGAGCCCGGAACGGTCGCGATCGCCGTGTTCACCCCGACGAGCCGCCCCTGGCAGTCGACGAGCGCACCTCCCGAATTACCGGGGTTGATGGAGGCGTCGGTCTGGATCGCACCGACCAGCACCGCGTTGCGATCGTCGTCGCTCGGGACGGGCACCGTGCGGCCCAGCGCGCTGACGATGCCGGCCGTCACCGTGCTGGACAGCCCCAGGGGGGCGCCGAGGGCGACGACGGGCTGACCGACCGCGAGGGAGCCGGAGTCACCGGTCGGGATGGTCGGCACCGGATCCTTCTCGTGGACGCGGATGACCGCGAGGTCGGTCTTCGGGTCGCGCCCGACGAGCTCGGCCGGCGCCTCATGGCCGTCGCTGAACCGCACCGAGAGCTTGCCGCCGCGGGTCGCCGGGTAGATCACATGGTTGTTCGTGAGGATGTAGCCGTCGAGGCTGATGACCTGCCCGCTCCCGTTGCTGGTGGAGGGGCCGGTCACGTTCACCGTGACGACGCTCGGGAGCACCCGCGAGGCGACCTCGGCGGCGTCGCACGAACCGCGACCCGACGAGACCGCGATCGCGGTGGCGGCGCCGCCGAGGAAGCCGGCGGCGACGAGTACCAACGCAGCGCCCGCGACGATGAGCCCTGTGCCCCAGCTCCGCACGACGGTTGTCGGGGCCGGAGCCGGCCGGTCGCTTCCCCGGGCCGCAGGCCTGCCACCGTCCGACATGCGCCCTCCTCACGGACGGCGTCAGACTAGCCTCCCGACCGCGCGGGAGGCTAGACCGGCGGTGTCAGGCGCGGTCCGGCGTGCGGTTCTCGGCGCTGACCATCCACGCCAGCTGCTCGAGCCGACCGATGATGGCATGGAGGAGGTCGGCCGAGGTCGGGTCCTCCTCGTCGACGTCGTCGTGCACGGTCCGCATGGTCCGCACGACGCCCTCGAGGCGCTCCGTGATGAGGTCGACCGTCTCGGCGGTGTCCACCTCGCCGTTCGGGAACTCGGGCAGGCTCGTCTGCTCGGCGACCGTGGCACTGCGTCCGTCGGGCGTGGCGTGCAGCGCGCGGAGGCGCTCGGCCACCTCGTCGCTGAACTCGCGGGCGGCGTCGACGATCTCGTCGAGCTGGAGGTGCAGGTCGCGGAAGTTGCGGCCGACCACGTTCCAGTGCGCCTGCTTCCCCTGCAGGTGCAGTTCGATCAGGTCCACGTGGACGCGCTGGAGGTTCTTCGCGAGCTCCTCGGAGGCGACGAAGCCGCGCTCGGCGTGCTCCCGCCGCGTGGAGGCGACCCCCGCGCTGGCGGAACGGCGCACCGCCGAGCTGCGCGGCGCGGCCTTCGCGGCGGTCGTCTTCTTGGCGTCGGTCTTCTCCGCCTTGGTCTGGGTTGCAGCCACAATGGCCCCCTTCGGTGTCCGGTGTCGGTGGGAATCGAGGTCAGCAGGAACGATAGGCCCGCTCGGCCGATCAGGGAACGGGGCGGAGGGCCTTCCCGCGCGCCACCCACTCGAGTCGGCGGAGGGTCTCCGCGTTGCGCACGTGCAGGATCGCGTCGGTGATGGCGTCCGGGATCCGCGTCACGATGCCCGACGCGGGCTCCTCCTCCATGCGCACGATGCAGCCGGAGCCGCGCCGCTGCGCCTCGATCACGACGCGCTCGGTGCCGAACGGGCGCGTCTTCGCCTCCAGGATGACGCGGCTCGGCGGCTCCCAGAGCTCGACGCGGGTCTCGTCGTTCAGCACCAGCGGCCACACGCCGATCGAGTGGTGCAGCCGGGCGCCCGGGTTCGGGTAGCCGCTGTCGGCGGCTCGGAGCCGGGAGGCGCCGACCACCCAGGTCGGGTACACCCACGGGTCGGCGAGCACGGCGAACAGCTGCTCGGGCGTGCAGGCCATGCGGCGGACGTTGACGGACACGGCGGCTCCTCTCGGTTCGGCCTCAGCGGCCGGGGGACAGATCGGGCATCCGGGTGATGCCGAACTCGTGGCGCAGCGCGCTACGCGCCGCGTAGTAGCCGGGAAGGCCGTGGACGCCCGGGCCGGGGGCCGCCGACGACGAGGCGAGGTACAGCCCGCGTCCCGGCATGCGCCACGGCTCCGACGAGAGCACGGGACGGGCGACGAGCTGCTGGAGATCGGGCATTCCCGCCGAGATGTCGCCGCCGCGATAGTTCGGGTCGTACCGCTCCATCTCGACGGCCGTCCTGGTGGAGGTGGCCAGGATGAGGTCGCGGAAGCCCGGAGCGAATCGTTCGATGCGACGGATAACGGCCTCCGTCCGGTCCCGTGTCGAGCCGCGCGGAACGTGCGAGTAGGCCCAGAGCACGTGCTTGCCGGCCGGTGCCCGGGTGGAGTCGAACAGGCTCGGCTGCGACACCAGCACGTACGGGACCGTGTCGTCCCGTCCGGCGGCGACGGCGCGCTCGGCGGCCGCCATCTCGGCGCGGGTCCCTCCGACATGGACGGTGGCGGTCTCGTTCAGAGCCGGATCGGCCCAGGGGACGGGGCCCGACAGCGCGAAGTCGATCTTGAACACGCCGTTTCCATCGCGGAAGCGCGAGATCTTGCGGAGGTATCCGGCCGCCAGGCGGTCCTCGCCGAGACGGACCGCGTGCGCGACGTGCGTGTCGAACAGGATGGCCCGGGCGTCCGGCAACTCGGCCAGGCTCGTCACCTCGGTACCGGTCACGACCTCGCCGCCGTGCGCCTCCAGGTCGGCGATCAGCGCGTCGGCGATCGACTGGCTCCCGCCCACGGGGATCGGCCAGCCGCCGGCGTGGGCGTACACCGCGAGCGTCAGGCCGGCCGCCGCGCCGGCGAGGCTCGGCAGCGGCACCGTCGCGTGGGCGAAGACTCCGGTCAGGAGGGCTCCGGGCTCGTCGGTGCGGAAGAAGGCATCCCACCACGGGCCTCCCTGCGACAGCACGCTCAGGCCGAAGCGGGCGGCGACGAGCGGGTGGCGCGGGACCTGGAGCAGCTGCGACCCGGTGAACTGGGCAACGGCGTCGGCGTCGCGGACGAGCGGCCCGAGCAGCGCCTTCCACGCGGGGCCGTCCACGCCGAGCGCGTCGGCCGTGCGCTCGATGTCGCGGTAGGCGAGCGCGGCCCGGTCCGGGGTGATCGGCTGGCCGTAGGAGGCGGTGGGCACGATGAACGGGATGCGCTCGGCGAGCCCGAAGCGGCGGAAGAAGCCCGAAGCGAAAGCGAGCGGGTGCACCGCCGAGCACTGGTCGTGACGGAAGCCGGGGAGCGTGACCTCCTCGGTGCGGACGCCGCCGCCGGGGGTGGCGTTCCGCTCGTAGACGCGGACCGACAGGCCCGCACGGGCCAGGGTCACCGCGGCCGCGAGCCCGTTCGGGCCCGAGCCGATCACGATGGCGTCGAGGGAGGAAGGGCTCACCCCTCCTGTATACCCCGCCCGTCAGGGAGCGCCACGGGTGCAGCGGCCTCCCGGCGGTGACAGCCCCCTCACAGCCTCCATGCTGTAACGTAGATAGGTCGGCTCTTGACACCGCGCCTGCCGCGCGAATGGGTTTGTAGTCAAGTGGGCCGGTTCCGCACCCGATCGGCGGTGCGGATGATCACGATGTGAACGGCCCCGAGCGATGTTCGACGGGGAATCCCCGGTGCGCTTCTGCGCGCCGCCGCGCACCCGACAGGAACCCAGGAAGAACTCCGCATGCCCCCGTACAAGAAGAACGACCGACGACCGCAGCCGGCCACCGGCAGCCGCAGCCCCAAGCACCGCGGCTACCGCGCCGAGGAGCCCGCCGCCTCCGGCAAGAAGGCCCGCTGGAGCGCCGAGGACCGCGCCAACCGCGCCGGCGCAGCCGACCGCGGCCGTGCCGTCTACGGCAGCCGCGACGGCGCGCCCGCGCGTGGCCGCACCGAGCGCCCGAACTGGGAGCCCCGCGGCAAGGACGCCCGCCGCACCGAGCGCGAGTGGGAGGACCGCAGCGCCCGTACCGAGCGCCCCCGCCGCGAGCAGGAGGAGCGCCCCCGCCGCTCCTCCGGCGACCGCGACGACCGTCCGCGTCGCTCGTTCGACGACCGGGCCGAGCGTCCGCGTCGCTCGTTCGACGACCGCGCTGAGCGTCCGCGTCGCTCGTTCGACCGTGATGACCGGGCTGAGCGTCCGCGTCGCGACGCCGACGACCGTCCGCGTCGCTCCTTCGACCGTGACGACCGGGCCGAGCGTCCGCGCCGCGAGTACGACGACCGTCCCCGGCGCTCGTACGACGACCGGGCCGACCGCCCGCGTCGCGACTCCGACGACCGTCCCCGTCGCGACTTCGGCGACCGGGCCGAGCGCCCGCGCCGCGAGTACGACGACCGTCCGCGTCGCTCCTTCGACCGCGACGACCGGGCCGAGCGTCCGCGCCGCGAGTACGACGACCGCCCCCGCCGCTCCTACGGCGACCGCGACGACCGGCCGCGCCGCTCGTTCGACGACCGCGCCGAGCGTCCCCGTCGCGACTCCTCGTTCTACCCGTCGCGCGACGAGAAGCCGGCGTTCGTGCCGACCGACGACGTCGTGCTCGAGCGCCTCGAGGCCGAGGCCATCCAGGCCGAGGACGTCGACGGTGTGACCTTCGCGGACCTGGGCCTCGGCGGCAACATCGTCCGCGCGCTCGCCGACCTCGGAGCGGAGAAGCCGTTCCCCATCCAGGCGGCGACCCTCCCGGACGTGCTCGCCGGCAAGGACGTGCTCGGCCGCGGCCGCACCGGCTCCGGCAAGACGATCGCCTTCGGCGCGCCGCTCGCCGAGCGGCTCATGCAGCTGTGGGCGGAGTCCGGCAAGTCCGGCGGCAAGCGCCAGCTCGGCCGCTCGCCGCGCGCGCTGATCCTTGCGCCGACCCGCGAGCTCGCCCTGCAGATCGACCGCACCGTCCAGCCGATCGCCCGCAGCGTCGGCCTCTTCACCACCCAGATCTACGGCGGCGTGCCGCAGGGTCGTCAGGTGGGCGCGCTGCAGCGCGGCGTCGACATCGTGATCGGCACCCCGGGCCGCATCGAGGACCTCGTGGAGCAGGGCCGCCTCGACCTCAGCGAGGTGCAGATCACCGTCCTCGACGAGGCCGACCACATGTGCGACCTCGGCTTCCTGGAGCCGGTGCAGCGCATCCTCCGCCACACGGCCGAGGGCGGCCAGAAGCTGCTCTTCTCCGCCACGCTCGACTCGGGCGTCGCCCAGCTGGTCAACGAGTTCCTCGTCGACCCGGCCGTGCACGAGGTCGCCGGGGAGGACCAGGCGTCCTCCACGATCGACCACCGCGTGCTCGTCATCGAGCACCGCGACAAGGGCGCGATCATCGAGCAGCTCGCCGACCGCGACGGCAAGACCCTGGTCTTCGCCCGCACCCGCGCCTTCGCCGAGATGCTCGCCGACCAGCTGGAGGACGCGGGCATCCCCGCCGTCAGCCTCCACGGCGACCTCAACCAGTCGCGCCGCACGCGCAACCTCGAGAAGCTCACGAGCGGCCGGGTCAACGTGCTCGTCGCCACCGACGTCGCCGCCCGCGGCATCCACGTCGACGACATCGACCTGGTCATCCAGGCCGACGCGCCCGACGAGTACAAGACCTACCTGCACCGCTCGGGCCGCACGGGTCGTGCCGGCAAGCAGGGCACCGTCGTGACCCTCATCCCGAAGCACCGCCAGCGCCGCATGAGCGACCTGCTCGGCCGCGCCGAGATCGAGGCCGACTTCGTGCCGGCCGCACCGAACGACGAGGTCGTGCTCACGCTCTCGCAGGTCTGAGCCTGAACACCCGAAACGCCTGCACGGTTCTCCGTGCGGGCGTTTCGCGTTATTCCGAGGCGACCTCGTCGAGGGCGTGGCGGGCCAGCGACGCCATCCGTATGTTGTCGTCCGAGTTCATCGCGAGCGCGGACGCCATCGTGACGACCCAGCCGCGGGCGCGTCGCCAGGTCGCTTCGTCGGGCTGGAGTGCTTCGCGGAACGCCTCCCGCGCGTCGCCGTCGAAGGTCAGCCACGCCGTCGCCACGTCGGTGGCCGGATCGCCCGAGGTCACGTCCCCGAAGTCGAGGACCGCGGCGAGGCCGCCGTTTTCGTCGAGCAGCAGGTTGCCCGGGTGCAGGTCGCCGTGGATGAGGATCGGAGGACCGTCCCACTCGGGGGCGGCGAGGGCGTCCCTCCAGGCGCTGTCGAGAGCCGCGACCTGCATGCGCTCGGAGAGGAGCCGAAGGCGCTGCCGCACGACATCGCGCCTGGTGGAGAGCGGGACTCCGCGCACCGGGTTTCGCGGCGCATCGGGTGCAGGCACGTGCAGCTGCGTGACGAACGCTGCTAGCGGCTCTGCGATCGCCGAGCGCTGGGTCGGCGTGAGGGAGGCGCCGTCGACGCCCTCGAACCAGCGCACGATGCTCCACGGCCAGGGGAAGCGCTCCGAGGGGGCGCCGACCCGTACGGGGACCGGGACCGCGACGCTCACCCGCTGCGCGATCGCCGGAAGCATCTGCTGCTCGTGCTCGATCAGGTGCGCGGCCGCCTCCCGCCTCGGCACGCGGACGGCGAGCTGAGTCCCGAGCCGGTACAGCTGGTTGTCCCAGCCGTCGGACACGAGCTCGAGCGGGCCTGCCAGATCGGGGTGCTGCTCGGCTATCAGCCGCGCGACCAGGTCGGCGTCGGTCGCGATGTCCGCTGGAGGCGTGTCGGGCACCGGACGACGCTAACAGACGGCCCCGACGACCGCACGGGCTCGTGCGGAGCGGGCTAGCTTCCGGGAGGAACGGTTCCGCGCACCGCCCAGGCTCGAGCTCGGAGCTCGAGCGTGCCGTCGGGTGCGAAGGGGAGCGCTTCCCGGAGGCCGGCGCGAAGTCGGGCACGCGCCGGCTCGGTGAGCCGCGCGACGTAGGAAGGCGCGGGTCCCTGACCCCCCAGGAACGGGTTCCAGAACTCCTCGAACCCGGCGTACCGGCGGCTGACCTCGAAGCCGGTGGCGTCGACGTCCACCAGCTGCGAGGTCTCGAAGGCGGCCCACAGGGACTCGGGCGACTCGTAGCCGAATCGGGTCGACTCGTCCTCCGCGTCCGCATCCGGGTCGAGTTCGCGGGCGATCTCCCAGAAGTCGCGGATCAGGTCCATGCGTCCCGCATAGTCCCAGACGTAGGCGCCGATCGTTCCGCCGGGGACCGTCACTCGCTCGAACTCGGCCAGCGCCACGGAGGCATCGGGCACGAAGTTGAGCACGAGTCCCGACACGGTCGCGTCGACCGAGTCCGCCGCGAGAGGGAGGCGCTCCGCGGCGCCCACCTCGAACCGGGCGCGGTCGCCCAGCCGGGCGTCGGCCGAGGCGATGAAGCCGGGCGACGGGTCCACGCCGATCACGAGCGACGGCGAAGTGCTGCTGAGGATCGTCTCGGTGAGGGCGCCGGTGCCGCAGCCCGCGTCCAGCCACCGGAGCGAGGGAGGGAGCGCAAGCCAGTCGATGAAGCGCGGGGCCACGAGCCGGCTCCAGTCGCCCATGAAGGCGTCGTAAGGGGCCCCGTCGCTCCACACGTCCGTCGTCCGGCTCACGCGGCTCACGCTAGCGCCCGGAAGTGCGGGGCGCCAGAGCGGGGATTCGCCGCCGCGCCTCCGGCGCCGGCGGCGCCTGCGCCTACATTCGTGCCGAATGTTGCCGCCGGGGCCGCCAGGCCCCACATTCGTGCCGAATGTTGTCGCCGGGGGCGGCAGGCCCCACATTCGTGCCGAATGTGGCCGCCGGGGCCGCCACGCCCCACATTCGTGCCGAATGTTGCCGCCGGGGGCGGCAGGCCCCACATTCGTGCCGAATCCGTGGGACGCCTCCCACGCCTCGCCCGGCTTCCGCGCCACGCGCTGGCGACATTCGTGCCGAATGCGGCCACCCCGCCGCCACATTCGGCACGAATGTGTCCACCAAGGCCGGGATGCCGCACATTCGGCACGAATGTGTCCGGGCCTCCCGCAGCCAGGCAGGCAGGCAGGCAGGCAGGCAGGCAGGCAGGCCGCGCGGCGTGGCACTGCGCGGGCGCTTCGCTGCGTATCCCCGAGGAACTGCGCAAGAATGCTGCGCCTCTCCCAAAACTCGTGCCCGTTCCGTGTGACAGGCTGGGTTTTCGGAGGACCCATGACTGACACGAACGCCCGCCGCATGCACGCGGTGACCGGTGAGACCCGCGAGCTCGTCGACCTCGTGCTCGACTACTCGCGCCGCCGCATCCTGAGCGAGGACACCCCGCTCGACAAGCCGCTGCCCGAGTACGAGCTCCGCCGCCTCGCCGGCCAGACCGTCTCCGAGAAGGGGATGGGCGCCGAGCGGGCGCTGGCCCTCTTCGAGCACGTCCTGGCGCCCGCGTGCATCACGACGGACCACCCCCGCTACCTGTCGTTCATCCCCACCGCTCCGACCAAGGCCGCGACCGCGTTCGATCTGGTCGTGTCGGCCAGCGCCGTCTACGGCGGCTCCTGGCTGGAGGGGTCGGGCGCCGTCTACGCCGAGAACCAGGTGCTGGCGTGGCTGGCCTCCGAGTTCGGGCTGCCGGCGACCTCGGGCGGCGTGTTCGTCCAGGGAGGCACGCTCGGCAACCTCTCGGCTCTCGTCGCCGCGCGCGACTCCGCGCGTGCGCTGCGCCCGGACTTCGACGGCCGCTGGGTCATCGTGTGCAGCGCGGAGGCGCACTCGTCGATCGCGTCGGCCGCTCGCGTCATGGACGTGGACGTCGTGTCGGTCCAGCCCGGCGAGTCCGGAGTGCTCGGCGGGGAGGCGGTCCGGGCCGCCCTGGAGGAGTTCGGCTCGGCCGTGTTCGCGGTCGTCGCGACGGGAGGCTCGACCAACTTCGGGATCGTGGACGACATCGCCTCCATCGCCGCCCTCAAGGACGAGTTCGACTTCTGGCTGCACGTCGACGGCGCCTACGGCCTGGCCGGGATGCTGTCGCCGCTGGCGCGGGACCGCTTCGCCGGCGTCGAGCGGGCCGACTCCGTCATCGTCGACCCGCACAAGTGGCTCTTCGCGCCGTTCGACGCCTGCGCTCTGATCTATCGCGACCCCGAGGCCGGCCGCCGGGCCCACACACAGCATGCCGAGTACCTCGATACGCTGACGGACACGACCGAGTGGAGTCCCTCCGACTACGCGGCCCACCTCACGCGGCGTGCCCGCGGGCTCCCGTTCTGGTTCTCGCTCGCCACCTACGGCGCGGCCGCGTATCGGGACGCGGTGACCGCCTCCATCCAGCTGGCCGAGCGCATCGCGGAGGAGATCGAGCGCCGCGACGGGTTCCGGCTCGTGCGCCGGCCGCAGCTGTCGGTCGTCGTGTTCGAGCGGGAGGGATGGAGCAAGGAGGACTACTCGATCTGGTCCGCGCGCCTCCTGGAGGAGCAGCGCGCGTTCGTCACCCCGAGCTCGCACGCGGGCCGGCCGAACACGCGCTTCGCGGTGCTGAACCCGCTGACCACGTTCGAGGACCTCGTGGACATCCTCGACACCATGGAGTGACCCCGGGCGACGAACGACCCCGGGCGACGAAAAGGCCCCGCGCCAACCCGAAGCGCGGGGCCATTTTCTGTCGAGGGGGGATGGGGCGTCAGACGATGTCGTCCGACTCGCTCGCCCGGCGCGTGACCCGGTCACCCGTCGCAGGATCGACGGTGGTGCGGGTCGTCGCGACGGAGCTGCGACGCCGGGTGAGCAGGACGACCCCGATGATGATGCCGACGACGCCGGCGATCATCAGGATGTAGCCCACCAGGTGCAGGTCGAGCCAGGCCACCTGGACGTTCAGAGCGAACGCCAGGATGGCACCGACGACGACCAGGAAGATCCCTGCTCCGAGGCTCATACGAGCCGCCGGTCAGACGCGTCGGCTGCCGGTGAGCAGCCTCACCAGCCAGACGATGACGGCGATCACCAGGAGGATGATCCCGACCCAGAGCAGGAAGTTCAGGGACTGTACGAAGCCTCCCGTGAGAAGGAGGATGATCGCGATGATGGCGATGATGATGAGCAGGATGTTCATGGAGAAGTGTCCTTTCCTTGACACGGTCCACCGAACAACTGTTTCATTTGCCTAGTAATCCCCTTGACTCAGCCTCTTTTCAGGTTTAGGCGACTTCTGGGCGGCGATGCGGTCGACGGTCTCGCGCATCCGCACGAGGAACTTGGTCACCGTCTCCGCTTCATCCGGGCTGAGTTCGGCGGTCGCAGCCGCGATCTCCTGCTGGGCGGCCGTCAGTTGCGGACCCGTCTCGCCGAGCGCCGCGGCAGTCGGCACGAGTTCGATGGCACGCTTGTCGGTGCGGCTGGGGCGGCGTTCGACGAAGCCGCCGCGCACGAGGCGGTCGATCAGCGCGCTCGTGGAGGCGCTCGACACCCCGAGGTAGGCGGCGACGTCTTTCGCCGCCGTAGTCCGCCCGGCGGCGGTGTTGTCGAGGATCAGACGCAGCGCGAGCAGGTCGTTGTCGCCGATCCCCATCGCGGATCCGGTCCGGCGGCGCATGGCGGCTTCGGCGGCCCGGTAGACCTGCAGGGCTTCGAGCACTCCGGTGTCCGGTCGCGGCGCTTCCGGTTCGTGCTTCACCCCTCCCAGTCATGCCCGGAGCGCGCGGCAAATCAACGGGGGTGGACGGGACTGTCGGCGGATTCACGGCGTCGAGACGGAGGCGTATGCTCGCGCGGTGGACGAGGACGAGGCGCTGCTGGGTCGCTACGAACTGCGCGAGCGACTCGGCTCGGGCGGAATGGCGACGGTCCGCCGCGCCTGGGACCGGCAGCTGGAGCGCTTCGTCGCGATCAAGCTCTTCGCCTCCGGCACGGCCGTGGACGACGCGCGCCGCCGGACCGAGGCGAGCATCCTCGCCCGGCTGAGCCACCCGCACCTCGTCGCCCTGTACGACGCCCACCTGGCGGGCGAGGGCGACGGCACGCCGAGCTTCCTCGTCATGGAGCTCGTCGCGGGTCCCGACCTCGCGACCCGGCTCGAGTCCGGCCCCCTCCCCGCCGAAGAGGCGGCGGAGGTCGCCATCGGCATCGCGGAGGCGCTCGTCGCCGTGCACGCCGCCGGAATGGTGCACCGCGACCTCAAGCCGGCGAACATCCTCCTCGGCGACCCGGTCGTCCCGGGAGGGCCGCCGGTATTGAAGCTGGCCGACTTCGGGATCGCGCACCTCGTCGGCTCGGAGCGGCTCACCACCGCCGGCACGGTCATCGGGACCGCCGGGTACCTCAGCCCGGAGCAGGTGGGGGGCGGCGAACCGGGTCCGGGCGCCGACATCTACTCGCTGGGACTGGTGGTGCTCGAGACCCTCACGGGCGTGCGGGAGTTCCGCGGAACGCCGATCGAGGCCGTCGCCGCGAGGCTGGTCCGCGACCCGCGCATCCCGGTCTCGCTCCCGGAGGATTGGCGCGGACTCCTCCACGCCATGACGGCACGCGACCCGGCTGCGCGGCCGTCCGCCTTCGACGTGGCCGTGATGGCCCGGGCGATCGCGCCGCAGCTGGCCGGGTGGGAGGCGCCGCTCGCTGGCGAAGCGGCGGCGGTCGGCGAGATCGGGCCCACGGTAGCGATGACCGCTGCCGTGCGCGAGGCCGAACCGCGACCCGCGCGTCGGCGTCGGCTGTTGTCGGCCGCGATCGCCGGCGGGGCCGTGGCCGTCGTCGCCACCGCTCTCGGACTCGGCAGCATGGCCGCCCCGGCGGAGCGGCCGCAGAGCGTCCCGACGTCGCCGCGCCCCGTGCCGACGGTGACAGCGCCTCCCGCCGGCATCGAGCGCGCCTCGGATCAGACCAGGACGGGGCAGATCGCCGATCAATCGGGCGCCGGCGCGGTGCAGCCCGGACAGCCCGCCCAGCAGACGCAGCCCGCGCCTCCCGCACCGCCGGCCGCACCGGCGCCCGTCAATCCCAACAAGGGCCCGGGCAACAACAACGGGAACGGCAACGGCTCCGGCAAGTCCGGCAAGGGCTGAAGACCGGCCGCCGAGGCCCGCCCGTCAGGTGGTCGGGGAGTCGTGTGGTCCGGAGCCCTCCCACCGTGGCGTACTGTCGTGACATGCCCGAGCGACCCCAGAGAGCCGCGATCGTCGTCAATCCCGTCAAAGTCGATGCCCCGGCCCTGCGCCGCGCCCTCGCCGACGCCGAGAAGCGCTGGGGGTGGGAGGAGACGCTCTGGCTCGAGACGACGGCCGAGGACCCCGGCTCCGGACAGACCAGGGAGGCGCTGGAGCAGGGCGTCGACATGGTCATCGCAGCCGGCGGCGACGGCACGGTGCGCACCGTCGCCGAGGAGCTGCGCGGGACGGGAACGCCCATCGCGCTCCTCCCCTCGGGCACCGGCAACCTCCTGGCCCGCAACCTCTCCCTGACGCTCGACGACGTCGGCCACGCGCTCGAGACCGCCTTCACGGGCGACGAGCGCCCCATCGACGTGGGCGTCGCCGAGCTGCGCGAAGGCGACGACGCGACCCGGCGCCACGCCTTCCTCGTCATGGCCGGCATCGGCATGGACGCCCGCATGATCGCCGAGACCGACGACGACCTCAAGGCGAAGGCCGGCTGGCTCGCCTACGTCAAGGCGATCGGCACGGTCCTGCGCGACAAGAACGAGCTGCGGATCCGCTACCAGCTCGACGACGGGAGGGTGCACTCGCTCCGGGCGCACACGGTGCTGATCGGCAACTGCGGCTCCCTCCCGGCGAACATCCTGCTCCTCCCGGACGCCGTGGTCGACGACGGCGAGTTCGACATCGTCGTCCTGCGGCCGGAGGGGTTCCTGGGCTGGGTCCAGGTCATGATCAAGATCTTCTGGGAGAACGGTGTCCTCCGGCGGACGGCCGCCGGGCGCAAGCTCATGGGCGCCGGCCGGGAGGTTCGTGCCCTCAACTACCTCAAGGGCAAGGAGTTCGTGCTCCGGACGGGCCGCTCGGAAGAGGTCGAGCTCGACGGCGACCTCTTCGGCAAGGCGTCAGCGCTGCGCACGTGGGTCGACGCCGGGGCGCTCAGCGTACGGGTTCCGAAGAAGGCGTAGCCGGGCGCCGCGAGGCGGTGACGATCTGCACGAGCGCTCGCCGGAGCGTCTCGCGGTCGTCGACGTCCGGGAAGACCTCGTCCTCCAGCCCGCTCACGGCGTCGAACGCCTCCCGGCCGGCGTCGGTGATCGCCAGCACGTGCCGACGGCGATCGGCCGGGTCCGGGTTGCGCGTCACCAGTCCCTGGCGCTCCAGCCGGTCGACCGTGCGCGACATGGTCTGAGCCTCGACCTGGGCCATCCTCGCCAGGTCGGCCTGCGAGTCGAAACCGAGCTCGAGGAAGTGCAGCACGATCAGGCCTGCGTGCGTCAGGCCGCGCTGCTCGAGAGCGTCCGCCCAGTCGCGCTCGACAGCACGGGAGGCGGCGCCCAGCAGCCGGCCCAGCGGCCAGTTCTCCGGGCGGTGGTCCTCCGCCTCGGCGTGGGCGAGGGAGGCGCGCGGATCGGTCACATCGTCTCGCATGCTTCCTCCCTCCCTCTGCTCCGTCGCGGGTGCGGCTCTCGCCTCAGTCGGTGCCCGAGTCGAAGGCGGCGCCTTCGCTCGAGGCGTCGATCTCGCGGGACAGCACGTCGTCCTGAGGGGATACGTCGAGGTCGAGGATAGCGCGGGCACTGCCCTCTTCGAGCTCCCCGACCAGAGCGCCGGTCGGGCCGCCGATGAGCCCGGCGGCGGCGTACTGCTCGAGCCGCGACCGCGAGTCCGCGATGTCGAGGTTGCGCATCGTCAGCTGGCCGATGCGGTCGGACGGGCCGAAGGCCGCGTTGCCGACGCGCTCCATCGAGAGCTTGTCCGGGTGGTAGCTGAGCGCGGGGCCCGTCGTTTCGAGGATCGTGTAGTCGTCGCCGCGGCGCAGACGGAGGGTCACCTCGCCCGTGATCGCCGAGCCGACCCAGCGCTGCAGCGACTCGCGCAGCATGAGCGACTGCGGGTCGAGCCAGCGGCCCTCGTACATGAGGCGGCCGAGGCGCCGGCCCTCGTTGTGGTAGTTGGCGACGGTGTCCTCGTTGTGGATGGCGTTGAGCAACCGCTCGTAGGCGATGTGGAGGAGCGCCATGCCGGGGGCCTCGTAGATGCCGCGGCTCTTCGCCTCGATGATCCGGTTCTCGATCTGGTCGGACGCGCCCAGCCCGTGGCGGCCGCCGATCGCGTTGGCCTCGAGCACGAGTGCCACGGCGTCGTCGAACTCGGTGCCGTTGAGCGCAACGGGGCGGCCCGCCTCGAAGCACACCGAGACCGTCTCGGGCACGACCTCGACGTCCTCGCGCCAGGCGGCGACGCCCATGATCGGGTCGACGATGTCGAGGCCCGCGTCCAGCTCCTCCAGGCGCTTCGCCTCGTGGGTGGCGCCCCAGATGTTCGCGTCGGTCGAGTACGCCTTCTCGCTCGGGTCGCGGTACGGGAAGCCGCGCGCGACGAGCCACTCGCTCATCTCGGTGCGGCCGCCGAGCTCCTCCACGAACGCCGAGTCGAGCCACGGCTTGTAGATGCGCAGCCGCGGGTTGGCGATGAGGCCGTAGCGGTAGAACCGCTCGATGTCGTTGCCCTTGTAGGTGGAGCCGTCGCCCCAGATCTCGACGCCGTCCTCCATCATCGCCCGCACCAGCATGATGCCGGTGACCGCGCGGCCGAGCGGGGTCGTGTTGAAGTACGTCTTGCCGCCGGAGCGGATGTGGAAGGCGCCGCACTGGAGGGCGATGAGCCCCTCCTCGACCAGCGCGCTCTTCGCGTCGACCAGGCGGGCGATCTCGGCGCCGTACTCCTTGGCCCGGCCGGGCACGCTGTCGATGTCGGGCTCGTCGTACTGCCCGATGTCGGCGGTGTAGGTGCAGGGCACGGCGCCCTTCTCACGCATCCAGGCGACCGCGCACGAGGTGTCGAGACCCCCCGAGAACGCGATGCCGACTCGCTCACCGACGGGCAGACTGCTCAAGACCTTGGACACGCCCTCCAGTTTATCGGCCCGGGCGGTGTGTCCCTCGCGGGGGTGCTGGACGCATTCGTGCCGAATGTGGGCGCGGGGTGGGGTGGGAGCGGGGGGCGGTCGACAGATTCGTGCCGAATGTGGGGGATGGCGGCCGCGGGGGCCACATTCGGCACGAATGTGGGCGCGGGGTGGGGTGGGAGCGGGGGAGGCGGGAAACAGATTCGGCACGAATGTGGGGGATGGCGGCCCCGGGGGCCACATTCGGCACGAATGTGGGCGCGGGGTGGGGTGGGAGCGGGGGAGGCGGGAAACAGATTCGGCACGAATGTGGGGAATGGTGGCCGCGGGGGCCGCATTCGGCACGAATGTGGGCGCGGGGTGGGGTGGGAGCGGGGGAGGCGGGAATCAGATTCGGCACGAATGTGGGGGATGGCGGCCGCGGGGGCCACATTCGGCACGAATGTGGGCGCGGTCAGGGGAGGCGCGGGGTGCGCGGCGGCTCACTGCGGCGGCGACCCGTGGCCTCGAAGGCGGCGGCGAGGGCGAGCAGCGCCGAGTCGTCGTAGGCGCGGCCCGCGAACGTCAGCCCGACCGGCATCGCGGTGTCGGGCATCGTCCCCATCGGAACGGTCACGGTCGGGATCCCCAGGTGCCGCGGCACGAGGTTGCCGTTCGCGACCCAGACGCCGTTGCGCCAGCCGAGGTCCGCCGAGGCCGGGTTCACGTCCATGTCGGCCGGCGCCACGTCCGCGACCGCCGGGAACAGCACGGCGTCGAGGCCCAAGCCGTCCATCCACTGCTCGAGGTCGACGCGACGGGTCTCCTCCAGCCCGCGGAGCCCCTCCTCGAGGTGCGGGATGTCGGTGAACCGGGTTCCGGCGTGGGCGCGCACCCACTCGGGGTACTCGGCGATGTCGTCGTCGAAGCCGTCGTAGCGGTCGGGCAGGGCGCCCTCGGGGTGCGGGAAGATGCGCGAGCCGTCCACGTCGGCCAGGGTCGACAGGGAGGGGTCGCCGTTGGCCGCGAGGAAGTCGTCCCACGCCCACGCCGACAGGTCGACGATCTCTCGCCGGAGGTACTCCGGCGACACGAGACCGCGGGTGGCGATGGTCGGCGCTCCCGGGCGGTCGCCCTCGTAGTTCGACACGACGGGGAAGTCGACCTCGACGACCGTCGCGCCCGCCGCCTCCAGGTCGCGGCGTGCCGCCTCCCAGAGCTCGACCACGGAGGCGCGCGTCTCGATACGCCTGCCCGTCGGGCCGCCGATGCCCGGGTTCTCGGCGGTTCCCGCCTCCGGGTCGGCGTTGATGTACATGCGGGGGATCCCGAACCGCTTCCCGGCCAGGGAGCCCTCGACCGCCAAGCGAGGGTACGAGTCGGGACGCACCTCCGACGACCGCGGCAGCTCGATCCACGGCTGCGCGCGCCAGAAGTCGCCGCGGGTCTCGGCGTCGTCGGCGACGATGACGTCGAGCACCTCCAGGAGGTCGGCCATGGTCCGCGTGTGCGGGACCACGACGTCCATGGTGGGGACAAGCGGCCAGTTCCCGCGCACCGAGATGACACCGCGCGAGGGGGTGTAGGCGCATAGGGCGTTGTTGGAGGCGGGGGCCCGCCCCGACGACCAGGTCTCCTCCCCGAGGCCGAAAGCCGCGAAGCTCGCAGACGTCGCCGTGCCGGACCCGTTGGAGGAGCCGGAGCCGAACGCCGCCGTCAGGTAGTCGCCGTTGTACGGCGACTCGGCTCTCCCGTAGACGCCGCGCTGCATGCCCCCGTTGGCCATGGGCGGCATGTTGGTCAGGCCGAGCAGGATCGCTCCGCCGGCCCGGAGCCGCTCGATCGTGAAGGCGTCGCGCTGGGCGACGAGGTGCTCGAAGGCCGGCGACCCCGCGGCGGCGGTGAGACCCCGCGCCAGGTAACTGTCCTTGGCGGTGTAGGGGATGCCGTCGAGCGGCCCGAGCGTCTCGCCGCGAGCACGGCGCTCGTCGGAGGCCCGCGCCTCCTCGTGCGCATTCGGGTTGCGCACGACGACCGCGTTGAGCCGAGGACCGGCCGCGTCGTAGGCGTCGATGCGCGCGAGGTACGCCTCCACCAGCGCGACCGCTGTCGTCTCGCCGCTCTCGAGCGCCTGACGCAGCTCGGCGATGCTCTTCTCGACGACGTCGAAGCGTCCCTCCGGCCCGGTCATCGCGCCACCGCCGGCTGCTGTTGGGTGATGCAGTGGATGCCGCCGCCGCGGGCGAAGATCGGCCGCGAGTCGACCATGACGACCCGGCGGCCCGGGTAGGCGGCCTCGAGGATCTCGGTCGCCTCCGCGTCCGCGCGCTCCTCGCCGAAGCCGCACGCCACGACCCCGTCGTTCACCACGAGGTGGTTGACATAGCTCCAGTCGACGAAGCCCTCCTCGTCGCGCAGGGTGGCCGGGGCGGGGAGCTCGACGATGTCCCACGAGCGGCCGGCGGCGTCGGTCGTGTCCTGGAGGAACGCCTTCAGCTCGCGCGACACGGCGTGATCCGGGTGCTCGGGGTCGCGCTGCGTGTGCAGCAGCAGGCGGCCCGGGGAGGGGATGGTCGCCACGATGTCGACGTGGCCGTTCGTGCCGAAGTCGTCGTAGTCGCGGGTCAGGCCGCGGGGCAGCCACACGGCGTGGGTGGCGCCGATCGTGCGGGCGAGCTCCGCCTCCACCCGCGCCTTGTCGGCGTAGCGGTTGCGCCGCGGATCGAGCTGCACGGTCTCGGTGAGCAGCACGGTGCCCTCGCCGTCGACGTGGATGCCGCCTCCCTCGTTGACGAGCAGCGAGCTCACGAGCTCCGCGCCGGTGCGCTCGGCGACGAAGCGCGCGAGCTCCGCCGACTTCTGCCACTCGGCCCACTCCGGGTCGCCCCAGCCGTTGAACACCCAGTCGACCGCACCGAGGACGCCCGGGCGCTCGTCGTCGACGACGAAGGTGGGGCCGAAGTCGCGCATCCAGAATTCGTCGAGCGGCGCCTCCACCTGCTCGATCTCGCCGCCGAGCATGCGACTCGCGCGGTCGCGCTCGCTCGGGTCGACGACCATGGTGACCGGCTCGAACTCGGCGACCGCGTGGGCGACGGCCGTCCAGGCGGCGTAGGCCTCCTCGGCGGAAGCCGCGTCGTCGCCGAGGGTGAGGCCGGCGCGGGGGAACGCCATCCAGGTGCGCTCATGCGGTGCGGTCTCTGAGGGCATGCGCCAGGTCATCGGTGTCCTCCGGATGCGTCGGTGCGGTGCGGGGCCGTGCGTGCTCACGCGTTGTGTTGATCAAACGATCAATAACTGGAGGCGACGCTACCTATACTGGGCGGACGATGTCAAGAGCACCCCGCCGCCCGCCCGAGGAGCGCCGCGCCGAACTGGCCGCCGCCGCCCGCGACCTCGCGCTCGCCGAGGGTCTCGCGGCCGTCACCCTGCGCGGCGTCGCCACCCGCGCGGGCGTCACCCCGGCCCTCGTCGCGCACTACCACCCCGCGATGGACCAGCTCGTCGCGTCCGCCTTCACGGCCGTCGTCGCCGCCGAGCTCGCCGACCTGCGCAGGCTGCTGGCGGGGCTCGCCGACGCGGAGGAGCGGATCGCCGCGCTGCTCCGCACCCTTCTCGACGGCACGCGCGACGACGTGACGCTGGTCTGGGTCGAGGCGTGGGCGCTCGGCCGCCGGAACGAGGCGCTCGCCCAAGCGGTCCGAGACCAGATGGATGCCTGGCAGGCACTGATCCTCGCAATCGTCGAAGAAGGCGCCGCCGGCGGGAGGTTCGCCGTCGACGACCCCGCCCAGACGGCCTGGCAGCTCCTCGGCATGATCGACGGCCTCAACGCGCAGGCGCTCGTCCGCTGGGGAGCGGGAGGGGAGCGCGGCCCGGTCCTCGCTCGGGCGGTGGAGGGCCTCCTCGGACTGCGGTCGGGGGCGCTCGCGTGACCCGCACCCCGCCCCCCACCGTTGAACGATTGAACGGTCGCTAACGGCCCCCTCAGCTCCGCTCGGAGATCGCGAGGGGGCCATTGATGACGGTTCAGCTGCGCAACGGGTGGCGAGTGTGTGGATAAGTGTGGAGCACGCCGCCGACGCGCTCGCGGATGCCCTCAGCTGATCCAGGCGAGCAACTCCGCCGTGAACTCGTCGGGCTTCTCGATCGGGGCGGAATGCCCGCAGTTCCCGAACACGACCTCGCGGGTGGTCCCTCCGCCCGCCGCGTAGCGCTCGAGCACGGAGCGGATCTGCGCGAGCATCGGCTGCGGGGGCGCCTCCTCCTCGCCGGGCCAGCCGGGGATCACGCCGGCCGCGCCCAGCTGGTTGAGGTCGTAGAAGGAGGCGTCGCCGACGATCGCGTCGACGTCGCCGCGGACCCACAGGATCGGCGGCTTCGCCGGGATGTCGGCGATCCCTGAGGTGTCGAAGTGCGTCGGCGCGAGCGTGTTAAGCACTCCGCGATCTCCGGGCGCGAAGCCGGGCCAGAAGTCGGAGGCGGAGGCGTCGCCCGGGTAGTTGTCCGGGCCGGTCGTCGTCGAGAGCATCGATTCGATCCACAGGTCCTCGTGCTCCGACACGAACCCGGGCGCCACGTAGGAGGAGCGGTAGACCGCCCGCGGCGAGGTCGGCGACTCCTCGGTCGTGTCGCCCGCGGCGAGGCGGGCGACGAAGTCCGGGTTGGCGCCGCCTCCACCCGTGCCGGACGCGTCCGGGTTGAGGAGCGACCCGTCGGCGGCGGTGCCGCCGAACCCGTACGGCGACACGGTGGAGACGAGCGTCAGGCTGGCGACGAGGTCGGGCCGGTCGAGGAGGAGCTGCATCACGACCCCGCCACCGAGACTCCACCCGACGATGTGGGACGGGCCGAGGCGGAGCTCATCCATCACGGCGGCGACATCGTCGGAGAAGTCGCGCACGCCTCGCCTCGCATCGACAGGCACGGTCTCGCTGTCGCCGAACCCGCGCAGGTCGACGGCTACGGCGCGCACCGAGTCGGGGAGTGACAGCATCATCGGCTGCCAGTACAGCGACGACGAGACGTTGCCGTGCACGAACACGACGGTCCGCTCCGCCTCCTCACGCGCGTCGGAGCGCTCCAGCACGTTGGCCGCATAACGCGGCGTGCGGACGGTGCGGGCGACGATGCCCTCGAGCAGTGTTCCGGTCATCCGTGCTTCTCCTTCGGGTCGAGGATCGGGACGAGCTGACGGAGTCCGGCCTCCGTCATGAGGATCGTGTAGTGGTTGACGTCGCGGGCCTCGTGGAGGCGCAGCTGCGGCAAGCGCTTCTTCCACTCCTCCGCCACGCCGGGCTCGTAAACCGGCGGTCCGTCGAGCAGTCCGCGCGGCGCCCGAACGAAGTCGATCGGGAGGGTCAGCCCGGCGAGCGCCTCGCCGTATCCGGCGCTGCCGTCCAGTTCGAGCGCGTTCACCGAGACCGCTTCCGGGTCGACGCTCGACCGCAGCTCGGGCTCCTCGCCGACGAGGTCGTAGTCGACGTAGTCGCGGAAGGCGGCGTTCCACCACGGGCCGATCGCGGGGTGGCGCTTCCAGAACTCCTCGTATTGCTCGCGCGACTCGAAGCGCATGCTGAGACGTTGGAGGGCCGGCCCGAGGACGACCGCCGGCAGGTCCTCCGGTGCGATGCCCTCCGGCGGTGCGATGGGGAGGCCTCCGTCGATGAGGACGAGGCTCTCGACGCGGTCGGGGTGGCGTTCGGCCAGGCGCACCACGACGAAGGCTCCCATCGAGTGGCCGGCCACCGCGGCACGCTCCACGCCGAGCCCGTCGAGCAGCCGGGCCAGGTCGTCGGCGTGGTCATCGAGCGTGAACGGACCGGGCAGGCCGGCGCTGCGCCCGCGACCGCGCAGGTCGGGCGCGATCACGCGGGTGCCGGGCAGGGCGGAGGCGGCGAGCTGCCACGAGACGTGGTTCGCCGTGATGCCGTGGACCGCCAGGAGCGGCAGCCCCTCGGCGTCGTCGTTCCAGGTCGCGCCCGCGAGGCGGCCGCCGCGCACCTCCACTGAGAAGGGCGTCTCGCCGATACCGGTCACCGGGCGCTCCATCCGCCGTCCATGGTGTAGCTCGCGCCGTTCACCATGCCGGCGGTGTCGCCGGCGAGCCAGACCGCGAGGCTCGCGACCTCGGCCGGCTCCACCAGCCGCTTGATCGCGGACTCGGTCAGCATGACCTTCTCGACCACGTCCTCCTCGGGGATCCCGTGCGCCTTCGCCTGATCGGCGATCTGCTTCTCGACCAGCGGGGTGCGGACGTAGCCGGGGTTGATGCAGTTGGAGGTGACCCCGTGCGGGCCTCCCTCGAGCGCCGTCGTCTTGGACAACCCCTCCAGCGCGTGCTTGGCGGTCACGTAGGCCGACTTGAACTCGGAGGCGCGCAGCCCGTGGACGCTCGAGATGTTGATCACGCGCCCGAACCCGCGCTCGTACATGCCGGGCAGGGAGGCGCGGATCAGGAGGAACGGCGCCTCCACCATGATCCGCAGCATGAGGGCGAAGGTCTCCGGCTCGAACTCCAGGATCGGACGGACGTGCTGGATGCCCGCGTTATTCACGAGGATGTCGGTGCTCAGGCTGAGGTCGGCGAGTTCGCGCGTCTGTGAAAGGTCGACGGTCCAGTGCTTCCCGCCCAGCCGTTCCGCGACCGCCGCGGCGGTATCGCCGTTGACGTCCGCGATCGTGACTTCCGCCCCCGCGGCCGCGAAAGCCTCCGCGCACGCGAGCCCGATCCCGCTGGCCCCGCCGGTGATGAGCGCCGTACGCCCCGTGAGATCCGCCACCGTCACTCCATCCCCGCCGGAGCGCCCGGCCTCGGCCGCACTCTATGCCCGGGCGCGGGAGTCGCGGAAGGGGAGGCGCGTCCGCAGCGCGCGGCGCAGGCTCAGCCGACGAGCTCCTGGGGGAGGACGACGACGTCGACGAGGGCGCCGTTCCGCCAGAGCGTGAGCTCCATGCGCCTCCCGATCGCCCGCTCGACCATGAGGCGTTGCAGCCCGGTCGTGTCCGAGACCGCGACGCCATCGAGCGAGACGACGATGTCGCCCGCGCGTGCGCCCGCCTCGGCGGCCGGGCTCCCCGCGACGACCGACGCGATCCGGATGCCCATCGGTGCACCGACCTTCGCCGCCGCCTCGGGGCTCAGCCTCACCTTCGTGCCGGCCACGCCGAGCCACGCCCGGCGCACGCGCCCCGAGGTCTTGAGAGCTTCGACGATCTCGAGGGTGCTCGAGTTGATCGGGACGGCGAGCCCCAGTCCGATGCCGGCCACGGCGGTGTTGACGCCGACCATGCGGCCCGCGCTGTCGGCGAGCACCCCGCCGCTGTTGCCGGGGTTGAGCGCCGCGTCGGTCTGGATGACCTCGTCGATCACGCGCCCGGAGGCGGTGGGCAGTGAGCGGCCGAGCGCCGACACGATGCCGGCGGTCACGCTGCCGGCGAGTCCGAGCGGGTTGCCCAGCGCGACGACGAGCTGCCCGACCTTGAGGCGCGCCGCGTCGCCGAGCCGGAGCGGGGGAGGTGTCCCTCCGCGGGCCCGCAGGACGGCCAGGTCGGAGAGGGTGTCCGTCCCGGCGACATCGGCGCCGACGGAGGTACCGTCGGCGAAGGCCAGCTCGACGGAGGTCGCGCCCACGACCACGTGCGCGCTCGTCAGGAGGTGCCCCTCCTCGGTGATCACGGACGCGCTCCCGGCGCCCCCGCCGGACCGGGTCCGCACCGATACGGCCGCCACCGACGGGAGAACCGTCTCCGCCACCCGCACGACGGCGGCCGAGTAGGCGTCTAGCGCTTCCCTGTCATCCAGGTCATGCATGTCGTTCACGCGGACAGTGTGACTCTGGGTGAGCGCACCGAGGGTGCCGGTTCGCCGAGGGCGGAAGGTGCCGGCTCCGGTCGTTGTACACGGCGTCCTCCTGCGCGGCGCACGTGGACGTCATGTACATTCCCGGCCCCTTGCGGCCCGCCTACGATCCTCAGCATGACCCCGAGCGCCACCGTCGACGCAGACCTCTGGACCGCGCCGCGACCCCATCTCCTGGAGGGTCGCACGCCAGGGTGGGAGTCCGTCATGCTCGGCGGCTCCCGCGCCGACGAGGACGTCGTCATCCTCGGGTACGACTGACGGGACTGTCCTCGATCCGACCGGCTCCCGTGCATCCGATCGGCTCCCCGCGCCGAATGAATGGTGGAGGGGCCTTCCGCGCGGCGGGGGCCCGCACGGGAAGGTCGTCATCATGTCGTTAGCGGATCGGGCCGCCGCTTCGCACACCATCCATCAAGGGCACGGGCCGCTGCCCGACGCCGAGATCATCGAGCGGCACGCCGAGGCGTTCGTGCACGGGTTCGTCGAGCGGGAGGCGTGGGTCAGCCTCCTCGTGTGGCGCGGCACGGTGTCGGGGCGCCGTCGCTTCCGCGCCCGGCTGGCCGAACCGCTGCCGCTCGCGGCGGGGCGCCGAGTGGACGTGACCGCGCGAGGAGAGCGCTTCGCGCTGGAGGCGATGCGCCGGCTGGGCGCGCCCGAGGCGTGCGTGCTCGTCAAGGACGGCCTCCTGGAGGACGAGCTGACGACCCTCCAATCGGCACTGCACCGCGCCTACCTGTCGGGTTCGGGTGCGCTCGTCTCAGCGGTTCCAGGGCGGCTCTGCTTCGTCCAGTCCGCAGACGGCACGAGGCAGATCCTCTACCGGCCGCGCGAGACGAGTCCTGCCTCCCGCTGAACGGCGAACAAGCGCCCCGGGCTCCACTCAGGAGGCGCCGGTCGCTCCTCCCGGATCGCCCACCAGCGCCGGCTGCCCGACCGGCGCATCGGCGGGCGGGCTCCCGTGGACGACGGTGAGCATGGCGCTGACCATGGCGTTCCCGACCGCGATGAGCGGCACGGCGAAGAGCGCTCCGGGAACGCCAGCAAGGCCGGTTCCCGCGGCCACGCCGACGACGACCGCCAGCGGGTGCACCTTCACGGCGCCTCCCACGAGCAGGGGCTGCATGACGTGGGCCTCGAGGAGGTGGACCAGCAGCACGCCCCCCAGCATGATGATCGCCTGGACCGGACCGGCGAACACCAGCGCGATCGCCACCGCGATGATGCCCGACACGATCGCGCCGATGACGGGGATGAAGGAGAAGAGCAGCACGATCACGCCGATCGGGATCGCGAGCGGCAGCCCCAGGAAGAAGGCGACGAGCCCGATGCCGACGCCGTTGACCAGGGCGACGAGGATCTGCACGCGCACGAAGCTCGTCAGCGTGCGCCAGCCGGCCTCGCCTCCCGCCTGGATCGCCGGGCGGCCGCTCCGCGGGAACAGCCGAGTGATCCAGCGCCAGATGCCGCCGCCGTCGATGAGCATGAAGATCGTGGCGAACACGGCGATCAGCCCACCGGTCAGGATCCGGCCCGTGGTCGAGCCGACGGCCACCGCGCCGCCGATGATCGCGCCGCTGTCCTTCTGGAGGAGCGCGCCCCCGCTCTTCACGTAGCCGGCGAACTCCTTGTCGCTGACGTTCCACGGGGGCTGCCGCAGGGCGTCTCGAGCCCTGTTGTATGCGGCCACGGATTCGTGCTCGAGCTGAGGGAGGCCCGCGCGCACCTGCCACACGACGAGCAGCACGAGACCGGCGATGACCGCCGCGAAGGCGACGAGGCTCACGAGGATCGCCAGCCACTTGGGCCAGTGACGTCGCACGAGGGAGGCGACCGTCGGCTGGAGGAGCGCGGTCACCAGCATGGCGACCAGCACCGGGATCACGATCTCGCGGAAGACCCCCACGAGGTAGATGACGACCGCCGCCAGCGCGACGATCGCGAGCAGCCTCCACGACCACTCGGAGGCCGTCCGCACCCCCCTCGGGACGGACGACGTGGACGGCGCGGTCGACCCGGAGTCCGGGCGAGGGCGGACGAACGAGACCATGCTGAGCTCCCTGACGATCGGTCGCCCGAGCATACGCCACGTGCGTAGTACCTTTGCTTCGGATGGACGACGAGACACGAGGGACACCCGAGGGGCTCTCCCGGCGGGGATGGGGCGTGCTCGTCGGTGTGACCGTCGCCGTGGTGTTTGTGCTCGTGGCCGTGCTGGCGCTCGCCGCAGGTGGGCCGGGCGGGAAGGCCGGGGTGGCGGCTCCGGCGACCACCGGCGCGGCGGATGCGGGTCTTCCGACGCACACGCCCGACGTGTACGCGGCTCCCCGTCTGGGGCTCCCTCCGCGGCCGACTCCGACACCCGTGGTCACGGGTCCGGCGCAGCCCGTCGACACGCTCCAGGCGGGTGACTGCCTCCAGGTCTACCCGTCGAAGACGGCCGACGCCTACCCGGTGGTCGACTGCGCGTCGTCGCACATCGCCCAGGTGCTGTGGCGCGGGCAGCTCCCGCAGCCGGCCGGCGCCTCCTTCCCCGGCACCCCGTCGCTCGATACCCAGGTCAGCGACCTGTGCGAGCCGCATCTGAACTGGCACTGGGTCGCAGTCTGGAACGAAGACGTCCAGGTCGACCTCCGCTACCCCGACACGAGCGACCAGTGGGCGAGCGGTTCGCGGTCGTACTACTGCTTCGTCTATACGTTCTCGCGTCACGAGCTCACCGGGAGCGCGGTGGCCGGCTAGCGCCTCCCCTTCACGGATCAGCAAGAATCGCGGTTCTTTCACCCTGTTCTGGTCGGAAGGTCTCGGGAACCTCCGGAAAGCTTGAAGCCGGACCTTTGACGGCTGCAACAGGCAAGGCGGAGACAGTGCTCGACACCGGTGTGGACATCGCGGAACGGGATCGGGAAGGGGGAGTCGGGGCCGCCGCGCCGACGTTCGAGGCGCACCGCGCCTCCTGGGTCGAGCGGGAGGAGCGGGCCGAGCAGCTGATTCCGCTGATCGGGCGCCTCTACCGCGAGTTCGGCGTTGTGCCGTCCATCCACGGGCACCGCCTGATCAACCTGTCGACGACGGGCATCATCTCCGTCCACGACCGGGCGCGCGAACTCGGGCACGACGAGCTGACCCTCGAGCAGACCTCCGCCGTGCTGCGCGGCCTGCTGGCTGTCCGGCCGGGGCCGGCGTCCATCGACGTCGCCCGTCTCGCGATGACGCTCGGCGAGGGCGCCGAGATCACCGTGGAGGCGCTCCGCGCAGAACTGGACAAGGTCGCGGCCGGTCCCACGGCCGGGGAGGCGACCGACGTCGTCCTCTACGGGTTCGGGCGCATCGGGCGGCTGCTCGCCCGCATCCTCATCAGCCATGCGGGCAACGGCCACGGCCTCCGGCTGCGCGCGATCGTGGTGCGCCGGGGCTCGGACAACGACCTCGCGAAGCGTGCGAGCCTCCTGGCGCGCGACTCGGTGCACGGTCCGTTCGCCGGGTCGATCACCGTCGACGCCGAGAACGACGTGCTCATCGCGAACGGCACCCGCATCCAGGTGATCTACTCCGACGACCCCGCGAACACCGACTACACGGCCTACGGGATCCACGACGCGATCGTCGTGGACAACACCGGGCGGTGGCGTGACGAAGCGGGTCTCTCCCAGCACCTCGCGAGCCCCGGCGTCGCCCGCGTGCTCCTCACGGCGCCGGGGAAGACCCCGCTGAAGAACATCGTCCACGGGATCAATGACGGCACGATCGGGGAGGAGGACCGCATCCTCTCGGCGGCGTCGTGCACGACGAATGCGATAACGCCCGTGCTGAAGGCGGTCGACGAGGCCTACGGGATCGTGCGGGGGCACGTCGAGACGGTCCACTCGTTCACCAACGACCAGAACCTGACGGACAACTTCCACAAGGGCGACCGGCGCGGGCGGTCCGCCGTGCTCAACATGGTCATCACGGAGACCGGTGCGGCGAAGGCGGTCGCGAAGGCCCTCCCGCAGCTCGCCGGAAGGCTCACCGGCTCGAGCATCCGCGTCCCCACTCCTGACGTGTCGCTCGCGATCCTCAACCTCACCCTGGAGCGCCCGGCGACCAAGGAGGAGGTCAACGACTTCCTGCGCCGCGTCTCGCTGCACTCGAACCTGCGCCAGCAGATCGACTATGTCGAGTCGCCGGAGGTCGTGTCGTCCGACTTCGTGGGCTCCCACCGGGCGGGCATCGTCGACGGCCTCGCGACCATCGCCGACGGTGTGGGCCTCGTGCTGTACGTCTGGTACGACAACGAGTACGGCTACTCCTGCCAGGTCGTCCGCGTACTGGAGCGGATGGCGGGCGTGCACCCGGTGCGCGTGCCGGCGCGACCGGCAGTCACGCTCGAACCCGTGGCGGCCGGCTGATCCGGGAGGAGCGCCTCCTCAGCTCACCGTCCAGCGCAGCTCGATGATCTCGTGCGCGTCGCTCAGGTAGAAGACGTTCTGACTGCCCTGGTCGACCTCGACGAAGGCGACCGGATGGCCGACGATGCGGGGTGCGCCGAGCCGGCTGCCGATGTCGTTGACGTGCCACTGCCCCTGGCTGTACCAGAGCTCGTGGACGAGCTCGTCGGTCCCGGTGAAGAGGACGTGCTGCGTGGCGACCGGCTGGAACAGCCCGGCCTCGAACGCATACCCGGCGGGGCTGGAGGTCACGTATGCGGGCACGGCGCCCCCAGCGGTCGTCAGGTCGTTGTGGTGCCACCCGTCGGACGCGCGCCACCAGAGCTCGTGGACGTGCCCGTCGCCTCCCACGTAGTTCACGTGCTGGGTCCCCTCCCCGCGGAAGACGTAGCCGTTGATCGTCTCGGAGTCGCCCGCGATCGGCGCTCGGGTGATGGCCGTGAGGTCGTCCCAGTGCCAGCCGGAGGCGTCGGCCCAGAAGTCGATGACGTGACCGAGCTCGGTGCGCGTGAGCACATGCGCCGTGCGCTGCCCTTCGAACGAGTACCCGGTCGGCGCGGCATCGGGCGCGCACGGCGGGGCGCCGGTGGCGGCGGTCAGGTCGAGGTCGTGCCACCCGTTGCCCGCATTGCTCAGCTCGTGGACATGCCCGCCGCCGCGGGCCTGATAGACGACCCGCTGGTGACCGTCGAAGTACGTCTCGTACCCGTAGGGCTGGGACAGCGTCAGCGGTGCGCTCGCCGCGTGCGTGAGGTCGTTCGAGTTCCAGCCGTCGTCCTCGGTGTACCAGAGCTCGTGCACGTGGCCGTCGAACCGCTCGCCCTGGTAGACGACGTGCTGCGAGCCCTGGTGGGCCCAGATGTAGCCGTTCGCGTTGGTCGCAGCCCGGGCCCCTCCCGCCTCGGAGACGAGATTCTTCACCTCCCAGCTGTCGCTGTCGCTGCAGTAGAGCTCGTAGAGCTGGCCGTCGCCTCCCGTCGTCGAGGTGTAGCCCTGGAAGACGACGTGGCGCGTGAACTGCGCGAACAGCCACGCCGTCGGCTGGTAGACCGCGTGCGGCGCGCCGGCCGTCGTGGTCGTCAGGTTCTTGATTCTCCATCCCATGGTGCGCTCCGATCCTCCGAGCGCCGGCGTCGCATGTCGGCGTTGACGTGCACAGGGTAGACGGGGAGGGGCACGGATGGGGAGGGTAAGGTCGCCCGCGTTCGATCCGGGTGCTGCCGACCGGGCCTTGCACCTCGCAGACCCCCTGGTCAACCCCCCTATCGTCCGCTTGGAGATTCGGTGCTGTTCGGCGACACTGGCCGGAGAGAGATAGGTGACTATGGCCGCCGCCGCCGCTGACGACGATGTCGTCTCCCAGGTGTTCGCAGAGCGATACCGGTTCGATTCCGTCGTCGGGCGCGGCGGGATGGCGACCGTCTACCGGGCGTACGACGAGACGCTCGGGCGCCCTGTGGCCGTCAAGCTCTATCACGCGGCCGTCGGCGACGCGGGTCACCAGGAGGGCGAGCTCCGGGTCCTCGCCGGTCTCGACCACCACGGTCTGGTGCCCATGATCGATGCCGGGGTCGCTCGCGACGCCGGCGGCCGGACCCGACGCTTCATCGTGATGCCGTTCGTCCACGGCAGCGACCTGCAGACCCGGCTGTTCGAAGCGCCCATCTCGGCCCGGCACATCGCCGAGATCGGTTACGACATGGCCGAGGTGCTCGATTACGTGCACGCGCGCCGCGTCATCCACCGCGACATCAAGCCCTCGAACGTCCTGCTCGTCGACTACGGCAACGGCTCGTCGCGTGCGCGTGCGAAGCTGACCGACTTCGGCATCGCCCTGTTCGACGACATCGAGCGGATGACAGCGGAAGGTCAGACCACCGGGACGGCGGCCTACCTGAGTCCCGAGCAGGCCGGCGGCGCCACGGTCACGACCGCCACGGACGTGTACTCGCTCGGGCTCGTGCTCCTCGAATGCTTCACCCTGAAGAAGGAGTTCCCCGGATCGATGGTGGAGTCGGCGGTCGCGCGCCTGGCCCGCGATCCGCGGATCCCGGACGAGCTGCCGACCCGCTGGCGCGAGCTCCTCGGCGCGATGACCAGCCGGGATCCGGCCGTGCGGCCGGACGCGCGCGACCTCGTCTCAGCGCTGAAGCAGATCGTCATCGCTGAGAGCGGCCGTCACAAGGAGTCGGGAACCCTCTTCCCGGTCGGCGGCCGACCGGCGTTCGACACCGCCGCGCCGAATGCGCTCGACACCCTCCCGACCGAGGCCCTGTACCGCGCCACGGCCATGGCGGCCCGGATGCTCTCAGCGCCGATCTCGATCGTCAGCGTCGTCGACCACGACCGAACGTGGTTCACGTCCCACTACGGGGCCGACGTCGCGCGCATCGCCCGAGAAGTCGACCTGTCGAAGGCGACCGTGCCGCAGCAAGAGCCTGTGATCGTCGAGGATGCGCGCACCGACCCGCGGGCCCAGGGCAGCCCGCTGGTCGAGGGTCCCCTCGCGGTGCGCTTCTACGTGGGGGTGCCCCTGAAACGCGCGGACGGGCAGACCATCGGCACCCTCTCGGTGCTCGGCTTCGAGCCGGGAACGGCTTCGCCGTCCGACATCGCGAACCTGGAGGACCTCGCCGCGATCATCGTCGCCCAGCTCGAGCTCCGCCGCGAAGGCATGCGCAAGGCGGGGGACAGCACCGGGAGCATCCCGACCCCCGTGCCGGCGGCGCTCCTGCAGCGGGAGATCCCGCTGCAGGCGTGACGGGGAGGCGTCTGTCAGCGGCGCCTCGAGCTCGTTGATCGGCCGGCCCTGGCCGCGCGCCGGCGATGGCGCGATGATGGAGGCTCCATCGGCGGAGGAGGGCGACATGGCGGAGACCAGCAGGACCCAGGTGATCCAGCGAGCGGCCCCCTCGGGCTTCTTCTTCCTCCTGTGCTACATCGGAGCCGCGATCTACTTCGTCTCGAGATCGGACGGCTCGTTCTGGGGCGTCATCCTCGGGCTGCTCGAAGCGATCGTCTGGCCGGTCTACGTCGTCTACCACGTGCTGGTGCTGCTGGGGGCGTGAGGGTCACGTGACACTTCTCGAATTCAGCGACACTCGTCCATGTGTAAGCCATGTGGGCCGTCAATCCGGACTGAATCGGATCAGACGCCGGTCGCGTCGATGAGGAGCGCCTCCCATGGTGCCAACGCATCGTGGGAGGCCTCCCGGGACGAGAGAATCCGCGGGCGGTCGGCAGTCAGGCCGGCATCGGCGAGCTCGTCGGGCCATGCCTGCGCCGATGCGCTGAGATTCGCCACGACGACGAACCTTTCCGTCTCGGTGACGCGCTCGTAGGCGATGACGGGCGAGTCCCCAGTGTCGAGGAATCGCGTGGAGCCCTCCGCCAGGGCGTTTACTCGGTGTCGTGCGGCAATCAGCTGCCGATAAAAGTAGAGGATCGATGCAGGGTCGTCCTTCTGCCGCTCGACACTCACGCCGGCGGGGTACTCGGCGAACCTCATCCACGGCGACGCCGAGCCGAAGCCGCGGTCAAGCCCGCCCGTCCAATGCATGGGGGTTCGAGCGTTGTCGCGGGCTGTGATCCGGAGGGCCGCGAGCACGTCGTCCGGGAGACGGCCGGCTGCCACCGCCGAGGCGAAGTAGTTCCGCGAGCTGATATCGCGAAGATCCTCGGGCCCGTCCAGGGTGGCGCCGATCATTCCGATCTCCTCCCCTTGGTACATCGACATGGTGCCCTGCTGGAGGTAGAACGCCAACGCGACCGCCTTCGCGGAGGCTGCCCAGTTCTCGGGGGAAGGATCCCCGAAGCGGGACACCATGCGCGGTTGATCGTGGTTGTTCGCGTACAGGCTGTTCCAGCCGACGCTGCCCAAGCCGGTCTGCCACCGCTGCATCACTCGCCGGAGAGACGGGATGTGCAGGGGGAGCGGGGCCAGCCAGTCACCGTGCTCGCGATCAACTTCGACGTGCTCGAAGGCGAACACCATGTCCAGTCCGGCCTCCCGCGAACGCGTGAGCCGCTGGGCCTGCTCGATCGTCACGCCGGGAGTCTCGCCGATCCTGACGAGGTCCGGCGTGCGGTCCGCGAAGACCTCCGCGTGCATCTCGGCGAGGAACGTCTCCAGGTGCGGTCCATGAGTGACGAAGGGACTGGGATCCGCCCACCCTTCCAGCTTGGTAGCCCGGCCATCGCTGTACTCGGCCGGCTTGGAGATCAGGTTGATCACGTCCATCCGGAATCCATCCACGCCCCGGTCCAGCCACCACTTCATCATGTCGTGGACGGCCTCCCGGACCGCGGGGTTCTCCCAGTTCAGGTCTGGTTGCTGCTCGGCGAAGAGGTGGAGGTAGTACTGGCCTGTCCGCGCGTCCCACTTCCAGGCGGAACCGCCGAAATACGAGCCCCAGTTGGTCGGCTCGGCGCCGGGCTCGCCTCCCACGAAGCCGGGCCGAGGATCCCGCCAGATGTACCAGTCCCTCCTGTCGCTTCGCCGGGAGGAGGATGAATCGAGGAACCACGGATGTTCGCTCGAGGTGTGGTTCACGACCAGGTCGAGGACCAGCCGGATATCCGCGTCATGCAGCCGGGCGATGAGGTCGTCCAGGTCATCGAGGGTGCCGAACCGCGGGTCGATGTCACGGTAGTCCGCGACATCGTAGCCGTTGTCATGTTGCGGCGATGGGTAGATCGGGCTCAGCCAGACCGCGTCCACGCCAAGCCACGCAAGATGATCGACGTGCTGAATGATCCCACGGAGATCCCCCAGGCCATCGCTGTCGCTATCCGCGAAGCTGTGAGGGTAAATCTGGTAGATCGTCCCGCTGCGCCACCACGCGAGCGCGTGGCGGGTGCCAGTCGAGGTGGGCTCATTATCCATATTATAGGAATATATCGGACTTCTGCTTGACATGGCTACCTGCAAACGAGGGCGCTGGGCCCGGAGCAGTCCTTGACCGGTAGCCTCCGATCGGCCGTCGATCGCTCGCGCGTTTCTCTGAGGGCCGGCAATTGCTTTTGAGGTGGTGACGCTATCGAAGCTGATTGCAGCTCCTGTCCGAGGGGTGGTCCTCCCGCACGGCTCTGACGAGTCCGACAACCGACACCATGGCCCAAACGCCTTCGAGGATGAGGAAGCCCCATTGATGCTCTACCGCTGCATCGATTCCCAGAATGGTCGAGCCCAACGCGTTCAGGCCCAAGAAAAGCCGAGACTCGGGCTTCAGAAATCTGAGTTGAGACAGGACGAAAGCGGCCAGGACAAGCGATGAACCGGCAACCTGCACAAGAATGCTCACTGAATTCTCCAGATGCGTCGTCGTCAGGCCGGGTACGGCGCGTCTCGTCCGGAGGATTTCTCAGAGAGTCCCTTCGCGAACTCTACGACAGATCGCTCATTGAGTGAAGAAGGCCGCATGCGTAACGCGTTTGTTGGTTCGCGGTGTGAGAGATAGTCAGCGCCTCGTTGCTATCTCCTAGAAGATGGCTGCTCCTCCGCCGAGGACCGCGGCGCTCAACCCGGCGAATTGCATCCTCGTCAACCGCTCACCCAGAAGTAACCGGCCCAGCAGGGCTGTGATCGCTGGGGCGAGTGCGCCCATGAGGGCCACGAGCACGAGGTCTCCTGTGGCGAGAGCGAGCGTGAGGAAGATATTCGCTCCTCCGTCGGTCAAGCCGGCCAGGACGGCCGCTGTAAACGAGGTCCTCCGGGCCGGAGTCGGCACCTCAGCCCGCATCCGTGCGGATCGCCTGAAGCTAACGACCGCGACAAGCGCGATGATGGGCAGCATCACTCCGAAACGCGCGGCGGCGACCGGCCAGAGTCCCGCGCCGCTCGGGGCCAGTCCGATGGTGATGATGAAGAATCCGAAGGCGAAACCGGCCAGCACGCCGTACACGGGTCCCGCTCCCCTACGTGACGGCGGAGTGCTACCAGCACCGGTTTGCGGCTCGCGGCAGACGAGCACGATCGCTGCGAGAGATGCCGCGAGTGCCGCAATGCGGAGTGGGCTGATGCCGTGGTGAACGATTGCTCCCGCCAGGGTGACCATGATGGTGCTCGTGCACTGACTGCCGGCCGTCACCGCTCCGACGGGCCCGATCGCCAGGCCGCGATAAGAGAGGATGAGGCCTACGCCGCCCACGATGCCGGCGATAAACCCCGACAGCAGCCCGGATTGGCTCATCTTGCCTGGACATGCGAACGCTGCCGTGACAACCAGTGTCAGGCTCGCGAGAGACGAGATGACGAGAACCTGCGTGACCGGCCGCGCGCGGCCTGCCATGCCTGCACTAAAGCTGCTCAGCGCGACGAAGAGCGCGTCGATCGCAGCGAAGAATCCAACCACGGTATATTACTACTATATTATCAAATTACACGCACGTTGGGCGCGACCTCGCCCGGCCTTGCAGCCTGCTGTCCGCGGTGGGCCTGATGGGAACCCTGGTCGGAGTGGCATTGTCGATGGCGGCGGCCACCCTCCCGTACGCGGTGTTGCTTCTGCGCCCGTTCTATCTCGCGGTTCCGCGCGAGGTCGGGGAGGCTGCTCAGGTGGATGGAGCCGGTCCCATCAGGTCGTTCTTCTCTGTGACGATTCCGCTGGTGCGTAACGGTGTCCTCGTGTGACGATCCTGTCTTCATCGGCGCGTGCGGAGCGCGTCGCAGAGGTCCGCCCGCGAAGTGGAGCCCGGCTCCTGGGGGCGAAAGCCGGGCTCCACGATCTCGACCGGGCATCCCTCAAGCGGTCTCCGTTGGTGCGAACTCGATCCGATACCACTCGACGGGTTCGGAGCCGATGTAGTTGGTCACGGGGATCTCCACCCAGTCACCGTGCCGGGTCGGCGTGACCGGCTCCTCCCTGCCCGCTACCACGGCGACCACGGACGGCGCTCCCCGGTGGACGGTCCGGAAGCGCAGGTCGCCGCTGCCGGCGGCGACCGCGCCCAGCGAGCGCGCGCGGTGGATCGGTTCGTCGTCCCGGGAGGCGATGACGGTGTCGCACGTGGTGCGCACCTCATCGGCTGCCTCGGCCGGCGCGATGACGCCCTCCTCGACGCTGCAGCGCAGGGCTGCGACGGTCAGCCCGCCCTCTTCGCGCCTCAGCCAAGACCGCGCGTGCGCCGTCAGCGATCCTCCGTGCGTCCGCGCTTCGAGCACCTCGATCTGTGCCGGGCGCGTCGTGCGGCGGGTCAGCTGGCGGAGGCCTCTCTGCCGTGCGATGTCGACCCGGCTCGGCAGCGTGTCGCTCTGGTCGCCGTTGAAGCTGTTGAGGGATCCGAGCGGCCCGGAGGCCACGGTGTCGAACCAGATGTCGCGCACCGCTGTCCAGTCGTAACCGCCGGAGCCGTAGGTGGGAACGCCGAGCGGTGACAGGAGTGAGCTGAAGAACACCCTGCGGTTCACCTCCTCGGCGTATTCGCCGGCGTTCAGGTACAGGTCGTCGGTCGAGTGCTGATCGACGAATTCCGCGAGGAGGGGGGAGAGGTTGTAGTACATCACCACCACGTCGGGGTCGACCTCCCTCATCGCCCCGACGATCACCCGCAGGGATTCAAGGAGGATCCGCTCCCCGCCCCATTCGCGTCGAGCGGGCGCGGCGTGGCGCATCGAGGGGAGCTCGTACCCGAAGTCGAACTTGATGAGATCCGGCCGGTAGCGGCGCATGAACCGGCGCGCGGTTTCTGCGAGCCGCTCGGCCACGTGGGGCCGGGAGACGTCGAACAGGTAGTAGCTCTGGTCGAAGAGCGCACGGGTGACGGGATTGCCGTCCGGGTCGCGCAGGACGTCCTCCACCGTCAAGCCCAGGCTCTCGGGGTCCTGGCACCGGATGAAGGCCGCCCACATTCCGATCGCGCGCCCGTCGGCGCGCACCCGGTCGAGGAAGGCCTCGAACTCGGGGAACCGGTCGGCGTCGTGTTCCAGCCGGCCGTACGCGGCCTCCCACCGGTCGTCGATCACGAACATCTCGGCGTCGAGGCCGCTGGCGACGAGGTCGTCGTAGATGCGCTCCAGCGCCTCCTGCGTGAGATCGCTGGCCGCCCAGTCGTTCGCGGTCTGCGCGCCCCAGGTGTTGAACTGCGACATGGTCGCGCGCAGGGCCTTGCGCGGGGAGTCGACCCGCGGCCGCACGATGCCGCGCTTCTGGAGGAGTTCGTAGTACGCAGCGATCGCCGAGCGGATGTCCGGTCCGAACGCCCAGATCCACCCGGTGCCGAGGGTCAGTTCCTCCTCACCCGTCTCGTAGGTCTTCCAGCTGGAGCCGAACACGCGGAGGAACGGGCTGGCGTACTCGTCGAAATACCGGATGTGCTGGTCGCCGGTCGGGATCTCCTCCAGGCCCATCACGAAGACGTCCGACTTCCCGGTGGTGAGGGCGCTGCGGGTGTTGGACCAGCCGTCGATGCTCCAGCCGCCCCAGAAGTACAGCGGCAGAGCCCACTGCTGTTGGACGTACGCGGGCTCGTCCGTGCTTCCGCGCCCGATCGTCGAGGTGATGCTGAGCCGGACTTTCGCGGGGATGACCGGGGCCAGGATGGAAGACTCGGTCGAGCCGGGGTGCAGGAAGAACTGACTGTGCAGACCGGGCAGGGCCTGGTGGTCCTCCCAGCGGGCGAACAGGGTCATCGTCTCGACGTGAGTCTGCGAACCGGCCGAATACCGGACCGGCGCGAGGCGCAGCCAAGTCTCGCCGAATTCCCACGTGACGGTGGTGGCGGCGTCCCCGTTCACCTCCGTGAAGCGGAGCGTAACGGTTGAGGCCGCCGTGTCCGCGGCCACGTCCGAGAGGACCCCGGGGAACTCGCGCGTCTCGCCGCTGCCAGCGACGACGACCTGGACGGAGGGCTGAGCGCTAGCGTGTGCGACCAGCCGGCCGCGCGCATCCCGGAGCCGGAACGCGGCGTCGTCCTCGTCCAGCCGCCACTCGTAGTTCTCGCCGACGACGGTGACTCCGTCCTCCCGGCTGATAATGCGAACGCCCATCTCTCTCCTTCGAACCGATTGCAGGCTGTGAGTATTATAGTAATAATGGAACACCGGCACCACTGATGATTGGATTTCGCATGACCCTCCCCGTCGAGAGCACTGGCGCCCTTGCTGGACTACGAGTGCTCGACGCAACCCAAATGCTGGCCGGGCCCCTGGCGGCGACCCGGCTCGGTGACCTCGGCGCGGATGTCATCAAAGTGGAGAGCCCGGGAACGGGCGAGTTCAATAGGACGCACGGATTCGGCGACCAGTTGGTGGACGGCGAGATGTCGACCTTCGTCGCCGTCAACAGAAACAAGCGTTCTCTTGCGATCAACCTCAAGGACGAGCGGGCGAGAAGCGCGTTCGACGAACTGGTGCGTGGCGCCGACGTCCTCATCCAGAACTTCCGCCGGGGGACGGCCACCCGTCTCGGGCTGGATTACGAACGGCTCTCTTCGCTGAACCCGGGCCTGGTCTACTGCTCCATCTCGGGCTACGGCAGCGAAGGCCCGTATGCCGACCGTCCCGGACAGGATCTGGTCCTCCAGGGGTACTCCGGATCGATGTTCTCGGTGGGTGCTGAGGATGATGCGCCGGTGCCGGGCGCTCTCTGGGCCGCTGATGTCATGACCGGCTACCAGGCGGCGATCGGCATCCTGGCCGCCCTTCACGCCCGTAGCGTCACCGGGCGCGGTCAGCATGTCGAGGTGGATATGTACTCGGTCGTGCTGGACGCCCAGCTCCAGGAGCTTGTCACCTTCCTGAATACTGGCTTCCGCCCCCAGCGGTCAGCGGAAAGCTCCGCTCACGCGGCCATTCCCGCCCCCTACGGCGTCTACCGAACGAGTGACGGCTGGCTCACCCTCGCGATGTCCCCGCTGCCGGCGCTCGGCGAGATGCTGGACGACGACTGGCTCCGCACGCTCACGGCGTACAACGACGGGCACGAACGCCGTGACGAGGTCTTCGCTCACATCAGGCACCTCTTCGAGGGACGGACGACGTCCGAATGGGTTGCGCTGGCGGACGAGCATGGTGTGTGGGCCGGACCGGTCTACGACTACGAGGACCTCCCGGGCGACGTGCATCTGCGCGAGACTGGGGCGTTCGTCCATCAGTCGGGAAGCTGGACAGGCGCGCCGGTCGTGACCCTCCGGCCTCCGATCAAGCTGTCCGAGTCGGCGGTCGGCATCCGGCGCGGGGCGCCGAGGCTGGGTGCCGATTCCCTGGACGTGCTCAAGGAGGCCGGCGTCGACCCCGCGACGATCGACGCTCTGATCGCAACCGGGGCGGTGACCACGACCGAACGCCTCCCGCTGTCGCAGACGGTGTGATCATATGATCAGTGCATGGTGACATACGGGCGGGGAATCCACGGGCAGGTCGTCGATGCACTCGGCTCGCGCATCCTCGAGGGAGCGCTCCGACCGGGGGATGTCCTCGATCCCGACGCGGTCCTCCACGAATTCGGCGTGTCACGCACGGTGGTGCGGGAGGCGATCAAGGTCTTGGCGGCGAAGGGTCTCGTGGATGCCCGCCCACGGACGGGCACTTTCATCACCGAACGATCGCGCTGGCAACTACTCGACGCCGACGTGATGTCCTGGCGGACCCGGCGCGAGGTGGATCCTCTGCTCCTGTTGGAGCTCGGTGAAGTGCGCCAGATCCTGGAGCCGTTTGCGGCCAGGATGGCGGCCCAGCGACACACCCCGGCGCAGCTCGAGACGCTCCGGCTCGCACTCATGGGCATGGAGCACGACGGGCATGCCGACCATGCCGCTTTCATCCAAGCCGACCTGGACTTCCACCGCGGCGTCCTCACTGCGGCGGGGAATGAGCTCCTGCAGCGGTTCGAGGTGATCCTGGAGCCCGCGTTGCGGTCGCGTGACGCCTTGCTGCACGGCGACCCGGGGGACGATTCGTTCATGGAGAGCCACTGGGCGGTCTTCCATGCCATCGAGCGACAGGATGCCGACAAGGCGGGCACTTTGATGCAGTCGATGATGGACCGCGCGGCAAACGACGTGCGGGAAATCCTGGGCGCGCGCCCCACCTGAGAGTCGGGCTCGTTGACGCCTTTCGCTTTTGTCATATAATAAGACGAACGCAAAGGAGCCTCATGAACGTCCTCCCGGGCCGCATCCGCCTCGAACGACACGGGTCGTCCGCATCTCTTGTCATCGACCGACCGACCAAGCTCAACGCGATGACGGTCGATATGGACAGGCAGATGAACGAGCTGGTCTACGAGATCAACAACGATGCATCGCTCAGAGCGGTGGTCCTCCGCGGTGAAGGCGACCGCGCCTTCTCCGCCGGGAGCGACATCAACGACCTCGACGAGTACGGCTCCAACTGGGAGTACCGGAACCGCTTCGACCGCCGTCGGGATTATGCGCGGGCGGTCTGGCAGATCCGCAAACCTGTGATCGCGGCGGTCATCGGGTACGCCTACGGCGGCGGCCTGGAGATGGCGTGCGCGTCGGACATCCGGATCGCGTCGACGACCGCGACCTTCTCCGCGGGGGAGATCCGCTGGGGCTGGCACGGCGGCTCGGGTCAGACGCAGTTCCTGGCCAGGCTGATCGGGGCCGGGGACGCGCTGAAGCTCCTCCTCACCGGCGAGCCGATCGATGCGGACGAGGCGCTGCGGGTGCGATTGGTCCAGGAGGTGCTTCCGCCGGAGGAGGTCGTCGAACGGGCGATGTCACTGGCCGCCCACATCGCAGAGCTCTCGCCCATCGCGATCGAGCGCACCAAGTACATGGTCCGCATGGCGGAGAACATGCCGATGGAGGCCGCCCTCCTCGCCGAGAACGACTCGTTCTCGTACATCATGATGACTGAGGACGCAGCGGAAGGGCAGCGCGCGTTCGCGGAGAAGCGCAAGCCGGAATTCAGGGGCCGATGATGAGCGGTCCGACTGCGCACGTGACCGAACCGCGCCCGGGCCTGCACCGAGTCGACATCCCGCTCGGGGACCGGATCTCCAGCCTCTACCTGGTGAGCGGCTCCGGCAGTGTGCTGCTGTTCGACACAGGGATCCGCGGGGCAATCCCCGAGTCCCTGATCCCAGCCCTGTCACAAGCCGGTGTCGACCCCCGCCGGATCCAGTCGGTGGTGGTCTCCCACTGCGACGTGGACCACTTCGGCGGCGTCGACGATGCCCATCACGCGTTCCCGCATGCCAGGATCCTCGCGCATGAGGCCGACCGCGCCGCCATCGAGAGCGTCGACACGTTCCTGGAGGCCCGCGGCCGCGGTTTTCTCGCCGAGTACGGCCTCGACGAGTCGCCGGAAGCGATCGCGTGGATGCGGGCGTCCGCCGGGAGCGGTCCGGTCGACGACGTGGTCGGCGACGGAGCCGTCATCGACCTCGGCGGGACGGAAGCGGAGGTGCTGCACCTCCCCGGCCATACGCTCGGTCACCTCGGGGTCGCGCTGGATGGCGGCGCCGTCCACATCATCGGCGACGCGATCCTCGGAGAATCGGTGGACAACGCGGACGGATCGCCCGCATTCCCTCCGACCTACCGACTCGTCGCGGCGTACCGGCAGACGATCCGGCGTCTGGCGGAGCGGCCGCCGGAGCTCCTGCTGACGGCGCACTATCCGACGCTTCAGGGGGAGGACGTGGTGCGCTTTCTCGAACGCTCCGAGGCGTTCGTGGACCGGCTCGAGGCGCTGGTGATCCACGAGGTCGCCCGCGAAGCTGACGGCGTCTCCCTGCCGGTTCTGCTGGACCGGATCAACCAGCAGGCGGGACGGTGGCCGTCCGAGGGCACCGCCACCGCGCTCGCCTACCCTGTGGTCGGGCATCTCGAAGACCTGGAGGCGCGCGGTATCGTCGAGCGCCTGGGTAGCCGGCAAGCGTACCGGTGGAGGTCGGTGGGATGAGCCTCTCCGAGAAGGTCGCCTGGTCGGCCGAAATCTACGAGGCGGAACGCGACGCTCGCGAATGGCTGGCTCGGAGCCCCCGCAGCGGCGCCGAATCAGCTCCGGTCGTCGTGGGGGAGGAGTTCGTGCGAGGGTTGGCCGACGCGCTCACGAGCCTCCCGTTCGCCACCTGGAACTTCGGCGACTCCATCGCCTTCGAGGCCCTCTTGAGAACGTCCGAGGGCACCGGTGACGAGCGGTGGGCCTCGTTCATCCAGGGATGGGGGCGCGCCTGGGCGACGCGATCAGAGCCGTTCGTGCGTCTCGACGCGACCGTGCCTGGCCGAGCACTCGTCCAGGTGGCCGAGCGGTACGGGGACTTCCGCCTCCTCGCGCAGCTCCGTGCGCTCGCCGACTACTTGCTGAGTCGGCCAAAGATCCGCGGTGTGTACGAGCTCTGGCAGAGCGCGCCCCTGATCGCGCCGTACGGCTCCGGCCCCCTCTCGGACCGCGACGCCGCCTTTCTCGCGCGACCGCCCGCGTGCGTGTGTGTCGACGCTCTGCACTTCGACCCTCCGTTCCTCGTCGCGCTCGGAACTGCGACGGACGAGTTTCGCTACGTCGACGAAGGTATCGACCAAGCGGCGCGGTTCGTGGATACCCTTCAGCGAAGCGATGGGCTCTTCGACCACTTCCTCCTGGCGGGCGTGGAGGGCACCTTCGGCTCCGGTTGGGGCCGCGGTCAGGGGTGGGCGCTGCTCGGATTGCTCGACGTCATCGAGACGTACCCCGTCGGCTACGAATCTGCGCGCGTGACGCCCCTGCGCGAGGCGACAGTCCGGCTCGTGGAGGCGATGGTGGGCCTTCAGCGTCCCGACGGTCACTGGCCCGTCGTGGTCACCGACCCCGGCTCCGGGGACGAGTACTCGACCACCGCTTTCATGATCGCCGGCTTCTCGCGGGCAGCTCGGCTGGGACTTGTCGATCGCGCCGTCGTCCGCGATGCGCTGCAGCGCGCGACGGCCGCCTTCGTGCGCTCGTTCGATCGCGACCTGGCGCTCCGCAACGTCTCGGCCGCCGTCTATGCGTCGACCGTTCCCGAGCACTACGCCCACGTACCGGTGGGATACGTCGTGCCTTGGGGTCAGGGCCCGGCCCTCATGGCGGCTTGGGAGATCATCGAGGAGGCTCGCGGATGATGGCGACGATCGTCACGGGCGGAGGGCGGGGGATCGGCGCGTCGACTGCCCGGGTCCTCGCCGCGCAGCATGACGTGGTCTACGTGGGCGACATCGATGCCTCGGCCGCAGAGCAAGTCGCCTCCGGAATCCGGGACTCCGGGGGCCGAGCGGTGGCCGTGCGGCTCGACGTGGGTGACCCGGGTGACTGGGATCGTCTCCGAGAGTCCGTCGAGGCTGCCGGGGACGTGGTGGACTGCGTAGTCAACAACGCCTTCACGCTCACACTCGGACCCGCGCATCTGCTCGCGGAGGACGACTGGACCCGTCAGATTTCCGTGAACCTCGGAGCCGTGTATCGGTCGATACGCACCTTCTCCGACACGTTGCTGGCGAACGGCGGGAACGTGGTGAACGTCTCCAGCGTGCACGCGATCGCCGGATTCCCCGGGCACCCGGCGTACGCCGCGGCGAAGGGCGGCATGGTCGCGCTGACCCGGCAGCTCGCGGTCGAATACGCGCCGAAGCTCCGGGTCAACGCCGTGCTCCCCGGGTCGGTCATGACACGTGCGTGGGATGCCGTGAGCGATGAGGATCGCGCCGAGCATGTGAACCATATTCCACTGGGCCGCTTCGGCGCGCCGGTCGAAGTGGCGAAGGCGATCGCCTTCCTGGCGAGCCCGGATGCGAGCTACATCACGGGGGAGACGATCGTGGTCGATGGCGGACTCACGGTGTCGGTATGACCGGCTCGCAGAGCACGGGCTGGCCGTACTCCGAGGAGGAGGAGCGGGTGACGGTGCACGGCGACGGACTCACCGCCGAGTTCCTCCCTTCCCGCGGGGCGAAGATCGTCTCCCTTCGGGACGATGAGGGCCGCGAGTGGCTTGCGCAGCCGGAGAAGGCCGTCGGCCGCCCGGCGCGCCCCGGCGACGACTTCCTCTCGGCCGAGATGGCCGGATGGGATGAGTGCGCGCCGAGCATCGTCGCGTGCACCGTGCGCGGGGTCGACATCGCCGATCACGGTCACTTCTGGACAGCCGCCTTCAGCCAGACCGGGCGGGTGAGCCGCGCCGAGGACGACGTCTACGGCGTCGCACTCGAGCGCATCATCGAGCCTGCCTCGGGCGGACTCCGCATCTCCTATCGGGCCACGGGGATGCGGAGTCTTCCGCTGCCGTTCCTCTGGGCGGCGCATCCGCAGTTCCTCGCTCCCCCCGGGACCCGGGTCGTGCTTCCCGAGCAGGTCACCGAGGTGGTGGACGTGCTGGATCCGGCGCTGCTGCGCTCCGGCTGGACGCACGAACTCTCTGCCATAGACACGGTCCCGCGAGGGGGATGCCGCAAGGTCTACGTCGAGCCCAGGACAGCTGTCTGGAGCGCCATTCTGCGCCGGCCCGACGCTCAGCTTGAACTCGAATGGGGTGACGAGTGCCCGTACCTCGGCATCTGGTACGAGAACGGGATGTACCGGGACGAAGCCGTCATCGCGATCGAGCCGACCACCTCGTACTTCGACTCGCTCGCGCTGGCCGACGACCTCGATCGCCGCCCGATGCTCGTCCCGGGGGCGTCGCTGGAGTGGTCGCTGACACTTCGCGCGCTGCCGTCATGAGCGAGCGCGACACCACCCCGTCGCGCGCCCGACTGGTGACGATGGGCGAGACGATGGCCGTCTTCTCCACGGACGAGCGCTGGCGCACGAGAGGCTCTACCGTTCTCCGGTCGGCCGGCGCCGAGTCGAACGTCGCGATCGTCGCCGCCCGCCTGGGCGCCCCCTCCACGTGGATCGGACGCGTGGGGTCGGGCGGGCTCGCCGAACGCCTGATCGCCGATCTGGCGGCCGAGGGGGTGACCGTATGCGAGATCCCGGATCCGGGGGTGCCCTCCCTTCTGCTCAAGGAGCGAAGGCTGCCCGACGGGCCGCATATCCAATACGTCCGCGAACGGGGGCCGGGGTCCCGGCTGAGCCCCGCCGACCTCGAGCCGGCGTTGCTGGCGGACGCGGCGCTCCTCCATGTCACGGGCGTCACGCCGGCGCTGAGCCGAACCGCGCGCGATGCCGTGTTCGCCGCACTCGCCCTCGGCCGCGATGTCGGCAGCGCCATCTCCTTCGACGTGAACTACCGGTCACGCCTGTGGGATCGTGCGGAGGCGGGGCCTGTGCTGCGCGCGCTCGCCGAGCAGGCGGACATCCTGTTCATCGGGGACGATGAAGTCGACGTCCTCTTCGAGGGGCGGCTCTCGGGCCCGGAAGCGGCCGGCTATTTCGTGGACCGCGGAGTGCGAGAAGTCGTCCTGAAGCAAGGCGGGGCGGGAGCGCTCGCGTTCTCGGACGGCCGGGTCGTCCAGCAGGAGGCCTTCATAGTCGACGTCGTCGACCCGGTCGGCGCCGGCGACGCCTTCGCGGGAGGCTATCTCGCCGAGCGCCTCCGTGGCGAACCGATCGGGCTGGCGCTTCGGACCGGCGCCGTGTGCGGTGCGTTCGCGGTGCGAAGCGCGGGCGATTGGGAGGGAGCGCCCACACGTCGCGACGTCCAAGAGTTCCTGGCCCACGGGGGCACCAGCCGATGAGTACCGGCGGTACGCCAGGCGCCCGGCCCGAACACGAGGGAGAGTCATGAGCAGAACGACGAGCGCGCAGGCAGCGCTGGAGGCGATACGACGCAGCCGGGTGATCGGGATCGTGAGGGCGAGGTCCTCCGCTGAGGCTCTGGACGACGCTCGAGCCCTGCGTGGGGCGGGTGTCAGTGCGATCGAGATCTCGCTGGTCACGCCCGATGCCGTCGATGTCATCGCGCGTCTGGCCGAGGAGGGATTCTGCATCGGCGTCGGGACCGCCCTGCGGACGGAGGAGGTGGACGCGGCCGCAAGGGCCGGCGCGGCATTCGTCGTGTCGCCCAATCTCGACGAACGGGTCGTGGCGGCGACGCTGGGCCATGGCCTGGCGAGCCTTCCCGGCGTCGGAACCGTGAGCGAAGCCACCCGGGCGCGTGAGCTGGGTGCCGACCTCGTCAAGCTCTTCCCGGCGGTGACCTTCGGCCCCGAAGGCGTCAAGGCCATCCTCGCCTCGCTGCCGGACCTTCAGCTGGCCCCGACAGGCGGTCTATCCGTCTCCGATGTGCCCTGCTACCTCGAAGCAGGAGCTGCGGCGGTGGGCATGGGGTCGGGCCTGGTGCGGGCGGCGCGGGAGAATCCCGAAGCCGTCCGGCGGCTTGTAACCAATTAGTAATATAAAATTATTGACTGACTAGTGGTGGTCGATTTACCCTACTGAAAAGCGGGGATCGCTTACCCCACCCCCACACAAGAAAGCGAGTCAAAGATGACCCTCAAGTCGCGGAGCAGATTGGCACTCGTGGCCATCTCTGCGGCGTCCGCCCTGCTGCTCTCCGGATGTGTCGCCACATCGAGCAGCAGCACCGCCGCGGACACCTCGAAGCCCGATGCCAAAGGCCCCCTCATCATCCAGTCGCGTCTGACGCAGCAGGACGCCGACGCCCTCAAGGCCGCGGTGAAGGCGTTCAACGCCAAGGGCGAAGGCGAGGTCCAGATCAATTCGGTCAACAACGAGACCTACCGCCAGCAGCTGCCTACCTACCTCACGTCGTCGAACCCGCCGGACATCTACACCTGGCTGGGCGGCGAGGCGACGAAGGTCTTCGCCGACCAGGGACTCCTGCTCGACATCTCCGACATCTGGAAGGACTTCAAGTTCACCAACGCGCTCAAGAACCTGAGCCAGGACAGCGCAGGCAAGGAAGTGTTCGTCCCCACGTCGAACTACTGGTTCGGGGTGTACTACGACAAGCGGCTCTTCTCGAAGCTCGGCATCGAGCCGCCGAAGACCTGGGATGAGTTCCTCGCCGCCTGCCAGAAGCTGAAGGACGCCGGCGTCGCACCCATCGGCATCGGCCTCTCCGACGCCGCGTGGCTCGCATCCGCGTGGTTCGACTACCTCGACCTGCGCGTGAACGGCGCCAAGTTCCACGAGGAGCTCCTAACGGGCAAGAAGTCGTTCGACAGCCCGGAGGTGAAGCAGGTCTTCGAGAAGTGGGACCAGATCAAGGGCTACTTCGATCCGACGGCATCGGGCGTTTCCTTCCAGCAGGCGGCGACGAACTTCGTGCAGAACCGCACCGGCATGTTCCTGGGCGGCTCGTGGTTCCAGGCGAGCATCCCCGCGGACCAGTTGAGCAACTTCGACTACTTCAAGTTCCCTGTCATCGACTCCAAGGTCGCTGACGCCGAGGAAGCCCCGACCGACGGGTTCTTCGCCAGCGCTCGGACTACCAAGCCCCAGCTCGCCAAGCGGTTCCTGACGTTCATGGCCGGCGCTGAGGCGCAGGAGGCAATGTATAAGGCAACCGGCAGCGGAACGCTGCTGCCGACCAACCCGGACGCGAAGGTCGACCTGACACCTTACGCCGAGAAGGGCAAGCAGCTCATCCTCGACGCAAAGGGACTGTCGCAGTTCTTCAACCGCGACGCAGGAGACGACGTGCAGCCGACGGCGGACCAGGCGCTGACCAAGTACCTCGCCGGCGCTTCGGATCTCTCCAGCATCCTCACGCAGTGGCAGTCCGACGCTGAACAGGCTCGAAAAGCGCGTAACTGATGACCCAGCTCACTCTCGAGCGGACCATCCACCGGCGGCGGGTCTCCGTCCCGCCGCCGGTGGTGGTTCTTCTCGTCCTCGTCCCCTTCCTCCTCGAAGCCGTCGGCGTCTTCTGGCCGGCGATCAACGGGATCGCGATCTCGTTCCTGAAGTGGAACGGCTTCGCCCCGCCCCAGAACGTCGGGCTCGAGAATTACACCCGAATGTTCTCCGACCCGGTTTTCTTCACGGCGCTCAAGAACACCGGCCTCTGGCTGGTCCTCTTCGGCGGCATCTCCTTCGTCGGAGGCCTTGCCGCCGCGCTATTGCTCCAGTCCGAGCGGCGCGGGGTCGGGCTCTACCGGACGGCGCTCTTCCTCCCGATCGTGTTCTCCCTGGTCGTCACGGCCATGATCTGGAACGCCATCTACCAGCCGAACGGCATGCTCAACACCCTCCTCGACGCGGTCGGGCTCGGCAGCCTCAAGCACGTCTGGCTGGGCGACCCGTCGACCGCGTTGTACGCGGTCATCGTCGCGGCGCTGTGGCGACAGATCGGCTACGTCATGATCCTCTTCATTGCGGGACTCAAGGCGATCGACCCGTCCCTCATCGAGGCCGCTCGCGTCGACGGCGCCAACTGGGGACAGCGGCTCCGCTACGTCGTCCTGCCGCAGCTGCGCAGCGTGAACCTGGTGGTCCTGTCGGTGCTCGTGATCGACGCACTGCGCTCGTTCGACATCGTATGGTCCATGACGGGCGGCGGTCCTTACCGGTCGACCGAACTGCTCAGCACGTACATGTTCTCCACGGCCTTCACGTCCCGCCAGCTTGGCTACGGCTCGGCGCTCGCCGTCGTGATCTTCCTGCTCGCCGTGGGCGTGATCATCTCCTACCTGGTACGGGCGTTCTCTGAGAGTAAGGAAGACTGATGGCACTCATCGACGATGCGCGCGTGATGCTCGACGAGGAGCGGCCCGCACCACCTGCTCCCGCTCCCGCTCGGCGGCGCTCGTGGCGCCGCCCGGTGGCGACTGCGGCGTTCCACACGACGGCGTCCATCATCGCCGTGCTCTGGGTGATCCCGATCGTGCTGGTCCTTCTCATGTCGATCCGCCCCTTCGACGACATCGCCAGCCGAGGCGTCGGAGCACTGCCGGGCAGTTTCACCGCGACGAACTACCCGAACGCGTGGGTGACCGCCGGAATGGGCCAGGCGCTGATCAACAGCCTGATGATCACCATTCCGACGGTGATCCTGAGCTTGGCCCTCGCGTCGCTCGCCGCGTTCGGCTTGAGCCGGTACAAGATCCCTTTCCGCCGCACGATCCTGCTGATCATGCTCGCAGGAAACCTGCTGCCGGCCCAGATCCTGCTCATCCCTCTCGTCCGGATCGCCGAGGGCGCCGGAATCTACGACACTCTCTTCGCCGTCATCATCGCCCAGGTCGCGCTCGGCCTCGGCTTCTACACATTCGTGCTCTACGGCTTCATGCGCTCGATCCCCACGGAGCTGCAGGACGCGGCCTCGATCGACGGAGCGGGCGTGCTGCGGACGTACTGGCAGATCATTCTGCCGCTGTGCCGACCGGCGCTGGCGGCGCTCGGCGCGCTGTCGTTCACGTGGATCTTCAACGACCTTCTCCTCTCGCTCACCCTGCTGCGGACAGATACCAACTTCCCCATCACGGCGGCCGTGCTCTCCCTGATGGGCCAGTACGGCGGGCAGTGGAATCTGATCGCCGCGGCGACCGTCATCGCCGCTCTCCCGTGTGTCATCGTGTTCCTCGTCTTCCAGCGGAGTTTCGTGGGCGGCCTGGCGCTCGGAGCCGTCAAATAGACGCGGGGGCGGTCATCCCGGATCGTGTGCTGCGGGATGGCCGGTCCATCCCGCAGCTGGGGTTCGGGGTGTACAAGATTCCGGACGATGAGGCTGTGGGCGCGGTGGTCGCGGCGATCCAGAGCGGGTATCGGCTCATCGACACGGCGGCGTTCTACGATAATGAGCGCGGTGTCGGCGAAGGTATCCGGCGCTCGGGTGTCCCGCGTGACCAGGTGTTCGTCACCACCAAGGTGTGGTGGACGGACAACGGGTATGACTCGACGCTGCGGGCGTTCGACGCCAGTGCAGAGCGGTTGGGTGTCGACGTCGTGGACCTGTACATGATCCATTGGCCCGCCCCGCGCTCGGATCGCTATGTCGATTCGTGGCGGGCGCTGGAGGTGTTGCGCGAGCAAGGACGCGCTCGGTCGATCGGAGTGGCAAACTTCCACACTCATCATCTGGAGCGTATGGTCGCGGAGACCGGGACGGTGCCGGTGATCAACCAGGTCGAGCTGCACCCGTGGCTGCCGCAGAGGGAGCTGCGGCGGTTCCACGACGATCACGGAATCGCGACTCAGGCCTGGTCTCCGTTAGCACGCGGTCTGGTGCTGGATGAGCCGGCTCTGCTGCGGATTGCGGAGAAGCACGGCGTCAGCGTCGCGCAGGTGGTGATCCGATGGCAGCTGGATCTGGGGAACCTGGTGATCCCGAAGTCGGCGACACCTGCTCGCATGCGTCAGAACCTGGACGTCTTCTCTTTCCGTCTGGACGCGTCGGATGCGGCCGCGATCGCTGCGCTGGAGAACGGCCATCGCACGGGAGTGGACCCCGACGACCGCGGGTGACCGCCCGCACCCCGAGTCGATGTGGTGGGCGGTGAGCGCGCCACGTGGGAGCACCGCCGAGTTCGACGCCGACGAGGAGCGCCGCGATCTCGCCTGTGATGTCTCCCCTTCCGTCAGCGTGCGTCAGAGGATCCCGCCGTCGGGATGACGCACGAGGGCTGCGACGATCGGGTCGTGTCCCGGCACCACGCGCGCGCCGGCGCGCGAGAAGCCGTGCAGCCGCTCAGCGGAGACGCGTGCCAGGCGGCGCGTGTCCTCGGAATTGGGGGTGCATGATCCGCACGGGAGACCATCGAGCAGGTTCTGACCCAGATCGCTGGCGTCGGCGCAGAAGACCCAGGTCCCGGATCGCCTCAGCGACACCGCGAGCGAGAGATGACCGGGCGTATGCCCGGGGGTGGAGATCACCGAGACTCCCGGTGCGATCCGCGTGTCGCCCGCAACCGCACGCCACGTGGTCGCCGGGTGCGTCCAGTCAGGCGGATGGAAGCCCTCGGATTCGCCGACCTGGCCGGACCGGGCGAACGCGAGCTCCGACTGTCCGATGACCACGGGGACCCCCGCGGCGGTCAGCGTGGGGATCCCGCCGGAGTGGTCTACATGCAGGTGCGATACGACGGCGGTCGAGATATCCTCGGGCTCCAGACCGATCGACGCCAATCCCGTGACGAGTGGATCGCCGGGAAGCACCCACGACCAGCCCCGAGGATCCTGCGGCGGGGGACCCAGGTGCCAGCGGCTCTCGCCGGCTAGGGCGCCGGCGCTGTCGGCCCCGTAGGCCCGGGCGATGTCCGCCGACTCCGATGCGGCGCGGGACATCCCGGTGTCGAAGAGGACACAGCCTTCCGCAGTCTCGACGACCACGGCGAGGAACGGCTCCCAGTACAGAGCGCTCCCGCCGCCCTCGATCGAGAGGGCCTTCTGCACGTGCTCGGCCCCGAGCTGAAGTATGAACATCCGCTCGGCCGTTCCGTCGACGTCCGGCAGGCGGGCGGGGGAGGGGGATGGAATCATATAATAAAGTATAAACCACGGGGCTGAAGGCGGAAGCCCGCATCGCCGCTCGGGTGGCTCTACTGTTCCGCCGCGGCGACCGAGACCAGGATGTCGGTGGCGCGCGTCACGCGCTCGAGGACGCGTGGCAGTTCCTCGTCCGGGTCCCCGAGGTTGCCCCGGAGCAGGAACACGGCGTAGCCGTGCGCCAGCGCCATGACCTCGACCGCGAGGTCGATCGCCTCGTCGTCGACCGCGCGGCCGAGGGCCGTCGCCGAGGCGTCGGCGAGCACGCCGGTCAGTTGTGCGCCCGCCTCGACCAGAGCCGGATACTGGCCTTTCGCGTAGCTGGTTCCGAACAGGGCGTCGAACTCGGCACGGTGGGTGAGAGCGAACGTGACGTAGGCGCGCGCGACCGCGGCGAGCCGCTGCTCCGGTCGGACGCGCCGCGCCTCGGCCGTGAACGTCTCCGTCATCAGCCCGAACGCTCGCGTCGCGAGATCGGCGAGGAGGGCGTTCTTGTCTTCGAAGTGGTTGTAGGGGGCGCTCACGCTGACGCCTGAGGCGCGCGCCACTTCGCTCATGGTGAAGCCGCGCGCCCCCTTCTCGTCGATGAGTGCGAGTGCCGCGGCCCGGAGGGCGTCCGGGAGGTCTCCGTGCCGCTGCCCGCGCTTCCGGCTCTCTGATTTCATCTGTGCCGTGTTACTGCTCATTCCGTAATCATAGCTTCCCATTTCCGGCAGAGAGGGGGTGTATGCCCGCGACGCCTGAACCGCTTCCGAGAATTTACCGAGCGCTCCTGAAAAAATCACGGCATCATGTTACAAAATAAAAAGCTCTCATTTGTGACGTTGAAGGAGGAGCCGATGAGCTGGAAATACCTACCCAGGCCTGATCTCGCAGGAAAGACCGTCGTCGTGACGGGTGCGACGAGCGGCGTCGGCCGCGCGGCCGCCACGGCTTTCGCCGAGGCGGGGGCGACGACAGTTCTCGCGGTGCGCGACACCGCGCGGGGCGAGCAGGTCGCCGCCGAGATCCGAAGCCATTACCCGAACGCAGTCCCCTCGGTGCAACGGCTGGACCTGGCGGACCTCACGGAGGTCCGTCGTGCCGCCGCGGAGCTCACCGAGCGCCACCCCTCCATCGACATCCTGGTGAACAACGCCGCTGTCGCCGCGATCCCGCGTCGCGAGACCGTCGACGGGTTCGAGATGCAGATCGGGGTCGCTCACTTCGGCCACTTCGCCCTCACCGGGCTGCTCCTGCCCTCGCTTCTCCGGGCTCATCCGGGCCGAGTCGTCACCGTGTCGAGCGGAAGCCCGCGCCAACCGCGGCGGTTGTCGCTGGAGGACCTCCAGTCCGAGCAGAACTATCATCGCTATCGCGCGTACGAGCGTGCCAAGACCGCGAACCTGTACTTCGCGGTCGGACTGGACCGGAGGCTGCGGGCCGCCCGCCTCGACGCCGTCAGCGTCAGCGCGCAGCCTGGCTGGACACGTACGAACCTGGGACCGGGCCGCGACGCCGGTCTCTTCGAGCGGGCGGCGATCGCGGTGAGCAACCTCGCGCTGGGCCACTCGCCGGAGGTCGGCGCTCAGCCGATCCTGTTCGCCGCGACCGGTGCGGTCGCAGGCGGCTCGTACGTGAGTCCGCGCCGTCTGAACGGGTTGAAGGGGCGCCCCGAGGTCATCGGCTCGAAGGAGCTGCCGGTCGAACACGATGTGATCGACGAGCTCTGGACGCGATCCGTCGCTCTCACCGGCGTCGGTTATGACGTCCTCGCAACTCCTGCGCAGGGTCGCAAGAAGCCGCGAGTCCCGCGATGAGCAGGGTCTTGGTGACGGGAGCGAGTTCCGGGATCGGGCGGTTCATCGCCGAAGATCTGTCCCGGCGAGGCCACATGGTCTTCGCGGGCACCCGTTCGCCCGAGCGGTTCGACGGAGAGCGGGCCATCGTGCCCCTGGCACTCGATGTGCGGGACCCTGCCGCCATCGCGGGGGCACTCGAGGAGATCGACCGACGGGCCGGTGGACTGGATGTTCTGATCAACAACGCCGGGTACGGCCAGTACGGAGCCCTGGAGGATGTCACCGACGAAGAAGCCCGCCGTCAGTTCGACGTGAACGTCTTCGCAGTCGCCTCGCTGTGCAGGCAGGTCCTTCCTGCCATGCGCGAGCGCGGCAGCGGGCGCATCGTCACCGTGTCGTCGGTGGCGGGGAAGATGAGCACGCCCTTCGCCGGCTGGTACGCGGCGAGCAAGTTCGCTCTGGAAGCGCTCCACGACGCTCTCCGCCTCGAGGTGCGGCTGTTCGGGCTCAAAGTCAGCCTGATCGAACCTGCGGCCATCACCAGCGGGTTCGAAGCGACGGCGGTTGACATGCTGCACGAGACGGCCCGCACGCCGGCCTACGCGGCTGCTTCCCGGGCCTTCGGCGAGGCGGTCCGCGCCAACTACCGCCGCGCCGCCGGCCCGGCGGGCGTCGCGCGCGCCGTGCGCCACGCCGTCGAGTCGCGCCGGCCTCGGTCGCGCTACCCCGTCCCGCGACTCACCGCCGGCGGCTACCTCATGGCGCGACGACTGCTCAGCGACGGTGCCATGGACGCGCTCCTCTATTCGCAGCTGGGCCAGCGGAAAGCTGCCACGACCCCGACCCCTGTTTCACGCACCGAGGAAAGGAAGAACGTATGAAAGACATCGCTGAGCGGTTCCTCCAGGGCGAACTCGCCGCTGGAATCGGGATCATCGTCGCGGGAGCGGTCGTCGTGATCGCCGCCGTCGTCGCCATCATCGTCGGAGCGCGTCGGAGGAGGCGACTGCTGATCGGCATCGGGTCGTCGGTCGTCCTGTTCGGTCTGCTTGCACTCTTCGGTGGCATCAGCTACATCGGAACCATCCAGAATCTCCTGGCCACCGTCCCGGCGGCGTTCGAGTCGGATCAGGCCGCGGCGGCGTCGGCCGAATTCGCCCGCATGCGACCAGGGGTTGATCGGCTGTATGTGCTGATGGGCTTCGTGTGGGTGCCGCTCATCCTCGTCGGGGTCATCCTGTTCGTCGTCTTCCGCCGTCGGCGCCCTCTGCTGGCGGGGATCGCCGCCGGGGTGGCGCTGGGGAGCGTCCTGACGTTGAGCATCGACGTGCTCGGCTCCACGCGGAGCGAGCCGTACATCGCGGAGCTGGTTGGCGCGTCCCGGTAGGGGACACACGAAAGGGGCTGCGTCGGCGAGGCCGACGCAGCCCCTTCGCTGCGCCTTCCTACCTCACCGCGCGGATCGGGAGGATCGCGAGCGCACCGGCGACCGCGAGCACCAAGCCAACCGGGAAGAGGGCGATGTAGCCGCCCAGCCCGGCGACCACCGCCCCCGCGAGAGCGGGGGCGACGGCCTGGGGGAGCGTCGCGGCGATGTTGACCACGCCCAGGTCCTTCGCGAACGAGTCGACCGACGGGAGCACCTCGCTCATGACGGCTGTGTCGACAGCCTGGAACACCCCGAAGCCCAGGCCCGACAGCGCCGAGAAGATGATCCACCCTGTCACACTGGGCAGAGCGACCGGGATGAGGAAGGCGACTCCCATGACGACCGACGCGATGATGATGAAGACCTTGCGACGCTGCAACCGGTCGGAGATGGGGCCCGACACGGCGGTCGCAATGATCATGCAGGCGACGCTGATGATGCCGGCAACCGGAACCAGCGCCACAGCGCCGGATCCCAGACCGACGAAGTCCTGCAGGATGTACAGCTGGTATCCGGTCACCGCGAAGTAGCCCGTGTAGAGGAGCAGTCTGCCGAGGAACGCCCAGAAGAAGTCGGGGTGGCGCCGCGGACTGACCCAGAAGGTGTTGAGGAAATCCTTCAGCCGGAACGGGGGATGGACGTCGTCGCGGCTCGAGCGGTCGGGATTGAACACGACGAAGAGGGTCAGCATGGTGATCGCGAGTCCCGACAGGATCAGGTACGCCCGCGGGATGTTGGACGACAGAGCCGCGCCGACGACCTGACCGCCCAGCGCGCCCAACATGACGCCGACGCCCATCAGGGCGGAGAAGGTGCCGCGTCGTGCGCGCGGGACGCGATCCGGCATGACCGCGCTCAGCGGCCCCTGCGCGAAGTTGTAGGAGATCTGGACGATCACCCACGCGATCACGAGGGGAAGCAGCGTGTTCGCGAATGACATGCCCACCAGGGCCAAGCCGCCGCACAACGCGCCGCCGACCATCCACGGTGCCCGCCGGCCGAATCGGCTGCGGGTCCGGTCGGAGATGGTGCCGGCGATCGGCTGGGCGACCATCGCCACGGTGGCGCCGATCGCCGAGATGATGGCCAGATTCGACACCTTCGCTGCCGGGTCCAGCTGCTGGACCTGCAGAGGAAGGAGCAGGGCCGCCACGGCGCCCCAGATGATGTGAACAGAGACGGTCGTCGGGATGATCCAGCGGAAGAGTCGTCGGAGCCGGGCGGGGGGCGTCTGCGGGTCGGCCGGGATATCCGGAGCGGTGGCGGACGTCGTTGTCATGATTACCTCCTGAATCGGGTTGGAAAGAAACTGTACGTCACTGCTTTCCAAATGTATAGTTTTCATCATGACAGCTACAGACCTTATTTCAACCTTCGGTCCGGCAGACGACGCAGCCACCCGGTCCGCAGACGCCCTCCTCGCGACGATGCCGCTGCGAGAGAAGATCGGCCTGCTGTTCCACGCTCCTGTCGTGGCCGGCGCGATCGACGAGCCCAACCAGTTCTTCTCCCTCCCGTCGATCCGCGAGCTCATCGAAGAGCGGCGCATCACCCACTTCAATGTCGTCGGCACGACCCCGACTGCCGGCGAATTCGCCGAATGGCACAACGAGGTGCAGCGGATCGCGGTTCGCGCCGAGATCCCCGTCCCGGTGACGTTCTCGACCGATCCCAGGCACGCCTTCTCGGACAACCCCGCCACCGCCGCGATGGCCGGCCCCTTCTCCCAGTGGCCCGAACCGCTCGGTCTCGGAGCCATCGGCTCGGAGGAGCGCGCGTTCGAATTCGCGGACACGATGCGTCGGGAGTATCTCGCGGTCGGCATCCGCGTCGCCCTTCACCCACAGATCGACCTGGCGACGGAACCGCGATGGGCGCGCGCAAACCACACCTTCGGCGAGGATGTCACGCTCGTGTCGAAGCTGGGCGCCGCATACGTCCGCGGACTGCAAGGCCCGGTCATGGGCCCCGAATCCGTTGCTGCGATGATCAAGCACTTCCCCGGCGGCGGCCCTCAGCGCGACGGGGAGGATCCCCACTTCCCCTACGGGCGCGAGCAGATATACCCCGGCGGCATGTTCGAACACCACCTGCGCCCTTTCCAGGAGGCTCTCGATGCGGGCGCCTCCCAGGTGATGCCGTACTACGGCATGCCTGTCGGCACGGAACACGAAGAGGTCGGTTTCGGCTTCAACCGGTCCGTGATCACCGGGCTCTTGCGCCAACGACTCGGTTTCGACGGCATCGTCTGCAGCGACTGGGGCCTCATCACCGACATGGATGTCATGGGCGTGCCGATGCCGGCGCGTGCCTGGGGTGTCGAGCAGCTCGATCGGGCGAGCCGACTACTGAAGATCATCGACGCCGGCGTCGACCAGATCGGCGGTGAGGTGTGCACCGATCTACTCCTCGAGCTCGTGGATCGCGGGCGAGTGTCCGAGAGCCGCGTCGATGAGTCCGCGCGGCGGATCCTCCGCGAGAAGTACCGGATGGGTCTGTTCGCCGACCCCTTCGTCGATGCGGGTGCCGCAGACGCGATCGTTGGCGCGCGTCCAGCGATGTATGCGGGACATCAGGCGCAGAGCGAGGCCATGACGGTGATCGCCAACCCGGGCCTGCTTCCGTTGCGCCCGGGATACCGGGTCTACACCGAGGGGATCGCGCCAGCCGCGGTGACAGAGTATGCCGAGGTCGTCGCCTCGCCGGAGGAGGCGGACGTCGCGATCCTGCGCATCCACGCGCCGTTCGAGCAGCGCACCGAAGGGGTGGAGGCGTACTTCCACGCCGGTTCCCTCGACTTCCCCGAGGAGGAGATCGCTCGCATCCGGCGCTTGTGCGAGACGGTGCCCACGGTGGTGCAGGTGTACCTCGATCGTCCCGCCATCCTCACCCCGATCCTCCCCGTCGCCGCCGCCGTCGTCGCCGATTTCGGAGCTGACGATGCCGCTGCCGCTGCTGTGCTGTTCGGCCACCGCGAGCCGCGTGGACGCCTCCCGTTCGATCTGCCCCGCTCAATGGACGCCGTCCGCGCCTCCCGACCCGATGTTCCGTTCGACACGATCAACCCCCTGTTCCGATTTGGACACGCCGCCGAGCTGCGTGCGAGCTCGGACGCCGACAAGAGATAGGAGAAACGTCATGCTCAACCGCGTCGTCCTCATCACGGGCGCCTCATCCGGCATTGGACGCGCCACCGCCCTGCAGTTGCTGACACGGGGGGCGACGGTGGTCGCAGGGGCCCGGAACACCCCGGCGCTGATCCCTTTGCACGACGCCGGCGCCGACACGATCGCACTCGACGTGACCGACGCCGAGTCCCGTGCCAATGCGGTGGAGCACGTCGTCTCGCGTCACGGCCGGCTCGACGTCCTCATCAACAACGCGGGCTACGGGCCGCTCGCCCCGATCGAGGAGACCTCCGATGAGCTGTGGGAGTCGATCCTGGCTACCAATGTCATCGGTCCGGCGGCGCTCGCTCGGTCCGCGCTGCCGGTGATGCGACGACAAGGCGGGGGAACGATCATCAACATCGGCTCGATGGGGGGTGAATTCACCACCCCTCTCGGCGGCGCCTACCACGCGAGCAAGTACGCAGTCGAGGCGCTGACCGATGCCCTGCGCGCCGAGGCGAAGCCTTTCGGGGTGAAGGTGGCCCTGGTCCAGCCCGGACCAGTCAGGACACCGATGGCGGACTCCGCGGCGAATGTCGTGGTCGCGGAGGAGAGTCCCTACCGCGGCGCCGCGGAGCATATGGCCGAGACGTATGCGAACATGCGTGACAGCCGTGCCCTGTTGAAGCCCGAGCAGGTCGCGGCCGTGGTGGTGAGGGCGGCGTCGGCGACGCGACCACGGGCCCGCTACAAGGTGGGGCCGGTGGCGCACGTGATGCCGTTCCTCCGGCGCTCCTTGCCCATCGGCACCTGGGACGCGATGGTGAGCCGACAGGCCGGACTCAATCGGATGTGACGCGGCGCGGGCGCCCCGTGGACGGGGGCGCCCGCATCGCTGGCATGATCGCTTTCCCACTTGCACCGGAGACGGTTCCTCGCTTATCGTATAAATTATTAGAGAGGAGAGTCGGGTGGCTTCACTTCGGGTAGCGATCATCGGGGCGGGCTTCGCAGGCATCGCAGCGGCATATCGGCTTCGCGCTGCGGGCGCTCAGGTAACCGTGTTCGAGCGCGCGGACAGCGTCGGAGGCGTGTGGCGCGACAACCACTATCCCGGCGCGGCATGCGATGTGCCGTCGTTCCTCTACTCCTTCTCTTTCGCCCAGAAGTTCGACTGGAGCCGCAAGTTCGCGCCGCAGCCCGAGATCCACCGCTACATCCAGGACACTGTCCGGCGCCTCGGCCTCGACGGCCTGATCCGTTTCGGCGAGTCGCTGGACAAGGCCGCTTGGGACGCGGAGGCCGGCGTCTGGCGACTCGCCTTCGCCTCGGGTGCGACCTTCGAGGCCGACATGGTGGTCACCGCCACCGGCCAGATGAGCACACCGCACATCCCGACCATTCCCGGAGCCGCGCAGTTCCGGGGTCGTGTGTTCCACACGTCGGCCTGGGACGACTCGGTCGAGCTCGATGGTCGAAGCGTCACGGTGGTCGGCTCGGGAGCCAGCGTCGTCCAGGTTGTTCCTGCGATCGCCGAGGTGGCCGGCCGGGTCACGGTGCTGCAGCGTTCGCCGGGATACGTGCTGTCCAAGGACGATCATGCCTATTCGGCCGCTGTATCGCCTCGGGTCGCCCGCCTGCAGCGCGCGATCTCGTACGCACAGAAGGAGTGGTTCACACCGCGTCTCACTCGCTGGCCCTCCCTGCTGACCAAGCAGGAGGGCGCTTTCCGCCGTTACGTGCAGGAGCAAGTCGGCGACCCCGCGCTGCGGCAGCAGGTCCTCCCGTCTGACCGACTCGGGTGCAAGCGCATCCTGGTGTCGAACGATTGGTACTCGGCCCTCGGTCGCGACAACGTCGAACTCGTGGGCTCCGAAGTCGGCGCCCTGACCGAGCACGAGGTGGTCGCGTCCGACGGCCGACGGGTACCCACCGACGTCCTGGTTCTGGGGACCGGGTTCCAGACCCGGTCGTTCTTGCACGGCGTGGAGGTCATCGGCGTCGACGGGGCGAACCTCGCCGAGGTCTGGGGGGACGAACCGCAGGCCTATCTCGGGGTGAGCGTGCCCGAGTTCCCGAACTTCTTCGTGATGTACGGGCCGAACTCGAACCCGGCCTGGAACTCGGTGCTGACCTTCCTCGAGTGGCAGGCCGACTACATCACGCTGTTCGCCAAGCGCTGGCTCCGCCAGGGCCCGGCAGCGGTGAGCGTGACGCGCGCTGCGACCGAGCGGTTCAATCGCGCTCTCCAGCGCCGGTCATCGCGCAGCGTGTGGCTGACCGGCTGCACGAACTGGTACACGACCCCGTCCGGCCGCAACACCCAGAACTGGCCCGGGCTCGCCACAGCGTACTGGTGGCTGACCCGGCGGGTGCGCTGGAGCGACTACGACGTGCGCCCACGGGGCGCCACCCTCCACCGCCGCGAGGCCGCCACTGCACTGTCGGGCGAAGGTGCAGCAGGTCACTAGACCGGCTCGAGCGCAGCCGGGCGCGGCTCCCGACTAGCGGGTGAAGGCGTCCGACGAGAGCAGGGAGGCGACCGCCTCCCCGGTCTCGGTCACGTGGCGGCGGGCGGAGGCGGCCGCGCCAGACACGTCCTGTTTGCGGATCAGTTCGAGCAGGCGGCGCTGACCCGTCGCCCATTCGCCGCCCAGCCGGTCGGCCACGGGGGCGAAGTAGAAGCGCGCACGCTTCTCCAGGAGCAGTGAGACGGCGCTCAGCACGGAGTTCTTCGATGCCCGGCGAAGGGCGACATTGAACTGCTCCGCCGCCAGGTTGAGAGCTCGCGCGTCCGTCTCCACCGCGGCCGTCGTGCTGGCGCCGACGATATCCTCCATGCGGCTGAGGTCGTCCTGATCGCGCCGCGAGGCCGCCAGCCGGGCGAGCTCCTCCTCGATCGCGGCGCGGGCTTCGAAGAGTTCGACGAGCTCCTCGCGGCTGCGATCCCGCACATAGACGCCGTAGCGGGGGCGGATGTCGACCCAGCCGGCGGCCGAGAGGGCGCTCAACGCTTCGCGCACCGGGATGCGGCTGATCCCATATCGAGCGGCGATATCGTCGGCGCGCAGCCGCGTTCCTGGGGGGATCTCTCCGGCGATGATGGCCTCTTCGAGCAGCCCGTGGATCTGAGCCGGGAGGGTGCCGCCGACCACCGCATCTGCGGAGGATGGCGGGAGCTGAAGTGTCACGCTACCCATCTTCGCCTGTCGGGGACGTGCCGCCAAGATAGGCGAGAGCGGTCGCGGCGTACAGTGCGGTGCACCGTATGACTTCGTCCTCGTCGGCGTAGTCGTCGATGCCCGCGGAGTGGGTCGGCTGAGGGCCGAAGCACAGGGCGTCGGTGCCGAGCGCGCGCCACCGGCTGGCGTCGCTGGCGGGCAGACGGATGGTGTACTCGGGGCCGCCTCCGAAAAGCTTTCCCCACGCTGCTCGGAAGGCGCGGCCGAGCCTACTGTCGGGCGACGTGGCGTTCGGGTCCCAGCCCTTGATGCGGGTCAGCGTGAAGTCGGCATCCGGAATGGCGCGGGCGATCGCCCCGCGGGTCAGCTCCTCCGCTTCTGCCGCGGTGATGCCGGGCGGGATGCGGAGGTCCATCTCCGCCGCTCCGGAAACGGCGATCTGTCCGATGAAGGTGCCTGCCTCCAGCGTGCCGACATTCGCCGTGAGCTCGAGAGAGGACCCCTCGTCGGCAAGAGGGATGCCGGGGAGCCGCCCGCGGATACCGGTGAGTCCGTCGATAGCGGTGACGGCGGCGGAGAGGCGGGCCGCCGCCGATGTCCCGCGGCTAGCGGCTGAGGAATGCCCCCCGTCGGCGGCGACCTCCAGTCGCAGCCAGACCAGGCCCTTCTCGCCGATCGCGAGCCGCCGGAAGCCGGGGCCCTCGGCGCAGAGCAGGGCGTCCGCCTGCAGATCCGACCGGGTCGCCAGCAGGTGCGCGGCGCCGTGGTCTCCGAAGGCGACCTCGTCGCTGACCGCGGTCAACGTGACCCGTCCGGTCCAGGTCTCGCGACTGCGGTTGAGGAGGTCGAGCGCGTGCGCCAGCGCGGCGACGCCGCCCTTCATGTTCCCCATGCCCAGGCCGTAGAGGCGGCCGTCCACGCGGGTCAGGGTGTACGGGTCGACGCTCCAGAGTCGTTCCTCGCCGGCGGGCATGGTGTCCAGGTGCCCGTTCAAGACCAAGTGCGGCCCCGGGCGCCCCGAATCGACGGTTGCGACGACCGACGGCATCGTCGGAACCGCCGCGACCTGTTCGGACACGATGCCTCGCGCTGTCAGGAAATCGGTGACGGCCGCCGCGGCGCCGCGCGTGTCGCCCGGGGGATTGACGCTGACGGCCGCCACGAGCCGTCGGCAGAGATCGACCAGAGACTCCCGCTCGCCCTCCGCATCCGACATGATCCGGTCCCACTGGTCGATCTCGTTCATACCGTCTCTCCTGATCGCACGTTCCGTCGAGGGTCCGCCACCGCGAAAGGGCCGTCGGCGCCGAGGCCGGCGATGACGACTCCGCCGAACACATCCGCGGCATCAGGCGTCGGCACGACGCGATGACCGCGCCGGTCGAGATCCGCGATGGCGGGATGCCGTGATTCGACGAGGATTTCGCCGCTCTGGCCGCGCCACCGGGGTCGCTGGACCGCCTCCGACCAGGAGGCCCTGTGGTACCGGTGCGCGGCGAGCACCTGCAGCAGCGTCTGGATCTGCCCGTCCGCGCCCGGGGTGGCGAGCGCCACCGCGCGTCCGGAGTCGTCGATCAGCATCGACGGCGCCAGAGTGTGCACCGGGAAGGCGGAGGGTGCGGGCGCGTTGTCGCCGTCCGTGAAGCCGCCCGCGCGGTTGTTGAGCACGATGCCGAGCTCGGGCACGTAGACACCGGAGCCGAAGTCGTCGAACACACTGACCAGCGATGAGACGACGGTGCCCTCGCGATCGACTGTCGCCACTCCGGCCGTGTGGAGATACGCGCGCGGACCTCCCCGTAGCGATGCGCGCTCGGGGTCGACGGCCAGCGTCTGGCCCAGGAGTTCCCTGCCGCGGCTGGCCGCCTGCGATCGAGAAGCGAAGACCGCTTCCAGGAGTTCGATCAGGATGTGATCCGTCGGGGCGTCGGACTGGGCCTGCAGCCATTCGGCGCACATCGCCAGCAGCACTCCCTGGCTGGGCGGCGGCTGGACGGCCAGGAGGCCGGAACCCCACGGGACGGTGACCGGCGAGGCCACCTGAGCCCGATTCTCAGCGAGGTCTGCGGCGGAGAGCGATCCGCCGGTCGCGGCCACAGCGGCGACGATCGCCGCCGCGGAATCGCCGGTGTAGAAGGCGTCCGGCCCATCGGATCCGATCGCTTCGAGCGCGGCCGCGAGCCGAGGCTGGCGCCAGTCGTCACCCGGGCGGAGCCACAGCAGAGGCCAGGCGGAGGCGCCGTACTGCCGCATACGCCGCGCGTGCGCTCCGACGGTCTCGAGGAGGGAATCCTCGACGGGACTCGACCGGGCGAGCGTCACCGCCCGCTCCAGCAGCGCGGACATCGGCAGGCGGGCGCCCCGTTCGTGCAGGGCGAACCAGCCGTTGACGAGGCCCGGGACGGTGACCGACGAGCCGCCGTCCGTGAGCCAGCGCTCGGGGGCGGCCGCTGGGGTGGAGCCGATGCCGCTGATGGCCGTGAGCGGCTCGCCGTTGCGGTGGACGAGGGCCAGCATGTCGCCCCCCAGACCGGCGGCCTCCGGCATGACCACGGTGATGACGGCCTGCGCGGCGATCGCCGCGTCGACAGCTGTGCCGCCCCGTCCGTAGGTGTCGAGAGCGGCCTGCACCGCCGCGGGGTGTGCGGCTGCGACAGCGCCTCCGCTTGCGACGTGTTGATCCATGCGTATAGTTTATACAAAATTGTGGAGGAATCGAGATGACGCATCCCGAACCGCGGCTCGTCGCGGATATGAGCGAACCGCTGGCCAGTGCACTCATCGACGGTTTTCGCACGGAGTGCGCCGGTCGGGGGCTGGCCCTGGCGGTGTGCGTCGTGGACAGAAGCGGGTCCGTCGTCGCTTCCCTGCGCCTCGACGCGGCACAGCTGCCGGCGTCCGAGCTTGCCTTCACCAAGGCCTTCACCGCTGTGGCCTTCTCCGCGCCATCCTCCCGCTGGTCGGCGTCGACCGCTCCGGGCGGCTCCGACTGGGGACTCGCCGGCGCGTTGCAGGGCCGGATCACGCCCGTCGCGGGGGGAGTGCCGCTGTTCGCGGCCGGATCGCTTGTCGGTGCTGTCGGGGTATCCGGGACCGCGAGCGCCGTCGACGAGGAGATCGCCACCGCAGTGGCACGCTCTCTGGGTTTGGAGACCACGCCGTGAGCGTCGCGCTTGTCTTGGGCGGCGCGACCGGCATCGGCGCGGCCGGGGTTCGTGCGCTCCGGGGCGCCGGCCACCGGGTCGTTATCGCCGACCGGAACCTCGACTCCGCGCGCGCCCTCGCGGCGGAGGACCTCGGTCCCGACGCTTTCGCGATCGAGGCGGACCTCGCCGACCCGGACATCCCGCGCGGAGCCGTGGCGTATGCGAGCGAGCTCGGCGGCGGAACGATCGACGTCGTCTTCTACAACGCGGGCGTGCTCATCTCGCATCCGCTCCCGGAATGGACCACCGCGGACTGGGGCCGATCGGTCGCCGTCAATCTCAGCGGGCCGTTCCTCACGGCCGTGGCCGCTGATAGTGCGCTGAAGGCGTCGGCCGCCGGCCGCTTCATCGTCACGAGTTCGACGGGTGCTCTGCGCGGGCACGCGGGGATGCCCGCGTATCACGCCACCAAGTCCGGACTGCTCGGCCTGATTCGCGCGCTGGCCGACGAATGGGGGCCGTGGGGGATCACGGCGAACGCGCTGCTTCCCGGGTGGGTGGAGACGGCGTTCAATGACCCGTTCTGGAGCAGCCAACCAGACCCGACCCGGGCGGAGCAGGAACTGGTCTCCCGCATCCCGCTGCGCCGGCAGGGGACGCCGGAGGACTTCTCGGGGGCCGTCGCCTTCCTCGCATCGGAGGCGTCCGCATACATGACCGGCCAAGCACTGATCGTCGACGGCGGATACTCCGCCGTCTGACCGGAAGAGGAACGACATGACACTTCGTCTAGCGAAGACAGAGGCGACGAGGATGAGGGCTTCACTCCCCGCCGTCGCGGAGGGAGACCCCCGGCGGTTCCATGAATCGCTGCCCGGCTACGAGCCCACCGCGCTCTACTCCCTCCCGCAGGTCGCCCGGCAGCTCGGTATTGCCGAGGTGCTGGTGAAAGACGAGAGCGAGCGCCTCGGCCTGCCCGCGTTCAAGATGCTGGGCGCCTCCTGGGCCACGGCCCGGGCGATCCGCCGCAGCTGGGGGAGCCAGGACACCCCTCTCTCGCTCGACGGCCTCGCCGCCCTGGTGCAAACCGGGCCGCCACGCCGGCTGGTCGCAGCGACGGACGGCAACCACGGCCGCAGCGTGGCGCGGATGGCTCGGCTGCTCGGCCTCGCGTGCGACATCTATGTGCCGGAAGGCACCGCTGACGCCCGCATCCGCGGCATCGAGAGCGAGGGCGCGAGCGTCGAGGTGGTGCCCGGGTCGTACGACGACGCCATCATCCGCGCTGCGCGCGAGGAGGACCGCGACTCGCTCGTCATCTCCGACACATCGTGGCCGGGATACGTCGAGACGCCCACCGACGTCATCAACGGCTACTCGACCCTGTTCGAAGAGGTCGACGAACGTCTGGCGGCGACCGGCCGCGCCCGCCCGAGCCACGTGTTCCTGCAGGCCGGCGTCGGCGCCTTCGCCACTTCCGCCCTGCAGCACTACGACCGGACGGACGGCGCGATGCCCGTCGGTGTCATTGTCGAGCCCACGCGGGCGAACTGCCTGATGCGCTCCGCCGAGGAGGGCCGCATGGTCGCGGCCCCGGGCCCGCACACCTCGACGATGGCGGGCCTGAACTGTGGACTTCCGTCTGAGCTCGCCTGGCCCGTGGTGTACTCCCTCGCCGTCGCGTACGCCACCGTCGACGACGACGATACGCACCGCGCCATGCGGACTCTCGCCGACGCCGGGGTGGTGTCCGGCGAATCCGGAGCTGCGGGGCTCGCCGCCCTGCTCGCCCTGGACGACGACCAGCGGGCAGCCCTCGGCCTCGGGCCGGACTCGACCGTGCTGGTCTTCAACACCGAAGCGGCCACCGACCCCGTCAACTACCGGCTCCAGGTCGGCGAGTCGCCGGAGACGACGGCGTCGCAGGCGGCGTTGCGCCACGACCGCACGGGCACGAACCGCATCTGACTGGACCGTGAAGGAGAAGACATGACCACGACAGTTGAAGAGGCATCCACGGAGAGCACAGGGGAGCTCCGCGGCCGAACCGCTTTGGTGACCGGCGCGACCGGGCATCTCGGCCGAAGCCTGGTGTGGCGGTTCGCCGAGGAAGGGGCGCGCCTCGTCATCGCGGACCTCGATCCGAAGACCACCGAGGAACTCGCAGCCGAGGTCAGGTCTGAGACGGGAATCGATGCGCTCGCCGTGACCGTGGATGTCAGCGACGCAGCTGCCGTCGACGAGGTGGCGGACCGCGTGACCGCAGAGTTCGGGGTCTGCGACACCGTCCTGGTCAACGCGGGGCTGCTCTCGCACGCCCATGCCCTGGGGCTGTCCCAGGCGGAATGGGACCGCACCATCCGAGTCAACCTGACGGGCTCGTTCATCACGGCGAAAGCGTTCGCCCAACGGATGGTGGACGGGTCGGTGACCGGTTCCATCACCTTCACCTCGTCGCTGTTCGGCGTCCGGGGCGGGGCAGGGAATGCCGCCTACTCCGCCACCAAGTTCGGCGTGATAGGCCTCGCCCAGAGCCTCGCCGGAGATCTGGCACCGGCCGGCATCCGGGTCAACTGCGTGTGTCCCGGTCAGATCGAGAGCCGGATGCTCGACACGCTCTTCGAAGAGCGGGCGGTGGAGCGGGGAACCTCGGCTGAGGCGGAGCGCGGCCGCTTCCTGGAGCGGATCCCCCTGGGGCGCCTCGGCACGCCGGACGAGGTGGCCCAGCTCTTCGTCTTCTTGGCCTCCGAGCGGAGCTCGTACATCACCGGTCAGCAGTTCGTCCTCGACGGCGGTTGGCAGGTCGGGTGAGCGCGCGCCGCCGGACTCGTCCCGAGCCGGCCCGGGCGCATCTCGGCGTGATGCTCGCCCTGACGTTCTCCACGGGGATCGTGGACGCGGTAGGATACCTGGGCCTCGACAAGGTCTTCGCCGGCAACATGACCGGTAATGTCGTGATCCTGGGAATGGCGCTCACCGGCGCCAACCGGCTGCCGGTCATCGGGCCGCTCATCGCCCTGGGAGCGTTCATGCTCGGTGCCGCGATCGGCGGACGCGGACTGCGAGGCGCAGTGCCCGGCTGGGACATCCGCGTCTCCTGGCTGCTGGCCGCCGTGGCCGCTCTGCTCGTCGTCGCGACGGGGGTCGCGCTGTGGCGGCCGCATGAGCAGAGCTGGGCGTTCGCCGTCACCGCCATGCTGGCCGCCGCCATGGGCATGCAGGCCGCCGCGGCACGGCATGTCGCGGTCAAGGACGTGACCACGGTCGTGGTGACGTCGACGATCACCGGGATGGCGGCGGACTCGTGGTTCGGAGCCCGTGCCGGTCAGCCGTGGCCGCGCCGCGCCGCCGCCATCGTGCTGCTGCTGGCGGGAGCCGCTGTCGGTGCGCTTCTGCTCCGCTTCGGGCTCGGAATCGCCCTGAGTGCGGCGATCGCAGTGACGGCCGGGTGCTGCCTGGCCGGTCACTCGCTCGGGCGGCGCTCCGCCGTCACCGCATGACGGGGTCGCCGGAAGCATCGACGAGGATGTCCTCCAACCTGGGGAGGCTCTCCCAGTCACCAGGGACGGTGCAGGCGATGGCACCCGCGCGATTGGCGGCGGCGAGTCGAGCCTCGGGGTCCCAGGCCATCAGGACGCCGTACAGGTAGGAGGCGACGAACGCGTCCCCCGCACCGACCGAGTCCACGACGGTGACCGAGAGAGCCGGGCTGTCGAAATGGACGCCTCCGATCAGGGCGTGCGCGCCGAGCGCGCCGAGCTTGATCACCACCTGGCGGGGCCCGAGTGCGGCGATCCGTTCACAGGCCTCCTCCGGTGCGAGCTCCTCGCCCAGGAGGAGGGCGGCTTCCTCCAGGCCGGCGAAGACGATGTCGCTGGCGGAGGCGATCCTCCGGTAGAGATCTCTTGGATCACCCTCTCGCCACAGAGCGTTGCGGTGGTTCACGTCGAACGAGACGGTCCTTCTTGCGCCCTTCGCGATCGACATGGCGAAGAGAACAGCTTCCTCGGCGCTCGCCGACAGCGACGGCGTGATGCCGGTGACGTGCAGAATGGCCGACTCCGTCACGACGCCCGGATCGACGTGGCGAGCGCTCAGCTGGCTCCCTGCGCTCTGTCTGCGGTAGTAGTGGACGGCCGTCCGCCCTGTGCTGCGCCGCTCCTTGAGCATGACGGCTGTCGGAGCTACCGGGTCGACAGTGGCGCCCAGCGTGACCCCCTCGGCCCGCAGCTCCCGCATGATCCGTCGCCCCAGCGAATCGTCCCCCACCCGGCCGATCCAGTGGGCGTTCAATCCGAGGCGACGAATGCCGATCGCGACGTTGGACTCGGCACCGCCGATGCTGATCCGGGCCGCCGTCGCCGTCTCGAGTCCGACCGGGTCCTCGGTCGAGAGCAGTCCGAGGGTCTCCCCGAGCGTGCAGACGTGGATGCGGTTCATCCTGTCACCGCCTCGGTCCGCACCAGTGCGCGGGTTTCAGCGCACAGCGTCGCAATCGCGTCCCAGTTCCCGTCGTCGATCAGTCGCCGCGGGACCATCCAGCTGCCGCTGACCGCCACGACGGCGCGGTGCGCCAGGTACCGCGGAGCGACCGCGGCGTTCACTCCGCCGGACGGCATGAAGCAGACGCCCGGAAGCACCGCCGCGAGAGCCTCCACCAGGGCGAGCCCGCCGAACGCCTCGACGGGATACACCTTGAGCAGGCCGTACCCGGCGGCTCGTGCGCTGATCGCTTCGGTCGGCGTCGCCACACCCGGGATGTACGCGAGTTCGAGTTCTGCGCCCGCATCCGCGACCTCGGGCACGAAGCCGGGACTCACCACGAAGGAGGCCCCGAGGCCCGCGGCCCGCCGCGCCTGCTCGGCGGTCGTCACGGTGCCGACGCCGACCGATACGCCGCCGTGCGCGAGTATCGCCGCCGCTGCCTCCCATGCACCCTCCGAGCGGAGGGCCACCTCGACCTGGGCGACGCCGGCGGAGACCAGAGCATCCGCCAGTCGTTCAGCCTCGCTCGGGGACTCGAGTACGGCGAGGGGTACCACCCCGGATACGACGGATTCAGGCGTCTTCGGCAATGACATATTCGCTCCGGTCAGTCTGGTATTACCGGAACAGTGACAGATGCCGGCTCTCCTGTCAACGTTGACCAAACCCACCGTTGACTCGGGTCGCACGTAGCCTGTAAAACTGGTCAGACCAGTAGACAAGGAGTCGCAGGTGACGGGACTGGATCTGACGGGGCAGCGCGTGCTGCTCACCGGGGGATTGGGAGCGCTGGGCTGGCAGGCCGCCCAAACGCTTACCGCTGAAGGTGCTCGCGTGGTCGTCAACGACCTCGTGCCACGCGAGACGGTGGAGCGCGACCTCGAAGCGATCGACGGTTACGTCGCCGGCGACGCCGCCGACGGACGCGCGGCGGAGATCATCACCGACGCCAGCCAGGCCTTCGGCGCCCTCCCCACCGTGGTCTGCCTGCATGCAGGCATTGTCAAGTCGTCGCCGATCCTCGACTTCTCCCTGACGGACGTCGAGGAGGTCTTCCGCGCGAACACGCTGGCGGCCTTCGCCCTGGCGCAGGCCGCGAGCCGTGCCTGGATCGACGAGGGACAGCGCGGCAACCTCATCTTCACGACGTCTTGGGTTCAGGACGTCCCGTGGCCCGGGATCGCGCCGTACTCGGCGTCGAAGGCGGCGATGCGTTCGCTGGCCCGCTCGTTCGCCCGCGAGCTGGCCGTCCATGGTATCCGCGCCAACCTGGTCGCACCGGGGATCGTCGGAGCCGGGATGGCACTGCACCAGTGGGAGACCGAACCCGACTACCGTGCGCGGGCCCGGAAAGCCGTCCCCCTGGGCGAGCTGCAGACGCCGCAGTCATTCGCAGACGCCGTGGCCTTTCTCGTGAGCAGCTCTTCCGCTTATATGACCGGTTCGACACTCCTGGTCGACGGCGGAGCAAGTCTTTACCCCATGGATGATGAGGAGATCGACCGATGACCACCACGACCAGCAGCGCCTCGGCCGGCGCGGCGAAACCGGAGCAGGGCGAGCTGATCCTGACGTCCGAGTTCTCCACGCTCTCTGTTCACGTTTCCGCGACCACCGGCCTGCCGACGGCTCTGTCGCGTTCGGACGGGCCGCAGACGAGGGTCGAACTCATCGCCTCCGCGCTGCTCCTCACCGGCGGGCAGGATCGCCGCGGTCCGCTCGGACGGCTCGAATACGATGACGCCCGCTCCAGCGACGCCGTGGTCGCGGCGGGAGAGCCGACCTCGCGCCTCGTGCGCGGTGGCCGCGTCTTCACCATCCCGGTCCGGCTCAGCGGATGGGCCGGAGAGATCCGCTATACGTTCCGCATGTCGACGCCCCAGCTCGAGTGGTCCTGGTCGTGGTGGCCGGCGGAGGGTGCGGAGGACCTGCGGGAGTTCGTGCTCGACCTCCGGGTGCGCACGGCCGCGAAGGGGGAATGGTCGGTCGACATCCCCGGGGCGACGATCCGGTCGGACGCGCCGCTGGAGGCGCTGGCGCCGTCGACGACGGTGCCGACGATGGGCGGAGTGTTCGGCTCCAGCGCGATAATCGCGCTCACCCACACCCCGTCCGACGCGTCCGTCATCGTGTGGCCGCGGTCGCACGACGAGATCGGCGCGCTGTCCTTCGTCGTCGATGAGGAGACCGCCGGCGTGGAGTACTGGACGAATGTCGCGGGAGTCGCCGCCCCGGGAAACCGCCTCGACTTCGAGACGGTGGCGATCGACCTGGTCGTCGATCCGGACCCCCTCCGCAACAGTTCGCGCTGGTACCGCAGAGCGGGGATCACGACCCCCATCGACCGTCCCGCGTGGACCCGCGGTGCGACCATCTACGAGGCCCAGATCGGCACCTCCATCTTCGGGGGCGGCACATGGACCTACTCGCCCTATCCGGAGGCGAGCGACCTCCTCGCAGATCTGCCGCGTATCCATGCGCTGGGCTTCGACACCATCCAGATCATGCCCCGGCAGCCGTTTCCGAGCTACAACGTGATCGACTACGACGATGTCGACGCCAGCTATGGCGCGGAGGAGGACATCCGGCGGATCGTCGCCTGGTCTCACGACCACGGCATGCGGGTCATCCTCGACGTTCTTCTGCACGGGGTCATCGATCGGGAGTCCTTCCGGGACGTGGTCGACGCGGTGAGGCGCGGGCCCTGGGCGGAGCGGATCACGTCGACGGCCGACGAGATCCGCGCACTCGGAATCTCGTCCGAGCAGGTGTACGACCTCGCCTGGAGTCGCCACATTCTCGACTTCGAGGAGGCCTGGCTGTCCGGGTCGCCCGAGCGTCACGCGCTCGCGGACGAGCACCCCGAGTGGTTCTGCCGCGATTCGCGCGGCAAGATCATCGGCATCTATACCAAGGCGTTCGACATGTCCCACCCGGGATGGCAGCGCTACTTCTCGGACAAGATGATCGCTCTCATCGACCGTCTCGACATCGACGGCTTCCGCTTCGATGCGCCCGGCTACAACGAGTTCCCCAACTGGTCGCCGCGTTCCGCCACCCGGCCGGGACTGCAGACGCTCGGTGCGGTCGAGCTGTTCGATCATCTCCGCGAGACGCTTCACGACAAGGATCCCGAGTTGATGATGTACACGGAGCCCAGCGGCCCGCTGTGGCGGCAGGCTCTCGACATCAACTACAACTACGACGAGGCCTGGCTGCTGGACTCGGTCGCGGGGTCGGGCGGCGACAACCCCGAGAGCCGGGTACGCAACGGCTCGGAGCTCGCCCTGTGGATGCACCGTCGCGACCGGTCCCTTCCGCCCGGATCGGTCACGGCGCACCACATCGATTCGCACGACTCGTTCTGGTGGCCGCTCCCGGGCGAGAAGTGGCGGCGCGAGCAGTTCGGCTTGGACGGGGCGCGTGGATTCATGACACTGTTCGCACTCCTGGGCGGGCCGTACATGATGTTCGTGGGCGGTGAGGTCGGGCTCGAGGATGCCATCGAGCAGGTCAACCGGCTCCGTCGGTCGCAGCCCGAGCTGGCCTCCGGCGAGCACCACTACGGTGTGCCGTCCGTCGCCGCCGACATCTTCTCGGTGAGCCACAGCCTGAACGGCGTTGTGCACTCGGTCCTCCTGGTGAACGTTTCGCGCGATGCGGCATCCGCGGAGGTGGCGCTGACGGCTCTGGGAGCGGCCCCGTGGACAGATGCGCTGAGCGGCGACCGGTTCGAGGGCGCGACCGGCACCACGAGGATCGAGTTCCAGCCGTTCCAGGCTCGCTTCCTGACGCGCGAAGTGCTGCCCGCATGATCATCACCGGCGCCGACGTGCATGTGACCGGCACGGGACGCAACTACGTCACCCTCGTCGTACACACCGATGAAGGCATCGTCGGTCTCGGGGACGCGACCGTCAACGGCCGTGAGCTCGCGGTGGCGTCGTACCTCCGCGACCACCTGGTGCCACTGCTCATCGGCCGCGACGCGTTCGCGACGGAGGACACCTGGCAGTACCTCTATCGCGGCGCCTACTGGCGGCGGGGCCCGATCACGATGGCGGCGATCGCCGCCGTCGACGTTGCACTCTGGGACATCAAGGCGAAAGCCGCGGAGATGCCCCTGTACCAGCTGCTCGGCGGGGCGAGTCGCAACCGCCTCCGCGCGTACGGTCACGCGCAGGGGCGGGACGCGGAAGAACTGCTCCGCTCGGTCCGGCAGCGGATGGACGAAGGCTTCACCGCCGTGCGCGTGCAGGTCGGTGTGCCCGGGCTGGAGAAATCCTACGGCGTCGTCAGCGATCCCGGCGCGTCCTCGGCGTACGAACCAGCGCAGGGATTCCAGCGTCCCGACGAGGAGCTCTGGGATACCGAACGGTACCTCCTCCACATTCCCTCGGTCTTCGCGGCCGTGCGGGAGCATGTCGGCGACGATGTCGCTCTACTGCACGACGTGCACCATCGGCTCACACCGACGGAGGCCACCCGCCTCGCCCGGTCGCTTGAGCCGTATCACCCGTTCTGGATCGAGGATCCCACCCCTGCCGAGAACGCAAAGCTGTTCCGTCAGCTCCGGCAGAGTACGACGGCGCCGATAGCCATCGGCGAGGTGTTCAACACGATCTGGGACTACGGTCCGCTCCTCGAGGAGCGCCTCATCGACTACGCGCGCTCCGCCGTCACGCACGCCGGCGGCCTCACCGCAATGAAGAAGCTGCTCGACTACGCGGGCGTGTACAACGTGCGCTCCGGCATTCACGGCCCGAGCGACATCTCGCCGGTCGGCTTCGCCGCCGCCCTGCACTTGGATACGGCGATCCACAACTTCGGGATCCAGGAGTACATGGGATATCCCGAGCGGGTATTCGAGCTGTTCTCGGTGGGGCACTTCTTTCAGGACGGCCACCTTCATGTGAGCGATGCCCCGGGCCTGGGGGTCGAATTCGACGTCGCCGCGGCCGAGGAGAGCGAATACCGAGCCGCGTATCTTCCGGTGGCGCGACTCGTGGACGGGACCATGCACGATTGGTGAGATCGGGCCACGGCGGCGGGTACGGTGAGATCGTTAGGAGTGAGATGACGGGACCGGATCTGGGGCAGGCGCTGGGTGCACCGCCCCGCAAGTCGGACATCCTCGAGGATCTGCAGTCGCAGATCCTCGACGGGGCGCTGTTCCCGGGGCAGCAACTCCCGTCGGAGCGTGAGCTGTGTCTGCAGTACGGTGTCAGCCGTCCGGTGATCAGAGAGGTCCTCGCCAGCCTGGCCGAAGGCGGATTCATCGCCGTCGTCCCCGGGCGCGGCTCGTATGTGCGCCCGCCGGCGCCCGACGAGCTCTCCCGGCCGATGGCCCGGGCGGCGGCCCGCGCGGGCACCACCGCACGTGATCTGGTGGCCGCTCGTGTCGCCCTCGAGAGCGCCAGCGTCGAACTGGCCGCGCGGGCCGACGAATCCGCCGTGGCTGAGATCGAGGAGGCCCTCCGTCGGCACAACGCCGCCGTGTCGCTGGAGGCGCAGGCGCGGACGGACCTGGAGTTCCACCAGACGATCACCGCGGCGTCGGGGAATCCCGTGCTGCTGCTCATGTTCGGGGCGATCAGCGAGCAGATCTACCAGCTGATGCTCCGCAGCCACAGCGACGGCCGCGTGCGGGAGGCGGGTGATCCGTTGCACGAGGACATCGTGCAGGCGATCAAGCGTCGCGATCCTCAGGAGGCCGTCTCGCTGATGAGGCGACACTTGCAGCTCGCGCTGGAGCTGTACGGCGATGACCTGGACCGCACCCTGTTCGACGTCCTCACCTCTCGCGGCCTCCCGAAATAAGCTCTCACTCGATCACGATCAGCACCGACAGCGCATCCCATTCCACGCACCCGCACCGGAACCTGGCCATGGAGTTGGTGCGCGGCTCTCCGAGCGGACGAGGACCTCGCGTCGGCGTGCGTGGACTTCGAGCCGGAACTGCCCCGCCTCGTCCATACCCTTCTCGCCGGACCGGTACCGCGGATGGACCTCGAGGGCCCCGTCATCCCCTGACGTCGCGGGCGGTGACGGCGTGGCCGAAGACGGTCGCCGCGGTGATGAGAGCGGCGGCGGCGAACAGGCCGGCCGACAGGTGGACCCGCAGCAGGAGGGCGCCCGTGAAGGCGCCGGCCGCGATCAGCGCGATGGCGAGGACCCGGCGCGGCCAGCGCTGTCCGGTGCGGAGACCGAGCCAGGAGTCGGCTGCGAGCCCCGTGATGGTTGAGGTGACGACCACCGTGGTCACGTCGGCGACCGACAGGTGCCGCGCGGCCGCCGCCTGGGCTCCCATGGCGAAGGCGAGTCCGCCAGTGATCGTGAGCGCGACCGGCTCGGCGGCCCGTCCGGAGACGGCGGCGAGCACCGCCGTTGCCGCGACGAGCGCGGCGACGATGGCGAACATCGTCGTGGTGCGCCGCGTCCAGCCGGTTCCGGCCGTGCGCAGGATCCGACCGGAGACGACCGCGCCGACCAGGAACGCCGCCAGCGCCAGTGCCGGTCCGATGATCGGGAGGTTGTCGGCTCCGGCGAGCGCCATCCCCAGGATGACGACGTTGCCGGTCATGTTGCCGGTGAAGACCCGGTCCAGGCCGAGGTAGCCGACCGCGTCGACGATTCCCGTCGTGAACGTGAGCGCGAGCATGGGTGCGAGGTGGGCCAGGCGGGAGAGCATGGACGGGCGGTGTGTCGCGGGCGGGCCGGCGAGCGGGATCGTCATCGTTCTGTTCGGTCTATCTCGAGTTCGGCGGCGAGGTCGAGCATGCGGGCGACGACGGATACGTCGTCGCCGCGCGTGCCGACCAGGCAGAGGCCGCCCGCGACCCCGCGAGGTCCGAGGAGCGGGGCGCTGACGGCCGGTGCCCGAAGTGCTCCCGCCACCGAGGTGAGGCGGGTCGTCGCCGCGCGGACCGAATCCAGCGCGGCCGGTTCGATGTCGAGCGGGGGCGGTGTCGTCGGGGTGGAGGGGAGGACTAACACGTCGTCGCCGAGGAGGTTGCGCAGCCGTCGGGCGTGCGCGTCAAGTGACGCCCGGGCCGTCGTCTCGTCGTCGGTCGTGACCCGGCTTGCGGCGTCGAACCGCGCGGCGACGTCGGCGCTCAGCGTGCCCGGGTGCGTGCGGATCCAGGCGCCGTGCGTCCGCCACGCTTCGGCGGCCTGGACGGTGCGGAAGGCGGCGGCGAGGTCATCCAGCGGGTAAGCGACCCGACGGACGGGGCCGAGGCGGTCAAGGACGGCTCGGAAGGCGGCGGCGACCGGTTCGTTCAGGCCGAGATCGCCGAGCGTCACCAGGCCGGCGCCGGAACTCGGGCGCGGGCCCGGAGTCCGCGCTGGCGCACCGAGCACGCTCTCGGCCACCCGGAGGAGTGTCTGGCCGTCGCGGGCGAGCCACCCGGCCGTGTCGAAGCTGGGGGCGAGCGGCAGCATCCCGGCTCTGTCCACCGCGCCGTGTGTGGTCCGCAGCCCCCAGAGCCCCTGATACGACGCGGGCACCCGGATGGATCCCGCGGTGTCGGTGGCGAGCCCGATCGTGGCCTCGCCCAGCGCGACCGCGGTTGCGGGTCCGCTCGAAGAGCCGCCCGGAAGGTGGCCGCGGTGCAGCCGATTCGGGGTGGGGGCATGGTGCGGGCTGACGCCGGTCAGGCTGTACGCGAACTCGTCGGTGACCGCCACGCCGCGCACGGCGGCACCGCGGTCGACGAGCTGCTGCACCGCTGTCGCGTTCGCGGTCTCCGGCTCGCGCTCGGCGAGGTAGGCGGGCACGCCTCCTCCGAGCCGCTGCCCGGCGACTGCGAAGACGTCCTTGACCGCGACGGTCATTCCGTCAAGCGGGCCCGGCATCGCGGGCGGAAGGAGGGGCGCACCGGCCACACGCCAGACGCGCTCGTCCAGGGCGACGGCGGGCGCCCCGACGTGGGCGACGGCGATCCGCCACCCGTCGGGCGTGCGTCGCCAGACCTGCGTGAGGGCGGCGCTCCGGCCGGCCGACGATGTCGTCGCGACGGTGACTGCGGCCTCGGCCGAGAGCACGACCACGTCGAGGCACTCGAGTTCGCGAGCGGGCGCGCCGCCGCGCAGTCGTCGGAAGCGCGCGATCGCGTCCTGTCCCGTGAGCACTCCGTCCCCGTCCGTGCGCACGACGGCGGGACCGCCGACGAAGAACGCGTCAAGGAGCGCGACGTCGTCATCGGCGAGAGCCTGCTCGTAGCTCAGCGCAGCCTCCACCAGGCCGTCGGGGACAGCGCTCCCGTCGAGCGAGACGACGTCCGGCCTAGGCAAAGTCGGCCTTCCGGATGCGCGCGTGCGCGCCCTTGACGCCGTCCACGACCTGCGAGATGTCGAAGTCGGTCGCCGCGCTCAAGTAGGCGTAGGCAGAAGCCTCGTCCAGGCCGTACTGCGCGGCGAGGAGGTCGATGGCGGCGCGGACGCAGTGGCGCACCGCGAGGTCCAGGTCCTCGTCGAGGCCGACAGGAGCCCAGTAGTCGTCGGTCTCTACGAGCGGGCCGCCCAGCGCCCCGAACCGACGGGCGGTCTCGGCGGCGGGCACGAGGTCGAATCGCACGGTGGCGGTCAGCGACCCCTCCACCGCCGTCAGTGCCACCTCGCCGTCGCCCTGGGCGAAATGCGGGTCTCCGACGTACGCGAGCGCACCGGGGACCAGCACGGGGAGGTGGAGCCGTGAGCCCGCGGTGAGCAGGCGGATGTCGAGGTTGCCGCCGTGCGGGCCCGGCGGGACCGAGTGCGGCCGGACGGATCCCGCGACCGCGACCCCCATGATGCCCAGGAACGGATCGATCGGGAACACGGGCGCGCGCCCGGCCTCTACCCGCAGCGTCGCGCGGTCGGGCCCGAGCAGGTCCGCTAGAACGCTACGCTCCGCGCCTCCCAGCGGCAGCTCGCCCGCGAGGGCACCCTTGCCGTGCCGGTTCGAGACGACGCCGTACGGGACGCGGGGGTGTGCAGACAGCAGCGTCATGGTGAGCACGTCGCCCACCTCCGCACCGCGGATGGCGATCGGGCCGACGACCACGTGCGGACCGTCGTCCGACGACCGGGTGGACTCCCGGACGATGCGGACGGCTTCCGGCAACACCTCATCCGGCTCGAAGCCGTACGACCCGAAGAAGGCGATGGGATCCGACCCCTGTCCCGGGAGGAGCCCTTCGTGGCTGACGGTGTGGATGGTGACGGCGTCTCCCGGCCGGACGGTCAGCACCGGCGAGTCGCTCTCGCAGGGGAGGCGCCCCCAGAGGATGGTTCCCGGCTCGGCAGAAAGCTCGACTGCTGCGGGGGCTGGTTCGATGTCCGGCGCGTTCATGTCGCGGCCCTCCGATCTCGTTCGGTGTCGTCGGCGACATGTGGATGAAACAATCATTCCGTATCGTGGTCTGAAGAAACAACTCTTGCATTCGGGAGGATCCCATCCGCACTCCGCCGCTCTCCCCACCGCCCCGCCTTCTGATGGGCCCCGGCCCGATCAACGCCCACCCGCGCGTCCTTCGGGCCATGTCCGCTCCCCTGGTAGGCCAGTTCGATCCGGCGATGACGGCGTACATGAACGAGGTCATGGCCGCCTATCGAGAGGTCTTCCGCACCAGGAACGAGGCCACCGTGCTCGTGGACGGCACGTCCCGAGCGGGGATCGAGGCCGCCCTGGTCTCGCTCATTCAGCCGGGCGACCGCGTCCTCGTTCCCGTGTTCGGACGGTTCGGGCTGCTCCTGACCGAGATCGCTGGGCGCTGCGGCGCCGAGGTGCACACCATCCAGACCGAGTGGGGCACGGTCTTCGACGAGCAGGCGATCATCGACGCCGTCCTCCGCGTGCGCCCGACCCTCCTCGCGCTCGTGCACGGCGACACGTCGACGACCATGCTGCAGCCGATGGAGCGCGTCGGCGCGGTCTGCCGGGAGGAGGGCGTCCTCGTCTACGCGGACGTGACAGCCTCCCTCGGGGGCAATGCGTTCGAGCAGGACGCATGGCAGATCGATGTCGCGACCGCTGGACTGCAGAAGTGCCTCTCCGGTCCGCCCGGGAGCGCTCCGATCTCGCTGTCGTCGGCGGCCGTCGCGGCGCTCGACCGCCGCCGCAGCGTGGAGGCGGGCATCGCCTCCTCGGGTGCTGCGGTCTCGGAGCAGCGCATCCACTCGAACTACTTCGATCTCGCGATGATCCTCGACTACTGGGGCGAGCAGCGTCTCAACCACCACACCGAGGCGGCGAGCATGCTCTATGCGGCCCGCGAGTGCGCCGCGGTGCTGCTGGAGGAGGGCGTGGACGCCGCCGTCGAGCGACACCGCCTGCACGGCGCCGCGATGCTCACCGGTCTGAAGGGGCTCGGGCTCACGGTCTTCGGGGACGAGGAGCACCGGATGAACAACGTCGTGGCCGTCCACATCCCGGCCGGTGTGGACGGCGACGCCGTGCGGGCCGCGATGCTCACCGACTTCGGCATCGAGATCGGCACCTCCTTCGGGCCGCTGCACGGGAAGGTGTGGCGCATCGGGGTGATGGGCTACAACGCGCGCCGCGACGCTGTGCTGACGACGCTCAGCGCACTCGACAGCACGCTGCGCCGCGCCGGTTTCGCGGCTCCCCCCGACGCCGGTGTCGCAGCCGCGCTCGCCGTCTACGAGGACGTGGCTCCGTGACGACCGAGGCGACCACCGGTCCGCTGGCCGATGCGACCCGCGACGCCCGCGAACTCCTCGCGCGGTGCGACGAGCTGGCGGCGATCTCGTCGTCGACGACCGGCATCGAGCGGGTCTACCTGTCGCCACAGCACGCTGAGGCGCACGCGCGCGCCGCCGAGTGGATGGCCGAGGCCGGCATGGCCGTTCGTCAGGACGCCGCGGGCAACCTAGTCGGACGGCTGGAGGGTGGCCGCCCGGGGCTGCCCGCCCTCCTGCTGGGCTCGCACCTGGACACAGTGCCCGCCGCGGGCCGCTACGACGGCATCCTCGGGGTGCTCTCCGCGATCGCGGTCGTGCGGAGGCTCGCCCCGCGGGCCGCAACCCTCCCGTTCGCTGTCGAGGTCGTGGCGTTCGGCGATGAGGAGGGCACGCGCTTCGGCACGACCCTGCTCGGCAGCGCCGCCGTCGCGGGCGCCTGGCGCGACGAATGGTGGGACCTCACGGATCGCGACGGCGTCACGCTGCGCGCGGCTTTCGAGCGCTTCGGGCTCGACCCTGCCCGCATCGGGGAGGCGAACCGCGACGGTGAGGTGTTCGCGTACCTGGAGACCCACATCGAGCAGGGACCGCGACTGGAGGACCTCGGCCTCCCGCTCGGCGTGGTGACCGGTATCGCCGCCGCCCGGCGCATGTCGCTCACCTTCCACGGCGAGGCGCGACACTGCGCCACACCGTACGACCGCCGGCACGACGCTTTGCTCGGCGCCGCGGAGGCGGTGGTCGCCATCGAGAGCGCGGCCCGGTCCCTGGGGGCGATGGCCACAGTCGGGCGGATCGAGGTGGCGCCGGGGGCCGTCAACGTCATCCCCGGTACGGCGACGCTGTCGCTCGACCTCCGGGCAGAGACCGACGAGAGCCGGGACGCCGCCCTCGACGCCATCCTGAAGCGGCTCGCGGAGATCTGCGCGGAGCTCGGTCTGACCCTCGAACGGCACGACACCCACCGCGCCCCAGCGGTCCTCTGCGATGCGCGGCTCCAGGAGGCGATCGCTGAGGCCGTCGGCTCGCTGGCGCCGGAAGGCGCCGCTGGTCCGATCCCCCGGCTGTTCAGCGTCGCAGGTCACGATGCGATGGCCGTCGCCGGCATCGCGCCCGTCGGAATGACCTTCGTCCGCTGCGAGGGCGGCATCAGCCACCACGCCGACGAGGCGGTCACCCTCGAGGACGTCGTCGCCGCGGTCGACGCGCTGGAGCGGACAGTGGAGGTGCTGGCTTGCGCTCAGGCGTCGAGCTCGCCGAGGTCCTCGTAGACCGCGGAGATCGCGGAGACGCGGCGGTTGCCGGCGGAGGCGCTCGCCTCGAGCACGGCGTCGGCGAGCGCGCTGACCAGGCTCATCGCCGTCGCGTAGCTGTCGAACGCCCCGGCAGATTCGAGCGGGCACTCCAACCAGAGGTCGGCCAGCGTCGCGTACCTGCGCGCACTGGAGTCCGCGAGCAGCACGACCGTCGCGGGCGACGCGGCCACCACGCGCATCAGCTCGCCGAAGGTCGACAGGCGCCGACGGAAGCCGACGACCATCACGGCGTCGCTCGCCGTCAGCTGGGCGAGCTCCTCGCCGATCGACTGGCCGGGCTGCGGGTGCACGCTCACGTGCGGGCGGCACTGCAGCAACGCGGTCCGCAGGTGCAGCGCGACCGGATAGCTATTGCGGTAGCCGATCGTCAGCACCGACTCGGCGTGCGCGAGGGCCTCGGCCGCCCGCTCCAGGACGCCGTCATCAATGATCTCGAGCAGACGCTGGAGGTTGCCTGTATCACGCGTGACGTGCTCCGAAAGGGCTCCGGCCCCGACCGTGCTGCTGATCGGGACGCCCGCGGTGCGCAGGGCCCGGACGTGCGCCTTCACCGCGGCGAAGTCCTCGAAGCCGAGCGAGGAGAAAAGCCGGCTGACCGTGGCCTGCGACGTGCTGCTCAGGTGGGCCAGCTCGCCGACACTGTACGTGCCGATGTCGCCGAGGTGGTCCAGCACCACGTCGGCCACGCGCTGCGACTTAGGCGGCAGGTCCGCGTAGACGCGCTCGATCCGCCGGTCGATGGGGCCGCCGGGACTGCTCGTGGTCGGCGTGGTCATGGCCTTCCTCGCGGTCGGGGTCGCTGCGGGGGCGCAGCCATCACGACCCTAACCCACCGGGCGAGGCCGGGAGACCGTCCTGTGCGATTGTTTCCGCTGCGTAAAACATCTGCGACGAAGCGCCCCCGTGGCGCCTCTCAGGCCGTTGCGACCCGGCCGGGTCGATAGCGTCGTGGGAGAGGGGCACAGAAGGGACGAGACGACCATCGCGAACATCACCCCGTCAGAAGGCGGCGGGCGGCAGCTCGTCGTCCGGCGTGTCGACATCGCGACCGTCGGCCCATCGCCGGCACTCCACACGTTCGGCCCCGTGCGCGCTCAGGTAGCGGCGGCCCCCCTCGTCGCCGCGAAGGGTTTGCGCCAGCGCCGACCAGTGCCTCCTCCCGAGCACCACGGGGTGCCCCGGCCGGCCGTCGTATGCCGCCCGGCGCAGCGTGTCCTCGCCCGCGTCCTCCGTCAGACGGCGGACTACCTCGGGCGCGAGGCCGGGGAGGTCGACCAGCGTGACGACCGCGACGGCCGCCGCGGGAGCGAGTCGTTCCGCCCAGCGCAGTCCGGCCCGCAGGGAGACGCTGAGGCCCGCCTCCCACCCCGCCACGACCAGCGTGCCGACGCGCGGGTCCGCGGGGACCAGCGGGACGGCCTCCTCGGAGCGCGCCCCGAGCACGACGACCACGCGGGAGCAGCCGCCGTCGAGCAGCAGACGGGCCGCTCGCGCCGACCACGGCTCGCCGTCGGGCGTGCGCAGGAGCGCCTTGGGCGCCCCCATCCGGCTGCCCGCACCGGCCGCCAGTACGATGCCCGCCTGATCCATCCCGCCAGTCAACACCACGAGACCGACCCTACGGAGGACCGATGACCCCGACGTTCGACGCCGACGCGCTGCGACCCCTCCTGCCGACGGCGCTCGCCGTCCCCCGCTGGGTGGAGGACGTGATCGCGCGCGCGCCGTACGACACCCTCGACGCCCTCGTGGGGGCGGCGGTCGCCGCGGCCACGCCGCTGAGTGAGGCCGAGATCGACCAGGCACTGGCCCACCACCCCCGGATCGGTGAACGCCCGACGGGCGAGGGGGCGTCGCAGCAGCTCTCCCGGAAGGAGCAGCAGGCGACGGACGCGGACGACGCCGAGCTCGCGGCGGCGATCGCCGCGGGGAACCGCGCCTACGAGGAGCGCTTCGGGCGCGTGTTCCTCATCCGGGCTGCAGGCCGTTCGCGACGCGAAGTGCTGGCGGAGCTCGAGCGCCGGCTCGGGAACCCGGCCGAGGTCGAGCTTGCCGAGGTCGCCGAACAGTTGCGGCAGATCGCGGCCCTGCGGCTGCGCACCCTGCTCGCGACGCCGCGGAGCCGTGTCACCACGCACGTGCTCGACATCGCGGCGGGGAGGCCGGTTCCGGGAGTGCCCGTGCACCTGGACTCCTGGACCAGCGCCGGCTGGCAGCGCATCGCGTCGGGCGCGACCGACGCCGACGGGCGCGTCGCCCACCTCGGACCGGCCGAGCTCGCGGTCGGCCGGTACCGGCTGACGTTCGCGACGGCCGCCTATCTCGGTCCGGAAGCATTCCTGCCCGAAGTCCTCGTGGTGTTCGTGCTGGGCGACGCCGAGGCGCACTATCACGTCCCCCTCCTGCTCAGCCCGTTCGGCTACTCGACATACCGGGGGAGCTGACGGCTCAGTAGTCCGTCCGGGCAGCGTCTGCCAGCCAGGCGTCGAACGGCTCGGCAGCCGCCTCGACCCGCAGCTCCACCACCGGCGTCGGCCAGGTCGTGCGGTCGCGTGCGAACAGCTCGTAGAACTCACGGTCGTCGAAGCCCGCCCGTGCGGCGTCGTACCGGTCCGCGGCGAAGACAACGCGCTCCACCCGCGCCCACAGCGCGGCGGACGCGCACAGGGGGCAGGGCTCGCACGAGGTGTACAGCGTCGCCCCGGCTAGCGAGAAGTCGCTCACCGCCGAGCAGGCGGCGCGGATCGCCGTCACCTCGGCGTGCGCGGTCGGGTCGTTGTCCCGGGTCACTCGGTTCTGCCCGGTCGCGATCAGCGCATCGTCCCGCACGATGACGGCCCCGAACGGTCCGCCGCCGGCGGCGACGTTCTCGGTCGCCAGCCGCACCGCGAGGTCGAGCCAGGGCACGTCCGCCGCCGTGGTCCTCATGCGAGCCCCGCCGCCGACGCGCGCCAGGCGTCGCCGGCAGCCGGCGCGCCGTCGCGCACGATTGTCGCCTCGATCAGCCCGTAAGGGCGGTCGGCGGCGAAGAAGACCTCGTTGGGGTTCTCCGAGCCGAACGGCGTCAGGTCCACGACGAAGTGGTGCTTGTTCGGGGCCGCGAGCCGGATCTCCGCCAGCTCGGGCACCGCATCCAGCGCCGCCGTGCCCATGTGCCAGAGCGTCTGCTGCAGGGCCAGCGACTGGAGGGTGGCGAACTCGGCGATCAGGGCGGACGTGATGCGCCTGTACGAATCCTCCCAGTCCGTATCGACCGTCGCGAAGCGCCACGTGGCGACGACGGAGGTGGCCATGACCCGGTCGTGGGTCTCGGCCAGCGTGGTGTATCCGTCCCTGAGGAAGCCGGCGAACTCGCTCCCGGTCGACTTCAGGAGCACGAGGTCCTTGACGCCGCCGACCACATGCTCGCGGCGGTCGGCGCCCCCGCCCTCGACGGTGATTGCGGCGGTACGGACCTCCGGCCCGGTGCGCAGCCAGGTGTGGTCGTGCTCGGCACCGTCGACCACTGCGCGCCGCCAGGCGAATTCCTCGATCTCGATGCGGGCGCCCGAAACGGGCTCGATGTCGTCGACGAAGTGGCGGGCGAGCAGGAGACCGAAGTCCTCGATCGACCCCAGCCCGTGCTCCTTCGCGTACGCGTACGCCGTGTTCTTCTGGCTGTCCGTGGGGAGGACCTTCGACTGGTCGCCCGTCAGGTACGCGTCCTCGAATGCGCCGCGCAACGCGGTCGTGACGTTCACATCGCGGATCTCGTGTCGCGGCGCATCGCGGTAGATGCGGACCAGGCGCGTCTCGGCCTTCCCGTACTGATGGCTCTGGAGGGTGTACGACATGGTGCTCCGTTTCTGATTCGTGGTCGTCATTCCGTGCGGCTGAGGAGGGTGCCGTGCGGCGCTCCCCCGGTCGGCCGGCCGCGCAGATAGGTGTCGCGGGCGACGCCGCGGAGCAGCCGCCCGTCATAGGCCGTCACGGGGTTCTTGTGCTTCAGGGAGGCGGCGTCCACCCGGAAGGTCTCGTCGGGGGCGAACACGACGAGGTCGGCGTCGGCGCCTTCGCGGAGGCGTCCCTTCGCCGTCAGACCGGCCAGATCGGCGGTCGAGGCGGTCATCCACGAGACCACCCGCGAGAGCGGGATGCCGCGGCGCTCCGCCTCGGTCCAGGTCGCGGCGAAGCCGACCTGGAGTCCGGCGATGCCGCCCCAGGCCGCGTCGAAGTCGCCCCCGCCCGCGGTCTTCAATGCGACCGTGCTGGGCGAGTGGTCCGTGACCACGCAGTCGAGCGTGCCGTCGAGCAGCGCCGCCCACAGGAGGTCGCGGTTGGCGGCGTCGCGGATCGGAGGGCAGCACTTGAACTGTGTGCCGCCCTCCGGCACCTCCTCCTCGGAGATGGTCAGGTAGTGCGGGCACGTCTCCGCGGTGATCCGCAGGCCGTCGGCCTTCGCCCGGGCCAGAAGCGGCAGTACGGCGGACGACGAGACGTGCAGGATGTGCGCCCGAGCGCCCGTGCGGCGGACGCCGTCGATGACGCGCTGCACCGCGACCGCCTCCGCCTCGGGAGGACGCGTGCTGACGAACGCCGGGTACGACCTGCCGCCGCGACCGGGATGCGCCTCGAGAACGACCGGGTCCTCAGCGTGCACGATGAGCAGGCCGTCGAACGAGGCGACCTCGGCGAGCGCCCGCTCCAGCTCGTCCACGCTGAGGTGCGGGAACTCGTCCACCCCCGACGGCGCGAGGAACGCCTTGAACCCGAAGACGCCCGCATCGTGGAGGTCGCGCAACCGCCCGAGGTTGCTCGGGATGGCGCCGCCCCAGAACCCGACGTCGACGCGTGCCACCGCTCCAGCCCGGGCGCGCTTGACCTCCAGTGCTGCGCGGTCGACCGTCGGCGGGATGCTGTTGAGGGGCATGTCGATGATCGTCGTCACGCCGCCCGCGGCCGCGGCGGCCGTGGCGGAGGCGAAGCCCTCCCACTCCGTGCGGCCCGGCTCGTTCACGTGGACATGGGTGTCGACGACCCCCGGCAACAGCACTTCGTCGTCGGCGAGGAGGACCTCGGTAGTGGTCACGAGGGGTGCATCGGCGTCCGCGACAAGGGCGATCCGTCCCGCCTGCACGCCGACGGCGACGGTGCGGACACCGTCCGGCATCATCGCGCGCCCGCGGAACACGAGGTCCATGACGCGCTCAACCGGGGAGGTGGCTGACGGTCCAGCCGTCGCCCCTGCGGCGGTACTCGATGCGGTTGCTCGGTCCATCCGTGTCCCCCCTCCAGAACGTCACGCGGATCGGGGTGACGCGGTAGCCGACCCAGGTGGGAGGGGCGCTCAGCGCGCCGTCCGGGTGGTCCGCACCGAAACGCTCCCAGCGCTCCCGCCGAGCCTGCCGCGGTAGCGCCGCGGTCGGCGCGTCGTTGGCCCAGGCGAGGAGCTGCAGGTAGCGCGACCGCTCGGCGAACGCGGCCTCGGAGGCGGCGGCGTCGGCCTGAACCGCGTAGCCCTGCACCACGACCTGGCGGCCGGCGTCCGGCCAGACCAGTGTGAGTGCCACCCGAGGGTCGGCGGCCAGCTCGCGTGCCTTGCGCGAGCGGCTGTCGGTGTGAAAGGAGAGCGAGGTGCCGTCGTACGCGCTCAGCAGCACGTTGCGCGCGTCCGGGAAGCCGTCGAGCCCCAGGGTCGACACCGTCATGAGCGGCCGCAGCTCGCTCGCACTCGGCGGCAGCCATCGGCCGAGGAGGCCGAGCGGCTCCGGGTCCACCTCGTCGATGTCGTCCTTGTCCTGCCCGAAGGCGGTGCTGGAGGTGATCACGCCGGAGGCTCCGTGGGGTGGAACGCCGCGATCTCCTTCAGCGACGCGACCGCCTGCCCGACCGAGTGCTCGAACAGCAGAGCGCCGTATGCCGCGTCCGCCTGAAGCGCGTCTCCGACGACCCCGGCCGGCCCGAAGTCGTCGCTGAGCCAGCCGAAGCTGACGGGCATGCCGTTGAAGCCGATGTACTGGAAGTCGGCGATGTGCTCCGGAACCCAACGGTCTGCGAGCGACAGGTCGACCAGGTCGGGACGGATGTGCAACAGCACCGAGGTCTCCGTCGTGCCGCCGTGGATGCCGAGCCCGCGCTCGTCGGCGCCGCGGCCGTCCGGTGACGGGGTGTTCACGAGCGACGGCATGAGGAAGGTGCGCAGCCCGAACCGCCGGCGGATCTCCCGCAGCGCCACCTGCAGGAGCGCGACGTTTCCGCCGTGCCCGTTCAGGAAGACCATGCGGGTCGCACCCGTCGCCGCGATCGAGCGGCCCAGATCGACGACTGTCTCCATCATGGTTTCCCAGCGCAGCCACATGGTCCCGGGGGCCCAGCTGTGCTCGTCGGACTTGGTGTAGGCGAGCGTGGGCAGGATCCACACGTCGACCCCCTCCGTCGCCGCCCGCTCGACCGCCGCGTTGCCGATCACGTCGGCAAGCAGGTAGTCGGTGAGCAGGGGGAGATGCGGGCCGTGGTGTTCGACCGCTCCCGTCGGCACGACCACGATGGATTCGGGTCCGAGCGCCGCGGCGGCCGCCGGGCCGGAGAGCTCGGCCAGCTTGCGGCCCGGAGCGACGCTCACAGCTGACTGCCCGTGTCGACCGCGGCACGCTCGAGCTTGCCGGGGTTCAGGAGGCCCGCCGGATCGGTCCGCTCGGCCAGCTCGGCCGTGCGTTCCGGTTGGTAGTCGACGAACCATTGATGGGGGTTGTGGTAGCCGATTCCGAGTTCGTTGAGGCGCTCGAAGCCGGCGTACACCTGCTCCTCGCTCTCGTAGACGCCGGCGATCATCCCGATGGGGCGTCCGCGCTGGGCCTCGATGTGCAGCATGCCGCCCGGATACACGTCGTGCAGCTCGTCGATCCGGTCGACCAGTGCGTCCCCCCAGACTTCGACGTGGAAGTAGGTGCCGGGGTAGGCCTTCTGCAGCCACTCGATCGGGTGGTTGTAGGAGATCATGCTGATCTTCATGGTCGCCTGGGCACCGTCGCGGACGTCCTCCACGCGGCCGCCTGCGCTCTCGACGAGAGCGGTGGCGTCGTCGATCGACGCGATGTCGAGGATCGCCCGGAGGCTGGCGCGGTCGGCCGGTATCGCAGGATCAGTGGGCAGGGCGTTTGCCAAGGTGGGGAGATCGGCGGAGACCAGACGCGGCGTCGGTTCGAGTTCGGCGAACTCCCGGATCACGGACAACGCCTGCCTGAAGTCGTCGAAGCTCGCGAAGAATCCGCGCCATTCCTGCAGCGGCTCCAGCTTGACCGTCGCGCGGGCGATGATCCCGGCCGTCCCGTAATTGTGGATGTACGGCTCGGCCTCCTCACCCTCGACGTGGACAAGTTCGGCGTCGGGGACGGCATGGACGACATCGAGCGCGAGCGCGAAGCCCGTGTGCAGCATCCCGTGCTTGATCGATCCCGTGCCGCCCGACCCGCCGGACAGGAAGCCGCCGATGGTCGACTGTGCCGTCGACGGGTACATCAGGATCTGCTGGCCGGCCTTGTTCGCGGCCTGCTCGAGCGCCACCATCGTGGCTCCCGCCTCGGCGGTGATGAAGCCGTCTCCTACCTCGAGGATCGTGCGCGCCCGGGACGTGTCGAGCACCAGGCCGCCCTGCATCGGGATGCCCTGGCCGTAGTTGCCCGTACCCTTGCCGCGCGGGGTGATCGGCACGCCGTGCCGCACGGCCGCACCGACCACGAGGGCGATCTCCTCCGCGGTCGACGGGAAGGCGACGAGGTCGGCCAGGCCGAGCGGGAGTTTGGAGCTGATCACGGGGGAGAGGTGCGAGCCGTCGATGGAGGCCTTCTCCCTCGCTGCGAGGTCGGAGGCGACGCCCCGATCGCCGAGAAGCGCGCGCAACTCCTCCTCGAGTGCGGCGACGTCCGGCGCGATGGCGGGGGCGATGGAGGTGGTGTCGTTCATTCGTGGTCCTGTCGTTCGAGTGGTCAATGCATCACCATTCCGCCGGTGACGTTGAACGCTTGGCCGGTGAGGTAGGCGGCGTCCGGGGACGCCAGGAAAGCGGCGACGGCGGAGACGTCGTCGGGTTCGCCGAGCCGGCCGAGCGGGGAGTAGGAGGACCAGAGCTCCATATCCTCACTGGTCCGGGTGTCCGCGCCCATCTCGGTCAGCACGTAGCCGGGGCAGAGGCAGTTGGCGGTGATCCCATGGCACCCCAGCTCCAGCGCGGTCACCCGGGTGAGGGCGATGACGGCGGCTTTCGACGCGGCGTAGTGCGCCTGTCCGGCGCCGCCGGCCTTTCCCGCCATGCTGGCGAGGTTGATGATCGTGCCCGCGCCGCCGTCCCGGATCATCCGGCGGGCGGCGACCTGGGTGGTGACGAGCATGGGCCGGGTGTTGATGGCGAACATGAGGTCCCAGTCCTCCACAGGGATCTCCAGCAGCGGCGAGAAGCGCAGGATGCCCGCATTGTTGACGAGGATGTCGATGCCGCCCAAGTCGTCCATCGCGTCGGCGAGCCCGGCCCGAGTGGCCTCCGTGTCGGAGAGGTCGACCGGGACGAAACGGCCGCCGACGTCGGCGGCGACCGTCTCGCCCGGGTCCGAGAGGAGGTCGAGCAGGGCGACCGTCGCGCCTTCGGCGGCGAGCCGACGGACGATGGCCGCCCCGATCCCGCGCGCCCCACCGGTGACGACGGCGCGCTTGCCGGTCAGTCGTGCGGCCGTCGCCGTCACCGGTGGGGTGCTCATGGCGTCAGAATCCGATCGACGTGTCGAGGAACTCGTTGGTGTAGAGGTCGGAGGGCTTGAGGCCCGCCTTCGGCGTCGATCCCGACTTCGTGAAGATCGGGGTGGAGATGTCGATCACCTTCTGCACGCGGGTCTCGTCGAAATCGCCGACGTAGCTGTTGGAGCCGTTGGTGGCGATCTTCAGCTTCTTCATCTGGGAGACGCCGAAGTCGGCGACCTGCTCGTCGTATACCCAGCCGTTGTTGTAGGTGTTCACGAGCTGGACGATCAGCTTGTTCGTCGCGGACGGGTTGTGGATGTAGTCCACATCCGCCTGCTGCAGGACCGGCACCAGCTTCTTGAGGCAGGGGGTCAGCTTCTCGAGGTCGCCGGTACGCACCGACATCGCCTCCGGGTAGATGGGGTAACCCGTGTCGTTGACGAGCTGGAACTTCACCGGCTTGCCCCAGGCGGACACCTCGTGCTCGTAGATGTACGGCTCGGCGGTGGCGAATCCCTGCTGGCCGTCCCTGCCCTTCGCAGTCACGAATTTGGCCGGGGTGCCGTCGTAGCTGCCGTCGGTCACGGACTCGGGGAGGATTCCCGCGCCCTGGAGGTAGGCCATGTAGGCGGCGCCGTTGAAGTAGCGCACCACTCCGCCGTCCTTCTGGAGGGCCGCACCCAGGTCCTTGACGGTCTTCACGTCCGGGTAGGTCTTCGGGTCCCACATGATCATCTGGGGCGAGATGTCGTTCTCGGCGAAGACCGCGGTGGTCGGGAGGCTGTTGGACAGCTGCACCGCTTCATCTGTGGTGACGTAGCCGAGCGTGATGCTCTTGTCCTTGTACATCTGCGAGCTGACCGTCTGGTAACCGATGGCCGGGCCGCCGGAGCGGATCTCGACCTTGACCCCGGTGGGCTTGCCCTGCGAGTACAGGTCGCCGCTCACCGACTTCTGGTTCGCATCGATGCTCGGGTTCGGTCCGAGCAGCTGGTACAGGTGGCCGTGGTCGGCCTCCGGGTTCCAGTCGGTCTGGATGGTGACGGTCGCCGGGCAGACGCCGGAGAGGTCGACGGCCGCGGCGGTCGAGGTCGACGAGGGCTCGTCGGCCGCGCCGCCACCGGCACAGGCGGTCAGGGCGACCGCCGCGGCGACGATCACACCTCCGGTCAGGGTGGAGCGTCGTGCTGTTCGGTGCATCAGGACTCCGTTCGATACAGGGGGTGGTGCAGGGGGTGGGGGGTCGCGACCGGCCGGATCAGCCGAAGTCGTACCACTTGCCAACGGCCAGCTTTCCGAGCAGGCCGAAGAGGAGGAACACGGCGACGCCGAGGAGCGAGGCCGTGATGATCGCGGCGAACGTGCCCGGCCCGTTCAACCGGGACGTCGACACCTGGATGAGCACACCGAGGCCCGGAGTGCCGCGCTGGAAGAACTGGTCGCCGACGATCGCGCCGATGACCGAGAGGCCGGCCGCCGTGCGCAGGCCGACGAAGATCGACGGCAGCGCAGCCGGGAACTGCAACTTCGTCAGTCGCGTCCACCGCCCGGCGCCCTGCAGCTGGAACAGCTCGCGCTGGCCGCGGTCGGCCGACTGCAGACCGAACAGCGTGTTTGAGACCATCGGAAAGATCGAGATCATCACGGTGACGATCACCCGGGAGAGGAACTCGTAGCCGAACAGAGCACCGATCAGTGGCACCAGGGCGAGGATCGGGATGCACTGCAGGATGACCGCGTACGGGTACAGGGAGCGCTCGATCCACTTGGCCTGCGACATGAGTACCGCCCACGCGACGCCGATCACGATGGCGACCGACAGTCCCGTGAGCGCGACGACCGTCGAGTTCAGGAGGTTCGAGACCAGTTGCGGCGTGAAGAACGGATCGGCGAACATCGACACCAGGACCAGGTGCGGATACGGCACCAGGAAGGCGAGCTGCTGGGATGCGTAATACGCGGCCGCGGCGTACCAGAGCCCGACGAGGACGATGAGCACCGCGAGCGGCTGCCACCACTGGAGCGATGTGTAAGACCGGCGCATCCGGGTCTCCCGGGCGGCGCGCTGGCTCGTCTCCGCGGATGCGGCCTGAGCGGCGGCGGTCTCCGCCGGTGCGCCCAGGGTCTCTGTGACGTTCGTCATCAGTTGTGCCCTTCTCTGAGGGAATGCGATACCTGTCCGACGAGGTCGGCGAACTCGGGGGTGAACCGGATGTCCGGGTCGCGCGGCATCGGGAACGGCACGTCGAAGGTGGTGACGATCGACCCGGGACGGCCGGACATGACGACGACCTTGGTGGAGAGGTACACCGCCTCCGACACGGAATGCGTGATGAACAGCCCGGCGAACTGCTGCTCGGCGAAGAGCCGCAGAAGCTCATCGTTCAGGCGCTCGCGGGTGATTTCGTCGAGTGCGCCGAACGGCTCGTCGAACAGGAACAGCTCGGGGTCGAGGGTGAGCGAGCGCGCCAGCGAGGTGCGCATCCGCATGCCGCCGGAGAGCTGCTTGGGCAGGTGCTTCTCGAATCCTTTCAGTCCGACCAGCTCGATGGCCTTCGCGGCCTTGACCGCACGCTCGGCGCGCGGGACGCCGCCGAGTTCCGCGAGCAGCTGCACATTCGCGTTGACGGTGCGCCACGGCAGGAGGGTCGCGTCCTGGAACACGTAGCCGATGCGGTCGGTGCGGAGTTCGGCCGTGCCGTCGGACGCGGACTCCAGTCCGGACGCGATCCGCAGCAGGGTGCTCTTGCCGCAGCCGGACGGGCCGACCACGCTGACGAACTCACCGCGGGAGACGGACAGGTCGACGCCGCGGAGGGCGACCGTGCCGTTCGGGAACGTCATCTCGACGTTGCGGAAGTCCAGCAGGGGGGCCGTCGTCGTAGGTGGTGCGGGCGATTCTGTGAGGGTCATGCGACCGGTCACCTCGTTTCGAGAAGGAGCGATGGAGCGGTGAGGGGCGCGGCGACGGTGCGTCGCGTTTCGCTGTGCGCGACCAGCCGGCCGGCGTGGATCACGAAGCGGTCGGCGGGAGCGTTGGCGATGGCGTCGGCGAGGGTGGCGGCGCGCACGGCGAGGAATTCGGCGCGCGCCCCCGGAGTGGCTCCGGCTGGCGGGAGGTGCATCACCGACCGCGCGCCGTCGCTGACCGCGGCATACGCCTCGTCGAGGGTGAGGTGCCCCGCGGTGACGAGCAGGCTCGCGGTCTCCAGCGCGTCGCTTCGGCCGACGGGGTTGAATGGGTCCTGGACGTTGTCGGCGCCGGCGCCCACCCGCACGCCCGCGTCGAGGAGGGGGCGCAGCGCCGTCAGGCCGCGCGGGACCGAGTGCTCGCGCTCCCAGCCCTGGAGGTAGAGGTTGGTGATCGGGAGTGTCACGATCCCGATGTCGCTGGCCAGCACCTCGGCGATGACCGGCGCGAGCTCGGCGGCCTCGAGTGTGCCGAGGCGGACGCAGTGCCCCGCGGAGAGCGAGGTGCCCGCGGGCCACGACCGCACCGCACGCGCGTACTGCGTGAGGGTGACCGCACCGTCGAGGTTCTCGTCGGTGTGGAGGTCCACGCCGATACCGCGCCGTTCCGCCATGGCCAGCAGCCGCGCGAGATCGGCGCTGGGATCCGGGGCCAGGTGAGGCGCGCCTCCCACCAGGTCGACGCCGAGGTCGAGCACCGCCTCCAGGTCCTCATCGGCCGAGAGAGGGCCGGCGAGCGCGACCAGCTCGATGTCGATGAGCCCGGCCAGTTCGTCGCGCACCTGCACCAGCGCCTCCGCCCCGCGCAGCGGCTCGGGGCCGACGAGGACGTCGACGTGGCAGCGGATCGCGGTGGTGCCGTTGGAGAGCATCGCCAGCGCCTGGGTGCGGGCGCGGTCGGCGACGCTCTCGACCGACATGGTCGCCGCATACTCCATCCAGGAGTCGATGGCGGACCGCAGGTCGCCCATCGGCGGCCGGATCAGGTCCCAGGAGCGCGCCTTGTCCAGGTGGGCGTGCGGTTCCGCGGGTGCCGTGAGGAGCACATGGCCGGTCAGGTCCAGCGTCTCGTCGTCGGCCGCGTCGTCGGTCGGTCCTCCCTGAGCCGGGTCGACCGAGAGCACGACGCCGTCCTCGATGCGGACATCCACGACCGCCCCGCTCGGGAGTGTGGCGTTGCGCAGCAGGGTCAGGGTCCGGGGGAGTTGCGTGGTCACGGGGGGACCTCCTTCGCGGTATCAGCGGCCCGGGAGCCGATCGTCGCGACGGCGGAACGATCGTGGCAGAATGTTGATGCCCTCAACATCTAGGAATCTACGCACGGCGCGTTTCCCGCACGTAACGCAGTCATTTCCGATTGTTAATTGCCAGTCGCGCCGCGCCCGGCGCGGAGCACCGAGGGAGGAAGTTGAACCCCATGCCGAACCGACCCACCGACCGAGCGACACCGCAGGACGGCGAGGCGCCGGACACGGGCCCAGGCCCCCGCGTCATCGACGAGCAGGCGGCGCGTATCGGGTCGCGAATCCGTACGCTGCGTCGTGCGCACGGGATGACCCTCGTCCAGCTCGCCGCGCTCACCGGACTGTCGCACCCGTTCCTCAGCCAGCTCGAGCGGGGTCATGCGCGGCCCAGCATGGTCTCGCTCGAGCGGATCGCACGCGCGCTGGGCAGCAGCCAGGTCGAACTGCTGGCTGCGGCGGACGCGGAACGACGGCGGCCAGGCGACACCCGGCCCGACATCCTGCGCGCCAGCGAGGGCGTTCGCGGCGCGTTCGCAGAAGGCGAGGCGCGGCTCCTGGCGCACGGAGCACGCGGGTTCGAGCCGATGGAGTTCGTGGGCGCGAACGCCGACCCCGGCGACTACTACGAGCACGACGAGGACGAGTTCATCTACGTGATGCGCGGAAGCGTCCTGGTCGACTTCGCCGACCGGGGCCGCTTCGTCCTCGACGCGGGTGACTCCATCTACTACTACGGCGGCACTCCGCACCGGTGGAGCTCACTCAACGAGGAGGGCTATCACCTCTTCCTGGTCAAGCAGAAGGGTGCGGACGAGTGATCGCGGAAGCGGAGTTCGAGGTCGTCGTCACCCGTCGGACGCCCGCCGCGGAGGACATCGTCCTGCTGGAGCTGCGTAGTCCGGATGGAGCGGACCTTCCGGAGTGGACCCCCGGCGCCCACATCGACGTCGTCCTCGTGCCGGGCGCCACGCCCCACGAGAACCTCGAGCGGCAGTACTCGCTGTGCGGAGATCCCGCGGATCGTTCCGTCTGGCGCATCGGCGTCCTGCGTGAACGCGAGGGCCGCGGCGGCTCGGCACGCGTTCACGATGCGGTCGCGGTCGGCGACCGGCTCGTGATCCGGGGTCCGCGCTCGCACTTCGCCCTCGCCGGGGGCGACGGCCCGGTGCTGTTCGTGGCGGGCGGCATCGGCATCACGCCGATCCTGCCGATGATCGCGGCTGCCGAGGCGGCGGGCCGCGACTGGCGCCTCGCCTACGCCGGGAGGTCCCGGGCCACGATGGCGTTCGCGCGGGAGCTCAGCACTCTCCACGGGGACCGGGTGGAGGTGTTCGCCGCCGACGAGGGCCGCCGACTCGATCTCGCCGCCTGGACCGCTGCGGCGGCGGACGGCGTGCCCGTGCACTGCTGCGGGCCCACGCGCATGGTGGACGAGGTGGAGGCGCTGAGCGCGCGCTGGCCCGCCGACACGCTGCACCGCGAACGGTTCGAGCCGAAGACCGTCAAGGAGCATGCACCCGATGTCGCCTTCGAGGTCGAGCTGGAGCTGTCCGGACTCACGCTGACGGTCCCCGCCGACCGCTCGGTGCTCGAGGTCGTCGAGGAGGCGGGAGCGCTGGTGCTGTCCTCGTGCCGAGAGGGCACCTGCGGGACGTGCGAGACGCCGGTGATCGAGGGCGTCGTCGACCATCGGGACTCGGTGCTCACCCCCGCGGAGCAGGCGTCCAACACCGCGATGATGATCTGCGTCTCGCGTGCGGCCTGCCCGCGTCTCGTCCTGGAGCTCTGACCTAGCTCGCCCGGGCCATCCGCTCGCGGAGGGCCGACACCAGGTCCGCTTCGGCCGCGTCGACGAGGCGGTAGTCGCGGACGACGACGCGCCCCGCGACGACGACATGCCGCGGGCGGCGGCCGGGGGAGGCCCAGAGCAGTCCCGCGACCGGGTCGGCCACCCCGGCGTCGGCGACGCCCGACACATCCCAGACGCACAGATCCCCGGCCGCCCCGGGGCGCAGGTGGCCGAGTTCGCCGCGGCCGAGGCCGGCGGCCGAGCCCGCGGTCGCCATGCCCAGCACGTCGATCGCGGCAAGCGGCGGCCCGACGAGCGGCGCGACCTGCATCGCCAGTCGTGCGTCCGCCAGGAGGTGTCCCGCGTCGTTGCTTCCGCCTCCGCTCGTGCCGAGCCCCACCGGGATCCCCGCCGCCCGCAGTGCCGCCACCGGGGCGATGCCCCAGCCCATCGGCAGGTCGCACCCCGGTGCGTGGGTGGCCGTTGTGCCCGTCTCCGCGATCCGGGCGATCTCGTCGGCGGTAACACCGCAGAGGTGGGCGAGAGTGACGTCGGGACCGAGCCATCCCCACTCGTCAAGCAGCTCGATGGGACGCCGTCCGTACTTCTCGGCGGCGATCGATACGTCGACCTGCTCATTGGCCTGGGTCCGCCGCCGGAGCCCGTGGCGGCCCGCTACCTCCGCGAGCAGCTCGAACGTCTCGCGGGCGTCGCTATGCACTCCCGCCGGACCGACCGCGACCTGCAGCATCCCGTCGGCGCTGACGCCGCCGGAGGCGCCGGGGACCAGCGTCTGCACGACCGCCTCCGCCGAGGCGGCGGCCTCCTGCGGGTCGTCGCGAGCGGACCCGCGGACGAAGACGAGCCGGGAGCCGAGCCGGGCGGCGGAATCGGCGACCGCGCGGGCCAACTCGGCGGACGCCTCTGCCGCGAGACCGGCCGGCCAGGTCAGCTGATGGTCGGCCACGGTGGTCACACCGCACAGGAGGCCTTCGGCGACACCGACGGACGCGGCCGCGGCACACAGCTCGGGGTCGACGCCCGCGCGCGCATACGCCGCCGCCATCGTCGGCAGCCAGTCCGCCATCGGCACTCCGCGGGTGCCCGGCAGGGTCCGGAACGCGCTCTGCAGAAGGTGGTGGTGCGCGTTGACCAGGCCGGGCGTCACCACGCACCCGGACGCGTCGAGCTCCTCGGACTCCTGGCCGATGGTGGCCGGGGTGCCCGCCGACACGACGCCGTCCGAGATGCGGAGGTCGCCTTCGGCGGTGGTCCGGGAGTCGATGAGGATGAGGTCGGCGTCACGTACTGTCAGCATGACCGTGTGTCTATCAGCCGATTGTGTCGGGCGCGTCTCACGCTGGAAACGTCCCGGTCACATCCCCCGCGTAGCCTCGCCGCATGCTTGAACTCGCTCGTCCTCTGGCCGAGCGTGCCGCTGCCGGCCGGCCGCTCGCCGTCGCTACCGTCGTCGCGATCGACGGCAGCGCTCCACGCGCCGTCGGGGCGACGATGTTCGTCGACGCGGACGGCGCCGTCGTCGGAAGCATCTCGGGCGGCTGCGTCGAAGGTGCGGTCGTCGAGGCCTGCCACGCCGTGCTGGACGGAGCGGACCCCGCGGTGGTGCGCTACGGCATCAGCGACGAGGCCGCGATGGGGGTCGGGCTGATGTGCGGGGGCGACCTCGACGTCTACATCGAACGGCTGCCCGCGGGGGACCGTCCGGCGCTGGCGGCGGCACGGGATGGCGCGGCGGTCAGCGTCGGGACGATCATCGCCGGGCCGCGCGGGCTCATCGGGACAAGGGTCGCCGAGCTCACAGACGCCCAGCTGCGGGACAGCGGTGCCGAGAACATCTCCGCCGCCCGGATACGCGCTGAGCATGATGCGCACGCCCGGTCCGGCCGCAGCGTCACCTGGCACATCCAATGCGGCCCGATTGAGTTGTCGGTGTTCACCGACGTCGCAGTCGTGGCGCCCCGGCTGCTGATCTTCGGCGCTGTCGACTTCTCCGCCGCTCTCGCCGATGCGGGGCGTCTGCTCGGCTATCACGTGACGGTCTGCGATGCGCGTGCCGTGTTCGCGACACCCGAGCGGTTTCCCGGGGCCCACGAGGTGGTGAGCGCCTGGCCGCACGTCTACCTCGCCCGGACGGCGGTGGACGAGCGCACGGTCGTGTGCGTCCTCACCCACGACCTCAAGTTCGACGTCCCTCTGCTGGAGCTCGCACTGGCTCTCCCGGTCGCCTACGTGGGCGCCATGGGCTCCCGCCGGACCCACGCGCGCCGCGTGCGCGCATTGCGCGAGCACGGCGTGCCCGAAGTGAACCTCGAGCGCCTGCGCTCGCCGATCGGGCTCGACATCGGAGCCTCCACTCCGGCCGAGACTGCGGTTTCCATCCTCGCCGAGGTGATCGCCGTCCGTGAAGGCGCATCCGGGCGCTCGCTCAGCGGAACCGACGGGCCCATCCACCGGGATCACGCCCCCAACGAGCCGGCGAGCCTCCACACCCGTTCTCGCCCCATCGGCAGCGTATAGGGGCGCTCGCCGATGGCGTCGCGAATCGCATTGGCCAACGCGGGGGCGACCGGGTTGTACGGCGCTTCGCTCATCGACTTCGCGCCCATGGGCCCGATCGCGTCGACCGTGTCCGCGAACAGCACCTCGGTATGCGGCACGTCCGCGAACTGCGGGATGTGGTAGTCACGCAGTGCCCGGGTCACGACTCGTCCGGCGCCATCCAGTCGGACCTCCTCGTACAATGCCGTCCCGATCGCCTGAGCGGTGCCCCCCTCGATCTGACCACGGAGCTGCTCGGGGTTGATGACCACGCCGGCATCGGCTGCCTGGACCGACCGCAGGATGCGGACCTCGCCCGTCGCCTCGTCCACGGCGACCCGGAAGCCGTGCACATTGAACGTCACGGACCGCGGGGTGCCATCGTGCGAGCCCGTGGCGACGAGGGCCTCCTCGCCGGGGGCCGCCGCCCCCACGATCGCCGCCCAGTCGAGCATGCCGTCGCCGGTGCGGACCCCGTCCGGCAGGAACTCGCCATCGCCTGCCACCGACACGATGCGGGCGCGCAGCCGCTCCGCCGCGAGTACGAGCGCCTTGCCGGCGACGACCGTGCCCGCCGAGCCGAAGGCTCCCGTGTCGTACGGGGTCACGTCGGTGTCCGACTGCTCGACGACGATGCGGGAGAGGTCGGCGTCGAGCACGCTCGCCACGAACTGCGCGTGCGCTGTGGTGGTGCCGTTGCCGAACTCCGCCGTGCCCACGCGCACGCGGATTCGGCCGTCCGGCAGGAGCCCGACGGAGGTGTCGGCGAAGTGCCCGCGCGGGGGCATCGTGGCGATCATCGCGAGGGCCATCCCCTCGCCGACGCGCCAGTTCCCGCCCGCGGGCTCGGGGAGGCCGTCGACGCCCGGTCGTGCCAGCGCCTCCTGGACGAGGTCGAGGCATTGGTCCAGTCCATAGCTGCCGAAGCGGAGATCGCTCTCCTCCTCCGGGTCGGTGACCGTCATGGCGTCGCCCGGTCGCACCACGTTGAGCCGGCGGAACTCGAACGGGTCCAAACCGAGCTTCCGGGCGAGTTCGTCCATCGCCGACTCGACCGCGAACACGACCTGCCCGAGGCCGTACCCGCGGAACGCCCCGGACGGCGGGTTGTTGGTGTAGACCACCTCCGCATCCACGCGCTTGTTGGCGCAGCGGTAGACGGCCAGGGACTCGCCGACGCTGTGGAACATCACACCGCGTGAATGGTTGCCGTATGCCCCGGTGTCCGAGAGCACCTCGACCGCGATCGCGGTGAGACGACCTTCCGCATCCGCGCCGGCCCGGACACTCACGCGCATGGGATGCCGCACGGGGGCGACCGCGAACTGGTCCTCGCGCGTGAACTCCCACTGAACGGGCCGACCGAGCCGGAGCACCGCCGCGACCACGAGATCCTCGGCGAGCATCTCCTGCTTGCCGCCGAATCCGCCTCCCACCCGGGCGGTCTTCACCCGCAGCCGATCGCGCGTCAGCCCGAAGATGTGGCAGAGCTCGTCACGTACCAGCCAGGGCACCTGCGAGCTCGTCCGGAGCACGATCCGGCCGTCGTCGTCGACCCAGCCCCGTGCCGCGTGGGTCTCGAGCGCGACGTGCGAGACCCGCTGGGTACTCCACTCGCCCTCGACGACCACGGCCGACGTCGCGAGCGCGGCCGCCACATCCCCCGCCTCGTCATGCAGGGAGGCGATGACATTGCGGTGCGACTCGTCCACGCGTTCGGCCGGCGTGCGCTCCGGGTGGAGGAGGGGCGCGCCAGGGGAGCGGGCCTCCTCGGGGTCATGGACGGAGGGCAGGACGTCGTAATCCACCCTGATCAGCCGGCAGGCCTCTTCGGCGATGGCGCGGGAGTCGGCCACCACCGCGGCGACCCGCTGACCGTGGAACCGCATCACAGTGTCGATGAGCCGCGTGTCGTCGGGGTCGTCCGTACGATTCTGGTGGCGGCCCGTCGAGTAGCGCACCCCGGGCGAATCGGCGGCGGTGAGGACGAGCCGGACCCCAGGAAGTGCCTCCGCCTGCGAGGAGTCGACGGCTACCACGCGTGCATGCGCGTGGGGGCTGCCGACGACGGCAAGGTGCAGCAGACCCTCCGTCGCGAAGTCGAGCGTGTACGGCTCACGGCCGGTGACTACGCGTTCGGCTGCGGGTGCGGCGACGGAGGCGCCGAAGGGGCCCCCGGCCGGTTCGCGGTCGACGTTGACATGGCCGCAGAGCGCGTCGCCGATCGAACGGTAACCGGTGCACCGGCACAGGTTGCCCTTCATCCGCTCCGGCAGTTCCTCGGTGGGGACATCGCCGAGTGCGGATGCGGTGACGATCATCCCGGCTGTGCAGAAGCCGCATTGGAAACCAGCGGCGTCGACGAACGCCCGCTGGAGGGGGTGAAGGTCGCCGGGCGACCCGAGCCCGGCCACCGTCGTGATCTCCCGGTCGGCTGCGCGCTGCGCCGGGAAGATGCAGGAGTGCACCGGGTCCCCGTCGACGAGTACGGTGCACGCGCCGCAGTCTCCCGCGTCGCACCCTTTCTTCACCTCGAAGTGCTCGTGCTCGCGCAGAAGCGTGCGCAGGCACTGCCCCGGAGCGGGCGTGGACTCTTGCTCCGCCCCGTTCACCGTGAAGCGGATGATGCGGGCACTCATCTCGGCACAGCCTCCTCTGCGAGATCGGCACGGACCTGCTCGGCGAGGTGCAGCGTGATGGCTCTCCGCCAGTCGGGGCTCCCGTGCGGGTCGTCGTACCACGTCGTTATGGTGTCGAGCGCCGCCCGGAGCTCGTGTCGGCTCGGTAGGTCGTCGAAGCGGAAACGGTGCGGGTGGCGGGTGGCGGCGGTCACGACGACGGTGAATCGCCGATCGGGGTCGCGACGCGCGACGACGAATGCGGCCGAGCGCCCCAACGGCCGGAGCGACGCCTTTCGCGACGCGGTCGCCCCCGTCAAGGCCCTCGCGGGTAGGTCGACGGCCCGGAGGAGATCGCCGCGCTCGAGGACGGTCTGGCTCGGACCCACGATGAAGTCAATGGCGTCGAGCGTGTACTGCGTGCCGTCGGGACGCCAGATCTCCAGTGTTCCGTCGAGGGCGGCAGCGAGCGCGATCATCGGGCCGGCGGGCAGCGCCAGGCAGAGGTTGCCCCCCACCGTGGCGACGTTCCACACCTTGAACGAGCCGAGCAGAGCCCGGCAGCAGTCGCGGAACAGTGGCTCCGCGGTCCATCCGGTGCCGCTGAGCGAGGCCAATTCGGCCAATGTGCAGGTGGCCGCCAGCCGCAGGCCGCGGGCGGACGTCTCGACGGGCGGCCACCCGAGCGCAGTGAGATCGACGAGCCCGGTCACGGCGGGCTGCGGCTCCGAGAAGAGCCAGGAGCCGCCCGCCAGAAACGTCTCGCCCGGTGCCAGACGCAGGTCATTCCGACGCGTCGGCCAGCGGTAACGGTGCACGGTGTTGATGTCCACGAAGCCGCCTCCCAAATGTTGATCCATTCAACATGAGGATCATTTCGGCCGTGTTAAACCTTTCGCGTTCATGTAACAGCTGGAATAACTCCGGCTCCTCGTGCCTCCGCATCCACTAGGAATTACAGGGTGATGGATACAGCGCTCGCCGCGTGGCTTCTGGTGGCCTTCACGAGCGTCGCGATGATCGCTTTGGCCATCCTCGACCGGAGGAAGGACGACTCGTCACGCGACGACCGGTGAACCGCTGACAGTCTCGCCTGTGGGATCTGACGGGCTGGAGTTCGAGGCGCTTCTAAGACGGAGCCGGGCCCGAACGGGGAGCAGCGTCACTACGCAGGCCGGCGTCGAGGAAGTTCGTCACTGCAACCTCAGTGGACAGCTTCCTGATCCGCCAGGGCCTGCATGCGCCGAGAGCTAGTTCTCCCCAACGGCGTCGAGCAGCACCTACTTGTCAGCCGTCGACATCCCGGTCTCCGGGAGAGGGGATGACTTGTCGGTCGATGCGGCTTGCTCTGTCTTCCTGCTCCTTCGCCCCGGAAGAAGGAAAGCCGCTAGCCCCGCCCCCATTATGGCGACCAAGGCGGCGACAAGGTATGCAGTCTGAGTACCGTGAACGAATGCCTCGCTGGCTTGACCGAGAAGTTGGGGGCCTCGCGACCCTAGCGCCTTTGCGGCGGACGCGGCGCCGGCGATGGAGTCTTGAGCCGCGCGAGCGGCGAACGACGGATACTCGGTGAGATTGCCTTGCAACTGTGCACGGTACGTCGTGAGCATAACGGCTCCCATGACGGCGATCCCGAGCGAGCCCCCGAGCTGGATCGCAGTGTCCGCCCGCGCCGAGCCGGCGCCGGAGCGACCGTCGGTGACAGAGGTCATGATGAGGTCCGTCGTCGGTGCGATGCCGCCGATGGCGATGCCGCCGAGGGCGAACGCCCAGATCGAGAGTGTCTCATCGTTCACGCCCACAGTGCTTTGGATGAGCATGGCTGCCGTTGCGGCTAGGAGAGCGCCGGCAAGCGCCCACTTGGTACCCGCTTTTCGCGCGAGGGCGGTGAAGAGGGCAGCGCCGATGACGACGGCGAGGATCGGCGTGAGCGTCCAGCGATCAGCGGGCTGTGTCCGTGGACGAACTGGTGATATTGGGTCAGGAGGAAGATTGCGCCGAAAACTCCGAATTGGTTGAGCAGGATCCCGAGCGATGCCACGCTGACATTGCGATTGCGGAGCATCGCGGCCGGAAGCAGAGGCTGTGCGGCGCGGCGGTCCCACATCACGAACAGGGCCAAAAAGACCAGTGCGGCCGCGAGTACACCAAGAGTCTGGCCACTGCTCCACCCGAAGGTGGGCGCCTCGATCACCGCGTAGACGAGTGCCGCCATCCCGAGCACAGACAGCGCCGCCCCCGGAATATCGATCTTGGTCAAATTTGGACTACGCGACTCGGGCACCAGTCGGGCGGTTGCGACAAGCGCGATGATCACGATCGGCACGTTGATCAGGAAGATCAGCTCCCACCACCCCGTCTGTAGCAATGCCCCGCCGACGATGGGGCCCAGGGGAATTCCGATCGACGCAGCCGCCGCCCATATCGCGATCGCCTTTTGCCGCTCCTCCGCGGCGAAGACATTCGTGATGATCGACAACTTTGAGGGCATGATCAGCTCCGCTCCGAGCCCCATGGCTGCCCGCGCTGCTATCAGCAACTCGGCGCTTCCAGAGACGGACGCAAGAAACGATGCCGCACCGACGAGCACGAAACCGGTCAGAAGCAGCCGGCGTCGACCGAAGCGGTCGCCCAGGCTGCCGGCGAAGATGAGGAAACCAGCGAACGTCATTCCATAGGCGTCGGCGAACCACTGCTGCTGGGCACCGGAGGCGTTCAGCTTCTCCGCCAGGGTCGGTAGAGCCACCAGGATGATCAGGTTGTCAAGTCCGATAAGCAGGAGACTCAAGCACAGGATCGGCAAGATGCGCCACCGGCTAGGGTGTCCCGCGGTCAGTTGCGGGTCGAGTGCGGAACTCGATGTCATTGCTACCTCCGAGTAATGCGACGCATTGAACCTATGCATGATACAGTGCATCACATGGCGCGCAAGCACGTTGTCTCCCCCCCGACTCCGGTCCGACTGATGGATGCAGCTGAGGCCCTATTCGCGGAACGCGGCTTCGATCAGGCGTCGGTGAGGGACATCCTTGACCGGGCCCATGTGGCGAACGCCTCCGCGATCAACTACTACTTCGGCGGCAAGGAAGAGCTGTTCGCCGCCGTTGGAGCGCGCCTCCTGGGTCCCGTTCAGGCTGAACGTCTTTCGCGGCTGGATGCAGCGGCTCTCCTTACGGAGTCGCAGCGGCTCGAGGGAATCGTTGCCGCCTACGTCGATCCTCTAGTTGCACTGCACTATGGACCGGAGGCGGAGGCCGCTCAGCGCTTCCTTGCCTGGCTCATGGCGGATCCGGCGCGTCACGCCGACCGAGTTGCGCTGCAGCCGGTAGCGGACGTCAACGAGCGCTTCGTCGAGGCGCTGCGGTTGCTTTATCCGGCGGTCGATGACGCTGATCTCCGGTGGGGGGTCGCTGCTGCTGCTGCTTTACTGATCGGATGGCAGCTGGGCCTATTGGATGCTCCCTGCACCCGCGGACGCCTACCCCAGAGCGCGGAATCCGCGCACCTGCGCCAATACATTGTCAACTCGTTCACAGCGCTTCCGCGCAGGAGCTAGGTAGGGGATGAGTTCTTGAATCCCCTCGATGGGTCCGAGCTTCGGAATAGTGACACGCTCGTCGTTGGTGGGACCGGTAACGTCGGCTTCTATCTCGTCGACGGCTTCATTCGGGCCGGTAGCGCGCGGGTGATCGTCCCCACACGGTCATCGGAAAGACCGGAGCGCCTCCTGCAGCGCCTGGGGCCGGAGAAGGCACAGCGCATCAAGCCGATATTGGACGACGTCGGTTCGGTCGACGGTGCCAGACGTATCCGCGATGAAGTGGCAGCCGTTAGCGGAGAGCTCGGAGCGGTAGTGGCTTCGCTTGCGAGCTGGCACCAGAGTTCCTCGATGTTGCGCGCCGGATTCGCTGATTTCAGGACTGTGATTGATACGCGCCTCTACCCACACTTCCTCGCCGCTGAGACATTCGTGCCGCTGCTCGCGCCCGACGGTGCGTACACCGCCATCAACGGCCCGGCTGCTTTCGCTGGGCTGCCACAACCGGCGTACTGGGGCGATCTCTGTAACAGGAGCGGCGCAGAACCGCCTCATCCAGGCGGTAGCTGCCGAAACGCGCGGACATCCCCGGGTGAATGACGTGGTCCTATGGGCGTTCATCGGGCCGCAAGGCGCGAGGCACGGATCCCCGCTTACCGGGGGCGCAAATCGGAGACTTCATCGCCGCCCTGTCATCTCACCGCGGCTTCGGCGTGCACGGCGCTACCCTTCACCTCCGCCAGCCGGAGCAGCTAGGGCGTGCTCTCGCCGGAACCTTCACTGCCGGCCCCGTCTAACCTCGTCGAACCGGCCGACATCTCTAGACCTAAGGGTGGGTGGCGGTGCAGGGCCACGTAGACGGCGGACGCCGCGGCGGCTATCGTCCCGAGAGCTACGGCCGCGAGGGTCACTGCTATAAATCCTGCCGACTTGGCGCGTGCGGAAATGCCGATGATGGCAAAGGCACCGACGGCGACCCAAGCACGCGTATGGAGATGTAGAACGTTAGTCGGTGAACAGCGAAGCAGCGGCGCCGATCATCACAAGGCCGAGTTCGCGGCCGAGGTGGCGACGCGATGACCCGAGCGAGGCAAGTGCTCCGCTCGCTGGTTTCATGTTCCCGATATTGCAGAACCGGGTGTCGTCCTCCCCTCGGTCGAGGATGGCCAATGCGATCATTGCGACGCCCGACCCGACGGACTGGAGTTCGCGAGACGCTTCTAAGACGAAGCAGGGCCCGAACGGGGAGGAGCGTCATTACGCAGGCCGGCGTCGATGAAGTCGAGCATCCAGGTGAAGTCTTCGTCGACGTCCCCACCTAGCCTGAAGCTGCCCGCGGCGGCGAGGGAGCAGAAACCGTGGATGGCGCTGCGCAGCATCCGCAGGGCATGGACAGTAGCTGTGGGTGATAGATCGTAACCTCGCAGAATCGCCCCGAATGTTCTCAGCAAGCCGGCGGCCGCGGCTTGTTCAGCCGTTCCCCGGCCCCCCAGGCCCACCCGCAGGGTGGCCGAGTAACGTCCGGGGTGCGACGCCACGTACTCCCGCATCGCCCAGGATGCCGCCAGTAGCGCGTCCCGGTCGGCGCGCCCCTGGACCGCCCGGCCCACCTCGGTATCGAGCTGCAGCAGAGTAAGAGTCGCCAGGCGGCTTCCCAGGTCCTCGAGACTGCTCACGTGCTTGTACAGGGAGGGTGTGCGAACGCCGAGCACGTCGGCCACCCGGCTCATGGTCAGTCCGTCGTAGCCGATCCGATCGGCCACCTCCCCAGCCGCCTCGGCGACGCGGTCCGGGGTGAGGCCTGACCTAGGCACGGGTGTGCTCTTTCAGGAAGAGAAGGATGGCTTCGGCCGTCTCGGCCGGGAATTGCGCGTGGGGGTAGTGGCCGGCACCCGCGATCAGTTGGAGTCGCGCTTGATGGTGGCCGATGGCGTTGACGATCGCCTCGCCCTCGACCTTCGGGTCGCCCCAGTCCGGGTCGAGCGTGCCCTGGATCACCAGGGCAGGGCAACGCACCTGCGCGAGCTTCGCGTCCGCGTCGACGGGGGTGGTGCGGCCCATGGACTGCAATACCTTCATCCGGCCGGGCTCACGCAGCTTCGAAGAGATGCGGTCCAGCTGTTCGTTCCAGTCGGCCGGTTTGATGCCGGGATATGCGGTGTCCAGATAACGGAGCCACCAGGGCACGCTGCCCAGCATCGTCATGAGCGCCAGCTGCAGCATTCCTTGCCGGTACCGGCGTACGCGAAGATCGGCGAAAGACATCGACTGCTTCCTCGTGAAGGACCCGATCTCGACTACGGCGGCCACCTCGTCCGGAGCATCCGCGGCCGCGATGGTCGCGGCGCCGCCGGAGATCGATTGGCCCACCACAACGGCGGGGCCGCCCAGGTGGCGGACGATAGCGACCAGGTCTCCGGCGATGTCGGTGCGAGTAAACGATGACCATTCACCTACGCTCGAGTCGCCGCATCCTCGGAGGTCGACATTGGCCACGCGATACCCCGCGGCGACCAGGCGCGGGACTACGAATCGATACGCGTGGCGGCTGTCGCCCATGCCGTGGGCCAGGACGACCAAGGGCCCGGTACCTTCCAGGTCGTAGGCGATCGTGCCCTCAGCCAGCTTGAGATATTCGGTCATTGTGCACTCCGTCATGTGGTTAATAGCAATAGCTGTAAAACTAATGGCACTAGCTTGAGTTGTCCATGACAGGTTCTTGGGAATCGATGAAAAACTCCGTAGGTCGCTAGAAGGCGGCCTCACCCCCCGAAGGGGTATCGGACGCTATCGAGTGCGGATCTCCCCGCGGGCGTTTCGGAGGTCGTATCCGACGGTCCGGTCGAGGAGCACATGAAGCAGCCACCCCGCGAAGGCGGCGGTCAACACGGGCCAGGGTGCGAAGGCGGCCCCCGCGGTGGCGATGACGGGCGGCAGCAGGTAGTGGAGGGCGTTGTAGTAGGGCACCGCGCGCTCGGGCATCATCCGGGGCTCATGGGGCTGGTTCCAGCCCGCGAGGATCGAAGGGATGTCGATCAGGGCCCAGGCGATCAGAGCGGGCGCCCACGGCAGTCCGGACCAGATGGCCCATCCCAGCACCGCCATCGCGGCCAGTCCGTACCCGAGGCGTAACGCGATGCGCCGACTGCCGGAGAAGCGGGTCCCTTGGTCGATCGGAGTCCTCGTCATGTGCGTTCCTTTCAGCTGTCCCGCGTGAGGCGCTCGGCCTGGCGCGGCGCGATGCGATGAAGAAGTCGGAACGCGCGGGCGTCCCCGATGTCCACAGCGGCGGCGTTGCGCTCGAGCGCTCGGATGGTTCGCCGGGCGGCCTCCTGGGGTGTGAGCTTCCGTGCCCCTCTCCCAGCCGTCATCTGCGTGTCGACGAGAGGCAGAGTGACGCTGACGGCGGACACCTGTGTCGGTGTCAGCTGATAGTCGAGCGAGCGAGCGAAGGCGCTCAACGCCGCTTTGGCTGCGTTATAGCCGGGGGTGGACCTCTTGGGTGCGAAGGCAAGTGTGCTGGTGATGAAAACGATGCGGGAGGGCTCGGTTCCGGCCACCATGTCGGGGAGGAACTGGAGTGTGAGGTCGAGAGGGGCGATCAGATCCACCGCGAACTCGCGGTGCACAAGTCGTGCTGCCTCGCCGGGGGCGGTGGAAAGAACAGGTATGGGTGTCTGTATCGCGGCGTTGTTGACGAGGAGACGGGGCGCCCCTCTGGTTCGCGCCACGGCCAAGACCTCGTCTCTGTGCTCGGGCGACGTGATGTCGCCGAAGACATAGGTGATGCCGGGTAGTCGATCCTGAGCCGAGATCTGTCGTCCGGTGGCGATGACGTCGGCGCCGCGCGCGCTGAATTCAGCGGCGAGCGCTCGACCGTAGCCCTTGGTGCCCCCCGTGATGACGACGAGCCCACCGGGCGTCATCGGCGGTTCCCCTTCGTGCGTGGTGTCGGTGCGCTGTGGCCGCCGATCCGGCCGGCGTCCTCCTCGACCGCGGCGAGGGCGAGTTCGAGCGCGCGGGTCGCATAGCGGCGCCAGAGCGGACCGACCAGCGCCCGGCTCAGAAGCAGCCTCCCACGCAATGGAGCGAACTCGTATGTCCAACGCACCAGAGTCCCTGTCCCGTCCGGCGTGAAGGTCCATTCGCCACGGACGACGCGGAAGAGATGCCGCATGCTCCCGGTGAAGCCGGAGAGCTCGTATGCGAACGATGACGGCTCGGTGTATTCGGTCAGACTCTCCGTCGCGGTGGAACCGTCGGAGAGCTGGGGGTGGCGAGTCCGGCCCGCCGCGTTCCACGGCCCGGTCTGACCACTGGCTCCGTTGACCGCCGGGAAGGGTCCCCACCCTTGGAAGATCCGCGCGAGGTCGATCGGTGCGATGAGCTCGAAGCAGATCTCGGGCGTATAGCGGGAGCGAGCTTGCACGACCACGGGAACGGTTCCGTCGGTCGGGTTGATGCCGGGCATGGGCCCTCCTTTCAGGTAGACTTGACTAAGTCAAGATCATCTTGGCAGCGGAGGGGTTGACTTTGTCAAGCGATGAACCTGGGAATGCACCGGCACCCACGCGGGATCTGCTCCTACGTGCTGCACTCGAGGTGTTGAACGCCGACGGTCTGTCCGGTGTGACGCTGCGGTCGATCGGTGCGCGCGCGGGACTCAGTCGGCAGGCCCCCTACTCGTATTTCCGCAACAAGGTCGAGCTCCTCGAGGCCTTAGCGGTCGCGGGACTGGGAGGGATGATCGAGCGCGCCTCCCTGGCAGTGGTCGCCACCGCCTCGGCGGAACGCAAGTTGGCCGACGCGGTCCGAGGCTATGTGACCGCAGCGCTGGAGGAGCCCGAACTGTACGCCCTCGTCTTCAGTCGCACGCTGGAGGCCTCAGTGACTCTGAAAGGTGTCGGGGTCGCGGCGCTGGAGTGGTTGCGCACGCTGCTCGCCCCGTTGGTCGATGAAGCCGAAGCGTTAGAGACCACAGCCGCCGTCTGGGCTCATCTGCACGGGGTGGTCATGCTGGCGCTTTCCGGCCACACCGATTCCGCGAAAGGGATGTCCGACCCCGTCGAGTCGGCGGTTGTCGGTGTGCGGCTCCTTGTCCGCGGTTCCCGCGCTGCATGATCGAGTGGCCGACACGCGCGGCCGCTGCGCTAAAGTTGACGACGTCAGCGCATGGGAGCAGGGTGGCGATGTCAACAGTTCCAGTCACGTCGAACACTTCTCGCGGAGCCGGGACGAAAGCGGCGCTTCTCGACGCGGCGGACCGACTCCTCGAGCGAGACGGCCTTGACGCGGTCACCCTGCGGGCCGTGGGGGCTATCGCGGACGTCTCGCGTCAAGCGCCGTATCGGCATTGCGTCGATAAGGATGCGTTGCTCGCCGCGTTGGCCGTCCGCTACTACGAAGAGCTCACCGATGCGATGGATGCCGAGGCGGAGCGCAGCGATGATGCGCTCCGCCGGCATCGTCGGGACATTCGTCGGCTGGGTGATCGCGCATCCTCGCCGCTACAAGCTGATGGTGAGTGACACCGTCATCTCGGACAAGTCCGGAATGTCCGTGCGCGCGGCCGAGTCTGCTTTCGAGCGGGTCGAGGTCGCGATACTATCCGGCTGAAACGACGAGCGGCAACGCAACGTGGACGCGATCATGCTTTTCAGCGCGGTCCACGGACTGCTCGATCTGAGCATCTCCGGTATCCTCGGTCCTCATAAAGCCCCCGAGGCCGAGATACTCGCTCAGTCGATCGTGAACCGGTTCCGCTGACCGTCCCCGACATCGGAAGTGAAGCCCGGCTCCGGGGGGAGAGCCGGGCTCCACGATTATGCGCCGGGGTCAGCCGGCGAAGGTGAGAACGTCGGTGCCGGGGATGTCGACGTCCACCCGGAACACCGCGCCCGCGAGCGGCTCGGGGTCACTCATTCCGTATCGTGATGTGGTGATGAAGAGTTGGGTGAGGTCGGCGCCGCCGAGGGTGCAGGCGGTGACCTGCGCCACGGGGACCGTGACGATGTCGTCGACTCTCCCATCGGCATCGTAACGACGGACCTCTCCGCCTCCCCAGAGGGCCACCCAGACGCCCCCTTCGGCGTCCACGCAGAGCCCGTCTGGCGCTCCGTCTTCGCGATCGACGACCGCGAACGGTTGCCGATCGCGCAGATCGCCGCCGACATAGTCGAAGATATCCACCCGTCCCGTGGCGCTGTCGGTATAGAACATCGTGGTGCCGTCCGCGGTGAACGACAGGCCGTTCGAGATCGTCACCCCGGAGAGCGCGACGCTGACCGCCCCTCCCGGCTCGAGCCGGTACAGCGTGCCGGCGGATGGCGTATTGGCGTACGCCATCGTCCCGCAGAGGAACGCTCCGTCGGGCGTACAGCCTCCTTCATTGAAACGGATGGCCGGGTCGTCGAAAGCGGGTCCGAATGAGTGAGTCTCTCCTGAGTCACCGATCACGCGGAGATCTCGCTCGGTCGCCACGACGTACCCGCCCGAGGAGCGTGGACGTATCGCGGCCGCGACTGTCCCGACGTGCTCGCGGTGGAGAAGAGCGCCCTGAGGCGAGATCGTGATTACGTCGCCGGCCAGCATGTCGACCATCCGCAGCAGTCCCTCGGCCGCGAACCACACCGGACCTTCGCCATGGTCGGCGATGGGGTCGGTGAACTGTTCGGCCGGCCGCGCGGGCACGGACAGGAGGGTGCTCACCAGTCCGCCACCGATCCGTCATTGTTGCGTGTGGTGATCTGCGACTCGGGCTTGTAGGGGTGGAGCGCGGCCGCTTCCTCGTCCACCTCGATGCCCCAGCCGGGGCCATCGGGAAGGCCGATGCGCCCGCCGACGATGGGGAAGGTGCCGGTGACGACGTCATTGCGCCAGGGCACATCGGATCGCATGACCTCTTGAATGATGACACCGGGGGTGGCGAAGGCGACATGCTGGTTCACCGCGGTCGCGATCGGGCCGAGCGGATTGTGCGGGGCGAGCGGGATTTCGTGGCTCTCCGCGAACGCGGCGATCTTCTTGAGCCCTGTGGGGCCGCCGACATGGCAGATATCTGGCTGAAGGATGGCGCACGCCCCGAGCGCGAGATGCTCCCGGAACTCGCCCAGTGCGATGAGGCGTTCGCCCGTCGCCACGGGGAAAGGGAGGGCGCGCGCGACCTCCGCCATTTCGCGGGGGTTGCCGGGCGCACAGGGCTCCTCGAAGAACCACGGGTCGAACTCGGCCAGTGCGCGGCCATAGGCCAAGGCTCCGGCCGCGGTCGTGCGCCCGTGCAGATCCACCATGACGTCGACGTCATTGCCCACCGCCTCGCGCACCGTGCGCATCAGTTCTGCAGCGCCTGCGACATCCGCGCTCGACGGAAGTCCTCCACCGCTCGGCACGGCCAGGATCTTGAGGGCGGAGAAACCATCCTCGACGGCTCTCCGGGCCGCGGCACCGAAGCCTTCGATGCTGGCGTTGCCGTAAACAGCCGTGCTGTCGCCTCCTCCGAGATGGTCGTACATCCGCAGGCTGTCGCGCACCGCTCCGCCGAGCAACTCGTAGGCGGGCACGCCCAGGTGACGTGCCTTCAGATCCCACAGCGCTTGGTCGATTCCGGAGATCGCGCTCATCGTCACCACGCCGCCCTTGAAGAAGTGGTCCCGGTACATCGCTTGCCACAGGTGTTCGATCCGGCGCGGATCCTGCCCGACCAGGATCGGCGACAGATCGGCCACGGCTCCGGCCACGGCGCGCGCTTGCCACTCCAGAGTCGCTTCACCCCATCCGACCGTCCCGTCGGTGGCGGTCACCTTGACGAAGACCCAGTTGCGGAGTTGCGCGTTGACCACGACGGTGTCGACGGACTCGATCCTCATTCCTCGCTGACGGCGCGACGAGCCGAAGCTCCGCTCGGTGGTCGTGTCGGAGGAGATCTCATCCAAGGCATCGTTGCTCATAGCGACAATCATTGTATGATTCGATGGAATGGTCAATCAGACACTCGATTTAAGGTGATCATGAGCCACGGCATCCTGACCGGCATTCTCCCGGTGGCCCCCACGGTGTTCCACGACAACGAGGACCTCGACCTCGAAGGTCAAGGTCGCGTCGTCGACTTTCTCGTCGATGCCCACGCGGATGGCGTGTGTATTCTCGCGAACTACTCCGAGCAGTTCTCGCTGACGGATCGTGAACGCGACCAGATCATCGACGTGACCATGGCCCGAGCGGACGGGCGGATCCCCGTCATCGTGACCGCCAGCCACTACAGCGCCCGGATCGCGGCAGAGCGCGCTCGCCGCGCCGAAGCGGCCGGCGCACGTATGGTCATGTTGATGCCCCCGTTCTTCGGTGCGACGATGCGGGTCCCGGAATCGGCTCTGGTCGAGTACTTCCAGCGTGTCGCCGACGGCCTTGCGATCGACATCATGATCCAGGACGCGCCGATGAGCACGACACCGCTCTCGGTGGATGCCCTCGCCGCCATCGCCCGTGAAGTGCCCCAGGTGCGCTACGCCAAGGTCGAGGTTGCCCGGGCCGCCGAAAAGATCAGGCGTCTCATCGCTGCTGCGGGAGCCGACCTGCCGGGCGTGTTCGACGGCGAAGAAGGGGTGACCGCTATCCCGGATCTCGAGGCCGGAGCCCTGGGCACGATGAGCAGTTGCCTCGTGCCCGAGGTCCTCGGGGAGGTCGTTCGACTCGCCGCGGCTGGTGAGTGGGGTACCGCGAAAGTGAAATGGGAGTCGATCCTCCCGCTCATCCACTACGAAAATCGGCAGGCCGGCCTGGCTGCCGCAAAAGTCGTCCTCAAGGCGGGCGGGGTCATCGCGAGCGACCGGACGCGAGCGCCGTTCGATCCCGTTCCGCACGCCAGCCGGGCAGGATTGCTCGAGCTCGCGCGGCGCCATCAGCCGCTCGCGCTCACATGGGGGCGCTCGTGAGCACCGATGGGCGAATCGTCCGGCAGGAGACCAACATGACTACCGCATCCGACCTCGACTCTCTCGCGCTCACGGCCGCCGACGCCGTTCCGGCGCTGTGGGCCACGACGGCCGAGGAGCGAGGCCGCTGGCTCCGCCTGGTCGCCGACGCTCTGGACCTGCACGCGGACACCCTTGTGGCGCTCGCACAAGAGGAGACCCATCTCAGCGAGGCACGGCTGCGTGGCGAGCTGGGTCGAACGACCTATCAACTCCGTTCCTTCGACCCCGCTATCCGCAGTGGTCAGTACAGCGGCGCGATCATCCAGCACGCCGATCCGGGCCATCCGGTAACGCCCGCCCCCGATCTCCGACGCGTTCATCGGCCGCTCGGCCCTGTAGCCGTCTATGCGGCGAGCAACTTTCCCTTCGCATTCTCGGTAGCGGGGGGTGACACCGCGTCCGCCCTCGCCGCGGGGTGTCCGGTGATCGTCAAAGCGCATCCGGGGCACCCGAACCTGTCCCGAGCGACAGCGGAGATTGTCGCGAGGGCGCTGGCCGATGCCGGCGCTCCTGCAGGGACCTTCGCACTAGTCGAGGGATTCGAGGCCGGGATAGCGCTCGTCCGGCATCCGTCGATCGCCGCCGGAGCCTTCACCGGCTCGACCCACGGGGGCCGGGCGCTCTATGATGCGGCGGCCGCACGGCCGGTGCCTATCCCGTTCTTCGGTGAGCTCGGCAGCATCAACCCCGTCTTCGTCACGGTTGAGGCGGTGCAAGCCCGGCCGGGCGGGATTGCGGCCGGGTTTGTCGATTCGTACACACTGGGCGCCGGGCAACTCTGCACGAAACCCGGTGTCCTCGTCATCCCGGCAGGAACCCGGATTCCCCTTCTCGCGGCGGAAACAGCGGCGGCGGTGCCTCCTGCGCCGATGCTCACGCACGAGATGGCCGAGAGACTGCTCGCCGCCGAGGAGGACATGGCCACCCGCCCCGGTGTCCAAACCCTTCTGCGTGGACGCGACGCCACTCCGCACGCTCCCTCCCTCTTCCTCACCGACGCCCAAACAGCCTTGCGCGATCCGGAGATCATGCTGGAAGAGCGATTCGGAGCGAGCGCTGTCATCGTGGAGTACTCGAGTCCGGGCGAGGCGATCGACATCGCGCGACGGCACGAGGGCACTCTGACCGCTGCCATCCACGCGGAGAGGGTTGGCGACCACTTGGTCCCGCACATCCTGCCCGAGCTCGAGCGACGGGCGGGGCGCTTGCTGTGGAATCAATGGCCGACCGGGGTCACTGTCTCGCCGGCCATGCAGCACGGCGGACCCTACCCGTCTTCGACGAGCGCATACACATCCGTGGGCGCGACCGCCGTCCTCAGGTTCCTACGGCCGGTGAGCTACCAGAACTTTCCCGAGGAGCTCCTCCCCGCCGAGGTCGCCGAGGCGAACCCGCTAAGGATTCCGCGTCAGGTCGTGAGCGCGGCGGGCTCGTCCCCAGTCGACTAGGGCGTGCGTCAACTCGCCTGGAACTCGACCGGACTCAGACACAGGGTGTTCCCGGCCGAGACGACGGCGAGCATAGCGTCCGCCGCCCCTGCCGCATCGTGACTGGAGACGGCCAGCAGCACGCTTCGGTGAAGAGGAACGCTGGCCATCACAGCCGCGTGGGTGGCGGACGTGAGAGTGAACGAGCTGTACAGCACCGCCTCCACCGCCTTGCCCAGGGAGCCGAAGAGTTCGTTGCCGCCCACCTGGAGGAGTTGCTGATGGAAGCGCCCATCCGCGGCCACGAATTCGGCTCTGTTCTGGGACATCGCGGCGGACTCCATGGCGATGAATTCTCGCCAGAGTTGGGCGACCGCCTCCGGTTCGGCGTGGATCGCCGCCAAAGACGCGGCCGGCGGCTCGACGGCGGCGCGTAGACCCGCGAGGTCCGCGAGCAAGCGTTCTCCATACCCGCCGTCGATGCTCCAGCGGAGCACGGCTGGGTCGAGCATGTTCCAGTCCTGCCGCGGTCGCATCCTCGTGCCCGTCCGCGGCCGGACGTCGATCATGCCCTTGCTGACGAGCGACTTCACGGCTTCGCGGACAGCACCACGCGAGACCCCGAGCATCTCGACGAGTTCGGGCTCGGTGGGTAGCGCTTCCACTCCTTCGTGTGACGCTCGCACGACCATCCGCCCGATCTGATCGACCACATGCCCGTGCATCGTCTTGTGCAGGGCCAGCCGCTCCTGGGCGTTTTCAGGCGGGAGTAGCTGTGTCGATACCATCCACTGATCATCGCACGAACATGCCCTTCCTGCCAGTGCTGCAACTTTCATCCGACTATTGACTCAATCATCCGATGATGCGATGATGCCGGAAAGCACCTTCAGCCCGGGGTGCCCTCAACGAAGGAGTTGTCATCACCATGAAGCTGTCCTCCTCTCGTCTGCGACCACGCACAGCGCTCGTCCGTCGAGCAGCAATGGTCGCAGCGATCGCGCTTGCCACCGCCGGCCTGGCCACGGGGTGTTCGTCGTCCGGGAGCTCGAGCGGTTCCAGCGCCGGCTCGAATACGCTGACCATCTGGACGTACGCCGACCCGAAGCAGGCACCCTTCATCAAGAAGCTCGAGTCCGACTTCAAAGAGACGCACCCGGACGTCACCATCAAGTATCTGGTGGTGCCTTTCGACCAGCTGACGAACAAGATCATCACTGCCGCGTCGACGCGCACCGGCCCCGACTTGATCGTGTACGACCCCGCGAACACGGCCAGTCTGGTCCAGGCCGGAGCGCTCGCCGACATCACCAAGGAATGGGACGGCTTCAAGGACAAGTCGGAATTCCCCGAGTATGCCACCCGCGTGATCGACGGTAAGACGTATTCGACGCAGGCCTACGTCAACACCACAGCCCTCTACTACAACAAGGACATCCTGGACAAAGCGGGGATATCGAACCCGCCCAGCACGTTCGAGGAGCTGCAAAGCGATCTGAAGCAGGTCGTCGGTGCCGGCTTCAAGGGGATCGCACAGTGCGGCGCCCCCACCAGCGAGTGCGAGACCCAGGCGGTCGCCTGGATCCTCGGAAACGGCGGGAACTACAACGACTTCCAGAGCCCCGACGTGAAGAAGGTGTTCCAGGACTGGTACGACCTTGGGAAGGCCGGCGCTCTGGGGGCCGACAGCGTTGGTTGGACGCAGCCGGACGCGTGGTCCGCCTTCACCAAGGGCGACTATGCGTTCACCCAGAACGGCAACTGGCAGTACCAGTCCGCAAAGGACCTGACCTTCAAATGGGGTGTCGCGCCTCTTCCGGGCGGCAAGGTCGCTCCTGGTGGCGAAGGCCAGGCACTGGGCGCCTTCTCGAAGAACCGCTCGCTCGCCTGGGACTATCTGTCGAGCACGTGGCTCAGCAAAGCAGGACAGGTCCAGACGTTCGAGATGTCGGGCAGCATTCCGACCCGTAAGGACGCACAGGCCGATCCGTCGGTGGCGAACGACCCCAACATCGTGGCCTGGACGACCGAGCTGAAGGACACGGGGACACGATCCGAGTTCAAGGACCCGTCAGACTATCTGAAGGCCACCACGGCCGTCGGTCAGCAGTGGTCGGCACTCCGACAGGGGACCACGACGCCCGACGCCGCGGCAAGCACGCTCGCGGATTCGCTGAAGGGCGTGTTCGTCAGCAAATGATGACGTCGACCGACACAAGCCCTAGTGAGGACGGCATGCAACAGGTTCCCGAACCGGAAGCAGGCACTGCGGTGACCCCGCGGCCAGTGACACGAGGAACCAGCCGTCGCCGGCGGCCAGGTCGGACCATCCGGCGGGGGCGAGCGACTCTCTTTCTCGCCCCCGCCGCGGCGTTCGTTCTCCTCTTCAGCGCATGGCCCCTCGTCCAGCTCTTCCGGATGAGTTTCAGCGAGGTCGGCGTCGCCCAGATCGTCGAGGGCGCATGGAAGTGGGTGGGGATCGACAACTACATCCACGTCATCACCAACACCGACTTCCTGCCGGCGCTCCGGGCGACAGTGCTCATCACTCTCATCAGCACCGTGTCAACCGTGCTGGGTGGGCTCTTCATCGCCGCCGTCCTGGAACGCAACAATCGGGCGAACCTGGTGACCCAGGGACTCCTCGTGTTCCTCTGGGCCCTACCGCCCCTGGTGGTCGGGTTCGTGTGGAAGTTCCTCCTCGCCAGCGACGGGCCCGTCCCGCAGCTGCTGGGGATGACGGGGGTCGGGGTAGGCCCGCAAGGACCGCAGTCCCCGCTCACCAACGACGTCGGAGCCCTGCTCGCCGTCGCCATGGTGGTCGCGTGGGTCGGATCGGCATTCGCATCGCTGATCTTCCGTGCCGCGATCCTGGGCAGGGACCGCAGCCAGATCGAAGCGGCCGTGGTCGACGGGGCTAGCACCTGGCACGTCTTCCGCTACATCACGCTGCCGGCGTTGCGGCCGGCGATCGCGGTACAGGCACTCCTGACCGTCATCTACTGCTTCCGGGCGTTCGACCTCCCCTACGTGATGACGTCCGGAGGCCCCGGCAACGCGACGACGACGCTGCCGTACTTGGCGTACCAGCAGTCGTTCGGCACGCTGGACTTCAGCTCGGGCTCGGCGACCGCTGTCATATGCCTGGCCTTCGTGGCCGTGTTCGCCACCATCTACATCCGCATGAGCGAGAGGAGCGCAGACTGATGGCGTACTCGGCCACCATCCTTCCGCGGCGCGTGTCGGCGGGCCTTCTGATCCTGGTCCTCATCGCCTACGTCGGTCCGTTGCTGTACGTGCTCGCCACGTCGCTGAAGACTCCGGCGCAGGTCAACAAGAATCCCGCCGGTCTGTTCTTCATCCCGACGTTCCAGAACTACGTGGATTCGTTCACTCCCGATCTGCTCCGCGCCACCGGCATCACGGTCTCGATCGCCCTCGGCACGACAGCCATCGTGATGGCGCTCGCCATGCCCGCCGCCTTCGCGATCAGCCGGTTGCGCGGCCGTGCCTTCGGCTTCGCCATCGCCTGTCTCCTCGTCTTCCAGCTGGTGCCGGCCGCGGCGACACTGATCCCGCAATACAGCCTGCTGTTCCAGTTCGGACTGCTCAACACCATCCCGGGACTGATCGCGGTCGACGCGGCCGCCGCGGTGCCGTTCGCTGTGCTGCTCCTCGTGCCGTTCTGTGCGGGGATTCCGACGGAGGTCCTCGACGCGTCGGAGGTCGATGGAGTGGGCAACCTCCGCCTGCTGCGGTCCGTCGTCCTGCCGCTCACCCGCAACGGTGCGCTGGTCGTCGGCGTGCTCACCTTCATCACCGCGTGGGGCGAGTTCATCGCCGCCGTGACCTTCATCAATGACCCGGCACTGCAACCCCTGAGCCTTGCCCTTCTTCAGAGCATCGGAGCGAATGTGACCAACTACGGCACCTTGACCGCGACTGCGGTCCTGGCGTCCCTTCCCCTGCTGGTGATCTATCTGTTCGTGCAGCGGCAGATGAGAGACGGCCTGACCGTGGGAGCAGTGCGATGACCCCGGAGCGGACGATCCGCTGGGGCCACCGTGCCCTCACCGTCGAGATCGCTGTGGCGTCCGACGGGTCCGTCTCCTTGGTCTCGATCGAGACCGAGACGCCCGAGGGCCGCTACCGCGTGGAGGGTGGCGCGACCCCGCTCGTCGAGGTTCGAACCGAGGCGGAGGGCGCAGACCGCTCGACGGGACGCGTCGTCGACAGCCTCGTCGGCTCCCGTCTGCGCTACCGGCAGCACCGGGAGGAGACCAGTGGGCGACGTCACGACCTCAGCCTCGAGCTGTGCGACGCCGAACGGGGCATCCTCGTGACCCAGCACCTCAGCTCGTTCGATGGTGTCCGGGCTGTCCGGTCCACCGTCGACGTGCGGAACGAGGGCGACGAGCCCACGGTGCTCTTCGCCGTCAGCAGTGCGGTCCTGCCCGTGGCCTGGCCGCGCGAGGACGTCACCCTGCGGCACGCGGACGATGACTGGACCGCCGAGTTCCGCTGGCAGAGCCGCCCCCTCGCTCAGGTGCTGCCGCGCGCATTCCAGCCCGGCGCGAAGTACTTCGGGTTGAACGCCTCATCTATCCGGTCGGAAGGCCAGTGGGCGACGCGTGCCCACCTGCCCATGGGAATCATCGAACGGTCCAGCGGCGGCGCGATCGCCTGGGAGGTCGAGTCGCCCGCAGCCTGGCGCTGGGAGATCGGCGAGCTCGGTCCGGAGCTCTTCTACATCGGGCTCGAAGGACCCACCGACGTCGACGGTGGTTGGGACTATGTGCTCGACCCCGGTGATGTCTTCACGACCGTCAGCGCCTCCTATGCCGTCGCCGCCGGTGACTGGCAGGACGCCGTCGCCGCGTTGACCGAACATCGGCGATCGTCTCGGACGGCCCACAGCGCCTTCCTCGACGCGCCAGTCGTGTATAACGACTTCCTTAAGGCCCTGTGGGGCGATCCCACCGCAGACAAGCTCGAGCCGCTCATCGACTCCGTCGCAGCAGCGGGTGCCGACATCTTCTGCATCGACGCCGGCTGGTATGACGACGAGTCCGGCGGGTGGTGGGACACGGTGGGGGCATGGGAACCCTCGCGCAACCGATTCCCGGACGGTATCGAGCTCACACTGCAGCGGATCCGGGATGCGGGAATGGTGCCGGGGCTGTGGGTCGAGCCGGAGGTCGTCGGCGTGCGCAGCCCGCTGGCCAACGAACTGCCGGACGGGGCATTCTTCCTGCGTCGCGGCCGGCGAATCGTCGAGCACGGCCGATATCACCTGGACTTCACACATCCCGCCGCGCGGGCGCACGCGACCGCAGTGATCGATCGCCTCGTCGACCTCGGCGCAGGCTATTTCAAGTTCGACTACAACATCGCGGGCGCCCACGGTACTGACTCCGGCGATCGCAGTCCCGGTGACGGACGGCTGCAGCACGCTCGCGCATACCTGGACTGGCTCGAGGAACTGCTCGACCGGCATCCCGGCCTCATCATCGAGAACTGCGGATCGGGAGGGATGCGAGCCGACGCCGAAACGCTGAAGCATGTCCAACTCCAGCAGTCGAGCGATCAGGACAACACGGCTCTCGTGCTCCCCATCTCGGCTGCCGGGCTGACCGCGATCCCGCCGGAGCAGCTCGCCATGTGGACCTACCCCGATGCCGGGACGAGCGATTCCGAGACGCGAATGGCCCTGGGGACAGCGCTAATCGGTCGGTTTCACCTATCCGGCGCCGTATCGGAGCTCTCCGAGCAGCAGCAAGAGCTTCTGGCAGCAGCGGTCGAGGCGCACAAGTCGGTTCGCAGTGAGCTCGTCCGCTCCTATCCGGTCTGGCCAGTCGGTCTGCCGGGGTGGTCCGACGACTGGATCGTGGTCGGACTGCGGATGCCGAGCCGATTGCGCGTCGTCGTCGCTCGCCGCAGCGGTGGCATCGATACGCTGAACATCCCGCTCGGCGGCGGGCTGGTCTCGCCGACTATTTCCGCGCCGCTCGGCGCGGAAGAGAGCGACGAATGGCGTTGGGACGAGGATCGCCGAACGCTGACGGTTCGCGTCGCCCAGTCGCCCGGGGGCCTCGTCCTCGACCTTTCTCTTCCGCCGCAGCTCGCGTGACGTCAGCCCACGAGTATGACTTTCGCGAGACGACCGGGGGACACGATGCTGGCTGCCCGCTGGGGTGGCCGGAGGCGGCTGGAGATTGGGCCCGTCTCGGTCCCTTCGCTTCGCGATGACGAGGCGCTGGTGGAGGTCGCGTGGGTGGGTTTGTGCGGCAGCGACCTGGAGGAGTGGCGTCACGGCCCGGTCGTCATCGAACCAGGAGTGATCCTCGGCCATGAGATAGCGGGCATCGTTGCGGTGCCGGCGCGCGACGGCTCCGGGCCGGGAATCGGTGCTCGGGTCGTCGTCGATGTCGTCACCGGCTGCGGACAGTGCTTCCACTGTCGTCATCACGAGGAGGGCCGCTGCTCGCACCTTCTGGTGACGGGCCAACAGATTGACGGCGGTCTGGCCGAGTACGTGGTCGGCCGCGCCGACCGACTCATCGAGGTCCCTCCGCGCGTGCCGCTCCGGACGGCGGCGCTGTCCGAACCGCTCGCCGTCGCCGTGCGCGCTGTGCGGCGATCCGGTCTCGACATCGGCGCCACCCTTCTCGTCATCGGAGGCGGGACCGTCGGGGCGCTGGTCGCTCAGGTGGCTCGGAGCGTCGGCGCACACGAGGTCGCGGTCGTGGAGCCCGATCCGGAACGGTACGCGCTGCTCGCCAGGTTCGGCGCCACCCCGCTGTGGGCCGAAGACTCGGCGGAACTCGCCGATCGCGTGCGCCGGGTCATGCCGGAACGAGGCGCGGACATCCTCATCGAAGCTGCCGGCGCGCCGGGAGTCCTTTCGCGTGCGGTCTCCTTGGTACGCCCCGGGGGACGCATCGTTCTCTTGGGGGTCTCGGCAGAGCAGGAACTTCTGGACACCCTCGAGGTGGTTCTCAAGGAGAAGACGCTGATCGGCTCTGCCGCGCACATGTGGGACGACGACGTGGCCGTCGCGGTGGGCCTTCTCGGCTCTGCCACGGTCGAGGTCGAGCCCCTTATCTCCGAAGCAGTCTCGCTCGAGGATGCGGCTCTCGCCTTCGAGCGACTGGACGAGGGACGTCCTCCCTGGAAAATGCTCGTTCGAATCTCAGGACAGGAATGAGGCGATGACCACATTCTCTGGTGTTCCCGATCGCGAGTTGCGGGACGGCCGACGCATTCCGCAGTTGGGCTTCGGCGTCTACAAGATTCCCGAAGAAGAAGCAGCGAGCGCGGTTCTCGCCGCGATCGAGAGCGGATACCGGCACGTCGACACGGCGGCCTTCTACGACAACGAAGTCGGTGTCGGCGAGGGAATCCGCCGGTCAGGCCTTCCGCGGGAGGAGATCTTCATCACCACCAAGGCCTGGTGGACCGACAACGGCTACGACTCGACGCTGCGGGCTTTCGATGCAAGCCTCGCCCGGTTGGGGCTCGATTCGGTGGACCTCTACATGATCCATTGGCCGGCCCCCGCGTCAGACCGTTACGTCGACTCCTGGCGCGCGCTTGAGGCGCTGCGCAATGAAGGCCGGGCGACGTCCATCGGGGTCGCGAACTTCCATGTCCATCATCTGGAACGGCTCTTCCGGGAAACCGGGACCGTCCCCGTGGTCAACCAGGTGGAGCTCCACCCGTGGCTGCCGCAACGTGAGCTCCGACGATTCCACGTCGAGCACGGAATCGCGACGCAGTCGTGGTCGCCGCTGGCGCGCGGCCTCGTTCTGGAGGAGCCGGTTCTTCGGGGCGTCGCGCAGAAGTACGGTGTCAGCCCCGCTCAGGTCGTCATCCGGTGGCAGCTCGATTCGGGAAATCTGGCCATCCCGAAATCGGCGTCCGTCCAGCGGATGCGCGAGAATCTGGATGTCTTCGGGTTCCGGCTCGACGGGTCTGACATGTCTGCGATCGCTTCTTTGGAGAACGGGCGCCGCACCGGGGTGGATCCGGATGACCGCGGCTGAACGACCGTCCCATCGGACCCTCGCAGTCACGCCGTGACCGGCATCTTCGCTGCGCTGGACGCGGTCTTCGTCGCTTTGAGCAGCTTCAGCGCGGGCGTGGCGGGCAGAAGCAGGCCGGTCGTCCAGGTGCTCCTCATCTCCGCGACCGCAAGCCTGTCACTGGTCGTTCCGATAGCGTTCGCCGTGCCGGGAAAGGCGAGCGGCCCAGCGCTGCTCTGGGGTTTCGTCGCCGGCCTGGTGGGTGGGCTGGGGCTCATCCTGTCGTATCGCGGTCTTGCGATGGGGCCCGTTGGGGCAGTGTCTGCCGCAACCCAGTGCGCGAGCACCATCATGGTCACCCTGGCGGGGGCGGTGGTCCAGCATGGCATCAGCGCTCTCCGTCTTGCCGCCCTTGCGTTGTCCCTGGCGGCGATCGTGCTCATCTGCCGTGAGCCCCGACAAGGAACGCGCCGTGTGTCGGCAAGGCGCATGGGGGCAGGGCCGGTGTACGGCGCGCTGGCCGGACTGGCCTTCGGATTCTTCATCATCACGATCGGCCTGGCCCCGAAGGACGCCGGGCTCTGGACCGTCGCCGCGGCACGTCTCGGGGTTCTCGCGCCCGTCGTTGTCGTCGTCGCGCTCGTGGGCCTCAGGCAACGCGGGTCCGTCCCCGCCGACGCATCGAATTCATCCCGAAGAATCTCCTTCGCCGCCGCCGCGATGGCGGGTGTGACCGACGGCGCTGCGAACATACTGCTCACGCTGGCGCTCGCGACAGGTGACCTGGTGCTCGTGGCGCTCATGGGAGCCCTCGCCCCGGCGATCACTGCACTGCTGGGCCGCCTCCTGCTCGGTGAACGATTGACGGCAGCACAGCTGGCAGGTCTGAGCGCCGCGGTGGTAGGCGGCGGTGCCGCCGTCCTCTGACCATACGGAGACGCGAAGGTGAGGGGAAGGGACCCCCGGTGAGACGACGGTGGGCTAAGGGGCGCCACGGGGCGATGCCGTGACGCCGCGCCAGAGGAATTCGAGGGTGAGCCGCGCCGCCGTCTGCGAGGGGACGCCGTCTAGGAGATCGTCCGTCGCGAGGGTGGCCACGCCGTGGACGGCGGCGAAGGCCACGAGCGCCTGCTCCTGCGGTGACTGGTCGGTGCGCAGGTCGCCGGACCGCTGACCGGCGGCGAAGAGGTCCACCAGGCCGCGCATGCCGACGCCGCTGAGCTGGACCAGCTCGGCCGACGCATCAGTGTGGTGCTTCGCCTGGTACATCACGGCGTGCCGTTCATCGACGGGGATGCGCTGCACCCGGCCGCGAACGTCGCCAAGATGGCCTCCGGGACGCCGCTGACCGACGAGGACCGTGCGCCCTGGCTGCGGACCGTCGGGGAGACGCTCGCAGGGACCTCCCCGGAGGGGGTGGTCGTCGCCTGCTCGGCGTTGCAGCGCGCGTACCGCGACCTCATCCGGGCGGAGGCTCCGGACGCTGTCTTCGCGGAGCTCGGCGGCGACCGCGCGCTGCTGGCCGCCCGGATGGCCGCGCGACCCGGCCGCTTCATGCCGGTGTCGCTCCTGGGCTCGCAGCTCGCCACCCTCGAACGCCTCCAGCCGGACGAAGCCGGTATGCGGCTTGATCTCGCGCGACCGCCCGCAGAGCTGACAGCAGATATCGCGAAGGCACTAGCGGCGACGAGCGCTCACCCGAGTGGCCCGAATGGCGGCTCGTCTTCAGGTGGTCTTCGGCCGAGCCGGGGATTCGGAGTATGGCCCGCCGTCGATAAGCGGTCTCACGATACTGTTTATGGCGAAGGTGACGCTCGGGCGGGTAAGTGAGCCGTACTCCGCCGCTGGGTGGCACGCGGCGCCGCCGCCCGCGGGCGTGGGAAGACCGCCCACTCTGTGCCGGACGTTCGACGCTCGTTGGTCTCCTAGATCGTGTCTTGGGCTATCGGGCCCGATCGGTATTTAGAGCGTCTGGCTATGAGCTTCCGTCACCTCGCTGCCAGGGGCGAATTCATCGTCCGGTTGGCTTCCTCCTCGTTCGAGTTGTGATGCACTGTTCCGCCTAGCTGACCTCGGGTTTCGTCGTCCCGGCGAGGTCACATGGGGGGCGCGGTACGGGTCGGCGTCAGTGCTTTGCGATCCACCGTTCGCTTTGAAGCGAGAGAGTTCTGACCTCTCCAGAGGTTAAGTCGAAACGCTCGTGGTAGCTCCTCTCGGAAAGGGGCCGCGCGGTGAGGGCGGCGGCGAGGAGACCTGCAGCACGGATGGAGCGAGCGAGCCGGCTGGTGTGGCTGAGGCGATCGGCATAGCTTCGAACGGTGGTATCGAAGTCCTCTGCTGGAGCGCCGGTGAAGTCGGCCACCACGGAGGTTGGTGCGCCGATTGCGAATGAGCCCTGGGCGGCTTCTCGTGCGTACCAGCGAGCTTGCGCGAGAGTAAAGTCGTCGAACCCTGCGACGGCGGCGAACCGTGAAAAGGTTCTGAAGCTGACTTCACGGTGTCGCACTTTCCGCTCTAAGACGTTGGCGATGATGGCCGCCATTTGGGGCGGGTCCAGCAGTTCGGGGCCCGTGGGGCGATAACGGCGCCCGGTGTGCGGTTCCGGGTTCGACAAGATCGCTGCGGCCACGGCGCCGATGTCGCCGTTCGATGGAGGTGCGTTGAGGCCCATCCCGTATGGGCTGAGAAAGACCCCTGTGGCCGCAGTTGCCGGAAGCGCTGCCATATAGTTTGCCGCGAAGAATCCGGGGTCGAGGGTGACAACTCTGGTGTGAGGCAGCCAAGACAGAGCCCGGTCGAGGAGCCACGTCCGCCGAGTATGCACGGAGGGATGGTCGGGGTCGGACAGCCATTGACTGAGCGTTACGATTGTGTCGACTCGCGCGCTGTCCGCGGCCGCTGCCACGTTCACTCCGACGTCCAGTGATGAGGGCGAGAAGGGGGTGACCAGGAAGACTCGGTCGACACCTCTCATAGACGCCTCGACGAATCGAAAGTCGTTCAGGGACCCTATCCGAACATCCACCCCTCGTTGGCTGAGAGCTCGCGCTCGTGCATCATCAGCTCGCGCCACCGCCCGCACCCGCATGCCGGGATGCTTGAGCAGAGCGCGGATGGTGGCTTGCCCGATTCCCCCGTTCGCCGTGGTGACCAGCACGGTCGGTGATGCATTCATGCGTCCTCCTCAGGGGATGCTTTGCGAATCAGACCCGTCTCCACATCGAACAGCACACCCGTGACCAAATACCGGGTGCCGAACTGGGAACTCCACTTTCGCAAGGCCGAGACATCATGGCTGAGCGTGTTCGGGGGATTGGAGATGCTCCCCATGTCGATCTCTGGAGCGCTCAGGCCGAGATATGCGCCCAGTTCCTCGGGCCGGGACCCCATCCGCGTGATGCCGCAGTCGTCGTGCTGCATGACCACGATGGCGAAGGGGTCGGCGGCCGGCTGGGCGCCGGCCGACGGTGTCATTGCGTCCAGAAGGGCCAGTTGGCGTAGGACGTCAGGGGTTACACGTCCCCCTACATTCCTGATTACGGCCACATCCCCGGGTTGCGTACCGAGTACGTACACAGGATCGAGCCGGGGGTCCAGGCACGTGATGATTAATGCCGACAGTTTGGGTCGGAGACCCTGGTTGCCGTTGAACATGGTTCTAGCGAACGTCGCGTTGCGTTCGACAAGCGATTCGATGTTGTGGGGTTGCACGTAGACTCCTGTGGACAGTGTCCACAAAATGTGGACGGTGTTCACGCTAGCCGAAGTGAACACTGTCCACAACTCTCTTCTTCCGTCAGAATCGGGGGGTGGAGAAAGATCTGATGGCGGAGGATCGGCCGCGACGAGTTCGCGGCGCTGTTCGTGCGGCGATGGTTCGCGAGGCGGTGGAACTTGCTCGGCACGGTGGCCCCGATGCGGTCGTGCTCCGCGAGGTGGCCCGAAGGGTAGGAGTCGCTCCGAACGCCGCATACCGACACTTCGCGGACCGAGACGAATTGCTCCTTGCTGTTTGTCATGCTGCCATGGAGCAGCTTGCGGAGGTTATGAGGGAGGAGGTCGACGAGGTCGCTTCGGGGCCGTCTGCTCCGGAGGCGGCGAAGAATCGTCTGGCGGCCGTCTCTCGGGCGTACCTGCGGTTCGCTCGGGAGCGGAACGGCCTGTTCCGGGCTGCTTTTGCGGTCCCCAACCACCTCGACTACGCGACCGCTGGCCGCAACGGGCCGAACAGTCAAGGGCCGTTTGAGATTCTTGGGTCGGTGATAGAAGAGCTGGTGCGGCTGGGAATCGTCGCAGCCGCGAACTTCGATGGCGCCCTGGTCGCAGCCTGGTCGGGGGTTCACGGCCTTGCTGAGCTCCAGTCGCGGGGCCCTCTACGCACCCTCTCTCGGGCGGAGACGGCCGCGGCCGAGCGAGCGGTGATTGCGATGATCGTCTCTGGTGTCGCATCCGCCAGCTCAGGGAGGGATGAATGGCTGTGAGTGACGAGGCCTGAGTTTACAATTCGCCTACGGCTGGGATAGGGGGGATCCCTGTCTCCCAGGGGGCTCAGTACTGGTTAGCACCCGTTTCAGCGAGTCGCCCGCGAGTTCATGGCGATCCGCGCTGACTGCTGCGACGACCCCGTAGCGGCCTGCGACTCGGTCGTCGTGCCGCTGGGGTGGCGAGGTCGAGGAGATGGCTACGTGGTGGAGGCCGCGGCACGCACGGTGACCGTCTCCGAGTCAGCGAGCGCTACGCCACAGGCAGCGCATCGGATCTCGGGTGTGAAGTGGTGGCCGCACGTCTGGTGGATCAGTTCTGCCCGCGGCACACTGTCGGGTCGGTATCTGTCCCCCCATCCCTTCAGCACGAGCAGAACCGCAGCGAGATCCTTCCCTTTGGCTGTCAGGCGATAGCCAGCTCGGCTTGACGGCTCAGCGTCGCCGGCTTCAATGATCCCCGTATCGATGAGCTTTCGCAGGCGTGAGGCCAGTATGTCCCGAGGGGCGCCGACAATTCGCAGGATCTCCGTGTAGCGCGAGGCGCCAGAGACCAGAGCGCGGACGACGTGCAGGCACCATCGGTCGCTCACTGCGTCCACGGCGAACGTCAGCGAGTCAACAGGTTTGCTTTTCAAACCGGGTGAGGTAGATTGTGCTTGGTTTGGCATCCAAACCATTGTAGGTAAGGAGCGGATCGCATGCACAAGCATTCGGCAATGACGCAGGCTCGGCTGCGTACGCGTCATCGCGCGTGGATATCGCTGGTACTGACCGGCTTCGTGATTGGAATCGCTTTCATCGGTGTCTACGTCGGACTTCAGCGGTCACCTGCGCCGTACCACGTGCCCATCGCGGTTGTGGGCGATCGCCTCGCCGCCTCCATGCAACGCGCACTGGGAAGCGCCGGCGCGGTGACGAGGTCGTCGTCTCTATCTGAGGCGCTGCGCGGTCTGGACGCCGGCCGCTACGACGCCGTCGTGGGCTCTTCTTCTGGCCGGGTCACGGTCGAGTATGCAGGCGCAAAGGGGCTGAGTGAAAGCTCGGCCGCCCTGGCGATGATCCAGGCCTTCTCCGCTCGTTCAGGGCAGCCGGAATCAGTCAAAGACGCTGTGCCGCTTGTGTCGTTCGACAGCCGTGGACTTGCGTCGTTCTATGTGGTGTTCGGCGTGACCCTTTCATCGTTCGTCTTGACGCAGGGGCTGACGGCTGCTGCCCAGAAGATCCGGCTGAGGCACCGGTTGTATGCCATGCTGGGCTTCGCATTGGCCATCGGCGCGGTGGCCGCGACTATTGCGGGTCCTGTATTCGGGGCCCTGCCGGCGCCTTGGATCGCATTGGCCGTCACTCTGTCTCTTTTGTCCGCGGCGGTGGCTTTCACAACGAAGGCGCTCGGGGCATGGTTCGGGGCAGTGGGGTTCGCGCTTGCCATCCTTATGATGACAACTGTTGGGAACGCAGTCAGTGGTGCGATGATCGGTTTCGACCTGCTCCCCGGCTGGGCTCGGCCGATATCCGCCGCTCTGCCGCCGGGGGCAGCTGTGCGAGCAGTCACCGAGTTCGGGTACTTCCATGGAGCGTCGGCCTGGTCGTCTCTTGTCGTGCTCGCGCTCTGGGCGGCTGTCGCTTTCGCGCTAGTGCTTTTGAGGGGCTGGGCGCCGAAGGCGGCAAGAGCGATCGGCGGGGGTTCGCGGTGACCGGCGTAGGGGCGGCGCTCTCAGGTTGGGTAGGGCGCCATATCGGTCATTTAGGTTCATGCCGATCCTCGCCATCGCGCCCCGGCAGGCAGTGCGGGCACTGAGAACCTCAGGTCCTGCCCCCATCGATTGGCGGTGGCAGGATCACTGGTTCGAGGGTGGCGGACTATGACGCCCAGCGGAAGGAGGCGCCGCACCCGCCACCTCCCGGTTGACTTTGCGTGCGCTCGCAATCGACCTCGGATCAAGAGCGCTACGAGAAGTACCCGCCGATCGCGGCGGCAGCACCGATCGCCATGCTCCCGGAGCAGGGCGGCAATCGGGCGCATCCGCAACCAGAAATGGATGACCGGGAGATTCTCTTCACCCTGGCCAACGGCTTTCTCGGCCGCCTCTATCTGTCCGGGCACCTGGATGGGATGAACGCTCATCAACTCCACCTCATCGCGGGCGCTATACGGAACTACAAGGAGATCCGGCCGGTTATCGCACGCAGCACGCCGTTCTGGCCCCTGGGCGTGCCGCAGTGGGACGCCTCATGGACCGCGCTCGGTCTCGAAGCGGATGGCGAGGCGCTCATCGGAGCGTGGCGGCGCGGAGGCGATCGGAGTCAGGTCTTCCCTGTGCCGGTCGGTCTGCGGGGGCGGGTGGAGGAGTGGGACATCGTCGTTGGAGACCCCGAGCACTGGCGGATTCGACCCGCCAGTGCCGGTATTGAGTTGACCGCACTCGCAGAATTGCCGTGCGCCGTGGTCCTTCGGGGTCGGTCTCCCCGCTAGACCCGCACCCTGAGGCGGAAGACCGGGCCGTCGCGGGTAGCGCATGCCATTCGTTGCCTTCCGAGCCGCACGCGAGTCGATGTCACTCGGCGCGCAAGATGTCATTTCACGGTGAAGAGTGTCAGATTGAAGCGGAGAGTCCCAAACAATTCCGCAACTGTCAGGAGCGACCCCGGTTCGGAAACGCTTCCCGCTGGATATATAGTTAACGCATATAAACAACGCACGCCTCCATACGAAACGCACAAGGACTCCCGTGGCCCGAACCGGCATCTTCACCAAAGACCACCCCCACTACCGCTGGGTGGCACTCTCGAACACCACGCTCGGCATGCTCATGGCGACGATCAACTCGTCGATCGTCATCATCTCGCTGCCCGCGATCTTCACCGGCATCAAGCTGAACCCGCTCGAGCCGGGCAACGTCTCGTACCTGCTGTGGATGCTGATGGGCTACATGCTCGTCACCGCCGTGCTCGTCGTCATGTTCGGACGCATGGGCGACCAGTACGGGCGCGTCCGGATCTACAACCTCGGCTTCGTGATCTTCACCGTCGCCGCGATCGCCCTGTGCCTCGACCCGTTCACCTCGGGTGCCGGCGCCATGTGGCTGATCGCGTGGAGGTTCGTCCAGGGTGTCGGCGGCGCCATGCTGTTCGCCAACTCGACAGCCATCCTCACCGACGCCTTCCCAGCCAACAAGCGCGGCTTCGCGCTCGGCCTGAACCAGGTCGCCGCGATCGCCGGGTCGTTCCTCGGCCTGATCCTCGGAGGCGTCCTCGCCGAGATCGACTGGCGCGCCGTCTTCTTCGTGTCCGTGCCGTTCGGCGTGATCGGCACCATCTGGTCGTACAAGTCGCTGCACGAGGTCGGGCAGAAGAACCCCGGACGCAACGACTGGCTCGGCAACGCCACCTTCGGCATCGGCCTGATCGCCCTGCTCACCGGCATCACGTACGGCATCCAGCCCTACGGCGGCGCCTCGCAGGGCTGGGGGAACCCGTGGGTGCTCGGCTCGATCATCGCCGGCATCCTCCTCCTCATCGCCTTCGTCTTCGTCGAGCGGCGCGTGCCGTCGCCGATGTTCGACATGAAGCTGTTCCGGATCCGTCCCTTCTCGGCCGGGCTCTTCGCGGGCCTGCTCGCGGCGGTGGGCCGAGGCGGCCTGCAGTTCATGCTGATCATCTGGCTGCAGGGCATCTGGCTGCCCCTCCACGGCTACAGCTACGAGTCGACGCCGCTCTGGGCCGGCATCTACATGCTCCCCATCACCATCGGGTTCCTCATCGCCGGGCCGATGTCGGGGGCGCTCTCCGACCGCTTCGGCTCGCGCGCCTTCGCCACCGTCGGTCTCGTGCTCGTCGCGCTCACCTTTATCGGGCTGCTGCTCATCCCCGTGAACTTCGAGTACTGGCAGTTCGCGGTGCTGACCGGCCTGAACGGCATCGGCTCCGGTCTGTTCTCGTCGCCCAACCGGACGGCCATCATGAACAGCGTCCCGGCCAACGAGCGCGGTGCGGCCTCCGGCATGGCGGGCGTCGCCCTGAACGCCGGAAGCTCGCTCTCGATCGGCATCTTCTTCTCGCTGATGATCGCGGGCCTCTCGGTCGCCCTGCCGACCGCGCTCACGAGCGGGCTCACCAGCCACGGGGTGCCGCAGCAGGTCGCCGCGCAGGTCGGCGCGACGCCTCCGGTCGGCAGCCTCTTCGCGGCCTTCCTCGGCTACAACCCGATCGCCAGCCTGCTGGGACCGACCGGTGTCCTGCAGTCCCCGCACGTCGACGCGGCCACGCTGACCGGCAAGGAGTTCTTCCCGCAGCTGATCTCCGGGCCGTTCCACGATGGGCTCGTCGTCGTCTTCATCGCCGCCGCCGTCATGAGCCTCATCGGCGCTGTCGCCTCGTTCGCAGGCGGAGCCAAGTATGTTCATGAGGAGACCTCGCCCGCTCCGAGGCAGGTCACCGAAGAAGGCGAGGAAGTCGGTGCGACCCGCGCATGACGCTGATGAGCGGCCGGCGACCGGTGCGGACGATGACGTCCCCGGCCGCCTGGCCCTGGCCGTCGGGAGGCTGAACCGCCGCCTCCGCTCGTCGACCGGAGGTCTCAGCCACGGCCAGCTGTCAGCGCTGTCGACGATCGTCCGGCAGGGGCCGCTCCGCCCCAGCGAGATCGCCGCCGTCGAGAAAGCGGCGGCGCCCACGATCACCCGGGTCGTCTCCGACCTCGAAGCGCGAGGCCTCGTGTCCCGTGCGCCCGACCCCGCCGACGGTCGCTCCTTCTTCGTGTCGGGCACCGAGGCGGGCCAGAGACTCCTGCTGGAGGCGCGCTCCGACCGGGCGCGGGCCGTGTCGGAGATCCTCGCCGAACTGCGGCCTGATCAGGTCGAGGCGCTGCGCGCCGCCCTTCCCGCGCTGGAGGACGCGGCCCAGGTCCCGCACCCGCCGAAGCGCTGAGTCCGGCCGAGCCGCACCCGCGGCCGGGTCGGCGGCACCCGCGACCGAGTCAGCTGACGGCGAGGAGGGCCGCCGCGGCGACGGCGAGCACGAGCCCCACCCACTGCACCGGCGCGACGCGTTCACGGAGCACGACGGCCGCGAGGAGGATCGTGCCTGCCGGGTAGAGCGCGACGAGCACCGACATGGTCGTGAGGTCGCCCACCCGCAGGCCGATCAGGATCAGCGCGTTCGCGGTGGCGTCGAGCAGGCCGCCGCCGGCCGCGACGAGCGTCCAGCGGGAGGAGAGCGGTGTCGTTCGCGACCGCGACCGCGACCGCGCCCGCGTGCGGAGCGCGAGCAGCGCCACGACCGACCACATCACGGCTCCGTTCGCGGTGCGGTTCGCGATGAGCGGGACGACCCCCGAGTCGTCCGGGGTCTGATCGAGCATGATCAGGAAGACGCCGATCAGCGCACCGGCCGCAGTCGCCATCAGGAGCGCCCGCACGCTCGGGCGGACCGCGCCCTTCTCCGGGACGAACCCGACGAGCACGACGGCCACGAGCGCGAGCCCCAGGGCGACGTAGCCGATCGGCGCGAACCGGTCGCCGCCGAGGAGCCCCCACGCCATCGGCACGAGGGCCGACACCAGCGCGGTCAGCGGCGACAGGATGCTCATCGGGCCGATGGCGAGACACGCGTAGAGGAGGGACACGGCGAGCGTCCCGACCAGGCCCGACGCCGCGCCCCAGCCGATCGCCGCGGGGGAGATCCGGCCGCCGACCAGCGGCCACGCGGCGAGGAGCAGGACCAACCCGGCGACCGCCCCGATCGCCGTGACACGGATCGGGCCCAGCCGGCGCGACGCCACGCCGCCGACGAAGTCGGCCGAACCGTAGACGAAGGCGCTCAGCAGCCCGATGACGGCGGCCGGCATCAGCCTCCGGTCAGACGGTACGTGTGGAGCACGGCGCCGGCGTCGAAGCGCTGCAGCCGCGCCAGCTCGAACCGCCACGCCTCGCGATCGTCGGGGAAGATCCGCAGGCCGCCCCCGACCATGACCGGGCAGACCAGGAGGCGGAGCTCGTCGACCAGCCCCCAGACGAGCAGTGCGCGGACGAGGGAGGCGCTGCCCACGACCAGGATCGGGTCGCCGTCGCCCTGCTTGAGCGTCGTGATCGACGAGCGCACCGGCTCGGGAAGCCGCTCTCCGTTCCACCCCGGGTCGCCGGCACGACTCGTGACGACCGTCTTCGGCAGCCCGTTCATCAGGTCGGCGAGCTCGCCGTCGCGCGACGGCCAGGCACCGGCGAACTGGTCGAAGGTGCGGCGCCCGAGGAGGAGGGTCCCGGCCTCGCGGGTCTCCTGCAGCTTCGCGGCGATCACCTCGTCGCTGGTGAACGGGATGCTCCAGCCGGCGTGAGGATGCGTCGTCTCGCCGCCGGGCGCCTCCACGACACCGTCGAGGGTCATGAACTCGCTGACGATGAGGGGACGCATGCCGCGATGGTATCCGAGTCGGCGGCTGCTGGGCATAACAGGTGTGCTGAGATGTGGAGGAGCGACTCCCTCCACAGCTTCTCCCGCGCCCAGGGCCCGGTCGGGGGTGGTCGTTACGATCGGAGCATGAGTTGGAACACCGACGAGTGGGTGCCGGACGACCGCGACGCCCCTCCCCTCGACGAGGAGCCGCCCTACGACGAGTACCGGGGCGCGTTCGCGGAGGCGGGGACGGGCGGCAGGCCGGTGCCGGCGGTGGCACCCTCCCGCTACGCGACTCCAGCAGAGGCGCTGCGCACGGTGTTCGGGTACGACGAGTTCCGCGGCCAGCAGCAGGCCGTCATCGATCGGGTCGTGGCCGGCGGAGACGCGGTCGTCCTGATGCCGACCGGCGGCGGCAAGAGCCTCTGCTACCAGATCCCGTCGCTCGTGCGCGAGGGCACCGGCGTCGTCGTGTCGCCGCTGATCGCGCTCATGCAGGACCAGGTCGACGCGCTGACCGCGGTCGGCGTCCGGGCGGCCTTCCTCAACTCCACGCAGGACAGCGGCCAGCGCGCCGCCGTCGAGCGGGCGTACGTCTCGGGCGAGCTCGACATCCTGTACGTGGCTCCGGAGCGGCTCGCGTCGGAGTCGACCAAGCGCTTCCTCGAGCGCGGAACCGTCGCCCTCTTCGCCATCGACGAGGCTCACTGCGTGTCGCAGTGGGGTCATGACTTCCGTCCCGACTACCTGGCGCTCTCCGAGCTCGCCGAGCGCTGGCCCGGAGTGCCGCGCATCGCTCTGACCGCCACCGCGACCGAGGCCACGCATCGCGAACTCACGAGCCGGCTGCGGCTCGAGGCGGCCGAGCACTTCGTCGCAGACTTCGACCGGCCGAACATCCAGTACCGCATCGTCCCCAAGGTCGACGTCCGGCGGCAGCTCCTCGACTTCATCACCGGCGAGCACGCCGGAGACGCGGGCATCGTCTACGCCCTCTCGCGCAACTCGGTCGAGCGCGTGGCCGAGTTCCTCTCGTCGAACGGGCTCACGGCGCTGCCGTACCACGCGGGTATGGAGGCGCCGGTCCGGGCCCGCACTCAGGCGCGCTTCCTCCGCGAGGAGGGGGTCATCGTCGTCGCCACCATCGCCTTCGGCATGGGCATCGACAAGCCCGACGTGCGCTTCGTCGCCCACGTCGACCTGCCGAAGTCCGTCGAGGGCTACTACCAGGAGACCGGGCGCGCCGGCCGGGACGGCCTCCCCTCGACCGCCTGGCTGGCCTACGGCCTGCAAGACGTCGTGCAGCAGCGCCGCATGATCGACGACTCACCCGGCGACCTCGCCCACCGGCGTCGCCTCACGCAGCACCTCGACGCGATGCTCGCGCTGTGCGAGACCGTCCAGTGCCGCCGCGTCAATCTCCTCGGGTATTTCGGGCAGCGGTCCGAGCCGTGCGGCAACTGCGACACCTGCATCACGCCTCCTGAGAGCTGGGACGGCACCGTGCCGGCGCAGAAGCTGCTGTCGACGGTGGTGCGCCTCCAGCGCGAGCGCGGCCAGCGGTTCGGGGCCGGGCACCTCATCGACATCCTGCGGGGCAAGCGCACAGCGCGCGTCGATCAGCACGGTCACGACGCGCTGGCGACGTGGGGCATCGGCGCCGACCTGAGCGAGAGCCAGTGGCGGGGCGTCGCCCGCCAGCTCATCGCCCAAGAGCTGCTCAAGCCCGAGGGCGAATACGGCGTGCTCGGGCTGACGCCGGAGAGCGCCCGGGTGCTCAGCGGAGATCGCACGGTCGTGCTCCGCACCGAGCCGGAACGGCCGGAGCGCTCCTCCCGCTCCTCCTCGCGGTCGGTGGCGTCTGCCGACCTGGCGGTGGAGGACCAGCCGCTGTTCGAGGCGCTGCGGAGCTGGCGGGCCGGGCAGGCCCGCGAGCAGGGCGTTCCCGCGTACATCGTCTTCGGCGACGCGACACTGCGCGCCGTCGCCGCCGCGCGCCCCGCCACCATGAGCGCGCTCGATGGCATCACCGGCATCGGAGCGAAGAAGCGCGAGGCGTACGGGGAGGCGCTGCTCGAGGTGGTCGCGGGCGCGAGCGGAGGCTGAGAAGCCGGGACGGCACGCACGAAAACCTAGTATCGATCGGTTTAGGATGAAGAACCGGCCTGCGATGCGCGCGGGCGGACCGCCCGAAGGAGTGCGCGTGACCGACCTGATTCCCGACCAGAACACCGCGGGTGGCGCAGAGCAGCCGCCGATCGATCCCGCGTTCCGCGATCCGTCCCTCCCGATCGAGGAGCGGGTCGAGAACCTGCTCGGTCAGCTGACGCTCGAAGAGAAGGCCGGACTCTTCTTCCACACGATGATCACGATCGGTGAGGGCGGCGAGCTAGCAGGGCCCGTCGACGCGTTCGGCATCCGCGACACGGTCGAGCTGGTCCGGAACCACCACATCACGCACTTCAACGTCTTCGGTTCGGCGTCGACGGCGACCCAGATGGCCGAATGGCAGAACCGCCTCCAGGAGCTCGCGGCGAGCACCCGCCTCGGCATCCCGGTGACGCTCTCGACCGACCCGCGTCACTCCTTCAGTGAGAACCCGGGTGCCGCCATCTTCGCGGGCCCGTTCTCGCAGTGGCCCGAGACGCTGGGGCTCGCGGCCATCGGCGATGAGGAGCTCGTCCGGCGGTTCGGCGACATCGCCCGGCAGGAGTACACCGCGGTCGGCATCCGCGTCGCGCTCCACCCGCAGGTCGACCTCGCGACAGAGCCCCGCTGGGCGCGCCAACTCGCGACCTTCGGTGAAGACCCCGAGCTCACTTCCCGCCTCGGTGCCGCCTACATCCGCGGCTTCCAGGGTGACCAGCTCGGTCCCGACTCCGTCGCCACGATGACGAAGCACTTCCCGGGAGGCGGCCCGCAGAAGGACGGCGAAGACCCGCACTTCGCGTACGGCCGCGAGCAGGTCTACCCGGGAGGCATGTTCGAAACGCACCTCAAGCCGTTCGAGGCCGCATTCGAAGCGGGAACGAGCCAGATCATGCCGTACTACGGCATGCCGGTCGGGACCGAGCACGAGGAGGTCGGCTTCGGCTTCAACAAGTCGGTGATCACCGGGCTGCTGCGCGAGCGCTACGGGTTCGACGGCGTCGTCTGCACCGATTGGGGCCTCATCTCCGATCACGAGATCGGCGGCGACCCGTTCCCGGCGCGCGCATGGGGCGTCGAGCACCTGAGTCCGCGCGAGCGGATGAAGAAGGTGCTCGAGGCCGGCGCCGACCAGTTCGGCGGCGAGGACATCCCCGACCTGCTCGTGGACCTCGTGCGCAGCGGCGAGGTCTCCGAAGAGCGCCTCGACGTCTCGGCGCGCCGCCTCCTCCGCGAGAAGTTCCGGCTCGGGTTGTTCGACGCGCCCCTCGTGGACCCGGAGCGCGCCGAGGCGATCGTCGGTCGTGCAGAGTTCCGGGCGGCCGGAGCGGAGGCGCAGCGCGCCTCCATCACGCTCCTGCAGAACGACGGCACGCTGCCGCTCGCGCGGGGCGCCCGCGTCTACGTCCACGGCTTCGATGCGGCCATCGTCGGCGAGTACGCGACCGTGGTCTCGAGCCCGGCGGAGGCGGACGCGGCCCTGGTGCGCCTCCACGCCCCGTACGAGCAGCGCCCGACGATGTTCGAGAACTTCTTCCATGCCGGCTCGCTCGACTTCCCGGCCGAGACCGTGGAGGAGGTGCTCGCCGTCGCCCGGGCCGTGCCCACGGTGCTGCAGGTGTTCCTCGACCGGCCGGCCATTCTCACGCCGTTCGTCGCCGAGGCGGCGGCGATCGCGGCCGATTTCGGCGCTGACCAGCACGCCCTCTTGGATGTGCTGTTCGGGGCGGCGTCTCCGCGCGGGCGACTGCCGATGGAGCTCCCGTCGTCGATGGAGGCGGTCCGCGCCAGCCGGTCGGATGTCCCGTTCGACACGGAGGCGCCGCTCTTCCGTTTCGGGCACGGGCTCCGCTACTAGGGCGGTCCCCGCCTCCCAGGGTCGTCTCAGCACGAATTCAGCGCTTCCCCTGTTGCCCCGGCGAGCATGGGCGTACTGTGCCCTTTCCGTGAGGCGACCAGGGAATTCTTCCTGGTCGTCCAGCGTTATGGAATCAGACGATAACCGCGCGATCTCTAAGGAGGATGCCATGGCGCGAATGATCGAGGAGCTCGAGGACGAGACCGGCGCAGTCATCAAGTACAAGCGGCACGCGAACGGTCGTGGACTCGTCTCCCCGACGGCACGGGTCGCCGACTCGGCGTACCTGGAGCCGACGGCGTACGTGGAGGCGGACGCCCGGGTCGGGCTCGACGCGTACGTCGGCGCCGGAAGCTGGATCGACAAGGGCGCGACGGTCGGCGACCGCGCCTTCGTGGGCGCCAACGTCCACATCGGCGCCGGGTGCGTCGTGGGAAGCGGCGTCAAGATCGGGAGCAACGCCAAGCTCGGCGAGGGAGCGATGATCGGCAACGGCGCGCGGATCGAGCGCGACGCCACCGTCGCCGCCGGAACCGTGATCGAGCTCAAGGGCTCCGCCGCCGCTCGTGCGGCGCTCACCACGCCGCTGCACGCGCCGCGTGCAACGCGTCCGCAGGTCCGGGAGGAGCGCTCGTCGCGCCGCCGCGCGGCGTGACCGCCGGCCGCACGGCCGCCAGGTCTGCGCCGTGATGGGCTGATCGGCCGGTCGGCTGATCGGCCCACCCGGCTCACCGGCTCCGAAGGGCGGGTCGCTTCCAGCGCGACCCGCCCTTTGTCGTACCTCCCGCACGAACCTCAGCGCGCTCTGTCGAGGGTGCACAGGTCGCGCCTCCCTCGTTTGTGGCATTCCACAATGCCCGTCCGGGGTCGGAACGCCCGATTTGTAGGCGCCGCACCGACGTTTTCCTTCCGCGCGACGCCCGTCGTAGCGTGAGCACGATCCCGAGTCCTGCCGAAGGAGAGTCATGGTCGACACCGCTCAGAGCACCGCACCGACGACACCCGCCGCGCCCCAGTCCGCTCCCGCTGCACCCGCGCCGACGCGCCCCGCCTCCGGGGTGCCCGCCCCGGTTGGTGCGACACCTCGTGTCGACGTGGAGGGTCTCGGCCGACAGCTCCTGGGTGACTGGGCGGAGGCGCGTCTCGCCTCCCGCGAGCTCGCGAAGCGGCCCGAGGTCCAGAAGGTGGAGGGGCTCTCGGTCGCCGACCACCGCAAGCGCGTGTTCGAGCAGCTCAAGCTGCTCGTGGAGAACGGCCAGGTGCACCGAGCGTTCCCGAAGTCGGTCGGAGGCCGCGAGGACCACGGCGGCAACATCGCCGCGTTCGAGGAGCTCGTGGCGGCGGACCCGTCCCTCCAGATCAAGTCGGGCGTGCAGTGGGGGCTGTTCGGCGCGGCCGTCATGCACCTCGGAACCGAGCCCCACCACCAGAAGTACCTGCCCGGGATCATGTCGCTCGACGTTCCCGGCGCCTTCGCCATGACGGAGACCGGCCACGGATCGGACGTCGCGAGCATCGGCACGACGGCGACCTACGACCCTGACACGCAGGAGTTCGTGATCGACACCCCGTTCCGCGGGGCGTGGAAGGACTACCTCGGGAACGCCGCTGTGGACGCGACCGCAGCCGTCGTGTTCGCGCAGCTCATCACCAAGGGCGTGAACCATGGCGTGCACGCGTTCTACGTCCCCATCCGGGACGAGAACGGCGACTTCCTCCCCGGGATCGGCGGCGAGGACGACGGCCAGAAGGGCGGCCTCAACGGCATCGACAACGGCCGCCTCCACTTCACCGGGGTGCGCATCCCGCGCACCGACCTGCTGAACCGCTATGGCGACGTCGCCGAGGACGGCACCTACTCCTCGCCGATCCAGAGCCCCGGCCGGCGCTTCTTCACGATGCTCGGAACGCTGGTGCAGGGGCGTGTGTCGCTCGACGGCTCGGCGACCATCGCCTCCAAGATCGGCCTCAAGATCGCGCTCACCTACGCGGACCAGCGGCGGCAATTCACCGCGGGCAGCGACACCGACGAGGAGGTGCTGCTCGACTACCAGCGCCACCAGCGACGGCTCCTGCCTCTCCTCGCGACGACGTACGCCGCGAGCTTCGCCCATGAGGTCTTCCTCCACAAGTTCGACGACGTGTTCAGCGGCAAGGCCGACACCGACACCGACCGTCAGGACCTCGAGACGATGGCGGCAGCGCTGAAGCCGCTCAGCACCTGGCACGCGCTCGAGACCCTCCAGGAGGCGCGCGAGGCCTGCGGCGGCGCAGGGTTCCTCACCGAGAACCGCATCACGTCCCTCCGGCAGGACCTCGACATCTGGGTGACCTTCGAGGGCGACAACAACGTGCTCCTGCAGCTCGTCGCGAAGCGCCTCCTCACCGACTTCAGCCGCAAGTTCGCGAAGGCCGACGCCGGCGCGCTCGCGCGGTACGTCGTCACCCAGGCGGCGGGCCGCGCCTACCACGGCTCGGGCATGCGCAGCGTCGCGCAGACGGTTCGCGACTTCGGTTCGACGGCGCGCGCAGTCAACTGGCTGCAGGAGTCGGCGACGCAGCGCGAGCTGCTCACCGACCGCGTCGAGACGATGGTGTCGCAGATCGGCGGCCGGCTGCGCTCCGCCTCCAAGCTGGGGAAGAAGGCGTCGGCCGACCTCTTCAACTCGCAGCAGAACGAGCTCATCGAGGCGGCGCGGGCCCACGGCGAGCTGCTGCAATGGGAGGCGTTCACCGAGGCGCTCGAGCAGGCGCCCGACGAGGGCACCCGGCAGGTGCTGACCTGGCTGCGGGACTTGTTCGGCTTCGGCCTGATCGAGAAGCACCTGGCGTGGTACCTCATGAACGGCCGGCTGTCGCCGCAGCGCGCCCAGGCCGTGTCGGCGTACATCGACCGGCTGCTCCTCCGGATCCGGCCGCACGCGGTCGACCTGGTCGACGCGTTCGGGTACGGGCCGGAGCTCGTGCGCGCGAAGATCGCGTCGGGTGCGGAGGCCGAGCGGCAGGCGGAAGCGCGGGCGTACTACGCCGAGCGCCGCGCCGCCGGGACGCTGCCCGAGCCGGAGAAGTCGACGAAGAAGCGCTGATGCGCTCGCTGGCGCTCGCGCGGCGGGCCGAGATTCGTGCCGAATGAGGCCCTCGGGGGTGCTGAGGGCGGCATTCGGCCCGAATGTGTTGCGCGGGGGGTGGCGGGGCGCAGGGGTGGTTGGCGAGATTCGTGCTGAATGTGGGCCTCGGGGGTGCTGGGGGCGGTATTCGGCCCGAATGTGTTGCGCGGGGCGGCACGGGGCGCGGGGTGGTCGGCGAGATTCGTGCTGAATGTGGGCCTCGGGGGTGCTGAGGGCGGTATTCGGCCCGAATGTGTTGCGCGGCGCGGCGCGGAGCGCGGGGTGGTTGCCGAGATTCGTGCCGAATGTGGGCTTCGGGGGCCCGTGGGCGGGATTCGGCCCGAATGTACGGCCGCGGAGGGCAGGGAGGCGCGCGCCGTCAGGCGAAGCGGTCGGTCGCCTCGATGAGGGCGTCGAGGATGCCGGGCTCGTCGAAAGCGTGGCCGGCGTCGTCGATGATGCGCAGCTCCGCCTGGGGCCACGCCCTGTGGAGGTCCCAGGCCGTCATCGCGGGCGTGCACACGTCGTAGCGCCCCTGCACGATCACGCCGGGGATGTCGGCGAGCCGACCGGCGTCGCGGATCAGCTGCTCCTCCTCGAACCAGCCGCGGTTGACGAAGTAGTGGTTCTCGATCCGCGCGAACGCGAGAGCGTATTTCGGCTCCGTGAAGCTCTCGATGAGGTCCGGCCGGGGGAGGAGCGTGATCGTCGATGACTCCCAGCGCGACCACGCGACGGCGGCCTGCTCGGCGATCTCGGCATCCGGGTGCCAGAGGAGGCGGTTGTACGCCTGGATCAGGCGGCCGCGGTCGCCGGGAGGGACGGGGGCGACGAAGTCCTCCCACAGGTCCGGGAACAGCGCGGCCGCGCCTCCCTCGTAGAACCAGTCGAGCTCCTCCGGCCGCAGCGTGAAGATGCCGCGGACGATCAGTTCCGTCACGCGGTCGGGGTGCGTCTCGGCGTAGGCGAGGGCGAGAGCGCTGCCCCACGATCCCCCGAGCACCTGCCAGCGCTCGACCTCGAGTTCCTCGCGCAGCCGCTCGATGTCGGCGACGAGGTGCCACGTGGTGTTGACGCTCAGGTCGGCCGCGGGATCGCTGGCGTGCGGGAGGCTCCGGCCGCAGCCGCGCTGGTCGAACAGGACGATGCGGTACTTCTCGGGGTCGAACAGCCGACGGTGGGCGGGGGTCGTCCCTCCACCCGGGCCGCCGTGGAGGAAGACGACCGGCTTGCCCTCGGGGTTGCCGCTCGCCTCCCAGTAGAGCTGCTGGCCGTCGCCGACGTCGAGCATTCCGGTGTCGTAGGGCTCGATCTCGGGGTACAAGGTCCGCATGCGATGAGGCTAACGGGCTGCCCGAGTGTCGAGGTGCTCGTTGATGCTGCGACACGCCGCGCGCTCGCGACACCTGCGAGCACCCCGACGGGATGGGAGCGCCTCCACGCGTCGAGGGAGCCCTGAGGCCGAGCTACGGGACGGGAGCGCGCCTCAGATCAGACCGAGCGCGCGGACCGCCTCCCGCTCCTCGAGCAGCTCCGCCACGGAGGCGTCGATCCGCGACCGCGAGAACGCGTCGATCTCGAGACCGGGCACGATCCGCCACACGCCCCCGACGGCCCGTACCGGGAACGACGACACGATCCCTTCGGGCACGCCGTAGGACCCGTCGGACGGCACGGCCGCACTCGTCCACCGCTCGCCGGTCCCGCCGACCCAGTCGCGCACGTGGTCGATGGCCGCGCTCGCGGCGGACGCGGCGGAGGACGAGCCGCGCACCTCGATGATCTCGGCGCCGCGTTTCGCCACTCGAGGGATGTATTCGTCGACCAGCCACTGCTCGTCGACGAGGTCAGTCGCGCGCCGGACGCCGACGGTGGCGTGGGTGATGTCGGGGTACTGGCTCGCCGAGTGGTTGCCCCAGATGATGACGCCCTCCACCGATGACACGGGCGCTTCGACGCGACGGGCGAGCTGGGCGACCGCGCGGTTGTGGTCGAGCCGCGTCATGGCCGTGAACCGCTCGGCGGGGACGTCGGGGGCGTGCGCGGCCGCGATGAGGGCGTTCGTGTTCGCGGGGTTCCCCACGACCAGAACGCGCACGTCGTCCGCCGCTCCCGCGTTGATCGCCTCGCCCTGGGGGCCGAAGATCGCCCCGTTGGCCTCGAGGAGGTCCGCCCGTTCCATTCCCGGCCCGCGCGGCCGGGCGCCGACCAGCAGGGCGATGTTCGTGCCGTCGAACGCGGCGCGTCCGTCGTCGGTGACCTCGATGCTGCGGAGGAGGGGGAAGGCGCCGTCCTCGAGTTCGAGCGCCGTTCCCTCCGCGGCCCGCAGCCCCTGGGGGATCTCGAGGAGCTTCAATCGGACCGGGACATCCGGACCGAGCAGCTGGCCGGACGCGATGCGGAACAGGAGGGCGTAACCGATCTGGCCGCCCGCGCCGGTCACGGTGACAGTCACGGCAGGAGGGGAGGTGGTGCTCACGCCGCGAGCCTAGCCGTCCCTCTCCTCGCGCGCAGCCGCCAGGGCGGTCGATCGAGTCGCCCCCTATTGGGGGGTGAGCGCCGACTGGAAAATTGTGACAATCTCTCAGATATGAGCAAAGCTCAATCTGTGGGTATGCGACCCGACCGCCCCGCGAGGCGCAGCATCACTCTGGCGACCATCGCCACGGTCGTGGTGCTCGCGCTGTTCGCCTGGGTCTCCCTCGTCACGAGTTCTCCTGCTCGAGCGGATCAGGGCTGCAATGCGGCCGCCAACCCCATCGTCTGCGAGAACGCGCTCCCCGGCACCGATCCCTCCGTCTGGGACATCCAGGGCTCGGGCGACAGCGACATCCAAGGGTTCTCGACCGATATCAGCGTGAACATCGGCGGCACGATCGGGTTCAAGATCAACACCTCGGCCAAGGCGTACACCATCCAGATCTTCCGGACGGGGTATTACCAGGGTCTGGGCGCACGCAAGATCGCCGATGTGACTCCGTCGGTCTCGCTGCCGCAGACGCAGCCGGCGTGCTATTGGGACCCGACGGTCGAGCTCACCGATTGCGGCAACTGGGCGCAGTCCGCCTCCTGGACCGTCCCTCCCTCGGCCGTCTCCGGCGTGTACGTGGCACTGCTCACCCGGCCCGACAACGGCGACAACAGCCAGATCACTTTCGTCGTCCGCAACGACGCCAGCCACTCCGACGTGCTGTATCAGACCTCCGACCCGACCTGGGAGGCGTACAACACCTATGGAGGCTCGGACTTCTATCAGGGAGCCGCGAACGGGCGCGCGTACAAGGTGAGCTACAACCGCCCCTTCGCCACCCGCGGCAACAACGCGGGCCGGGATTTCTATTTCGGGGCCGAGTACCCGGAGGTGCGGTTCCTGGAGAAGAACGGCTACAACATGTCGTACTTCAGCGGGGTCGACACCGACCGGTACGGCTCGCAGCTACTGAACCACAAAGTGTTCCTCTCGGTCGGCCACGACGAGTACTGGAGCACCGGGCAGCGGGCGAATGTGCAGGCGGCGATCAACGCGGGCGTGAACGCCCAGTTCCTCTCGGGCAATGAGATGTACTGGCACACCCGGTACGAGAACTCCGTCGCGGGCACCTCCACGAGCTACCGCACCCTGGTGACCTACAAGGAGACCTGGGCCAACGCCAAGATCGACCCCTCCACGACCTGGACGGGCACCTGGCGGGACCCGCGGTTCGCCTCGACGGCGAACGGAGCCGGGCTCCCGGAGAACGGCGTCACCGGGACGATGTACATGTCGAACTTCTCCGACCTGCCGATCACCGTCACGGCCGCGCAGGGCAAGACCAGACTCTGGCGCAACACCAGTCTGACCTCGCTCGCCGCGGGCACGCAGGCGGCCCTGGCCGCGCATACCGTCGGGTACGAGTCGGACGAGGACCTGGATAACGGGTTTAGGCCGGCCGGGCTCGTCGACCTGTCGACGACCACGGGCGCCGTCCCCCAGTACCTGCAGGACTTCGGCAACACGGTCGCCCCCGGGACGACCACGCATCACGTCACGCTCTACCGCGCCTCGAGCGGTGCGCTCGTCTTCTCGGCCGGCAGCGTGCAGTGGTCGTGGGGCCTCGACGCCACGCACGACGGAACCGGCGCGGCCGCCGACCCGCGCATGCAGCAGGCCCAGGTCAACCTGATGGCCGACATGGGCGCCCAGCCGGGCAGCCTGCAGTCGGGCCTGGTGGCGGCTGCCAAGAGCACCGACACGACGGCGCCGACGGTCACGGTCACCGCACCGGCTGCCGGTGCGAGTATCGCGAACGGCTCGACCGTCACCGTCACGGGCACCGCCTCTGATGTCGGCGGCGTGGTCGCCGGGGTCGAGGTGTCGACCGATGGAGGCACGAGCTGGCACCCAGCCACCGGCACCACCTCGTGGTCGTACAGCTACGTACAGAACGGTCTCGGCGCTCAGGCGATCAAGGTGCGGGCGACCGATGACAGTGCGAACACCTCCACGCCCGTCTCCGTGTCGACGACGGTGACCGGGCCGACGTCTATCTTCGGCAGCACGGCGCCCGCCGTGCCCGACTCGGGCGACGCCTCCGCCGTCGAGCTCGGCCTGCAATTCACAGCGCAGCAGAACGGCTTCATCAGCGGTGTCCGCTTCTACAAGAGTTCCACGAACACGGGCACCCACACCGGATCGCTGTGGGACACCTCCGGCAACCGGCTCGCGACCGTGACCTTCTCCGGTGAGAGCGCCTCCGGCTGGCAGACCGCCTCCTTCACCTCGGCCGTGGCCGTGACCGCGGGGACCAAGTACGTGGTCTCGTACTCCGCCCCCGCCGGCCACTACTCGGCAACCTCATGGGCGTTCGCCTACCGCGGACTCTCCGACAACGTCTACTCGGTCGCCGGCGGCTTCGGCGCCCCGGCGGCTGGTGTGTACAGCTCGTCGCCGGGCACCTACCCGCAGAGCAGCTACAACAACGCCAACTACTGGGTCGACGCCGTCTTCACCACCGTCGACAACTCACCGCTGACCGCCTCCGGCCAATGGCCGCTCCCCGGATCCTCCAGCGTCCCCCTGAGCACCACCATCGGCGCGGTCATGTCGAAAGCGGTCGACCCGGCCAGCATCGCCTTCACGGTGAAGGACGCCAATGGCGTCAGCGTGGGCGGGACGGTGAGCTACGCCTCCTCGACCCGGACCGCGACCTTCACGCCGACCGCGGCCCTCAACGGGTTCGTGAACTACTCGGTCGCCATGACGGCCAAGGACCTCTACGGCAAGGCGCTGTCGTCGGGAGGCGCGTGGAGCTTCACCACCGTCAAACCGGATCCTGCCCCGGGCGTCTGCCCATGCAGCCTGTTCTCCGACTCGACGGTCCCGTCGATCCTGCAGGTGAACGACAACCCGGTCACCCTCGGCGTGAAGTTCTACAGCACGAAGGCGGGCGCGGTCGCCGGGGTCAAGTTCTACAAGAACTCGGCCAACACCGGGACGCACGTCGGGACGCTGTGGTCGGCCTCCGGCCAGCAGCTCGCGACCGGCACCTTCAGCGGCGAGTCCACGGCCGGCTGGCAGACCCTGCTGTTCTCGACACCGGTGAACATCGCGGCCAACACCGACTACGTGGTCTCGTACCGCACGACGACGGGCAGCTACTCGGTGACGCCGGGCACCTTCTCCGGCTCGGGCATCACGAACGGACCGCTGGTCGCGGGCAACTCGACCGGCGTGTACACCTACGGAACCGGCTTCCCGTCGTCGACGTCGACCACCAACTACATGGTGGACCTGGTGTTCAACCAGGCTCCCGACCCGGTCTCGGTCGTCGCGGAGTCCCCGGCGAACGGCGCGGTGGAGGTCGACCCGGCGTCGCCCGTCTCGATCACCCTCTCGACGGCGATCGCGAGCGGCTACACCATGGGCGCGACGATCGGCGGAACGGCGGTGGCGGGCGCGGTCTCGCAGTCCACCGACGGGACAACGATCACCTTCACGCCGTCGGCCGCGCTGCCGGCCGGTGCGGTGGTCACCGCGACCCTGTCGGGTGCGAAGTCGACCGCCGGGGCGAGTCTCGCCACCCAGACCTGGTCGTTCACAGTGAAGGCGGCGACGGTCACCAACTACACGCTGCTCGGAACCGAGACGCCCGCCGTGACGGACGCGACCAACGACTCCTCCTCGGTCGAGCTCGGGATGGCGTTCACGCCGTCGCAGAGCGGAACCATCTCGGCGATCCGCTTCTTCAAGGGCTCCGGCAATGTGGGCACCCACGTGGGATCGATCTGGTCGTCCACCGGGACGAAGCTCGCCTCCGTCACCTTCAGCGGCGAGACCGCGGTCGGCTGGCAGACGGCGCAGCTGAGCACACCGCTGGCCGTCACCGCGGGCACGAGCTACGTGGTGTCGTACCTCGCGCCCCAGGGCAACTACTCGTACACGCAGAACTACTTCGCGCAGCCCAAGACGTCGGGGCCGCTGAGTGCTCCCGCTGGCAACAACGGCCTGTACCTCTACGGCTCGGGCGGGTTCCCGACCTACTCGTACGGGTCGACGAACTACTTCGTCGACGTGGTCTTCGCGCCGAGCGCAAGCGGTTCGGGAGGCACGACGACGAGCGGCGGCACGACGACGACCGGCGGCGGCACCACCACGAGCGGTGGCACCACGACCACGCCCAACCCGGGGGTCTCGATCTTCCCGTCGACGGCGGTTCCCGCGAACACCGCGTGGCCCGACAGCGCTCCCGTCCAGCTCGGCGTCCGCTTCACCTCGACGCAGGCGGGCACGATCACCGGTCTCCGCTTCTACAAGGGGACCGGCGACACGGCGACGCACACCGTCTACCTGTGGTCGGCGACCGGGACGCAGCTGGCGACGGCGGTCTCCACGAACGAGACGGCGAGCGGCTGGCAGGACGTGTACTTCACGACCCCCGTGACGATCGCCGCCAACACCGAGTACCGGGCGAGCTACTACACGACCGGACTCACCTACGCGGTCGATCCGAACGCGCTGACGAACCCGGTCACGAACGGGCCGCTGTCGACGCTGGCGACGGGCGGCATCTACATCTACTCGCAGAACTTCCCGAACAACACGGTCTCGCACAACTACTGGGTGGACGTCCACTTCGTCGCGTCGCAGTAGCAGCTGTGCAACAAGCCCGGGACCGCCACCCGAAGACGGTCCCGACGACAAGAAAGGTGCTGGGGGCACTCATGGAACCACAACTGCGGATAGCGGTGATCGGCGCCGGCTACTGGGGTCCGAACCTGGCCAGGAACTTCTCGGTCAGCCCCGACTGGCGTCTGGTCGCGATCTGCGACCTCGACCGCGACCGGGCGGAAGGTCTCGCCGCCCGCGTCGGCGGCGTCGACGTCGTGACCGACGTCGACGAGCTGCTCGCGCGTGACGATGTCGACGCCGTGGCCATCGCCACACCGGCCCGGACGCATCACGCTCTCGCCATCAAGGCGCTCGCCTCCGGCAAGCACGTGATGGTCGAGAAGCCGCTCGCCGACGCCGGCCACCGAGGTCGCGCCATGGTCGACCTGGCGTCGGTGAGTGGTCTCGTCCTCATGGCGGACCACACGTACTGCTACACGCCGGCGGTGCTCAAGATCCGCGAGCTGATCGAGGAGGGTGCGCTCGGCGACATCCTGTTCATCGACTCCACGCGCATCAACCTGGGTCTCATCCAGCCGGACGTCGACGTGTTCTGGGACCTCGCCCCGCACGACCTGTCGATCATCGACTTCATCCTCCCCGGCGGCTTGAAGCCGCAGTCCCTGTCGGCGCACGGCGCCGACCCGCTCGGCGCCGGCAAGTCCTGCGTCGGCTACCTCGTGCTCCCGCTGGCCGGAGGCGCGATGGCCCACGTCCACGTCAACTGGCTGAGCCCCACCAAGATCCGCCAGATGGTGATCGGGGGCACCAAGCGCACCCTCGTCTGGGACGACCTCAACCCGCAGCAGCGCCTCAGTGTCTACGACCGCGGCGTCGACCTCGGCCTCCAGGCCGTCGACGGCGTCGAGCGCACCGCGGCCACCGTCTCCTATCGGCTCGGCGACACCTGGTCGCCGGCCCTCCCCGAGCGGGAGGCGCTCGGCCAGATGGCCGCCGAGTTCGCCGAGAGCATCCGCGAAGGGCGTCCGCCGCGCACCGACGGCGAAGCGGGGCTCCGCGTGCTCTCGGTGCTCGAGGCCACGGCCCGGAGCCTGGCGGCGAACGGAGCCGTCGTCCCGGTCGACGAGCGCGCCGACGAAGCGACCCGCGCCGAGCAGCTGGCGGGTGCGCTGTGACCGCGCTCGCCGGAGCCGACGTCCTGGTCACCGGGGGCGCCGGCACGATCGGCTCGCAGATCGTCGACCAGCTGCTCGACGCGGGCGTCGCCCACGTCGATGTGCTCGACAACCTGGTGCGCGGCCGGCGCGCCAACCTGGACGACGCGCTGGCGTCGGGGCGGGTGACGCTCGTGGAGGGCGACCTCCGCGACCGAGACCTCGTGGACGACGTCACGCGTGGGAAGGACCTCGTCTACCACGAGGCCGCCATCCGCATCACGCAGTGCGCCGAGGAGCCGCGACTCGCGCTCGAGGTGCTCGTCGACGGCACCTTCAACGTCATCGAGTCGGCCGTGCGCCACCGCGTGGACAAGCTGGTCAGCGCCTCCAGCGCCTCGGTCTACGGCCTCGCGGAGGAGTTCCCGACGCCCGAGCGGCACCACCACCACAACAACGACACCTTCTACGGGGCGGCGAAGTCGTTCAACGAGGGGATGCTCCGGAGCTTCCGGGCGATGAACGGCCTCGACTACGTGGTGCTCCGGTACTTCAACGTCTACGGACCGCGGATGGACGTCCACGGCCTCTATACGGAGGTCCTCGTCCGGTGGATGGAGCGCATCGCCGACGGCAGGCCGCCGCTGATCTTCGGCGACGGTCTCCAGACGATGGACTTCGTCTTCACCGGCGACATCGCCCGCGCGAACATCCTCGCGGCGACGGCCGATGTCCGCGAAGGCGCCTACAACATCGCGAGCGGGACCGAGACGAGCCTCCTCCAGCTCGCGGAGGCGCTGCTCGAGGCGATGGACTCGGACCTCGAGGTCGAGCACGGCCCGGAACGCGCGGTGAACGGCGTCACGCGCCGGCTCGCCGATGTGGAGGCGGCGCGTCGCGACCTCGGTTTCACCGCCGAGGTCCCGCTCACCGAGGGCCTCCGGGAACTGGTCGAGTGGTGGCGTCCGCTCCGCGAGGAGATCGCCGCCGGACGGGCCCTGGTGCACTCGTGAACCGCATCAACGTCATGAAGCCGTGGCTCGGCCAGGAGGAGATCGCCGCCGTCACCGAGGTCATCGCCTCCGGGTGGGTGGCGCAGGGGCCCCGCGTGGCCCGCTTCGAGGAGGAGTTCGCCGCGGCCGTCGAGGCGCCCTTCGCCGTCGCCACCTCGAACTGCACGACCGCCCTGCATCTCGCCCTGGTGGTCTCCGGGATCGGGCGGGGCGACGACGTGGTCGTCCCGTCCTTCTCCTTCATCGCGACCGCGAACGCCCCGACGTACGTCGGGGCCCGGCCGGTCTTCGCCGACGTCGACGCCACCACGGGCGACCTGACGGCCGCGACCGTGGAGGAGGCGATCACCCCGCGCACGCGCGCGGTCATCGTCGTCGACCAGGGAGGCGTCCCCGCCGACCTGGACGCGATCCGCGCCGTGTGCGACCCGCGCGGCATCGTCGTCATCGAGGACGCCGCGTGCGGCGCGGGCTCGCGCTATCGCGGCCGCCCGGTCGGGGCCGGAGCCGATGTCACCGCGTGGTCGTTCCACCCGCGCAAGCTGCTCACCACGGGAGAGGGAGGCATGCTGACGACGGCGAACCGGGCCTGGGCAGACCGCGCGCGGAAGCTGCGCGAGCACGCGATGAGCATCTCGGCGGCCGACCGTCAGGCGAGCGTCCTCGCCCCCGCGGAGGAGTACTCCGAGATCGGCTTCAACTACCGCATGACCGATCTGCAGGCCGCTGTGGGGATCGTGCAGCTCGGGCGCCTCCCCCGGATCGTCGCTCGCCGGCGGGAACTCGCGGCGCGCTATGCCGAGCTGATCGCGCCGCTCCCGGGCCTGCGGCCGGTCACCGATCCCGAGTGGGGCACCGGCAACTTCCAGTCGTACTGGGTGGAGGTGGAGCCTGCGTTCGGCGCGACCCGGGAGGCGACGATGGAGGTGCTGGCCGAGGCGGGCGTCTCCGCCCGGCGCGGCATCATGGCCGCGCACCGGCAGCCCGCGTACCGCGGCCGCGACACCGGCTCGGTCCCGCTCCCGGTGACCGAGCGGCTGACGGACGGCACGCTCATCCTCCCGCTCTTCCACGAGCTGACCGAGGGCGAGCAGCAGAGGGTCGTGGACGCGCTCCGCGAAGCGTCGGAACTGCGGGGTGCGGCATGAGGGACCTCCTCCTGATCGCGGCGAGCGGGCTCGCGCGCGAAGTGATGGCGATGCGCCAGTCCGGCATGCGCGTCATCGGGGTGCTGGACGACGATCCCGCTCTCCACGGGCACAGCATCGGGGGCGTCGAGGTGCTCGGCGGCCTCGAGCTAGCGGCGCAGATCCCGGCCTCGCTCGCGCTCTGCGTCGGCGCCGGTTCGGCCCGGCGCTCGATCGTGCGCAGGCTCGCCTCCCTCGGGATCGACGACGGTCGCTACGCCACCCTGGTCGACGAGTCCGCCCGGATCTCGGAGAACAGCCTCGTGGGCGCCGGGACGATCGTGCTCGCCGGCTGCGTGCTGACCGCCGACATCATCGTCGGCCGGCACGTCGTCCTCATGCCCAACTGCACGCTCACGCACGACGACATCGTCGACGACTACGCCACGCTGGCGGCGGGCGTCTCGGTGGGAGGCGTGGCCCGCATCGGCGAGGCGGCGTACCTCGGCATGAACTCGTCGGTGCGCCAGAGGGTGTCGATCGGCGCCGAGGCGACCATCGGAATGGGGGCCGTCGTGCTGAACGACGTGCCCCGCGGACAGACCTGGGCCGGCGTGCCCGCACGAGAACTGGGGGTAAGGCTGTGAGGGTCCCACTGGTCGATCTGGTCGCTCAGAACACGGAGACGGCGACGGACATCCGAGCCGCCGTCGACGCCGTGTTCGCGAGCGCCTCCTACATCGGCGGCAGCGATGTCGCCTCCTTCGAGCACGAGTACGCGGAGGCCACCGGCGCCGGGTACTGCATCGGCGTCGGCAACGGGACGGATGCGCTCGAGCTCGCTCTGCGAGCCGCCGGAGTGAGCGCGGGCGGGGAGGTGATCCTCCCCGTCAACACCTTCATCGCCACCGCGGAGGCGGTGTCGCGCATCGGCGCCGTCCCGGTCTTCGCCGACGTCGACGACGAGCGCCTGCTCCTCGATCCCGCGGCCGTCGCCGCCGCGGTCACCTCGCGCACGGAGGCCGTCGTGCCGGTGCATCTGTTCGGTCAGGTCGCGCCGGTGGGCGCCATCCGGGCGGCGCTCGGCGGCAGCGGCATCCCCATCGTCGAGGACGGCGCCCAGTCGCAGGGCGCCGAGAGCGCGGACGGCCGCGCCGGCAGTCTCGGGCTCGTCGCCTCCACCTCCTTCTACCCGGGCAAGAACCTCGGCGCCGCGGGTGACGCGGGCGCCGTCACCACGGGCGACCCCGAGGTCGCCAGGACCGTGCGGCTCATCGCCGCCCACGGCAGCGAGCACAAGTACGTCCACGAGGTGGTCGGCTTCAACTCGCGGCTGGACACCCTCCAGGCGGCGGTCCTCCGGGTCAAGCTGCGCCACCTCGCCGAGTGGAACCGTCGGCGTCGCGTGGCGGCGGCCCGGTACGCGGCCCTCCTCGAGGGGGAGGAGGGAGTGCGCCTGCCGCAGAGCGCCCCTGGCAACCTCGACGTCTGGCACCTGTACGTGGTGCGGGTCGACGACCGGGACAGGGCCATGGCCCGGCTCAACGAGGCCGGTGTGGGGGCGTCCATCCACTATCCGACGCCGCTCCACCTGACCGCCGCCTACGAGGGGCTGGGGCTCGGTCGAGGCGCCTTCCCCGTCGCTGAGGCGGCCGCGGGGCGCATCCTCTCGCTCCCCATCTACCCGCACATCACCGCGGATCAGCAGGAGTTCGTGGCCGAGGAGCTGCTCGCGGCGGTTGAGAGCACCCCAGTCCGGGGGTGATTGATCCTCATTTTCGGTCGGAGGGGTGTCGGTCACGGCGTGCGGTCAGGCAAAATGAGAATCAGTCATGTTTAGTACCGTCCCGTAACACGCACCGCCCTATCAAGCGACCGAGCTGGAGGATTCGATGGGACCGAGCCTGGTCGTCGTTGGTGGAGGGATCCTCGGGCTGGCCGTCGCCGCCCGGGCGGCGAAGCTCGGGCGGAAGGTGACCCTCCTCGAGAAGGAGGACCACTGGGCCGCGCACCAGACCGGGCACAACAGCGGCGTCGTGCACGCCGGCCCCTACTATCGCCCCGGGTCGCTGAAGGCGCGGATGTGCGCGGCGGGGAACGCCTCCATGATCGCGTTCGCGCGCGACCACGGGATCCCGCACGCCGTCCCCGGGAAGCTGATCGTCGCGACCGACGAGGCCGAGCGCGACCGGCTCCACGAGCTCTACCGGCGCGCGCTCGCGAACGGTGTCCCGTGCCGGCTCATCGATGCAGACGAGGCATCCGAGTACGAGCCCGAGGTGTACGCCGTGGAGGCGCTCCGCGTGGAGACGACCGGCATCATCGACTACCCGGCCGTCTGCGTCGCCCTGGCCGACATCGCGCAGCAGTACGGCGCGGACCTGCTGACCGGCGCCCGGGTCACCGCCATCCACGACGGCGGCGACGGCGTGGTGGTCGAGCACGCCGGTGGGGAGGCGCGGGCCGCTCAGCTCGTCAACTGCGCGGGCCTCCAGGCCGACCGCATCGCGCGGCTCGCCGGGATCGAGCCGGACGTGCAGATCGTCCCATTCCGCGGCGAGTACTACGAGCTCGTGCCCGAGCGGCGCGATCTCGTGCGGGGGCTGATCTACCCGGTTCCCGACCCGAACCTCCCCTTCCTCGGCGTCCACCTCACGCGGATGATCGACGGCTCGGTGCATGCCGGCCCCAATGCGGTGCTGGCTCTGAAGCGCGAGGGCTACCGCTGGCGGGACATCGATCTGCACGACGCGGCGGAGGCGCTGACCTACCCGGGCTTCCTGCGGATGGCCTCGCACAACGTCGAGACGGGCATCCGGGAGGTGGCCCGCTCGCTGAGCCGGTCCGCCTTCGCCGCGAGCCTGGCGCGCCTCGTGCCGCGGATCGAGGCGCGCGACATCGTGCGGGCCGGGTCGGGGGTGCGGGCCCAGGCGGTGCGCCGCGACGGCTCGCTTGCGGACGACTTCGTCATCCAGCGCTCGGGGCACCAGCTGCACGTGCTGAACGCCCCCTCGCCCGCGGCGACGAGCGCCCTCGAGATCGCAGCGCACCTGGTCGCGGAGGCCGGCGTCCCCGCCTGATCGCCCCTTCTCCGGCCCCGGGGGTCCCGTCCCGGCCAAGCCCCCCAGAAGGGGGATAGGGTTCCGATCAAAAGACGATGTATCCTCACTTTCGTAGAGGTGAGGAAGAATCACTTTTGCAGCACCTGTGAAACCCGATGAGCAGGGACGAGTCGTAATGAACCCGAGAAATCCGAGCCGACGCCGCGGCCTGCACCGCGCGTCAGCGCTCGTCACGGCCGTCCCCCTGCGCGGGGCCGGCGACGGCAAAGTCGTTCGAGACCACGGCTTTCCCCCAGCCGTCGCCGGCCCTGTCCGCCCCGGCACCGCCGGACAGAGTGGCGCAGGACGGAGCGTCGCATGACCGTCCTGCGCCCTCGCACCGTCTCCGGCGGTGTCCCCGGCACCGTCACAGCCCGGCGCCCCCGGTCGTGGAAGCGCATCCCGTCCCCGGTCGTCCCGGAGGCCGCGCACCCGCGGCCCTGGTCTCACGCGTACCAGCGCCGCCTGGTCGTGACCGACACGCTCATCATCCTGGGGTCCATCGCCGCCGCCTTCGTCGTCCGCTTCGGCCCCGACGACGTGGCCACCAACGTCTCCGGCTTCCCTGTCCCGTACCTCCTGATCTCGCTGCTGATCGCGGTGAGCTGGTCGATCGCCCTCTCCGCGTGGCACACCCGGGACGCTCGCGTCTGCGGGATGGGGGTCGCCGAGTACCGGAGGGTCGTCTCGGCCAGCGCTCTCACCTTCGGCCTCCTGGCCATCGTCTTCCTCGTGGGCAAGGTCGACATCGCCCGCGGGTACTTCATCCTCGCGCTGCCCGTCGGCGCGGTCGCCCTCGTCGGCAGCCGCTGGATGTGGCGGCGCTGGCTGATGGGCCAGCGCCGGTACGACCACTACCTCTCCCGGGCCCTCGTGGTCGGCGCACGCGAAGACGTCGCGTACGTGGCCGCGCAGATCCAGGCCAAGTCGGGAGCCGCGTACCACGTGGTCGGCGTGGCGCTCGAGGACATCGAGCAGGACGTCCTGGATGTCGGCTCCGAGCGCCTCCCGGTCGTCGGCGGCATGTCGGACGTCACCCAGGCGGCGCGCCGGCTCGGTGTCGACACGGTGATCGTCGCCGGCCAGCCGCACGGAGGCAGCCGGTTCATCCGGAATCTCGGCTGGGCGCTCGAGGGCACCGCCACCGATCTCGTCCTCGCCTCGCGGCTGACCGACGTCGCCGGGCCGCGCATCCACTTCCGTCCGGTGGAGGGCCTCCCGCTCATCCACGTCGAGATCCCGCAGTTCGAGGGCGGCAAGCACGTGCTCAAGCGGCTGCTCGACGTCGTCCTGTCCGGCACCGCGCTGCTGGTGCTCGCCATCCCGATGCTCATCGTCGCGCTCATCATCCGCATCGACGACCCGGGTCCGGCGCTCTTCCGCCAGCAGCGGGTCGGTCGCAACGGCAGCACCTTCACGATGCTGAAGTTCCGCTCCATGGTCATGGACGCCGAGGCGCGCCTGGCCGAGCTGAACGCGCGCAACGAGGGCAACGGCGTGCTGTTCAAGCTGAAGGCGGACCCGCGCGTCACGCGCGTCGGCCGCATCATCCGCAAGTTCTCCATCGACGAGTTCCCGCAGCTCTGGAACGTCCTCGTCGGTGACATGAGCCTCGTCGGCCCGCGGCCCCCGCTGCCGCGCGAAGTCGACGGGTACGAGAGCCACGTCCACCGCCGCTTGTACATCAAGCCGGGTCTCACGGGGATGTGGCAGGTCGGCGGCCGCTCCGACCTCTCCTGGGAGGAGAGCGTCCGGCTCGACCTGTACTACGTGGAGAACTGGTCGCTCACGGGCGATCTGGCGATCCTCTGGCGCACGGTCCGCGTGCTCCTGCATCCCACCGGCGCCTACTGACGGCGCCGGCACCACCATCACCCGAGCGACGACCTGGGGGCGACGCCGATGACCACCATCACGAGCACAGAGAGCGCGGCCGGTCCGGCCGCGCCGCCGGCGATCGCGCCGACGGCCGACGTCGATCCGAGAGCGGAGGTGGGCGACCGCACCCGCGTGTGGCACCTCGCCCAGGTCCGGGAGGGGGCGGTCGTCGGAGCGGACTGCATCCTCGGCCGCGGCGCCTACGTCGGCCCCGGCGTCCGGATCGGCGACAACTGCAAGCTGCAGAACTACGCACTCGTCTACGAGCCGGCCGTCCTCGAGGACGGCGTGTTCGTCGGACCCGCGGCCGTCTTCACGAACGACGTGTTCCCCAGGGCCGTGAACCCCGACGGCTCCCTCAAGTCGGCCGACGACTGGGAGGCGGTGGGCGTCACCGTCCGCACCGGAGCCTCCATCGGCGCCCGCGCCGTCTGCATCGCGCCGGTCGTCATCGGCCGCTGGGCGCTGGTCGGCGCCGGCTCGGTGGTGCGCAGCGACGTCCCCGACCACGCCCTCGTGGCCGGGGTGCCGGCCCGCCGGATCGGCTGGGTCGGCGAGGCCGGCCTCCCGCTGGTCTCCGCGGGGGACGGAGCGTGGCGCTGCCCGCGCACCGGGCGCCTCTACCGGGAGGTCGACGGGCTCCTCGCGGCTGAGGGGGCACGGTCATGAAGCGGCCCTCGCAGCGCACCTGGATCATCGCCGGGCTTTCGGCCGCAGCCGTCATCGCGATCGGCGCCTTCGCTCTGTCCCAGGTGCCGGTCGGATCGACCGCACAGGTGGCTGCGGGCTCCTCCCGACCCACGCACTCGTCGTCGCCGTCCTCGGCGGCCGGGCAGGCGGGAGGCTCGGATCCGGGCGGTCAGAGCGGCTCGGGCGAGCAGAAGGGCGGCTCCGCGCCGGCCACCCCGCCGGCCGCCACCAAGCGGTACACCACCGAGGTCATCCCGGCGGGGCCGGCAACGGCACCGGCGCTTCCGCCGTCGACGGCCCTCCCGCACCCGATCGCGCCCCCGCTGCCGAAATCCGCCTCGGCGGTCGGCAAGCTGGTCACCGGGTATCCGGCGGCGGTGCTGCCGCAGGCGCCCGGCTCGGCGGTCCAGACGAGCTCGGTCGCGGCCCAGGGCGACCGTCTCCAGGTGACGCTGACCGCCACGTCGACGCAGGGCGTGACCGACGTCCTAGCCTTCTACCGCTCCGCGCTCGCGAAGTACGGCATGTACGACACGGCAGCGCCGGCGCTCTCCGGAGCGACGTCCCTCCTGTTCAGCCGGGGGAGCGACTCGGTGACGCTGACCGCCTCCACCGGCAAGAGCGGGACGACCTACACGCTGTACGCCGCCTTCACGGCACAGGGCTGACCGTGCGGTACTCGTGGACCCCCGTCGCGCAGCGGCGGGGAGCAGAAGGCATGCGTGGTTGCGGCCGGTTCCCGGCGCCGCGGAGAATGACGCCGTGAACGGGCGACGGCTGACCTGGGCGCTGGGGGTGCTGACGGCGGTCGCCCTGGGTGCGGCGATCGCGTACGCGGGCGTCGCCATCGCCGGGCTGCAATCGCGCGCGACCGCGGTCGCCGCGTCGACACCCCGACCGGTGGTCCCGGGAGGGAGGGTGCTGATCTTCCGCGACACGTCGCCGGGCGCGCACTACGGCGAGGTGGCCTCCGTGCCGCTCTCGGACCCCTCGGCGGTGCGGACCTCCCTCGGTGTGCACTGCGATCGCGTGTACGCCACGCACGAGGACCTGATGTGCCTGCACACCGATGCGGGCGCCGTGACGTCGTTCGGCGCCACCCTGTACGACGCTGCGGGCGACTCTCTCAAGTCGTGGCCGCTGCCCGGCTTCCCGAGCCGGACCCGCATCTCGCCCGACTCATCGCTCGTCGCCCAGACGTCGTTCGTCACCGGCTCCTCCTATGGAACGGCGGGATTCGACACCAGGACGACCATCTCGGCGGTGAACGGGGTCGACTACGGCAACCTCGAGGGCTTCTCGCTCTTCGTCGACGGCCAGAAGGTGACCGCCGACCGCATCATCTGGGGAGTGACGTTCGCGTCGGACGACAACACCTTCTTCGCGACCGTGTCATCGGGCGGCCACCTCTGGCTGGCCCGGGGGAATCTCCGGGCGCGCGCCCTCGTGGCGATCAAGGACGGCGCGGAGTGCCCCTCCCTGTCGCCCGACGGCACGCGCGTCGCTTACAAGAAGAACATCTCGACCACCGCGACCAAGCACTGGACGCTGGCTGTGCTCGACTTCGCGACCGGCGTCGAGCGCGAGCTGCCCATCCCGGCCTCCGTCAGCGTGGACGACCAGGTCGAGTGGCTGGACGACGGCACGCTGCTCTACGGTCTCGCCGATCCGGCAGCGCCCGGGGACAGCACGGTGTACTCCGTCAAGGCGGACGGGTCGGCGCCCCCGGCGGTGTTCCTCCGGCACGCCTGGTCGCCGTCGGTCGTGCGCTGAGGAGGGACGGACATGATCACGTTCCCGCGCAGCGCCCGGCGCTCGCGCCCGGCTGACGCCCCCTCGGATGAGGGGGTTTACGGTTCGCAAAACGCTATGACACCCTTCAAAGGTGAGAATGACTCAGTCCGAGATGAGGGGGCGGCGATCGTGAGCATCCTGCCTCCGCGGGCGCTGGACGGGCGACCCTCGGTCACCGTCGTCATCCCCCACTACAACTACGGACGCTACCTGCCGACGGCGGTCGCCTCCGCGCTGGACCAGCAGGGCGTCGACGTCGACGTCATCATCGTCGACGACAGGTCGACCGACGGCAGCCTCGAGGTCGCGCGCGGGATCGCCGCCGAGAACGATCGCGTCACCCTCGTCGAGCACGAGGTCAACCTGCGCCACATCCGCACGTACAACGACGGGCTCGCGCGCGCGACCGGGGACTACGTCGTCCTGCTCTCGGCCGACGACGCCCTCACGCCCGATTCGCTCACCCGGGCGACGGCGCTCATGGAGGCGCACCCCCGGGTCGGCCTGGTGTACGGCGGAGTCGAGTACTTCCACGACGAGGTGCCGGCCGTGCGCTCCGGGCGGGTCTGGTGGCGGATCTGGAACGGCGAGGACTGGCTCCGCCGTGTCGTCCGCCGCGGGCGCAACTCGATCGTGAACCCCGAGGTGGTCCTGCGCCGCACGGTGTACGAGCGCACCGGGGGCTACGACCCCGACTTCCCGCACGCCGCGGACATGTACATGTGGTTGCAGGCGGCCTCGTTCGCCGACATCGGCTTCGTCGGCGGCCCCCGCCAGGCCTGCTATCGCGATCACGGTGAAAACATGCATTCAACGGATTTCGCTGGTGCGACGGACGACATGGCGCAGGTCCGCGACGTCTACGAGCGGTTCTTCACCCGGGAGGGAGCACGCCTCCGGGACGCGCACGCCCTGGTCGAGGCCTCCCGCCGATCCGTCGCGAGGGAGGCGCTCCTCCGGTCCGCCCTCCTCGAGTCGAACGGCGCACCGGCCGCCGTCCTCTCGGCCCTGCGTGATTTCGCCCGCGAGACCAGCCCGCGGTCGGTCGGGTCGGCGGCCTGGCGCTGGGCGGATCTCGCCTCCAGCGACGGCGCCCGCTTCGACTCGGCCCGGTTCGTCCGGCTCGTCGAGGACGTCCGCTGGAAGATCCGCTCCCGTCGCCACACGGCGGTGGGACTGTGACGCACGGGACCGACATGGCCGACGCCCAGCCCTCCCTCGGCCGCCGAGCGGCACGCGGCGCGGCGTGGAGCGGCGTGAGCACGATCGTGCTCCGCCTCGGCGGCCTCGTCGTCGGCATCGTGCTGGCGCGCATCCTGGCGCCGGAGCAGTTCGGCGTGTACGCCGTCGCGCTGACCGTGCAGTCCATCCTGATCACCGTGGCCGACCTCGGCCTCTCGGCCGACCTGATCCGCTCCGACGAGCCCGACCGGATCGCACCGACGGTCGCCACGCTCGGCCTCGCCAGCGGGACCGTGATGGCCGCTGTCACGATGGCCGCGAGCTCGTCGCTCGCATCGCTGCTCGGCAGTCCGTCCGCAGGACCGGCGATCGCTGTGCTCGCGTTCACGCTCGTGCTCTCCGGCGCCACGGTGGTGCCGTTCGGCTACCTGCAGCGGCGGTTCCAGCAGCGGGAGATGTTCTTCGTCGGTGTCGCCGACTTCGTGGTCTCGACCGTCGTGACGCTGACGCTCGTCGGACTCGGCTTCGGGGTCCTCGGGCTGGCCATCGGCCGGGTCGCAGCGCAACTGGTCTCGTCGGCGATGCAGTTCGCGTTCGCGCGGGTCAAGCCGAGGTACTCGATCGACCGTTCCGTCGTCGGCCGGGTCCTCGCGTTCGGCCTGCCGATCGCCGGGGCGAATCTGCTGTCCTGGGCGCTCCTCAACGTCGACAACGTGGTCCTCGCGCGGGTGACCGGAGCGACCCTCCTCGGCTACTACGTGCTCGCGTTCAACATCTCGGGCTGGCCGATGAGCGCGCTGTCCCAGGTGGTGCGCTCCATCTCGCTGCCGTACTTCTCGCGGGCCCGGTCGGGAGGCGGTGACCAGCTCGCGACGCTGACCGCGATCGCGTGGGCCGGCGCCCTGCCGGTCGGTGCTGTCCTCGCAGCGCTCAGCGCGCCGCTGATCTCGGTCGTGTACGGCACGAAGTGGCTGCCCGCGGCACCGGTTCTCGCGGCTCTCGGCCTGTACGGGAGCCTCCGGGTCGCCTTCGACATCTTCGCGGGCTACCTCTACGCCCTCGGCCGATCGCGCCCGGTGCTGTGGATCCAGATCGTGTGGCTGGTCGCGCTGACCGTGGGCATGATCTTCGCCACGCGGATGTACGGCATCATCGGCGCCGCCTGGGTCCACCTCGTCGTCGCGTTCGTGGTGATCCTGCCGCTCTACGCCGTGGCGCTGCGGCCGACGGGCGTGAGGTTCGGGGGCCTGCTCCGGGCCGCGTGGTGGCCGACGGTGGCGACCGTGCCCGCCGTGGCCGTCGCGCTGCTCGCCCGGGAGTTCATCCCGGGCGACCTCCTGCCCCTCCTCGCGGGCGGTCTCGCAGCGGTCGGCGTCTACGCCGCGCTGGTGCTCCCGTGGCTGCGGCGGCACCTGCAGCGCCTCCCCGCCGCCGAACCGGAAGGAGAACCCGCATGAGCACCCGGACGGCGGCACCGGCCGCGCACCCGGCCGGCCGCTGGCGGCGGTATCAGGAGGAACACCTCCTGGACGACCGGCTGCTGCGGACCGCCGCGCGCCTCGCGCGCGGCATCCCGAGCCGGGCGTCGACCGAAACCGCGAGACGTGTGGTCCCGAAGGGGCCAGCGACGGTCAGCGTGGTCATCCCGTGCTTCAACTACGGCCGGTACCTTCCGGAGGCGGTCGGGAGCGCGCTCGAGCAGACCGGCGTCGATGTCGAGGTGATCGTGGTGGACGACCGGTCCACGGACGACAGCCGCGAGGTCGCCCGGCGGATCACCGCCGAGCATCCCGAGGTCCGCCTCATCGTCAACGAGGTGAACTCGGGCCACGTCCGGTCGTTCAATGCCGGGTGGGAGGCGTCGAGCGGCGAGTACGTCGTCAAGCTCGACGCCGACGACCTGCTCGCCCCCGGAGCCCTCGGCCGCGCCGTCGCGCTGTTCGAGGCGCACCCCGAGCTGGGCCTCGTGTACGGCCACCCGTACCACTTCTCGACGCCCGAGCCTCCCGAGGGCCGGGTCTCCGAGGTCCGGTGGGACGTGTGGGCGGGTCATCGCTGGCTGGAGGAGCGCTGCCGGCTCGGGGTGAGCGCGATCACGAACCCGGAGATGGTGCTGAGGAGCTCCCTGCTGCGCGAGCTCGGGCCCATGGACCCGGCGGTGCCGTACGCGCCCGACATGGAGATCTCGCTGCGGATCGCGGCGGTCAGCGACATCGGCTACATCCGCGGGGCCGACCAGGCGCTGCACCGCGAGCACGCGAGCAGCATGAGCGAGACGGACGGAGCCGGGGTGCTCGTCGACCTGGAGGCGCGGTCCGAGGCTTTCCGCCGGGCGCTCGCCGCAACGGCTGATCGTCTTCCGGACGCGGCGCGCCTCGAAGCGCTGGCGCGCCGCGCCCTGGCCGCCGACGCCCTGCGATTCGCATCCGCGGCGCAGGACCGGCGCCGGGAGTCGTCGCTGTCGGAGCAGCTCGTCGACTTCGCTCGCAGCACCTGGCCGGAGAGCGCCTCCTGGAGGTCGGTCCGCCGCCTCGGGGCGCAGCGCGAGTCGGGCCGCGTGGGGCGGGTCGGAGCGACCGCGCGCCGCCTGCGCCGGAGGGTGCGGGACGAGTCGTACTACCTGCGGTGGATGGTCTTTGGTGTCTGAGGGGGAGGCGGAGCGATGAGCTGGATCGGAGGGGTCGCGTCGAAGGCGCGGAGGGCCCGCGACGTGGGCGTCCGGGGCGTGGCGCAGCGGCTTGCTCAGCGCGCCTACATCGCAACCGGTGCCGCCGAGCTCCGCTTCAACCTGGACCTCGATGACATCCTCCCCGAGCTGCCCGAGTCGCTCCCGCTCCCGTCGCGGCATCTGGCGCCCGGCGCTCCCGCCGCCGTCGGCTGGGTGATGACGCCGCCGGCGCCCGGCTCGGGGGGCCACACGACGCTCTTCCGGATGATCGCAGCGCTCGAGGCGCGCGGCCACCGCTGCGTCGTCTTCATCTACGACAAGCACGGCGTCGACGTCGAACGCCTGACCGAATCGGCGGCGCAGCACTGGCCGTGGGTGCACCCGGAGTTCCGGGATGCCCGGGCGGGCATCCGCGACGTGGACGCGGTGGTCGCCACCTCCTGGGAGTCGGCTCACGTCATCGTGACGTACGGCCGCGCCCCGATGCGGCGCCTCTACTTCATGCAGGACTACGAGCCGTACTTCTACGGCCACGGCGCCGAGCACGAGTTCGCGGCCATGACGTACCGGCTGCCGTTCCGCCGGATCGCCCTCGGCGAGATGCTCGATGCGATGATCGCCGAGCACACCGGCCTCCGCAGCGACGTCGTGCCCTTCGGCTGCGACTCGCAGGTGTACCGGCCGCCCCAGCCCGAGGTCCCGCGGAGCGGCGTCGTGTTCTACTGCCGGCCGGACTTCCCGCGACGCGGGTACGAACTGGCGTGCGTCGCCCTCCGGCAGTTCCACCGGGCCCACCCGGAGCAGGAGATCCACGTGTACGGGGCGAGGCCGCGCGGGCTCGACATCCCGGTCACCTTCCACGGCCGGCTCACGACCGCGCAGCTCAACGATCTCTACGGGCGGACCATCGCCGGCCTGGCGATGTCGTTCACCAACATCACGCTGGTCGCGGAGGAGATGCTCGCCGCGGGCAACATCCCGGTCGTCAACGACATGGCGCTGGCCCACCTGGTGCTCCCCAACGAGCACGTCCGCTGGGCAGAGCCCACGGGAGCGGCGCTGGCGCGTGCTCTCGGCGAGGCGGTCTCCGCGCCGGATGTGTCCGAGCGCGCTGCCGCCGCGGCGGCCTCCGTCGTCGGGCGCTCGTGGGAGCCGACCTGCCGCGCGCTCGTCGCGATCGTCGAGGACGAGGTCTACGGGACCGGCACCCTGGCGTCGACACACACCGAACTCGTCGACCGAGGGGGACAGGAATGACGGAGTCCGCAGCCGGACCGGCGGCGCCGCCGCACGTGCTGATCATCGTGCAGAACCTGCCGGTACCGCTCGACCGGCGGGTCTGGCTGGAGTGCCAGGCGCTCGTCAACCGCGGCTACCGGGTCAGCGTGATCTGCCCGAAGGGGCCGGGAGACCCGGCCCGGCAGCACCTGCAGGGCGTGGACATCTACAAGTACCACCCGGCGCCCGAGGCGGTCGGCCTCGCCGGGTTCGCGTGGGAGTTCGCCTCCAGCTGGATCCGAACCGCGCTGCTGTCACTGGCGGTGTGGCGGCATCGCCGGTTCGACATCATCCAGGCGTGCAACCCGCCGGACACGTACTGGCTGCTGGCGCTGCTGTGGCGCTCCCGCGGGGTCCGCTTCGTCTTCGATCACCACGACCTCAACCCGGAGCTGTTCATCTCGCGTTTCGGTCGGCCGCGCAGGATCGTTCAGAAGCTCGAGTTCCTCGCCCTCAAGTGGCTTGAGCGGCGCACCTTCCGGACGGCGGAACGCGTCCTGTCCACCAATGAGTCCTATAAGGCGATCGCCGTCCGCCGCGGCGGACGGCGGCCGGGCCACGTCACCGTGGTCAGAAGCGGCCCGGACACTCGGCGGATGCGCCCGATCTACCCGGCGAACCCCCGCCCGGCGGGCGAGATCGTGCTCGCCTATCTCGGCATCATGGGCCCGCAGGACGGCGTCGACCAGGTGCTGCTCGTCATGGACGAGCTCGTCCACAAGCGGGGCCGGACCGACGTGAAGGCGACGCTGCTCGGCTTCGGCGACTGCCTCCACGACCTCCAGGCCCAGTGCACGCGGCTCGGGCTCGACGAGTATGTGACCTTCACCGGCCGCGTCGACCGCGTCGCGATCGCCGAGTACCTGAGCCGCGCCGACATCGGCCTGTGCCCCGACCTCAAGACGCCGCTCAACGACCTCTCCACCATGAACAAGACGATGGAGTACATGGCGTACGCCCTCCCCTCCGTCTCGTTCGATCTCGTCGAGACCCGGGTCTCGGGAGGCGACAGCCTGATCTACGTGCCCTCCGGGGACATCGGCGCCTTCACCGACGCCATCGAGCGGCTGATCGACGATCCCGGCCTGCGGGTGCGGCTCGGAACGCAGGGCCGTGAGCGGGTCGTCTCCGAGCTCGACTGGCGACCGCAGGCGGAGGCGTATGTCGGCGTGTTCGACGAGGTCTCCGGCTTCTCCCGGCCCGGCCCGGCCGTGCCCGACGACGGCGTCGCGTCCGAGACGGATGAGCAGGGCCGCCGGTACGTCGACCTGGACGACGCCGAGGAGTTCGCCCGCTTCGTGCGCGAGAGGAGGGCACGGTCATGAGAACACGCTGGCACGACCTCCTGGCGCAGGCCGCCGAGTCAGCGCCCGACCGGCCCGCGATCACCTACAGGGACCGCACCGTCCCCTACGGGGAGCTGTGGGATGCGGCGCGCACCGTCGGCGCTCAGCTGGGGGAGGCGGGTGTCGCAGCCGAGGACCGCGTCGCCGTGTACCTCGAGAAGCGGGTCGAGACGGTCGTCGCGCTCTTCGCCTCCTCGGTCGCCGGCGCCATCTGCGTGCCGATCAACCACGTGCTGAAGCCCGCCCAGGTTGCTCACATCCTCCGTGACTGCGGAGCCCGGGTGCTGATCACGTCGGGCGACCGGCTCAGCCAGCTGGCGGCCGAGCTGGCCGCCACGGAGGTCACCGATGTCGTCGTCGTGGGCTCCGCGAGCGCAGGCGGCGATCCCGGCACGGCTCACGGCCTCACGGTCCACGCCTGGGCCGAGACGCGGCCGGACGCGCCCGCCCCGGCCACGACGGCGATCGACCTCGACCCCGCCGCGATCCTGTACACCTCGGGGAGCAGCGGCAAGCCCAAGGGCGTCGTGCTCAGCCACCGGAACCTCATCGTCGGCGCCGAGAGCGTCAGCACCTATCTGAAGAACACCGCCGACGACGTCATCCTCAGCGTCCTGCCGCTGAGCTTCGACGCCGGACTCAGCCAGGTCACGACGGCGTTCGCGGTCGGCGCCCACTGCGTCCTCATGAACTACCTCCTCCCGAGGGACGTGCCCCGGCTCTGCGAGGCGCACGCGGTCACCGGGATCACCGGCGTGCCCCCGCTGTGGCTGCAGATCGCCGAGGTGCCGTGGCCGGAGGAGACGGCGAGACGCATCCGCTACTGGGCGAACACCGGCGGCCGGATGCCTCGGACCCTCCTCGACAAGCTCCGCTCGATCTTCACCGAGGCCGACCCCTATCTCATGTACGGGCTGACGGAGGCGTTCCGCTCCACCTTCCTGGACCCCCGCGAGGTCGACCGCCGCCCCGACTCGATCGGCAAGGCGATCCCCGACGCCGAGGTGCTCGTGCTGCGCCCCGACGGCTCCCGCTGCGCACCCGGCGAGGAGGGCGAGCTCGTCCACCGCGGTCCTCTCGTCGCGCTCGGCTACTGGAACGACCCCGAGCGCACAGCGGAGCGGTACCGGCCCGTGCACCGTCCGGACCAGCCCTGGCGCGCCCCGGAGTTTGCGGTGTGGTCGGGAGACACCGTGGTCGCCGACGAGGAGGGGTACCTCTACTTCGTCGGGCGCACCGACGACATGATCAAGACCTCCGGCTACCGGGTGAGCCCGTCCGAGATCGAGGAGGCGGCCTACGCCACCGGTCTCGTCCGCGACGCGGTCGCGCTCGGGGTCGACGAGCCGGGGATCGGGCACCGCATCGTGCTCGTCGTCGCCGCGATCGCCGCCGAGCTCGAGGTCGCCACCCTGCTCGGGGCGCTCCGTCAGTCCCTCCCGCACTACATGGTGCCCTCCGCCGTCGAACTGCGCGACGAGCTGCCGCGCTCGCCGAACGGCAAGTTCGACCGAGTCCTGATGAAAGCGCAGGTGTCCGCATGAGGCCCGCCGAGCACGTCGAAGCGTTCGGGACCATCGACGGCGAGCTGCGCGTCGGGGGCATGCCGCTGTCGCGCCTCGCCGCCCGCGTCGGCTCGACGCCGTTCTTCGCGTACGACCGGGGGCTCCTCGACCAGCGCATCGCGCGCCTCCGCGACGCCCTCCCCGATCGGGTGGAGCTGAGCTACGCCATGAAGGCGAACCCCATGCCGGCCATCGTCCAGCACGTCGCCGCCGCGGTCGATCGCATCGACGTCGCTTCCGGGCTCGAACTCCGCGCAGCGCTCGACACCGGCATCCGGCCGGACCGGGTCAGCTTCGCGGGGCCCGGCAAGGCGCCCGCCGAGATCCGCCAGGCCGTCGCGGCGGGCATCATCGTCGAGGTGGAGTCGCCGACCGAGATCGAGAGGGTCATCGCGGCGGGGGAGGAGCTGGGCCTCACACCGAGCATCGCCGTCCGCGTGAACCCCGACTTCGCGGTCAAGGGCTCCGGCATGCGCATGGGGGGAGGGCCGCAGCAGTTCGGCATCGACTCGGAGCGCATCCCCCAGGTGCTCGGCGAGTACGCCTCCGCCGGACTGGACATCCTCGGATTCCACGTCTTCGCCGGCTCGCAGAACCTCGACGCGGCGATCATCGGGGAGGCGCAGCGCCGCACCGTCGATCTCGTCACCGCTCTGAGCGAGCACCTCCCGGCGCCGCTGCGCTATCTGAACCTCGGCGGCGGGTTCGGCATCCCCTACACGGAGAAGGACAGGCCGCTGGACCTCGATTCCGTGGCGGCGAACCTCCACGAGCTGGTCGACGGCCCGATCGCGGAGCGACTGCCCGAGGCGGTTCCCGTGATCGAACTCGGGAGATTCCTCGTCGGCGAGTGCGGCGTCTACGTGACCCGCGTCCTCGACCGGAAGGTGTCGCGGGGGAAGACGTACCTCGTGGTCGACGGCGGCATGCACCACCAGCTGGCGGCGTCCGGCAACTTCGGGCAGGCCATCCGCCGCAACTACCCGCTCGTCGTCGGCAACCGCGTCGACCGCCCGGAGGGCGAGAACGCCACCGTCGTCGGCTGCCTGTGCACGCCTCTCGACCTCCTGGGCGACGACGTCGCCCTCCCGGCGGCCGGGATCGACGACCTCGTCGTCATCTTCCAGCAGGGCGCCTACGGCCTGACCGCCAGCCCGACCGCCTTCCTCGGCCACCCGGCACCCGCCGAAGTCCTCGTCTGACACCCGACCCGCACCGAATGGAGAACCAGCCCATGACCGAAACCGTCGACACCGTCCGCGAGGTCCTCATCGACACGCTCGAGCTGTCGCAGAGCCCCGGCGACCTCACTCGCGACACGGCCCTCTTCGGGGCGCTCCCCGAACTCGACTCCTTCGGTGTCGTGCAGCTCGTCGCGGCCATCGAGGACCGCTTCGACATCGTCATCGACGACGACGAGTTCGGGGCCGACCTCTTCGAGACCGTCGGCTCGCTGACCGACTTCGTCGACGCCAAGCTGGCGGCCTAGCATCATGCCGGCGGCCGCGCTCCCCGGAATCCTCGCGTACGAGGAGGGTCCGCTCCCGGCGGCCGTGACGGCAGCCATCGGGAGCGACGCGTCCGATGTCGCCGCCGGCGCCGTCCGACTGGCGCACTGGGGTCTCACGCCGACGTCCGACCCGCGGACGCTGGTCCTGTCCCGCGTCTCGCGGCGGGCTGGAGGCGCGGTCGACGAGTCCGAGGTCGCCGCCCTCCTGGGAACCGACACCGACGCGCTCACGCGTCTGCTTCCTCCCTTCGCGGCGGCCGGTGTCCGCGACGGCAGCGTCGTCATGGTCGCGGACTCGATGGGCTTCCGGCAGCTGTTCCGCAGCCGGCCGCACTCGGCGGGGCGCGCGGTGCTCTCCACGTCGGCTCTGCTCGCCGGGTGGGCCCGGGGCGCCGAGCTCGATCGGGTCGCGGTCGGCGTGCAGTCGCTGCTCGGCTGGCAGCTCGGTCAGCGCACGCTCTTCGAGGGCGTGCGGAAGCTCGCGCCCGGGGCGACGGCGCGGCTGGGCTCCGGCGGCGTCACGGTCACGTCGTCGGAGGAGGCGGCCGGCGAGCCGCGGCCGCTCGACCACGCGGTCGCCGAAGCCGCCGCCGTACTCAGGACGACGCTCGCGTCCCTCCTCGACGAGCACCCGGAGGCGGTGCTCCAGCTGACCGGCGGGCTCGACTCCCGCCTGCTGCTGAGCGCGATCCCCGCTTCCCGGCGACGCGGGCTGCGCGCGATGACGCTGAGCGTGCCCGGCAGTGGAGACGTCGAGATCGCGAGCGGGATCAGCGCCCGCTACGGCATCGAGCACCGGGTGCACGGCCTCGCCGACCTCGGCGGGATCGACCCGGCGGAGGCGTGGGAGCTGTGCCGCGAGGCGGCGCTGCGGTTGGACGGCATGTCCGATCCGGTGGCGCTCGCGGCTCTCGGCGTCGGCGAGCGCGGGTTCGAGCAGGGCGTGCGGATCTCCGGGCTCGGGGGCGAGGTCGCGCGCGGCTTCTACTACGTCGGCCGGGTGCGCGATCGGCCGTACACGCGGAAAGACGCCGAGCAGCTGGCCGCCTGGCGGATGTTCGTCAACGAGGCGGTCGAGCCGGGCCTCCTCACGACCGAGTTCGCCGAGTGGGCGCGCGATGCGGCGAACGGCGAGGTGTACGCCTCCCTCCGGCGCGGCGGCGACGAGTGGTTCCGCGCCACGGATGCGCTCTACCTCCGAGACCGCATGCAGCGCTGGGCCGGCGCGACCGACACGGCCGTCGGCTACCAGCGCGTCGTCGTCAACCCGATGCTGGACCACGACTTCCTCGCGATCTGCACGGCGCTGAGCCCGCAGGACAAGGCGCACTCGCGGTTCCTCGCCGCGCTGCAGATGGAACTCGACCCGGAGCTGGGCAGCATCCCGCTGGAGGGGCGGCCCAGCCCGTCCGCGTACGCGAACCCGTCCTTCCTCCACCCGGTCGCGCAGACCGCACGGACCGGCACCCGTCTCGCGCGCAAGGCGCTGCAGCGGGTCCGGCGCGGCAACCGTCCTCCCGCGGGAGGCGACGTCCTCGCGCAGAAGGTCGTCGAGTGGTGGCGGCAGGACCCGGCGGTGGGCGAGACCCTCAGCTCGCTCGACGTCCTCGACCAGGCCTGGGTCGGCCGGATGCTCGCCGGCGAGATCGACCCGCGACCGAGCTCGGTCGGCTTCCTGACGAACCTCGTCGTCGCTTCGACTCAGCCGGCGCGCGTGGCCAGCTCCCCGTAGAGAGCGCTGACCCGCTCGAGGCGCGACTGCCACAGGTGGGTCCGTTCGGCGTGCCCACGGGCCGCCGCTCCCATGCGCGACCGCAGGGCCGGGTCCTCCACCAATCGCCGGATGGCCGCCGCGCAGTCGGCGGCCAGCTGCTCCGGCGACGCGGCGTCGAGGCGGAACGCGCACGTGTCGTCGACGTTAGCGCCCGGGCCGCCGCGACGGCACACGATCAGGGGGAGGCCGTACGCCATCGCCTCGAGGCTGACGTTGCCGCCCGGCTCGCGGTAGCTGGGGAACACGAAGACGTCCGCGCGCTCGTAGAAGGCGTCGACGGCCGCGCGGGGGAGAGCGCCGTGGAAGGTGACCCGATCCTCCAGGCCCAGCTCGGCGACGAGGGCCTCGCACGCGGCGCGGTCGTTGCCGTCGCCGACGACGTCGAGCACGACGTCGAGATCGCGCACGCGGTCGAGCGCCCGGATCGCGTCCCGCAGCCCCTTCGTCCGCACGGTCCGGCCGACGTGGAGGAGCCGGACCGGCCCCTGCCTCCCCGAACGGTCGACGGGCGGCTTGACCTCGTGGATGGCGGTCTCGCTCATGGTCTCGAACCGCTGGAGCCGGAGCCCGGCGAGGAACTCCTCGACGTACGGCGCGACGCCGATCACGCAGTCGGCTTTCTCGTAGGTGCGCCTGAGGAGGGGGTCCCTCCGGATCCGCCACGAGTCGAGCGACCGGAGGCGCTGGTACCACGGCGTGGCACCCTCCTCGTCGGCGAACGCCGCCGGAGAGGCGAGACTCCCTCCGACCGGCCCGATGACGAAGGGCACGCCGAGGGCGACCGCCGGCGACGGGTAGCGCATGGCGACCGGGACGACCTGGTGGGCGACGTCGAAACGCACGCCCTCCGCGAGCCGGCGCCTCAGCCAGCGGCGCGCCCGGAGCAGGAAGAGGGCGTAGGCGGGCTGCATCAGGCTGTTGAGCCGCTCGAACCGGCCGACGCCGGGAGGCTCCTCCCACTCGACGACCTCGACGCCGGGGAGCTGCTCCGAGGGCGGCCGGTGCCCGCGCTTGTAGGTCGTCAGCAGTGTGAGCTCGAACCGCGCCGACAGGAGCTTCGCCCACTGGTAGGCGACCCAGGACTCGCCCACGTCGTCGCCGTCGCACGTGGGGGCCACGAGCAGGACTCTCATCGACGCCGTCACGTCAGCGCGGGATCAGCGTGCTGTTGGCACCGAGCTGCGGCGGCCGCCGCGACGGCTGGATGAGTGCCCGCACCGTCGGGCGGGACTTGTCGTGACCGAGGAGCGCCCGACGGAGCTCGGTGAGGACCGTCAGCGCCCAGTAGAGCCACGCGAGCAGCGGGCCGCGCCGGCGACGGTAGAGCCGGATGCGATTGAGGATCTTCATCGTGTGCGTAGTCGAGCTCTCGCCCGAGCCGCCGCCGATGTGCATGGCCCCCGCCGCCGGCGTGTACACGGTGGCCCAGCCGGCGTCCTTCGCGCGGAGGCTCATGTCCGTCTCCTCCGAGTAGAGGAAGTAGGACTCGTCGAGTCCGCCGAGCTCGCGGTAGCACTCGTCCCGGACGAGGAGGATGGCGCCGACCGCCCACTCGACCTCGTGCTCGGTCTCGTACTCGCGCGGGTCCTCGATGCGCTCCGCGAACGCCGGAAGGCCCGTGAAGCTGAGGCCGCCCACGCGCCCGAGCGTCGGCCCGCGGCGGAGCGTCGGCGAGAGGCTGCCGTCCGCCTCCCGGACCCGTGGCGCAACGATGCCGACGCCCGGCTTCCGGAGGACCTCGAGCATGCGCGGCATGCAGTCCGGATCGAGGCTGGCGTCGGGATTGAGGATCAGGATCGACTCGGCCTCGGGCGACGCCGCCACGGCCGTGTTCATCCCCGCCGCGTAGCCGCGGTTGGTCGAGCGCACCACGGTGCAGTCGGTGCGCCGGTCGAGCAGCTCCAGCGTGCCGTCGGTGGAACCGTTGTCCACGACGACCACCGAATACGTGAGCCCCCCGGCCGCGGCGGGGATGCTGTCGAGCAGCTCGGCCACATGGTCCTCGCTGTTGTAGGTCACGACCACGGCGGCGACGTCCACGCGCATGGCGCTCATCCTACAAGACGAGGAAAACTCGCTCCCGCATTCTCGATGCGTCTCAGCGCGCCGGCAAGTCCGAGGATGAGGAACAGCAGCCCCATCGTCATCGGGAAGGCGAAGGCGTCGAAGGTGAACAGGCAGACGAAGCCGGTCGCCATCGCGGCCGCGAGGGCCATGGCGAGGTCGCGGGACCCCTCGTCGGGGACCCGCGAGCGCAGCCGCATCATCGACACGAAGGCGGTGACGCCGAGCGCGAGGAAGGCCGCCGTCCCGATCACGCCGACGGTGACGAGCAGGAGGAGGTACTCGTTGTCGAAGATGCGGTAGATCGGGAGGAACGTGCCGAGCCCCCTCCCGAACAGCGGCTTCCGCGCGAGGAACTCCCCCGCGAGCGAGTAGCTGTCGGTCCGGGAGGCGATGCTCGGGTCGTTCGAGGCCCCCGCGAACAGCCCGATGATCGACTTGAAGAGATTCGGCGTCACGACGCTCATCGCCGCGACGCCGACGGTGACGACTGCGAGCACCCGCAGCCGGCGAGCCCGGCTCCAGCCGATCAGGCACACGATCAGCCCGACGGCGGCGCCCAGGTAGGCGGACCGGGAGGAGGTCAGCGGGACGACGGCGCCCAGCGCGGCGGCGGGAAGCCAGCGGACGAGCAGCGGCCGGCTCTTCTGGTTGAACCCGACGTACAGCGCGATCGGGAGGATCATCGTGACGAGCGTTCCGTACTCGATCGGGTGCGTCGCCGTTCCCGCCGGCCGGGGGAAGCCGCCGCGGGCGTTGAGCCCGTACCCGGGCGTGCCGGTGAGCCCCGGGATCGAGATGCGGTCGACCCAGACCTGCCGGGTGAGGACCTGGAAGATGCCGAGCAGGGCGATGATCGCCCCGCAGACGCAGATGCGCCAGATCAGCGTCTCGAGCCGGCTCCGCTCCGGGACGTTGTCGTGGGTCAGGAGGAGGGTCCCGCTCCAGGACGCGAGCGCCAGCAGGGCCACATCCGCCGGGCTGATCTCCGGCTGGGGCATCGGGGCCGACATCGCCAGGACGTAAGTGATGCCGACGGAGACCAGGAAGACACCGAGCGCGATCCGGATCGGCTGGCTGTCCGTCCAGGAGGAGTGCCCGGCGCCGAGGCGGAGGCAGAACCACACGACCAGGCTCCCGAGGCCGAAGAGCATCGACGGTGCTCCGGCGCTGCCGAGCGGACCGAAGACCAGGCGCGTCGGCACGAACAGGAGGAGGACCACGTAGACCGTGAGCCACCCGACGGCATCGACCTGGCTCGCCACCAGCCGCTGATCCGGCAGCGCGAGCTTGGTCGTCACGTCTCCCGCCCGGCGTCGGCGGCCACGACCGCGACCTCGCCGGCGGCGGATTCGTCGGTGCTGGGTTCGTCGGCGCTGGATTCGTCGGCGCTGGATTCGTCGGCGCTGGCCTCGTCGGCGCGGGATTCGTTGGCGCTGGCCTCGTCGGCACTGCCCTCCGGAGGCGGGACGGTCTCGACCGCGGCCTCTGGCGCAGGCACCGGCTTCTCGGCGCGCCTGCGCGCGGAGCGCGGCTGCCGCCTGCCCCTCGGTTCGGCGGGTCCCGGCGTCCCCGTCCCGGGTGCCTCGCGCGCTGCGCGGGCCTGCCGCCTCGCGCGTCTGCTGAGGAGCAGGCCGTCCAGGGCGAACGCGATGAGCCCGGTCGCGAGCAGACCGACGACCACCGCGGTGATGACCATGCGGATGGTTCCCGAGTAGTCCGCCTTCGCCTTCTGGTCGACGGTGAGCGGCATCGAGGTGATGACGGCGTTCGCCGGCGCGTCGACCTGCTTCTGGAGGCTGCTCAGCTCGGCCGGGATCTGGCCGGTGATGTAGTCGAGAGCGCTGAGCGCGCCCTCGGACGTCTTGTCGGTGACGTCGACCTCGATGATGGGGCCGCGCGTGGAGCTGTTGATGGCGACGGTGTACTGCGCCGTGGGCGAATGCTCCTTCACCTGGGCCTGTGCTGTGGTGCCCGAGAAGTAGGCCACGAGGATTCCCGCCGGCTGATCCAGGTTCGAGAGGGCGAGGAAGGGATTCCCGCCCGGTCCGACGGTGGTCTCGGAAGGAAGGAGCAGGATGAGCGCGCTGCTGGTGTACGTGGGCGGCGTGATGCGATACGCGCCCCACGCGAGCCCGACCGTGACGAGGAGGCCGACGACGATGACGTACCAGCGGCGCCCCAGCGCGCGGATCACGTCGCGTGTCACGATGTACCCCCTCAGAGGTGGGCCCGTCACCACTGGCGACCGGGAAGCGAGTACGGGTTAGTCTAATCGAGGGAGACTCATGACTCTGTGGGATTTTTTTCGAGCGTGCCTCCGACGCTGGCCCATCGTGCTCGTCGGGCTGCTCTGCACGGTCCTCGCCGGCTATCTCGCGATCAGCGACAAGGGCGTCTACTACACGCGCACGCAGCTCGTCTTCCTCGCCCCGAGCAGCACCTACTACCCGAACACCCTGGCGACCCAGTCCGAGGACATCATCGACACCGCCGGCGTCGTGGCGAAGCGGATCACCGGGCCGGGGCAGCAGACCAAGTACGCGTCCCCGGATGTGACCCTGATCGGCATCGGCATCCGCGACGGCTGGTCCCTGGTGGTCCCCGACACGGGCGGTCAGTGGGGGACGAACTTCGAGAGCCAGATCCTCAACCTCGACATCGTCGCCCCGGACCGCGCCACGGTGGAGCGGCGTCAGACCGACCTGATCGAGCGGGTGAAGAAGGAGCTCGACGCCATCCAGCGCGAGAAGCACGTGGCGCCGATCAACGACATCACCGTGACCACGGCTCCCCGCTCGACCGTGATCTATCACGTCGGGGGGAGCAGGCCTCGCGCCCTCGGAATGGCCCTCGTGCTCGGCCTCGGCGTGACCGCCGGTGCCGTCATCGCCGTGGAAGGGATCAGCAGGCGGCGCCGAGAGGCCGTCTTCGCGAGGCCCGCCTCCCGGCGGAGCCGCGAACCGGTCACCGAAGGCGTTTGAACATGCTCGAGGCGCGGTGACGGAGGTCGGCCGGCCCGGTCCGGTGCTCGACGACCCGGCGCACGGACGCGACGGTGTCGGCCACGGTCACGCTGTGCCGCGGCTGCAGCCACTCTCCGGGCCGGGCCGGGTACCGGTCGCTCGTGTACGCGGCGCGGTACCCGGCGTCGCGCAGGTGGGCGAGGAGCCGGCGGTCGTACCTCCCAAGGGGGAGCGCGGCCTCATCGACGGGTCCGCCGCTGGCTTCGGCGATCGCCTCGCGCGCATCGACGAGCTCGCGTCGCCGGTCGTCCGGCGACAGGCCGCGCCACGGGACGTGCGCCCAGCCGTGCGAGCCGATGGCCATGCCCGACTCCCGCAAGGCGCGGAGATCGGCCGGGCTCAGGCTGCCGGCGTCGTCCAGCCTCCCGGCGAGCGGGAAGAACGTGGCCCGCAGCCCTCGCTCGAGCAGAGCAGGGAGGCCGATCTCGATGTCGGAGGCGTTGCCGTCGTCGAAGCTGATCCGCACGTCGGGACGCTCCCGCAGCTCGTCGAGCACGCCGAAGAAGATCTCGCGCCGCATCCAGTACTTCTCGCCGCCCGGTTCGCGTTCGTTTTCGCCCGAGCCGATGCCGTGGAAGCAGATGTTGATCGTCACGTGACTCCTCGTCCGTCCGGAGCGCGCGTGCCGCCCCGGGTGCTCTCGTCGCGTCCCCAGCTGCGTGCCGGGTCCGGAACGCGGCGCCGCCCGCGCACCGCGGCGGCGAGCGTGATCACGACATAGGGGATCGCCGCCGGGATGAGTCGCGGATCGCGGGCCACGACATCGGTCAGCCACGACCAGCGGCGCGACCGCCGCACGCTGAGGCCGAGCCCGCTGCGTTCGCCCGCTTCGCGCATCTGCGCATTGCCCCGGCGGACGCGCTCGAGCCGGCGCAAGAGGTCGCGGGTGGTGTACGGGGCCTCGACGGAGACCTCCACGTCGGGGACGACCGCGCGCTCCTCGTCGGTGAACAGCGAGTCGAGGAAGAGGTCGTCGGCAACGAGGGTCGGGAACTCGCCGAAGCGCTTTCGGCCCTCCTCGGAGAGGACGATGACCCCGCGGCCGAACAGGCCCGTCCGGAACACGGGGAGGCGCTCGTTGATCGCGAAGTAGGCGCGGACCGGCCACGGGCGGCCGGTCGTCACGAGACGGCGGCGGGGGATGACGACGAGCGGCGCCGGCTCGGCGGCGAGTCGTGCGACGAAGGCGCGCAGGGCATGCTGCGGGAGCACGATGTCGGCGTCGAGGTATACGCGCGGGAACGAGGTCGCGACCCGGTCGCCCGCGTTGAGTGCTCCCGGCTTGCCGGGTTCGGGGCGATCGACCACGGCGACGCCGGCGGCCCGCGCGACCTCGGCGGTGCGATCGGTGCAGCCGTTGGCGCTGACCACCACCTCCACGCCCCCCGGGAGGTCCTGCCCGGCCAAGGATTGCAGCGTCGCGCCGATGAGGTTCTCCTCGTTGTGCGCGGCGATCACGACGCTCGGCACGGGCGACCCCCTTACGCTGTCCACGCGACGATGTTGACGGCCTGCGCACAGCGTAGCGGCAACGGGCTCGGCACCGCGCCCCGATCCGCGAGCGTTCGCCGCTAGTGTGTACGGCGTGAGCACGAGCGGGCGACCCGAGGTCCGGCCGATCACGACGGCCGACGCTCCGCGCGCCGCCGCGTTCCTGCACGAGCAGCTGAACCCGCGGGTCTCGGCCGAGCAGTGGTCGCGGCTGCTCCTTCCCCCGTGGGGCGACGACACTGCTCCCAACCGCGGGTTCCAGCTGGTGGACGAGGAGCGGATCGTCGGCGTCTACGCGGCCGTCTACGCGCGCCGGACCCTCGACGGCTCCGAGCGCGACGTATGCAATCTCGCCGCGTTCTGCGTTTTGGAGGAGCACCGCGCCCACAGCGTGCGCCTGGTCCGTGCGCTTCTCGCGCAACGCGGCTACGTCTTCACCGACTTCTCGCCGAGCGGCAACGTGGTCGCCATGAACGAACGCCTGGGCTTTCGGCGCCTGGACACGGCCGCGCGCCTCGTTGCGAACGTGCCCGCCGTGTCTCGCGGCACGATGCGGGTGACCGAGGAACCGCGAGACCTGGCAGCGACGCTCCAGGGCGCCGAAGCGGTCGCATACCGCGACCACCGGGAGGCGCCTGCCGCGCGGCACCTCCTGGTGGACGACGGTGAGAACTACGCCTATCTCGTGTACCGGCGGGAGCGGCGGAAGCGCCTTCCGCTGTTCGCGGTGCCGCTCCACGTCGGAGGCGACCGTCAGCTCCTCCTGAGCGCCTGGCCGCAGGTGGGCGCTCACCTCCTGCGTCGCGGTTTCCCGCTGACGCTCGCCGAGCGCCGGGTGCTCGGGTTCGCGCCTCCCGGGCCCGGCCGCTTCGTCGAGAACCGGCCGAAGATGGTCCGCAGCAAGGAGGTCGACGCGGCGGGGATCGACTACCTCTACAGCGAGCTCGCTCTGGTCGAGTGGTGAGGTCTTAACGGCGGAGTCCCCGCCACCGGGTGCCGGTGACGGGGACTCTGCTGGCCTGGATCAGTTGGCGGGCGCTACGGGCGTCCCGTCGTCGTACAGGTTGTTCGACCACACCGCTCCCGGTGCGTTGATGTCGAACGAGGTGATCGGACCCCAGTAGCCGCAGACATAGCCGCGGTTGCCGGCGCCCATCTGGGTGCCGCGCTGCCAGATGTTGTCCTTGAACGTGATGTTCTTGGTCTGGCCCGAGTACGGCTTGCCCGCGGTCGAACCGCCGTAGGAGCAGTAGCCGCCGGACCCGGCGAGGATCAGGTTGTTCTGGATGACGTTGCCCTGGACCGGGTCGAAGTCCGGGTAACCGGTGATCGCCGCGGAGCAGCCGGCGTCGGGGGCGACATCGGGGGCGGTGCAGCCGATGGTGTTGTGGATGAGGTGGCTGTTGGTGTTCACCCGGATGCCGGACTCGTGGTTGACGCCCGTGTTGTCGGTGTACTGACCCGCCACGTAGGAGTCCTGGACCGTGCAGTCCGCGTAGCAGTTGATCGAGCGGGAACCGCCGGTCACGTGGACGCGGGTCGCCGTGAAGTAGGCGTCGCCGATGCCGGTGCCGGGGCCGGTCGTGCCGGCGTCGACGAGGCTGTCGCTGATCGTGAACGAGCCGACGTTGTCGTTGTAGTCCGCGTAGACGCTGCCGACGATCTTCGAGCGGGTGATGGTGATGCCCTTGGCGAGGATCCGGAGGTCGCAGTTGATGATCTTGGCGTCGATCACGGTGTTCGGCGTCTGGATCGTGCACGGCCCGGTGTAGGCGGTCAGCGCGGTGCCGGCGGGGACCCCGGTGGTGGACGGCGACGGGAAGCTCCGTCCGAGCGCCGTGATGCCACCGGCGGGGGCCGGCGCCGCGGGCGGCGTGGACGCCGTGGGGGTGGGCGTCGGGGTGGGGGTGCGGGTGGCCGTCGGAGCCGGGGTCGGCGTCGGCGTGAGCGTGGCCGTCGGCGTCGGGACCGGCGTCACGGCGGGCTTCGGAGTGGTCGTCGGCGCGGCGGCCGCGGTCCCGTCGGCGGCGAACTGGATGTCCACCATGTAGTTGGAGCCCTTGTAGGTGTCACGCGGGAAGGCGGAGGTGCCGCTGTACCGGAAGACGCCGGCGTTGGCGGGGAGGCGGAAGCCGTTCGTCGTGCGCGCCGTGTTCAAGACGTTCTGCGTGACGGCGTAGGCGCCCTTGGTGGCGAGGTACGAAGCCGTGTAGCTCGTGCCGGCCTGCAGCGTGACGGCCTTCGGCAGCGTGACCGAGTGCCATCCGACGACGCGGGTCGGCGTGACGGACACGGTCGCGAGCGCGGTGCCGGAGGAGGACCAGAGGCTGGCCTTGGTGATGCCCGAGTCTCGCGGGCCCTGGTAGTACTGCAGCGCGGTGACCCGGCCGGACTGGGTCGGCGTGAACCTCACGCCGAGGTTGACCGAGTTGGTGTCGCTGGCCGCGGAGATCTGCGGCTTGAGGTCGTCCGGGAAGATCCCGGTGGTGGCGGCGGTGGCGCCGGTGGAGCCGAGGACGACCGCGGCGACCGCGGTCGTGAGGGTGGCGAGCGCCGCGGCTGCGGCTGTCGTCCATCGCCGCGCCGTCATGGCGCGGCGGGGGCGGGCGTGCTGGGGCATGGGTGGATCTTCCGTTCGGTTGCGGAACCGGGGGGCGGTTCCTGGCCGTCGTCTGGTCGTTGTGGGGGTGGGGGCCCGACCGGGGGCCGGAATGTCACCCATAGTAGGGTCACGCTCTACCCGGGGCAAACGAAAAACCGCTCTCGGGGCGCCCCAGAACGGGTGTCGTGGAGGTGGCCCTCGCCTCCCGGTTCCAGCGGATATCAGTGGGCCAGCGGTCGCCTCCCTGGGTTGCCCGGTGACGCCCGCCGGGCGGGAGCGCCGTGAAGAAAATCTGTGTTCTCATGTCTGCTCCTCGTCCGGGAGGGGGTCGATGAGCGTCGGGTCGGCCGGGTCGATCGTCCGCGAGTTGTTGACCCGGCGGTCGACCTCGTAGCTCGTGATGGAGGCCGCGACCTTGTCGGACTCGGCCGCGAGGAACCGGACCATCCCCTCCTTCCCGGGGTCGTCGAGCTTGGCCGGATCGAGGTAGCGCTCCCAGACCGAGCGCTCGAGGAACACGGGCATGCGGTCGTGGATCTCGCCCGAAGCGTCGCGCGCGGGACGCGTGATGATCGCGGTCGAGAGCTGCCAGTGGTCGTCGATCTTGCGGGCGGTGTACAGCCCGGCGGCCGCGAGGAGCTCGCCGTCGGCCGCATGCAGGAAGTGGGCGCGCTTGCGGCCGGGCTCGCCCGTCCACTCGTAATAGCCGCGCATGGGGACGAGCGCGCGCGATGAGGCGAAGGCCCCCTTCCAGAGCCCGTTGCTCGCGACCGTCTCGAGTCGTGCGTTGAAGTTCGGCCGCTTCGACTCCCGCATGAAGGCCGGGTGGAAATCCCACAGCGCCTCGTCGACCGTCCGGCGCAGCTCGCCGGTCTCGCCGTCGACCCGCTCGCGGACGATCGGGACCGGGTCGGTGGGGGCGAGCGAGTACGTCGGCCGCCACTCGCGGAAGTCGCCTCCGGCCGCGACGAACTCCTGGATCAGCTCATCCGTCTCCTGATCGAGAGCGAAACGTCCGCACATGGTTGCAGCGTACCGGCGGCGACCGACGCCGTGGGGGGTCAGCGTCGCAGCTCGAGGATGAGCGTGCGGTGGGTCTGGAGGCGCACGCCCGTCTGCCGGAAGCCGAGGCGCTCGAGAGAGCTCAGCCCGTAGGTGTGCTCCACGCCCTGGAAGGAGTATTCGAGCACCCACACCCGGGTCACCCCGTCGAACCGGTCGCGCTCCGCGGCCTGCTCGACCGAGTAGGCGCGGTCGGCCCACCCGATGTTGCGGTAATAGGGGGTCTCAAGGGTGACGTCCCGTACGCCCGAGAACCCCGCCGGATAGGTGCGCATCGCCAGCCGCGGGCGCCAGGAGGGGCGGGTGCTCTCGTCGAAGACGACCGCGTCGCCCGGGGCGGCGTACTCGCCGACGGCGGCGCTCACCTGCGCCCAGTCGCTGTCATTCTTCGAGAAGGGCCCGCGCTGGAGGATGTACGCCGGCGTGCAGGCGGCGATCACGAGGAGGGCCGCGACCGTGGTCGCTGCGACCGTCGCCCGCTCCCCGTGCCACCGGGCGTCGCCCGCGACCCCTCGCCGGCGGAGGCGCTCGCCAGCCCAGGCGCCGACGACCAGGACGCCCTCGGCGACGAGAAGCGCCGCTGCCGGGGCGACGAAGGTCGAGTACCGAGCCGTGTACATGGGGAAGACCGCGTTGACGAGCAGGAGAGCCGCCGTCGGGACGAACAGCCAGGCAGCGCCGACGACGGTGGCGCTGAGCGGCCGCTCCGGCGCCTCCCCGAGCTCGGCTCGCGGTATGGTTCGCGGGTCCCTGCCGAGCCGCACTCCGCGTTCGCGCCTCCAGGCCGCCCAAGCCGGCGCCAGTGCTGCCGCGACGAGCGGCCACGCGACGACGGCCACGAGCGGGATGCCGAACCAGAGCTGGTAGTAGTACTGCGTCGGGTCGTCGCCGTCGTTCTGCAGGTAGCTGATCTGGTTGCGCTCGAGGAAGCCGAGCACGATCAGCGGCATCGCGGCGATCAGGGCGGACCCCGAAGCGATCGCCCACGCGCGCCAGACACGCCGCGGTGCCCGCGTGGCGAGGATGAGGGCGGCGTGGGCGAGCAGGAGGGACGCCGAGTACAGGAAGAGGTACGCGGACACCGCCGTCCCGATCGAGTACAGGATCCATGCCGCGCGGCGCGCTCGGGGGTCGGCGTTGCGTCCGCCCCCGTCGATGAGCCAGAGGATGAGGAGCGTGAGCCAGGCCGCAAGCGCGGCGGATCCCGCGTAGGACCGCGCCTCCTCTCCGGCGTAGGTCAGGCGGGGGAGAACGGTCGCGACGATCCCGGCGACCACCGCCGCCTGTGGGCCGCCGCGCCGGCCGGCGATGAGCGTCACCGCGGCGACGGCCAGGCCGATCGCGACGGCGCTCGGGAACCGCAGTGCGAACGGGCTCTCGCCGGCCAGCCGGATCCAGCCGTGCAGCAGCAGGTAGTAGAGCCCGTGCACCGCATCGACGTGGGTGAGCATCGGGAGGAGCGTGCCGATCGGCCGTTTCGCCGAGAGGAGGGAGGTGGCCTCGTCGCCCCAGAGCGACGGGATCCAGCTCCCGGCGGCGCAGACCACCGTCGCGATCAGCCCGAAGGCGGCCGCGATCGTCCAGGGGCGCACCGCTCGCAGCGGCGCGGTGCGGGTCGCAAGGTGTGAGTCGGTGAGAACGGTCATCTCAGCCACTTCTCCTCGCAGGACGTGAACACCCTCCACCCAACCAGAGAAGCCTTGGGGACCCGTGGACGACGGATACGGAAACTCACACCCAGCCCTCCCCGCCGGCCGCCGCAGACGCGACTGTGCCGGATCCCGAGCGTACGCGCATCGGCGACGCTCGGGACCCGCCCCACACACGCCAGGAAGACCGGAGGACCCATGAGCCACGTCCGTCGCATCCAGCGCGCTACGAAGGAGGTTAGGCGGAACGCACCCCGCGCGGCAGGGGATGACAGGAGTCATCCTCGGTGGTAGGCGCTTCGCTCCGCGCCGCTCCGCCCCGCTCCCCGCGCCGCCCTCGAGCGTTGAACGGTCACTAATGGCCCCCTCGCGGCCCGATTTCCGACCGGAGAGGGCCAGAAGCGACCGTTCAACCCTTCAACCGCGGCCCGACCTGTGGATAACAGTCGCCGGCCACGTCCATCGGGGCCGGCCAGGCGGAAGCCGGAACGATTAGGGCGACCACCGTCGAGTGCCGACGCTCTAGTTCTCTGGCGGGTTCCGCCGTAGATTGAGATCTAACATTGACATATTGGAGGTCAGTATGAATTTGCGATTTAGAGCGGGCGTAGCGGCGACAGTCGCCCTTGCAGCATCAATGCTTCTCGCTCTGACGACATCGATTCCGGCCACGGCACAGGAAGATGGACTTGCATTGCCCCTCATTCCTCCGTCCGCGCAAGCAACGACGGCGAGCCTCGTCCAGATGGATGAGGAAGTGCGCGACTGGCGCCGATTGGCCCAACCCGCCACCGAAGCGCTTCTAGGTTGGGTGGCGGAAGCCGGCGTCAAGCCGAGCGCTGGCCTTTCTCTTGACACGGGAGGCGCGGTCGCCTGGCGTGTCAGCGAAGACGTGCGCCTCCTCCGGCTCCCGGTAGCCCTCGGTCAGGGTGTCCTCTCTCAGAGTTCGCTCACCGTGATGTTCGCCAATGACGATACAGTTGTCGGCTCCAGCGAGTGGGTCTTCACGCCTCATTCCGCGAACTCTGGCCGAGTTCAGTCTTGGTTGAACGGATCGCTAGTGATCGATCAGACAGTCTCGGCTCCAGATTCTGATGCGCCGCGGATAACTTCAATGGCCTACAAGAAGGGCGATTGGTGGGGCAACTTCAATCAGTGCCTCTCGAATGCTGGTGTTGCGGCCTGGGTGATCACCGGGATCTCTATTGCCTGTGCGGCGGTGTGTGTTGTCACGGCGGGCATTGGCTGTATCGCGTGCCTTGGCGCGGCGTCGGCGGGATTCAGCGGCACCGTCTCGTATTGCATTACGACCGCGAACCTTTACTCGTGAGGACCGAATCGTGACTCAGTCCCCTTCACATCGGCGCTCGCCGCGGCGCCGCATCGGCCGGCGTCTCCTCGTCGCCTTTCCGCTCCTCGCAGGCGCGAGCGCGATGGCGAGTCAGCTTGCCCCGGCCCGGTTCGCCAGCGCGGCGTGGATCACGTGCGGGGCCTTCCTTCTGGGGAGCGTCGTCGCGTGGTTCCGAGTGCGGCGCCGGGAGGAATGACCAGCGCGGTGGGCTCCGCGGGACATCGGAGCCCACCGCAGCGGCGCCCGGCCTGGCGCCGCCGCCCTACAGCTCCCCGCGGCGGGCGCCCGCCCACAGGTCGACGCCGGCGTCGACGGCGTGCTCGTCGATCGCCGCGAGCTCTTCCGGGCTGAACTCGAGGTTGTCGAGTGCGGCGACGTTCTGCTCGAGCTGCTCGACCCGGCTGGCGCCGATGACGAGGGAGGTGACCCTCCTGTCGCGCAGAGCCCAGGCGAGCGCGAACTGGGCCAGCGACTGGCCGCGCGCCTGTGCGATGTCGTTCAGGGCACGGAGGCGGCGGATGGCGTCGTCGGTGAGCCAGTCCTTGTCGAGGGAGCTGTCCTTGCTGGCGCGCGATCCCTCCGGGATGCCGTTCAGGTACTTGTCGGTCAGCATGCCCTGGGCGAGCGCGGTGAAGCCGATCACTCCGACGCCGAGCTCCTCGACCGTGTCGAGGAGGCCCTCCGTCTCGATCCAGCGGTTGAGCATCGAGTACGACGGCTGGTGGATGAGGAGGGGCGTGCCCAGGTCGGCGAGGATCTCGGCCGCGCGGCGGGTCTCCTCCGGCCCGTACGAGGAGATTCCGACGTACAGCGCCCTCCCCGAGCGGACGGCCGTGTCGAGGGCCTGCATGGTCTCCTCGAGGGGTGTGGAGGGGTCGGGCCGGTGGGAGTAGAAGATGTCGACGTAGTCCAGGCCGAGCCGTTTCAGCGACTGGTCCAGGCTCGCGAGGACGTACTTGCGGCTGCCGCCTCCCTGACCGTACGGGCCGGGCCACATGTCCCAGCCGGCCTTGCTCGACACGATGATCTCGTCGCGGTACGGCCGGAGGTCGTCGGCCAGGATGCGCCCGAAGTTGATCTCGGCCGAGCCGTAGGGCGGACCGTAGTTGTTGGCGAGGTCGAAGTGCGTGATGCCGAGGTCGAACGCTCGGCGGACGATGGCTCGCTGCGTCTCGAACGGGCGGTCGTCGCCGAAGTTGTGCCAGAGCCCGAGCGACAGCGCGGGAAGGTCGAGGCCGCTGCGGCCGGTGCGGCGGTAGGTCATCGAGTCATAGCGGGAGGGGTCTGCGACGTAGGCCATGCCTCCACCTTCGCCCTGTCACCCGCTGTTGTCCAACGACTCCGGGCGATCGGATTCAGCGGTCCGGCTGCTCGATCGGCGCTCACCGCACGACGGCCGCTGAACGCACAACCGCGGCCGCGCCCCCGGAAGGGACGTAGCCGCGGTCGTGTCTCGGTCAGCGGATCAGGTGCGGCTCGCACCGCGGCGCATCCAGCCGACGATGGCGGTGATGATGAAGAAGACGATCCCCAGGATCGCCAGCCAGATGAGGCCCTTGATGGCGAACCCCAGGATGGCCAGCACGGCCCAGATCACGAGCAGGATGACGATGAGTGCAATCATGCAGCCATCTGACCCCCGGTGCCGCCCGCGGTCAAGCGCTCACGCGGGGCTTGAAAACGTGCGACGTTCGTGGTGAGAACTCTCGGGGACCTCTCAGGAGGCCTTCACCCGGGAGGGTCGCGTGAGCGAGAGCCGGACGACCGCGAACACGGCGAGGGCGGCCGCGGCGACGGCGACGGCGAGGTCGAACCACTCGTGACGGCTCAGCTGGGAGGTCGGCATGCCCTTCGCCGTCGCCAGCCCGTGATCGACGCCCGGCGCCCAGAAGAGTCCGCAGGAGACGAGGGCGACAGCCGTCGCGAAGCCGAGCACGCACCACCAGGCACCGCGATTGGGCATCCGCTCTCCTCGTCACTCCGCGTGCCGGCCGGCCATGGCCTTCCCGCACGAGGTGAGACCCGACAACAGCCGGGACCCGCCCACGCCATCCTACCGGCCGGTCGTCCGGGGCACTTTCTGGCGGCGACGCGACGGCGGAGTATCTTCCGACGCGGCAGGCGTCTTGGTGCGGCCCAGCACCTCCCTCGGCAGGTTGCGCGAGAAGAACAGGGAGGCGCACGAGATGATCGCCAGGGCGGCCAGCGAGAGCTGGATCGAGTCCAGCTGCGCCTGCTCGTACAGGGAGGCGAGCGTCTTCGAGTCCTCCTCGTTGAGGCCCGCCTTCTGGGCGATCTCGGGGACGTCGGAGACGGCCACGGGCGTGATCCCTCCCTCGGTCTGGGAGGCGACCGACGATTTCACGCTCTCGGACAGCGAGCTGGAGGCGACGGCCGTCGCGAACCCGCTGGAGAGGCTGGCGATCAGCACCGAGCCGATCAGGGCGGTGCCGAGCGAGGAGCCGAGGTTCTGGAACACGCCCTGGATGCCGCCGGCCTCGCTGAGCTTGGACTCCCCGACGGCGGACATCGTCACGTTGCCGAGCTGGGAGGCCATCAGCCCGAGGGCCGCGCCCGAGAAGAACATCCCGACAGCGAAGAGCGCGCTCTTGAGCTCGGGATCGACGGAGCCGACGAGGAGGAGCGAGGAGGCGACGAGGACGAGCTGGCCGATCCGCACGATCACCCGCGCCGACAGCCACCTCGTGAGCACCGTCCCCGCGATCGAGAACAGCACGAGCGACACCGACAGCGGGAAGATCTTGAGCCCCGTCTCGAGAGCGTTGAGGCCGAGGGTGAGCTGGAGGTAGATCGGGATGATGAAGAACAGGCCGGCCGTCACCGTGTACTGGACGCCCAGGCTCCCCACCCCGGCCCGGAGCCGGCTGAGGTGGAGCAGGCTCACATCGAGGAGGGGAGGGCGTCCGGAGGCGACGAGCCGGCGCTGGCGGTCGAAGAACAGCCAGAGCAGCAGCACTCCCAGAGCGATGAGGAAGGGCACGGGCGACAGCCCGAGGATGGTGAACGGCGCACCGCCGGACGGGAGGATCCAGCCCCAGGTCTTCGCCTGCAGCAGCGCGAAGACCACGAGCACGAGCCCGGCCGCCGAGAGCAGCACGGACAGCGCGTCGATGCGGATCGGGGTGCGGCCGCCATGGTCGCCCACGAGGAAGCTGAAGATGAGGACGATCGCCATGACGACCACCTCGCCGGCGAAGACGTACCGCCAGCTCGCGTAGGTCGTCAGGAACCCGCCGATGAGGGGCCCGACGGCGACCGCGACCCCCGAGGCCGCGCCGATCACGGCGAACGCGGTCACGCGCGCCCGCCCCTCGTAGTTGTCGGCGATGAGCGCGGCGATGGCCGGGATCACGAGGACCGCGCCCAGCCCCTCCACGACCGACCAGCCGATGAACAGGATCACGATGTTCGGGCTGATCGCCGTGGTCCCGGAGCCGATGGCGTAGACGATCGCGCCGATCACGAGCGCGCGTTTGCGCCCCCACACGTCGCCGAGCTTCGCGCCCAGCAGCATGAATGCCGCCATCGTCAGCGTGTAGAACGTGATCGTCGTCTGCATGGCGGCGATCGTCGTGTGGAGGTCGTCGACGACGGTCGAGATCGACACGTTCATCACCGTGCTGTCGAGCACCATCACGAACTGCGCCGCCCCCAGGACGGTCACAGCACCCCACCGATTCGCCATGCCGCACCTCCCGTGTCGTCGCACCGCAAGCGGATGCTAGCGCCGGGTTGTGCGCGCGGGGCAGGGGGCAATCGGGAGGGACGATCGCGGAGGGAGCCGCCCGGGCTCAGCGGCGCCTCACGGCGTACCGGTGCTCGGGCCGCCCGGTCGAGCCGTACCGCAGCTCGAGGCGCAGCACCTCGCTCTGCTCCAGCTGCGTCAGCGCGCGCTGCGCCGTCGTCCGGCTCACCCCGATCGTCGTGGCGACCTCGCTCGCGGAGACGCTCGCGGCGCTCGCCGCCACGGCGTCGAAGACGGCCTGCAGGGTCGGGGCGAGTCTCCTCAGCGTGTCGGGAGGCGCCGACGAACCGGGCCGGAGCAGCTCGAAGAACCGGTCGATGTCCTGCTGAGTCGCCTCGGCGGGGAACCCGGCGAGCCCCTCCTGAGCCTCCCGGTAGGCCGTGAGCCGCTGCGCGAGCTCCGAGAACCCGAACGGCTTGACCAGGTAGTGGAGGGCCCCGAGCTGGACAGCCCGCCGCACCGTCGCGACGTCGTTCGCCGCCGAGATGACGATGACGGCGGGAGGCGCCGGCTCGGCCAGCAGGGAGCGGACCACGTCGAGGCCGTCCTCGTCGGGGAGGTACACGTCCATGAGCACGAGGTCCGGGTGGAGGGACGCCGCCAGCCGGAGCGCCTCGGCCCCGGTGTGCGCCTTCCCGGCGACCGTGAAGCCCGGCGTCGCCTCCACGAAACCCTCGTGCACGCTCGCGACCCGGAAGTCGTCGTCGACCACGAGCACCGACAGCTCGTCGCTCATCGCACCGCCTCCGCCGCCGTGGGCACCCGGGGGAGCACGACCTCGAACGTGGCGCCGTGGTCGCAGGAGACCGAGATCGTCCCGCCCAGCTTCGTGACGGTGCGGTGCACGAGCGACAGCCCGAGGCCGCTGTGGCGCTCGAGCGAGCCGTGCTTCGTGGTGTAGCCGTTCTCGAAGATCCGGGGGAGGTCGCCGTTCGGCACCCCCGGGCCGTTGTCGCTCACCCGGACGGTGATGGCGTCCGAGGATTCGATCACGCTCACCGTGACGCGCCTCGCACCGGGCGTGGTGGCGAGGGCGTCGAACGCGTTGTCGATGAGGTTGCCGAGCACCGTTGTGAGCGCCTGGACCCGGCCCGGCGCCTCCCCGAGATCGGTGTCGGGCGAGATCACGAGCTCGATGCCGCGCTCGTTCGCCTCGGCGGCCTTGCCGAGCAGCAGCCCGACGATCATCGGCGCGCCGATGTGGGTGCGGAGGGTCGAGTCGAGGTCGGCGGTCGTGCCCCGGATCTCGTCGAGGTACTGCTTCGCCTCCTCGATGCGGCCGAGCTCCAGTAGGCCGGACACCGCGTGCATCCGGTTGGCGAACTCGTGCTGCTGCGCCCGGATCGACTCGGTGAAGCTGCGCTCGCCGTCGAGCTCGCGGGTCAGGCCCGTCACCTCGGTGCGGTCTTGGAGGGTCACCACGGCGCCGTGCGGGCGCCCGGCGAGCGTGACGGGCATCCGGTTGACCACGAGGACGTCGTCGTCGGTGACGACGATGGCGTCCTTGACGGCCGTCGTGCCGCTGAGGGCGTCGCGCACGGGCGTCGCGACGAGGACGTCCTCGAGGTAGCGCCCGCGGGCGCCCTCCGGCAGGCGCAGGAGGCGCTGCGCCTCGTCGTTCACCACCGTGATGCGGCCGGCCGGGTCGATGGCGATGACCCCCTCCCGGATCCCGTGGAGGGTCGCCTCGCGCTCCTGCAGCAGGCGCGCGATCTCGTCGAGTTCGAGCCCGAAGGTGCGCCGCTTCAGAAGGCTGGCGAGACCGAAGGAGGCGAGCGTGCCGATGGCGAGGACCAGCGCGAACCACACGGCGTAGGAAGGGAGTTGCGCGAGCAGTTCGCGGGAGACCGAGCTCTCGCGGATGCCCACCGAGACCTCACCGACGATGGTGGTCGAGGCGGGTGCGAACAGGGGGACGCGCGCGGCGGCCGTGACACCCGTGGAGCCGGAGTTGATGCCCAGGTGCACCCGGCCGTCCTGAGCGACGAGCGGCTCCGACACCTGCTTGCCGATCAGAGCGGGATTCGGGTGCGAGTGCCGGATCCGGTTCCTGTCGATGGTGACGACGTAGGCCGCGCCGGTCCGATTCGCCGTCTGCGACGCGAGGTTCTGCACGGTGGCGGCGCAGTCCGGGCCGCCGGTGCTGATGCAGGTCTGGATCGCCGGGATGCCCGCGAACGTCTGCGCGATGGCCGCGGCGCGAGCCTGGTAGTCGGCGTCGAGGTTGCTGCGCGCGGTCTGCGCGAACAGGGCGAAACCGATCGCCATGGAGGCAGTGAGGATCACGAGCTGAGCCAGCAGTATCTGGCTCGAGAGTCGCTTGATCCGTCGTCGCATCACAGCGATTGTCCCATCCGGGGCCGGGAAAGGCGCCCGCGCAGAACGCCCAAAACCTTCCGCAACGCACAGAACCGGGCGAATAGGGCAGAAGCGAGACACGGCAGGTGCGGCTCGGCGAGCATCAACCTCCACAGGCACGAAGACAGAGAGGTCTTGCAGATGAGTGCACAAAGACACGGCGGTGCCGCCGGAGCCCAGAGCTCCGACGGATCGGCCCGCATCGACATCGTCGGCTTGACGAAACGCTTCCTCACCCCGCGCGGCGACACGTTCACGGCGATCCAGGATGTGACCGTCACGGTCGAGCCGGGCCAGTTCTGCGCGATCGTCGGCCCGACGGGCTGCGGCAAGTCCACCACGCTGGCGCAGGTGTCCGGGCTCGAGCGCCCGAGCGCCGGCTCGGTCAGCGTCGGCGGACGGATCGTCGACGGGGTGACGTCGGGCGTGAGCTACATGTTCCAGGCCGACTCGCTCTTCCCCTGGAAGACGGTGCTCGCCAACGTGATGATCGGGCCGATCCTGCTCGGCACCCCGAAGAAGGAGGCGACGGCCCTGGCCCGCGACTGGCTGCGCCGCGTCGGCCTGGCCGGGTTCGAGGACCGCTACCCGCACCAGCTCTCGGGCGGCATGCGGAAGCGCGTGGCCATGGCCGCGGCCCTGATCAACAACCCGCGCATCCTCCTCATGGACGAGCCGTTCGGCGCGCTCGACGTTCAGACGAAGGCGATCATGCAGACCGAGCTGCTGCAGCTGTGGGAGGAGCTGCGCCCCTCCGTGCTGTTCATCACCCACGACCTCGACGAGGCCGTCGCGCTGTCGGACCGCGTCGTCATCATGACGAGCAGCCCGGGCACCGTGAAGGACGTCTTCGACGTCGACCTGCCCCGCCCGCGCGGCGACGTGCAGGAGATCCGCCACGAGGAGCGCTTCCTCGAGATCCAGGGGCGCATCTGGGAGTCGCTGCGCGACGAAGTGACCCGCGCCTACGAGCAGACGGCAGGAGCGGCGGCGTGACCACCATGGCGATGACAGAGAACACCGACAAGACAGAGAACACCCTCGGCCAGACGACGGCGCCCGCGGCGAGCACAGCCGAGCGGCAGCTCGATCTCCAGGCGGCGGGCAGACGGGCCCACAGCCGCCGGACCGCCTGGGTGTGGACCGGCCGGATCGTGCTCGCCATCATCGTCATCGGCGGCTGGCAGTGGTTCACGGCCGCCGGGTGGGTCGACAAGTTCTTCTACGGCCAGCCCTCCGGGATCTGGGACAGCCTGGTGCACCTGTTCACGCAGGGCACCGCGTTCGGCACGATCTGGGAGAACCTCTGGATCACGGTCCAGGAGGCGTTCCTCGGCTTCCTGCTCGGAACGGTCACCGGCGTCGTCTTCGGCATCGTGCTCGGCTCGAACCGTTACCTGGCGAACGTCTTCGGCCCCTACATCAAGATCGTCAACTCGATCCCCCGCATCGTGCTCGGCTCGATCTTCATCGTGGCGTTCGGTCTCGGCGTCTTCCCGAAGGTGCTGCTGGCCGCCGTGCTCGTGTTCTTCGTCGTCTTCTTCAACGCCTTCCAGGGCGTGAGGGAGGTCGACCAGAACCTGGTGGCCAACGTCCGGGTCCTCGGCGCCTCGCCGTTCCAGGTGGCGCGCCACGTGACCATCCCGTCGGCCATGACGTGGATCATCGCGAGCCTCCACACGGCCTTCGGGTTCGCGATCATCGGCGCGCTCGTGGCCGAGGTGCTCGGCGCCCAGCACGGCGTCGGCCTCATCATCAGCCAGGCCCAGGGCAACTTCGACCCGAACACGGTCTTCGCCTGCATGGTCATCGTGGCCGTCGTCACCCTGGCGGCCGAGTACCTCATCACCCTGCTGGAGAAGTCCCTCCTCAAGTGGCGGCCGCCGAGCCGCTCCGAGGCCCAGGCGATCTGACCCACCCCACCTGTCCTGCAACGAAGCAGACCGCCGGCCCGTCCGGCACGACGAAAGGAAACACCCCCATGAACAAGCGCAGCATCGGTGCCCTCGCGGCAGCGGGACTCGTGGCCCTGAGCCTCGCGGCCTGCAGCGGCGGTGGAGGCGGCACCGCAGCCGCCGGAGGCAGCAGCTCCGGCCCGATGCCCACCGTCAAGATGATGGTCGGCGGCATCGACAAGCAGATCTACCTCCCGTACCAGCTGGCTCAGCAGCTCGGTTACTACAAGAAGTACGGCGTCACCATGGAGCTCTCGACCGAGCAGAACGGCGGCGTCGGAGCCGAGGACGCGATGGCGTCCGGGCAGGTCGACCTCGCGGGCGCCTGGTACGTGCACACCGTCGACTTCCAGTCCAAGGGCAAGGACGTCATCAACCTGGTGCAGCTCTCGGGCGCGCCCGGCGAGCGCGTGATGTGCAACCCGAAGGCCGGGGTGAGCTCGGGCGCCGACTTCAAGGGCAAGAACATGGGGGTCACCGACCTCGGCTCGGGCACCGACGAGCTCACCCAGTTCATCGCGGCGAAGGCGGGTGTCGACAAGAAGCAGTACAACACCGTGGCCGTCCACGCGGGCTCGACCGCCATCGCGGCGATCCAGCGCGGCACCGCTGACTGCGTGATGACGACGCAGCCGACCGTCGGGGCGCTCACCACGCAGAAGCTCGCCACCTCGGCGATCGACCTGGCCAGCACGAAGGGCGCGACCAAGGCCCTCGGCGGAGCATGGCCGGCTGCCGGCCTCCTCGCCCGCGCCGACTGGGTCAAGAAGAACCCGGAAACCGCGCAGAAGGTCGTCGACGCCCTCGTCGCGACGATGCACTGGATCAACACGCACTCCGCCGCCGACATCGCGAACAAGCTGCCGCAGGACTTCGTGCAGAACAGCACGATCAGCAAGCAGCAGTACATCGACGGGCTGACCACTGACAAGGGCCAGTTCCTGCCGGATGGCATCATGCCCGCCGGCGGCCCGAAGACCATCTTCGAGATGGAGAAGACGATCGGCGTCGACACCTCCAAGGTGAAGATCTCCGACACGTTCACCAACAAGTACGCCGAGGCCGCGAACAAGCTCGAGGGCTTCAAGACCACGACGACGCCGGCCGGCGCGGACGGCTGACCCCGCCGCCGCTCCGCTGAGCACCCCGCCGGCCCGCCAGACGACCTCTGGCGGGCCGGCGTGCCGCCGCCGCTCCATCCCCCGACTCGGGCTGCCAGGGAGGAGGCGTACGGTGACGCGAGTGATCGCGCATCTCGGGTTCCTCGACCCGCAAGGACTCATTCAGGCAGCCGGCCCGTGGGCGCTGCTCGCCGTCTGTGCTGCCGTGTTCGTCGAGACGGGGCTGCTGGTCGGCTTCTTCCTGCCGGGCGACACCCTCTTGTTCTTCACGGGTGTCCTCGCCCTGACGGGCGCGTTCCCGCAGCCGCTGTGGCTGATCATCGTCGCCGTCGTCATCGCCGCGGCGCTGGGGGATCAGGTGGGCTACGTGATCGGGCGCCGCGCCGGTCCCGCCGTGTTCGAACGCAAGGAGGCGGGCCTCTTCAGCCGCGCGAGCGTCGCGCGCACGCAGGGCTTCTTCGACCGCTTCGGCGGCGCAGCGGTCATGATCGCCCGGTTCATCGCCGTGATCCGCACGCTCGCGCCGGTCGCGGCGGGCGTCGGGAAGATGCGCTGGCTGCACTTCACCGTCTACAACATCGTCGGCGCCGCGATCTGGGCCACCGCGGTCGTGCTGATCGGTTACGGACTCGGCCAGGTCCCCGGGGTGGCGCAGTTCGTCTCGTCGTACCTCGACCTCGTGCTGATCGGGATCGTCGTCATCTCGGTCGTGCCCCTCCTCATCCGGCTCGTGGCGATGCGCCGGCGGTCCCGCGCCGAGTCGCGCGCCGAGAACTGAGGAGGCAAAGTCCCGCAGGCGCTCGCAGCGGCGATCGCGTGTCCGCATTCTGTACGCGCGTAGAGGGATTCCTCGGGGAATGCTTGGGGATCATCAGGCGATACCCACGTCGTGTAAGAATCCGGCAAGAATTCGCGGGAAGTGTGAAAGGCAGACAGGGAACGACTGATCGATCGGAGGCGGGATGACGACCTGGATGCGCGGCAAGCGGGTAGTGGGATGGACGACTGGCCTCGTCGGCGTGGTCAGCGTGGCGGGCGCCGGGCTCGCGTCGGGGGTTCTCTTCGCGAGCACGCCTACGAAGCACGCGGCCGCCCCGGCATCCGTGGCGCCCACCGCCCCGGCGACGGTCAACCCGTCCCCCGCGCCGACGTCGGCCGCGCCGAGCCCCAGCGAGTCACCGTCCTCGGCGGCTCCGGCTCCGGCGCCCGCTGTGCCGGCGCCCGCGCCGGCAGCCCCGGCGCCCGCCCCGGCTCCCGCTCCCGTCCAGCCCAGCCAGGGAGGCTCGGTCAGCGGGCAGAGCTCCGGCTCCTGACGCGCACGACGACGAGGAGAGGGAGGGACCGCGATGGATGAGGTGCTCTGGGCGTTCGGCCGGGCTTCCGGCCTGATCGCGCTGCTGCTGTTCACGGTGACGCTCGTGCTCGGCATCGTCACGCGGTCGGGCCGCCCCCTGCCGGGGATGCCGCGGTTCTCGGTCTCGCTCCTCCACCGGAACGTGTCGCTGCTGGCGGTGGTCTTCCTCGTCCTGCATATCGGGACCCTGATGTTCGACTCGTACGCCAAGCTGTCCCTCCTCGATGTGGTCGTGCCCTTCGCCGGCTCGTTCAAGCCGTTCTGGCAGGGTCTCGGCACGGTGGCCTTCGACCTCATCGTGGCGATCGTCATCACCGCGCTGCTGCGGCGCCGGATCGGCCAGCGCGCCTTCCGCTTCGTCCACTGGTTCACCTATGCGATGTGGCCGATCGCGGTCCTCCACGCGATCGGCAACGGCACCAACGGCACGAGCCGATGGTTCCTCCTGCTCACGGCGGCGTCCGGTGTCCTGGTCGTAGCGGCCGTGGCGTGGAGGCTGTCGTCCGGCTATCTCGAGCACTCCCGCACGCGGCGCTCCGCCGCAGGATTCAAGGACGGCGCATGACGATCACCATGAACCCTTCCGCACGAGGCACGACCGGGCCGGCGGCGACGGAGCGCAGGCTCCTGTCGGCCGGCGCCGACGCCGATTTCGAGTCGCACGTCCGCACCTTCGGGGCGCTCCCGAAGCGCAATCCGGGCGCCATGCTGACCGAACTCCAGAAGTCGGGGCTGACCGGCCGCGGCGGCGCCGGGTTCCCGATCGCGACGAAGCTCTCCGCGGCGGTCGACTCCGGGACGCGTCGCGGGCGGTCGCGTGCTCCGATCGTCATCGCGAACGGATCGGAGGGGGAGCCCCTCAGCGGAAAGGACGCGGTCCTGCTGCGGAATGCGCCGCACCTCGTCATCGACGGACTGCTCACCGCCGCCCGCACCATCGGCGCGCGGAACGTGCTGCTGGTCGCGGACCGCGCCTCCCTGCCGTTCGTCCAGCGGGCCATCGATGAGCGCACCGATGCCAACCCGATCGAGCTGGTGGAGGCGGGGGACGGCTTCGTCGCGGGCGAGGCCAGTGCGATCGTGAACACCATCGAGAACGCCGACCCCCGGCCGAGGGATCACACCAAGCGACTGACCGAGTCGGGGCTGAAGGGGCGTCCCACGGTCGTGCAGAACGTCGAGACCCTCGCCCACCTCGCCCTCGTCGCCCGCTACGGCGCGGCCTGGTTCCGCGAGGTCGGCGACCCGGAGGATCCGGGCACCCGCCTCGTGTCGGTGAGCGGCGACGTGCCCCAGGAGGGCGTCTACGAGGTGCGCACCGACGCGGTCCTCGAGGATGTGCTCCGCGTCGTCGGACTCGACCTCTCCACGGCCGCGGCGGTGCTCGTCGGCGGGTACCACGGCGCGTGGGTGCCGGCGCGGTCGTTCGGCACCGCGCTGACCAAGCGCGCGCTGGATCCGTTCGGTGCGCAGCCCGGTGCGGGCATCCTCCACGTCCTCGGTTCGCACCGCTGCGGGCTCGCCGCGACGGCGGAGATCGTCGACTACCTCGCGGGCCAGTCCGCCCGCCAGTGCGGACCGTGCATGTTCGGCCTCCCGACGATGGCGGCGCGTCTCGCCTCCATCGCTACGGGGTCCGAGGTGAAGGCGAACTCCGCCGAGCTCAAGCGCGTGTCGGACCTCGTCGTGGGTCGCGGCGCGTGCCACCACCCGGACGGCACGGTCAGGCTGGTGCGGAGCGCGGTCCAGGTGTTCGGCGCGGACATGCGGGCCCACGCCTCCGGGCGCTGCACGCGGAGCGCCCGGTGAAGGCCGCTCCGTCCCTCCTGCACATCGACTGGACACGGTGCGAGGGCCGCGGCCTGTGCGCCGAGATCCTCGACCACGCCATCCGGCGCGACGACTGGGGCTACCCGGTGGCGGTGCGCGGCGACGAGGCGTTGCGCTCCGACGTCCCGCTCCGGTCGGACGAGCTCGACGCTGCAGAGGATGCCGTCGCGCTCTGCCCTGTCGCGGCTTTGCGCCTTCTCCGCCGCTGAACGGCTTCGCCGCGTCTGCCGGCTAGAGCCAGTCGTTGCGCCGGAAGGCGGCGTAGAGCGCGACCGAGATGCCGACGATCAGGGCGCTCGAGGTCCAGAAGCCCCAGACCGTCGAGAACCCCGGATACGGCACGTTCTGCCCGTAGAAACCGGTGATCGCCGTCGGCACCGCGATGATCGCGGCCCAGCTGGTGACCTTCTTCATGACGAGGTTCATGCGATTGCCCTGCAGCCCGACGTTCGTGTCGAGAATGCTCGTGACCAGGTCGCGGAGGGACTCGGTCCACTCGGTGGCGCGGAGGACGTGGTCGTAGACGTCCTGGAAGTAGGGCGTCATCGTGGGGTCGATCGCCTCGAGGTCGCGGCGCATCAAGGTGTTGACGACCTCCCGCATCGGGAGGACCGCCCGGCGCAGGAGGACGAGCGACTTCCGCAGCTCGTACGACCTGCGTTGGATGTCCAGGCCGCGGGGCCCGGAGTCGAAGAGGTCGTCCTCGAGGGTGTCGATCGCCGTGTCGAGCTGCTGCACCGCCTCGAAGTGGCCGTCGACCACGGTGTCGAGAAGGCCCCAGAGGAGGAAGGAGACGCCGCGCGACATCAGGTCCGGCTGCTTGTCCCAGTGGGCCTCGACGGCGCCGATGTCGAACTCCTCGCCGTGCACCGTGACGAGCGCGCGCGGCGTGATGAACGCCTTGACCTCGCGGGTCGAGAGCTCCCCGGTCGCCTCGTCGAGCGAGACGCCGTACGCGGAGAGGAAGAGGTGCGAGTCGTACTTGTCGAGCTTCGGGCGCTGATGCTCGTGCACGGCGTCCTCGACGGCCAGGGGGTGGAGGCTGAGCTCCTCCTCGAGCGCGGCGAGGTCCGCCAGGGTCGGGTCGAGGAAGTCGACCCAGATCGTGGCCTCATCGTCCTCGATGTAGTCGGAGACGTCGGCGAGGGGGTAGTCCGAGAGGACGAGCTCGCCGCCGCGGTAGAGACGCGTGCGGATCATCCGGCCATGCTATTCGGAGGCGATGCGTCACACCTTCGCGCGCGCCGGAGCCACGGGATCGGCGTCCTCGAGCGCCTCGGCCTCCGGGCGTTCGGCTCTCACCAGGGCGATGCCGCCGACGATGAGCACCCCGCCGAGGAGCTGGAGCGGGCCAAGCCGTTCGCCGAGCAGCAGCCAGGCGTAGACGGTCGCAGCCACCACCTCCAGGAGCCCGGTGAACGAGGCGAGCCGGGATCCGAGCAGCTCGGTCGCCGTGATGCTCGCCGCGTACGCGATCGCCGTCGCGAAGACGCCCACGATGGCCAGAGGCACCCACCAGGACACCGACTGCCCGAACAGGGGAACGTCCGAGAAGCTGACCGTGACCGGAAGCAGGCCGGTCGCGGCTACGGCCGCCAGCGCCAGGGCACCGACCAGCAGGCCGCCGGAAGCGAGTGCGACGGGAGGCAGGCCGTCGCTCGGCCGCGCCGCGATGACGTAGAACGCCGCGCACCCCGTCATGGCGAGAACGGCCAGAAGGAGCCCGAGCGGATCGAGGGCGACTCCGCTTCCGGGCGCCACGACCATTACCAGCCCGACCATCGCGACAACCGAGCCCACGAGGACGACCGCGCGAGGAACCCGGCGTGTGCGTGCCCAGACGAGCCCGACCAGGAGCACCGGTGCGAGGTACTCGACGAGGATCCCCGTGCTGACCGGGATGCGCTGGATGGCGCCGAAGTACAGCACCTGGGTGCCGGCGACGCCGACGAGAGCCATCCCCAGCAGCCGCCAGCGCCCCCTCCAGACGGCCGCCCACCGGCCACGCAGCGACAGCAGCGCGACGGGGAGCAGGACGAGGCCGCCGATGAGGGCGCGGGCGGTGACCGCGGCGACGGGCGACCAGCCGCTCTCCAGGAGCGGCTTGATGAACGCACCCGACATGCCGAACGTCGCGGCGGCGAGCACAGCGATGAGGAGGCCGAGCGTCGCCGGGTGCCGGTGGGTCATGGGGTCACCTGTCAGGGTCGAGCGGGATGATGGTCCTGACGCTACCGCCGCTCGGAGTAAGGAGTCAACTTGCATTTTGCCCCTGACACGGTGGATGCTCTGGAGTTCGCCGTGGTGCTGTGCAACACGGCGCCGGGCGCCTCGCGGAGCGGGGAGGACGAGCTCGCGACCCCGGAGCAGCTCCTGGCGCTGCTCACCGAGAACCGCTACTCCGGACGGGTCGACGGCGATGAGCGGGAGCTGCGCGACGTCATCGAGACGCGGGGGCGCCTCCACAAGGCCTGGACGCTCGATCGGGACGCCGCCGCCCTCGAGGTCAACGCGATGCTCGCGGAGGCGCGGGCGCTCCCGTACCTCATGCGGCATGACGGCTTCGACTGGCACCTGCACGCGACCGCGCAGGACGCCCCGCTCGCCGAGCGCATCCGGGTCGAGATCGCGCTCGCCCTCGTCGACGTCATCCGCTCCGGCGAGACCGGGCGCCTCCGGGTGTGCGCCGCGGACGACTGCGACGGGCTCCTGCTCGACCTCTCCCGCAACGGCTCCAAGCGCTTCTGCAGCGTGCGCTGCGGGAACCGCGTCAACATGATCGCCTTCCGCGCCCGCAAGGAGCAGGAGGCGTAACCCGGCGTCCCTGTCCGACGCGCGGGTCTCGCCCGGCACGTCCTCAGGATTTGTCCGGCCGCGCCACCTGGGTGTCGATCGCGCCCTGCGCCGCCTCCGATCCGGAGCGGCCCCCTCCGCGACCGCGCAGCGCATAAGCCGTGATGACCGCGAGGATCGCCCCTGCCAGCGGCCCGAGGATATAGATCCAGTAGCCGCGGAAGTCGGCCGAGATCAGGTCGGGCCCGAAGGTCCGGGCGGGATTCATCGACGCGCCCGAGACGGGAGAGCCCCAGAGCCCCGCCAGCGCGATGTAGCCGCCGACGCCGAACGCTCCGACGGTGCCGATGTTCTGAGCCCCGGAGGCGGTGCCCAGGATGACGGAGACCAGGCCGAAGGTGAGCACCAGCTCCATCACCAGCGACGCCCACTCCGGCAGGGCGGACGTGGGGTAGTTCGAGCCGTTCGAGGCGGAGACGCCCAGGACCACGCGGAGGAGCCCGGCGGCCAGAGTCGCGCCGAGCAGCTGCGCGACGATGTAGCCGGGGACCCGGATCCAGGGGAAGTCGCCGCGGAGTGCGAACGCCACGGACACCGCGGGGTTCAGGTGGGCGCCGGAGACCTTCCCCATGAAGAGGATCACCGCGAGCACGGTGAGGGCGGGCGCCGTCACGGCCGCGGCGCGGGACACCGAGCCCGGGAAGAGCGCGCCCATCATCCCGCCGCCCGCAGCGGCGAGGACGAGGAGGAAGGTCCCGAAGACCTCGGAGAACAGCCGGCGCCACTCGAGCTCGGGGTCGTGGAAGCGGGCGACCGCGGTGGCGGCGGTCTCGGGCTCGTGGTTGACGCGCCCCGCTACGATGTCGGCGAGGTCGACGCGGGGCGCCCCTTCGTGGCGCGCCCGTGTGGATGGTTCGGTCATGAGAGGCTCCTCCCGATCAGCCGCCGCAGGGGCGACTGGGATCCTCTTCGTGCTGCCCCGCGGGCCGTCGTGCGTTCCGCCGGCGGCGGCTACATGGTGCTCTCGAACAAGCCTCTCTGGCTATATCCGAACGCTCGCAGGGGAGGGTTCGAGCCTCGACCTCAGCGCACGTCGTCGGTGAGCGTCTGGAGGTCGTCCTTCAGCTGGGCGAGGTCGGTCTTGATCTGCGACGCATCGCGACTGCCGGCGCTCGCGTACTGGTAATCCGCGAGGTCGCCGCTGAAGTAGTCGAGGTCTTCGGAGACCGTCTGCGCATCGCTCTGCAGAGAGTAATCCCGGATGTTCGTCTCGCTCGTCTTGAACGCCTCCGACGCGGCACTCAGCTCGTCCCGCGCCGATCCGGGCGATCCCACCATCGAGGAGCCGATCGAGTCGAGCGAGGACCCCAGCGCGGTGGTCATGCTCGAGACCGTCGCGGTGTCGTCGCTCGAGACGGGGGCGCTCCGCGGGACGACTGCGCCCGAGGAGCCGCTGGCAGCCCCGATCGCCGCAACGAGGATGACGAAGACCGCGACGAGGAGGCCCAGCGTCACAGAGACGTAGCCGATGATGAGCCCGGCGAGCGCGAGCCCGCGGCCGCCCTCACCGGTCCTCCGGATCTGGCTGAGCGCCAGGTGCCCGCAGATGATTCCGACCAGACTGACGAAGAACGAACCGATGAACCCGATCAGAGCGAGCGTATTGGTGCGGGGCGGGGCCGGGTAGGGGTAAGGGGGAGGAGGATACGCCTGCGCCGGCTGACCGGGCGCGGGGTAGGCGGGCGCCGCGTATTGCGCCGGCTGCGGCGGAGGCCAGGATCCCTCCGGATGGACCGGCGGCTCGGGCGGGGGCGGCGGAAGAGTCGACATCGTTCGTGATTATGGCGCATCGCGGGCCAATGCCGGGTCCGCGCTCTGTGGCGCGTTCTGGGGTGAGTCGCTGAAAGCCGGGAGTTCCTATGCTGACGAGGTGACCTACGCCCCGCCCCTGACGCCGCCGAGCGGCTGGTACCCCGATCCGCAGGACGCGCGGTTCGTCCGCTGGTGGAGCGGCGTGCAGTGGACCGCCTACACCTACCCGGTCGTCCCGGTGCAGCCCGTGCGGCCGCCCCGTCCGGCGCGTCGCTGGCTCGGCCGGTTCGGGGCCTGGATCATCGTGGCGGGCAGCGCCGGCATCTGGGTCTGGCTCTTCGCCACCGGCTTCCTCCTGTCCGCGATCGCGCCTCCTGCCATGCACGACAAGGTTGCGGTGCTCTCGCCGTTCCTGCTGCTGACCGGAGCGGCCACCACCGCACTCGCTCTCCTCTACACCATGTCGTACAAGCTGCGAGTCGATGACGGGCTCTCGGCGCCGCGCATGCTGCTCATCGGTGCCCTCGGCGGACTGGCCGCGACGCTCATCGCCGGTCCGGTGAACTCGCTCATCGACGTGCTGGGAGGAGGGACCGCCACGCACCCGAGCGAGCTCGCGCTCCTCCTGGCCGGGGTGGTGGAGGAGACGGTCAAGATCGCGGCGGTCGTGCTCCTCTCGCTCCGGCTTCCCGTGAAGGACGCGCGCGTCGGCCTCTTCGTCGGCGGGGCGGTGGGGCTCGGCTTCAGCGTCGTCGAGAACCTCGGCTACCTCCTCGAGGCTTATGCGCGGGGAGAGGCCGCCAAGGGCAACGGGTTGGGCTCCTTCATCCAGGTGACGGTCATGCGCGAGATCACCGGGCCGTTCCTCCACCCCGTCTTCACCGCGGTCCTCGCCGCGGCGGTGTTCGCAGGGGCGCGCGCCGGCCGATTCCGGCTGACGGTCGGCGCCGTGCTGGCGTTCCTCGGGGTGGTGGTCGCGCACGGCGGTTACGACGGGTTCGTCGGTCTCATGGACACGGTGTCGTGGCCGGCGGCGGTGCGCGGCCTCCTCGTCATCGCCTTCACGCTGCTCTTCATGGCGGCGAGCGGGGCGGTGTGGCTCCTGGTCGCCCGGCGGATCCGGCGGACCGTCAGACCGACGTGAGCGGTCGGTGAGGTTCAGGAGGCGGTTGATCCGCCACTCGCCGATCGGGCGTCGGGAAGGTACGAAGACAGTCCCGGGCCCGGGTGCAGAACGCCGTTCACGATCGCCTGGATGGCGAATTCGCTCGCCTCAGCGAGGTCGACCGCCGTGGGGTCGAGCAGCCACTGGAGTTGCAGGCCGTCCATGACGGCCAGGATCGACGCCGATGCCTTCTCGATCGCAGCAGTGTCCGTCACGTCCTCCTGGGCGCAGAGCTCCCGAAAGGCGGCGTCGACCTCGCCGCGGAGCACGCGGTACCGGTCCTCGAAGAAGCTCTTCGCCGGGTGGTCGTCCGTGACGGACTCCGCGGAGAGCACGGTGTAGACCTGCACGATCCCGGGGCGCAGGGCGTTGCGCTGCGCGGTGGCGACCAGGTGCGCGAACAGGGCCGGGCCGTCAGGGATGCGGCGTCTGGCGAGGTGCGCGACGTCGTCGCGGTCGCGGAACTCGAGCATCTCGAGCAGCAGGTTCTGCTTCGATCCGAAGTGGTGGAGGACGCCTGCATGGGTCATGCCCACCTGCTCGGCGACGTCGGCGAGCGTCCCGTTCACGGAGCCCTTCGTCCCGAACGTCTCGATCGCTGCCTGCAGGATCTCCTTGCGCTTGCGCTCCGTCTCGGGGCGCGGGTGGGTGGTGCCGCTGCTCATGGGCTCTTCCGTGGTGCTTCTCACTCGGGCTGGTTGCGTGCGAGCTTACCAGCCAGTAACCTCACACCAGCTCGTCACTTTCTGACGGGTAAGCAAGGCACCGCAATTCCGCAGCACCACCCAGGGCACGCCGCATGTGTCCGCCACGAAGGAGAAGCAATGAGGCTTAGGAAATACCTGATCACGGCATCCGCGATCGCGGCCATGAGCGCCCTGGCGCTGACGGGCTGCTCGTCGAGCGGGTCGGCCGCCGCGAGCGGTTCGAGCGGGTCGCTCACCGTGGCGAAGCCGGATGGCGCGGCCATCCTGGCGACCGAGATCAACAACCCCTTCATCACGACCGGCTCCGGCATGTCGCTCGGCTACGACCGGATGATCTACGAGCCCCTCGCGATCGTGAACCCGGTCGGCAAGAACGAGACCACCCCGTGGCTCGCGTCGAAGGTCGAGTGGAACTCCGACTACACGCAGCTGACGGTCACCCCGCGCAAGGGCGTCAAGTGGAGCGACGGCAAGCCGTTCACCGCCGACGACATCGTCTTCACGTACACCCTCATCAAGAACACCCCGGCGCTCGACCTCGGCGGCCTCAAGCTCTCCGACATCAAGAAGGACGGGGACAACGTCGTCCTCACGTTCGGCGAGTCGAAGTTCGTCAAGCAGGGCGACGTGCTCCAGGTCGCGATGGTCCCCGAGCACCTGTGGAAGGGCATCTCCGACCCCACCAAGGACGCGGTCAAGAACGCGGTCGGCACCGGCCCGTACACGATCAAGAGCTTCTCGTCGCAGGGCGTCGTGCTGAACGCGCGCACCGACTACTGGGGCGGCAAGGTGCCGGTGGCCCAGCTCAAGTACCTCGAGTACAACGACAACACCGGCCTGCTGCGCGCTCTGCAGAGCGGCGAGACCGACTGGGCTCAGATCTTCATCACCGACTACAAGAAGAACTACGTCGACAAGGACCCGAAGCACAACGTCTTCTGGGGCGCCAACGTCCTCAGCCCGGACATGATCGTCGTCAACACCACCAAGGCCCCCTTCAACGACGTCGCGTTCCGCAAGGCGGTCAACATGGTCGTCGACCGCAAGGCGCACGCCGAGAAGGCCCGGGGCAACGCCGGCCCCGAGCTCACCAACGTGACCGGCATCCCGCAGCCGACGGGTGACCAGTACATCGCCTCCGAGTACAAGGACCAGACCTTCAAGATCGACGTCGACGGCGCCAAGAAGGTGCTCAGCGACGCGGGCTACACCTGGAACAACGGCGCCCTGACGGATCCGTCGGGCAAGCCGGTCTCGTTCACCCTGCAGGACCCGCAGGGCTGGAACGACTACGTCACCGGCATCCAGCTGGTCGCCACGCAGATCAAGACCACGCTCGGTGCCGACGCCAAGGTCGCCACGCCGGACGCCGACACCTGGTTCGCCAACGTCGCCTCGGGCAACTTCGACGCCGCCCTCCACTGGACCGGCTCGGGCTCGAACCCGTGGCACATCTACGACGACGTCATGAACGGCAGCTACCTCGACCAGGCCGCCGACGGCAAGGTCTCGGATAACTTCGGGCGCTACAACAACCCGGAGGCGACCGCCCTGCTCAAGGAGTACGCCGCGGCGTCCGACGACAGCGCCCGTTCGGCCGCTCTCGAGAAGCTGCAGAAGATCTTCGTCGAGCAGGTCCCGGCGATCGCGATCGGCACCCACCCGCAGCTGGCCCAGTACAACACCCGGAAGTTCACCGGCTGGCCGAGCGAGCAGGACCAGTACGCGACCGCCGATCCGACCCAGCCGTCGGCTGTTCAGGTCCTGATGAAGCTGAAGCCCGCGGGCAAGTAAGCGTCAGCCCTTCAACCGTCCGGGGCGGGCGGAGGCTCCTTCGAGCCCGCGCCCGCCCCGGGCGATCCGCGGACAGGACGAAAGCGACACCCCGATGACAGACTCCCTGCTCTCCGTGCGCGACTTCTCGGTCGTGTACGACGTCGACCCGCCGGTCGCGGCGGTCAAGAACGTCACCCTCGACATCAAGCGCGGCGAGATCGTCGGCTTGGCCGGCGAGAGCGGCTGCGGCAAGACGACGCTCGCCTACGGCGTGCAGCGCCTCCTCAAGCCCCCGGCGGTGATCACCACCGGCAGCGTCGTGTTCCACGACGAGAGCGGTGAGGACGTCGACGTCAACGCGCTCGACGCCGAGCAGATGCGCCGCTTCCGCTGGGACAAGATCTCGATGGTCTTTCAGGGCGCGATGAACGCCCTCAATCCGGTGGCGACCATCGGCGCGCAGCTCGAGGACGTCTTCCTCGTGCACCGCCCCGGGATGAGCCGCGCCGAGCGCAAGGCCGCCGTGGTGGAACTCCTCGAGATCGTGAAGGTGGGCGCCCAGCGGGTGCGCTCCTACCCGCACGAACTCTCCGGCGGCATGAGGCAGCGCGTCATGATCGCCATGGCGCTCGCCCTGCGTCCGCAGCTCATGGTCATGGACGAGCCCACCACCGCGCTCGACGTGCTCGTGCAGCGCGAGATCCTCAAGCAGATCTCGCAGCTGCGTCACGATTTCGGCTTCTCGGTGGTCTTCATCACCCACGACCTCCCGCTGCTGCTGGAGATCAGCGACCGGATCGCGATCATGCGCGAGGGCGAGATCGTCGAGCTCGCCACGGCGGAGCAGATCTGGACCGACCCGCAGCACGAGTACACGCAGAAGCTGCTGCAGTCGTTTCCCCGGCTCACGGGAGAGAGAGGAGTGGTCGTCCGATGACCACGCTCGAGTTCAAGAACGTCACCAAGATCTACAACGTCCGCGGCTCCGGGCAGCTCAAGGCGCTCGACGACGTCAGCTTCACGCTGGGCCCGCGCCAGACCATCGGACTCGTGGGCCAGTCGGGCAGCGGCAAGTCGACGATCGCGAAGATCCTCACGCAGCTCGAGACGCCGACGCGCGGCGAGGTGCTGCTCGACGGCTCACCGGTCCCGCGGAGCGGCAAACGGCTGCGGCGGTACCGCCAGCAGCTGCGCATGGTCTTCCAGGACCCGTTCGCCTCGCTCAACCCCTCGCACTCGATCCGCCACCACATCGAGCGCCCGCTCCGGCTCGACCGCGTCGTGCCGCGCGCCGAGGTCGACGCCGAGGTGCGGCGCCTGCTGAACCGCGTCCGGCTCGACGCCGACGCCGTGATCGACCGTCGTCCGCACGAGCTCTCCGGCGGCCAACGGCAGCGCGTAGCCATCGCGCGGGCGCTCGCCTCGCGGCCGGCGCTGCTCGTCGCCGACGAACCGGTGTCGATGCTCGACGTGTCGATCCGCCTCGGCGTGCTCAACCTCCTCGCCGACCTCCAGCGGGAGGAGGGGCTCGGCGTGCTCTACATCACCCACGACCTCGCGACCGCCCGCCACTTCAGCGACGAGATCATCGTGCTGAACCAGGGCCGGATCGTCGAGCACGGGGCCGCCGACGACGTCATCCTCCGTCCGCGCGACCCCTACACGCGCGAGCTCCGCGCCGCGTCCCCCGACCCGGAGAACCACTTCCGGGCGCTGACCGCCCCGACCGCAGGAGGTGCGCTGTGAGCGCCGAAGCGACGACCCCCGCCGACCCGACGCTCGTCGGCACGACCGCCACTCGCGCCGAGCGCGGCCGCGCGCGCATCCCGTGGCGGTTCATCGGAGGCCGCACGGCGTTCTACGCGTTCATGCTCTGGGCGGCCATCACGATCAACTTCTTCCTGCCGCGCATGATGAAGGGCGACGCGGTCTCCTCGTACATGGCCCGCAGCCAGGGACAGCTGACCCCGGAGGCAGAGAAGGCGTTGCGGCTGCTGTTCGGAGTGGACACGTCCGTGCCGCTCTGGCACCAGTACCTCGACTACTGGAACATGCTGCTCCACGGCAACCTGGGCGTCTCGATCTCCACCGGCATGGCGCCCGTGGGCGACGCGATCGCCTCGGCCCTCCCGTGGACGCTCGGACTCGTCGGCTTCGCCACCATCGTGTCGTTCCTCATCGGCACGGCACTCGGCGCGGTCATCGGCTGGAAGCGCGGCGGCCGGCTCGATGTGCTCGTGCCGATCACGACCTTCCTCGGGACCATCCCCTACTTCTGGTTCGGTCTCATCCTCATCGCGATCTTCTCGACCACCCTCGGCTGGTTCCCTGCGGGGCATGCCTACGAGCTGGGCGTCGACCCGGGCTGGAACGGCGACTTCATCGGCCAGGTCGTCTCGCACGCGGCCCTCCCGATGGCGACGATCGTGATCGTCTCGCTCGGCGGCTGGGTGCTCGGCATGCGCAACATGATGCTCACCGTGCTCGACGAGGACTACATCACCGTCGCGCAGGCGAAGGGCATGCCGAACCGGCGCGTGCTGTGGCGCTACGCGGCTCGCAACGCGGTGCTCCCGCAGATCCAGAGCTTCGCCCTGGCGCTCGGCTTCATCGTGAGCGGCACCATCGTGATGGAGATGGTCTTCTCCTACCCGGGCATCGGCCTGCTGCTGCTCAACGCGACCAACGCGAAGGACTACGCGCTGATGCAGGGCATCTTCCTCGTCCTCGTGCTGGCGGTGCTGATCGCGAACATCATCGCCGACATCGCCTACGCCATCCTCGACCCGCGCACCCGTCAGACGGAGGCCTGACCATGACCACTCCCTCCACCTTCCACCTGAAGGCCGTGCCGGCGAAGAGCACCGAGACGCGGGCGACCTTCTGGTCGCAGCTCAAGGCGTCGCTGGCGATGTTCAGCAACCGCAAGTCGGCCGCCGGCCTGATCATCCTGGGCGTGTTCGTGCTCGTCGCGATCTTCGCCCCGCTGATCGCCCCCTACGACCCGAACGCGCAGCACCTCGACGAGACGCTGCAGCCGCCGTCGTTCACCCACCTCCTCGGCACGACGCACATCGGCCAGGACGTCTTCAGCCAGCTCGTCTACGGCACGCGGGGCGTGCTCGTCGTCGGCTTCCTCGCGACGATCATGGCCACGGTCGTGGCGATCGTGGTCGGCGTGACCGCGGGCTACCTGCGCGGCTGGAAGAGCGAGTCGCTCTCGGCCCTGTCGAACGTCTTCCTCGTGATCCCGGGGCTCCCGCTGATGATCATCGTCGCGTCGCAGTTCGACGACCCGCCGCTGGCGCTCATCGCCGCGGTCCTCGGCCTCACCGGCTGGGCGTGGGGCGCGCGCGTGCTGCGGGCTCAGACCATGTCGCTGCGCAACCGCGACTTCATCCAGGCCGCACGGGCCAACGGCGAGCCGCTGCACCGCATCATCCTCGTCGAGATGCTGCCGAACCTGATGGCGATCATCGCCTCCAGCTTCGTCGGCACGATGACGGCCGCCGTCCTGGGGTTGACCACGCTGGCCTTCATCGGCGTGATCCCGGTGTCGAACCTCAACTGGGGAACCATCCTCTTCTGGGCGCAGCAGAACAACGCGTTCCCGGACTACTGGTGGTGGTACGTGCCCGCCGGTCTGTGCATCGCGCTGCTCGGCGTCTCGCTGGCCCTCATCAACTTCGGCATCGACGAATACGTCAACCCGCGCCTGCGCTCGGCCGGCGAGCGCGCCCGCGCCATGAAGCGCAAGGGCATGAACCTCACCACCGCCGTCACCCAGGTGCGCACCGAATCCCCCGCGGCCGTACCGGCCGACACCTCACCGGAGAGCACCACCGCATGACCTCGATCCTCACCGACACCACGACCGGAACCCCGAAGGAGGTGCTCCCCTACCAGGACCCGACGCTCTCGACCGCCGAGCGCGTCGCCGACCTCCTCGCCCGCATGACGGTGGAGGAGAAGGTCGGGCAGATGCTCCAGCTCGACGCACGCGATGACCTCCGCGACCACATCCTGCGGCGCCATGTCGGCTCGATCCTCCACACGTCGCCCGAGCGCATCCTGGAGGCGAACCGGCTCACGGCCGAGACGCGGCTGCGGATCCCGCTCCTCGTCGGCGAGGACTGCATCCACGGGCATTCGTTCTGGCCCGGCGCCACGATCTATCCGACGCAGCTGGGTCTCGCCGCGTCGTGGGACGCCGACCTCGTCGAGCGCGTCGCGCGCGCGACCGCCGAGGAGGTCGCCGTCACCGGCGTGCACTGGACCTTCTCGCCCGTCCTGTGCATCGCCCGGGACCTCCGCTGGGGACGCGTCAGCGAGACGTTCGGCGAAGACCCTTACTTGATCGGGGAGCTCGCGAGCGCGATGGTCCGCGGCTATCAGGGGGAGGGGCTCGACGACCCGACCGCGATCCTCGCGACGGCCAAGCACTTCGCCGGATATTCGGAGACGCAGGGCGGCCGCGACGCGAGCGAGGCCGACATCTCGCGGCGGAAGCTCCGGAGCTGGTTCCTGCCGCCGTTCGAGCGCGTGGCCCGGGAAGGATGCCGCACCTTCATGCTCGGGTACCAGAGCACGGACGGCGTGCCGATCACCGTCAACGACTGGCTTCTGAGCGACGTGCTCCGCGGAGAGTGGGGATACACCGGCACGCTCATCACCGACTGGGACAACGTGGGCCGCATGGTCTGGGAGCAGAAGGTGCAGCCCGACCACACGCACGCCGCCGCGGCCGCCGTCCGGGCGGGGAATGACATGGTCATGACCACGCCCCTCTTCTTCGAGGGCGCGCTGGAGGCGGTCGCCCGGGGAATGCTCGCCGAGGACGCCTTCGACGCGGCTGTCGGGCGGATCCTGACGCTCAAGTTCGAGCTCGGACTCTTCGAGGACCCGCGCCTGCCGGCGGCCGAGCTGGGCACCGTGGTCGGCAGCGCCGGGCACGCGGCGCTCAACCTCGAAGCCGCACGACGGTCGATCGTGCTGTTGGAGAACGACGGGACGCTGCCGCTCGAGATGGGCGCGCCGGTCCGAGTCGCGCTGGTCGGCCCGCTGGCCGACGATGCGCAGACCCAGCTCGGGGACTGGGCCGGAGGGTCGGGCCAGGCCGGCTGGCTGGACGGCCAGCCGCGCGAGATGATCACCACCGTCCTCGACGGGCTCCGTGCCGTGGACGGCATCACCGTGCGGTACGCCCGCGGAGCCGACATCCTGACGCTCGAGGACGATCCTCGCGGGGCCACCTTCCCCGACGGCCAGCCGAGACCTCCGGTGGTGGTGCCGTGCGCCCCCGATGAGCGACTGATCGCCGAGGCCGTAGCCGCCGCTGCGGCATCCGACGTGGTCGTCGCCGTCGTCGGCGACCGGATCGAGCTGGTCGGCGAGGGTCGTTCCACCGCCACGCTCGAACTGATCGGCGGCCAGAACGCTCTGCTCGATGCGATGATCGCGACCGGAAAGCCTGTCGTCGTGATCCTGCTGGCGTCGAAGCCGCTCGTCCTCCCTCCGTCGGTCGCCCGTGCCGCGGCCGTGATCTGGGCCGCGAACCCCGGCATGCGGGGCGGCCAGGCGCTGGCCGAACTGCTCACCGGCCGCATCGAGCCCTCCGGACGCCTCCCGATCTCCTTCGCGCGCCATGTCGGCCAGCAGCCGACGTACTACAACCAGATCCGGGGTCAGCACGGCGACCGCTATGCCGACCTCAGCCAGGCGCCCGCGTGGGCGTTCGGGGAGGGGCTGTCGTATTCGACGGTCGAATACTCCGACCTCGCCCTGGCACGGACGCAACTCGGCGTCGGCGACGACATCGAAGCCGAGGTCACCGTGAGGAACACCGGAGGTCGTCCGGTGCGCGAGACCGTCCAGGTCTACGTGCGCGACACCGTCACGAGCGTGAGCTGGACCGACCGCGAGCTGAAGTCGCACCGTCAGGTGGACCTGGAGCCGGGTGAGAGCGCTCGGGTGCGCCTGACCCTCCCGGTCACGGAGTGCACGATCGTGGACTCGGCCGGGAACCGAATCGTCGAACCGGGCGCGTTCGAACTGCTGGTCGGCCCGTCGTCGCGCCCGAGTGATCTCCTGGCGGCGGGATTCGAGGTGCGTGCCTGAACCTGGTCAGCGGGTGCCGATCGCGTCCAGGTCGCGGAGGAAGGTCTCCGGTTCGCGGTCGAGCGGGAGCACGGCGGCGTCCGTCGCACCGTCGAGGGAACCGGCCGCGTCCGTCTCGAGAGCGGCGAAGACACCTGTGAGGTCGCGCTGCTCCGGACCGGTCTCGGCGACGAGTTCGAATGTCTTGCGGTCGGCGGCCTGGCTGCTGAGGGAATCGATGAGGACGCGGGCGATCTCGTCGCGGGCGATGACGCCGTCGCGCGGGGTGCCCGACTGCCGGGTGTCGCCCTGGAGCATCACGATCCGGCGCTGCCCGTCGTCGTTGTAGTCGAACCACCCGGGCCGAACGACCGTATACGGGTTGCCGCTGGCACGTACGAGCCGCTCGCCGCGGAGCTTCCACTCGGCGTAAGGGACCCCTGGCCGCGTGGTTCCGATCGCCGTCATCAGGGCGATCCGCACCCGGCGGCCGCCGAGCGCCTTCAGGATGTTCGCGACGCCGGCGTAGTCCACGTCTCGCACGTCGCTCTCGCGGGTGGTGGTGCCGTGGACGAAGACGACCCCGTCGACTCCGTCGACTGCGGCGGTGAGCGTGTCCGGACGCGTCAGGTCGCCGAGTACGAGCTCCACGTCGTCGCCCAGGCGGCGGCCACGGGCGCCATCGCGGACGAGCGCGCGAACGCGGTAGCCCTGCCGGAGGGCTTCGGCGACGGCGTAGCGACCGACGCTGCCGGTGGCGCCGACGATGAGGACGCTGGTGGGGCGGTCGTTCATGACTTCTCCAGGTCGGACTCGGCCGCGGATGCCTGCCGCTGCGTCGCGGCCCAGCTCGCGAGGAGCTTCAGCGCGTCCTCGGAGGGTGTCCCCGGGTCCGCCGTGTAGACGTTGACACGCAGACCCGGTTCGCCGGGCAGCTCGAGCGCTTCGAAGGCGAGGTCGAGGTCGCCGACGATCGGGTGATGGATGCGCTTGCGACCCGTCCGGTGGTGACGCACGTCGTGGCGCGCCCACCGCGTCCGGAACTCCTCGCTGCGGGTGCTGAGCTCGCCGACGAGGTCGGTGAGGTCCTTGTCGTAGGGGTTGCGGCCCGCGGCCTGACGCAGGATCGCGACGATGTCGTCGGCCGCCCGCTCCCAGTCGGAGTAGAACTCACGCGCTTTCGGGTTGAGGAAGGTGAACCGGGAGTTGTTGGGCGGCTGCACCTCCTCGGCCATGAGGTCGAGGTAGAGGGCGCGTCCGAGCTCGTTGACGGCGAGCACGTCGCCGCGGTCGTTGCGCACCCAGGCCGGCGCCGTGGTGATGGCGTCGATGACCCGCTGCAGGCTGGGCCGCACGCTCTTGGGGCTCTGGCGCCGACGGACGCGCGGTGCGACATCCGCCGCCCGCGCCAGGTCGTAGAGGTGCGAGGTCTCGGCGTCGTCGAGGTGCAGGGCACGGGCGAGCGACTCGAGGACGCTGTCGGAAGCACCCGAGAGGTTTCCGCGCTCGAGCCGCGTGTAGTAATCGACGCTGAGGCCGGCGAGCATCGCGACCTCCTCCCGCCGCAGCCCCGTCACGCGACGGTTTCCGCCGTAGGCGGGGAGGCCCGCCTGGTCGGGGGTGATCCGGGCGCGGCGAGAGGTGAGGAACTCCCGCACATCATCGCTGTTGCTCATGACCTCGACGCTACGCTGCGCGCCGCGAGGGAGGGAGGGCCTCCCATTACCTGGAACGCCCGGGACTCCCGAGCGGGCGGCCTACGCCGTTGCATGGAGGTATGCCTCCCACGTCGAACCGCTCCTCGAACCTCCCCGCACACCCGGCCGCGATTCTCGCGATCGTGCTGATCAGCTACTTCATGATCCTGCTGGACAACTCGGTGATCTTCACCGCGCTCCCGAGTCTGCAGGCCGATCTGCGCCTGTCGACCGGCGAGCTGTCGTGGGTGCAGGACGCGTACACGCTCGTCTTCGGCGGGCTCCTCCTGCTCGGCGCCCGGGCCGGCGACCTGCTCGGCCGGCGTCGCGTGTTCGTGTTCGGACTGGTGGTCTTCGCGCTCGCATCACTGGCGATCGGATGCTCGCCGACCGCGTGGTGGGCGATCGCCGGCCGCGCGATCCAGGGCATCGGGGCCGCGATCGTCGCCCCGACATCCCTGTCGCTGCTCACGGCGAGCTTCCCGGAGGGACGGGAGCGCACCCGCGCGGTCGCCTGGTACGGCGCGACCGCGGGGATCGGGGCAAGCCTCGGCCTGGTCATCGGCGGCGCCTTGGCCCACTGGATCTCGTGGCGGGCGGGGTTCTTCGTGAACGTCCCGATCGGCGCGGCGATGATCGTCCTCGCGCCCCGCTTCCTGGTGGAGACGGGTCGTTCCCGCGGCCGCTTCGATGTCGCCGGTGCGGCGACCGCCACGCTCGGGGTGGGAGCGCTGGTGTTCGGCATCATCGACAGCGCGGACGCCGGCTGGCTCTCCCCGGTGACCATCGGCTCGCTCACCGCAGGGGTGCTCCTGCTCGTCGGGTTCGTGCTCATCGAGGCGCGAGCGGCGCAGCCGATCATGCCGCTACGGCTGTTCGCCAGTCGTCGCCGCACCGGCGCGTACCTGTCGCGCTTCCTGTACCTGGGCGCGATGATCGGGTTCTTCTTCTTCACCACGCAGCTGATGCAGGACGTGCTCGGTTTCGACCCGTTGCAGGCCGGGCTGGGCTTCCTGCCGATGACGGCCGTGAACTTCGCCGTCGCGATGAGCATCCCCCGGCTGGCGCGGCGGTTGCCGAGCTCGGTGCCGCTCGTCGCCGGCATCGTGCTGACGCTCGCCGGGATGTTCTGGCTGAGCCGTGCGGAGGCCGGCGCCGGTTACTGGCTGGCCGTGGCGCTGCCCATGGTGCTCATCGGCGCCGGCCAGGGGCTCGCCTTCGCGCCGCTGACCTCGTTCGGGATCATCGGAGCACCCGCCGCGGATGCCGGCGCCGCCTCCGGACTGGTCAACACCTTTCACCAGGTGGGGACCTGCCTCGGCCTGGGCATCGCCGTCGCTGCGGCGGCGACAGCGCCGGCCGGGGGATCGGCGGCGGCCACGATGACGGCGCAGGTCGGACTGGCGTTGACGGCCGGCAGCGTGCTCCTGCTGCTGAGCCTGATCGTCTCGCTCGTGCTGATCGTCCCGGCCGACCTCGCCGCCCGACGCAGCGCTGCGCCGGCCACCACGGGATCCGTTCGCCGCGTCCCCGTCGCCGACTGAACCGCGTCCTGCGTTCAGGGAGGTACTGACGTGGCCTCCCTGTTCTCCGCGGACGCTCCTACCGTGAAAGGCATGGTCATGGAACTCACTCTCAACAACGGCATCACGATGCCGGCTCTCGGCCTCGGCGTCTTCCAGTCACCGCCGGAGGAGACCACCGCTGCGGTCGAGGCGGCCCTCGCCACCGGCTACCGCCACATCGACACCGCCGCCGCCTACGGCAACGAGCGCGAGGTCGGGGAGGGCATCCGCCGCTCGGGCCTGCCGCGCGACGACGTGTTCATCGAGACGAAGGTCTGGGTGTCCGACTACGGCTACGACGAGACCCTCCACGCGTGGGAGAAGGCCGTCGGCAAGCTCGGCGTCGAGCGGCTCGACCTGCTCATCCTGCACCAGCCCGCGCCCGGTGTCTTCGACAAGACGATCGCCGCCTACAAGGCTCTGGAGGCGCTCCTCGCTGACGGGCGCGTCCGTTCGATCGGTGTCAGCAACTTCATGCCGCACCACCTGGAGCGGCTGCTCGCCGAGACCGACGTCGTCCCCGCCGTCAACCAGATCGAGCTGCACCCCTACTTCACCCAGCCGGATGTCCAGGCCGCGGATGCCGCCAGCGGCATCCTGACCCAGGCGTGGTCGCCGATCGGCGGGATCACCTTCTACCCGGGATGGGGGGAGGAGCGCAAGAACGTCATGCAGGATGCGACGATCGCCGGGATCGCCGGGGCGCACGGCAAGACCCCGGCGCAGGTGATGCTGCGCTGGCACCTTCAGGAGGGACGCTCGGCCATCCCGAAGTCGGTGAACCCGAAGCGCATCGCGGAGAACTTCGATGTGTTCGACTTCGAGCTCACCGCCGACGACCTGGCGCGGATCGACGACCTCGACACGGGCGTGCGAAACGGCCCCGACCCCGACCAGATGCGGACCGAGCGGTTCGCGATGGTCATCCCGGAGGCGTGAGAAGGGGAGAGATCATCGCGCGGGTCAGCCGCCGGTGGCGATCGCCACGAGTCCCCCGACCCCGATCAGATAGAGAACGATCACGGTCAGCGAATCGACGCCCATTCCGGCCACTCGCTTGTGCGGTCGGAAGATCAGGCCGACGGCGAAGACGAGGGTCAGGAGGGCCGCGACAGCCGTGAGAAACACGTCCGACGCGTTCGCCTGAGGCAGGACGGACTTTCCAGAGATCAGGGTCGCGATCAGGAAGAGGACCGGGAGGAACGCATTGCCGCCGAAGATGTCCGAGATCGCCAGGTTGTCGTTTCCCTGACGGACCGCCTGCAGGCCTGTGGAGATCTCGGGGAGGGACGTCGCCAACGCGAGGACGGTGGCGCCGAAGAGGACGCCCGAGAGCCCCAGCTGTCCGAAGGCCGCGTCGCCCGCCTGCTCGACGGTCACGCCGGCGACGAGCGTCGCGAGGGCGGCGATCGCGAAGATGATCGCCGCCTTCGCTGTGCTCATCCGATCGGAATCCTCGTGCTTGCGGATCTGGTGGCCGCGCGGATGAGGAGTGTTCGTGTCCGGTGCTGCGCCGTCCTCGTGCCAGGGGAGGCTCTTGTCCGCCCGCCGGACCAGGAGGAGTCCGACGACCCAGATGACCGCGATGAGGACCACGTCCGGGCTGAGCCGGGCGAACACCAGACCGGGCGGCAGCTGGCTCCCTCCGATCACCACCGCGAGAACCGCCACGACGACGATCGCCTCGAGCACCAGCCCGAGGGACGCCGCCCGGTAGGTGAGCGGTTTCACCCCGTGTCTGCGCCGGCCGAAGATGTCGAGGACGGCGATCACGACGGTCTGCAGGGCGATGCCGCCCAGGATGTTCCCCGCAGCCACCTCCAGGGAACCGGAGGCGGCCGCGCTCACCGTGATGGCGATCTCGGGCAGATTGGTCGCGACCGCGAGCACGATCAGGCCGCCGAACGCGCTGCCGAGATGCAGCCGGTCGTCGAGAACGTCCGTGGTCTTGGAGAGGTACACCCCCGCGACCCAGATCACCGCCGCGCCGACGACGAACAGAACCAGGAGCAGCCACAGTGGCACGCCGTGCACCTCCATTCCTTCAGGGGCCCACGGAACGCCCGGGGCCCCTTCCACTCAATACCGATATGTGCGATATGCAACTGTTGCATCTGCGCAATCGGCCGAGAATGCACCATGTAAAGGAACCTTGACTCTTTGGGTGGACCGCGCCTACCCTCGAAACGTGACAAAGAAACTTGACACACGTGACGAGTCGCCGACCGAACTCCGCCGTCGGCGGCGGTTCCGGGTGCAGCTCTGGGCGGCGGCCGCGCTCCTCCTGCTCACCAACGTCGCGCTGTACTTCTGGGGCCACGCCTCGGGTTCGTGGCGCGTGCTCTGGGCGCTTCTGCCGATCCTCCCGCTGATCTGGATGGTCGTCATCGTCGCGCGACGCGTCCGCGAGATGGACGAATACCAGCGCAAGCTCTTCTTCCCGGGTCTGGCCGTCGGTTTCACCGTCTCGACCGTCGCGGCCGTGACCCTGGGGACGCTCGGTTCGACCGGCCTCCCCGTGCCGAACGGCGGGTGGCTGATCGCCGTGGTGGGCGTGCTGTCGTGGGAGGTCACCAATCTCCTCGTCGGTGCACCCACCGCCTGATGGACAACCTCGTTCGAACCGAGCGGGAGGCGCGCGGCTGGACCCAGGCGGCGCTCGCCGAGCGCCTCGGCGTCTCACGTCAGACCGTCGTCGCGATCGAGACCGGAAAATACGACCCGTCCCTCCCGCTCGCGTTCCGGATCTCCGCCGTATTCGGCAAGCCCATCGAGGAGCTCTTCAGCCCCGGACCTGATCACAACGGGCCCTTCCGTCGCTGAGGCTGGCCGGCGGAATCGGGGGGAGGGGGACCTTCGCCTCTGACCGGCGGGTGGGCGCGTGCGGTGCGGTGTTCACCACGAGAGACAGGAGAACGCCCATGAATGACATCGGGCCACGACCCGACGCGTTCGATATCGAACGCGCCACCACGGACAACGAGACCTACCGAACGGTCGCGTGGACCGGCGAGTATCTGCAGGTCACGCTGATGACCATTCCCGTCGGAGAATCGATCGGTCTGGAGTGCCACCCGGCGACGGATCAGTTCCTCCGCGTCGACGACGGACGCGGGCGCGCGGTCATGGGCCCCGCCGAGGACCGGCTCGACTTCGAGAAGGACGTCACCGACGGCTGGTCCATCCAGGTCCCCGCCGGCACCTGGCATGACGTCATCAACACCGGCGACGGACCGCTGCGGCTCTACACGGTCTACGCGCCGCCGCACCACGCGGCCGGAGTGGTCCAGCGGACCAGCGCGGACGCGGCGCGGGACGAGTCGTCCGGGGCGGACGAGCCGCCGGCGTGGACCGTTCAATCAGGCGAAGGCGAGCCCGACCGGCACGCAGCGGACGCGAACTAAGATCACGGCCGCCGCTGCAGGTGCAGCGGCGGCCGTGATCGGTCTGCCGTGATCGGAGGAGCGGCGGGATCAGGCGTCGCGCAACTCCCGCCCGTGCATCATGACGGCCCAGATGACCACGACATCGATGGCGATGATCGTGAGGGACCAGAACGGGGCCACGTTCAGCGAGAGGAACTGGCTGATCAGGCTGCCGCCGGCGACGAAGACCGCCACCGTCCGCGCGAACATGCTCCCGCGCATCAGCGCTGCGCCGATCGCGATGACGACCACGCCGACGATCATCGTCCACCAGCCCCACCAGTAGGTCGTGCCGAAGGGCGCGCCGTTGTTGTTCCACATGGTCCAGTTGTTGCGGATCACGGCGAAGAAGCCCGTGAGCAGGCTGAGCGCTCCGCTCAGCATCATGACGAAGGAGGCGAACGCGATCCATCCCGTCCACCCCGTGACCTCGGTCGGCTCACGTCGTGTATTCATGTTCGTTCCGGCCATGATGATCTCCTTCAACCCGCCGTTCACGACCTGGTGGCCGCACCCCCATGGTCGCGCTCGCGGGCACGTGCGGGCAGGGACCAAAGACCCAGGTCAGCCGATGAAAGGTCCCGGCTGTCGCCGGAGCGGTCAGCGGCGCGCGGGGTCGAGGTTGACGCCGATCCCGCTCCTGAGCTGCGGATCGGGGGAGTCGATGAAGAGTTCGGGGTTCGGCCAGACCAGCTGCGCCTGGGTCAGAGGCGGGTGAGGCCGTTGCCCAGGATGACGGTCCCGATCACCGCCGCGACCACGATCGCGACCGTGGTGTCGTTGCGGAGCAGCCACCCTTGCGCGGCGGAGAGCGCCGGTCGCGCCGCGTCCGGTCTGGCCACGGCGAACAGCGCCGGGCCGCCGACGGAGCTCGCCCCGATGACCACGAACACAGCGATGGCGACGGCATCCTGCGCGGCGGGGAGTTGAGCCGGCCCGATCACCAGTCCCGCGGCGATGGCGAGCAGGATGGACTTGGGCCGGACGGTGAGAGCGAGGCCGAGTCCCAGCGCGGCCGCCGGTCGCATCCGGCCGAGGGCCACCATCCAGCGCGGGAGCGATTCGCGCTCCGGTTTCCGTCGCCGCCGCCGCACCTCGATCCCCGCATAGACGAGCAGGGCGATGCCTGCAACGATCTCCAGGACGCCCACGACCGGTGGGGCACCGGTGGACGTGTCGGCCGGCACGGCGTGCAGGAAGATCGCGAACAGCGAGGTGATCACCACCAGGCCGACCAGGTAGCCGACGACGAACAGGGTCGGCACCAGCGGCCGCTTCGCCTCCAGAAGCAGCACCAGCGCGGCCAAGATCGGGACGGAACTCAGCGCGACCGCGATCGCCAACGGCAGCAGCTGCCCGATGACGCCCAGCATTCGACCCCTTCCGCCGGAAGCCCGTAGCGACACCGCGTCCGCGCCGAGCCGTGTTGCCCCGAGGCTACGGCAGCGATGCCGGGCGCGAACAGGCACGGCTCGAGCGATCGTGCCGACTGCTGCGCGGCAGAGAGATCCCGATCTTGCCGCGATGGCCACCAGCGGACCGTTTCGCGCGTACCGTGAGCATCATGTTGACAGTGATCGTGATCCTTCTCGTGGTGTGGGCCGTGCTCGCCGTCGTCGGGTTCGCCATCAAAGGTCTGCTCTGGCTCGCGATCATCGGCATCATCCTCTTCATCGGCACGCTCGTCTTCGGTTTCGTCCGGCGGAGCGCGCGGAGGAAGAAGTCCGTCTGACACAGGCCGACGGTCCTGTTCGTCACCATCGACGCCCTGGCAGAGCCCGGGGCCGCTACGCACTCTGAACCGGAGCGGTGCGGTCAGCGCCGCGCCCTCCGCGGTCGCCGCGCGGGACGTTCACGATCGCCCGCGAGAGCATGCCACCCGAGATCACACGGGCATCGATACCGCGCTGGCGCAGCATGCGGGAGGCGGTGTAGGCGCGCTGTCCGGAGCGGCACACCACGTTCACCGGCCGGTCGCGGGGCACCTCGTCGATTCGCTCGCGGAGCTGGCCCACAGGGATGTTCAGCGCTCCCGGCACGCTCTCGACCGCCAGCTCGGGACGCTCGCGCACGTCGAGCACGAATCCTTCTCCGATGGACTCCCAGTGGCTCACCGGCAAGTCGCCGCGCAGCACATCGGCCGCCACCATACCGGCGAAGTTGATCGGGTCCTTCGCGCTTCCGTACGGCGGCGAGTAGCACAGTTCCGCCTGCTCGAGGTCGTACACGGTCGCCCCGAGTTGGATCGCCAGAGCGATGTGGCTGATGCGTTTGTCCACCCCGTCCTCACCGGCGGCCTGCGCGCCGAGCACGCGCCCATCGGACTTGCGGAAGATGAGCTTCATCGCGATGGGTCTCGCCCCGGGGTAGTACCCGGCGTGGGAATTCGGGTAGAGGTAGACCTTCTCGTAGTCGCTGTCTCCGAGCCTCCTCAGGGTCTTCTCACTCGCGCCCGTCCAGGCGATCGCGTCGCCGAACAGCCCCACGATCGAGGTGCCTTGCGTGCCTCGGAATGCCGAGTCGCGTCCTGCGATGACGTCGGCCGCGATCCGCGCCTGCCGGTTCGCCGGTCCCGCGAGGGCGATGAGGCTCCACTCCCCGGTCACGAAGTCGCGCACCTCGACGGCGTCGCCGACCGCGAAGATGTCGGGGTCGCTGGTGCGCATGTGCTCGTCGACCCGGATGCCGCCGCGCTCGCCGATGTCGAGGCCGGCCTGGCGTGCGAGCTCGGTGTCCGGACGGACGCCGAGGGACAGGATCACGAGATCGGCGGGGTGGGACGAGCCTGACTGAGTCGTGACGGTCATCGCCTCGCCCCCGTCATTCCGGTCGAACCGCGCCACCGCGTCCCCGACCACGACATGGACGCCGTGCAACTCGAGGAAGTCGCGCACGAGGTTGCCGTACTCGGGATCGAGAGGGCCGAGCACCTGATCGGCCAGTTCGATGACCGTGACATCGAATCCTCGAGCGACGAGGTTCTCGGCCATCTCGAGGCCGATGAATCCTCCGCCCACGACGACGGCGTGCATCTTGGGCCGAACGGTCTGGAATCCGGAGTACTTCTCCATGCCGGCGAGCAAGCTGGTCCCGCGCTCGATCCACTGCCGGATCTCCCGCGCGTCGGGCACCGTTCGGACCTGGAAGATTCCATCCAGGTCGATGCCGGGGATCGGGGGTCTTATCGACCGAGCCCCCGGTGCCAGAACCAGCTTGTCGTACGACTCGGTCGTCACCTGGCCGGTGGCGGAATCCCGCAGGTCGATGGTCTTGGCCTCAGGATCGACGCGGACCGCCTCGCACCCGGTGCGGCAATCCACGCGGAAATGCTCGCGGAACAATCGCTCGCTCGCTACGAGCAGATCCGACTCGTGCTCGATCACGTCGCCGACGTGGTACGGCAGTCCGCAGTTCGCGAACGACACGTACGGCCCCTTCTCGACCATGATGATCTCGGAATCCTCGTCCAACCGCCGCAGACGTGCGGCGCAGGAAGCGCCGCCCGCCACTCCACCCACGATGATGACCTTCATCGGACTTCTCCTCGCTCAGTCAGTACTTCGTCGTTCAACATCGGTCACCGCACAGGCGCTTCTGGCGCGCCGGGCTGTGGGATCCAGGGGTTGCGCCATCCGCCGTGCTCGGCCACGAGCGCAGCGGATCCGTCTGGTCCCCATGTCCCGGTCGCGTACGTCTGCACGGGCGGCGGGGCGTCGATGAGCGGCTGCATGACGCGCCACGCCTCCTCGACCGTGTCCTGGCGGCCGAAGCGTCCCGCGCGGCCCTCGATCGCAGCGAGCAGAAGCACTTCGTACGGGGTCGGGCCCTCGCCGCCTTCCGCCGCGAATTCCATATCGAACTCCACCGGACTGGGCGTCTCGGCGTCCGCGCGCTGCGCGTTCAGCACGATGCGGAGGCCCGTGGTGGGGTCGAGCCGGATCACGAACTGGTCGGGTTCGCTGTCGGTGCGTCGCAGCCCGAACCCGAGCCGGGGCGGGTGCTTGAACACCAGCCGCACCTCGGTCTGGGTGACGGGCAGCAGCTTGCCGGTGCGGATGAAGAAGGGGACGCCCGACCAACGCCAGTTCTCGATCTGCAGCTCGAGCGCGCAGAAGGTCTCGGTGGTGGAATCGGCCGCGACCCCGTCTACCTCGCGGTATCCCGAGAACTGACCGCGCACATATCGTGCGGGGTCGGCGTCCACCATCGAGCGGAAGACCGAGGTCTGCATGTCCTTGAAGGTGCCGACGTCGCCGTGGGACGGCGCCTCCATCGCCACGGCAGCGAGCAGCTGCATGAGGTGGTTCACGACGACGTCGCGCAGCGCTCCGACCGGTTCGTAGAAGCCTCCGCGCCCCGCGATGCCGAAGTCTTCGGCCATGGTGATCTGCACGCAGTCGATGTAATTGCGGTTCCACACGGGCTCGAGCATCGCGTTCGCGAACCGAAGGTAGATGATCTCCTCGAGCCCCATCTTCCCGAGGTAGTGGTCGATCCGGTACAGCTGCGACTCGTCGACGTACTGATGCAGGTCGGCGGCGAGATCCCGGGCCGACGCGAGATCGTGTCCGAAAGGCTTCTCGATCACGAATCGGCCTCGCGCGGCGAGGCCCGCATTCGCGAGCCCCTCCACGACCGTCCCGAACAGGCCGGGCGGAGTCTCGAGGTAATAGACAGGAGCGGTCGCTGTGCCGACGGCCGTGGCGACTCGCTCGTAGGTGCCCTCGTCGGCGAAATCACCGTGCACATAGCTCAGCCGCCCGCAAAGCCGCTCGAGAACGACCGGGTCGATCACCTCTCCCGTCGCGGCGACGGATTCGCGGACACGGCGGATGAGACGGTCGATGGTCCAGTCGTCGAAGGCCACGCCGATGATCGGGAAGTCGAGCATTCCGCGCTTCTCAAGCCGGTAGAGGGATCGGAAGGTCATCACCCGAGCGAGGTCACCCGTGATCCCGAAGACGACCAGCGCGTCGCCCCGAGCGCCCGTGCCGGCGGTCATTCCGCTCGCCGTCCCTTGTGGAGCACCGCCTCCACATCGCCTGAGCCGTGGTCGAGCTGATAATCCAGGTTGACGGCGGCGTTGATCAGAGCGAGGTGGCTGAAGGCCTGCGGGAAGTTGCCGAGCTGCTCGCCGGTCAGACCGATCTCCTCGGAGTACAGGCCCAGATGGTTCGAGTAGGTGAGCGCCTTCTCGAAGACGAGCTCAGCCTCGTCGAGACGCCCCGCCCGTGCGAGGGCGTCCACGTAGAAGAAGGAGCAGAGGGTGAACGTGCCCTCGGAGCCGCGCAACCCGTCCGGCGACGCGGCCGGGTCGTAGCGGTACACCAGGCTGTCCGAGACGAGCTCGCCCTCCATTGCGTCGAGCGTCGAGAGCCACATCGGGTCGCGCGGCGCGACGAATCCCATCAGCGGCATCAGCAGGAGGGAGGCGTCGAGCACGTCGGTGTCGTAATGCTGCACGAAGGCGCCGCGATCCGGATGCCATCCTCGGGTCATCACCTGGTCGTAGATCCGATCACGCTGCTCGATCCAGGCGGAGAGGGGTGCCGGCCGGCCGTGCCCCCGCGCCAGCCGCACTCCGCGGTCGAGAGCGACCCAGCACATGAACCGGCCGTAGGTGAAATCCTGCCGTCCTCCCCGGGTCTCCCAGATGCCCTCCTCGGGCTGGTCCCAGTTCTCGCAGACCCAGTTCAGCATGTCGACGATCTGGGCCCAGCCCTGGTGCGGCAGCTCCAGTCCGTGGGTGTCCGCGACGTGGATCGCGTCCATCGCCTCCCCGTAGATGTCGAGCTGGAGCTGATCGGCTGCGCCGTTCCCGACGTGCACGGGGCTCGAGCCCCGATAGCCCTCGAGCTTGTCCAGCGTCTCCTCGACAAGGTCCGAGGAACCGTCGACCCGGTACATGATCTTCAGCGGTCCGGATCCGGTCCCGACGCTCTCCCGGATGCGGTCCATCAACCAGCCCACGAACGCTTCGGCCTCATCGGTGTACCCCAGGCCGAGCAGCGCGTAGACCGAGAACGACGCGTCCCGCACCCAAGTGAAGCGATAGTCCCAGTTGCGCTCGCCGCCCACCTGCTCGGGGAGGGCCGAGGTCGGCGCCGCGACGAGCGCGCCGGTCGGCGCGTAGGTCATGAGCTTGAGCGTCATCGCCGAGCGGGACACCATCTCGCGCCATCGCCCGGTGTACGTCGAGCGGGAGTTCCAGTTGCGCCAGTAGCTGCGGGTCTCCTCGAACGTCTGGCGCAGCTCGTCGAAGGAGATCTGCCGAGGCTCGACCCCGCCCGATTCCAGCACCACCCCGGTCATCTCGCCCGCGTCCAGGGAGATGGTGACGCGTACTCCGTGCTCCAGCACCTCCGCATGGCCCGCGCGCTCGGTGCCATGCAGGACCGCGTCGCCGATCCGGTGCATCGTGAGGGTGAGGGACTCGGAGGTGAACACCGCGCCGTTCTCTCTGGCCTCGATGGTGTGCGGCGCTCGCCCGTAGTCGAACCGCGGCTGGATCTCGGCGACGAAGCGCATGGAACCGCGCACCACCCGGACCATGCGCACCAGTTCGTGCCGCTCGGTCGCCGTCTTGCCGGCCACGGGCATGAAGTCGATGACCTCGCCGACTCCGGCCTCCGTGAGGAAGCGCGTGATCAGGATGGCCGTGTTGGGCAGATAGAGCTGCCGCGTGACGTAGCCCTCATCGGCCGGTCGGATCCGGAAGAAGCCGCCCTGCTCGGCGTCGAGCAACGACGCGAAGACGCTCGGCGAATCGAACCTCGGACAGCAGAACCAGTCGACCGTCCCCTCCGAGTCGATGAGCGCCGCGGTCTGCAGGTCGCCGATGATCCCATGGCCGCTGATGTCCGGATAATCGTCACGCATGTTTGCCTCCGTCGTCCTCTGCAGGGTCGCAGGGGAGGGCTCGGGAGGGCGGGGCGAAGGTCCTGTGGAGGCAGGGCGGACGGGGAGTAGGAACGCAGCGCGACGTCGTGGTCTATTTGCCTAGCCTGGCTAGTATCTTCTCTCTCCCCACAGGCCTAGAATCGTGTTCGAGAGACTGTGTGAGTCGGACCCCATGACCCGGTCGCCGCAGAAATCCGCGCCCCAACCTCCGAGCATCCCTCCCGAACTCGCGCTGTGGACGGAGGGGGACCATGTCCGGACCGGAACGCGCATTTGAGCGCGACGGCCACGCCTACGAGCTCTGGGAGATCGAACCCGACCCCGTATGGAACCTGTTCGAGGACTTCGGCGATGAAGCCGCGCTCGTCGGCTCGGTCAGCCGGCGCAAATCGCAGTTCAGCATCGAGTGCTTCTGGAAACCTCGGCCCTGCGGGGGCATCCGAGACATCGATGCGGGAACCGTCGATGAGGCGGTCACCGCGCTCTTGGGGCTCGCCGCGGGAGAGGACCCCCGCGGCGCATGAGCCGCGGGGGCCGCGCACCCCGACCTGTCGGTCTACTTCAGCGCCTGGCGGACCTCCTTGGCGTCGGCGTGAGCCTTCTTGACCGCGGCGGCGGCGGCCTTGGAGGACGACTCCACGGACGAGAGGACCGAGTGGTTCGCGTCGTAGGCGCTCGGCGTGACGGCGAGGGCCGCGGAGGCGGCGCCGCTCTCATCGTGCGACGCGGTCGAGATCTGCGACGACATGTCCTTCAGAGCCGACTGGAGGGCGTCGGTCGACTTGCCCTTGTCCTTGCCGGACAGGAGGGCCGACAGGTTCGACTGCTCCTTGGTCAGTGCGGGCAGCGTGGTTCCGGTGAGCCGGTCGGCTTCCGAAACGAGGTGAGCCTGGCGCAGCGCGACGGCGTAGACGCGGTACTTGCTGTAGACCTCTTTGAGGTCGGCCGCGGCCTGCGTCGCGGTGGTGTCTGCGGCGATCGTGGAGGCCGAGGACTTCATGGCCGCGAGGTCGGCGTTCAGCGTCCCGAGGAGGGTCGACCGGTCGGACGAGGTCAGGTACTTGTCGTCCGTGACCTTGCTGATCGCGGCGGTCAGCTTGGTTTCGCGATCCGAGGTGGCCTTCGCGCCCGCGGCCTGGATGTCGGCGAGGGACTTCGGGGCGTGCGAGGAGGTCGGGGTCGGCGTGGGCGTCGCGGTCGTGTCCGCGAATGCGGGTGCGCCGACCAGCGCCGCGTAGGCGACGACGCCGGCCGAGGCCACGGTCGCGATGGTGACAGATCGGTGGGACATGGTTCTCCGTTCAGGGCGAGACGTCAGGGGTTTCCTGACACTCCTCAGCCTGCGAGTGCCGTGTTCGAGGAATGTAAGGCGGCGGTACGGAGACGGTTCGACCGGAAGGGGCGCCTGCGCTGGGTGCGCCCCGGCTACAGGTCCGGTACGAGCCGGCTGCCCCGGCAGCGGGAGAGGCACGTCCTCACCGATTAGCGGAAGCGGGCGGAGGCGCGCCCGCCCATCAGTTCACTGTCGGCGACTGGCCCCGACCGGTGCTTGAACGCCGGCTGGATTGACCGGGAGCCGGCTCGCGGCGGCCGCCGCAGTCGCACCGGCGGTGGAGCCGGCGCGGGACCTCCGCGCGGCGACGAGCATGACTGCGCTGACGAGGATGGCGAGCGCGTAGAAGCCGTCCGCGACACGGAACACGGTCTGGAAGCCGGTGACCTGAGCGGCGACACCGGCATGGTGGTCGGTGATGGCGACGAAGACGCTGGCGAGAACCGCGAGGCCGACGGAGCCGCCGAGTTGGTGGGCGGTGTTGACCAGGCCTGAGCCGGCGCCGGCCTGCGCGTCGGGCACGTCCGCCATGCCGAGTTGCGTGAGCAGGATGATGGCGATGCCCTGACCGATTCCGAGGACCAACAGGGGCAGGAGCACCCACGGAAGGAACGCCGTGTCCGCGCCGACGGTGGACACCCATCCCATACCGACCAGAGCGACCACCAGGGACGCGATCAGGAGCCGCTCCTGTCCGATGCGGCGCACGAGCGGCCGAACGATGTAGACGGTGGCGAAGAACATGCCGGTGAGCGGGATGAAGCTCAAGCCCGCGAGCAGGGCGCTGAAGTGCAGCACCTCCTGCAGGTACTGGCTGAGGAAGTAGAACGTCGAGAACATCGCACCCACGATGAGGATCCGGGCGATGTAGGCGCCGGAGCGGGTCGCGCTCGAGAACAGCCCGAGGGGGACGATCGGCTCCGGGCTCCGCCGTTCCACGAGCACGAAGACCGCGACCAGCGCGGCCGCAAGGGTCAGGCTGCCGAGGACGATCGGCGAGGTCCAGCCGAGTGTGCCCGACTCGATCAGACCCCAGACGAGCGCGGTCATCGCGACCGTGATCGTCAGAGCGCCAACCAGGTCGAAGCTGCCGCGTCGACGAGCGGTCTCGGTGAGGAAGCGCGGCGCGAGCAGGACGACGAGGAGGCCGATGGGAACGTTGATGAGAAGGCCCCAGCGCCACGAGAGCAGATCGGTGAAGACGCCGCCGACGATGATTCCGACGCTCGCCCCTGCCCCGATGACCGCGCTGTAGGTGGCGATCGCGCGGCTGCGCTGCTCCGGCTCGGGGTACGCGCCCACCAGAAGTGCCAGGGTTGACGGGATGGCGAACGCCGAGGCCGCGCCCTGCAGGACGCGAGCGGCGAGCAGGCTCGGCACGTTGAACGAGAGCCCGGCGAGCAGTGAGGCGAGGGCGAACACTGCGACGGCGATCACGAAGACGCGCCGGCGCCCGGCCAGGTCGCCCACACGCGCGCCGAGGAGCAGCAGGCCGCCGAAAGCGAGCACGTACGCGTTCTGTACCCACGACAACGACGTGGGGGAGAAGCCCAGGTCCGCGACCAGGTGCGGTAGGGCAGTGGTGACGATCGAGGTGTCCAGGACCATCATGAGTTGCGCGCCCATGATGAGGGCGAGCACCGTGGTACGGCGCCATCTGGGCGCCGACGTTGTGGAAGGCATGTGCACTCCTTAGGATTAGTGGGGGGATCCCTCCGGTTATAGCACAAACGGAGTGACCTCCCCACTTATTCCAGGAATGAGGTAGAGGTGTCCGATCGTCCGCTCCGCGCCGACGCGCGTCGGAACCACGAACGCATCGTCGAAGCGGCGACGGCGGTCTTCGCCGAAGCCGGCGCCTCGGCATCGTTCGAGGAGGTGGCTCGGCGCGCAGGGGTCGGGAGCGCCACGCTGTACCGGCGATTTCCGACCCGAGCGGCCTTGTTCGAGGCCGTCTACTCGGACCAGGTCGATCAGTTGCTCGCGCCGACGTCGAGCGCGGCGGCCTCCCCGCTCCAGGCCCTCAGTGACTGGCTGCGTCGATTCGTGGACTTCATCATCGGAAAGCGAGCGTTCGCCGAAGAGATGGCGCATGACACGGAGATCGTCTATGCAGCCAGGCGCCGCATCTATGCGACCGTCGAACCGCTGCTGGCGGCCGCGCAGGCGGACGGCGAGGTGCGCCCCGACGTGACGGCCGACGACATCCTTCGCATGCTGAGCGGAATCGGCCTCGCGGACTATCCGCACGAGGGGCAACTCGATCGGATCGTCGGGGTGTGCCTCGACGGACTCCGGACTCAGCGCTGAGGCGACGGCACCTCGCGCCGCGCCCACTCCTCGAACGACGTCGCCGGCCGTCCGAGCACTGCTTCGACATCGTGGCTGAGGTAGGCGTCCGAGCCGGAGGCGATCCCGCGGAGCATCGCCATCCGCCATTCGATGTAGCCCTCGGGCAGTCCCTGGGCGCGCAGGCGCGCGATGTGCGCGTCGTCGGATTCGGAGACGTAGCGCACCGTGCGACCTGTTACCTCGGTGAGGATGCGCGCGGCCTCCTCGAAGTCGATCGCGTGGGGGCCCGAGAGCTCGAGGACGCGACCGCCGTACTCGTCAGTGGTCAGCGCGACCGCGGCGACGTCGGCGATATCGTCCACATCGATGAACGGCTCTCGGCCGTCGGCGACCGGGGCGTAGAAGGCGCCGTCGTCGTCGGGAACGAACATGGCCTCGGTGAAGTTCTGGGCGAAATGGCTCGGCCGGAGGATGGTCCACCCGAGCGGGCTCCGGCTCAGCGCAGCCTCGGCTCGTGCGACGGCGCCGTCGGGGAGGAACTCGACGCCGCGTGCAGAGAGGAGCACCGCATGTCGGACGTGCTGCTCGGCGGCAGTCGCCAGGAAGCGCTCGAGGAGTGGGCTCCAGTCGGAGGCGGAGCCGGGGCCGACGATGAAGACGCCGTCCACATCCTGCAGCGCCGGCGCCCACGTGCTCTCGTCGCGCCAGTCGAATCGGGGGGTGGTGCTGCGGCCCACGGCGCGGGCGGTGTGGCCCTGGGCTTCGAGTCGTTCGGCGAGACGGCGGCCGGTCTTCCCGGTGCCGCCGAGGAGGAGGAGTGTTGACATGTCGATGACGCTAGTCGCGGCGACGCGGACGGGAAATGTCCATTCTGCCCTGATCGATACGCGATCGTCTAAGATCGGTGGATGGACGTCCTCAGCGATGTGCTCGAACGCGCCCGGGCCAGGGGTGCGGTCTTCTCGGTGCTCAGGCGCGTCGAACCGTGGGGTCTGCTGTTCGGCGGCTCCCGGGTGCTCACGGCGCACATCCTGCTGGACGGGCGCGCGTGGCTGGAACGGGAGGGCGAGCAGCCGGTCGAGCTGGAGCAGCACGCGGTGCTGCTGATGACGTCGGGCACGGAGTATGCGATCGTGAGCGAGCCCGGGGCGCGGCGCGAGGCCATCCGCGACGCCCGGGTCGCGGGCACCGTCGCCGAGACCGGCCCCTCGGCGACCGTGCTCTGCGGCGCCTACACGCTCGAAGGGAGCGTCGCGGCCGCCGTGCTCGCCGACCTCCCGCGGCCGGTGGTGATCCCGCCGTCGTGGCAGGAGCCGACGCACCGGCTGGCCATCCAGCTGCTCGCCGAGGAGGCCGCGCGCGAGACGCCCGGCCAGCAAGCTCTCCTCGACCGGTTGCTCGACACCAACCTGGTGTATGCGCTGCGCGCCTGGTGGCTGCACTCGGCCGGGACCGCTCCGGGGTGGTTCACAGCGCTCGGTGACCCCGACCTGCGCCGGGTGCTCGAGGCGATCCACGCCCGGCCGGCCGATCCGTGGACCCTGCCCGAGCTGGCCAGGGTCGCACGGATGTCGCGCTCCGGGTTCGCGGGCCGGTTCAGCCGGCAGGTCGGCGTACCGCCCGCCACCTACCTCACGACCGTGCGGATGGAACGGGCCGAGGAGGCGCTGCGTCACACGGACGCAACGTTGGGCGAGATCGCGACGGCGGTGGGCTACAGCAATCCGTTCGCCTTCGCCACCGCCTTCCGCCGCCACCACGGGCTCGCGCCCGGTCGCTGGAGGCAGCGGGCGCGCGGTGAGGATGTCGCCGAGGTCGTCAGCCCTGGTGCGTCGGGCGGATGACGATCTCGTTCCCATCGACGTCGTCCGGCTGGGAGATGGCGTAGCCGATCGCGCCGGCGACCGCGGACGCGGGCATCGCGATCGCCTCGGCGGCGGACCGCGCCGCGCCCTGCGCCTCCGCGCGGCTCCACCTCCCGAGAGATGCTGGTGGCGTCACGAGAGGAGGTCGATGAGAAGGGGATGGAGTTGCGGGGGAGCGACGAGGATCGAGTCGGAACCCCTGTGCCACGGCTCCCCGTGAACGTCTGTCACCAGAGCGCCTGCGAGCTGCGCGAGCGCCGCGGCGCCGAGCAGGTTCTCCTCGTCCTGACCGTGCTGGACGAAGGCGTCGATTCGTCCAGCGGCAGTCTCGGCGATCTGCCACGACGTCGGCCCGAACCCGCGGACCGCGCCCACCTCATGGAGGAGAGCCGTCACAGTGCTGCCCGTCTTCTCGGGCACCCCCTGCTGTGATGCGGCGAAAGGCGGGTGGTTCACCGCGACGATGCAGACGCCCAGGTCGGTCTTGCCGGATGGGGAGATGGAACGCCCGTTGAGCGCGGCACGTGCGCCATTCGAGGTGAAGGTCTGGTCCCGCTCGACGGCGTCGAGCACGGTAGCCAGGACGCGACCCTGGTCGAGCAGGCTGACGGTCACGCACCAGTGGGGGAGGCCCTGCAGGTATTGGACAGCGCCATCGGTCACGTCGGCGAACCAGCCTGACCGCCCCTCGCTCGTGTCGCCATCGATCCAGTCCAGCCCAGGCGATACCTTTTCGAGTTGGCCCCGCAGCATTTCGGCCGCAGGGTCGTCGACGGCGGCGAACGAGGCGCGGAACTCCTCCCAATCCCGGGGAGGCCGCGGGGGCGCGGATTGCGCGAGCGCTGTGCCGACGGCGCGTGCGGCGGAGGCCATGCCGAGGATGAGTTCGTCGTCCTGGATGCCGGGGAGGATCGAAGGTGCGTCTGACGTCATAGCGGCATGCTTTCACACCGCGGCTCCCTCAGAATCGGGGATTCGCAGGGCTGCGGAAGGGACGAGACCTTCTCGTCAGCGGTCCGGCGGACAATCGCTCATCGGCAGCACATCGATACGCAGATCCGAGAGTGCCCTCCTGGTCGGGCGAACGGGCGAAGTGTCGGCCACGGGTTACTCGGTCGGGAGTCCGCCAAGCTCCTCGAGCTCGGCTGCGCTCATGCCGGTCAATACCGACACTGCGGCAGACTTCGATCCGTCGAAGCGCGACAACGACTCCTTGATCGCCGCGTTCAGTTCGTCGCGGTGCACCTCAACGTATTCGCGGACAGCGTCGCTGACGATGTCCTTCTTCGTTCGACCGAGGAAGTGTGCAGCGTCGCTGATAAGCCGGTCGGTGGTCGCATCGACCTTTACGGGACTCTGGGTGGCGGACATTGTTCCAGTCTCTCGTTGGGGTGGTACCAAAGTAGCCTAGTAGCCAAGCCTAGACAATGGCTGGGAGCTCTCCGGGGGGACTTCCCCATCTGGGAACGTCTGCCGCCGATCGAGGGCGTCGGCGCGCCGAGCCCCATTTGAAGTGCAGCCTCGCTAGCGCGTCGGCGGCGTGCCGTTTCGCGGCTTCTCGCCGACCGTCTTCCGTGTCGGATCGCTCCAGTCTGGTTCGCTTGTCGCCGCCGCGCGTGTTCCGCGTCGCGTAGTGGATTAACCCCCGATTCACCACGCAACCTGGTTTACACGTGACCGCCGTCATCACGGGCGTCGAGGAGTGGTCCACTTAAAGTGCCTGCGTGCATTCGCTTTCGCTGTCTCCTACTCGGCTCTAGCTCTCCATCGGCGTTGATCTTTCTTGCTGAAGTGTGATCTTTCGATTATTGGGTTCGTCGTTCGTGCTTCATCGTGTCGTCTCCTCTGATCGTCAGTTCGCCTGTGCCGGCTTGCCCCGCAGCGTTTGCCTCGCGAAGCGCTCATAGACACTCGATGTTCGGGAGTGTGAGTGCACTGTCTTCGACGGGGGCGTTGCTTCTCGAGTCTGGGCCAGCCACCACTTCACCGTGCTCCGTGAGGCCGGTGTGATCCGTCCAGGCTAGGACGGCAACCGTCGCTGGCCATCGCTCCGCGATGAGGAGCTCGCGAGTGGACGGGCGCGAGTGTGTTGTCCCGTGAGGCGCGCTGGGCTGGACCGCTGGTCGGGGCTAGCCCCCGTTGCCGGCCGGCACCCATCGCTGGGGGCCGGGCCCGTTCGCGCCGAGCCTGTCCTGCCGGTTCTGGAGGGAGCAGGTGCGAAGGCTGAGGCAGCCGCATCCCATGCAGTCGGTCAAGTCGGAGCGGAGATGCTCCAGCTGCCGGATCCGCTCGTCGAGCTCGTCGCGCCAGAGGCGGGAGAGCCGCGCCCAGTCCTTCTTGGTCGGCGTCCGCCCCTCCGGGAGGGAGTCGAGCGCGGTCCGGATGTCGGCAAGGGGGATGCCGACGCGCTGTGAGACGCGGACGAAAGCGATCCGCCGGAGGACGTCGCGGCGGTAGCGGCGCTGATTGCCCGGCGTGCGTTCGCTGGCGATGAGGCGTTCCCGCTCGTAGAAGTGGAGTGTCGAGACGGCGACGCCGCTCCGGGCGGCGACCTCGCCGACGGTGAGGATGGCGGTTGCAGACGACATTTGACCTCAACATTAGTTGAGGTCTTACGGTCGGTCCATGCCTCTTTCCGCAGCCGACACCTCGTTCGAACCCACACCCCTCGGTAGCGCCGCCGAGCCGGAGGGGATTCTCGGTGCCCGCTTCCGGTGGGCCACGATCGGAATGTGCCTGCTCGTCGCGATCTCCGCCTTCGAGTCGCTCGGCGTGACGACGATCATGCCGCTCGTGAGCCGCCAGCTGGACGGAGCGACACTCTACGGTTTCACCTTCGCCGGTCCGCTGGCGATCAGCATCGTCGGGATGGCCTTCGCCGGCGCGTGGTGCGACCTGCGGTCACCCCGCGGGATCCTCCTCGTGGCGATCGCGTTGTTTGCGGGAGGGTCGGCGCTGGTCGCCGCCGCTCCCGCGATGCCCGTGTTCATCGCGGGGCGCCTCCTCCACGGTCTGGGCGGGGGCGCGCTGACGGTCTCGTTCTATGTCGTCGTCGCGCGCCGGTACCCGTCGCGGCTGCACCCGAAGATCTTCGCAGGATTCGCGGCCGCTTGGGTGGTCCCGTCGCTCGTGGGACCGTTCCTCGCCGGGCTGCTGGCCGAGACCATCGGGTGGCGATGGGTCTTCGTCGGTGCGCTCGTTCTGGCCGTGGTCGCGTCGTGCATGGTTGCCACGGCGGTCCGAGGCATCGACGGTCCGGGAGGGACGCGCTCAGCGGGCGGTCGTCGCCGGCTGATGTGGGCCTTCGCCTTGGCTGTAGCGATCCTGGTGCTCGCGTCCGGCTCGCAGTGGGTCCACGGGGGGCTTCTGTGGATCGTCTCCGCGGTCGCTTTCGTGGCCGTCGTTGTCGCGCTCATGCCGCTGCTGCCGTCCGGAACGCTGACCGGCCGCCGAGGCTTGCCGAGCGTGATCCTGCTTCGGGCGCTCATGGCGGGCACCTTCTTCGCCGCGGAGGTGTATGTGCCCCTGCTGCTCGTATCCCAGTTCGAATTCTCGCCCGCCGTCGCCGGATTGGCTCTGACCGCGGGAGGCCTCAGTTGGGCGGCCGCGTCCTGGTGGCAGGGCCGCTCGCCGTCGCTCACCGACGCGGTGTGTGCGCGGCTCGGTCTCGGCGGGCTGACCATCGCGCTCGCGGTACTCGTCGCGGTGGCGGTCGGTGGCCTCGCCCCGGTCGTGGTGGTGGCCGGATGGGGATTTGCGGGCGCAGGGATGGGCATTCTCTACCCGCGTCTCGAAGTGCTCACGCTGCGGTACTCGACGGACACCGACCAGGGCTTCAACAGCTCGGCCGGAGCGATCGCGGACGCGGTGTTCTCGCCGATCGCCCTCGTTGTCGCGTCCGCGATCTTCACGGGGGTCGGCGCGACGGCCGGCGGCTGGCGGTTCGCCGCAGCGATCGCTCCGACCGTCGTACTGGTGGTGCTCGCCTGGTTGGTCGGCCCGAGGGTCCGCCGGTGAGCGCGGGACTTTCGGCGCAGCGTTCGAGCGTGCGCACAGATAGGGTCGGCTGCGCCGGTGCGGCTGGACGAGCAGAACCGATCGGCCCTGGGCCGGTCCGGATCGATGGAGTGGAGAGGCCAGGCATGAGTGTGAGATTGATGTCGCGGGGCGCGACCGGGGCGGCGTGGATCGTGTCCGGGGCGGCCTTCGCCCTGTACCCGGCGTTGCGACCCTTCTCGAGTGAGACCGGCTTGGAGGGCGCTCGCGCCTTCGGCTCGGCGTTGTGGCTGGTCGCGCATCTCAGTGCGATCGTCGCGTTCGCTGCTTTGCTGATCGCCGCCACGGGAACGTATGCCGAGGCGTGGCGACGGCCGGTTTCGGCCAGGGTCGCCTGGCTCCTCCAAGTGGTGGGTGTCTGTCTGATCTTCCCGTTCTACGGGGCCGAGGCGTACGGGTTGCACGCGCTGGGGGTGGCCGCGCAGGGGTCGTCCCCGGCGACGGCGGCTCGGCTGGTCGCGCTGGCATCCGACGTGCGCGGCGGGGTCGGTCTTCTCGTGTTCCTGACGGGGGCGCTGTGCGTGGCCGTCGGCGCGGTGGTCGGAATCTTCACGACCCGACCGAGGAGCGTGTCGCTGCTCGGCTCGGTCCTCGTGGCGGTGGCGTTGGTGCTGCTCGTTCCGCAGTTCTTCGTGGGCCAGCCGCTGCGGGTCGCTCACGGGCTGCTCTACCTCGCGGGCGCCGTGGTCTACGGCATCGGAGTGCTGCGCGAGCGCCGCACATCCGCTCCGGGAGGCGCCGGCTCCGCGGCGCGGTGAAGCGCGGCGATCACGCGGCGGGTCCGGGCTCGTGCGACGGAGTCGAGCCGCGCGAGGACGTCGACGTGGCGCACGACCGTCGTTCCCTCGAGCGGGCGGAGCACGAGTCCGTTCACCGCGAGGGGAGCAGCGGTCAGCCGCGGCATCACCGCGATCGCACGGCTCGTGCGCACGATCTCGGCCGCGACGAAGAACTCGTTGACCCGGTGATCGATCCGCGGAGGCCGTCCGGCGAGCGCTCCCAGGTGTTCGACGACTCCCGCGAGCGGGAACCCTTCGTGCGCTGAGATCCAGTGTTCGTGCGCGAGGTCCTGCGGGCGGATCGAGGCGTGTCCGGCGAGCGGGTGGTCCTCCCGCATCGCGATGTCGAACGGCTCCGTGAACAGCGGGATGACGGCCAGACGCTCCGTCGGCCATTCCGGCGCGTGCGCCAGCCGGTGAGCGATGACGAGGTCGAAGTCCGCGGTCAGGCGCGGGAAGTCGTGCTGCGCCACGTCGGCGTCGGTGAGCTTCACGGTGAGGTCGGCATCCAGCTCGGCGAGGAGGCGGCCGAAGAGGGCAAGCCCTGCGCTGTGGAATGCCGTGACGCTGATGGGCTCTCGGTCGTCGTCGAGAAACGAGGCGACCGCATCCTGGGCGGCGGCGAGGGACTCCTCGACGCGCCTCGATGCGGCGGCCAGGGCTTCGCCGGCCGGCGTGAGAGCGAGAGCACGGCCTCGTTTCTCCGTCAGGGGGACGGGGATGCCGGCCTGAAGGGCGGCGAGTTGCTGCGAGACGGCCGAGGGGGTGATGTGCAGTGCCGCGGCCACCGCGGAGACGCTTCCCCGGTCTCCGAGCTCTCTGAGCAATCGCAGACGCCACGGATCCATAAGAGATTCTTACACGTCGGTATAGCAACCGCTCATTGTTCTTCATGGTCTCACTGTTGAGACTGGTCGCATGATGTCCCGGATGCGCCCTGAGTTCTTCGTCGACGCGCTCCTGATCGGGGTCGCGATGGTGTGGGGAGGCAGCTTCCTGGCCGCGAAGGACCTCACCGCCGCCGTCGGCGTGCCCGCCACCTTGGCGCTGCGGTTCCTGGTGGCTGCGGTGGCCCTGGGCCTCGTCGTGCTGTTCCGCAGGGAGCAGCTGCCGCGGGGCCGAGCGCTCGTCGTCGCACTCGGCCTCGGTTTGTCGCAGGCGGCCGTCATCGCGTTGGAGACGGCGGGCGTGCACGGGACCTCGGCGACCAACGCGGGCGTTCTGATCAGTCTGTCGCTGATTCTCACGCCCTTCCTCGAGGGACTCGCCTCCCGCACCTGGCTCCCGGCACAGTACTTCGTCGCCGCGTTCGCCGCGATCGTCGGCGTCGGCCTGCTGGTCTCGAACGGGGGCCTCCGGCCTCCGAGCGTCGGAGACCTGCTGGTGATCTCGGCCGCCGTGGTGCGTGCCGTGCACGTCACGGCCAGCGCTGGGCTGCTCCGCAGCGACTCGGCCGGCAGCCTCGGAGTGGTGTTGGTGCAGATGACGGTGTGCGCTACGGTGTTCGGGGTGGGGGCGGGCGACGCCCTCCCGGCGGCTGTCATGCAGCTCACCCTGCGAGCGTGGTTCGACGTGCTCTTCCTCGGGTTGCTGTGTTCGGTGTTCGCCTTCGTGGTGCAACTCTGGGCCGTCCGCCGCACCTCCGCATCACGCGCGAGCATCCTGATGGGGACCGAGCCCGTCTGGGCTCTGCTCATCGGCGTCGCTCTGGCCGGAGAGAGCATCGGCGGCGCGGGAATTGCCGGAGCCGCCCTCGTCGTGGCGGCCAGCTACGCGGGTCAGGGGATCGAGCGTCGCCACCGGCGGTCGCGGACGCCTCGGCTCGACAGGTCTGTCGGAGCGCGGACAGGGATGACGGGAGAGCTGTGACGTGATGGGAAAAAGGGTGCCCGTGCGTGTGTCGTCCTCCGGCCCCGCCCTCAAGCGAGCGGACGGAATCGTCTTGTTCGAAGGGGTGCCGGGTTCGGGCAAGTCCACCAACGCCCGCGCGTTAGCGGAGTGGCTGTCGAGCCGCGGCGCGGACGTCGATCACTGGCCGGAGGGGCGCCCGAACCATCCGGTCGATGTCGAGAATGTCTCGCTGATGTCCGACGAGGCCCTCCAGCGACTCTTCAAGCTCGATCCCGAGTCCGGGCGGCTCGTCCAGGCGAGGGCCGAGCCGCGGTCGTCGGGCTGGCTGGTCCGAAACGTCGATCGGCTGGACGTCTCGGAACCGGTCGCCGCGGAACTGCGCCGCGCCGACGTCTACGACGGCGACATCGATTCAGCCACCCACGCCGAAGTTCTCTTGGAGAGCTGGAGAGACTACGGTGCCGGTCGCCGCGACGCGGGAGTGCAGATCTGGGAGTGTGTCCTGATGCAGAACCCGGCCTGCGCCTTCATCGCCCGGTTGGACCGTCCCGCACTGGAGCTCGCCGTCCACGTGCGCCGCCTGATCGATACGGTGCGGACTCGCAACCCGATCGTGGTCTATCTGGACCCGGGAGACCCCGAACCCGTGCTGCGTCGCGCCGCATCCGAGCGCCCCAATTGGTGGGTCGAACATGTCATCGACTACCACACGGGTCAAGGCTACGGTCGCCGACAAGGCCTCGCCGGCCTCGAAGGCTACATCGAATTCGTGCGCATGCGCCGCTGGATGGAACTCCGACTCCTCCCAGAACTCGGCATCCCGACTCTCCGGATCCGCACGGCTGACGAGGACCCGGTAACGACGCGCGAACGGGTCCAGCAATTCGCGGCAAGCCACCTAGTTCAATGAGACGGAGCGGCTAACCGCGCTCCACGACGATCTCTGCGAGCGTGTGCGCTATCGTCACACACGCGCGGCTGCGTCGCGGATGACCCTGAAGTATTCGTTGGCCCATCCAGTGATCGAGCCGATGCTGTATGCGATGGTGTCGAGTCCGGCTAGGCCGGCCACGATGTCGACGACGGCTATGGCTTCGACCACCATTCTGGCCGTGGGTGCAGTGCTCGGCGATGTCCTCGACGCCCCAGCATCGTCGCAATATCGTTGACCAGGATGTGAAGGGCCAGGCCGTCCATGACGCGCCCCGCTATGAAGGCCGGCGACGCAGTCTGAGTATCGGAGGGGTGGGGGGCGCCTCGAATCGGGAGGCGGCGTGACGATGCCCGCGTCTGGAGCGACCGGATCGCTTCAGAGATCCGCGAGGAGTCCCCTCATCACGGCGACTTCGGCGGTCCGCGCGGCGACGAGGCTGCACGCCAACGCGACCTCGTCGGGCGAGCGCCCCTTTTCGATCTCGGTCGTGGCCATGGCGACGGTACCGCTGTGATGTTGAATCATCTGCAGGAGGAAGAGAGCCGAAGCCCCGTCGCCGGTGGCGCTATGGAGGGCGTCCATGTCCGCTTGGCTCGTCATGCCGTCCATGTTCCGAGATGTCCATCTGAGACGTGTGAGCGCGGGAAGCCGGATTCGGCATTCGGTCGTCGGCTGAACCGTCGGAGCATCCGACCAGCGCACTCAGAAGGGCACCGGTGGCGAGAGTCACCATTCTGGTTCTCATTTCGGGTCTGTTTTCGTGTGAAGGATCGGGAACATACGACGCGAATACGCGCTTCGACGCACTGCAGGGCGCCGAGGTACCTGTCCCCTTCGGTGAGGTGAGTGTCGGGCACGGCCCGGGCGGGTTGGGACACGCAATCCGCAGCCTTTCATCCGACTCCGGGCTCGCGGCGATGCTCTGGCGCTCGAAAGCGACCTAGGCCCTGCCGTGGCCAGGGGACGAGCTTCGCAGCGAATGGTGCGGCCACTCCGAGGAGGACGACCGCCAGTCCTGCCCACTGGCGGGCATCGAGGATATCGCCCGCGACGACGACGCCGAGCAGCACGCCGGCGGCAGGATTGAGGAGGCCCACCAGCCCGACGGAATCCGCCCGCAGATGCGCAAGGGCGGTGAACCATGCGACGTACGCCAGAGCCGTCGCCACCAGGGTGAGGTAGGCATAGGCGCCGATCGTTGTCGCGTCCATGGCTGGCGGCGGCCCCTCGAGGATCGCGGCGACCGGGAGCAGGAGCAGCCCGCCTGCTGTCAGCTGCCACGCGGTGGAGGCGAGCGCCCCGACTTCGGGGTTCCATCGTTTGGCGAGGATAAAGCCGACCGCGGACATGACCATCGCTGTTGCGGAGGCGGCGATGCCGGCTACGTTCACCGTGTTCGTGCCACCCCACAACATCAGAATCACCCCTGCGACGCCGACCGCGGCGCCACTTAACCGCAACCCGTTGGGTCGTTCGTGTACGAGGGGCCACGCGATGATGGCGAGGGCGACGGGTGAAAACGCCATGATCGTGGACGCGATGCTCGTGGGCAGCAGATGTGCCGCCGCGTAGATAAGCACGAAGAAGGCACCGACGTTGAGCGTCCCCAGTACGGCGGATCTCCACCACCAGGACCCCCGGGGGCGCTTGCGTACCAGGGCCAGAAGGAGCAGCCCGGCGGGCAGAGCTCGGATGGTCGCGCCCCACAGCGGAGCGTCGGGGAGGAACTCCCGGGTGACGAAGTAGGTGCTTCCCCAGGCGATCGGCGCGAACGCAGCGAGGGGAAGCCATCTGCGAATATCTTCCATGGAAGGTAAAATGGCTTTCTAGCAAGGTATATTCCCGATATGAGGGAAATGGATCGTGTGGCGAGGATCGCCGCCGAATGGGCCCGAGAGCGTCCCGACTTGGATGTGGCGCCCCAGGCCGTTTTCGGCCGGTTGCACCGACTCGCGGCTCGCCTGACGGAGGAGCTGAGCGCCGTATACCGGCGTCATGGTCTCTCAGAGGCCGACTTCGACGTGCTGGCGACCCTGCGGCGAGCCGGGGAGCCTTTCGAGCGGAGCGCCGGAGAGCTGGCCGACTGGACCATGGTCACGACAGGGGGGATGTCGAAGCGCCTGGACAGGCTCGAACGGGATGGGCTGGTCACGCGGCGTCCCAGTGTGCAGGATGGTCGCGCGAGGGTGGTGTCGCTGACGCAGCGCGGGCGCGAAGTCATCGACGCGGCGTTCACCGATCACATCGCGAACGAGCACCGGCTGCTGGAGCTGGTCGGCCCTCGCGATCGGAGGGCGCTCGAGCGGATCCTCCGGGAGTGGCTGGCGCACTTCGAGTGAGTGGGTGATCCACCGCCCCGGCCGCCCCGGCGGGCGGCCGGGCCGCTGAAGTCAACCGAGTCAGGCGGGCTCCTCCGCCGCGAGCGGCTCCTGCGCGCGGTGAGGGGTGCGCAGCGCGATGGCCGACACGATGGCGGCGACCAGGGCGAGAAGCCCTGCGCCGAGGAAGGCGGCCGAGTAGCCGCGGGTCAGCGCGGCGAGGTCCGTCTCGGTTCCCGTGACGGCGACAGCAAGCGCCGTGAAGCCCGCCAGTCCGATCGCCGAGCCGATCTGGTAACTGGTGCTCACAAGGCCGGACGCGACCCCCGCCTCCGCGGGTAGGGCGGCGCTGATCGCCGTGCCCAGGGAGGGGACGAATGCCAGAGACATGCCGAGCGCTGCGAGCAGGGATGCCGGGACCACGTCGACGAGGTAGCTCCCATCCGGCCGGGCGAAGGAGAGCCACACGAGCGCGGCGCCCAGGAGCGCCAGGCCAGACGACACCATCGTCTGGGTGCTCAGTCGCCGCTGGAGACGCGGCGCCAGCAGCACCATCCCCAGCACGATGAGCCCGGTCATCGGCAGGAGGGCCGCTCCGGCGACGAAGGCCCCGGCCCCGAGCACCTGCTGGATGTAGAGGTTGAGGAAGAACCACATAGAGACCCACGCCGCTCCGAGGAGCAACTGCGCGGTGTTCGCTGCCGCGATAAGCCGGGAGCGCAGAAGGCCCAGTCGGAGCAAGGGCATCCGTGAGCGGGACTGGATGATGAAGAAGGTGATCAGGAGAGCGATTCCCGCTCCGAGGGTGACCAGTGTGGTGCCCGCGCTCCAGCCTTCCTCGGGTGCCCGTACGACTGCGTAGACGAGCGCCGCGAGTCCGCCGGTCGCCGTCAGAGCGCCCGCGAGGTCGATCGAACCTGACGACCGCTTCGGCGTGCGGGGGAGCGCCGTGGCGGTGAGAGCGAGCACGAGCACCGCGATCGGGATGGTGATGTAGTAAACCCAGGGCCACGAGGCGACTTCGGTCAGCACCCCTCCGAGGAAGACGCCCGCCGTGCCGCCGATCGGAGCCGCCGCGCCGTAGACCGCGAACGCCCGAGGCAGGTCCGCGGTGGTGCCGAACACGGTCATGAGCAGCGCGAGGGCGGCCGGGGCGATCAGTGCGGCGCCGGCGCCCTGGAGCGCTCGGCCGCCGATCTCGACGCCGACGTTCGTCGCCGCGCCGGCGATCGCCGAGCCGGCGATGAGGGTCACCCAGCCGAGCGCGAAGATCTTCCGCGCTCCGAAGATATCGGCGAGGCGTCCGCCGAGAAGGAGCAGGCCGCCGAACGCGATCACGTAGGCGTTGAACACCCACGACAGGGATTCGGGCGTGAATCCCAGGTCGCGCTGGATGCCCGGGAGGGCGACCCCGATGATCGAGGTGTCCATGATGACGACGAATTGGGCCGCTGCGATGAGCGTCAATCCGAGCCAGCGACGTGAACTCGACGAGTGTGTTGACATGGTGCACATTCCTTTCGATACAGGTACCCCCTATGGGTATACACGATACGCCACCAGGGTATTCCCTGGGGCGGGTGAAAATAGTTAGGGCCCTAAGCTTGACGCCGGTTCGAGGTGGTGGATACGCTCGGTTCGGCTCGACCCGCATCGGAAACGAGCCCCCCGAAGCGCGACCGCGCGACGGCGGGGGCTCTGGCATTCGTGCCCCGTTATGCCGCCAACTGTGAACGTGCACAGAGCGGCCCCGTAGGAGGAACGCATGTCTGAGGCGATCGCGGGAACGCTGCGAGGAGCTCCGTGTCCATTCCTGATTTCCCTTCGACGGAGTCATGGCTCCAGGCCGTCGACTCAGTGCTGCGGGCTCCGTCTCAGGCGGCCGCACTCGTAGGCCTCGGCATCACCGCGCATCAGGTCATTCGGGTCGCGAGCGCGGAGGCGCGCTCGGCCCGGCCGGATGGGGGTAACCACCCTGAGCGCCTTGGACCTCGCTGCACGCGCCCGCGTGTCACGCGAGGAGGCTGCCAAGGCGAGGATCTTCCTCGGCGACGCCGGATTACTAAGCGTCGAGATGCTCTCCCGCAATTCCAGCACCCTCATCCGAGTCCTCCATGCCCCCGGGACGCTGCGCGATCACAGCGCCGATGCCGACTGATGTGGTGAACCAGCGCATGGCCGATACCGCGGTTCGGGAGCGCGCAGGTTTCCACGCTGAGGCACCCGCATCGCGCGCATCCAGTCAGGTCACACTGGAGGCGCAGACGCGGGGCGCCGCCACGCGGTGAGGCGTGACGGCGCCCGCGTTCGGTGCGACCCGCCGGTCAGAGGCTGGCGAGGAGCTGCCGCATGGTGGCGATCTCGGCGGTCTGCGCGGCGACGATCTTCTTCGCCAGCGCGACGGCGTCGGTCGACTTCCCCTTCTCGGTCTCGGTCGTGGCCATCGTGATGGCGCCCTGGTGGTGCTCGATCATCTGGGTGAGGAACAGCTGTGCCGCATCAGCGCCGGAGGCGTTCTTCAGCGTGTCCATGTCGTGCTGCGACATCATGCCGTCGCCGCCCATGTCCATGCCGCCCATGTCGGACTTCTGCCCCCAGGCGTCGAGCCAGCCGTTCATCGTGTCGATCTCCGGCTGCTGAGCGGCCTTGATCTTCTGCGCGAGCTCGGTCACCCGGGCGTCGACGCCCGGCTTGGCCAGCAGGGTGTCGGACATCTCGATGGCCTGCTGGTGATGGGGGACCATCATCGTCGCGAAGGCGATGTCGGCTTGGTTGTGGTCCGACGTGGAGGTGTCGGTGCGCGTGTCGCTGTGGTCCATGCCGGGCATGTTCCCCATGCGCGCGTCGTCGTCCGAGGAGGTTGCGGTGCAGCCGGCCAGGGCGGCGGCGGTCAGGAGGGCGCCGGAGGTGAGAGCGATCAGTCTGGTGTTCATGGGTTTCGGTGTCTTTCGTCGTGTGGATGTGCGGATGGGGGCATGGTGAGGCACCGCCGCGCGTGCGCGGAGTGGTGCGCCGTGCGTCATCTGCGATCGACGGAAAAAGCCAGAAGGGAGGGTGGGGGCGCCCAGATGGTGCGGGCGAGCGACCGGATCAGGGTGGCGGGTGCAGCGCGCCGACCCATGCCGAGCGCGGCGCGGGTCAGAGCGGACCCGATCAGCAGGATCGTCGCTCCCAGGAGGGCCAAGGTGCACACCATCGCGGTCATGTCATGCGTGGGGTCGCAGCCACCGGCGGCGCACCCGCCGGTCATCCCCGATGCCGAGGTCGATGCGGCTTGCGTCGCCGGCTGTGCGTCGACCACGTGCCTCTGTCCGGCGTCGCTCATGCCGGCCTCTGCGTGGGACGCAGCCATCGCATGCGGTGGGCTCACGGGTGTGCTGAACACGTGCATGGCCAGGATCCCGGTGACGATGCCGGCGACCGCGACGAGGAGGACGAGCACGCAGCGCCACGTGCGGGTGTGCGCGGAGAGGCAGTCGTCGAGCATGCGTCCTCCTTCTGAGTACCAAGCTAGCGGCGCAGCCTGAATACCCACCGGGGGTTTAATGTGGACGGGACTTTGTGCCCGCTGTACCGCCTCGCAGTGAGCTCACGCTGGTCGCAGAACTCGACGGAGGAGGCGTTCATGCACGGCTGGATGATGGGCGGCGCGGGGGCCTGGTGGATCGTGTGGCTGCTGGTTCCGCTGTTGATCATCGCAGTGGTCGTCGTGCTGGTCGTCACGCTGACCCGGCGCCTCCCGTCTGGCGGTGCCGGCACCGTTCCTCCGCCGAATACCTCGGCGAGGGCGATCCTCGATGAGCGGTATGCCCGGGGTGAGATCGATCACGAGGAGTACATCCGGCGACGGGACGAGCTCGGGCGGTCAGGCGGTTAGGCCCCGGCCGGGGATGGGTTCAGGAGCGCACGAGGCGGGCGATTGCGTCGCTCGCCTCTTTGATCTTGATGTCCGCCTCGTCGCCGCCGAGTCGTGCGGCGTCCACGACGCAGTGCTTGAGGTGGTCGTCGAGGAGGCCGACGGCGACGGCTTGCAGGGCGCTGGTGAGAGCGCTGATCTGGGTGAGGATGTCGATGCAGTACTGCTCCTCGTCCACCATTCGTGAGATCCCCCGCGCCTGGCCTTCGATGCGCTTCAGGCGGTTGAGGTACTTGTCCTTGTCGGTGATGTAGCCGTATTCGGTGTGGTCGTGCTCGGTCATCGGGGGCCTTTCATGAGTGGGAGAAGGACGGCCTCAGCGGGTGAGGATGCCGCGGGTGCTGACCTCGGGGGCGAGGTCGAGCCGGCGGAGCAGTTGGGCGTTGAGGGCGACCACGACGGTCGACAGCGACATGAGGATCGCACCGACGGACATCGGCAGTACGAAGCCGATCGGGGCGAGCACGCCGGCGGCCAGCGGCACCGAGATCAGGTTGTAGCCGGCGGCCCACCACAGGTTCTGCTTCATCTTGCGGTAGCTCGCGCGGGAGAGTTCGATGACCGAGAGCACGCTGCGGGGGTCGGAGCTGGCCAGGATGACACCTGCGGAGGCGATTGCGACGTCGGTTCCGGCGCCGATCGCGATGCCGACGTCGGCTTGGGCGAGGGCGGGTGCGTCGTTGACGCCGTCGCCGACCATCGCCACCTTCCTGCCTTCCTTCTGGAGTTCGGCGACCGTGCTGGATTTGTCCTCCGGGCGCACGTGCGCGTAGGTGCGGTCGATGCCGAGTTCGGCGGCGACCGCGTTCGCGACCGCTTCGGCGTCGCCGGTGATCATCACGACTTGGATGCCCAGCTTGTGGAGAAGGTCAACGGCCTCCCGGGATTCCGGGCGGATCTCGTCGGCGAGCTTCAGCCCGCCGACGAGGGTGCCGTCGCGGAGGACATGGAGGATGATCGCTCCTTCGCTCCGCCACACGTCTGCCTCGTAGACCTCCGCAGCTCCTGCTTCTTCGAGCAGGCGGGGGCCGCCGACGCGGATCTCTGCTCCGTCGACCGTTGCGGTCACGCCGACAGCCGGAGAGGATGTGAAGCCGGAGGCGGTCGGCAGGGTCAGCTCGCGCTCGCGTGCGGCGCGGACCATAGCCGTAGCCAACGGGTGCTCGCTGTCGGCCTCGGCTGCGGCGGCGAGGGCGAGGACCTCGTCCTCCGTCAGCGTGCCGACGGGTGCGATCGCGGTGACGGTCGGCTCGCCCTTGGTGAGGGTGCCGGTCTTGTCGAACAGGACGGTGTCGACGGTTCGCATGCTCTCCAGCGCGAGCCGGTCTTTCACCAGCACACCGCCGCGGGCGGCGCGCTCGGTCGCGATGGAGACGACCAGCGGGATGGCGAGCCCGAGCGCGTGCGGGCAGGCGATCACGAGCACCGTTATGGTGCGCACCACCGCGTCGTCGGGGCTGCCGACGAGGGTCCAGACGATCGCGGTGATGATCGCGGCGCCGAGGGCGAACCAGAACAACAGTGCGGCGGCACGGTCCGCGATGCGCTGAGCGCGGGAGGAGGAGTTCTGCGCCTCCGTGACCAAGCGCTGGATTCCGGCGAGGGCCGTGTCGTCGCCGACGGCGGTGACCTCGACCCGGAGGCCGGAATCGACCGCCACCGTCCCGGCGGTCACCGCGTCCCCATCGCCGCGGGAGACCGGGCGGGATTCGCCGGTCACCATCGACTCGTCGATTTCCGCGCGACCGTCCACGATCCGGCCGTCGGCGGGAACGCTGCCGCCGGGCCGGATGAGCACCACATCCCCAACACGGAGATCCGCGGGAGCGACCTTCACGGTGGTGTCACCCTCGACCCGCTCCGCCTCGTCGGGGAGGAGAGCGGCGAGGGAGTCGAGCGCCGAACTGGTCTGTGCGAGGGAGCGCATCTCGATCCAGTGCCCGAGCAGCATGATCACGATCAGGAGGGCGAGCTCCCACCAGAACTCCAGCTCGTGGTCGAGCAGGCCGAGGGTGGCTCCCCAGGAGGCGAAGAACGCCACGGTGATCGCCAGCCCGATCAGCAGCATCATGCCCGGCGTGCGGCTCTTCAGCTCGCTGTAGGCGCCGCTGAGGAACGGCCAGCCGCCCCAGACGTACATGACGGTGCCGAGAACGGGCGCGATCCAGAGCGCCCAGCCCGGCACGGTGTAGCCGAGGATCATCGCGAACATCTGCGAGGTCGCGACGACCGGGAGGGCGATGATCAGGTTGATCCAGAACAAACGCCGGAACTGCCCGACGTGGTCGCCGTGGCCCGAATGGCCGGCATGGCCGTCGTGGTCCATGCTGCTGTGATCCATGGCGGCGTGGTCGGCGGTGTGCGCGTCGTGAGCCGCGGGTTCGGCGGTCTCGGTGTGCTGGTGGTGAGCGTGCGGGTCGGTCATGAGGTCACTTCCGTTGTGCGAATGCTCTTGTTCGAGTGTGACACCGTGCTCGGCACGATGCTGGTGAAGCTGCGCAGGCGCAGGCTGTTGCCGACGACGAACACACTGGAGGCGGCCATTGCCGCCCCGGCGAGCATCGGATTCAGCAGCCCGAGGGCAGCGATCGGGATGGCGGCGACGTTGTAGGCGAAGGCCCAGAACAGGTTCGACTTGATCGTCCGGAGGGTCTTCCGGGAGAGCCGGATGGCGTCGACCGCGCCGCGCAGGTCGCCGCGCACCAGGGTGATGTCCGAGGCCTGGATGGCCGCGTCGGTGCCGGTCCCCATCGCCAGGCCGAGGTCGGCCTGCGCGAGGGCGGGTGCGTCGTTGACGCCGTCGCCGACCATCGCGACGATTCGTCCCTCCTTCTGCAGCCCGGCGATCACAGCCACCTTGTCCTGTGGGAGGACCTCGGCGATGACCCGGTCGATGCCCGCCTCAGCGGCGATCCGCTCGGCGACGGCCTGGTTGTCGCCGGTGAGGAGGATGGGCGTCAGTCCCAGTTTCCGGAGGTCGGCGACCGCTTCGGCGCTGGTTGGTTTGAGCGTGTCGGCCACGATGAGGATGCCGCGGGTCTGGCCGTCCCACGCGACGGTCACGACCGTCTTGCCTCCGGCTTCGGCCGCCGCTTTGCGGGCGGCGAGTTCCGGGCTGAGTGCGAGCGACCAGTCTGCCAAGAGTGGTTCGCGGCCGACGAGCACAGCGTGCCCCTCGACGACGCCCTGAACGCCTCGGCCTTCGATGTTCTGGAACTCGTCGACGGGCGGGAGAGCGCCGGCCTGCTCGGTCGCGGCCTTGGCGATCGCCTGCGCGATCGGGTGCTCGGAGGCGTGTTCGAGCGCTCCGGCGAGCCGCAGCAGCTCGTCACGGTCGGTGCAGGCCTCTGCGATCGTCTCGACGAGGGTCATGCGGCCGGTGGTGACCGTGCCGGTCTTGTCGAGCACGACGGTGTCGACAGTGCGAGTGGACTCGAGGACTTCGGGTCCGGTGATGAGGACTCCCAGCTGGGCTCCGCGTCCGGTGCCGACCAGCAGGGCGGTCGGCGTGGCCAGTCCAAGTGCGCAGGGGCAGGCGATCACGAGGACGGCGACCGCAGCGGTGAAGGCGGCGGCGACCGGGTACCCGGCGATCAGCCAGGCTGCGAGGGTCACGATAGCGATCGCGATAACGATCGGCACGAAGACGGCCGAGACCCGGTCTGCCAGCCGTTGCACCTCCGCCTTGCCGGTCTGTGCGTCCTCCACGAGCCGAGCCATCTGTGCCAGCTGCGTCTCGGATCCGACGCGGGTCGCCCGGACGACCAAGCGCCCGCCCGCGTTGACGGTGGCACCGGCCACCGCGTCGCCGGCGACGACCTCGACGGGCACCGACTCGCCGGTGAGCATCGACGCATCGACAGCCGAGCTGCCGGAGACGACGACGCCGTCGGTCGCGATCTTCTCCCCAGGGCGGACCACGAACTCATCACCCACCCGCAGCTTCTCGACGGGGATCCGCGACTCCACCCCGTCGCGGAGCACCGCGACCTCCTTCGCGCCCAGCTCCAGCAGTGCGCGCAGGGCCGCTCCCGCCCGCCGCTTCGCCCGCTTCTCGAAGTAGCGCCCGGCGAGGATGAACACCGTCACCCCGGAGGCCACCTCCAGGTAGATGTTCGACGCGCCGTCCGAGGGCGCGAGCGTCAACTCGAAAGCGTGTGTCATACCGGGCATACCCGCCGTGCCGAGGAACAGCGCGTACAGCGACCAGAGGAAGGCGGCTGTCACACCCAAGGAGATGAGGGTGTCCATCGTCGCCGCACCGTGCCGGAGGTTCGTCCACGCCGCCTTGTGGAACGGCCACGCACCCCAAACCACGACCGGCGCCGCGAGCGTCAGGGAGGCCCACTGCCAATACGTGAACTGGAGCACCGGGACCATCGCCAGGACAACCACCGGCACGGTCAGCACCGCCGAGATCAGCAATCGCGTGCGCAAGGAAGCGAGCTCCGCGTCGACCGGTTCCGCAGCAGCCAGCTCGGCAGGAGGAGCCGGCGGCGCGGGCACGGCGGCGGTGTAGCCCGCCTTCTCCACTTCCGCGATCAGCGCGGCGACCTCGTACCCGCGAGGAGCGGTCACCTTCGCCTTCTCGGTAGCGTAGTTGACCGTCGCGGTGACGCCATCGAGTTTGTTCAGCTTCTTCTCGACCCGCATCGCGCAGGAGGCACAGGTCATCCCGCCGATTTCCAGCTCTACTGCGGTGTTCGGCTCATCAGCCGGGGTCGTGATGCTCATTGAACCTCCTCGATCAGAGTGCGTTGTGCGCGGGTCGCTGTGCTGGGTCTTTAGGCGCGCACAGCGGAGTACCCGGCCTCTTCGACGGCGGCCAGCACGGCAGAGTCGTCGATCGGCTCGGCCGAGGTGACGACCAGCTTCCCGGTCTGCGCGCTCACAGTGAGGGCGGTCACGCCCGCCACCTGCTCGACTTCTTCGCGTACGGACATCTCGCAGTGGCCGCAGGTCATCCCGGTCACCTGGTACACGTTCTCGCTCATCGTCGATCCTCTCGTTGTATACCCCCAATGGGTATAACAATCACGATAACACGTATACCCCCAGAAGGTATTCCGGGATTGTCGAAACAACCCGATAGAGGGGCGACAGGTTCTTGTCAGTAGCCCGGCGGATAATCGACTCATTCGTTTAGGGGGTGTCGGACATGGGATCGATTGAGCCCTACGAGACCGCGGCGGGCAAGCGATATCGAGTTCAATACCGGACGCCTGACCATCGCAACACGATGAAGCGCGGTTTCACCACGAAGCGCGCCGCTGAGTTCTTCCTCTCATCCGTCAACGTCTCGCAAGCCAAGGGTGAGTGGGTCGACCCTACGAAGGCAAGCACTCCGGTTTCGCTCGTGGCCGAGGAGTGGTTTCGTGCCCAGGTGCAGGTGAAACCGACGACTCGCTCGGGCTACCGCTTCCATCTCGACAAGTACGTTCTTCCTCGCTGGGGTAACACCCGACTGGTGGATGTGCGCCACAGCGACGTCCAAACGTGGGTGGGAGAGCTCTCGACCACCCTCGGCCCCTCGATGGTGCGGCAGATACATCTCGTGCTGGCTGGCGTGCTGAAGTACGCGATCCGTGATGGACGCCTCACCCTTAACCCGTCGGACGGGATTCAACTACCGAGGCTGGCATCGCGCGAGCATGGCTATCTGACACACTCGCAAGTGCGTGCGCTGGCGACGGAATGCGGTGACCAAGGTGATGTCGTCCTGTTTCTCGCCTACACGGGGCTCCGCTGGGGCGAGATGGCCGGCCTTCGGATTAACCGGGTCGACTTCGTTCGCCGTCGGCTCGATGTAGCCCGCGCCGTCTCGGAGCCCCGAGGTGTGATCATCTAGGGAACGCCGAAGAACCACGAGCGACGGTCGGTACCATTCCCCGACCTGCTGACTCCACCGCTCGAAGCGCGCTGCGCCGGGCGGGATCCGGAGGAACCGGTCTTCACTGGCGCAGACGGTGGGGTTCTTCGGGCCGGCAACTATCGGAACCGCGTCTTCAACGCTGCCGTCGCACGATGCATGGAGAAGGACGACACTTTTCCGCGGCTCACCCTCCACGACCTCAGGCACACCGCCGCATCACTCGCCGTGTCAGCCGGCGCGAACGTGAAGTCGGTCCAGAGGATGCTCGGCCACGCCTCGGCCGCGATGACTCTCGATGTATACGCCGACCTCTTCGACGATGACCTTGACGACGTTGCGAACGCGCTCGATGCCCAGGCTGCGAAATCAGTTGTAGTCAAAACGTAGTCAGACGGCATTTCGACCGCCTCGACGAGCAAACAAAAAACCCCCGGATTCCGAATAGGACCGGGGGTTTCTTGGTGGCTCCGACCGGCATCGATCCGGTGACCTTTCGATTTTCAGTCGAACGCTCTACCAACTGAGCTACAGAGCCGTTGCCGTTTCCGGCTGTGCCGCATGAGCGGCACCGACCACAGGTGGCCGGTTGAGCGAGAAGCCCTTCCGTGGGGAAGGGCTTCTCGCCGTGGCGACCCTGACGGGACTTGAACCCGCGACCTCCGCCGTGACAGGGCGGCACGCTAACCGACTGCGCTACAGGGCCTGATTGTGTTGCTCTTGAATTGTAGTGGACACCGTTGGACGTGACCCCAACGGGATTCGAACCCGTGCTACCGCCGTGAAAGGGCGGCGTCCTAGGCCGCTAAACGATGGGGCCGGATCGTCCCGAATCGCTTTCGCTTTCCGATGACCACCGACGGTCAAGCATACGGATATCCCGCGAAGAATGCCAATCCGAGGCGCAGCCCGGGCGCGCCCGGGGTCAGGGGACGCCTCCAATCGGGCGACGGGCCACCGGAAATCCGCCGCATGCGGGGGAGGCGATCGTAGTCTCCGGGCAGGCGGTCACCCCCGGCCGCCCGCGCGAGCCGCGCGCCGTTCCCTCCGTTCGATCCCTCCCCGCCGACCTGGGCAGACGGGGTCGCTGTTGCTACAGTGGCAACTGTTGACTACGGGACCCGTGTGACTTGTGTGACTGACGATGCAGAAGTGAGCGGGTCGAGGAAGCGATGAGACGGCACACGAGCACCAGGACACCGTCGAGCGGCGACGGTCTCCCGGCGACCCGTCGGACTCTCCAGGCCGGGCTCCGCGGAGGCATCGCCTCCCTTGCTCTCGCCGCCATCGTCGCCGCCGGGTCGGTCGCCGCGCCCGCTTACGCGGACGCCTACCCGAGCTGGCAGGACGTCCAGAACGCCAAGTCGAACGAGGCTGCCGCGTCAGCCACCGTGGATCGCATCAACGGCCTGATCACGCAGCTGAACGGAGAGGTGGCGTCCACGCAGGCTGCGGCCGAGCAGCGGGGAGCGGAGCTCCAGGCCGCCGAGGCGAAGTTCGACGACGCCTCCATGCGCGCGCTCGACCTCGAGAAGCGCGCCGCAGAGAGCAAGCTGAAGGCCGACACCGCGAGCGCGCAGGCCGGCAAGCTGGCCGCGCAGCTCTATCGCACGGGCGGGCGCAACCTGACCGCCAACCTCTTCCTCTCGGGCAACGGCGCAGGCAAGACCTCCCCCGACAAGCTCCTCTCCGATCTGGGCAGCATGTCGAAGCTGGTCCAGCAGTCCGACAAGGTCTACACCGACGCGAAGACGGCGCAGAACACCGCCAAGTCCCTCTCCGACCAAGCCGAGGTGGCGAAGGCGGAGCGGGAGAAGCTCCGCGTCGCCGCGCAAGCGGCGCTGCAGGCCGCGGTGGAGGCCGCCAAGGCTGCACAGGACAAGCTCGCCGAACAGCAGAAGCAGATCGTCATCATGCAGGCCCAGCTGAAGGCGCTGCAGGACAAGACCGCGCAGACGGTCGCCGGCTACGAGGCGGGTGTCGCCGCGGCAGCAGCCGCAGCCGCAGCAGCAGCGGCCGCTCGGGGCGCGGGCGGCCTCCCCGGCGGCTACGTCGGCCCTCAGGGCTGGGCGGTCCCCGCGGCCGGCCCCATCACCGACGGCTTCGGCCCGCGGGCGTCGCCCGGCAACGGCGTCGGAAGCACCTACCACATGGGGATCGACATCGGCGCGGGCTGCAACTCCCCGATCTACGCCGCCCACGACGGCACCGTGATCTACGCCGGCCCCGACGGGAGCTACGGCAACTTCATCCTCCTCGACAACGGCGGCGGTGTGAACACGGGCTACGCGCACATCCGCAACGGCGGCATCCTCGTCGGCATCGGCCAGAGCGTCGGCGCCGGCCAGCCCATCGCGCGGGTCGGCTCGACCGGCGCGTCCACCGGCTGCCACCTCCACTTCGAGGTGCGCATCAACGGGACCAAGATCGACGGGATCCCGTTCATGAGAGACAGGCAGGCACCCCTTGGCTAACGCGAACGAGAAGACCTCCCGCGTCCACCCCGGCATCGCGATCGGGGCGGGCGTGATGGGGGCGGTCACCGCCTCCATCGGCATCGTCACCCCCGCCCAGGCGGTCGATTACCCCTCCTGGAACGACGTGCAGCAGGCGAAGGCCAACGTCGCCAACCAGCAGAAGATGATCGACGACATCACGGCCCTGATCGGCGGCCTCCAGACCTCCGTCGACCAGGCGCGCGTCGATGCCGAGAAGGCGGCGGAGGCCTACTTCCAGGCCAAGGACGCGCTCGACCAGGCCACAGCCAAGTCCGACGACCTCCAGAAGCAGGCGGCAGCCGCCTCCGACAAGGCGAAGACGTCGCAGATGCGCGCCGGCCTGCTCGCGTCGCACCTGGCGAAATCGGGGGGAGGCAACGACCTCACGACCGAGCTCATGCTTAAGGGCGGAGGCTCCGGCTCCGACGCCGACAAGCTCCTGTTCCAGCTCGGAACGATGAGCAAGCTCACCGAGCAGTCGAAGGCCGTCTACGATCAGGCCACCCGCGATAAGAACACCGCCGCATCCCTGAGCGAACAGGCGAAGGTCGCCAAGGCGGAACGCTCCAAGCTCGCGGACGAAGCCACCGCCGCGCTCGCTGCGGCGAAGGACGCCCAGGCGAAGGCGCAGGCCGCCCTGGCCACTCAGCAGGCCAAGTCGACCGAGCTCGTCGCACAGCTCGCGTCGCTCAAGAACACCTCCGTTCAGGTGGAGGCCGCGTACCTGCAGGGCGAGCAGATCAGGGCACAGCAGGAGGCGGCGCGCAAGGCCGCCGAGGAGGCGCAGCAGCGGGCGGCAGCGGCCGCGGCAGCGGCAGCACAGCAGGCCCAGCAGCAGGCGGCGCAGCAGCAGGCGGCGCAACAGGCGCAGCAGGCCGGGAGCGGAGGCTCGTCCTCCTCCTCGTCGAGCGGCGGCGGCAGCGCCCCCGCCGCTCCCAACGGCAACGTCGTGCAGTCTGCGATCTCGTACGCGCGGGCGCAGCTCGGCAAGCCGTACATCTTCGGCGGCGAGGGCCCGGTCGGCTACGACTGCTCCGGTCTCACCATGAAGGCGTACGCCTACGCCGGCGTCTACATCGGCTCGCACTCGGTGAACAGCCAGTACTACACGGCGGCGAACCGTGGACAGCTGGTCTCCTACTGGAGCAAGCAGCCCGGTGATCTCATCTTCTGGGGCAGCGGGCCGGGAAGCTTCTACCACGTGGGCATCTACATCGGCGGCGGCATGATGATCGCTGCGCCGACCGAGGGCGATGTCGTGAAGATCCAGTCCGTGTGGGGCAGCCCGTGGGGGATGGTCGCGCGACCCTCCGCCTGACCCGCTTCCGCTCAGCACCGGTGCGGAAACGAGAACGCCCCCGAGCGATCGGGGGCGTTCCGTGTACCGGGAGGGGGACGGGTCAGTGCCCCTCGGCGGCGAGCTTCGCGATCGCGGCCTCGACGATGCGCTCCGCCTCGGCGGCGTCGCCCCAGCCCTCGATGTTGACGAACTTGCCCGGCTCGAGGTCCTTGTAGCGGGCGAAGAAGTGCTCGATCTCCTTGCGGGTCTGCTCGGGGATGTCGGCGACGTCCTGGATGTGCTGCCAGCGCGGGTCCTTGTAGGGCACCGCGATGATCTTCGCGTCGCCGCCGGCCTCGTCGTTCATGTTGAGCACGCCGACGGGCCGCACCTTGACGCCCACGCCCGGGAAGACCGGGTACTCGAGCAGCACCAGCGCGTCCAGCGGGTCGCCGTCGTCGCCCAGGGTGTTCTCGAAGAAGCCGTAGTCGGTCGGGTACACGAAGCTCGTGAACAGCACGCGGTCGAGGTACACGCGACCGGTCTCGTGGTCCACCTCGTACTTGTTGCGGCTCCCCTTGGGGATCTCGATGACGACGTCGTATTCGGCCATGCCGTGCTCCTTTGTGGTCGTGAACTCGGTCTAACGTTACTAGGTGGCCCCCAACGGTTCCCCGGCAGCTCAGCGCCGTCCGCGCCTGACTCCGGCCATCGCCGACGCGCGTCGCGCGGTCCGCACGGCGCTCGCCGCGGCCTCCGCGCTGCCGGCCGTCGACCCCCGTGACGACCACGGGCCGGCCCGGCCCGGGCCCCTTGCTCCCGGAGCGCTCGTGCTCGTCGGGCTGAGCGGAGGCGCCGACTCGCTCGCTCTCGCAGCCGCGACGGCGTTCGAAGCGCCGCGTGCGGGCTACCGCGCCGGCGCGGTGATCGTCGACCACGGTCTGCAGGAGGGGTCGGCCGAGGTGGCCGAGCGCGCCGCCGCCCAGGCCGGGTCGCTCGGGCTCGAGCCGGTCATCGTCGAACGCGTCTCCGTGGAGGCGCGCGGGGGCCCGGAGGCGGCCGCGCGTGCCGCCCGCCACGCCGCCTTCGACCGCGCGTCGGCAGCGACGGGAGCCGACCGCATCCTGCTCGCCCACACGCTGGACGACCAGGCCGAGACCGTGCTCCTCGGCCTCGCGAGGGGCTCCGGCCCGTCGAGCCTGCAAGGCATGCTTCCCGACACGGGCCGCCTGCTCCGCCCCTTCCTCGGCCTCCGCCGGGCCACCACCCGCGCGTTCTGCGCCGACAGCGGGTTGGAGCCGTGGGACGACCCGCACAACGACGACCTCTCTTATACGCGCGTGCGCGTGCGCCATCAGGTGCTGCCCGTGCTCGAGCGCGAGCTCGGACCGGGCGTTGCGGAGGCGCTCGCCCGCACCGCCGAGCAGCTCCGCGAGGACGACGAAGCGCTCGACGGCCTCGCCCTCGAGTGGGCGCTCGAGCTCGTCAGCCAGGCCGAGGACGGGGCGGTGACGCTCGACGTCCGCGGGCTGGCCGCGGACCCTCCCGCCCTCCGCCAGCGGATCATCCGCCTGGTCGTCTCGACCGAGTTCGGGGTCTCGCTCTCGCGCACGCACACGCTCGCCGTCGCGGCGCTCATCACCGACTGGCACGGGCAGGGACCCGTCGATCTGCCAGGCGTTAGAGTGGTCAGGCGGAACGGGCTGCTCGAATTCCGACCCGATCCGGCCCATCCCCACACCTCCTAAGGACAGCGCCACCCCATGGAACTCACGGACGTTCAGGCCGACCTCACCGAGATTCTGATCACCGAGGAGCAGATAGCCTCGCGCATCGCCGAGCTCGCCCGCCAGATCGAGAGCGACTACGCCGGGAAGGACGTCCTCCTCATCGGTGTGCTGAAGGGCGCCGTGATGGTGATGGCCGACCTGTCGCGCGAGCTCAAGCTCCCCGTGACGATGGACTGGATGGCCGTCAGCTCCTACGGCAGCGGCACCCAGTCGAGCGGCGTGGTGCGCATCCTCAAAGACCTGGACACCGACCTGAGCGGCAAGACGGTCCTCATCGTCGAGGACATCATCGACTCCGGCCTCACCCTGTCGTGGCTGCTCTCCAACCTCCGCAGCCGCGGCCCCGAGTCGATCGAGATCTTCACGCTGCTGCGCAAGCCCGAGGCGGCGCGGGTCGAGATCGACGTCAAGTACGTCGGCTTCGATATCCCGAACAAGTTCGTGGTCGGCTACGGCCTCGACTACGCGGAGCGCTACCGGACCCTCCGCGGGGTCGGGATCCTGGCCCCGGCCGTCTACAGCTGACCGCCTCGGAAGGCCGCCTCAGCGGGCCGCCTCGCGCCCAGAGCGCCCAGAGCGAACACGCAGCGCTCCCACAGCGCCCAGGCGGTACTGTGGTCGCACCATGAACGTCAAGAAGATCTTCCGCGGACCGATCCTGTACGTCGTTCTCGCGATCATCGCGGTGTGGATCGGCTCGAGCCTGATCACGGCGTCCGGTTTCAAGAGCGTCACCACCCAGCAGGGGCTCGACCTCCTGGCCCAGGACAAGGTCTCCAGCGCGAAGATCGTCGACGGTGAGAACCGCGTCGACCTCACCCTGAAGCAGGCCGACGGAGACCTGGGCACGCAGGTGCAGTTCTACTACGTGACCCCGCGCGGCGCCGACATCGTCAAGGCGGTCGACAACGCCAACCTCGCCAAGGGCTATGACGACGTGGTGCCGCAGCCCAACTGGTTCGTCAACATCCTCGGCTTCCTGATCCCGGCGCTGCTCATCGGCGTCTTCTTCTGGATCATGATCTCGGGCATGCAGGGCGGCGGCAACAAGGTCATGCAGTTCGGCAAGTCGCGGGCGAAGCTCGTCACGAAGGAGACCCCGAAGGTCACCTTCGACGACGTCGCGGGCTCCGACGAGGCCATCGAGGAGCTGCAGGAGATCAAGGACTTCCTGAAGGAGCCGGCCAAGTTCCAGGCGGTCGGCGCCCGCATCCCCAAGGGCGTCCTCCTGTACGGTCCTCCCGGCACCGGCAAGACGCTGCTCGCCCGCGCCGTCGCGGGGGAGGCGGGCGTCCCGTTCTACTCGATCTCCGGTTCGGACTTCGTCGAGATGTTCGTCGGCGTCGGCGCGAGCCGCGTCCGCGACCTGTTCCAGCAGGCCAAGGAGAACTCGCCGGCCATCATCTTCATCGACGAGATCGACGCCGTCGGCCGCCACCGCGGCGCCGGACTCGGAGGCGGTCACGACGAGCGCGAGCAGACGCTGAACCAGCTCCTCGTCGAGATGGACGGCTTCGACCCCAAGACCAACGTGATCCTCATCGCGGCGACGAACCGCCCCGACATCCTCGACCCCGCGCTGCTGCGCCCGGGCCGCTTCGACCGGCAGATCGGCGTCGACGCCCCCGACATGCTCGGCCGCAAGAAGATCCTCGAGGTGCACGGCCGCGGCAAGCCGCTCGCCGCCTCCGTCGATCTCGAGGTGCTGGCGCGCAAGACCCCGGGCTTCACCGGTGCCGACCTCGCCAACGTGCTCAACGAGGCCGCGCTCCTCACAGCGCGCTCCAACGCCCAGCTGATCGACAACCGCGCCCTCGACGAGGCCGTCGACCGCGTGATCGCCGGTCCGCAGAAGCGCACCCGGGTCATGAAGGACCAGGAGAAGCTCATCACCGCGTACCACGAGGGCGGCCACGCGCTCGCGGCCGCCGCGATGCGCCACACCGACCCGGTGACGAAGATCACGATCCTGCCGCGCGGCCGGGCCCTCGGCTACACGATGGTCATGCCGCTGGAGGACAAGTACTCCGTCACCCGCAACGAGCTGCTCGACCAGCTGACCTACGCCATGGGCGGCCGCGTCGCGGAGGAGATCGTCTTCCACGACCCGACCACCGGCGCCTCCAACGACATCGAGAAGGCGACCTCCATCGCCCGCAAGATGGTCACCGAGTACGGCATGAGCGCCGACATCGGCTCGGTGAAACTCGGCCAGGCCAACGGCGAGATGTTCCTCGGCCGCGACATGGGCCACCAGCGCGACTACTCGGAGCGCATCGCCGAGCGCGTCGACGCCGAGGTGCGTGCGCTCATCGAGAAGGCTCACGACGAGGCGTGGGAGGTGCTCAACAACAACCGGGCGATCCTCGACCGCCTGGCCGCGTCCCTCCTCGAGCACGAGACCCTCGACCACAACCAGATCGCCGAGATCTTCGCCGACGTGGAGAAGCTCCCGGAGCGCCCGCAGTGGCTCTCGAGCGACAAGCGACCGATCTCCGACCTCCCTCCGATCGCTTTCCCGAAGGCGCCGATCGACGCCGGCGCGGTCGACGGAGGCGTCGACTCCGAGCCGCCGTCGCCCAAGCCGAAGCGGTCGCCCGCCATCAAGCCGCGGCCGGCGACCGCCTAGGGCCGCCGCGCCCATGAGCGCCGTCGACCGGGACCGTATCGCCGCGGCCGTCGCCGAGATCCTCGCCGCCATCGGCGAGGATCCGGCGCGTCCGGGGCTGGAGACGACGCCCGCGCGCGTCGCCGAGGCCTACGCGGAGTTCTTCTCCGGAATCGGCCGCGACGCGGCTGACGACCTCGGCGACCCGGTGCCGCTCGAGGACGGTCTCACGGCCGAGACGGTTCTCCTGCGCGACATCGAGTTCCGGTCCGTGTGCGAGCACCACCTCCTGCCGTTCATCGGCACGGCGCACGTCGCCTACCTGCCCGGTGACACCGTGGTCGGCCTGGGCCGCATCCCGCGGATGATCGAGACGCTCGCCTCCCGGCCGCAGGTCCAGGAGCGCCTGACCGAGCAGATCGCCGACACCCTCGTGGCGGCCACGGCCGCTCGCGGCGTGCTGGTCGTCCTCGACGCCTCCCACGCCTGCGTCACCACGCGTGGCGCGCGGCAGAGCGGCTCCACCACCGTCACCGTCGCCGCTCGCGGCGCCTACACCGAGCCGGCCGCGCGTGCCGAGCTCATCACCCTCATCGGGCGGGGCGTGGCGTGACGCTCATCATGGGTGTCCTCAATGTGACACCGGACTCGTTCAGCGACGGCGGGCTCTGGCTAGAGCCTGAGGCGGCGGTCGAGCACGGCCTCCAGCTCGTCGCCGAGGGCGCGGACATCATCGACGTCGGCGGCGAGTCGACGCGGCCGGGCGCCCTGTACGTCGCCCCCGAGGAGGAGCGCGCCCGGGTCGTCCCGGTCATCGCCGAGCTCGCCTCCCGCGGGATCACCGTGAGCGTCGACACCATGAACGCCGCGACCGCGCGTGCCGCCGCCGAGGCCGGGGCCGCCATCATCAACGACGTCTCGGGCGGCCTGGCCGACGAGACGATGCCCGACGCCGTCCTCGAGACGGGCCTCCAGTACGTCGTCATGCACTGGCGCGGGAGGCTCGACGCGGCCGACTCGAAGGCGGTCTACGAGCACACGGTCGCCGAGGTGCGGCGCGAGCTCTCGCAGCGGGTCACGCGCCTCCTGCAGCACGGCATCGACCCCGACCGGCTCATCCTCGATCCCGGCATCGGATTCTCGAAGAACGCCCGTCACAACTGGCAGGTGCTCGCCGGGCTCCCCGAGATCGAACGGCTCGGCTTCCCCGTGCTCATCGGCGCCTCGCGCAAGCGGTTTCTGGGTGCTCTCCTCCCCGAGGGGGCACCGGCGGTGGATCGCGACGCGCCGACGGCGGTGGTCTCAGCCCTCGCCGCGCAGGCGGGCGCCTGGGCGGTGCGCGTGCACGACGTGCCGTCGACGCGCATCGCGATCGACGTCGTCCGCGCGTGGCAAGCTGGTCGGGATGACTGACCCCATGCCCTCCCTCGCCGCCGAGCCGGCCGAAGCCCCCGTCGACGCCGTCGTCCTGACGGGCCTGCGGGTGCGGGCGAACCACGGCGTCTTCGACTTCGAGCGCGAGAACGGCCAGGAGTTCGTGATCGACGTGACCGCCCGGCTCGACCTGCGCCCCGCCGCCTCCGGGGACGACCTCGCGGCCACGGTCCACTACGGCGAGCTTGCCGAAGAGGTCGTGGCGGCGGTCGAGCGCGACCCGGTCGACCTCATCGAGACCGTCGCCGAGCGTGTCGCGGGCGTCGTGCTCGCACACCCTCCCGTCCACAGCGTCGAGGTGACCGTGCACAAACCGCAGGCGCCGATCTCGGTCCCGTTCGGCGACGTCGCCGTCCGGATCGTCCGGGGCCGGTCATGAGCGGCGGTGTCGTGCCGCGTCCGCGCCGCATGCGGGTCGGAGTTCCGGCCGTGCTCGCCTTCGGCAGCAACCTCGGCGACCGGGCTGCGACGATCCGTGCCGCCGTCGCCGAGCTCGAGCGCGAGCCGGCCATCTCCGTCGAGGCGGTCTCGCCGCTCTACGAGACACCCGCCCTGCGCGTGGGCGGCATCGACCACGAGGCGCCTGCGTACCTCAACGCGGTCGCCCGCATCCACACGCTGCTCGACCCGCTCGGGCTGCTCGCGGCCGTGAACCGCGTGGAGGACCGGCTCGGCCGGGAGCGCGCCGAGCGCTGGGGCGACCGCACGATCGACATCGACATCGTCGACTACGACGGCCGTGAGTCCAGCGACCCGCGCGTGACCCTGCCGCACCCTCGCGCCCACGAGCGCGCCTTCGTGCTCGTCCCGTGGCTCGATGTCGACCCGGAGGCGACCCTCGCCGGGTACGGCCGGGTCGCCGAGCTCGCGGCCCGGGCTACCGATCCGGTCCGCCGGTGGGACGAGAGGGCGACATCGTGAACCGCACCAGGCCGACGACGGTCATCGGACTCGTCGTCCTCGGGCTCGTGGTCGGCTTCCTCGCCGAGCTCACCGCCTCCAGCCTCGGCGCGGCCGTGTTCATCCCACCGCTCACGCTGCCGATCACCCTGCTGGCGGTGTCGATCATTCTCGTCGCCTTCGCCGTGCCGATCCGCCGCGCCGTCCGCGGCCGCAGCACCAAGCGGATCGACCCGTTCCAGGCGATGCGCATCGTGGTGCTCGCGAAGGCGTGCAGCCTGAGCGGCGCCCTGCTCACCGGGGCCGGGGCGGGCCTCCTCGCGTACCTGCTCACCCGCGACGTCATCCCCGGCGGCAACGCCATCCTGCTGACGGCGCTCAGCACGGCTGGCGCGATCGTGCTGCTCATCGCGGGCCTCGTCGCCGAGCTCTTCTGCACCCTGCCGCCCGACGACGGCGACGACGACCACCGGGAGAGCGTCCGTGCCGGAACGCATTGACCTGACCGTCGGCGAGTGGAGGCGCGTCTCGCCGAAGTACGTGGTGGTCGTCATCGTGAGCACGATCATCAGCGGGCTGGTGCTCGCCGCCGCGTCGCTGTTCCTCTGGCTCGTGGCCGGCTGGACCTGGGGCTGGATCCTCCTCGCCGCGGTGGTCGTCGTGTCGGTGATCGCGCTGGTCATCGCACCGCGCCGGGCGCGTTCGATCGGCTACCGCCTCCGTGAGGACGACCTCCTGTTCCGCCGCGGCATCATGTTCCAGCGGTTCGTGTCGGTGCCCTACGGCCGCATGCAGCTCATCGACATCAACCGCGGCCCGGTCAGCCGCCTCCTGGGTCTCGCCGATCTGAAGTTCGTGACCGCCGCGGCCTCGACCGGCGTCATGGTTCCCGGTCTCCCGGAGCCGGAGGCCGCGGAGCTGCGGGACCGGCTCGTCGAGCTGGCGGAGAGCAGACGGGCGGGGCTGTGACCACGCGGATCCCCGGCGGCCCCCTGTCGGCGGAGGAGAGGGCGGCGGAGCGGTTCACCGACGGCGAGTGGCACCGCCTCCACCCGGCGACGCCCCTTCTGCGCGGCGGGATCTTCTTCATCGCCGTGCTCGGCTTCGTGCTGAGCAACCTGCGCGAGCGGATCGTGAACTTCTTCATCGGCGCGCCGGACCTCGGCGGCGACCCCATCGACGCGATCTACAACCGCGGCTGGGAGGGCTGGGCGCTGCTCGCGCTGGCCGTCGTGCTGTCGCTCGTCCTCGCGCTCTTCTACGTCTCCTGGCGGATGCACAGCTTCCGCATCACCGGCGACGCCGTGGAGGTGCGCAGCGGCGTGCTGTTCCGCACGCAGCGCAAGGCGCGCCTCGACCGGATCCAGGGCATCAACGTCGTCCGCCCGCTCCTCGCCCGTATCTTCGGTGCCGCCAAGCTGGATATCTCGGTGGCCGGTCACGACGCGAACGTGCAGCTCGCGTACCTCGGGTCGGCGCTCGCCGACGGGCTGAGGTCCGACGTGCTGAGACTGGCCTCCGGAGTGCGGGCTGCGGAAGCCGCCGAGGCGGCTCGGGAGGCGGAGGCAGAGTCCGCCGGTCTCGTCGGGCCGCCCGAGGGCGGTGTCGCGGCGCCCGCGGGAGCCGCTGTGAACTCCGGCGCGGCCGGAGCGGTCGGCGACCTCGTCACGCGCCGCGTCAACGAGTTCCTCGCTCCCGAGCTCGACCCGAACGCCGCCCCTCCTGAATCGGTCGTGCGGATCCCTCCGCTGAGGCTCATGGGGTCGCTCATCCTGAGCGGGTTCACGGTCTTCGTCGCGTTCGTCGTGGCGATCCTCATCTGGGGCGCGGCGAGCGGCGCGATCTGGCTGCTCGTGGTCGTCCTCCCGGGCCTGCTGGGCTCGGCGAGCTTCTATGTCCGCCGCTTCACGAAGTCCCTGCGCTACTCGATCGCGGGCACCCCCGACGGCGTCCGCGTGGGATTCGGTCTGTTCAGCACGAGCAACGAGACCCTGCCGCCCGGCCGCATCCATGCTGTGGAGGTGCTGCAGCCCCTCCTCTGGCGGCCCTTCGGCTGGTGGCAGATCCGGATCGACACCGCGGGCCACTCGCGCGAGAAGGGAGCCGCGGGCCAGCCCAACACGACCATGCTGCCTGTCGGCGACAAGGCCGACGTGGCGCGAGTCCTCGAGCTGATCCTCCCGGCCTTCGCGACGGAGGAGAACCGGCGGCTGATCGAGGCCGGGATGACGTCACGCGGCCGGGACGGTTTCGTGGGCAGTCCGCGCCGAGCCGTCTGGATCCGGCCCCTCTCGTGGAGGCGCACCGGCTTCGTGCTGCTCGACGATGCGGTGCTCCTCCGTCGCGGTTTCGTGTGGCGGAGCCTCGCGATCGTGCCGCTGGCGCGCCTCCAGAGCCTCGAACTCGAGCAGGGGCCGCTCGACGCCGCCCTGTCGCTCGCGGGTGCGCGCTTCCACACCGTGTCGGGCCCGGTCCGGCCGCGGCTCGCGGCCATCGACGCCAAGCGCAGCGTCGACCTGTTCGAGCGCGTCTCCGAGCGGGCGATCGTTGCGGCGGGCGCCGACCGCAGCCATCGCTGGGGCAGCGCTCCGGCGGCGGAAGGGCTGCACGGCGCGCGGCCCTCGACCGACCCGGAAGGGCACGACCGATGAGCATGCGACCCCCCGTTCCTCCCCTCCCGCCGGGCGTGCCGGCGGTCCCTCCGCACCGCCGTTCGGGGCGACTCGGGCTCGGCATCGTCGGCGCGGGTCGTGTCGGCCCGGTGCTCGGCCTCGCTCTGGCGGGAGCGGGGCACGCGCTGGTGGGCGTCTCCGCGGTGTCCGCCGCGAGCCGTCAGCGCGCCGAGGCGATGCTGCCCGGCGTGCCCATCCTGGATGTCCCGACCCTGGTCGAACGGAGCGAGCTCGTGCTGCTCGCGGTCCCCGATGCCGAACTGCCCGCGCTCGTGGCCGGGCTCGCGGCGACGGGCACGTGGCAGCCGGGCCAGATCGTGCTGCACACGGCGCCCGGCTTCGGAGTCGACGTCCTGCGGCCGGCGGCGGAGGCGGGGGCGATCCCGCTGGCGGTCCATCCCGCCGTCGAGTTCACGGGCACGAGCCTCGACCTCTCCCGGCTGGCCGAGAGCTACTTCGCCGTCACCGCCCCGGCCGCCGTGCTCCCCATCGCGCAGGCGCTCGTCGTCGAGATGGGCGGGGAGCCGATCGTCGTCGCCGAGCAGGACAGGCCCGCGTACGCCGAGGCCATCGCCACGGCGACCGCCTTCTCGCGCTCGATCGTCGACCAGTCGACCGACATCCTCCGCTCGATCGGCGTCGAGAACCCGGGCTCGTTCCTCTCGTCGCTGGTCCGCTCGGCCGTCGACAACGCCCTCACGCGCGCCGGCGCGACGACGCCGCTCGAGGTCGAGGTGATGGAGGCGCTGCACGACGACGACCCCGACGCCGCCGACCCGGGCGACGACGGGCGCGGCTGGTACCTGCGCGGCGAGTAGCCTGGACACGGCCGTTCGCACCCCCACGCGGGCGGCAGCGCAGGAGGGACCCCATGCCAGTCGTCGTGACCACCATCGCCGAGCTGCGCGAGCGCATCGCCGCGGAACGGCGGGCGGCCCTGCAGGATGGCCCCGCCGACGCGCCGGTCGGCCGGGTCGTGCTCGTGCCGACGATGGGCGCTCTCCACGACGGGCACCTGCGCCTGGTCAGCCAGGCCCGCGACCTGGGCGGCTTCGTCGTCGTCTCCGTCTTCGTGAACCCGCTGCAGTTCGGCCCCGCCGAAGACCTCGACCGCTACCCGCGCACGCTCGACCACGACGTCGCGGCGCTCGAGGGGCTCGCCGATGTCGTGTTCGCGCCGAGCGCCTCCGAGATGTACCCGAACGGCGAACCGGCGACCCGCATCACCGCGGGGGAGGCGGGCACCCGCTTCGAGGGAGCCTCCCGCCCCGGCCACTTCGACGGCGTGCTGACCGTCGTCGCGAAGCTGTTCAACATCGTCCAGCCCGACGTGGCCGTGTTCGGCCAGAAGGACGCCCAGCAGGTGCACGTGATCGGGCGCATGGTCGATGACCTCGACCTCCCGATCACCATCGCCGTCGTCGAGACGGTCCGGGAGGCCGACGGGCTCGCGCTGTCGAGCCGCAACCGCTACCTGGAGGGTGACGACCGCCGCGCCGCGGTGGTGCTGTCCCAGGCGCTCGCTGCGGGCGCCGCCGCGGCCGGAGACGGCGTGGAGGCAGTGCTCGCCGCCGCCTGGGAGCGCATCGACGACGAGCCAGCCGTTAGGCTGGACTATCTCGTGATCGTGGATCCGGCGTCGTTCCGCGAGGTGGCCCCCGGCTATCGCGGACCAGCCCTCCTGCTGGTCGCCGCCCGCGTCGGGTCGACCCGGCTCATCGACAACGAGCGCCTCACGATCGCGTAGCACCGTGCCCCACCGCCGAACGGAAAGACATCGATGACCGACGCGCAGACCCCCGCGACCGACCTCGCCGACCTCGAGCCGAGCGAAGACGAGATCAGCGAGCAGAAGGCGGTCCGGCTGGCCAAGCGCGAGCGCCTCCTCGCCGAGGCGCAGAGCGCGGCCGGAGGGGCGTACCCGGTCGACGTGCCCGTCACGACCACCATCCCCGCCGTCCGCGAGAAGTGGGGAGCGCTCCAGGCCGATGAGGCGTCGGGCGAGAGGGTCGGGATCGCCGGCCGCGTGGTGCACCTCCGCAACACCGGCAAGCTGTGCTTCGCGGTGCTGCAGTCGGGCGACGGTTCGCGCCTCCAGGTGATGGTGTCGCTGGCCGCCGTCGGCGAGGAGTCGCTCGCCGCCTGGAAGGAGCTGGTCGACCTCGGTGACCACGTGTTCGTCTTCGGCGAGGTCGTTTCGAGCCGCCGCGGCGAGCTGTCGGTCATGGCCGAGTCGTGGCGGATCGCCTCGAAGGCGCTGCTTCCGTTGCCGAACCTCCACAACGAGCTCAGCGAAGAGACACGAGTGCGTGCGCGGTACCTCGACCTCATCGCGCGCGAGCAGGCTCGCAAGACCGTGCTCGATCGCGCCGCCGCGGTGGCGTCCCTCCGCCGCACGTTCGCCGAGCGGGGCTTCGTCGAGGTCGAGACGCCGATGCTGCAGGTGATGCACGGAGGCGCCTCCGCCCGGCCGTTCGTCACCCACTCCAACGCGTTCGACACCGAGCTGTACCTGCGCATCGCGCCCGAGCTGTACCTCAAACGAGCCGTCGTCGGAGGCATCGAGCGCGTCTTCGAGATCAACCGCAACTTCCGCAACGAGGGCGCCGACTCGACGCACTCGCCCGAGTTCGCGATGCTCGAGGCCTACCAGGCCTACGGCGACTACAACTCGATCGCCGACCTCACCCAGACGCTCATCCAGGACGCCGCCGTCGCCATCTCCGGCTCGCACGTCGTCACCTGGGCCGACGGCACCGAGTACGACCTCGGCGGCGAGTGGGACCGCATCCGCATGTACGACAGCCTGTCGGAGGCGATCGGCGAGGAGATCACACCGCAGACGCCGATCACCCGCCTGCGCGAGCTGGCCGCCGACGCGGGGATCGAGATCGAGCACCCGCTCGCCGGCAAGTACGTCGAGGAGCTGTGGGAGCACCACGTGAAGTCGGGCCTCGTGCGGCCCACGTTCGTGATGGACTTCCCCGTCGACACGAGCCCCCTGGTCCGCGCCCACCGCTCGCGCGACGGCGTCGTCGAGAAGTGGGACCTCTACACGCGCGGCTTCGAGCTGGCCACCGGCTACTCGGAGCTCGTCGACCCCGTCGTGCAGCGCGAGCGCTTCGTCGAGCAGGCGAAGCTCGCCGCGGCCGGCGACAACGAGGCCATGCGGCTCGACGAGGAGTTCCTGCGGGCGCTCGAGTTCGGTATGCCGCCGACGGGAGGCATGGGCATGGGCATCGACCGCCTCCTCATGGCGCTCACCGGGCTCGGCATCCGCGAGACGATCCTCTTCCCGCTGGTCAAGTAGGGCGGCGCGCTCTCAGGGGCGGGCGCTACGATGGGCGCGTTATGGGTGATGTGATCGGCGGAATCGTCTGGGCGCTCGCGCCGACCGTGCTTGTCGGGCTGCTGTTCTGGGCGATCATGCGCGCCATCGTCCGTGCCGACCGCTCGGAGCGCAAGGCCTACAGCCGGATCGAGGCGGAGGAGCGGGCACGCCGCGGTCTGGCGCCGAAGCCCTGACGCAACCGATACGGTAGCTCCAGAGGACGCAGTCGCGCTCCTCGTCGGCCGGTCGAGGGGATGCGCGAACGATGGACCCCGGGTTCCTGTCCACCGCCATCGTCGTCGTGCTCCTCCTCATCGACTTCGTGATCCGCGTCATCGCCATCATCGTCGTGCCGCGCAACCGCAAGCCGAGCTCGGCGACGGCCTGGCTGCTGGCCATCTTCCTGATCCCGTACATCGGCGTGCTGTTCTTCCTCCTGATCGGCAGTTACAAGCTGCCGAAGAAGCGGCGCGAGAAGCAGGACGAGATCAACCGCTTCATCATCGACAGCACCGAGGGCATGGAGCGAGTGCGCCGCGACCACCCCTGGCCGCCGTGGCTCGAGGGCGTCGTCGAGCTGAACCGCAAGCTCGGCGCCATGCCGCTCGTGGGCGGCAACCGCGCGTCGCTGAACGGCGACTACCAGGCGTCGCTCGATGCGATGGCCGCCGAGATCGCGAAGGCGCGCCGCTATGTGCACGTCGAGTTCTACATCCTCACGCTCGACAAGACGACAGGCCCGTTCTTCGACGCGCTCGAGGAGGCTGTGAAGCGCGGCGTGACCGTGCGCGTCCTCCTCGACCACATCGCCTCCCGGCGGACGCCCGACTACAAGCGCACTCTCCGGCGGCTCACCGCGATGGGTGCCATCTGGCATCTGATGCTGCCGGTGAAGCCGTTCCAGGGAAAATATCAGCGGCCCGACCTCCGGAACCACCGCAAGCTCCTCATCGTGGACGGCCGCGTCGCCTTCATGGGGTCGCAGAACGTGATCGATCGCAGCTACAACAAGAAGTCGAACATCCGGCGCGGGCTCAAGTGGAAGGAGCTCATCGTCCGGCTGGAGGGGCCGATCGTCGCCGGTCTCAACGCCATCTTCATCACCGACTGGTACAGCGAGACGGACGAGCTGCTCCGCCGCGAGACCGAGCCCATCACCGATGAGGTGGAGCCTTACGAGCTCGATGCGCAGGTCGTGCCGTCCGGACCCGGATTCGCCGGTGAGAACAACCTGCGCCTCTTCCTCGCCCTGCTGTACTACGCGCAGGAGCGGATCGTCATCACCTCCCCGTACTTCGTCCCCGACGAGTCGATGCTCATGGCGATCACCTCGGCCGTGCAGCGGGGCATCGCGGTCGACCTCTTCGTGTCGGAGATCGGCGACCAGGCTCTCGTCTACCACGCGCAGCGCTCGTACTACGAGGCGCTGCTCCGCGCCGGGGTGCGGATCTGGATGTACAAGGCGCCGTACATCCTTCACGCCAAGCACTTCACCATCGACGACGATGTCGCGGTCATCGGCTCGAGCAACATGGACATGCGGTCGTTCCAGCTCAACATGGAGGTCGTGCTCATGGTGCGCGGCGCCTCCTTCGTCAAAGAGATGCGCGCGGTGGAGGACGGCTACCGCAAGGAGAGCCGCGAACTCACCCTCGAGGAATGGATGAAGCAGCCGCTGCGGTCCACCGTGCTCGACAACCTCGCGCGGCTGACCTCGGCGCTGCAGTAACCCGCGGCCGTCTTCGCCCCTCCCGGTGCTGCATTCGTGCCGAATGTGGTGAGGGCAGGTGCGGGCCCGCGTCCCGCCGTGGCGACATTCGTCACGAATGTTGCCGACGTGCCGTGCCGAAACGACATTCGGCACGAATGTGGTGGGCGGGAGGTGCGGGGTCGGTTTCCGGGAGGGCCACATTCAGCACGAATGTCGCCGACGCGCCGTGCCGAAACGACATTCGGCACGAATGTGGCAAGGGGGAGGTGCGGGGCCGGCTCGCGTGAAGGCGACATTCGGCACGAATGTCGCCGACGCGCCGTGCCGAAACGACATTCGGCACGAATCGAGGCCTGGCGCGGCGAGGCGAGCGAGAGGCCCGGCGAGGCAAGCGCGAGGGGAGGCGAGGCGAGGCCCGGCGACGCAAGGCGCCCAGCGCGCCCGCCCGTGCCGCCGCCCCGGTCAGCCGCGCGGCCGCAACCGCACTGTCGGCAACTCCGGCGCCGGCAGCGGCCGCCCGTCGTAGCCGTCGACCGTCCCGAAGCGCCCGGCCGGGTCCTCCGCGGCGATGACCTCCTGCTGCCACTGCTCCCGCGACCGGACGATGTCGTCGTGGCTGCGCCCGATGAAGTTCCACCACATGACGATCTGCTCACCGAGCGGCTCACCGCCGAGCAACACCAGGCGCGCAGGCGAGTCGCCCACGACTACGGTCGCCGACGACCGGCCGGGCGCCAGGTACGCGAGATGCGACACCGGCACGGCCACCCCCTCCAGCTCGACGTCGCCGGCGTCGACCAACACGCCGTGCTCGAACGACTCGTCGAGCGGGATCTCGAGCGAGGTCCCTGCCGGCGCCACGATCTCGGCTCCGACGAGCGGCGAGAACACCGTCGCCTCCGTGCCGCTTCCGGCCAACGCCCCGATGAAGGTCAGCACGGTCGCCCCGCCCAACAGGGCCGGGCGCGGCGCGTGGTGCTCGAAGAAGGGAGGCACGTCCCGCGACGACGACGGCAGCGCGACCCATAGCTGCACCCCGTGGAGGCGCGAGGTGGCCGGCGTGGAGACCTCCGAGTGGCTGATCCCGCGCCCGGCCGTCATGAGGTTGAGCTCGCCGGGCCGGACCAGGGCGTGCGTCCCGACGCTGTCGCGGTGGTCGACCTCGCCCTCGAACAGCCAGCTGACCGTCTGCAGGCCGGTGTGCGGGTGCGGCGGGACCCGCATCCCTCCCGTCGCCGAGACGTCGTCGGGGCCGTAGTGGTCGATGAAGCACCAGCCGCCGATGAGCGAGCGCCGGCGCTGGGGGAGCGTCCGTCGCACGGTCATGGCGCGCGGGCCACCCAGCGGAACCTCGCGCGGCTCGAGGATCTCGACGTCCGGACGGGTCAGGAGGTCGCCCCCCGCGACGACCTCGGCCGGCTCGCGCTCCAGGTTGCTCATAGCGGCATCCTAGGCGCCGGTCAGCCCGGGGTGGCCGCCTCTTCCTAGAATGGTCGGGTGACCCGCCGACACCGCCTCCCGACCGTCGCGTCCGGGGCGCTGGTCGTCGCGTTCGCGGGTCTCGTGCTCACGGGCTGCACGAGCAGCCAGGTCAGGCCGACCGACGACTACGCGGGCGAGCCGAAGGGGGTCCAGGCTCCGGCGAGCAGTGCGGGAGGCTCCTCCTGGGCGTCCTGGCTCGACGCCGGCCAGCACTTCGGGATCGTGCTCTACGGCAGCTCAACGTGCCCTCCGAAAGTCCAGTCGATCAGCGTGGAGGGGAAGAGCTCGCTCAAGGCGACGCTCGCTCCCGCACCCGGCGGCGTGTGCACCCGGGACTACGTGCCGCACACGACCGTGTTCGCGACGCCGAGCGGCGTGAAGACGACAGCGCAGGTCACGATTGACCTCCCGGACAGCACGCTGACCCTCCCCGGCCTCCCGGGCTGAGCCCTGCGGATCCGGGCGGCGAAACACTGTAACGCCCAGGGCGAACAGGGCACGACGGGGGCCGGAGGGGTGGTTACTCTCTTTGTATCGACGCGACCCCTGCACCCGCGTCGGAGGAGTAGACATGTTCGAGAGATTCACCGACCGAGCCCGCCGCGTCGTCGTTCTGGCCCAAGAAGAGGCCAAGATGCTCAACCACAACTACATCGGGACGGAGCACATCCTGCTCGGCCTGATCCATGAGGGGGAGGGTGTCGCCGCCAAGGCGCTCGAGTCGCTGGGCATCTCGCTGGACGCCGTCCGCGAGCAGGTCCAGGACATCATCGGCCAGGGGCAGCAGCAGCCCACCGGCCACATCCCGTTCACTCCCCGCGCGAAGAAGGTGCTGGAGCTCAGCCTCCGCGAGGCCCTGCAGCTCGGCCACAACTACATCGGCACCGAGCACATCCTCCTCGGCCTGATCCGCGAGGGCGAGGGCGTCGCCGCCCAGGTGCTCGTGAAGCTCGGCGCCGACCTCAACCGGGTGCGCCAGCAGGTCATCCAGCTGCTCTCGGGCTACCAGGGCAAGGAGCAGGTTCAGGTCGGAGGCAACGATCAGGCGACCGCGCAGGCCGGCAGCCAGATCCTCGACCAGTTCGGCCGCAACCTCACGCAGGCCGCTCGCGACAACAAGCTCGACCCGGTCATCGGGCGCGAGAAGGAGATCGAGCGCGTCATGCAGATCCTGTCGCGCCGCTCGAAGAACAACCCCGTCCTGATCGGCGAGCCGGGCGTCGGCAAGACCGCTGTCGTGGAGGGGCTGGCCCAGGCGATCGTCCGCGGCGACGTCCCCGAGACGCTGAAGGACAAGCAGCTCTACACGCTCGACCTCGGCTCGCTCATCGCCGGCTCCCGCTACCGCGGTGACTTCGAGGAGCGCCTGAAGAAGGTCACCAAGGAGATCCGCACCCGCGGCGACATCATCACCTTCATCGACGAGATCCACACGCTCGTCGGCGCGGGCGCCGCGGAGGGCGCGATCGACGCGGCCAGCATCCTCAAGCCGCTCCTCGCGCGCGGCGAGCTGCAGACCATCGGCGCGACCACCCTCGACGAGTACCGCAAGCACTTCGAAAAGGACGCGGCGCTCGAGCGCCGGTTCCAGCCCATCCAGGTGGCCGAGCCGTCCCTCCCTCACGCGATCAACATCCTGAAGGGCCTGCGCGACCGCTACGAGGCGCACCACAAGGTGTCGATCACCGACGGCGCGATCGTCGCCGCGGCGAACCTGGCCGACCGGTACATCCAGGACCGCTTCCTCCCGGACAAGGCGATCGACCTGATCGACGAGGCCGGCGCCCGCCTGCGCCTGTCGATCCTGTCGGCCCCGCCGGAGCTGCGTGAGTTCGACGACAAGATCGCGAACGTGCGCTCCCAGAAGGAGGCCGCCATCGAGGACCAGGACTTCGAGAAGGCCGCGAGCCTCCGCGACGAGGAGAAGAACCTCCTCGGCGAGCGGCTCCGCCTCGAGAAGCAGTGGCGCTCGGGCGACGTGAAGACGACGGCCGAGGTCGACGAGGGCCTGATCGCCGAGGTGCTCGCCCAGGCGACCGGCATCCCGGTGTTCAAGCTCACCGAGGAGGAGTCGGCCCGCCTCGTCTACATGGAGAAGGCTCTGCACGAGCGCGTCATCGGTCAGGAGGAGGCCATCGCGGCCCTCTCGAAGACGATCCGCCGCACCCGCGCCGGCCTCAAGGACCCGAAGCGTCCCTCTGGCTCGTTCATCTTCGCCGGGCCCACCGGTGTCGGTAAGACCGAGCTCGCGAAGGCGCTCGCCGAGTTCCTGTTCGACGACGAGTCGGCGATGATCTCGCTCGACATGTCGGAGTACGGCGAGAAGCACACCGTCTCGCGGCTGTTCGGCGCCCCTCCCGGGTTCGTCGGCTTCGAGGAGGGCGGCCAGCTCACCGAGAAGGTCCGCCGCAAGCCGTTCAGCGTCGTGCTCTTCGACGAGATCGAGAAGGCGCACCCCGACATCTTCAACTCGCTGCTCCAGATCCTGGAGGAGGGTCGTCTGACCGACGGTCAGGGCCGGGTGGTCGACTTCAAGAACACCGTGATCATCATGACCACGAACCTCGGGACGAAGGACATCTCGGGAGGCCCGGTGGGCTTCCAGATCGAGGGCGACACGCAGACCGGGTACGACCGGATGCGCGGCAAGGTCTACGAGGAGCTCAAGAAGAACTTCAAGCCGGAGTTCCTGAACCGTGTCGACGAGATCATCGTGTTCCCGCAGCTCAACAAGGCCGAGCTGCTGCAGATCGTCGACCTGTTCATCAAGCGCCTCTCGACCCGTCTGCTCGACCGTGACATGACGATCGAGTTGACCGTCCCGGCGAAGGAGCGGCTGATCGAGGTCGGGTTCGACCCGACGCTCGGCGCACGCCCGCTCCGCCGCGCGGTGCAGCACGAGATCGAGGACCGTCTGAGCGAGAAGATCCTCCACGGCGAGCTGAACGCCGGCGACCACGTCCACGTCGACTTCGCCGACAACGACTTCGTGTTCACCACGACGGCCCGCAAGGAGCCGATCGGCGCCGGCATCAACGCGACGGCCGCGATCGGCACCGGCCCGGCGACGCCGGATCTGGCGGCATCGGGCGACTGATCGCCGCGTTCGCGCACCGACCTGAGGGCCGGCCTCCCGTGACGGGAGGCCGGCCCTCCGGCTTGTAGGCTGGAGCGGTGAGTGGCGAACCCGGTTTCAGCATCCGCCGCGCGCGCACCGGTGACGTCGCGCAGATCCAGGAGCTCGTGGAGCCGCTCGTGCACCGCCGGATCCTTCTCGGCAAAGAGACGGTGACGTTCTACGAGTCGGTGCAGGAGTTCCGGGTCGCGGTCGACGAGACCGGCCGGCTGATCGGGTGCGGCGCGCTGCATGTGATGTGGAGCGACCTCGGTGAGGTGCGCACGCTCGCCGTCACCGACGCCTGGCTCGGTCGCGGTGTGGGTCGGGCATTGCTGGCGCGGTTGGAGGACGACGCGCGGGAGCTCGGGCTCAGCCGGTTGTTCTGCCTGACGTTCGAGGTGGACTTCTTCCAGCGCAACGGCTTCGAGGACATGGGCTCGGAGACCATCGATCCGAAGGTCTACGCGGAGCTCCTCCGCTCCCACGACGAGGGCGTCGCCGAGTTCCTCGACCTCGCTCGGGTGAAGCCGAACACTCTCGGCAACACGAGGATGCTGAAGGTCCTCTGAAAGGGGGACGGCCGGTCCGCGCGCCTTCGAGCGGCTGACGCGGCCCTGGTTAAGCTGCGGCCATGTCGACGTTCAAGCGCCCTGTCGGCCCGCAGCCGAGCAGCGTCTACTGGCGCCGTCGGCTCGTCGTCCTGATCGGTCTGATCGCGGTCGTCGCGATCGTCGTCCTCCTGTTCCTGCGGCCGGGGGCGTCCAGCGGCGAGCCGGTCTCTCCCGCGCACACCGGCTCGAGTTCGCCGGCTCCGACGGCTTCTTCGCGACCCTCGGCTGCTGCTTCGGCGCCGGCGTCCGCCGGCACCTCGGGTTCTCCTGCTCCTGCGGCGTCGTCGAGCGGTGGTCAGTCGGGTTCGGCGTCCGGGTCGAAGGCGGGCTCGGGGTCGGCTTCGGGCGACTCGAAGTGCAACCCGTCGGATGTGCGCGTCGATGCGGTCACCGACAAGGATTCGTATTCGGCCGGGCAGTTGCCGCTCTTGTCGATCGCGATCACGAACACCGGTTCGTCGGCGTGCACGGTGAATGCGGGGACGGGCCAGCAGGCGTTCACGATCACGAGCGGTTCGGACGTCTACTGGCAGTCGACGGATTGCCAGACGGATCGGTCTGACGCGCTGGTGCTGCTGCAGCCCGGAAAGACGATCTCGTCGCAGACTCCGATCACGTGGGACCGGACGCGGTCGAGCCCGTCGACGTGCCAGGCGCAGCGTCCGCAGGTGCCCGCGGGCGGCGCTTCGTATCACTTGAAGACGGCGGTGGGCGGCGTGCAGTCGACGAACACCAAGCAGTTCATCCTGAAGTAGCGGGCGCCACAGCAGCCGCCGCTTCAGCACGTGAGGGCAGGCTCAGAACGCGGCGTCGAGTTCTCGCTCCCGCTCGGTGGAGGCGGCCGAGAACGCGAGGCGGAGGGCCTCTCGGATGCTGGCGCTGCGGTCGTCGACGCGCGTAGCGAACCCGAGGCGGGCGGCTTCTGCGGTGCGCTGGCGGCCGCTGCTGACGGGGCGGATCTCGCCGGCGAGGCTGATCTCGCCGAAGGCGGCGAGCGTGTGCGGGATCGCACGGTCGCTGGCGGCGGACGCGACCGCGAGCGCGATCGCGAGATCGGCCCCGGGCTCGGTGAGCCGGACCCCGCCGACCGTCGACACGTAGACGTCTTTGTCGCCCAGGCGGATGCCCGCGCGGCGTTCGAGCACCGCGAGGAGCATGGCGACACGCGAGGCGTCGACGCCGTTGGTGACCCTCCGCGGGTTGGGGGCGGTGGTGGCGACGACGAGAGCCTGCACCTCGACGGGCAGCGGGCGACGCCCCTCCATCGCGACCGTGACGCAGGTGCCGGACACCGGCGTGGTGGTGCGGCTGAGGAAGAGGCCGCTGGGGTCGGGGACCTCGGCGATGCCGTCGCCGGCCATCTCGAAGCAGCCGACCTCGTCGGTCGGCCCGAAACGGTTCTTGAGGGCCCGGATGAAGCGGAGGGCGGTCTGCCGGTCGCCCTCGAACTGGCACACCACGTCGACGAGGTGCTCGAGCAGCCGGGGGCCGGCGATCGAGCCGTCTTTGGTGACGTGGCCGACGATCAGGACGGGCAGGTCGCGCTCCTTGGCGACGCGGATGAGGGCGCTCGCCACCTCGCGGACCTGGCTCGGCCCTCCCGCGATGCCCTCGCTTGAGCCGCTCGACACGGTCTGCACCGAGTCGACGATGACGAGGGAGGGGTCGACCGCGTCGATCTGGGCGATGATCGTCGCCAGGTCGGTCTCGGAGGCGAGGTAGAGCTCGTCGTGGACCGCGCCCGTCCGCTCGGCGCGCATGCGGACCTGGCTGACGGACTCTTCGGCGCTGACGTACAGCACGCGGGATCGCTCGCGCGCCGCACGAGACGCCACCTCGAGCAGGAGAGTGGACTTGCCCACGCCCGGCTCGCCGCTCAGGAGGATGGCCGCGCCGGGCACGATGCCGCCGCCCAGCACGCGGTCGAACTCGCCGATCCCGCTCGGGCGCCGCGCCACCGAATCGGACCGGATGTCGGTGATCGCTCTCGCCGTGCGGTCGGCCGCGATGGTCACCGGCTTGAGCGCCCGGAGCACCCCGGTGGGGGCGGCGGACTCCTCCACGGTGCCCCACGCCTGGCACTCGCCGCAGCGACCCACCCACTTGGCGGTGGACCAGCCGCACTCGCTGCAGCGGTAGTTGACGGACGCCTTGGCCACGGCACCTCCTCGGATCGTTCACCACCCTACGGCGAGCCACCGTCACCCGCGGGAGGAGCGCGCAGGCGGTGGAGAACCGTGCGCCGAACGTCCCTGTCCACAACGCTGAGGAAGGGTCACAATGACGCCATGGCAGCGATGACCTTCGAACTGCGCTCCGGCCGGCGAGTGGGTGTGACGACGCTCGGGAACCCGGACGCCGACCGCATCGTCGTGGTGTGCCACAGCGCGCCCGGCTCCTCCACCTTCGATCCCGACCCGGACATCTCGGCGACGCGCGACGCGCACATCATCGCGATCGATCGCCCCGGTTACGGGTCGAGCGATCCCTGGCCGCCCGCCTCCTGGCCGAGCATCACGCGCGCGGCCGACGACATAGCGGAGTACATCCGGTCGCTGATCGAGGCGGAGGCGATGCTCGGCGTGGACCGTCCGCGCACCGTCGGGGTGGCCGGCTGGTCGGCCGGGGGCCGTGTTGCGCTGGCGCTTGCGGCGTGGCACCCCGAGCTCGTGGACCGGGTTGCTGTGATCGCCACGCCGGCACCGAACGAAGCCGTCCCGTGGATCGATCCGGGACTGCAGGCCCTCTCGGACGACCTCGGGAAGCGTTCCCCCTCCGACGCGATGCGCCAGCTCAGCGACATGCTGCAGGGACAGGCCGACGCGGTGCGGCATGCCGAAGCCCTGTCCGAGGTCCCGCTCGGCCCGCTCACCTCGGGGCCGATCGACGACCAGGTGCTCGAGGGCCGAGGCGTGCGGGACCGGCTCGCCATGATGCTCAAAGACGCGTTCCGCCAGGGTCCGGGAGGTGTCGCGGGCGACATCCTCAGCTACACGGCGCGCCCATGGGGTTTCGAGCTGGCGGACGTCCGCGCGCGCACGCTGGTGATCAGCGGCGAGGGCGACGCCATCGCCGGAAGCGCCCACGCCGCCTGGTACCAGCGGGCGCTGCCGGACGCGCGGATGGAGGTGGTTCCAGGCGTCGGACACCTCGTGGTCGTTCCCGCGTGGGAACGGGTGCTGTCGCACCTGGCGCCGGCGGGTGTCAGGCGCTGAGCGCCTCCCCTGAGCTGTTTGCGCTGGAGGCGGCGCTCGCGGCGGGCCGGCGCGGGAACTTCGCTCGCGCGAGTTCGGTGACCGCCGGGAGGAACGCCGACGCCCAGACGCGGTAACCGTGGTCGTTGGGGTGGAACAGGTCTTCGGCGAACTGTGTGAAGGCGCCGCGAATGCCGTACCGCCGCATAGCCGCATTGAGCGACACGACCGTCAGAGCGCGCTCGGCCGCCTCCTCGCGGATGATCCGGTTGCCCTGCGCGACCTTCCGCTCGTTCCAGGGGAGGTAGAAGTAGGGGAGGTCGGCGATGATCGCGTCGTCGGGGACCGCGGCGAGCACCTCCCTGATGCCGGCGCGGAACGAGCGCTCGTCGAACCGCGGGATGTCGTTCGCGCCGATGCAGACGGTCACGATGTCGGGCTTCAGAGTGGAGAAACGGGGGAGCTGATCGGCCGCCGCCAGGGCGACCGTCGCACCCGACACCGACAGGTTGACGACCCGGACCGAGCGGCCGGTGACCGCCCGCAAATGGTCGGCGATGATGCCCACGTAGCCGTTCTTGGGCCGGGAGGCGCCGATGCCCTGGGCCGCGCTGTCGCCCAGCGCGACGTAGACGATCTCGCCTTCGACTGTGGCTTCGTCCCTCCACCATTTGGAGTGCACGGGAAGGGTCTCGTTGAGGAGGATCTTGGCCTCGGCGACCGAGAGCCGCTTGCGGCGGATCGCCGCCCAACCCGCGGCCGCCGCTGCTCCGACGGCGGCGCCCGCGACGGTGATCGCTCCGAGAGTCCGTGCTGTGCTGCCCATGCAGTGCACAGTACCCGGACCTCCCGATTGGCGACCCCCGGCGGGTTCAAGTAACATTGTCGGCGGTACCGTGTCCGAGCGGCCGAAGGTGCAACTCTCGAAAAGTTGTGTGGGTGAAAGCCCACCGTGGGTTCAAATCCCACCGGTACCGCCATAGAAAACCCCTGGTAAACCGGGGGTTTTCTGCATTTCGGGCAACCTCGTGGTGCGACGATGGTGCGCCTTGGGAAGGCTTCGCGGTCTGATGGGCGATTTTCGTGCCCTGCGCTCATTGATTCCGACCCGGATCAGCAGCCAGTTGGCCGGACAGGCGTTCGCGAATCCGAGCAGCATCGCCCACTGCATCGCGAACCAGAGCTCGGGCGAGGTCGCCGGAGCGCGGCCGCCGAAGAGCGCGGGGAAGAGCGGCGACTGGATCAGTGCCATCGCCCCGTACATCCGATCTGCCACTAGGTGATGGAGGCGGCTCGGCCTTGAGAGCTTCGATCAGGCCTTGGCCGAGTCCGAGGTCGCGCATCGGCGCGATGGCGAAGTAGTGGAAGATGGTGCGCAGTCCGAAGACGAGGATGACGTCGGGGATCCAGTCGGCGAACATTTTGTCCTGGAACAGCGGGTCCCAGCCGAAGGTGACGGCGATGACGGGGATGAGGAAGGCGACCCATTCGGCGATGAGCTAGCCGAGGGTGCAGCCTGCGTCATCCAGAGGCGGGGGTTGCCGGCGTCGAGGAGCACGGCGAGGGAGCGGTGCGGCAGCACGATCGCGTTGTCCTTGCGTGGTCCGCCGTCGAGTTGGAAGGTGCGGCCGTGGATGTGGAACGGGTGCCATGGCTACCACAGGCAAGCTTTACCTCTCGTTTACATTCCCCGAGCGTGCGCCTGATGTGCTGCCGAAAAGGTTGTGCGTATGGAAGCGGAGCGGCCCGACGAGCCTGCGGCAGCTAGAACGGGATGGACGACATCCGCCCCATCACGCCTCGAACATTTGCGATGGCGCCTCGCGCCATGCGCCAAGCGTTGAAGTAGGAGCCGAGGCCCATGCTGCGGAAACTGTGCCACCCCGGTTTGGTGCCACCGGTGTCGGCCACCGAGCGCAGCACGCCACGGCTGCTTCTGCGGACGTACCGGATGACGGACGCCGATGATTGGCTGGAGATCGAGCATGACGAGGCCATCCGCCAGGGCCTCGGCTGGCCGCAGCGGACAACCGTGGAAGCGTTGGCACACCTCCGTGCGCGGACGCACCACACCGTTTTGAGGCGCCCGGGGGATCTGCTAGTGCTGGCGGCCGAACACGAGGGGCACACGGTCGGCGACGTGTCACTTCACCTCAGGACCGTCGCCGCGGCAACGCGCACTGTGGAAATCGGCTGGTTGCTCCGGTCGGCGTACGGCGGTCGGGGCCTCGCGACTGAGGCCGCGGACGCGATGCTCGACGTCGCCTTCGAACACGTACAGGCCGTGCTGGTGACCGCGGTGGTCAAGGGGTGGAATGAGTCGTCCGCGAAGCTCGCCGTCCGGCTCGGGTTCCGGCTCGTCGCGCAGCGCGGGGAGTTCACGACCTATGTCCTCTCGTGGGAGGACCGCCAGCTCGCGCATCGAACGGTGCTGCGCGAGCGTCGCGGGGCAAGCGCCGACCCCGACGGGGTCCTGCCGTGAATGTCAGGAGCGGGGGATAGCTCCGCTGGATACGATGCGCGAGTGCCTGTGCAGTCTGAGCTCGATGCTGTCCGAAATGATGCCGGATTTTCGAGGATTGGGTCCGTGGTTACCGTGGGGCAGGTACAGGCTAAGCATCAGCAGGATGCTTTCTCGGGAACCCGCGTTCGACTTCATTTTGACCACGTCTCTGCGGCGTCGCTCGAATCAGGGTCCGGCTCCCGCGGCGCAGACCCGCGTGTCCTAATCGGTCGCTATGGATGGCCGTCGTCAGGAGGCCGGCGGCACGGCGCGACTTCGGCTTCACAGATCGCCTGGGCCGTCCGGAATGGGAAGTCGAGCGCGAACGACTGTGCCGTCAGGTCCGGTCTGAAGCTCGAAGGTGCCGTGTGCCACCTCCACGCGGTCTCGCATCCCGATCACGCCGCTGCCTTTTCGCATGTCGGCGCCGCCCACGCCGTCGTCGGTGATGGTGATCTCCAGCTCCTGTCCAGTTGTCGTGACGGTAATGGTGGCTTCGGACGCATGCGCGTGCTTGACCACGTTGGTCATGGCTTCTGCGACGATGAAGTAGGCGGTCGTCTCCAATTCGGCTGGCAGGCGGTCCGGCGTCACATCGAGGGCAACGGGAAGATCGATCTCGGCGACGAGGGACTCGATGCCTGTTCTCAGCCCGGCTGCGGAGAGCGCTGCTGGGAGGACCCCGTGGACGACATCGCGGAGTTGATCGTTGGCGCTCTCGGCTTGTCGAAGTGCTTCCTCGACGAACTCCCATGCGCTTGCCGGGTCATGATCGCGTGCGTTGCGGGCCAGCTTGAGCGCGATGACGGTGTGCACGAGTCGTTGCTGGGCTGTGTCGTGGATGTCGCGTTGGAGTTGACGACGTGCTCTGTCGGCGCCGGCGGTGATGCGGGCGCGCGAGGCGAGCAGCTCTGACTTGTTGTGCTCGTTCGCGAGAGCGAAGCCGAGCAAGTCGGCGAACCCGGTCATCTCGGGCCGGAACTCAGAGCTGACACGGCTGGTCGGGTCTGCAGCAACGACGAGCGACCCCCACACTCGGTCTTCGATCATGATGGGGACTGAGACGGTCGAGTCTGATTGGTCGAGTGGGTCCTCCCCGGTGTCGCCTCGGGGAACGACACGGACGTCGACGACTCCGAACTGGGCTCTGATTTCTTCTGCCACCCTTGCCGTCAGTTCCGCGAGGGGTGCGCCGCGTGCTACGGACGTGGCCACTCGGCGCAGGGAGGTTTGCTGTTGGGCGATTTGCGCCGCTTCGAATCGGGATGGAATCCGGATGGATCCGAAACGGTCCGTCGGGGCGGAGTTGTAGAAGCTGTGCAACGAGGTGATCAGCCCGCCTCGGATGGTCAGCACTTCCATCACGAGTCCGTCAAGCTGCCATTCCACCTGACCGGGATCGAACTCGCGGAGCGGGCGGAACCGGTATTCAGTGACGATGCGGTCGTCGCCGGCAGGGATCAGGACTTGGTCGCTCATGCTGATGCCCGCGAACTCCTCGACGACGCTCTCCGAGTAGAAGACGGCAGCGTCGGCACCGAAGAGTTCGCCTCCATCGATCAGGTAGCGGATATCGTGCGCTATCAGCGCTCGCATCTGCACGAAATCGCGGGCGTTGAACGCGTCGTAATATCGTTCGGCGACGGACAGCGCGGAGGGGGTAGTCGCGGCGGAAGGGTCTCCGCGATCCGCACGGGCGGTCGGGTATTCTGCCATTTTCTAGCTCTGGCCCAAGTCGAAGTAGCGCAGAACGGCCTGCACTCTGCGGTGGCGCGACCGGTCGGCGGGGATTTCCAGCTTCTGGAAGATGGACGTCACGTGCTTTTCGACGGCGGCGTTGCTGATCAAGAGGCTCCGCCCGATGCCGGCGTTCGACTGGCCTTCCGCCATCGCCGCGAGAACGGCGCGCTCGCGCTCGGTGAGCAGCGATAACCGTTCGGGGATGGCGCGCGGGCGCATCATCTTTGCGACCACGGTCGGGTCGAGAGCGCTTCCGCCGTGCGCGACTCGGATGACGTCGGAGCAGAAGTCCTTGACGTCGCCGACCCGCTCTTTGAGGAGGTAGCCGACACCGTCCGGCCTGTCGCCGATCAGCTCGAGTGCGTAGGCGGGTTCGTCGTGTTGGGTGAGCACCACGACACCGATCGATGGCAGCCGGCGCCGCAGTTCGACCGCCACGTGCAACCCGTCGTTGCCGTGGTGAGGCGGCAGGCCGATGTCGACGATCGCGACGTCGGGCCTGTACGCCAGTGTCTTGGCGAGCAGCTCCGGCGCAGTTCCGGATTCGGCGACGACGTCGAAACCTCCGTCGGTCAGTACGCGGACGATTCCCTGGCGGAGAAGCAGGTCGTCTTCTCCGACGGACACCCTTACCGGCTCGACCACCGATCTTCCCCTCGTGCTTCAGTTTGTGTCTAGAAGCAAGTGCAGGACGGCACAACTCAGGTCAATCTTCGGGACAAATCCTAATGCTCCTGCAGCCCGAGCGTCATCCTGCGAGAGGGAATCAGGGTCCGCGGATACCAGCACGACACGGACTGCTTGAGATGCCGTCAGTTGTCGCGCCAGTTCCAAGCCGTCACCGTCGGGCAAGCCGACGTCAACGAGGAGCGCATCGGGCATGCGCACCGACGTTTGCCGCAATGCATCGGCCACGGAGCAGGCCTCGGCCGTGATGTCGTATCCGCAACCGGCGAGCATCCGCCGTACTAGTCCGGGGAACTGCTCGTCGTCGTCGACAACCATCACGGAGAGCCCCACACGGTCATGCTGGGTCGGCGCGTCGATCGGCGCCGTAGGGTTTGCCGGAAATCTTCTCCGGGCGGCCGGGGCGTCGCTCGAGCGATCGAAGCGCAAACTCGTACTCGACGAGCAGAAGCGAGCCGCCACCGCCCCCCGAGGAGAACCCATGACCGACACCCGACCCTCCTCGTCCAAGCCGACCATCGTCCTCGTTCATGGTGCATTCGCGGAGTCCTCGAGCTGGAGTGGTGTGATCTCGCAGCTTGTTGCCGAGGGGTTCCCGGTCATGGCTCTCGCGAACCCCCTTCGCGGCGTCCCGTCGGACTGCGACTACCTGCGCGCGACCCTCAAAGGCCTTGATGGTGACATCATCCTGGTCGGTCATTCGTACGGAGGTATGGTCATCAGCGGCGGAGGAGCCGGCAACGCGAACGTGAAAGCGCTCGTGTTCATTGGAGTCTTCGCGCCCGAAGCCGGGGAGACTGCGGGCCAGTTGGCCAACAAGTTCCCGGGCTCGACCCTCGGCGAGACCCTCGCTCCGGTGACGCTTGCCGACGGCGAGGTGGATCTCTATATCAGCCAAGACCGCTACCACCAGCAGTTCGCGGCCGACTCGCCCGTCGAGGTGGCGAGTGTCATGGCGGCGACGCAGCGGCCGATCCTGGAGTCCGCGTTCGGGCAGGGGTCAACCGAACCAGCGTGGAAGTCGGTGCCCTCGTGGTTCCTGTTCGGCTCCCTCGACCTCAATATCCCCGCCGAGGCGCATCGTTTCATGGCCGAACGCGCCGGCTCTCGTCGGACCATCGAGCTTCCGAACGGATCGCACACGGTCGGCATTCCGGAGGCTGCGCGCGTCGTGGAGCTCATCCGAGAAGCCGCCGACGTCACCGCTGGAACACACTGAGGCTGAGCCGCCATCGAGCCGTGAGTCCCTCGACCATCAGGGCGCCACGAGAAGCGAACCCGTATGAACCCACCAACCGCACGCCGGAAGGCGACACCGCGCATCCCGCTGAACACGTTCGCGATCTGCTTCGGCATCGCCGGGCTCGCCACCGTGTGGACTTCCCTGACAGCCGCGTTCGGGTGGGACGCCAGCACATCGGCCGCCCTCTGGATCGTCACGGCGGTCAGCTGGGTTTGGCTCATCGTCGCGCACCTCCACCGGGGACGCCACAGCACCGAGACCCTCCGTTCCCAACTGCGCCACCCGGCCCAAGGCCCGATCGCGGCGGTCATCCCCATCGTCGGGATGCTGCTGGGCTCCCAACTCACCGGATGGTGGCCCGTCGGAGGCATCGTTCTCACAGCGGTCTCCTTCGCGGCCGCGGTCTTTTTCGGGGGGTGGATCCTCGCCTACTGGCACCGCGGGTCGCTCAACCCGGAAGCGTTCCACGGCGCATACCTGCTCCCCACGGTGGCCGCCTCCTTCGTGTCCTCGATCATCGCCGGCCGGATGCACCTCACCGGTGTGGCTGTGGGCGCCTTCGCCGTCGGATTGTTCTTCTGGGTCGTGCTCCTCACGGTCCTGCTTGCGCGGCTGGCCTTCTTCCCACCGCTACCCGACGCGCTGACACCGACCCTCGCCATCCTCATGGCGCCCCCGGCCCTCGGCGGCACCGCCTGGTTCCTGATCGCAGGCGTCCGTTCCGACCCTGTGTCCGCCGCGTTCTTGGGGATGCTCGCTGTCATGATCGTCCTGCAACTGTTCCTGATCGGGACCTACCGCAGGCTCGAATTCACTTTGGGCTTCTGGTCCTTCACTTTTCCCGTCGCCGCGGCCGCCTCCTATGCCATTGAGTGGACCCGACTGGCCGCCTTCCCCGGGTGGGAGGCCGTGGCCCTCGCGCTGGCGCTGGCATCGACGGCGCTGACGGTAGCGGTGGCGGTCGGCAGCGTCGCGCTGGTTGCGAGAGTTCGTCGTGGAATTCGACGCGCCGAACAGACGTTGCGTCGTGCCGACGACACCGTCACGCGACCTGTCGCCATCCGCCGAGGGTCCCCTGCCGAACCCGCAAACACCGCACCGGCAACTCTGCCGGTGCCCGAAAGGGAGCAGCCATGAACTACTGGCGCACAACTCACATCGACAGGCCCGTCGCTGCGGTGGTCGACGCGATCCGCGAGCGCCTCGCCGCGGGGCAAGTGAGTCTGTTCGCCGTCTACGACCACGCGGAGAATGCGCGCGGCGCCGGTCTGACCTTGCCGGAGGAGACGGTACTGGTGTTCGGGTCCCCGGCCGTCGGCACGTCGCTGATGCAGGACGATCCGGACAGCGGGTACGACCTGCCGCTGAGGATCCTCGTCCGGGCGGACGGCGACGGTTCCGCTGTCGGCTACCGGGATCCCGAATGGCTGATCGATCAGTACGGGTTGAGCCGGTCCGAGAGCACAGTCCGCAAGATGTCGGAGATGCTCCGCCACCTCGTCGCGCAGGTAGCCGCGCAGCTCGACCACCCGTCCGGCGGCGTCGAGGAGGACGCCCAGTGACTGAGACCCTTGAACCGGCGACGCGACGACCCTGGTTCACGATCATCGTGATCGGGCTGGTCGGCGGGGTGCTCTCCGGACTGTTCGCCATCGGTGGTGGCATCGTCATGATTCCACTGCTGACGATGTTCGCGCGGCTCAATCAGCGGGTCGCCGCTGCGACCTCGCTTGCCGCAATAGTGCCAACCTCGATTGTCGGGTCCGTCACATATCTCATAGCGGGCGAGGTGGACCTTCTCGCCGGGTTGCTTGTTTCGGTGGGTGCGGTGGTGGGCGCTCTCGCCGGGACCGCCCTGCTCAAGCGCATCCCGCTGACCTGGTTGCGGTGGCTATTCATCGTCTTCATTCTGCTCGTGGCCGCACGGCTGTTCTTCCTCACCCCGCAGCGCGGACACGAGGTCGCGTTCACTCCGGCAATCGGCGTGGGCTACGTGATCCTCGGGGTGGTGATGGGGGTGCTCTCCGGGCTCTTCGGCATCGGCGGCGGGATCATCGCTGTGCCGGCCCTCATCAACGTGTTCGGGGTCAGCGACCTCATCGCCAAGGGTACGTCGCTGATCGTGATGATCCCCACCAGCGTCGTCGGCACGATCTCGAACTGGCGAGCAAAGAACGTGGACATTCCCACCGGCCTGGCGCTCGGTGTGGCCGCGACCGTCGCCTCGATCCCCGGCGCGGCGCTCGCGCTCGCGTTGCCGCCGCAACTGTCGAGCACGCTGTTCGGCCTGCTGCTGATCGGAGTCGCCGCTCAGCTGACCTGGAAAGCGATCAAAGCCCAACGGGTCGCACGGAGAACGTCGGTCGCGACAGAAACGTCCGACTAGTGAAAAGCGCGCTCCAGGAATGTCGTCGTGGACGCCGTCCTTGAGGACGCCGAACCCCCTTCGCCTGTGGATTGGAGAACGCTTCATGACCAGGAGACGATGGAGTCCGCTCGACGCCGGCGAAGCTTACGCAGATTGGGAAGGCGAGGCGTGGGCGGATCAGCACGTCTTGATCCGTCACCCATCGCTGAGCGAAGCCGTCGGCCTGGATGCTGACCGATGGCGCATCGTCGCGATAGATCTGGTGTTGGCACAAGGCTCCGATGGCGAGATCATCCTCACCGCCCAAGAGGGCGACATGCCGGCGGAGGCGGCCGTCGAATTCCGTGTCACGGGAATTCCAGCGTCCTTGTTCCTCAGTCGGGTCTTCACCGAGTTCCATGCCGCGCTGGTGGTACGCGGCGGACCCGAACAGGCGCTCGAGATCGTCGAGCGACGCGAGCTTCCGTTCGTCGGCGACGGATGAAGAGCCATTCGTCGGCGATGCGATGCCCGGCGCCTGGAGAGCAGGCGCCGGACATCGATGATCTCGCCCCGTAAGATTCGCTAAATTCGCTGAGTTCCGAGGGCCTTTCGGAGCACGTCGATGGCTTGCTCGATGGCCGCCGTTGTCCCCTGCGTGACGCGTTCGGGGTTGAGCATCATGAAGTCGTGGGTGACGTGGTTGTAGCGCACGCTCGTCGTCGGTACCCCGGCTTGGACGAGCTTGGCCGCATAAGCTTCACCTTCGTCGCGCAGCACATCGTTCTGATCGACGATCACGAGTGCCGGTGGTAGTCCGCGAAGATCTTCGAGCGTTGCCTTGAGTGGGGAGGCGGTGATCTCGGAACGGCGGCTGACGTCGGGAAGATAGGCATCCCAGAACCAGGCCATGCTCTCGGCGAGGAGGAACGGGCCGTCAGCGAAGGTCTTGTAGCTCTCTGTGTTCCGGTCGGCGTCCGTCACCGGGTAGTACAGGGACTGGTGGACGAAGGTGACGTCGCCGCGTTGCTTGGCGAGTATGGCCAACGCGGCGGTCATGTTCCCTCCGACCGAGTCTCCGGCGACCGCCATCCGTGTGCCGTCGAGTCCTTCGGCGCTCCCGTCCCGAGTGATCCATTGCGCGGTCGCGTACGCCTGCTCGATCGCTGTCGGGTACTTCGCCTCAGGGGAACGGTCATACTCGACGAAGACGAGGGCTGCGTCGGCTCCGGCGCAGAGTTCGCGGATGAGCCGATCGTGGGTGCCGGAGTTGCCTAGGATCCAGCCTCCGCCGTGCACGTAGAGGATGACCGGGAGCAGCCCGGTCGCGCCGACGGGTTTGATGATGCGGACCCGAACGTCGCCGACGTCGGCGGGCACCGTGATCCACTTGTCTTCGCCGATCTCGACCTTGTCGACCGGTTGCGCTTGGAGGTCGTCGAGGACTTTGCGGGCAGCCTCGACGTCGAGTTCGTAGAGGAACGGGGGGTTGGCGGACGCGTCGGCAATGGCCTGAGCGCCTGGTTCGAGGACGATGTCGGACATGATGATCCTTCTTTCGATGTTCCGCTATCCGATGGGCTGTCCCCCCGGTCAGGCGGGATCCGAGAGGAAGCGGAGCAGTTCTCGGTTCACCTCGGGCGCGTGCGTGACCGGGTTGATGTGCGGGCCGCCTTCGATCTCGACGTATCGGGCGGCCGGGAGGGCTTCGTGGGCTCGCCGACCCTGCCCGTCGAGGGAAAGGATGCGGTCGGCCGTTCCGTGCATGATGAGCGCCGGCACATCGACTCGCTGAAGGTCCGCATGGAAACCCTCGAGCCACAACCTCGGGCACGCCCAGGTCGCGTAAGGGGACGAGTCCGCGGCGGTGGACCACATCCAGCGGACAGTGTCCTCGCTGACCAATGTGCCCTCGTAGTCGTCGAGATTGAGGAAGTTGTTCATCATCCCTGTCAGCCAGGCGAACCGGTCTGCGGCGATCGCGTCCTGCACGCCCGTCACCCCAGCCGGGTCGACTCCATTCGGGTTGTCGTCGCTTTTCGCGAACGAGGGGGTCAGGCTCTCCAGGAATGCGACGCTCCGCAGCCGGGTGGTCCCGAAGCGTCCGACGTACCGGGCGACTTCACCCGTGCCTAGCGAGAAGCCGATGAGGTTCACCCCGGTCACATCGAGGGCTCGCAGTAGCGCGTCGACGTCGCCGCTTAGCGTGTCGAAGTCAAAGCCGGTCGTCGGCGCGCTGGAACGGCCGAAGCCACGCCGGTCCGGCCTGATGACCCGGTAGCCCGCCTCCAACAGAGGGAGGAGCTGGGGCTCCCACGATCGGGCGTCGAACGGCCACCCGGACAGCAGGACCACCGGCTCGCCGCTGCCCTGGTCCTCGTAGGACAGCTGGATCGGTGCGGACCCCTCCTCGTCGACAGTGATGCTGCCCATGTGCCGCTCCTTCGCCTCGTTCGGTTCATGTCGAGGGTCGTGCGTTTGCCGCGTTTGCGGCGGGGGGCGGGCTGGAGAAGATTTCCGGGTAACCCCATTAAGCCAGCCCACAACGGAGCCTTGTGGGGTCACAATCGTCCGCGGCTACCGGTGAGGTGGTGCTCGGGCGATCGTTGAGTCATGGCCCGGTTCTCTCTCTCCAATGTCACTCCCAACTGGTTCGCCTCCGTCATGGGCACGGGAATCGTCGCGAATGCTGCCGTGACCCTGCCGGTTCAGTTCCCGGGATTGCGCACTGCGGCCCTGCTGATCTGGGTTGCGGCGTCCGCGTGGCTGATGTTCCTGGTCGTAGCCACTGCGGTGCACTGGGGGAGGCACTCCCCGGTGGCGCGGCAGCACCACCTGAATCCGGTCATGGCGCACTTCTACGGCGCACCTCCCATGGCCTTGCTCACCGTGGGCGCGGGTGCGGTTCTTGTCGGGAAGGATCTCATCGGTCTGCAAGCTGCAGTAGCCGTCGATGTCGTTCTGTGGGTTCTCGGAACGCTGGGCGGTCTGTTCAGCGCCGTGCTGGTTCCATACTTGGCATTCACAAAGCATGAGAACTCTGCCGACTCCGCGTTCGGTGGATGGCTCATGCCTGTGGTCCCGCCGATGGTCTCCGCGGCCACGGGAGCCCTTCTTCTGCCGTTCTTGCCGGCCGGGCAGCCCCGAGAGACCCTCCTGTTCGCCTGCTACGCGATGTTCGGGCTGAGCCTGCTCGCCTCCGTCATCGTCATCGTTCAGATCTGGCAGCGGCTCGCCGTGCACAAGGTGGGTCCGCGCGGGATGGTTCCGACGCTCTGGATCGTGCTCGGCCCGCTGGGTCAGAGCATCACCGCCGCGAACCTCCTCGCCGGAAATTCCGGTGGAGCCGTCGACCGGTCGCTGTCGGTTGCTCTCATGGACTTCGCCATCATCTATGGTGTCGCCACTCTCGGTTTCGCGATGATGTGGCTCGGCATCGCAGCGATCATTACTGTTCGCACCGCCCGTCAGGGATTGCCGTTCTCGCTGACATGGTGGTCTTTCACCTTCCCAGTGGGCACATGTGTGACGGGGACCGCCGGACTCGCGCTGCACACCGGGCTCGCCGCGATCGCAGCACTTTCGGTCGCTCTGTTCGCACTCCTCGTCGCAGCGTGGATCACCGTCGCGACTCGCACCCTCGGGGAGAACCTTGGCCCGGTGCGCCGTGGAACCTCCGTTGTCACCGGGCTCTGATCGGCCGCCGAGTGCACCACCACGGCGCGGGTCGGGCCTCGCCCACCCGCGGCTGAGAACGAAACCGAGACGGACCGAAAGAACACAGCATGACTGAGACGCCAGTACTTCACGGCATTCACCACCTGAAGATCCCGGTGAGCGATCTGAGCCGCTCCCTCGATTTCTACGAGCGTTCCCTCGACGCGACGAGAATCCCCGAGGCGGACCACCGCCGGCACAGCGACGGCGCCCTCTACGCCTATTTACTTCGCGTTCCCGGGGTCGACGGGCTCCTCGAACTGCGCCTAGACAGCAAGCGCGCACTGGCTCACAGCGGCTTCGACCCGATCACACTGGCCGTGCCGGACCGACAGAACCTGACCTTGTGGCACGAGCGGCTCACTGCGCGCCACATCAAGCACTCGCCCGTCATCACCGCGATCCAGGCATGGCTTATCGTCATCGAGGATCCAGACGGTCATCGCATTCGGCTGTACACCCTCGAGCAGCACGGTCCCGAATTGCCGCCGGATGAAACAAACCCCTGGGTCTCGTGACGAGACGTGCTGGTACACCCCTGCGCGCGCGATGCAAGAGCTTCTCGGAACTAGTCAGCCCCTGGTCCGATCGGACGCCGTGTGCACCATCACTCGGAGCGGACGATGCTCATCAGGCGTTCGACAGCTGGGTTCTCCGCGCCTCCGGACAGCCACACGGCCGTCAAGGGCCGGATGATGCGCATGCCGCGCACAGGCACTTTGAAAAGCGTCCCCGCTCCTAGTTGCTCCTTCACAACCAGGATGGACAGAACGGCCGCGTCGGACCCGGAGGACACCGTAGCGCGGATGGCCGAGGTCGACGAGAGCTCCAGTGACGGAGGGGCCGGGTGAAGGCCACGAGTCTCGAGAGCTTCCTCGAGGGCCCGTCGCGTTCCTGAGCCACCCTCTCGTGCGACCAGCGGCGCAGCTGCCAATTCTTCCGGCGTGATCCCGGAACGTCGACGTTGCCACGGGTGGCCTTTCCCGACCACGACGACCAATTCGTCGGTGGCGATCAGCTTCTGCATCAGGTCCACTGGGTAATCCGGTGTCTCGATGAATCCGATATCCACAGACCCCGAGGTGACCAGATCAATAACAGACGAACTGTTTATGGCGGTCAATCCGACAGCGATTTCGGGGTCGAGGCGACGCAGTCTGCTCAACCATCGCGGGGCGAGGGCCTCCGCAATGGTCATGCTCGCTGCGAGCCGCAATGTGGACTGTCGAGTTCCGCGAAGCGTTCTCACCGCAACATCGAACTGGTCGGCCGCCTCCAACAACGGTGCGGCCCAATCCGCGATCACCTGCCCATCGGGAGTGAGAACAGTGCCTTTGCTCGACCGCTGCAACAACGAAACCCCGAGCCGCCTCTCTAAGGCTGCCATCCGTCCTGACACGGCCTGCTGCGTCAAGCCCCGCCGTCGAGCAGCCATCGAGAAGCTACCCGTCTCCGCCACGAGCGCCAGCAGCTGGAGAGCCTCCAAGTCAGCGCTGTAGGCAACTGAAGCATTCGCCTCCACCTTGCTCACACATCGGACTCTAGTGGCCCCAGAGCGCTCGATCGCACGTCCTGTGAGCGATTGGCCGCTGAGACCCGACGCCAGCCCAAAGCGTCCGGAAGCTTGCTATGAGTGGGGACGCAAGACGGACTGAAGCTTTCGCCGCAGAGGGAGCTGCTGTGCTAGCGTACTAATTTTACATTCCAGACCGAGCCGCGTTTTACTACATTTTGACTACAATCGTGTGAGCTCGAATGAGGTTCTACGAGACCACAGAGGCCCAACTTCGTTGACATTTCGCGGAATTTAGCCCGTATACCAAGGGACTTTAGGTCCCGAATTAGGGTTCAAATCCCACCGGTACCGCCACATTCAAGCCCCCGCGATCCCAGTGTTCACAAGGGATCCGGGGGTTTTCTCATGCCACTGGTCGAGGTTGCGGTAACTCCGCGGTAACAGGTCATCTGGCGAATATTGAGCAGGTGTCCGACCTCGACCCCACGATCCGTGGGCATCCGAGTAGCGTGTCGGGATGACGACGATCTAGCCATTTCTTGCCGTGAAGGATGTGGATGCGGCTGTCGCGTTTTATCGTGAGGCGTTCGGGGCTGTTGAGGAGACGGAACGTATCCGATCGGATGACGGTGCCCAGGTCGCTGTGCTGACGATCGACGGGTGCACGATCGGGGTAGCCACCGAAGACGTCGAACTTCGGACACTCAGTGCTGAATCCGTTGGTGGGACAACCGTCCGCATTCACCCGGATGCCGCTGACCCCGACGGCGTGGCAGCCCGGGCGATCGCGATGGGTGCCGAGGAGATGTTCGCCGTCGCTGATCAGCCCTACGGGATTCGTCAAGGCCGCGTGGTCGATCCATTCGGTCATCACTGGCTGATCAGCGGTCCGCTGAAGCTGCAAGTGTGTTGGGGTCCGTAAATTCACCGAGTCTCGGACCAAGCGATCTCGAGTGCTCCGAGCACCGGTTCGGGAGCGGGCATGACCGCGCGGAAGTGCGACGCTAGTAGTGATCTCACGCGGCGGCTGAGCGCGTTCTCATGCGTGAGCAAGCTGCCTGCGAGAACGAGCTTGCGCCGGCTCACTTCACCACCACGACTCACGGCGAGTGCTGACTCGACGAGATAATCGGCCGCTCGATGGACCACGTCGAGCGATCGTCCGTCATTGCTAGCGGCGCTGACCAGGACAGCCTGGGCGAACGACGCGATTTCCGAGACAGACAGAGAGCGGAACCTCTCGATGGTGCTCCACCTCAACCGGTCGGGGTCGATATCGAACGTTGAGATCAAGGACGACATCAGCTGCGAACGATAGCCGACCAGTTCCCAGTCGCGTAGCGCGCCTCGCGCGGCTTCGAGTCCGATCCAGTATCCGCCTCCGAAGTCACCCAATGCAGACCCGTTACCGTCGACCGACCCGACCTCCCGTCCTTCCTCGATCCGACTCGCCAGGGCGCCGGTGCCAGCGATCAAGACCGTCCCCGACTGCTTCGCGCCGGCCACGGCGAAAGCGACCTCGGCATCGGTGTGAACCGACAGTGTCACCTTCAGCCGTCGTTCCGAGAGCGCGCGCACTAGGCGGAGCTGAACCTCGTCGCGAGTGTCGGGGTCTAACCCGGCAACGCCGATGGCGATCGAATCCGGAACCCTTCCGTCGACGACGTGTGCCGCGATCTGGTCGGCGATGGCGTGGCTGAACGGCTCCGGCCCAAGGGTGGTGACGTTGCTCGGAACGGCAACCCGCGACACGCGTAACTGGGCTCCGCGCTGTCCGCTTGCGATGCGCAGCGTCGAGCCTCCCGCGTCGATTCCCATGCAAATGGGGTTTGTGGTCACTACCGCTCCTTCGCCCGACGCCGGTCAAAAAAACTGCTTGACGTCCTGTGGGACTGAATCTACCATTCATTCAATGTCAATCTCGATGAAAGAATTTTTCAATGACTGATCAACCGCAACTCCCGGAGGTAGGCGGCGATCTGCTCATGCGAATTCGTAGCGTGATGCCGCGGCTTCCGGAAGCGTCGCTCAAAGTCGCACGCCAGGTGCTGGACGATTCGGCGGCCGTGATGACGAGCTCGATCGCCGAGCTCGCCAAACTTTGCGGCACCTCCCAGGCGAGCGTCACCAGGTTCTGCCAGGCCCTCGGTTTGTCGGGATACCCGGAACTGCGACTGCGTCTCGCGGCGGAAAGCGGGCGAGCACCAGAACTGAGCTGGGAGCTCGACCTCGGAGTAGACATCGGTCCGGATGACTCCACGACCCATATCGCGACGGTTCTGGCATCGACGGACATCCGGGCGATCCAGAGGACCCTCGAGCTCCTCGAGGCCGCCGACCTCGAGCCCGCTGCCAGCGCGATCGTCGCAGCCCGGCGCGTGAACATCTACGGCGCAGGCGGCAGTGCGTTGGTGGCCCAGGAGCTCCAATTCCGTCTCTCACGTCTCGGCCTTGCCGTCTGGAGCCATGTGGAGTCGCACGCGGCTCTCATGGCGGCAGCCCTGATGCGGCCGGGTGATGTGTTCTTCGCGGTATCCAGAAGCGGCCGGACGACCGAGGCCATCGAAGCCCTCGCCGAGGCCAAGGATCGCGGCGCGATGACGATCGCTCTGACGAGCTTTCCCAACTCGCCCCTCGGTGTGGCTGCGGACATCGTGCTGACGACCCCGGTTGAGGACACGTCCGTGCGACACGGGTCACTGGCCGCACGCTACGCACAACTTCTCATGATCGATTGCGTGTACACGGCCGTGGCGCAGCGAACTTATGAGATATCGACTGAAGCTCTGACGCTCACATCCCGGGCGCTGGCTTCACACCGGAGTTCAAGGCGCTCCAATCGCACTAAGAGATCGGACGAGTAGCGCGCCCCCACTGCGCTGAACCCGATCCGTTTCGGTCGTTCGACCGAAATTCGCTCGATTATGAAGGAAGAGAGTCATGAAGCGAATCACCACTGTGATCGCGCTTGCTGCCACCGCTTTGCTGGTTCTCAGCGGTTGCGCTGCTAGCGGAAGTTCGAAGAGCTCCGGACCGGTGACGATAAACGTCTGGTCGTGGCAGAAACCGATGAGCAGTAGTTGGAACAAGCTCTTCGCCAGGTACGAAAAGGAGAATCCGGGCGTTCACGTCGTCTTCACGGGCTACGACGCCACAACGTATCCGACCGTCCTCAAGACGGGCCTATCGGGTAGCAACGGGCCTGATCTCGTCATGCTGCACCCGTACTCCTCGATCAAGCCATACGTGGACGCGGGACAAATCCAACCGTTGACCACCAAGGAGGTGCCGGGGCTAGCGACCGCGTTCACGCCGGACTCCCTCGCGGCGTCGAAGGTCGATGGCAAGCAGTACGGCGTCCCCTTCGCTCAGCAGACGGTGCAGGTGTTCTACAACAAGGACATCTTCAGCAAGGTCGGAGTGAAGCCGCCGGCAACGCCGCGCGAGGTCGAGCCCATGCTGAAGAAGCTCGCCGCAGCCGGGTACACGCCGATCTCGGTCACCGGTAAGGACTCGTGGCAGCTGGTCAATGTCTTCGATGCCCTCGACGGTCCCACCTATGGGGGCCGTAAATGGGTGGAGGGTGCTCGTGCCGGTAAGGCGCACGCCTCGGATCCCGCCTTCGTCTCAGCACTCGACCAGTTCAAGGCGCTCTCGAAGTATTTCCCGCAGAACGTGACCGGAGTCAACTACGCGGACTCGCAGGCGCTCTTCAGCTCGGGCAAAGCAGCCCTGTTCCCCGGCGGATCGTGGGAGCTGGCCGGGTTCGAATCGGCCAACCCGAGCCTCAAGATCGGTGTCTTCTCGATGCCGACCGCCGACGGCAAGACACCCACCTGGGGATACGAGGACGGTTCTATCGGCTTGAGCGCGAAGTCGGCTCACAGTGCAGCAGCGATCAAGCTCATGAACTGGATGACGACGGCCGAGTTCGGCGAGGCGTTCACCAACGAGCTCAAGCAGGTCTCGTCGGTCAAGGGCGTAAAAGTGTCCGACCCGGTTTTGAACCAGATGATCACCGACTACCAGGCCGCACCCGTTCCGATGATCTGGGTCACCGACTACTTCGGTGTGAGCAGTCCAGCTCCCTACGCCGCACTGATGAACGGCGCCCAGGGGATCCTGCTAGGGACGCAGTCTCCGACGCAAGTCGGAGCGGCGATCGACCAGAGCATCACTCAATTCACCCAGGGCTAGCGCCGCCTACGAGCGCTGGCGCCAGGAAACAACAAGATCGTTCCGAGGAGCATCGTGACAACGTCAAAGCTACTCCCGAAGGTTCCGCGGAGAACGAGCGGACCGGTGGATCCGGAGGTCCCCGCAGCCCCAGAAGCACCCCCGAAGCAGCTGCGGCGCGCTCGCCGGCGCTCGGGCCCGGGGCTTCCCACGATCGCCGTCTTCCTGGCGCCAGCGCTCATCCTCTACAGCCTATTCACGCTCGGTCCGCTCGTTGCCGTTGGGAGCTTCAGCGTCTTCAAGTGGGCGGGTGCGAAGAACATCGGTTTCGCCGGGCTCGACAACTTCGCCACGCTGCTTCGCCAAGGAACCGTGGCCGGGGAGATCTTCAACGGATTCCTCCACAACGTGTACTTCTTCGTGGGCACGATGATCATCCAGAACAGCATCGGCTTGCTTCTGGCGATCCTCCTGAACTCGCGGGTTCGAGGCAAGCGCTTCTTTCAGACATCCTCCGCGCTGCCGTTCCTCGTCAACCCGCTCGTCGTGGGATACGTCTGGACGCTGTTGCTCGATCCGCTCTATGGGCCCTTCGCCGGATTCCTCAAAGCGATCGGCCGCTCAGATCTCGTCCACCCCTGGCTGGGCGACCCCGTGCTCGTGCAGCCGATCGTCATTCTGATCAACGCCTGGCAGTGGATCGGCTTCCCGATGCTGATCTTCAGCGCCGCTCTGGCCGGAATCCCCGAAGAGTTGACCTCGGCGGCGAGGGTCGATGGTGCCAGCCGCTTCCAGATCTTCCGATATGTCACCCTTCCTCTGCTCGCCCCCGCATTCGGAACGATCACAATTCTCACGTTCATCGGCTCGTTCAACGCATTCAATCTTCAATACGCTGTCGGCGGGGTCAACGGAGCCCCAGCCGGCCAAACGGACGTCCTCGGGCTTGTGTTCTATCGGCTCGCTTTCGGGTCGGGCTCGAACGCCACAGGGTTGTCCTCAGCGCTCGCAGTGGTGATCTTCGTCTTCGTCTTCGGTTGCGCCCTTGTGCTCCGTCGCATCGTGAACGTCGTAGAGGACCGGCTCTCATGACGGTGAATGCAGCCGCAGTCAAGCGGAAGAGGCCGGCCACATGGCTGGAAAACCGTGCGGGGACGGTGACTTACCTGTTCCTCGGCGTCTACTCGCTGATCGCGGTCGGTCCGCTGCTCCTCGTTCTCATCAATTCGTTCCGAACTACACTCGACATCTCGCAGTCACCTCTCGGTTTGCCGACTTCGTTCTACTTCGACAACTACGTCAAAGCTTGGAATCAAGCGTCCTTCGGGACCTTCGCCCTCAATTCGGTACTCGTCACGACAGTATCGATTCTCTTGGGAGTAGCGGCGGCTGCCTTTGCAGCGTTCCCTCTCGCCCGGTGGAGGTTCCGAGGGCGGGGGACGCTTTCTGCGCTCTTCCTAGCGGGCTTGCTGCTCCCTGCTCAGCTCGGGATCGTTCCGATCTTCACGCTGCTTGACAGCTTCGGGCTGGTGGATTCCTACCTGGGCTTGATCCTGGTCTATTCGACGCTGAGCCTCCCGCTGGCGATCCTCATCCTGACCACCTTCTTCAAGCAGCTGCCCGAGAACATCGAAGAAGCTGCCAGGATCGACGGCGCTGGTGAGATCAGGGTGTTCTTCAGCATCATGTTGCCCTTGATCCGTCCTGCCCTTGCGACCGTGGCCATCGTCCAAGCAGCGCCCATCTGGAACGACTTCTTCTATCCGCTCGTACTCCTCCGGTCCTCAGAGAAGTACACGCTTCCGGTGGGCCTCACGCAGTTCTTCGGCCAATACCAGTCGGACTTCGGGGTGCTGTTCGCCGCTTTGGTCATCGTGTCTCTGCCCCTCATCGTCATTTTCGTCTTCGCCACTAGACAGATCGTTGCTGGACTCACAGCAGGAAGCGAGAAATAAGGGATGTCATCTATTCACGCGGTGGACTCGCCGGGACGAGTGAACATGGGCAGCTTCTACGAAGCCACCATGGCCACCATTCCCGAGGTCTTCCGTCGAAATGGGGAAGGTATCCGGGCCGCCGCCGCACAGCTGAGCACCGTGATCCGCGACGGCGGAATCGTCCACTCATTCGGCTCCGGTCACTCCCAGGCCGGCGCACTCGAACTGGCGGGCCGGGCGGGTGGTCTGATTCCGACCAATCGACTCTCCATCACGGACCTCGTGCTTCTGGGAAGGCACCCCGCATCACTGCTCGACGACCCGCTTCTGGAACGTCGTGCAGACATCGGGCGCGAACTCTACGACGTCAGCGATGTCCGCGCGGGCGACGCGTTGGTTGTGATGTCCAATTCCGGCATCAACGGATCCGTGGTCGAGTTGTCCCTGGCAGCCGCCGAAGCGGGGGTGCCGGTGATCGCCATCACGTCGCTCGCACACTCCTCCGCGGGCACCTCGCGACACTCGAGCGGCCTGAAACTGATGGATGTGGCCCAGGTCGTGTTGGACAACGGCGCCCCCGAGGGAGACGCAATACTGCCGCTTCAGCCAGGTGTGGCAGTCAATGCGGTGTCGTCCATCACCACTGCCTTCTTGGTGCAATGCGTGGTGGCAGAGACCATTCGCGCCCTCGTTGCTTACGGTCTTGAACCTCCTGTGTACGTCTCGGCGAACCTTCCGGGTGGCCATGACCGCAATATCGCCATCGAGGAACGCTACGAGGGCCGGCTTCGCCGGCTGGGGGCGTGATCGTGACGGAAAAGACTCTTCCCGAGCTGCTTCCTTCGCCGCGGTCGCTCGAGTGGCTTGAGGGTGAATGCCGGATCCGGAGCGGAGCGATCGATGTCGAGTTCGTCGGGCTCGACCACTCCGGTTCCCGTCGCCTGACGCGACTTCTGGACTTCATCCTGGGGCCGCGCGAGTCAGCCGCCGGAAAAACGACTCTGCTTCACATCGAGCGGACCGATACGGGCTTCACACCCGAGGGTTACGAAGTGCGGGTGGCCGAAGACTCGATCACCTTGCGCGCATCGACGACCGATGGTCTCGGGCACGCCATACAAACCCTGAAGCAGCTCTTTCCGGTCACCGCATTCTCGAGCGTGGGCCTGAGTCAGGCGAGCCTGCCGTGCTGTGTGATCGTCGACGAACCAGCGCTGGCTTGGCGCGGAGGACTCCTGGATGTCGCCCGGCACTACTTCCCGAAGCGCTACCTCCTGAACTTCATCGACGTTCTTGCGGCCCACAAGTACAACCGGCTTCAGCTGCACCTGACCGATGACCAAGGATGGCGGATCCACAGCAACCTGTTCCCCCGTCTCAATACGATCGGAGCAGTGCGCTCGGGCTCCCAGGTCACGCACTTCGACGAGGACCTGGTTCTCGACGAGACCCCGCACGGGGGCACGTACAGCCACGATGACATCCGGGAAATTGTCGAATACGCGGCAGAACGTGGCGTGGTTGTCGTCCCGGAGATCGAACTGCCCGGGCACACCGGGGCTCTGCTCGCGTCCTATCCCGCCTGGGGGTCGCCTCCCCGGGAACGAGATGTGGTCACTCAGTGGGGAATCTTCGACTCCCTTCTTTCACCGTTGCCGCATGTGGAGGCACAGCTCAAGGAATTGCTTTCCGAGATCCTCGATCTCTTCCCCAGCCCTTGGATTCATCTGGGGGGCGACGAAGGCCTCATCGAGGAGTGGCTCCGTGATCCAGCGGTAACCGAGTTCATGCGACAGAACGACATCGGGACGCCGCGGGAATTGTTCGCACGGTTCATGCAACGACTCAGCTCGTGGCTGGCAGAACAAGGCCGGACGATGGTGACTTGGGACGACGCTTTCGCCAGCGACGCCTCGGAAGCGGCGCCGGGAGTCGTCATGGCCTGGCGCGGGACCGAGGTCGCTCGGAAAGCCGCCGATCTCGGTCACGACGTGGTGCTCGCACCGGTCATGCCGACCTACTTCGATTACTACCAGGCGGAGGATGAACGTGAGCCTCTCGCAATCGGAGGCCCGGTCACTCTCGCCGATGTCGCACTGTTCGACCCGGTGCCCGAAACGTGGGGCTCCGAAGCAAGCGGACGGATACTCGGAACTCAGTTCCAGCTATGGACCGAACTGGTGAGTTCTCAACGCTACGCCGACTATATGGTGTGGCCGCGCGCCTGCGCGCTTGCAGAAGTGGCTTGGACCGGCGCTCCCATCGCTCCTGCCGAACTCGAGGCCCGGCTTGCGGCGCACCTGCCGCGGCTCGATGCGATGGGGGTCGAGTACCGACCGCTGGAGGGGCCCCATCCTTGGCAAGAAGCGGGTCGGGGGGAACGGCGTCACCGCACCACCGAATCAATGGTCGAGAAGCTCGCCGCCCTGGACAGGGCAGCGGAGTCCGGAGTGGTCGCATTCTCGCCGGAGCGTGACGCATCAAAGGAGGAACCCCGTGTCGCCGATCGGTGAGTCTCGGTACGGCGAGAAGTGTCCTCGCATCGGACCTAGCGGTCTTCTTCAGCTCCACTCATCTTTCATGTCACGTGTCCGTGGGACGGCATAGACCGTGGACAATACTTTCGCGATACGGGGCGCTCGGATTGTCGACCATGGACCAGCCAGTCGCCCGACGACGGTCATTGTTCGGGATGGGCGCATTGCCGAGGTCGGCGTAGGGCCCGAGCAGGTTCAGCGACTGCGCATCTTCGAGGCAGCTGACCATTGGCTTGCGTGCGGGTTCATCGACATGCAGGTGAACGGCGCCTATGGGTACGACTTCACCTCGGACCCCTCGTCGATCGAACAGGTCGCTCAGATGCTCCCGCGGCATGGGGTCACCCGGTTCCTACCAACGATCATCACCAGCCCTCCGCAAGCGAGAGAGGCAGCGATATCAGCGGTCCGCGTATCGAGCCACCGACCGGGCTCCGCACGAGTCCATGGGATCCACTTCGAAGGCCCCTTCATCAGCGAGCATCGCGCCGGCACGCATTCGCCCAGCTCGATCACCCGGCCAGACCTCGGAGAGGCTCAAGACTGGGCCGATTCTGGAGAGGTCGCCATGGTGACCCTCGCGCCAGAGGCCCCAGGTGCGAGCGAAGTCATCGCCGCATTGTGGAATGCCGGCGTCGTCGTCTCGCTCGGGCATTCGACCGCGACATACGACGAAGCGCTGGCCGCTTTCGACTTGGGAGTCACCTCGGTCACTCATGCCTTCAATGCGATGGAGCCGACCACGGGCCGGGCGCCGGGGGCGGTCATCGCAGCGATCCAGGACGCCCGCATAACGGTCGGGCTGATCCTCGATGGCTGGCACCTCCACCCGGCCATCGTGCGGGCAGCGTGGACTCTCGCCGCAGGGCGCATTGCCCTGGTCACTGATTCGACCGCTGCCGCCGGGCTCGACAGCGGTAAATATGTTCTCGGAGACATTCCGGTTGTCGTCGAGGGCGGAGCGGTCCGAAACGCCCAGGGCGTACTTGCTGGAAGCGCCCTCACCCTCGACCAAGCTCTGAGAAACCTGGTCGACATCACCGGATGCACCCTCACCGAGGCCATAGCTTCCGTCACAAGCGTCCCGGCGGCGCTCCTGGGCCTACGGCGTCCAGAGATCAGCCCCGGAGCCACGGCAGACCTCGTCCTCCTCGACAAGAACCTCAATGTCGTCGCCACGTGGGTCAGTGGCGACCTCGCCTTTTCCGATAGGGGCCAGCCATGACCATCAACCTATACGTCACAGACCATCACGGACTCGTTGCCGAAGCCTTGGTCGCGCGAGTCCGTGATGCCATACTCACCAAACCGGACGCGGTCATCGGTCTGGCGACCGGACGAACACCGATGCTGGCCTATCAGCTGCTCGGACAGGAGGCCAGAGCCGGCCTCGACCTCACCCGAGCGCGGTTCGTCATGCTGGACGAATATCTCGGACTGGACCCCTCATCGCCCGACTCCTACGCGAACGTCCTTCGCGAGAACTTCATAAGACCGTTGGGTCTCGATGACGAGCAGATGCTGACGCTTCGAACCGACGCAGCCGACGTGGTTGCCGAGGCCGCCGAGTACGAGCAGAGCCTGAACGCACTTGGCGGTGTCGACTTGCAGATTCTCGGAGTGGGGCGCAACGGGCACATCGGATTCAACGAACCGGGAAGCCCGTTCGACTCGTGTACCAGGCGCGTCCGCCTGGCCGACATGACCAGACTCGACAACGCGCCCACGCTGGTTTACGAGACCGCAGTCCCGGAGCATGCCATCACACAAGGCATTGCCACCATCCTGCGCGCCCGGCGCATCGCCGTCGTCGCGACCGGCGCCTCGAAGGCGACCGCAATAGCGCGGTGTCTCACTGGCGAGGTGAGCTCCGATCTACCGATCAGTGCACTCCACCGCCATCCACAGTGTGAGCTCATCATCGACCGCGCGGCCAGCAACGATCCGGACTTCAGCGGTCCGATCATGCGCCGAACGTCAGCTCACGCACCGGTGAGCGCACGCGGGTGAAGTCCCCTGATCTCAAGCACCGATCGTTCTCTCGGAGCTCGGCGCGATACCCGAGAGGACCCGAGGGCGGGGCCGCATTCCCCCGGGCGGCCCCGCCCGATGGTGATGATGCGTTCTTCCAGACCCTGCCGTCGCCCTCAGCGGCGCCACTTGCCGGAGCCTTCGATACAAGGAATGGTCACCGTGAATTCGCCGACGTCGGTTCCTGAGATCGCGTTGCGGGATGGGCGGCTCATGCCGGAACTCGGATTCGGCGTGTACAAGATCCCAAGGAGCGCGACAGCGGAGACGGTCGCCGTCGCGATCGAGGCCGGTTATCGGCACATCGATACCGCCGCCTTCTACGACAACGAGACCGAAGTTGGCGAGGCCGTTCGCGGCTGCGGCATTCAGCGGCAGGACCTCTTCGTGACCACCAAGGTATGGTGGACCGATAACGGGTACGACTCCACGCTCCGCGCGTTCGACGCCAGTCTCAGGCGTCTGGGTCTGGACTACGTGGACCTGTACATGATCCATTGGCCGGCGCCGAGACTCGACCAGTACGTCCCGGCCTGGCGCGCACTCCAGCGGCTTCAGAAGGAAAGTCGGGCACTCTCTATCGGAGTTGCCAACTTCCACGTCCACCATCTGGAGCGGCTCATGGCCGAGACCGGGACGACACCGGTGGTCAACCAAGTCGAGTTGCACCCCTGGCTGCCTCAGCGGGACCTGCGCCGCTACCACGACACCCACGGAATCGTCACGCAGGCCTGGTCACCACTCGCCCGCGGGCGAATGCTCACCGAAGACACAGTGCAACGACTGGCGCACAAGCACCAGGTGACTCCTGCGCAGATCGTTCTCAGGTGGCAGCTCCGCCTGGGCACCGTTCCGATCGTGAAATCGACAACTCCGGCTCGAATCCGAACCAATCTCGATGTCTACTCTTTCGACCTCGACGGCGCAGACATGGCGGAAATGGCGAGGCTAGAGAACGGACGACGCACCGGCGAGGACCCCGACGATCGAGGCTGACAGTCACCAAACACAGGGCATTTGCGCCTTGAGCGGTTTCTCCCCATCCGGGCGTTTGACCAAGCCGCACTCATGGGCTTACTCGCCGTCCGCTCCCACGAGGCTCTCGTCCGCCACGGGGGGTCGCGTCCGCGCCGACGACGGGCCCGCACCGCACTTGCGCGGTGACGCATGCGGCGACGTCGGCGTCCATGCGGTTCTGCTGCCATCCGCTGATGAAGTCGGCATGTCCGGTGACCGGGGGGCCTTGCGTATGCGGGCCGGTGGAGAGCGTTATGCCGTCGCCGCGGCTTGTCGGGTAGGTGACGTGGAGCACGAGCTGGGGGATGTGCACGGGATGCGAGGAGGGGCAGCCGGCCGCTGTGGCGTAGACGGCACCGGACCGGTCGCGGCCGTCCATCGTGTGGCCGTCCCAGCAGTCGGGGAAGGAGATCACCAGGCGCAGCTGCGTGCCCGCCGGGCAATCGTGCGGGAGGGATCCTGCGGCGGCTGGGTGGCCGTCGGCGCCGGTGGTGCACGTCCAATTGACAACGGAGGTGGATTGCGGTGCGGTCGCCGTCTCATTTCCGGCGATGAGGCTGATTCCTTGCGGCATGGTCCGTGTCGTTGCCGCCGTGCCTGGTCGTGTGCGCCAGTAGAGCAGCGTGCGCTGCGGCGTCAGCGCCTCCCCGTGTTGGTACACCACCGGGGTCCAGTAGGCGGAGGCGTCGGCGCTGGTCGAGCAGGTGGTGGAGCCGCCGCGTAGTGCCGCAGCTGTGGCCGACGCGTTCACGGCCGGGTTGCCGAAGAAGTCGTGCTGCATGGACATCCCCGTCATTCCCGGCATCATGATCGGGTCGTCGGGTGCGGTCTTGGCGCGCGCACAGGTGTCGGTGAAGATGCCGGGGTTTGTGCCTCCGGACGGGAAGCCGGTGGTCACCACGCGCGGCGGGGCGGACGCGGTCACGGCCGCAGCGGTCGAGGCGGCCGTCGCGGCCGCGAGGAGCAGGGCGGACACGATCGCGACCGCCACGCCGACGGGCGTCCGCAGCCAGGGAATCAGTGCCGAACCGGGAGTGCCGAAAAGGCGAGGCGTGGGTTTCACCCTTCGATTCAGCGCGCTCAGTGTTCGAATCGCGGCAGGGCTACGTAAGAATGAGGTAAAGGTGTCGGCGGACGGCGGTTCGCGACCGGCAAGCCTTACCTTCCGCTTACATTCCCCGAGTGGTCGTCTGATCTGCTGGCGAGAATGTTGTCGGCATGGACACGAATCGGCCCGACCAGCCAGACGACAGCGAGAACGGGATGGACGACCTCCCGACCGCGCCGCTTCCCGAAGTGACTCAGCCCCTCCCTGCGCCTTCCTTCTCACCCCTTCGCCCAGCGGGGACAGCCGTCACGGACGCGATGAAAACGAGCGCGGGGCAGGCGGAGGCCTCCTCGCCCACCGGATCGTACCTGCGCCGTAAGCCTCTGGCTCTTGTCGTCGCCGCGGCTGCGCTCGGGGTTGTCCTCGTCGCCGGTGCCACGGCCTGGGGAGTCTCGACGGCCGTGGCTTCATCCGCCAGTGCTCCGACCGCTGCTCGCGTCGCTGCTCAACCGAAAGCCGCGGCGCGAGCGCGGAAGCAGGGACACGGCCTCCTCGGCATCGTGACCGGGATCTCGGCGACCAGCTGGACCATCCGCTCCGCAGCCGGCGAGACACTCACAGTGACTGTGGGGTCTTCGACCGCATACGGCACCGCCAACAAACCCGCGAGTGCCTCCTCCTTCGCGGTCGGGCAGCGGGTCGGGATCATCGGGACCCGCACCGGGAGCACGGTGAACGCCACTCGGATCGTTCATCTGGGAGCCAAGGCGAACACGTCGAGCACGACGGGGACGCCCTCGCCAGCGGCCACGCCCGCGCCCATGTCGACGAGCTGACCGCCCGGTCGTCCACGCCCGGGAGACGGCCTCAGCCGGGATATGCCACGCGCGTCAATGCCTCGGAGATGTCCCAGAGGCGGCCCGCGAGCTTTGGATCCGCGGCTGCCTTCGAGCGCCGGATGAGCTGTGCTCCTCCGCGCATGTGCATCAGGTGCTGTGGACCGACGAAGCCTCCGCCGGGAACGTCTTCGGTGGCTGCGAACAAAAGGGGAAGTGCCCCATGTGCCGCGTCCTGACCGAGCACCGGCAGGATGCGGTCCCAGAAGGTTCGCTGCGCATCCGCGGGCTTGTCGTAGATGGGCGTCGTCACCAGGCCCGGGTGGGCGGCGACAGCTCTGACCGGCGAGCGGCCGGCGCGCAGCCGTCGTTCCAGTTCGGCTGTGAACAGCAGGTTCGCGAGCTTGGAGTCGTTGTAGGCGCGGCTCGGCACGTAGGGTCGTCGCTCCCAGTTCGGGTCGTCGAGGTCGAGGCGAGCGGCGCGTTCCGCCTGCGACGCCACGGTGACCACGCGGCCCGTCACCTGGGGCAGCAGCAGAGCGGTCAGGGCGAAATGGCCCAGGTGGTTGGTGCCGAAGTCGAGTTCGAAGCCGTCGGCTGTGCGCCGCAGCGTCCGGGCGGAGACGCCGGCGTTGTTGATCAGGATGTCGATGGGGGAATCCCAGGTTCGCGCGAAGCTCCGGATGGAGTCGAGGGACGCCAGGTCGAGTTCGCGGACGTCGACGGAGCCGGTCATGCGGCGAGCCGCGGCCGCCCCCTTGTCCGGGTTGCGCACTGCGAGCACGGTGCGGGCGCCCGCGGCGGCGAGGAACGTGGCTGTGGCTTCGCCGATCCCGCTGGAGGCGCCGGTGATGACGACCGTGCGATGGCGGAGATCGGGGAGGGAGGAGGCATCGTAATCAGGCATGAAGGTGAGAGTAGTCAGTGGCAACATTGTTGTCAATGCCTACATCACCGCTAGACTGGTCGCATGGAATCGGCCTACCACCACGGGTCTCTTCGGGAGGCGCTGATCGCAGACGGGCGGCGGCTTCTGGTGCAGGAGGGGGTGGACGGGGTGACCCTGCGCGAGCTGGCTCGACGTGCCGGCGTCAGCCACGGGGCGCCCCGCCGGCACTTCGCCGACCGTGACGAACTGCTCGCGGCGATCGCTGCAAGAGGCTTCGAGGAGCTCACGGCCGCCCTGCGATTCGCCGCCGAAGCCGAGGACCGGCGGGCACGGCTGCGCCGGTACTTCACGACGTACGTCGAGTTCGCCGTCAACAACGGTCCCCTCGTTGCCCTGATGTTCGGCTCGAAGCCGGATAGGCCGCCCGTGCAGCGCGCGGCCTCCGAGTTCTTCGCCCTCGGGGCGCAGGTCCTCGGTGAAGCGCCGGGCGACCCGCCCGGGCCGCTTGTCTACGTCGCCGCCGCCGCGGTGGAGGGGATCGGGGCGCTCGTGACCGCGGGTCGACTGCCGGAGGATCGTGTCGGCGAGGTTATCGACGCGGCCGTCTCCGCCGTGGCCGGGGCGTACGACGAGAGCGGACCGACCAAACGCGTTTGACAGTTGCCTGTCATAAATGCATGATGACTGGTATGAACCCGACCTCGTTCGCGAGCAGTCTTCCCCGTGTGAGGCGTGTCATCGTCTCGGTGACCTCCTTGCCGGAGTCCTTGATCTTCTATCGTGACATCGTCGGGCTTCAAGTGAGCCGACTGAGTTCGGAGATCGCTTCGCTGTCCACGGGAGGCGACATCGAAATCATGCTGCACCAGCGGTCGGCCGTTCCCTCCGATACGGCGGTGGCGATCAGCTTCACCGTCGCCCACCTCGAAGCGGCTGTTTCGCGATGGGTCCGTATGGGCGGTGTCGTGGTCGATCCGCCTGCTCTACAACCCTGGGGCGAGGCGATGGCCGTCGTTCGAGATCGGGACGGCCACATCGTGTGCCTGGTGCAGGGATAGGCGGCGCGAGGCACCAGTTCTGATTACGGAAAATTCCGACACGGGGTGAATGTCTATCGAGTCTCGCGCAGTTTTCTGAGTACGGCGATGGCTGCGCGCAAGTCCTCCTCCGGCACCGCAGCCGCCCGGCGGTTCGTCCACTCGATCCTTATCGCCTCGATTTCGACCATTGTGGCGCGGCCCCGCGCGGTCAACTCCAGGAGCGGAGCGCGCTTGTCGGCGGGATTCGAGCGACGACTGACATGTCCCGAAGCAATCAGCTTGTTCACCGCCTCTTGAACGCTCTGCCGACGAAGTCCACGGCGCCGGGCCAGTTCTGAAGCGGTCACCGCCCCGTCGGCGAGGAAACCCAGGACCTGCCAGCTCCGGCCGGTCAACCCGAGAGCCGACATGAGCTCGTCTCCCTCGGCGAGGAACATCCCATTGGTGCGGAAGACCTCGTCGATCAATTCCGTCAATGCCTGCGGCGGTTCGGGCGGCGGACTCGCTGGCTTCGGCACGCCACAGAATACTAGCGACCGACCGCAGTCCGAGTGCGCGGGGCATTGGAGCAGTCCGATCTTCTCAGGGCGTCGTTCTCGTTCTCCTGGCGAGCAGGACAACAGTGCTGAGTAGAAGCAATGGAAGGACGCAGAGGGCGGCGATGGTGTAGCCGGCCTCGTCTGGGAATAGCGAGCCCGCAGGGGTGGCGTCACGAAAGCGACAATACACAAATTTCAGAAATCTGTGAATATCGCGTCCTCGACGGCGGATCCTGGGCGGTGTCGCCGGTCCTTTCAGTGATCATCCGATCCTCCGCTCATCGTCGACTGGATCGCCGCGCCCAGCAGGCGGGTGGCTGATTCTCGGCTGAGTCCGAGGAGCGGTGGGAGCCTCAAGACATAGCGGCCCAGTGCGAAGCCCAGGAGCTGACTGGATACGAGTGCCGCACGATCGGCGTACTCGGGGTCGTCCGCGAGAGCCAACCGAAGTGCGGGCGCCACCTGGCTCCGGAAAACATCCGCGATGCGTGCGGCAGGCGCTGTGCCGGGCAGGGCGGCGGTCAGCAATGCACGGAGTGCCGGACCGTTCGGCCCCTCCCATTGGGTGAGGAAATGCTCGGCGAGGATGCTCCCGACCTCCGCCGGATCGGCCGAGGTCAGGTCGGGCAGGTCAAGGTCGATGTCGGTTGCCGCATCGAAAAGCCCCTGCTTGCTGCCGAAGTAGCGAATGAGCATCGCGACATCGATCCCGGCCTCCGCGGAGATGGCGCGCAGAGTGGTGCCCTCGTAGCCGTGCTGCTGGAACTGGCTCTGGGCGGCAGCCAGAATCGCGGCCTTGCTGCGGTCGGATCGTCTCGCGGTCTCACTCATCGCTTCATCATAGTCAGCGCTTGTTGACTTTCGACAGCGCGCATGGATAAAGTCAACGCCTGTAGGCCAACACGCGTTGACCGGAGGGGAACGGACATGGATCGAGTCGAGGTTCTGGTCGTCGGAGCCGGGCCCGCTGGGCTCACCACGGCCATCGAGTTGGCGCGTCGGGGCGTGTCCGTGGTCGTCGTCGACGCCGCCCCTCGGGGAGCCAACACGTCCCGCGCGGCCGTCATCCATGCTCGAACTCTCGAGGTGCTTCGCCAGTCAGCGGTCACCGAATCCCTTGTCGGGGAAGGGGTCATCGTCCCGGAGTTCACCCTGCGTGACCGGGACCGCGTCCTCGGCCGTGTGGACTTCTCCGGGTTGCCGACCCCGTTTCCGTACACGCTGATGCTGCCTCAATCGCGGACCGAGGAGATCCTCCGCGGCCGCCTCGACGAGCTCGGAGTGCGGGTCCGTTGGGGAACACGAGCGAGCGCAGTCGTGCAGTCCGAGACCGCTGTTCGGGTTCGGCTGAGCTCCGCTGAGGGCGACACGGACGTCGATGCCGCATTTGTCGTCGGGGCCGACGGAATGCGGAGCACGGTTCGCGAGGCCGCCGGAATCCCTTTCGAGGGCGCTCAGTATCCGCAGAGCTTCGTCCTTGGCGACGTGCAGCTGGACTGGGCTCTTCCGCGGAACGAGGTCCAGTTGTTCTTGTCGCCGGCCGGCCTGGCGGTCGTCGCACCTCTGCCCGGTGGTCGGCATCGGATCGTCGCCACCGTCGACGAAGCCCCTGACCAGCCGGACGCCGGATTCATCCAGGCTCTGCTCGCCGTTCGAGGTCCGCGCACCGGCTCGGTGCGGGACGTCGTCTGGTCATCACGGTTCCGCGTGCACCATCGGCTAGCGAGCCGCTACCGCAATGGTCGGCTGCTCCTCGTCGGAGACGCGGCCCACGTTCACAGCCCAGCGGGCGGCCAGGGGATGAATACGGGCATTCAGGACGCCGTGGACCTCGCCGAGAGGCTGACAGCCGTTTTCAACGGATCCCCCGAGGCGTCGCTTGATGACTATGAGCTGCGCCGGCGTCCGGTCGCGGCGGAGGTCGTCAGGTTGACCGACCGGACGACGCGGGTCGCTACTTTGAGGAATCCTGCCGCGCGCGCGATACGGAATGGCGTCATGAGCGCCGCGCTGGAAATTCCGCGGGTCCGGCGAGCGGTCGCGATGAGCCTTGCCGAGTTGCGGTGACCCGCGGCGGAACGAGCTTCGCGGCGAACGGGGTCGCGACGCCGAGGAGCACGACGATCAGTCCGGCCCATTGGCGGAGTTCGAGGGTGTCGCCCGCGATCAGGACGCCGAGCAGGACCCCGGCGGCAGGATTGAGGAGGCCCACCAGTCCGACCGAGTCCGCCCGCAGATGGCCGAGCGCCGTGAACCATGCGACGTAGGCGAGTGCCGTGGCCACCAGGCTCAGATAGGCGTAGCCGGCGATCGTCGCTCCGTTCACGGCGGGAGGTGGCCCCTCGATCACCGCGGCCACAGGCAGCAGAAGCAGTCCGCCGGCGGTCAGTTGCCATGCGGTGGACGCCAGTGCTCCGACATCGGGGTTCCATCGCTTCGCGAGCAGGAAGCCGACCGCCGACATGACCATCGCTGTGACGGACGCGGCGATCCCCGTGCCGCTCACGCTCGTCGTGCCGCCCCACAGCATCACCATCACCCCCGCGACGCCGACCGCTGCGCCACCGAGGCGCATTCTGTTCGGCTTCTCGTGGACGAGCGGCCAGGCGATGAGCGCGAGTGCGATGGGGGAGAACGCCATGATGGTCGACGCGATGCTGGCGGGCATGAGCTGGGCCGCTGCGTAGATCAGCACGAAGAACGCCCCCACGTTCAGGGTGCCCAGCACGGCCGATTTCCACCACCAGGAACCGCGGGGCCGCCTTCGTACGAGCGCCAGGAGAAGCAGCCCGGCCGGCAGGGCTCGAATGGTGGCGCCCCAGATCGGTGCGTCGGGCAGGAATTCCCTGGTCACGAAGTACGTGCTCCCCCAGGCGATCGGGGCGATCGCGGCGAGGGGGAGCCATCGTCGAATATCTTCCATGGAAGCTAAAATAGCTTTCTGGCAAGATATATTCCCTGCATGAGGGAAACGGATCGGGTGGCCCGGATCACGGCCGAGTGGGAGCGCGAGCGGCCCGACCTGGACGTCGCCCCGCAAGCCGTGTTCGGGCGGCTGCATCGGCTCGCGGCGCGCCTGACGGAGGAGCTGGTCGACGTCTACCGGCGTCATGGCCTCTCCGAGGGCGAGTTCGATGTGCTCGCGACCTTGCGACGTGCCGGAGCGCCCTACGAGCGGAGCGCCGGCGAACTCGCCGACTGGACGATGATCACGACCGGCGGGATGGCGAAGCGGCTCGACCGGCTGGAGGCGGACGGTCTGATCACGCGGCGTCCCCGCGCGGAGGACGGCCGCGGCCGGGTCGTCTCCCTGACGGCGCGGGGGCTCGAGGTCATCGATGCGGCCTTCACCGACCACATCGCCAACGAACAGCGATTGCTGGACCTGGTGGCGCCGAGAGACCGGAGGGTCTTGGAGCGAATCCTCCGAGAGTGGCTCGCGCACTTCGAGTGAGCCCGGCGGGCTCGGCGGGCTCCCCTGGGGGTCTGGCTCCGAGCCTCCACGAGTCCGGTCTCAGGCGGACGCGGGGTGCGTGCCCAGCACGTAGGTCTGGATCGCGATGACCGCAGCACCCCGGCACCACTCGAGGTTGTCGCCGGAGGTGGTGATCAGATCGAGCTGCTTTGCGCGCGGGTCCCGGTCGGCGGCGACCCCCTGGTCGATGGCCTCGCGTGCGACGTCGACGAGTCGGACGCCTTCGCCGCCGAGGACGATCCGCTCCGGCATGGTCAGGTTCGCAACAGCCGCCAGAAGGCGGCCGAGCCCCCGACCTGCGTCGTCGATGACGCGGCGCGCCGCAGGTTCTCCAGCGGCTGCAAGTGTCAGAGCCTCGTCGTAGCTCACCTCGCGTCCGAGCGCGGTGCCGACCTCGTGCACGATCGCAGCCTGGGTGAGGACGCTGCGGGCGCAGCCGCGATGGCCGGCGGGGCACAGCGGGCCGAACGGATCCAGCGGCCAGTGGCCGATGAGGCCGATGCCGGCGTCATCGTCAGTCACGATGCCGTCGTGGATGACGAGACCGTATCCGACACCGGCGCCGAGAGTGATGACGGCGAAGCGGTCGAGGCCGCGGCCGTACCCGAACCAATGCTCCGCCTCGGTGAAGGCGACGACATCGTTCTCGATGACGGTGGAGATGCCGACGCGTTGCTCGATCATTTCCACGAGGGGAACGTCCTCCCATTCGAGGAACGCGGCGCTCGCGACGCGCGAGTTGCCCGCTATGCGGCCTCCGAGGCCGACTCCCAGCGCGGTGACCAGCGGCACCTCGCGGGCGAGGCGTCGCGCCAATTCGGCGATCGCATCGGCGACGGCCTCCGGATCCCGGGATGCGAACTCGACCATGTCGGTGGCGATGACGTTCGCGCGGAGATCGGTGGCGACCCCCTGGAGCCGGTCGGCCATGAGTTTCATGCCGATGAAGTGACGAGAACTCGACACGATGTCCAAGGGGCGGGAGGGTCGTCCGGTCCGGCCCTCGGCCAGCTCGCCCGTCTCGACGAGGAGTCCCGTTTCGATCAACGGCGCGCTGAGCCGGGTGAGCGAACCGGGGGAGAGGTCAAGCCGACGCGCGATCTCGCTGCGGGAGAGGGGGCCGTGGAGGAGCACCTCGAGCGCGACGGAGCGTGAGGCGCCCGTGTCCGGCGCCCATGACGGTGCAGTGACGGTCACTGGTCCCCCTTCGGTCGGTTCACTCACTTTGGCATACCGAGATTGTTTCGTCAATCAACCAAAAGGGCGCAAAACGGGGCAAAAGATCTATATTGACACCGCCTTTGTTTTTGTCATAGAAATAAGTCCTACGCGGGGCTCGGCACCGAGCGCCCCCTTTCGACAGGAGAACTGCAATGAAGCGTTCAACCGCATTGGCCGCGACGGCGGCCCTCGCGGCATCCGTCGCGCTGATCGCGAGCGGGTGCTCCGCCAGCTCGACGGGCTCGTCCGATGGCTCCTCCGGCCACCCGATCACTCTCACCTTCTGGGGCTCGTACGGTAACGGCGGCAACTCCACCCAGCAGGACGCGCTGAACCACACCCTGATCCCTGCCTTCGAGAAGGCGAACCCGGGTGTCACCGTGAAGTACGTGGACATCCCCTACGACAGCCTCCTGCAGAAGCTCACCACTAGCGCCGCGGGCGGCAGCCTCCCGGATCTCGTCCGCTCCGACATCGGCTGGGTTCCGCAGCTCGCCCAGCTCGGCGTCCTCACTCCGCTGTCCGACTCCATGTCCGATTTCGGCACGCTGTCCAAGGCGACTTACCCCGGAACGCTCGCGACGAACAAGTTCGACGGCAAGTACTACGGCCTGCCGCTCGACACGAACACGCGCGTGCTCATCACATCCCAAAAAGCGCTGGACGCGGCGGGGATGAGTGCACCGCCCGCGACGTTCGACGACCTCAAGCAGATGGCGGCCAAGCTGAAGGGAACCGGCATCTCCGTCTTCGCTGACAGCGGCCTCGGTGGGTGGAACATCTATCCGTGGATCTGGTCCAACGGCGGCGAGATCACGAACTCGAAGCTCACGAAGGCGAGTGGGTACCTCGACGGCCCCCAGTCCGTCGCCGCCGTCCAGATGCTGGTCGACCTGTACAAGGAGGGGCAGATCCCGAATCTGATCACGGGCAACCAGGGCGCGACCTCCACCTCCGATGGCCTGCCCACCGGGAAGTATGCGACCATCCTCGACGGCCCCTGGATGAAGGGGATCTGGGCCGGCCAGTACAAGGACTTCTCGCCCATCTACGCACCCGTCCCGAAGGGTGACGGCGCGTCCACCAGCGTCGTCGGCGGCGAGGACATCGTCCTCACGTCTTCGTCGAAGAACCAGGCGGCGGCGGAGAAGTTCATCCGCTTCACGCAGTCCGAGACGTTCCAGATCGAGATGGCGAAGACCGGCCAGATGACTGTCATCCCGGCGTTCGCCTCCAAGCAGGCTGCGATCGACCCGTACTTCAGCACCTTCGCGGACCAGTTGAAGACGGCCAAGTCGCGGCTGGCTATACCGCAGGGCGCGAAGGTCGACGGCATCCTCAGTGCCGCGCTGACCCCGGCCTTTACGGGAACCACGAGTGTCCAGGATGCGCTCACCGCGGCCGCCCAGCAGATCGACCCGCTGCTGACCGGAAAGTGATGACGTGAGCACCACTGCAGAACAGACCGAGCGCGCGGTGGGGGTCGACCCCACCGCGCCTCGGCGCCCGGGGCGGGAGCCACAGCGCGGGCAGGCGCGCAAGCGTCGCGCCTCCGCGGGTCGGCTCAGCGCAGGCGCGACGCCGTACCTCTTCATTGCGCCCGGCTTCGTGCTTTTCGCGGTCCTGATCCTCCTGCCGATCCTGCAGGCAGTGCAGATGAGTTTCTTCGACTGGAAGATCATGGCCGGCGCTGTCAGCCGCTTCCTAGGGCTCACGAACTATGTCCGTGCCTTCCAGGATCCGCATTTCTGGCTGAGCCTGACCAACAGCGGCATCTACATGCTCTTCACGGTGCCCCCGCAAATCGTCCTCGGGCTCTTCATCGCCGTCCTCTTGAAGCGTAAGAGCCCCACTCAGCCCGTCTTCCGCGTCCTCTTCTATCTGCCCGTCGTGACGAGCTGGGTCGTGGTGTCGCTGCTGTTCAAGTACCTCTTCGCGGACGGCGGCCTCGTCAACTTCACGCTCCACGACTTCCTGCACCTGATGGACTCCGATGTCTCCTGGCTGTCGGGGCGCTGGACGGCCCTCGTCGCGATCTGCGCCCTCGGCGTCTGGAAGGGAGTCGGCTGGTCCATGATGATCTTCCTGGCGGCCCTCCAGGGGGTACCGCAATCGCTCGAGGAGGCCGCGACCATGGACGGCGCCGGTCGCTGGCGACGCTTCCGCGTCGTCACGATCCCCGCGATCTGGCCGTCGCTCCTGTTCGTCGCGGTCATGCTCGTCATCGGCGGCTTCAACGTCTTTACCTCCGTCCTGGTCATGACCGGGGGAGGACCAGGGGGCCAGACGGACGTCGTCCTCACTTACATGTACGACCAGGCATTCAAGTACCTCGACTTCGGCTACGGCTCGGCGCTCGCGGTGATCCTCGCCGTCATCGTCTTCGTGCTCGCCGTCATCCAGCTGCGCGTCTTCCGCGACCGCGGCGGAGAGGACCTCTCATGACCTCCGCCGTCGAGAGCCGGCGCGCTGCCCGCTCCCCCACCCGGCCGCGCCTGACGACCAGGCGGAGGCTCGGAGCAGGCGCGAGGATCGCCGTGCTTGTCATCGGAGCCGCGATCATGGTGGTCCCGTTCCTCTACATGCTCTCGACGAGCTTCAAGAGCCAGGCGTACGTCCTGACAGTCCCGCCGCAGTTCATCCCGAACCCGGCCACGACGGAGAACTACACGCAGGCGCTGACCACCCAGGACTTCGGGCTGTACTTCCTCAACTCCTCGGTGGTCGCCGTCGTCTCAACCGCTCTGTCGGTGCTGATCAGCTCGATGATGGCCTACGGGTTCGCGCGGTACCGGTTCGCGGGACGCGAGACGATGTTCCGGATCCTGCTGATCGGGCTCGTGGTGCCGGCGATGATGCTGATCATCCCGCAATTCATCATCGCGAAGCTGTTCGGGCTCATCGACTCCCTAGGCGGTTTGATCGTGTTCTACGTCGCCGGGTCTCTCGCGCTGAACACATTCCTCCTCCGCGGGTTCTTCGCCTCCATCCCCGCCGAGCTCGATCAGGCGATGCAGGTGGATGGCGCCAACGCGTGGACTCGGTACTGGCGGCTGGCCATGCCCCTGGCGAAGCCGGCGCTGGCGACTGCGACGATCTTCACGTTCCTGTCTTGCTGGGACGAATTCGCGTGGGCGCTTACGATCATCAACACTCCTGAGCGTCGCACCCTCCCGATCGCCATCGCGCTGTTCCAGGGCGAGAACGCGACACAGTGGGGGCTCGTCTTCGCGGCGTCGGTGATCGCGGTCGTCCCGGTGATCGTGGTGTTCCTCGTCTTCCAGCGCTATTTCGTGCAGGGCCTGACCGCCGGGGCGGTGAAGGGATGAGCGAGCTTCTGCCGACCCGTGCCTGGTTCGGACCCGACCACGACGTTCAGGTGGAGTTGCGCGGCGTTTCCGGCGCCGGAGACCTCACGCTGTGGCGTCTCGGCGAGCAGCAGGGCTCCTGGACCGTCGATGACCCCGCGGTCGTCTCTCTGGGGACGCTGGCGCCCGGAGGCTACGGCGTCGAGTGGACGGACGGGTCCATCCGACTCCGCACCGCCATCCATGTCGCGGCAGAGGACAACCGTCGGTTGCGCTACGGCTTCACCGTCGACTACTCCCCGGGTCGGGACCCTCGCGGTCTGGTCGACACCGTGCGTCGCCTCCACCTGACGGATGTGCAGTTCTACGACTGGGCCTATCGCCACGCCGATCTGCTCGGCGGGGGCGAAGACTACGAGGATGCGCTGGGACAACCGGTCTCGCTGGCCAGCGTGCGCCGCCTCGTGGGTGCCGTACAGGAGGCGGGGGCACGCGCGCTCGGGTATGCGGCCGTCTACGCGGTGGGTCCGCGCGAATGGGATGCCTGGAAGGAATGGGCGCTCCTCGACGCCCGAGGTGAGCCATACGCGCTCGGCGACTTCCTCTTCATCGTGGACCCCGCGGCTGTGCCGTGGCTGTCGCACTTCCGCGACGAGCTGGCAGCTGCTGTCGACTCGGTGGGGTTCGACGGGTTCCACCTCGACCAGTACGGCTACCCGAAGCACGCACGGCGAGCAGACGGTCTCGCGGTGGACGTCTCCCGATCGTTCGATGTGCTGGTCAGCCGGGTGCGCGATCTGCTGCCCGACGCCCATCTGGTCTTCAACAACGTCAACGACTTTCCGACCTGGACAACGGCGAAGAGCCGGCAGGACGCCGTCTACATCGAGGTCTGGGATCCGCACCTCACTCTCGGATCGCTCGCCGCCGTGGTCACGCGCGCGAGAGCGGCCAGCGGGGACAAGCCGATCGCGATCGCGGCGTATCAGCACGTCTACGACTCGGCGCAGGCTCCTGAGGCCGACCGCGCCACCGCATTCACCATGGCCACGCTCTTCTCGCACGGTGCCACGCAGCTCCTCGCTGGAGAATCCGATCGGATCCTCGTTGATCCGTATTATGTGCGAAACCATGTCGTCGAAGATTCGACGGCGGGGCTTCTTCGTCGCTGGTACGACTTCATGGTTGAGCACGACGAACTGCTTTTCGACCCCGCGATCGTCGATGTCACGGGCTCGTACGCCGGGTCGTACAACGATGACCTCGACGTCTCGTACGCGGATGCGGAGGTGACGGGTGCGCCCGTCGCCGGAGCGGTCTGGCGACGGGTCGTCGAGACGGCACACGGGATGGTGATCCATTTGATCAATCTCGCCGGTCAGCAGGACACCCTCTGGGACGGTCCAAAGGAGGAAGTCCCCGACATCGGGCCCGGAATGTTGCGTGTCCGCGCCGTTGCGGGCAGCACGCCGCGCGTGCGAGTGGCCGATCCCGAGGGGTCGCCTCGGCTCGTTGACCTGCCCGCGCGAATGGAATCGACCCACGCCATCGTCTTACTGCCGCCTCCGGGTGCATGGCAGCTCGTACTCATCGACCTCGAACCGAACGGAGCGCCATGACCGACCTGACCACGAAGCGCGCGGGCCATGCCCCGGAGAGCGACGCCCCGGGGTCCGATGACCCGTGGTGGCGATCCGCTGTCGTCTACCAGATCTACCCGCGGAGCTTCGCAGACAGCGACGGCGACGGCATCGGCGACCTCGAGGGAATCCGCAAGCGGCTCGATCATCTTCAGGGACTCGGCGTCGACGTCATCTGGCTTTCGCCGATCTATGCGTCGCCCCACGACGACAACGGCTACGACATCAGTGACTACCGTGCGATCGACCCGGTCTACGGAACCTTCGAGGACTTCCACCGGCTGCTCGACGACATCCACTCGCGCGGGATGAAGCTCGTGATGGATCTCGTCGTGAACCACACCTCCGACGAGCACCCGTGGTTCATCGAGTCGGCCGCGTCGCTCGACAGCCCGAAGCGGGACTGGTACTGGTGGCGGCCGCCGCGCGACGGATTCGTGGGCGGCGAGCCGGGCGCGGAGCCGAACAACTGGGGTTCGTTCTTCACGGGCTCTGCCTGGCAGTACGACGAGGCATCGGGTGAGTACTACCTCCACCTGTTCTCCCGTAAGCAGCCGGACCTCAACTGGGAGAACCCGGAGGTGCGCGAGGCCGTCTACGACATGATGAACTGGTGGCTCGACCGGGGCGTCGACGGGTTCCGGATGGACGTCATCAATCTCATCTCCAAAGTGGTCTCGCTCCCCGACGGAGCGGTCGCGCCCGGGTCTGTCCACGGAGACGGGTTCCCGTTCTATGCGCAGGGCCCGCGCATCCACGAGTTCCTTCAAGAGATGCACGAGCGCGTCTTCGCAGGCCGCGCGGGCGACTTCCTCACGGTGGGTGAGATGCCCGGCGTGACGCTCGAGGAGGCGCGGCTGTTCACCGATCCCTCCCGTCACGAGGTCGACATGGTGTTCCAGTTCGAGCATGTAGGGCTGGACCACGGTGCCGCGGGCAAGTTCGACCCGCGCGCATCGAACGCGCGGGAGCTCCGATCCTCGCTGGCTAGGTGGCAGGAGGGCCTCGCCGATGTCGGGTGGAACAGTCTGTACTGGAACAACCATGATCAGCCGCGCGCCGTGAGCCGGTTCGGTGACGACAGTGAGTACTGGCGGCAATCCGCTACCGCCCTGGCGACCGTGCTGCACTTGATGCGAGGTACGCCGTACATCTTCCAGGGTGAGGAGCTCGGCATGACCAACATGCCGTTCGCCGCTGTCGACGACTTCCGCGACATCGAGTCGCTGAACCACTACGCTGAGGCGGTCGGCTTGCGCGGTCAGGATGAGGACGCCGTTCTCGCAGGATTGCGGGTCATGAGTCGGGACAACGCGCGCACACCCGTTCAGTGGTCGGACGCTCCGAATGCCGGATTCACGACAGGGACGCCGTGGATCGGGGTGAATCCGAACTTCGACCGGATCAACGCCGAGGCTCAGCTCGCAGACCCGCACTCTGTGCTGTCGTACTACCGCGCACTCATCGCGTTGCGGCACAGCGAACCGATCGTCTCGCACGGGAGCTTCGAGCTCGTTCTGTGCGATCATCCGACCGTGTTCGCCTATACGCGGACTCTGGGCACCCGACAACTTCTGGTGATCGCCAACCTGTCGGGTGACCCGGCCGAATACGACGTTCCGAACGCCGACGCGTGGCGTGAGGCGGAACCGGTGCTCGGCAATCGCGAGGGGCAACCGCCGCGAGTGAACGGGTCCTGCGAGCCATGGGAGGCGCAGGTCTTCCTGCGCGAGATTGTGGATTGACTGACCCGGGCGAACGATCACTTGACGCGTGGTGACCGGTGTCCAGGAAACTGGGACAGGTCGTCCAGCTACGACATCCGGTCTCGCGAGCTCCCGAGGTAGAGCAGCGGCCACATACAGGTGATCGAGTCCGCCGCTAAGCTTCCCGCATGACCGATCACGCGGTGCCGAATCTGCCGTCCCGCGACTTTGATGACACGATCGCTTTCTACGGTGCGTTCGGGTTCGAGCCGGCATATCGAGATCATGACTGGCTGATTCTGCGCAGCGGGGAGCTTCAGCTGGAGTACTTCCTGTTTCCCGATCTCGTGCCCGAGGAGAGCTCCTTCATGTGCAGCGTCCGGGTCGATGACGTCGATGGCCTGTACCGGGAGATCAAGGGGGCGGGCGTCCCCGAGAAGTCCGTCGGGGCCCCACGGCTCCATCCTGTTCGCCTGCAGCCGTGGGGCCAGCGAGCGGGATTCCTCGTCGACCCTGATGGGACGCAGCTGCACCTGATCGAGAACGCCAGCGTGCCTTCGATCGAGTGATCCGGCGGCTCACCTCCCGACACGGCGGTCCAGGTGCACGGCCACGACCCCAATCCTTCCGAAGGGTGGTTCACGACCAAACGCCGCGTTGCTCGAGCACGGTTCGGATGTCAGGCGACGCCTTCGTCGGAGCGACCTCGATGATCTGGTAGCGGGCCGCTTCATGCAGGACGAACGGATCTTGCGCCGTGATCGTCTCGATGCTGCTCCGGCTGGCGCCGGCCGCCAGGATGAATCCTCCGGTTCGCGGGACACGGCGACCGGAGAGCAGGAAGGTACCGTCGGCGTAGAACCGGTCGAGATACTCCACATGGGCTGGAAGCAGGGCGTCGATCTGCGCGAGCGGGACGAGATAGTCGATGTGGAGAGCGAACAGCCGACGCCGATCGCTTCCAGCGGCCGGAGCAACGATCGTCGGCGCCGCCATCAGGGTTCGCATGAGACCGGAGACGACGGCTTCGTCGTGTTCTGGGCCCGCGGTGCGTAAACGACCGTGAGCACGAGGATGAGAGCGCCGAGGAGCGCGCAGATCGCGAGCCCGACGCGCACCCCGGATGTCGAATCGGGAAGAGCGATGAGTGAGCCCAGGAGGGCGATGCCGGTGGCTTGACCGATCTGACGTGACGTGTTGTACACCCCGGAGGCGAGACCGGCGCGCGCCGTGCCGGCACTCGCGGTGGCGACCTGATTGAGACTGGGCGAGTAGATGCCCGTCCCGATCCCGACAAGGGCGTTGCCGACGATGAGCCATCTCCACGTTCCGGTGTCGGCGGTGCCGAGGGTGATGAGCGCACCGACGATGACGAGGGGTGTGCCGGCGAGGAGCATGAATCTCGGGCCGCGGTGCAGCAGGCGCGGATTGAGCCCCACCGCCGCAAGGATGCTGCCGAGGGAGAACGGGATGAGGACGAGACCCGCCTGTAGCGCGGTGAGGTCCCACCGCTGCTGAAGGTACAGCGCGAGCACGAACTGCAGCCCGTATGCGCTGAACTGAAAAGCGAAGCCGCCCAAGCTCGCCGCGCTGAACGCGCGATTCCGGAACAGCCCGAGGGGCACCATCGGCTCGCTGGCGCGGTGCTCGATCCTGATAAACACCGCGATCCCGATCACGCCGCTCGCCAGGAGCGCCAGCACGATTGGAGCGGTCCAGCCGACCGATGCGGCCTCGACCATCCCCGCGATCAGAGCCGTCAGCGCCAGGGTGCCGGCCAGTTGCCCCGGAAGGTCGATGCGCCTTCGTTCACCACGGGAGGTCTCGGGCGTTCGGAGGATGAGGAGGACTGCTGCGGCGATCGGGGCGACGGTGAGCCAGAACGCCGCGCGCCACCCGATGCTGTCGGTGAGGAGCCCGCCGAGGAGGGGGCCGGCGGCTATGGCGATCCCACCGGAGACGGCGACGAGGTTGACCGCCTTGGCCTGCTCTGCCGGGTCTGTGATGGTCTTGACGACGAGCGCGAGCACCATCGGCAGGAGCCCGGCCGCGAAGACGCCCTGGATCGCGCGGAACGTGATCAAGAGCGGCAGCGTCGGGGCGAGGGCGCAAGCGACGGAGGCGAGGCCGAACCCGCCGGCGGAGGCGACGAACAAGGTCCGGGCGCCGGTCCGGTCGCCGATGGTCCCCGCTACCAGCAGCAGGCTGGCCAGCGGGAGGGTGTACGCGTTGACGACCCATTCCAGCCCGGACGCGGTCGCACCGAGGTCGGAGCCGATGGTCGGCAGCGCCAGGTTCAGAGCTGACCCGTCGAGGGTCACCACGATCATGCCGAGATAGATCGCCCATGCTCCCCGGGACCGGGCCGTCCCTCCGACGACAGGGGACGACGAGATCGAGAGACCGGCTGTCACCGCAGCGCCTCGATTTCGGGTGATGAGAGGCGGAGCACGGTGTAGACGACGGTCTCCGCGTCCGTCGTCTGGCCGGGGTGGGCGGTGAGCAAAGTGAACTCGACCGACTGCCAACTGGTCGGGTCGATGCCCCAGGCGTGGGAGTGCACGTTCCCGCCTGGGCTCGCGACGGCGACGCTGGAGAGGAACTCCGCGGCCTCGACCGGGTCGACGTCAGGCGGGAGTGCTCTCGTGCGCAGGAGCGCATGCGAGGGCTGCGCGGAGAATGCGCGGCCGCGCGCGAAGCCCCCGCCGATCCACGTCCGCACGACAGGCCGACCGAAGTCGCGAACGATTCCGGAGAAACCCTGACCGCCCCAATGGAATGCGGCCGTGGCCGCGGGATCGCGCCACAGGTAGAACGGAGCGTACGCGTTCACAGCCGAGCCTTCGGCGATGTCCCGGACGAGGTAGGCCTTCAACCCGAGGCCTGCCCGGGCGTCGAGCGCGGCGCCGCGCTCACGGACGCGGCGCCGGATGACTTCCATGTCGTAGTCGGCGGGCAGGAGGATTTCGTACTGGGCGGCGATCATGCGGTGGGTCCTTCGTTCTCAGTCGCCCGTGCAGTCACGGGCGGATACGAGCCGTCGGCGAGGGCGCAGGTGAAATGGGCGTCTACCCCGTCGTCGTGCTCCTGGATGATCAGATGGGTCAGGAGGGTCTCGGGCGTCGATCCATGCCAGTGCTCTTCCCCGGGTTCGATCCATACGGCGTCGCCGGTGGAGAGCGCGACGGCCGGTCGCCCTCGGCTCTGGAGCCAGCCGTTCCCGGCGGTGACGACGACCAATTGCCCGAAGGGGTGCGAGTGCCACACCGTGTAGGAGCCGGGCGCGAACGTCACTTCTTCCACCACCAGGCGGGAGGGTGCGGGCGGCCGCGCAAGACCGCGCACCCACGCAGCGCCCGTCACGATCGACGCGGGTCCCGACTCGTCCGGTCCACCCCTGCCGAGTACCCGCATGTCAGGCGCCGCCCGAACTGGCGGCCAGCAGGTCGAGCAGCCCGTCGACGGCGTCGTGAAAGGCCCCGCCATCCTGTGCGGCTCGAGCCAGGACGTAACCGCCCTGCAGCGTCGCCGCGATCGTCGCCGCGATACGTGCCGCGTCGAGACCGGCCGGTAGCTCGCCGGCCTCCTGCCCCTCCCGGACCACCGTCGCCAGTGCATCCTGCAGCCACGCGAACATCTCATCGACAGACCCGTGCAGCACGTCTGAGGCATCGACATCCGGGTCCTGAGCCAGCTTGCCGAACCGGCAGCCCTTCAGCACCTCCCGCTCGCGATGCAGGTACCGGCCGATGCGCTCGACGGCGGTTCCCGGACCCGCGAGGTCGTCGGCCACCTGCGCCCGCATCTGCTCCGCATTGCGCTCGATCGCTGCCGCCGCCAGCTGCTCCTTGCCGCTGAAGTGGTGGTACATGCTGCCCTGCCCCACGCCCGAGGCAACCAGGATCGCGCGCGGACTCATCGCCGCGTACCCCCGATCCCACATCAGCTCTCTGGTCGACTCGATCAGGAGATCCCTCGTATCTGCGCTCATGATGTACATACTAGTAGTTACACTTTCCGTCGTTGAGCGGGGGTGCCACGATGAGGGCGATGGCATGGCGGTCCAGTTCTTTCTCGCAGGCGTCGTCCTGCTCCTCGGGTCGGCGTGCTGGGTTCGAATGCAGGCGTGTCGCGTCGGCTGCGTGCAGTCGCAGCCACGCCTCCGGATAGAGGCCGAATGTCTGGTTCATGGCGGTCCTTTCGGTGCGGTCCGGGGTTAGCGGCGCGCGGCAGTAGATCCTGTGATGTGTGGCGCCGGGGAGCCGGGCTTGGCGGCGTTCACAAGACGCACGCTGATGAGGACGGCGAGTCCGGCGAGGATGAGGCTTCCGGTGGTGCTGAAGAGCATGGCTCCCGTGTAGCCGCCGAGGTCTCGGCTGGTACCCAGGGCGGTGAAGAAGACCGCACCGAGGATGGCGATGCCGGCCGCCGTGGCGAACTGTTGCGCGGTCGTGAGGATGCCGGAGACCATGCCGGCACCGGACTTCACGCCCTGGAGGACGACGCCGGTGAGCACGGGGACTGCGGTGCCGTTGCCGAGGCCCACGATGACCATGGGAACGATCAACAGCGGTGTGGTGGGGTGCCGGTCGGCGGCCAGGATGATCACGATGGCGAGGAGGCCGAGGCAGGCCAGTGCGGTGCCCAGGACGATCACTCGCGCGCCGTAGCGGGCGATGAAGCCCCGGGCAAGGATTGAGGCGACCGCGAAGGCGATGCTGAGGGGCGCGAACGCCAGTCCGGCGTCCAGGGGGCTGAGCCCGATCCCGTCTTGGAACAACAGGGAGAGGGTGAACACGAAGCTGAAGAAGGAGGCGAAGATGACGGCACTCAGGCCCATGCCGTTCGCAAACGCGGCCTGACGGAAGAGCCGGGGATCGAGGACGGGCTCGCCCCCGCGGATGCTGAGTCGTCGCTCCCACATCAGCACCGCGGCCACGACGAGTGCGCCGGCCACGATGGCGACGGAGGTCCACCACGGCCAGCCGGCATCCTGTCCGAGCGTCAGCGGGACAAGAAGGAGTGCCAGCCCGACCGGGAGGGAGATCGCGCCGAGGACGTCGAAGCGGGGATGTGTCGTGGTCTCATGTCGCGGGAGCAGCAACGCACCGGCGACGACACCGATGAGCGCGATCGGGACGTTGACCAGGAAGATCGGGCGCCAGTGGAGTCCGAACAGGTCGGCGTGCAGGAGCAAACCGCCGACGACCTGGCCGGCGACCGCGCCGATGCCGATCACCACGCCGAAGGCGGACAGGGCGCGCGGCCTCCCGGCGGGTGTGAACAGTCTGCTGATCAGCGCGAGGACCTGAGGGACCATGACGGATGCAGCGAGACCCTGGACGAGCCTGGCTTCGACGAGACCGCTCCCTGTCTGAGCGAGGCCGCACCACAACGATGCCAACCCGAACGCGGCCATTCCGATCAGGAACACCGTCCGATGCCCGAACCTGTCGCCGAGTCGGCCGGCCGTGATGAGGCCGGCAGCATAGACGAACGCGTAGCCGCCGACGATCAGCTGGAGCGCGCTGTGCTCGGCATGGAGTTGTCGTTGCAGCACCGGCAGCGCCACATTGACCACGTACAAGTCGAATTGCGCCATGAATGTCGCCAGCAGCACGGTGGCGAGGGCGAGCCAGCGCGTGGATCGGGTGGGTGTGACCATCGCAACTCCTTCGATAAACGTCGAATGACGAATATAGTACAACTTGCTATGATCGATGCAAGCGCAAGGAGGAATGCATGCCCAGATCACGGCGCCGCATGGCGCTGGCTCACCCGGAACCCGCGAACTTCGACGTTCTCGACGTGCTGCACGCGCTCTCCGACCCGACGCGGATGACGATCGTCCGCACGCTGTGGGCGTCGCCTGAGCGGGCCTGCGGCACCTTCGATGTCGACGTCGCTCCATCGACGCTGAGCCATCACTTCAAGGTGCTCCGCGAGGCCGGCGTAATCCGTCAACGCGAGGACGGCAACCGTCGCTGGACCTCGCTCCGCGATGAGGAGCTCGCCGCCCGGTTCCCAGGACTCCTCGACGCGATCATCAAGGCCGATTCGGAAAGCTGAGCTTGGTCGGGCTCGGGAACTCGGCGCTTACCGCTGCAACGGAACTCACGGGCCAAGGCGCAGCGCCGCAACGGTACCTCTGGCGCGGGCTCGAAGACGTGACGCGCGTAGATGACGCTGCGGTGCAGTTCGGTCCGGCCTCGATGTTCGCGCACGGGGCTTCGGTCACAGCGGAGTACGCGACCTCGTGGTGGCTGGAAGTAGGAGAGGGGTGGGTGACGCGCCGCTTGTTCGTCGCCGCCCACAGTGACGGCTGGTTCCGCTATCGAGACCTGACGCGGGACCGGGTCGGCGTGTGGACCGCCCGCCGGATGGCGGAGGGCGAAGACCCTGCCTAAGGCTCCGTTGGGTTCGTCCCGGAGTTGCTGGAGGGGGCGCTGGACTGCGATCTCGGATTGTGCCTTTGACGAACACGATGCCGATTCGGCATCTGGGAGTGCCAGTCGAACTCCTCGAGCACGACGGGGACGCCCTCTCCGGTGGCCACGCCTACGCCCATGTCGACCAGCTGACCTTCGTCGGCCTTCCCGCCCGCAGACCATCATCACAGCCGGACCAAATTCCGTGGGCTCGCCCGCCGCGCGAGTGTGCCATGATGACTCGAGTCATTCCAGCGGATCAAGGCGAGTGCAAGAAGAAGCGACCATGCCCGAGCGAAGAGCGGCGACCATGATCGACGTCGCGAAGCTGGCCGGCGTGTCCCATCAGACCGTGTCCCGGTACTTTCGAGACGAAGGTACCGGGATGAAGCCGGCAACGGTCGAGCGCATCCATCAGGCCGTGAAGGAGCTCGGCTACCGGCCGAATCTCATCGCCCGTTCGATGCGGACGCGCCGATCGAACCGTATCGCGCTCATCCTTCCCCGAATCGGAGAATTCGTTCCCACGCCTGTCCTGAGAGGCGCCTTCGCTGCCGCGGGCGAGCGTGGGTTTTTCGTCGACATCGTCAGCCTGGCAGGAGACGAGCGCGCCGACCGAGCCCGCGTGGCCACCCTCGTGGCCAACGAGCGTGTGGAAGGCGTTTTGTCGCTCACATCGCTCACAGGCCTCGACGATGACGGAGTGCTCTCGCAGCGAAGCCGAATTGTCGTCGCGGAGGAATACGACGAGAACATGCGATCTCGTGGTGCGTTCGCCGACGGCGACCCGGCGCTGGAGATCGTGAGGATGCTCGCGGACATGGGACACCGCCGGTTCCTTCACATCGCCGGTCCGATGGAGTGGACGTCGGCCAAGAATCGCCGTGACGCCTACCTGGAAGCGATCGCACGGTCCGGTGTGACGTCGTACGACGTGGTGCCCGGGGACTGGTCGGTCAGGTCTGGGTACCAGGCGGTTCACGGCCTTCCTGCGACAGCCGGGGTGACCGCAATCCTGGCGGCCAATGATTGCGTCGCGTTCGGAGCGATCCGCGCTCTGCAGGAGCGAGGCATCAGAGTCCCGGAAGACGTCAGTGTCTTCGGATGGGACGATGAGCAATTCGGAGCATATACGGACCCGACCTTGTCCACCGTCGCGGTGGACAAAGAGGGGCAAGGACGGCGCCTCATGCAGATCCTGCTCGCTCGGATCCACGGCGAGAACGAGCCTGACGAGGGGCTGGACACTATCGCGCGGATCGTCGTCCGCGGATCGAGCGGTCCCGCACCGATCTAGGGTGTGGCGCTCCCGGGGAAGCGCCACACCCTAGATCGAGCATGGAGAGCACTCAGGTGAAGGTGACGCGCACGACTTCTCCGGCCGAAAGCTGCACCGTGATGTTCCCGCCCGAATTCACGTAGCTCTTGGCGCCTCCGCTGCTCCACGTGTTGTTCGAGTCGTACGAGCCGGTTTCAACCGCACTGACGGTGCCGAGGCTCGAGGGCAGAGAGAAGGTCGAAGCCTTGGTCGCCAAGAACGCGTACTCTTTCGGGCCGCGTTTGACGGCGATCCCCTGACCGGCCTGCGACGTCGAGAACACGACGTTGGTCGTCCCCAGTGCCTTGCTGAGATTGGTGACCGAGGTGGTCGCCTTGCGATTGAACGTTTGCAGCGTCGACCCACCAGCCTCGATCGGTGCTCGAGTCGCGAGGTCGGTGCTGATCTTGTTCAGTGCCTGGTTCAAGGCAGCGACGCTGTAGCTCACCGTCTTCCTTGTCACAACGTGAGTAGTCGGGTCGAAGTTGTAGAGACCCGAGTCCGAGACGCCGGAGGTGGAATCCGGGTCTACGGCGGCGTACATGTTCATCGGCGCGTTTCCGGCGAGAGCGTTGAACTTCGCGATGTCCGCGACCGAACTCCCGGCGTAGGTCTCCATGATCATCGGCAGGTTCTTGCCCTGAACGAAGGTGCCGCTGAGGCCGTAGTTGTAGAGCGTGTCGAGGTCCGTTGTGTACGGGTCACCGCCGATGAAGTCGATGTACGACTGGCCCGCTGACCGCAGCGCTTCGTTCTCGGCGACAGGGATCGCGTCGCCGACGACATTGACCCGCGTGTACACCGAGTGGTCGGATTGCTTGATGACCTGGCCCAGTGCGTTCAAGTACTTCATGAGGACGTCGCGGCGGAACTGGGCGACATTCGTGTACCCACCGGACGTCCACAACGTGTTGCTATAGGAGCTGTAGCTGCGGTCGGTCGAAGCGCCCCACTGCATGTTGGCGACGTTCGGCTCATTCTCCACCTGCACGCCGATGAGCGCCTGGTTGGTGTCGTACGTCGCGATGTGGCTCATCACCTGCCCGAGCACGTATTTCTCCCGATCCAGCAGGTTCGGGTCGGTCTTGTCGAGCAGGTAGTTGGTGCCGAGCTGAATCCGCGTACCGCTCGAGTTCACGACGTACTGGTAGGTGTTGAGCACGTAGCTTGGAATCCTCGGAGCGTAACTGATACCGGTCGAGTCCGCTCCGTACCAGAGCAATTCGACCTTGAGCCCGTACTTGTTCGCCCAGTCGATGTATTTGTCGAGATCGGTCCAGTCGAAGACATCCTTCGAGGTCTCGATCTTGGACCACCAGATCGGGATGTTGACGACCTTGAAGCCGTCATCAGCGACCATTTTCATGATGGGTTCGAGCTGCGCGTCTGTCCACCCGTAGGTGTACTTCAGCTTCTCGTACCGAAACTGGACGCCGCTGTGGAAGAACGGCTTGCCGTTCACCATGATGACGTTCTTGTCGTACGTCGTCTTCGTCGTGTCGACGTACGAGACGGTGGTGGTGGTGGCTACAGCCGGCGTTGCTGCGGGAACAACGAGACTTGCGGTCACCGCAGCCGCTGTCACCAAGCCCAGGAATAGGTTCCGCATATCGGCTCTCCTTTCGAATGCTTCATTGCCGTCGATCGCAGGTGTTCATCGCGGGCGTCGAACGTGCGCGCGATCCGGCCTAGCCGGAACAGATGCCCATAAGTGCGGGCGTCCCGTGATGATAGTGAACGTTCACTATTTCTGCGAGCAACATTGGTCGACTCGGCAGGGCCTTGTCAAGAGGTCAGTCGAAACTCGCACGAGCCGGCCGACCGGGCAGCGGCAGACGCAGGTCAGTGTCGAACGACCCGTTCGCGACAGGAGGCTCTCGGGCCCGTTGGCGTGGAAACCGCCGGTTGCGACAGGTCGTCCGGGTACGACATCCGGCCTCGCGAGCGCCCGAGCGAGAGCACCCTCCAGTCGGTGCCCGTCCTCTGGGCCTTTCGATCATGGGCAGAAGCGGGCCGCGTGCGACCTCGGAGCGGCATGTGGTCAGGACTCATGGCCCTATGCCGCACCCGACACGTCCTGCCATCCTCGAGGTGACGCGGCGCCGTGGGCGCCGAATGGCGCGAGGGGATGAATCATGGGGATCACGAGGCCTGACATGCTGCGAGGGGCGCGCGCAAGAAGGTGGATGTCATGAATCCCGATCGGCACGCGCGGGCGATGCTGCCCATCCCGGACCGCGCTCAGCCGGGCCCGACGACCTACGACGCCAAGGATCCGGATACCGTCTACCCGCCGATCGAGCCCTTGGCGCCCCCGCCGGGCGCACCCAATGTCCTGATCATCCTCGTCGATGACGCCGGCTTCGGGTCCGCGAGCGCGTTCGGGGGGCCGTGCAACACCCCGAACGCGGAGCGCCTCGCCGCCGGCGGCCTGACCTACAACCGGTTTCACACGACGGCTCTGTGCGCTCCGACCCGTGCCGCACTGCTGACGGGCCGCAACCACCACTCCGTGGGGATGGGCAGCATCACCGAGACGGCGACGTCAGCTCCGGGCAACAGCTCGCTGCGGCCCAACACGAAGGCACCGCTGCCGATGACCCTGAAGCTCAACGGCTACTCCACGGCTCAGTTCGGCAAGTGCCATGAGGTGCCGGTCTGGCAGTCGTCACCGATGGGACCGTTCGATGCCTGGCCCTCAGCGGGCGGCGGGTTCGAGACGTTCTACGGTTTCATCGGCGGCGAGAACAATCAGTGGGATCCCGCCTTGTACGACGGTACGACCCCGGTCGAGCCGCCGGCGACCCCGGAGGAGGGTTACCACCTGACCGAAGACCTGGCCGACCACGCGTGCAATTGGATCCGGACGCAGAAGGCGTTGATGCCCGACAAGCCCTTCTTCGTCTATTTCGCGCCGGGCGCCACCCACGCGCCGCACCACGTGCCCAAGGAATGGGCTGACAAGTACGCCGGCGCGTTCGCCGACGGATGGGATGTGCAGCGGGAGAAGACGTTCGCCCGGCAGAAGGAACTGGGCGTCATCCCCGCCGATGCAGAACTCACCCCGCGGCACGAGGAGATCCCCGCCTGGGACGACATGCCGGAGGAGCTCAAGCCCGTGCTGGAACGCGAGATGGAGGTCTACGCGGGCTTCATGGAGCACACGGACCATCACATCGGCCGGGTCATCGACACCATCGAGGACCTCGGCATCCTCGATGACACGATCATCTACTACATCATCGGCGACAACGGAGCCTCCGCGGAGGGCACGCTGAACGGGGCCTTCAACGAGATGGCCAACTTCAATGGGATGGCCGCGCTGGAAACCCCCGAGTTCATGGCCTCCAAGATCGACGAATTCGGAAGCCCGACCTCCTACAACCACTACGCGGTCGGCTGGGCCTGGGCGATGGATGCGCCGTTCCAGTGGACGAAGCAGGTCGCCTCGCACTGGGGCGGGACGCGCAACGGCACGATCGTGCACTGGCCGACGGGGATCTCCGAGAAGGGCGGGAAGCGGTCGCAATTCACCCACGTGATCGACGTCGCCCCCACCATCCTCGAAGCGGCAGGCCTCCCCGAACCCACGGTCGTCAACGGCGTTCAGCAGTCCCGCATCGAGGGTACGAGCATGCTGTACACGTTCGACCACCCCGACGAGCCGGAGCGCCACGACCTGCAGTACTTCGAGATGTTCGGCAACCGGGGGATCTACCACAAGGGCTGGAGCGCGGTGACGAAGCATCGCACGCCCTGGGTGATGCTCGGCGGGGTCATCCCGGCGTTCCACGACGACGTCTGGGAGCTGTACGACGGCAATGTCGACTACAGTCAGGCGCACGATCTCTCGGTCGAACAGCCCGAGCGCCTGCACCACCTCCAACGGCTGTGGCTGATCGAGGCGACCAAGTACAACGTCCTGCCGATCGACGACCGCGGCGCCGAGCGACTGAACCCCGAGCTGGCCGGCCGGCCGACGCTCATCCGGGGCACCTCGCAGCTCCTCGTCTCCGGGATGGGCCGGCTGTCGGAGAACAGCGTCCTGAGCATCAAGAACAGATCGTTCTCGGTGACTGCGGAGCTGGAGGTGCCGGACGCCGGCGCGAACGGCGTGATCATCGCGCAGGGGGGCCGGTTCGGAGGCTGGAGTCTCTACATCAAGGAGGGGCACGCGAAGTTCGTCTACAACGTTCTCGGCATCCAGGAGTTCCGGATCGAGGCCTCCGAGCCCCTCGAGCGCGGACAGAGTCAGGTCCGCGTCGAGTTCGCGTACGACGGCGGGGGTCTCGGCAAGGGCGGAGAGGTCGCGATCTACTACGACGGACGGAAGGTCGGGACTGGCCGCGTCGGCGAAACCCAGGCGATCATCTTCTCCGCCGACGAGACGACCGACATCGGGTACGAATCGGGAACAGCGGTCACGGCCGACTACACGCCGGCCACGAGCAGATTCACCGGAAGGATCAACTGGGTGCAGCTCGACGTCGGAGCCGATGACAACGACCACTTCATCGACCCGGAGGAACGCCTCCGGATCGCTATGGCCCGACAGTGAGCGCGACGGTACGGAATCCCATATTGCCTGTGGACGAGTTGGGGGTGTTGTGGGACCGGGCAGAGTTGCGGTAGCGGTTGCAGTAGGAGATGTGGCACAGGTAGCTGCCACCGCGCATGACCCGGGAAGTCCCCTTCACCGGACCTGCCGGGTCTTGTGCGGGGGAGCGGCGGTAGTAGTCGGGCGAATACCAGTCCGCGCACCATTCCCAGACGTTTCCGACCATCTGCCAGAGCCCGTAGCCGTTCGGGGCGAAACTGCGGACCGGAGCGGTGGTCAGGTACCCGTCATCCTCCGTGTTGACGATCGGGAACACGCCCTGCCAGATGTTCGCAAGCCAGCCGTTGTCGTCGACCTCCGCGTCACCCCACGGGTATTTCGCGCCGGCGAGGCCGCCGCGGGCCGCATACTCCCATTCCGCTTCCGTGGGCAGACGACGGCCCGCCCAGGCGCAGTATGCGACGGCGTCGTTCCAGCTCACATGGGTCACCGGATGATCCCCGACACCGGTTAGGGAGGAGGCTGGTCCACCCGGGTGGCGCCAGTCCGCTCCGCGCACACCCAGCCACCACGGCGTCTCCGGCGGCTGCCCGACCACGTCCTCGGCGGAAGCGGCGAGTGCCAGGTGGAAAACAGCCGAGAACCCGAAGCTCTCTGCCTCGGTCACATATCCGGTCGCGTCGACGAACCGCCCGAAGTCGTCGTTGGTCACGCTGGTCGCGTCGATCGTGAAGCTGTCCAGCGTCACCTCGTGGAGCGGTGCTTCGCCGTCGCCGGGGTTCCGGTCGCCCGAGGAGTCGCCCATCACGAAGACACCCGCCGGGATGGTCACCTGTTCGATCGTGTGCGAAGCGGGGGACGATTGAGACGACCTGGCGGGCTCGGCTTGACTGATCGGCAGGAATTGACGGCGTTCAGGTGCGCCGCACGTGCACCCGGGGCCGCGCGGGCTGCCCATCGGTGAGCCTTCTTCGGGCGTATCGGCATCCCTCATCGTGATCCTCTCGCGGCACAGTAAGGCCGCCAGCGGCCCAGAGGCAACAGCGAGGTGACAGCTTCGGTCGGGCTCTCCCGTTCAGTGTTGTGAACGGGTGGGCGGTCCTGCGATGAGCTCCGGGTCCTGCCCAGGTCGGCTGAGGAAGTAACCGAGGAAGGTGACGCCCTCGTCGGTGGCGTCGAATCGGTCGACCAGGGCTTGCTCGGGCTCGTAGAACACGTCGCCGGGGCGGAGGAGCTGCTCTTCTCCGCCATCCACTTGGAACATGACGGAGCCCCGTTCGATGACGCCGAAGACGGGACCGTTGTGGTGATGCGGGCCTCCGACGACACCGGGCTGCAGCGTGATCCTCCGTACTTCTACGGATCCGGTCGCGAAGTCGGTCAGCGTCTCACGGAGGACGGTGCGCCTGACGACGGGTTCGGTCATGCGCTCCATTTTCTCAGCCGCGCCGGTCGCGGGTGAGTGACTGCCTGTTGAGCGGATGCACTCACCCCTGCTGAACGGAACGGTCGAGGTGGACAGGAACGCCCGGACTAGTGTCAAGCAGCAGGGGCCCGATGCCCGCCTCCTCGAAGGCGGCGCGGAAGGACGAACCGTCCTGTGTGAAGTGGGCCCAGCCATCCGTGTGTGCGGCCAAGACGCGAGGATGGCCGAGGATCGCCGCGGCCTCGACCGCTTCGCTGCTGGTCAGCGTGAGGAACCCGTCGACGAGCGGGCTCCGGGCCGCCCCGCCGAAGAGGATGGCGATCTCGATCTCGGGGAATCGGTCGGCGACGGCGCGAACGACGTCCAGGGACGCGTTGTCGCCCGAGATGTAGAGCGTGGGGGCGTCGGGCGCCTCGAGGACGAATCCGATCACCGGCCCGGTCTTGTCCTCGGTTCCGTCGGGACCGTGCTGCGCGGGGACGGCGGTCACGGTCACGCTGCCCACGTCGGCGCGCTCTCCCGGCAAGAGCCCGCGGCAGCGCCCGCGGAGACGACCGGCGGCCAGCCGGGTGGTGAGCACCAGAGGGGCGTTCTCGGCGAAGACCCGTCCGGCGCGGTCGAGGTTGTCGGGGTGCTGGTCGTGCGAGAGGAGAACGGCGTCGACCGGCCCGATCTCGTCGGCGGAGACGATCGCGTCGGAGGTCTTGGTCAGGACCCGGGAGCCGACCGGGTAGTCCCCGGCGGGGTCGAAGGTGGGATCGACGAGGAAGCGGTGTCCGGCGAAGCCGATGAGGACCGTCGGGCCGCCCAGTGGCGTGAGGGACACAGCGTGAGCAGATGTTCGGGTCATGGCTCCAGTCTCGCGGGAGGTGGGCGCGCTCCACCACTGGCTGGTTCGCCACTAAGCGCATAAATCGCGCCGTGATGGCACTGGGTGGCCGACTTCCCGCAGCGGCTCCCTGGCATAGTCCTGGCTGGGGTAGTCCTGGATTGGACCTCCCTCCCGGTCGACGCGGGCCGGATCATCACGGCTAGGACGCGCCCGTTCCCGGGCGCCGCTGGGCGCCTTCGGTGCATGACGGGACGAGCGGTCTGCCGGGTCGATCAGATCGTGGTCGCCGGGAGCTCGGGCGAGCGGCGGTCTCGCCGGTGGAGATCGACGGAGACCGCTGCGGCGAGGAGAACCTGGATGCCGACCGTGATCCAGAACAGCGCCGCCCCGGAGGTCAGGACGCCGCTGAACGCGATCGACACGTCCGTGAACCCATGGAAGAGCGCCGCGAGCAGGACGCTACCGCGCGCGTGGTTGAACAGCCAGCCGATCAAGACCGACGTCGCCACTGTGGACAGCGCGAAGCCCAAGAACGGGATGCGCGCTTGGAAGCTGTCGGCGATGAAGAACAACGGCAGGTGCCACAGCGCCCACAGGGCCCCGAGCACGAGCGAAGCGGTGAGCGGGTCGAATCGTCTTTGCAGCCGGGGGAGGGCGTAACCGCGCCACGCGGTCTCCTCGGTGATCAACCACTCCCAGCAGTTGAGGAGGAGCGCACCGAGAATCGCGCTGGCCGGAATCAGGGCTCCGACGGCCGCGGGGGTCGGGCTCAGAGTCCCGAGGCCGACCGCCGCCGCGGCGATGCCGACCGGCAGTCCGATCGCGACGAGATACCAGAGCGGACGGACCTTGACCCGGATGAGGCGCAGCAGCAGGTCCTTGACTGCCGGCCACCCGCCGGTCAGGGCCGCGGTGCCGTAGGTGGCGAGCGGGAGCCCGATCCAGAAGCCGAGAGACTCGGGGATGTGCCAGCCGATGAGACCGACCTGCAGAGCGAGTGTGGTTCCCCAGAGCAACCAGGGGAATGCGAATGCTGCGACGAAGAAGACGACCAGAGGGTGGCGCTTCACGTGTCATCCCTTTCAGCGAATGGACGCCCCCACAGCTGAGAGCGTCCGGCTGTGAACTTTCTCAGCAAGCAGTCATAACAGAGCACCTTCGCCGAAGACATGCCGCCGATGTTCGTTGCCGACAGTGAGCTACCGGGGGCCTCGTGATGCCTTCCCAGGGGGTCCTCGCCGCGTTCGGGACCCGTGGCCGACGATGGCCGCTACCAGGAGGCTGTCCAATTCGTCTTGGGCTCGTCCCTCACTTCCACCGGAAGTGCACGAACACGCGCCCGAAGTTCTTCGAGTCCTTCTCGACTCGGTGGTACTGGGCCTTGATCTCCGGCTGATCCAGGAAGCGCAGCACTCGCTTCTTCAGTGCGCCTGATCCCTTGCCCGGGATGATCTCGATCAGTGGCGCCTTCTTCGCGACAGCGTCCGCGATGACTGCGCGCAGGGCGCGATCGATATCGCCGCCCCGGTTGTAGATGTCGTGCAGGTCGAGCGTCAGCTTCATGTGCTCATCCTGCACCCGCGGAGCCCGGCGCTCTGGACCGGGAGATGGCGTCAGCCCGAGCCTTACGCAAACGACCCGGCAGGTCGATATGAGTGGCCGTTCAGGGCCGCTAGGGTCGGGCCAGCGGCTCGCGGAGGCCCGCCTGACGCTCTCGAGGAGATGAGATTGATGTGCCCCATCGGACGCTGCTGATCCGGGCCCGCGACGTGGAGGACTCGATGGTCCGCGAGTGGGCGGCGCGGCTCGATCGCGCACGGAGTGAAGACGAGACTCGCGACGCCCTCGCGGGCCTCTTGGCTGCCAGCCCGGGACGCACGCTGGGCGCCAACGCCGTGCGGCGCCGGCTGCCGTGGGGCGAGTCCTCGTCCCGTCCTGAGCCGGTACCACCGGCCGTTTCCCACGCGCTTCAGCGAATGGCGACCCCGGCGTACGTTCAGGGGCGGTTGATGGACGTCCTCGAGTCGAACCGGCACGCCCGGTCGCTGGCTGCCTTCTTCGAGCCGGGCACGAATCTGATCCTGTCGACCTTCTTGGATGACGGCATCCGTGAGTTGGGCGGCGATTGGGAGCCTGTCACGGTCGCGATGACCCGCTACCTGCTGTATCGAGCGGAGCGCGAGCCCGGCGATCAGAGCCTCCAGGCCCTGGTCGGTGAACTGAGTGTGCGGAGCGTCCGCTTCCGGAGGCTGTGGGCGGAGGAGTCGCCGGCGCCGCAGCAGTCGAACGTGGGGGAGTGGCGACACCCCATCGTCGGGCAGCTCCGCCTGACGCGGGAGAAGACGCTGATCGACGGCACGGACGGCATGATGCTCGTGGTGTACCGGGCTGACCCGGGGAGCCTGTCGGAGGTCGCCTTGGATCTGCTCAAAACGCTCCCCCCGGCAGGCGCGATCGGGGAATCGTGAACCGGGTACCCTCATGATTCATTCCGGGTGCTGCCGCGGGAATCGCAGTGGAGGACTCTGGAAATCGAACCAGACAAATTGCCCCGATAGGCAAGTCCCCCCCGACTCACCCAGTTTAGCGAAGACTCCGAGTTAGTTCAGGTGACGGTGAGCGTCCCGTCCTCCGCGAGCGCCCAGCCCGGGTTGTACGCGACCTCCCACACGTGCCCGTCCGGGTCGGCGAAGTACCCGGAGTATCCGCCCCAGAACACACGCTCGGCAGGTTTCAGGATGCGAGCCCCTGCCGCCTCCGCCTCCGCGAAGACGCGGTCGACATCCTCCTCCGACCGCTGGTTGCAAGCGAGCGTGATGCCGCTGAACGTTCCGTCTATCGGGTGGTGCGCATCGTCGGCGAGATCGTCGCGCCCGAAAAGGGCGAACGCCATGCCGGGAAGCTGGTAGAAGACCACGCCCTCCGGCGATTCTGCGGGCGTCCAGCCGAGCCCCTCCTCGTAGAACGCCCGGCTCCTCGCCAGGTCGGCCACACCGAGGGTCACGAGACTGATGCGCTGGTCCATGTGCCCGAGGGTAGCGCCGACCGCTGACGACGGTTCACTTCCTCGAAGGTTGCGCCTCGCAGGTCGATGGTCTGCCCGTGGCGCATATGATTCCGAAAAGGGGGGAACGCGATGAGCGAATTGATGAAAGAGTTCGAACGGTCACAGCGCCGTCGGCGGCGCGTCGTGTGGCTGGTCGTTCTCGCGTGCCTGTCTGGTTTCGGGGCTTGGCTCACCGGGCCGGTAGGCGTGATCACGGTCTTGCGGGGGAACCCGGTCGGCTACTCCCTTGTCGCTCCCGGCGTCGTCCTGCTTGCCGTGAGCGTGTTCGCCATCGTCTCCGCCATGCGCCTCCGAGAGGCGCCGCAGACCACGCCCGGGCGCCCGAATCCGCACTTTGACGAACCACAGCCGTCCCAGGATCCGCGCGGCGGCAATTCGTGGATCGGCTCCTGGATGGGTTCGCGGTAGAGCGCTAGTCTCGCGGCCGAGGCTACTTGCCGCCGGCGCACTCCTGGCCGACCGCCGTCGACGCGCTCGACAGGGCCTTGAGCTTGGCGGTGAGCTCATTGGTGTCGAGGCTGGACGGGGTCGCCTGGACCTTCTTGATGTAGGTCGCGTAGTCGGTGAACGCGGAGGCGACCGCGGAGGTCTTGGCCTTCACTTCGGGGTTGGTGACGCTGGAATCCATGCTCGTGAAGGTGCTCGCCATGGTGTCGAGCATCGCTTGCGCCTTCGCCGGGTCGGTCATCGCGGACGCGAGGTCGCTCTGCATCGACGAGAGACTGCGCAGCTTGTCCATCACGACGGTGCACGCTTGAGCGTGGGTCTGCGTCGCCTGGGCCGTGGCCGACGCTGCCGCGGTCGGTTTCGCGGTGTGGGCCGCGGCGCCTGACGCGGAGCACCCGGTGAGTGCGGCGACGAGTGCGATCGAGGCGGCAGCGACAGCAAGCTTCTTCATTGACTTTCCCCCAATATGCGGCAACCGATTGTCCGCATTGAGGAACCTAGCGGACGCGCCCGTCGTCGCTCTGCGACATGCCGGGCCGGCGGTCGCGAACGCGAGCAGGTCGCGGTCGCCGAGCCCGCACCGGTGAGCGGCTACGCCACCGCGCTCCGCGCCCGGACCGTCGCCTCCAGCATCTCGTTGGACTGGACGGCGTCCATCAGCGGCAGCACGAGCACCTTCCCGTACCGGGCTCCCGGGTGGCGCGAGCCGATCTCCACGGCTGCGTCGAGGTCGGCGGCGTTGATGAGGTCGAAGCCGGCGAACCACTCCTTGAATTCCGCGAACGGGCCGTCGCTCACGGTGACCTGGCCGGAGCGCTTCGCCACCATCCGGGCGTCCGACTTCCCGGTCAGGCGCTCGCCGATGATGAGCGCGCCGGTCGATTCGCCGGCGGCGACCCAGTCGGCGATGTCGTCGTCGGCTTCGCTCCACGGCTCGCCGTCGGGCGCGGTCACGTAGAGCAGCAGGTACTGATTGAGGGCGGTGTCCGTCATTGCCTTGATTCCTTCTCTTCTGGGGAGGCCGGCCCTCGGTCGAGGGTCGGCACGGGGTCGTCGAGCGAGGTCGACGAAGCGGTGGGAGGGAGGCCGGCCGCAAGCCGTTCGGCCCGCGTCGCGAGCCAGGCGCGCTCCGCGTCGTTCGTCGCGCGCTCACGCGCCTCGGCGTACGCATCGCGTGCGGCGTCGACCGCGCCCGCGCGCTCCAGCAGAGCGGCCTTGACCGAGAGGAGGCGGTGGCTCCCGGCGAGGCGCTCATCCGCCTCCAGGTCGGCCAGCTCCGCGAGCCCGGCGAGCGGTCCGCTCACCATGCCGACCGCCACCGCCCGGCCGAGCCGCGGGGCCGGACCCGGATCGATGCGGACGAGCACGTCGTAGAGCCCGAGGATCTGCCGCCAGTCGGTCGAATCGGCATCGGGCGCGGCCGCGTGCACGGCAGCGATCGCCGCCTGGATGACGAGTGGGGTGGCGGGGCCGGCGCCGAGCGCGGCCGCGGCGAAGCGTCGCCCCTCCTTCAGCCGGGCTTGGTTCCACCGTCGTCGGTCTTGGTCGGGCAGCGGGATCAGCGACCCGTCGGCGTCGGCGCGGGCTTCGGTGCGAGCGTCGGTCAGCAGCATGAGCGCCAGCAGCGCCATCGTCTCCGACTCACCGGGGATCGCCGCATGGAGCAGCCTGGCGAGCCGGATCGCCTCCGACACGAGCTCCGCGTGCACGGGCGAATTGCCCTGCGTGGGCGCATACCCCTCGTTGAACATCAGGTAGAGCGCGGTGCGCACGGCTGCGGATCGTTCGACGACCTCGGCCCTCCCAGGCAGGCCGAACCGTCGCCCGGCGGCGTCGATCGCCCGCTTCGCCCGCGTGATGCGCTGAGCCATGGTGGCTTCGCTCACGTAGAAGGCGGCGGCGATCTGGGAGGTGCTGAGCCCGCAGACCGCGCGCAGAGCCAACGCGACCTGGGCCGCAGGCTGCAGGGCCGGGTGGCAGCACAGCACGAGCAGCTCGAGCGAGTCGTCGCTGTCGCGGACCTCCGCACCGAGCGCGCCGAGCGCGGCGTCGCGTTCCTCGCGAGCTCGGCGCGCTGCGTCCGAACGGATCGCGTCGATGTACCGCCGGCGCGCCGCGGTGAGCAGCCAGCCGCGCACGTCGCGCGGGCGCCCCTCCCGCGGCCACGTGATGGAGGCGTCGAGCAGCGCCTCCTGGACCGCGTCCTCGCAGTCGGCGAAGTTGCCGTAGCGGGAGACGAGCGACGCGGTGACGAGCGGGATCACGGCCCGCACGTTCGCGTCGAAGATCGTGTCGATCGCCGTCATGGGCGCTCCTCCCTCCCGCTTCGGGAACCGGTGCGATGTGCTCGGTCACCATAAGGTCGGAGCCGATCCCGCGATCTCGACACTATGCGCTCGGCCGGGCGGCTAGCGTGGCTGAATGGCCACCGACGACTTCCGCCTCCGCGTGCCCGACGACGTGCTCCACGATCTGCGCGACAGGCTGCGCCGTACCCGGCACTTTCGATCTCCGCGATCCGGCTGGGAGGGAGGCCTCGGGGGTGACGAACTCCGGTCGCTCGTCGACGGTTGGCTCGCGTTCGACTGGCGAGCCGAAGAGCAGCGGCTGAACCAGGTCGAGCAGCACCTCGTCGACATCGCGGGTCACCGCCTCCACTACGCGCGCCTGCGCGGGACCGGACCGGGCGAGCACACGCCGCTCCTGCTCCTGCACGGCTGGCCGAGCGCATTCGTCGAATACCTGCCGCTCGCTGAGCTGCTCCGCGACGACTTCGACGTCGTCATCCCGTCTCTCCCCGGCTTCACCTACTCGGAGCGGCTCGAGCCGCCGCTCACGCGGCGCGCGATCGCCGACGCGCTGCACGAGCTCATGTCCGGAGTGCTGGGCTTCGAGCGCTACGCGACGTTCGGCGGCGACATCGGTGGCGGAGCCTCCACCTGGCTCGGGGTGGACCACCCGGAGAGCCTCGTGGGCATCCAGCTGCTGAGCGGCCCGTTCCCGGCAGAGGTGGAGGCGCAGGACGAGACCGAGCGTCGCTATCTGGAGGCCCTGGACGTCTACGACCGGTCCGACGGCGGCTACAGCGAGATCATGCAGACCCGTCCGGACACGATCGCCGCCGCGCTGGCGGACTCCCCGGCCGGACTGCTCGCGTGGATCGCCGACAAGTGGCACGACTGGATCGACGCCCGGGAGGACGGCGCCTGGCAGCGCGTTGTCGAGTCCGGCATCCTCTACACGATCGCTACGCTCTACTGGGTGACCGACAGCATCGGCTCGTCGTTCCAGCAGTACTACGACTACGAGCACAACCCGCCACGGCCGCCGATCGCGGCGCCGGTGGGTGTGTACCTGGCGAACGAGCCGGTGATGGCGGGCTTCCCGCGATCGCTGGCCGAGCGGGCAGCGCCCGATCTCCGGGACTTCGTCCAGGCTCCGGCCGGCGGCCATTTCGCCGGGTTCGAGGCGCCCGCCGCGGCAGCCGCAGCGATCCGCGCGTTCCACGGTGTCCGTGCGAGGACGCCGGTCTCCTAGCTCCCCATCGACGCGGGAACCGCCTCGCGCGTGCGAGCACCCTCCGAGATCGGCTTAGCCGTCATCAGCACGGACACGGCGGTCAGCCAGACGAGGTAGAGCGGGTAGGGCAGGAAAGCGGAGATCCATCCTCCCGGTGCCAGCGGGCCGCCGCCGGCGACCGTGCCGAACACGGGCACGATCTGCAGCACCGCCGCACCGATCGACAGCCAGCCGATCCATGGGGCGAACGCGTGACGGGTGAACGCCACGATGGCGACAGCCGCCAGCATCACGGCGAGCGGCAGACCGGCGATCAGGAAGAGCACGTCGTCGAGCGCTGCGAGCGACGTCGTAGGAGTCTCGAGTGTCAGCGCCTCCTGCACCGACAGTGCGATGAGCGAAACAGTGTTGGAGGCGGCTCCCGCTACCAAGGCGAGGACGGCGAGAGAACCGCCCGCGCCCTCGGCCGCGGCCACGCGCGATCTCAACCCCGCCAAGAACCAGAAGAAGAACGCTGCGCCGAGGACGAAGAGCAGCGTCTGCATCCGCACGGCGCCCGCCTGCTCCTGAAAATGCCGGAGCGTCGCCGCATCCGTGCCACCGCGGGCGATGCCGCGTTCGAACACCTCCGCGAGAAGCCCGATCGCCACCGACGCCAAACCGGCGACCCCGCCCTGTCGTTCGACGCTCCATGTCATGCCGTGATCATCGACCCACGCCGCTCCTCCCCGACAGAGCCGAAGGGCCCGCAACGCCGGAGCTCGCGTTCCGGAAGGCCGTGATCTGCTCCTCCGGGAGACCGGCCGCGGCAGGTCTTGCTCGGGTGGTATCCGATGTGGTCGGCTGGTGATCGTGAACTTCTTCCCGCCGGACCCGCCCGAAGACGAGACCGAAAACGCCGATCAGCCGCCGACGCCGTGGCGGAAGCCTTCGGACGACGAGGTTCCCGCCATCTACCCGACCGGTGAGACCATCGCTCTGACCGACACCGTCGCTCTCGTCCTGTCATTCGCGCGCGTCTACAGCAACGGTGTCGAGTTCGTCATCGACCGCCGCATCCGGCGGGGAGGCGCGAGCCGCGCGGACTGGCGGCAGATGCAGGCGCGGATCCACAACCATTTCGGGCCCGACCCCGAGCGCCTGCGCTTCGGGGTCGTCCTCGGCGACGGTCAGCAGTTGATCGCCGACCATCCGGGGATGTTGGGCGAGTCGCCGGAGGCGTCATCCCTGACTTATTCGGGCGGCGGAGGCGGCGGATCCGATGACATCTGGCGCTTCGAGGACGATCTCTGGCTGTGGCCGCTCCCGCCCGAAGGCCCGCTCGAGTTCGTCGTGCAGTGGCCCGCTTTCGGCGTGCCCGAGTCGCGCGTCGTGCTCGACAGCGCACCGCTGCGCGAATGCGCGTCCAGCGCGCGCCCCGTGTGGGGCGCGCGCTAGCGCCTGCGCCGGCCCGAGCCGCGGTTCAGCCCTGGCCGAGGACGTTGCGGGCGAAGGCGCCCACCCGCTCGCGCAGCACCTCGATGCGCTGCCGGCGTGCCGCCTCCACGTCGAACCCGATGTAGGCGGTCGGTGGCCGCTTGCGCACGTTGGCCGAGCACTCGAACCCGGCGCACACGAGCGTGCCGATCGTGTTGCCGTCGCGGCCTGCCTTGCCGGCGCGCTTCGCGATGAAGAAGACGACCTCGTTCGGGAGGTGGACGTCTTCGCACCAGGAGCACTGGGGGCGGGCCCGCACGCCGCCGTCGGCCTTGCGCAGCAGGATGCCGACCGGCTCGCCGTCGACGACGGTGACGACGTAGCCGACGTTGGGCAGTTTGCGGTCGCGCCAGCCCAGGTAGTCGAGGTCGTCCCAGTTCAGGGCGTCGAGCCCCGGTGGAGGGACGATCGCGGTGCGTTCGCGGAGGGTCGCGTTGACGAACGAGGCGCGAAGCTGCGCGTCGGTGAGCGGAATCATGTCAAAAGTCCTGTCTGTGGAGAGTCGCTGTCTAATGGCCGTGCCCGGTCGGGGCATGCGGCATCGAACGGCTCGGGGGACCCGAGCCGGGGGCAGCGTCATCTCACGCCGGCGCTGAGCGCGCCGACCACCTCCAGGCGCCCGGAGGGCAGGGAGGATCGGACGGACATGACACCCAGTATACGAACCTCGCCGGTGCCCCGGTGTCAGTCAGCGGTCCCGGGTAATGCACCCTGGCCTGACGGGAGGGGGACTGTCACACTGACCACCGTGGGGACGAGAAGGGCGTTCGAGAGACCTCTGGCGGGCCTGACGCGACGCAATCTGGGAAGAGAGCTCCTGGCCGGGGTGACCCTCCTGGCGATCGCCGTGCCCCTGAACATCGGTTATGCCCAGATCGCCGGCCTCCCGGCGACGGCCGGCTTGTACGCGCTGGTCTTCCCGACCGTCGTCTATGCGCTGGTGGTGTCCTCGCGTCAGTTGGTCGCGTCGCCGGACGCTGCGGCGGCCGCGCTGGTGGCTTCCTCGATCGGCGGCCTGGCCGTCGCCGGGAGTGCCGACTACGCCACGCTGGCGCTGGCGCAAGCGGTGATCGTGGGCGTCCTCTTCCTCGCCCTGTCCTTGTTCCGGCTCGGATTCCTCGCGAACTTCCTGTCCAAGCCGATCCTCGTCGGATTCGTCGGCGGTCTCGCGCTGGACATCATGGTCAGTCAGATCGCCAAGATGCTCGGCGTCAAGATCGATTCCGGCGCCGAGTTCGTGGACAAAGTCGTCGCCCTCGTCAGCGGGCTCGGCACCACGAACGGCTGGTCGGTGCTCATCTCGGTAGGGTCCGTCGTCGTGCTCGTCCTCGGTCGTCGTCTGCTCCCCGTCGTTCCGTGGGCGCTGGCCGTGCTCATCGTCGCGACCGTGATCGTCGTCGTCACGGATGCTCAGAGCGCGGGCGTCGCCGTCCTCGGGGAGATCCCGGCCGGGCCGCCGAAACTGACCTGGCCGATCATCGACTAGTCGATGTGGCTGGCGCTCATCCCGTCGGCGATCGCCCTCACCATGATCACCACGGCGGAGGGATTGCTGGTCTCGCGCGCGTACGGTGAGAAGCACGGCTACCCCACGAGCCCCAACCGGGACCTGTTCGCGTTCGGTGTCGGCAACATCATGGCCGGCGCCTCCGCCAGCTTCACCATCGGATCGTCCACCTCGCGCACGGCGGCGATGGACCAGGCCGGCTCACGCACTCAGCTGCCGTCCTTCGTCCTCGCCCTGGGGACACTGCTTCTGCTGCTGTTCGGCACGGCGCTCCTGGCAGACATCCCTTCTCCCGCCATCGGTGCCATTGTCGCCGTCGCCATCGTCCCGTTGCTCGGGTTCGCCGACTTCGTGGTGCTGTGGCGCAAGGACAAGTTCGAGTTCCTGATCGGCGTGGTGTGCTTCGTGGTCACGCTGCTCGTCGGATCGATCGCGGGCATCGTCGTGGCCTTCGTCCTGGCTCTGATCAATCTCGCCAAGCGCGCCGCGAACCCGGCCATCGACGTCCTCGAATCGAGCGGTGATCCCGGCGAGTCGTTGCTGACCGACGCCCCCCGCGGTACCGTGACCGCCCCCGGCGTCATCGTCATCCGTCTTGCCGCACCCTTGTTCTTCGCGAATGGCGACGTCTTCACGCAGGCGGTGAAGAGCGCCGTCACCAGCGCCGGCGACCAGGTGCGGCATCTCGTCATCGATATGGAGGCGGTCACCGACATCGACGTCACCGGGGCGGAGTCCTTCGAGACGCTGCAGGGCTGGCTGGCGGCGCACGACGTGAGCGTCGCGTTCAGCCGCGTCCGCCCGAACACCCTCGCCCGGCTGAAGCAACTCGATCTGCTCACCGATCAGTCGGTCTATTTGACGAACCGGGGTGCTCTGACGGCGTTGAGTCGCTAGCGTCGAGCGCCGTGACGGCGCCGGTCAGCGCGCGAGGAGCACCAGCTCGCGCGTCGACCGAGTCATCGACACGTACCGATCGACGGCCGACCACGATGTGCGCGGCCGTGACAGTCACAGTAGACGATTCTCTGCCCCGACCAGGCCCTTGCCGCAAGCCCCCACCCCGCCGGTATCCTGGAAATGCGGGAGGGGAACCGCGAATCGTCGCTCGGGGAAGGATCCGCGCATGACCGCACCTCAGGACTCGACCGGCGTTCCGCTCTGGCAGCCGTTGTACGGCGCCTCGTTCGCCGAGGCCATCCGCCGGTTCTTCAAGAAGTATTCGGACTTCACCGGGCGCGCGAGCCGCAGCGAGTTCTGGTGGTGGTTCCTCTTCGCGATCCTCGTCGCCGCCGTTTACGAGATCCTGCTGCTCACCCTCGGAACAGTCGGTAACGGAGGCCGCGGTCTCGGCTTCTTCGGCTGGCTGCTGATCGTGGTCTACATCGTCTGGGTCCTCGTGATCCTCGTGCCGAGCCTGGCGCTGACGTGGCGCCGCTTGCACGACGCGAACCTCGCCGGTCCGTTCTGGTTCCTCGGGTTCATCCCGCTCGCCGGCCCGATCATCCTGCTCGTCTTCTACGTGCTGCCCTCGAAGGCGGAGGGCGCGCGGTTCGACCGGGCACGCTGAATCGCAGGCGACACGAGGCGGGGTGACGGCATGCGCCTGAGCGACTTCGACGTGCGCGCCTCCGTCGCGGTCTCCGACATCGACCGCGCTGCCGAGTTCTACGAGGACAGGCTGGGGCTTCCCGTGGTGGGTCGCGGTCCCAGCGCGGCGATCCTGGAGGGCAGCCGGATCTACGGATCCGGCGGCCGGCACGCGCTGAACGTCTACCAGTCGACGACCGCGGGCACCTCGCAGGCGACCGTGGCCACCTGGTACGTCGACGACCTGGACGCCGTCGTCGGCGAGCTCGCCGCGAGGGGCGTCGAGTTCGCCCGCTACGACGGGCTCGACCACGACGACCGGGGTATCACCGCCCGGGCTGGAGGAGGACGGATCGCCTGGTTCCGCGACCCCGACGGCAACACCTTCGCCATCGAGTCCGATCGGTAGGGCCCTCGGTCAGCGGGAGTTCGCCGATTCCTCCCGCGCCGCCCGGATGCGGTTGAGGCTGTTCTGGTAGCGCTCCTCGTGGACGCGAGCGTGCATCCACTCGTCCACCACCTTCACGCCCGGGGTGTGCCGGAGGCGGGCGAGGAGGCTCGTGAACTCCTCCAGATTCCGGAACGTGATCGTCGCCACCAGATCGAACCGGCCGACCCCTGAGGCGAGGAACTCGAGCATCGGCTCGGCGAGGAGCAGCTGAAGGACCTCGTCGTCATCGCCGTCCAGCACGATCCCGAACCCGAAGGCGAGGCCCTCGGCGTCCGCTCGCTCGCGGCGGACGACGGCGCCGATCGCCATGGCGCCGGACTCGATCAGCCGGGTGAGGCGTGTCCGGCAGCCGCTGATCGAGAGGCCGACCTGGTCGCTCAGCTCGGCGTACCCGAGCCGCCCGTCCCGCTGGAGGAGCTCCATGATCTGAAGATCGACCTCGTCGAGCGAGTGCGGGATGAGCCGGGGCTCCTCCCCGAGGAAGAAGCTGCGCAGCATCCGCTCGTAGAGCATGACGGCCACCTCGTCGACGCCGTCCATCCGGCGGACCTGCCGCACGACCGCCTGCAGCTCCGCCAGCGACGTGAGGTGGACCTCCAGGACGAGCTGCATCGGGCCTGTGATCTCCGAGATGAAGACCGTCGACTCGATCTGCGCGATAGCACGGGCCAGCGCGTAGATGTCGCCCTCCGCCCGCACCATGAGGTGAGCCAGCACGTCGAGCCCGAGCAGGCGCGGGTGGACGGCCGCGATGACCCGGAGCGAACCGTCTTCGAGCAGGGGGGAGATGCGCCGGGCCACGTTGGCGCGGGTGGTCCCGAGCCGGCGCGCCAGGTCGCTGTAGGAGGCGCGGCCGTCGCGGCGCAGGAGCGCGATCGCGCCCTCGGTGATCTCGTCCACTCGTTCACGGTAGCGCACCGAGGCGGTTGCTGCACATATTTGCAGTTCCGTGCTCACCCAGAGATGGAAAAGAGCAAAAGCGTGTCACAGACAGATCACTTTTTCGTTCTGAGGCGACCAAAACAGCAAAATGGTGTTGACACGCCGGTGTCGGTTCCTGCATCATCGACACACCCACTCCCGGCCTCTTCATTGGAGAAGAACCATGAAACTGCGTGTCCTCGGCTTCGCGGGAATCGCTGCCGCCGCCCTCGTCCTGACCGCCTGCTCGAGCTCTCCGGCCGCCGGTGGCTCCGCCTCCTCCGGCGCCTCCGCGAAGGCTCCCGCCGGTCTCATGGACGCGAGCACGCTCACCGCGTGCATCGATCCCGAGTACGCCCCGCTCGAGTCGTACAAGAACGGCTCCAGCGGCGACGTGGTGGGCTTCGACGCCGATGGCGTCCGTGCGCTGGCCAAGCACTGGGGCGTCACGCCGAAGTTCAACATCACCTCCTTCGACGGGCTCATGCCGGCGCTCAACGCGGGCCGGTGCGACATCGTGTGGAGCGGCCTCTACCAGAGCGATGCGCGCAAGGCGATCTCGGACTCCTCGCCCTACATGCAGGCGGGGCCGACGGCCGTCGCGGCGCCGGGCCTCGCCGGCAAGCTCCGCAAGCAGGAGGACCTCTGCGGCCTCCGCGTCGTGACGCAGGCCGCCTCGGCCAACTCGGCCGATGTGACCGCCCTGTCGAAGAAGTGCGAGGCCGACGGCAAGAAGCCGATCAGCCACAGCGACTACCCGCAGACCGCCCAGACCGTGCTCGCGGTCGTGAACGGCAAGGCCGACGTGCTCGTCGAGACGAACGTCGGCGCCGCCTACATCGCCTCGCAGAACGAGGGCAAACTCGCGGTAGCGAAGGGCGTCTTTCCGGCGGAGACCACGTTCGGGGTCTTCACCCGCAAGGGCGACAAGCTGAGCGGCTCCGTCGGCAGGGGCCTCAAGGCGCTCTACCAGGACGGCACCCTCAAGAAGATCGCCGAGCAGTACAAGCTCGACACCGCCTCGCTCGACGTCTACAAGTGACCGTCGCGAACCCGAGAGCATAGGACGCCGTCATGGGCTTCGATCCGCAGATCTTCCTGCAGCAACTCGTCAACCCGCAGTACCTGTGGGGGGCGCTCCTCTCCATCGGGGTCGCGGTGGTCTCCCTGATCATCGCCACCCTGCTGGGCTTCGCGCTCGCGCTGGGGCGCACCTCCGCCAGCAAGTGGGCCACCGCTGTCTCCGGCGCGTACATCTGGTTCTTCCGCGCCATCCCCGCCCTTCTCGTGCTGCTGATCATGTGGAACGCGCTCCCGCAACTGATCCCGCTGCTGAAGGCCGACTGGTACTCGCCCTTCATCGCGGCATCCGTGGGGCTGGGACTCGTGGAGGCGGCGTTCATGGCCGAGATCATCCGCTCGGCCCTGAGCAGCGTCGACGAGGGCCAGGGCCTCGCGGGCCGTGCGCTCGGCATGACCCCGGCCTCGGTCATGCGGAAGGTTATCCTCCCGCAGGCCATCCGGACCGCCCTCCCGCCGACCGGCAACGAGTTCATCGGACTCGTCAAGTACTCGTCGCTGGCCTCGGTCATCTCGCTGCAGGAGCTCCTGACCACGGCGCAGGTCGGGGTCAACGTCACCTTCCGCTACGCGGAGTACTACGCGGTGGCCATCATCTACTACCTCGTGATCGTCACGATCATCACCCTCATCCAGGGCCGGATCGAGAAGCGGTTCCTGTGGACGTCGCGCGGCGCGAAGAAGCTGCTGCGCCCGATCGCCACGGACACCGAGTTCATCGCCGCGACCCGGGTCCGCCGCGAACGAAAGGGCGTGAACGCATGAACACCGTCGAGGCGGCGGTCCCCGCGCTCCAGGTGCGGTCCCTCCACAAGAAGTACGAGGACCTCGAGGTGCTGAAGGGCGTCGAGTTCGAGATCCACCGGGGCGAGGTGAAGGCGGTCCTCGGCCCGAGCGGCTCGGGCAAGTCGACCATGCTCCGCCTCATGGCCCTGCTGGAGGCGGCGGATCAAGGGGAGGTCCTCCTCGCCGGCAAGCGCATCGGCGCGACGGGCCCGGTCGACCGGCCGCAGTACCACCACGAGCGCAAGCTCGCGGTCGAGCGGCGGCAGATCGGGATGGTCTTCCAGCGCTTCAACCTCTTCCCGCACATGAACGCGCTCGACAACGTCGCCCTCGCGCTCACCGACGTGCAGAAGGTCGACAAGGCACAGGCGAAGGAGCGCGCCTACACGATGCTCCAGCGGGTCGGCCTCGCCGACCGTGATGGCCACTACCCGTCCGAGCTGTCCGGCGGCCAGCAGCAGCGCGTCGCCATCGCTCGCGCGCTCGTGCTCAACCCGCAGGTCATGCTGTTCGACGAGCCCACCTCCGCCCTCGACCCGGAGCTGGTCGGCGAGGTGCTCGATGTCATGGAGCAGCTCGCCGCGGAGGGCATGACGATGATCGTCGTCACGCACGAGGTGCGATTCGCGCGCCGCGCCGCCGACGAGGTCTCGCTGTTCGACTCGGGCGTGCTGGTCGAGCAGGCCCCGCCGGAGGAGTTCTTCGAGAACCCGCAGCACGAGCGCACCAAGAGGTTCCTCAGCCATGTCCGCTGACCGACCCCTCGCCGTCTACACCGACACCGACGACATCGATCCGGCCCCCGGCATCGAGCTGCTGGAGGCCGCCGGCTTCGACGTGGTGCGCCTCGAGACGCGCGACGCCGACGACATCGTCGCCGCGGCCGAGGGCGCGGAGGCGCTGATGGTGGGCTACGCCGCCGTCGACGCCGACCTGATCCGCCGCCTCCCCTCGTTGCGCATCATCTCGATGCTCTCCATGGGCTACGACAACGTCGACGTGGAGGCGGCCACCGCCGCGGGCGTCTGGGTCGCCAACCTCGTCGGCGCTGCCACCGACGAGGTCGCGGCGCACGCCCTCGGCCTCGCGCTCGCCGCACGGTCGATCGACCGCGCGGCCCGCGGGACGCGGGACGGCGGCTGGGGCCTCCCGCACGCTCCGAAGGCGACGACCGAGAGCACGGTCGGCGTGCTGGGTCTCGGCCGGATCGGGAGGCGGTTCGCCGGGTTCGCGGCGCCGCTGTTCGGCGAGGTCATCGGGACGGACCCGATGCTCCCCGACGACGAGCAGGCGCGCGGCGGCCTGGCGGCGGCAGGCATCCGCCGGGTCGGGCTCGACGAGCTGCTGGCGGAGTCGGATGTGCTGTCGCTCCACCTCCCGCTCAGCGATGAGACGGCGCAGCTCGTCGACGCCGACTTCCTCGCGGCCATGCGCCCGGGATCGGTCCTCGTCAACGTCAGCCGCGGCGGACTGATCGACGAGGAGGCGCTGCTGGCGGCGCTCGATTCGGGCCACCTCTCCGGCGCCGGTCTCGACGTCGTCGCGGCCGAGCCTCCCGCCCTCGACCACCCGTTCCGGTCGCACCCTCACGTGGTGCTGACGCCGCACGTCGCCTACCTGTCGTCCCGCACGGGACGCGCGTACGCGACCGGGCAGGCCCGGAACGTCATCGCGCTGTTCACGGACGGCGCACCCCTCACCCCCGTCAACCGTCCGGCCGCCGTCCCGGCAGCCCACTGACGAGAAGGACTCGCATGCGCAAGCTCTCCCTGCCCGACCGCTCCCTCGAGGAGCAGGGCGCCGACATCGTCGTCGCCCGCCGCATCCGGACGCTCGACCCGGGCGACACCGTCGCCACGGCGATGCTCATCGTCAACGGCCTCGTCGCCGCCACCGGAACCCCGGAGGAGTGCCAGGAGGCGGCGAAGCGGTACGCCGCCGCGCCGCCGCGCCTCCACGACCTCGGCGACGCGGTGATCGTCCCCGGCTTCATCGACCCGCACGCGCACCCGCTGATGCTCGGGCAGATGATGAGCTGGGTGGACTGCGGGCCGTCCAAGGCGGGCAGCATCCCGGAGATCGTGGCGCTCCTCCGGGAGGCGGCCGAGACCACGCCGGGCGATCTCCCGGTCCGGGGCTACGGATACGAGCAGCGCAACCTCGCCGAGCAGCGGCACCCGACCCGGTTCGAACTCGACCAGGTCGCGACGGACCGCCAGGTCTACCTGATGAACGCCTCCGGTCACGGCGGCGTCGTCAACAGCTTCACGTTCGAGACGTTCGGCATCACGCGCGACACCCCCGACCCCGAGGGCGGCGAGTTCTTCCGCGACGCGGACGGCGAGCTCACCGGCGAGCTGTCGGACGCCGCGTGCAACATCCTCACCGGCGTCCACGGGGTGAAGATCGGGCACCACGGCCCCAACTTCCACCTGGGGGACGCCCCGGAGGAGCACGTCCGGCAGCTGGCGACGGCGCAGCGCGAGTTCCTGGAGGGAGGCGTCACCACGATCGGCGACGCCCAGGTCTCCCGCCGCGAGTTCGACACCTACCTCCGGCTGGCCGAGCGCAAGGGACTGCACCTGCGCGCCTCCCTGTACCTGCTCTCGCACCTCCTCGACGACGCGTTGGAGATCGGGCTCCACGGCCAGTTCGGCAACGCTCAGCTGAGCGTCGCGGGCATCAAGCTGTACGCCGACGGGACCCTCGGCGGCTGGACCGCCTACTTCCCGGACGGGTACGTGGGCGACCCGTGCCGCACCGGGCAGCTCTATCACGAGCCGGCCGAGTACGCGGCGCTGATCGCGCGGGCGCACGCCGCGGGCCTCCAGACGGCCACCCACGCGCAGTCGCCCACCGCCATCGAGATGGTCGTCTCGGCGATCGAGGAGGCGCAGTCGGCCGTTCCGCGGCCGGACGCGCGGCACCGGATCGAGCACTGCGGCCTCCCGACGCCCGAGCAGATCGAGCGCATGGCGGTGGCGGGAATCCGCCCGGTGAACCAGCCCCAGCACTACTACAACTGGGGCGAGGGAGTGGAGGACGCCATCGGCACGCCCGGCGAGCGCTTCAACCCGCTCGGAGAGTTCGTGCGGGCCGGTGTGCCCGTGACGCTCTCGTCGGACGCTCCCGTGGCGCAGCCGCGACCGCTCGAGGCGATCCAGGTCGCGGTCACGCGGGTCACCCGCCGCGGGCACAAGCTCGGGCCGGACGATCTGCGGATCGACGTCGCGACAGCGCTCCGCGGCCACACGATCGAGGGCGCGCGGTCGATCGGGCGGGAGGACGACCTCGGCTCGCTGGAGGTCGGCAAGCGCGCCGACTTCGCGGTGCTCTCGGCGGACCTCGACGAGGTGCCCGCCGAGGAGATCGGCGCCATCCGCGTGCTCGAGACCTGGATCGACGGGGTCCGTCGCCACAGCCTCGCCGTCGTCGCCGCGGGCAGCCTCTCGTGACGACGACGAGCGCCGCTGCCACCGCCTCCGCGGGTCCGGCCGGTGCGGACGACCGCGAGCTCCGGGCCGCCGAGGCGGCCGGGGTGGCGCTCGACAACGCCGGGCTCGCGGTGCTGCAGACCATCCGCGCCTATGGGGTCGACACGGTCTTCGGGATTCCCGGGACCCACAACCTCGAGTTCTACCGGCACCTCCCTCGCCTCGGGATTCGCGCCGTGACCTCCCGTCACGAGCAGGGCGCGGGGTACGCGGCCGACGGCTGGGCGCAGCGGACCGGGATGCCGGGTGTTGTGATCACGACGTCCGGACCCGGCCTCCTGAACGCCCTGTCGGCCGCGGGGACCGCGTACTGCGAGTCGCGACCGCTCATCATCCTGTCGCCCGGCGTCGCCCGGGGTGCCGAGTTCGCCGATGTCGGGACGCTGCACGAGACCAAGGACGCGACCGCGGCGAGCGGGGCGATCGTGGAGTGGAGCCGCCGGGTCGGGTCGGCGGCCGAGGCGGTGGAGGCCGTCCACGACGCTTTCCGCCTGTTCCGCACAGGGCGTCCTCGGCCGGTCCACATCGAGCTGCCGCTCGACGTGCTGGAGGGTGCGGCCGACGTGCCCGCTTCCGACCGCGAGGCGCGCCCGGCGCCGCCTCTCGTGACAGCGGACCCTGAGGGGGTGGCGCGAGCCGCCCGCATCCTCGCCGACGCGACGCATCCCGTGATCGTCGCCGGTGGAGGCGCGACCCGCGCCGGCGCAGCGCTCACGGCGCTCGCGGAGCGGCTCGGCGCCCCCGTGGTCACCACCCTCAACGGGAAGGGCACCGTCCCCGAATCGCACCCGCTCTCGGTCGGGGCAGAGCTCCGCCTGGCGGCCGCGCAGGAGCTCGTCAACGGGTCGGACGGCGTACTGATCGTGGGCGCCAAGATCGGCGAGGCCGAGCTGTGGGGCGGGGTGATCGCCCCCACCGGCCCGGTGGTCCGAGTCGACATCCTCGAGAGCCAAGGGCAGAAGAACGTCGCGGGCGATGTGGTGCTCGTCGGCCACGCGGAGGCCGTCGTGCCCCAACTGTCCCTGGCCATCGGAGAGGCGCCGGCGGGACCAGGCCGGCCCGGTGCGCGGTGCGACGTCGACGCCGTCCGCGCGTTGTGCGCGGAGCAGGCCGGCGCATTCGGCGAGACCACGGACACGGCGGCCCGCCGCATTGCCGCCGTCCTTCCCAGCGATGCGATCGTCGCCGGCGATTCCTCCCAGATCACCTACCTCGGCATGGCCAGCGCCGTCCGGCAGGACGAACCTCACGCCTTCCTCTACACCCCGGCTTACGCGACGCTCGGCTACGGGCTGCCCGCGGCCATCGGTGCCGCGGTCGCCGAGTCGGCACGTGGGAGCGAGGCTCGGCCGGTCGTAGCGGTTGTCGGCGACGGTGCCCTGATGTTCGCGGTGCAGGAGTTAGCCACGGCCGTCGAGCAGGGGGTGGATCTCACGGTGGTCTGCTACGACAACGGAGGCTATGGCGAGATCGAGCAGAACGAGGCCGACCGGGGCATTGCGCCGATCGGGGTGCGCCTGACGCAGCCGGACTGGCCGGCGCTCGCCGACGCGTTCGGGGCCCGCGGGTGGCCCGTGCGGCGGCTCGAGGACCTCGAGGTCGTCCTGCGGGAGGCTCAATCCGCTCCCGGCGTCAACCTGGTGCACGTGCCGGCGCGGCACTTCGGGTGAGCAGGGCCGTCGACCGATCGCACAGCCCGAGATCGGGACTCCCCGCTGGGCCGACGGCGCCGCTAGCCTGGCCGCGATGTCACACGCCGACGAGGGGAGCGATGGTGGACGACGACGAGAACCTGGCGCCGAAGCCGGCGACGGAGCACACCCGTGCGCGGAACGAGGCCGCACGTCGCGGTCTGCCGCTGGGTGACAGACGCGACTACGAGGACGCCGCCCGCGGCTTCATCGGCACTCTCGACGATGCGCGCATCATCGGGCCCGGGGGAGCCACGGTGCGCGACCTCGCTGCTCACGACTTCCTCGACGCCTCCGCCGACGCACCCGACACCGTTCATCCGAGCCTCTGGCGGCACGCGCAGGTGAACCACCACTCCGGCCTCTTCGAGGTCATGGAGGGGGTTTACCAGGTGCGCGGGCTCGACCTCGCCAACATGACCTTGGTGGAGGGCGATGCGGGTGTCATCGTGATCGACCCGCTGAGCTTCAGCGAGACGGCGGCAGCGGCCCTGGCGCTCTACCGGCGCCACCGCGGCGACCGGCCGGTGACTGCGCTCGTCTACACGCACAGCCATGCCGACCACTTCGCCGGCTCGCGCGCGATCGTCGGCGACGCGACCGACATCCCCGTCATCGCGCCGCACGGCTTCCTGTACGAGGCGGCCGCCGAGAACGTGTTCGCCGGGACCGCCATGACGCGCCGGGCGATCTACATGTACGGCCTGATGCTCCCGCCCGGACCGCAAGGCCAGGTCGACGCGGGGCTCGCGAACGCCCTCGCGAACCTCGGCAGCGCCACCCTCGTGCCTCCCACCGACCTCGTGCGCGAGACCGGCGAGACGCGGACGGTCGACGGGGTCGAGATGGTCTTCCAGATGGCGCCCGGCACCGAAGCCCCGGCGGAGTTCCTCATCCATTTCCCGGAGCTGCGCCTCCTCTGCGCGGCCGAGGACCTCAACCACCTCATGCACAACCTGTACACGCTGCGCGGCGCGCAGGTGCGCGACGCGGCAGCGTGGTGGAAGGTCCTCAACGAGTCGATCCGCCTCTTCGGCGACGCCACCGATGTCGTCGTGGGCCAGCACGGCTGGCCGCGCTGGGGTGGGGCCGACATCCGCGCATACCTCGCGGATCAGCGCGACCTCTACAAGTTCATCCACGACGAGACCCTCCGTCTCGCCAATCGCGGGCTCACCATGACCGAGATCGCGGAGGAGCTCCGGCTCCCGGGCGGTCTCGACCGGGAGTGGTACAGCCACGGCTACTACGGATCGCTCAGCCACAACGCCAAAGGGGTCTACCAGCGCTATCTCGGCTGGTACGACTCGCACCCGGCGCACCTCCATCAACTGCCGCCCGCCGATGCCGGTCCCCGCTACGTCGAGTTCATGGGAGGAGCGGAGGCGGTGCTCGACAAGGCGCGCGCCTCCTTCGACGCGGGCGACTACCGCTGGGTCGCCGAGGTGCTCACCCACGTCGTCTTCGCCGACCCCGCCAACCGGGAGGCCGCGCTGTTGCAGGCCGACGCGCTCGAACAACTCGGCTATCAGTCCGAGAATCCGACGTGGCGCAACGAGTACCTCATGGGCGCCTTCGAGCTGAGGCACGGCGTCCGTGACCTCGGAGAGATCCAATTGGCCACGCCCGACGTGTTCGCCGCGATGACGCCCGAGATGATCCTCGACTTCGCCGGCATCAAGCTCGACGCCGGCAAGGCGGGCGACAGCGCGGTCGCCATCGCCTGGACGCTGACCGACGCTCCGGGCGGCCCCACGACCTACCTGCTCGAGCTGCGCAACGGCGTGCTCGTCTACACAGCCGGTGCTTCCGCCGGCCCGGTGCAGGCATCCGTGAGCTCGACGAAGAGCGGGCTCGCCTCCCTGCTCTTCGGTGGAGCCCCGTTCGATGACGCCGTCGCATCGGGAGACGCGGCGGTGTCCGGCGACAGCGACGCCGTGTCGCGACTCTTCGCGATGTTCGACGAGTTCCCTCTGTGGTTCCCCATCGTGCAGCCCTGAGCGGGGACGCACCCAGCAGTGCTGTCGTGCCCCGGGTGAACCCTGCGCACTTCCACCTCGTGTAACGCTACGAGGGCCGCCTGATGATCCGAACCGAGAGCCGCGTCATCGTCGCCGGGAGCATCGGCGACGTCTGGGACTACCTGTGCGATGTGGGGCGGTGGCCGGAGTGGGCGCCCACCGTGGTCGACTGCCGGGTACGCGGGGGAGGCGCGCTGCGGCCGGGCGGCTGGATCGAGCAGCGGGCGAAGGACGCCGGGCTGGGGCACCGGCGCGTCGAGCGCGTGACCGGGATCGTGCCTCCGACCTCCCTGACCTTCGCGGGCACGATGTGGACGATGCCTTCCCGATGGGGCATGCGCTTGGCGGCCGTGGGCGACCGGCACACCGTCGCCCTGATGTGGGTGGAGGTGGACGTGCCACGGATCCTGCGCGCCTTCCCCGGTCGTGCTCTGCGACACAGCATCGAGCGGGTGGGTGCGATCGAGATGGCGGGGGTCAAGGCCGCGGTGGAGGGTGCAACCCGCGAGGATGCGGGATCGCGATGAGCACGCCGGACCGCACGAGAGAGCGCCTCATCGAGACCTATCGCCGCAAAGCCGCGCATTACGACACGACCTCCCGGCTCTACCCGGTGCCCGGATACCCGCAGCACTCGCAGCGCCTCCGAGCGGTCGCCGCGCTGGGGCTGCGAGAGGGAGACACGGTGGTGGAGGTCGCCTGCGGGACGGGTCTCAACTTCGGGCTCGTCGAGGGCGCGATCGGGTCCTCCGGCCGCCTCATCGGCGTCGACCTGACCGACGCGATGCTCGCGCGGGCCGCGGCCCGGGTGCACGCGAACGGGTGGAGCAACGTGACCCTGGTGCAGTCGGACGCCGCCGAGTTCGCATTCCCGGGCGGAGTCGGCGGGATCCTCTCGACCTACGCCCTCACGCAGGTGCCCGGGAGTGCTGCTGTCATCGCGCACGGCGCCGCCGCGCTGAACACCGGAAGACGCTGGGCCGTGCTCGATCTCAAGCTGCCCGACGGCATGCCCCGTTGGCTGTCGAGACTCGGCTCCGCGGTCGTGCCGACCTCCGCCTCCCTCGACGAATGGGTCGCACGGCGGCCGTGGGAGGCGATCCGGCGTGCGCTGGATGAGGAGCTCGACGCCGTCTCCTGGACCGAGCTCTGCTTCGGGACGGCCTTCCTCGCGGTCGGGTGCGGAGGCCCCCGCGCTCCGGAGGGGGTCCAGCGGCGCAAGTGATCCGTTGCCGCGGTCGCCGACCGGCGCCCACACTGGCGGCATGGACATCTCGGAGTGGTGGCCGCGCCTCCCGGAATCCGCGCGGCGGTGGCTCATCGACCACAACGGTGAGGCGATCCCGGCCGGCGTCGTGGCCGATATCGAATCCGCGGGCGGTGTCGTCGACTCGAAGGAGTGGTGGGTCGGTGGTCGGGGGCCGGACGGGCTGTACCTCTCGGATCACGCGATCGACTGGGTCGAAGCGGTCGCGAACGACGAAGACGGCGAAAGGTTCTGACCCGACCTGAGAGGGCGATGAGACTTCACTCAGCATTCCGGGTGGTGAAGCGGACGGCCGCTGGCCCGGTGATGCGCGGTCTGCGGGGGAACGGGAAGCCCCGCCGGGAGGTGATGACGGTCGCCCGGAGGTGTTCGTCCACCCCCGGATGAGGGGCGTTCGGAGGAACCGTGCCTACGGTGGGCGAGGCGGCGCCGTCGCGCAGCACAACGATCACCGATGACCGACCCCCTGAACAAGGAGACCGATCGATGACCACCCAGACGACCTCGAAGACCGCACGTCGAATCCTCGCCGTCCTGGCCGCCCTGACAGCCCTCGGGGTGGTGCTGCAGGGCGTGTGGGCGGGGATCTTCCTCTCGTCGGACAAGCGGCCCGATGCGTGGGTGCACATCCACGACATCGGCGCTTGGGCGACGCTGATCCTGGCTGCTCTGACCGCGGTCTGGGCGCTTGTGTTCCTCCGCCGCCAGCTGCTCCTCGTCGTCGGGAGCATCCTGCTCGTCGCGCTGGTCGCGGGCGAGGCGCACCTCGGCGGCATGATCACGGACGACGGCAACGATGCGATGACGGCGGTGCACATCCCCCTCGCGATGGCCCTTCTGGCGCTCGCCGTGTGGCTTCCGGTCTACGCACTGCGCGGCCGGAGACCGCTGGGGCAGCGCCCGGACACCGAGTAGGCGCGCCGCCGCAGCGGTGGGCCGGTCGCCGTCGGCGGCCGGCCCACCCGCGGTACTACGGCCGCCCGAGCCCCGGGTCGTTGGGGTGCGGGGTGAGCGGGGTGACCGTGTCCCGTCGCCACGCCCGCAGCGGCATCGAGGCGAGCGCCTCCTCGAGGGCGGAGGCGTCGGACGCGGAGAAGATGCCCCAGCTGCGCCATTCGCCCTCGGCCAGAGGCGGCCACCACAGCCGGCGGAGGCTGCCCTCGTGCGCGAGCTCGGCGGCCCGCGCCGCTTCGCGCTCGCGCATCGCGGCGACCTCCTCCGGTGTGGTGCCGTCCGGGACGGTCGTCACCATGTCGACGAAGAACTCCATCGCCTTCTCCCTCCGGATCGGTGGCAGCCTACGCGCCGATCTTCGACACGTGGTACTGCTCGATGAGCCACTCGGCGCCGTCTCGGACGAGAGCGAGCGTGAGGTGCGTCGGGATGACCTCCCCCGAGGGGCGGGCGAAGTCGATGTCGACGAACGCGAGGAACGCGTCGTCGCCGAGAGGGCGCACCTCCTGCACCCGGTAGTCCGGGTCCAGGCCGACCGGCTGCTTGTCGTAGTAGGCCGTGATTCCCGGTCGCCCGACCGTGTGACGGGGGTCGAAGCCCTGGAAGACGGCGTCCTCCGTGAAGTACGAGGCCACCCGCTCGGGGTTGTGCTCGCGGACGTCCCGCGCCCACACCTCGAGCACGCCCTCGAGGATGCTGCTCTGCTCGCTCATGGTCAGTTCCCTGCGCTCTGTCCACCGTCGACGTGCAGGAACTCGCCCGTCACGAACGGCGCCTGCTCGAGGTAGAGGACGCCGCGAACGACGTCGTCGATGGTGCCCATCTGCTGCATCGGGTGCAGCCCGGCGAAGAACCCGTGCGTCTCCTCGGCGTGCATCGGCGTCTTGATGATGCCGGGGGAGACCGCGTTGACCCGGATGCCGCGGGCCGCGTACTCGACGGCGAGCGACTTCACCACGGAGGCGAGGCCTCCCTTGGTCAGCGAAGCGAGGCCCGACGGGACGTTGGAGTTCGCGCTCTCCTGCAGGGTGGTGGTGACGTTCACGACGTGGCCGAAGCCGCGGTCGAGCATGTCGGCGATGGCCTTCTGCGTGATGTGGAAGAAGCCGCCCAGGTTGATCCCCAGCGCGGTGGCGAAGTCCTCCTGCGTGTACTCGGTGAAAGGCTTCGCGATGAAGATGCCGGCGTTGTTCACGAGGGTGTCGATCCGGCCGAACCGGGAGACAGCGGTGGAGGCGATGCGCTCGGCGACCTCCGGGTCGGAGATGTCGCCGGCGACCGTGACGAGGTTCTCCTCGTCGCGCGGGGCGATCGATCGGGAGTTGGCCACGACGGCGTACCCGAGACCGAGGTAGCCCTCGACGAGTCCGGCGCCGATGCCCTGCGATGCGCCGGTGATGACGGCGACCTTGCGTGCGTGCATGTTGTGTCGTTCCTTACTAGATGGTCGGTCAACTATTGACCGAGAACAGTTATAGACGACTGGTCGTATAATTGCAAGCATGGGACGCAAATCGGACGCGCGGGAGCGCATTCTGGCCGCGGGGGCCGATCTGTTCGGCCGCCGGTCGTACTCGAGCATCGGCGTGGCCGAGATCTGCGCCGCCGCGGGGGTGCCGAAGGGGAGCTTCTACTACTTCTTCCCGTCGAAGCAGGCGCTCGCCCTCGAGGTGGTGAATGAGCACTGGGAGTGGCAGCGAGGCGTGTGGAGGAGCATCCTGACCGCCCCCGAACCCATCGTCGAGCGGCTCCGCGGCCTGTTCGTGGCGACCGCCGAGATGCAGAGCGAGGCCCTGGCGGGCACCGGTGCGGTGGTCGGCTGCCTGTTCGGAAACCTCGCGCTCGAACTGAGCTCGGAGGACGACCCCGTCCGTGACCGGCTCCAGCAGATCTTCGAGGAGCAGATCGACATCGTCGAGGCGGCGCTCCGGGAGGCGCAGGCGGCCGGCCAGCTCCAGGTCGCCGATCTCCGCGAGGCGGCGAAGGCGATCGTCGCCCAGATCGAAGGGCTCGTGCTCCTGGCGAAGCTCTACAACGACCCGGGGCAGCTCGACAGTCTGTGGCGCAACAGCATGCGCCTCCTCGGGCTCGCCGAGGAGGCGCACGCCTGACGCCGAGGCCTCAGTAGCGAGCGCCTACCGGTGCGGGGAGGTCGTTGAGCACGCCGAGGTCCGCCGCGTCGAGCCGAACGCCAGCGGCACCGGCGTTGTCGCGCAGGTATTTAGGCGTCTTGGTTCCCGGAATCGGGACGATGTGCTCGCCCTGGGCGAGAATCCAGGCGAGGGCCAGCTGGGCCGGAGTGACGCCGATCCGATCCGCCAGCTCGCGGACGGTCTGGGCGATCCGCAGGTTGACGGCCAGATTCTCCTCCTGGAAACGCGGGAGCCGACGGCGCTGGTCGTTGCGGGGCAGCTCGTCGAATGAGGAGAACCGCCCGGTGAGGAATCCGCGGCCGAGCGGGGAGAACGGGATGAGGGCGATCCCCTCCGACTGCAGGTAGGGCAGCACGTCGGCCTGGAGGTCGCGCGTCCAGAGCGAGAACTCCCCCTGCACCGCCGCGACGGGGTGCACGGCCTGAGCGCGGCGGATCAGCTCGACCGTGAGATCGATCTCCGACAGCCCCAGGTGGCGCACCTTGCCCGCTCGAACCGCCTCCGCCATGGCGCCCCAGGTCTCCTCGATCGGGACGTCCGGGTCGACGCGATGCAGCTGCCACAGGTCGAGACGGTCGGTCCGCAGGCGGCGGAGGCTCTCGTCGATCGCCGCCCGCACGTGCTCCGGCCGTCCGTTCTTCCGCGTGACGGGTGATCCTCCCGGGCCCCCGGTGGGGTCCACCGCCTCCAGGCCCACCTTCGTCGCGAGCACGGCACGGTCGCGGCGATCGGCCAGCGCCCGGCCGACGAGCTCCTCGTTGGTGAACGGCCCGTAGACGTCCGCCGTGTCGATGAGCGTCATCCCGAGATCGAGGGCTTCGTGGATGACGGCGATGGAGGTGGCCTCGTCCCGTTCCGAGGCCATGTCGTAGGCGAAGCTCATGCCCATCGCGCCGAGCCCGATCACCCCGACCTCCGGTCCGTCCGCCCCGAGGGTGGTGGTCCGCATCCTGTCGTTCATCGGCTTTCCTTCTTTCGTTCGTTGCCGGATGGTTGCTGGTGGGCGCGACCGGCGATCTCCGGCCGAGCCAGCGGCCCGAGCCAGCGGGCCGCTCTGGCCTGGGAGGCCGAAGCCGCGTTCTCGATCAGATCGGCGACGGTCGTGGCCGCGAGCTGTCGCCGCCACGCGAGTTCCGCCTCGTGCATCACGCGGGCGATGCCGCAGGGCTGCGTGCACTGCTCGGCCGTGAGGCCGACCGGTCCGCGCTGGCGGATCTCGGTGCAGTGGAACAGCGAGCCGCCTCCGTCGATCGCCGTGACGACCTGGAGGGCCGTGAGCTGCGACGCCGGTCGCCCGAGTCGGTACCCGCCGCCGGCGCCGGGCACCGAGGTGAGGATGCCGCCGTCGACGAGCTGCTTGAGCACCTTCGCCAGGTACGGCTCGGGCAGTTCGAAGAACTCGGCGAGGCGACGACGCGAGAGGACGACGCCCTCGTCGGTCTGGGCGAGGAGCCAGCAGCAGTGCAGGGCCCATTCAGTGCTCTGGGGCAATTCCATGCTGCCGATTATAGACGCCACGCATCCATGTTATCGTAGATGTCACGCATCCACGATAGGAGGCTGCATGTCAGCGCAGCAAGGCGCCCGCCGCCGGTCCGGCTGGCTCACCGTCGCCAGCACCGGGGCGGTGCTGGCCGCCGCCATGGGAGTGGGGAGGTTCGTCTTCACCCCGGTGCTCCCGCTCATGGAGGCCGGGGCCGGTCTCACGCCGCAAGGTGCAGGCCTCCTGGCCACCGGCAACTACCTCGGCTACCTGATCGGCGCCCTGCTGGGGATCGCGGTGCCCGTCGTGAGCCGCCGACGGTCCGCCCTCCGGATCGGTGGCGTCGTCCTCGTGCTGTCCCTGCTGGCGATGCCGCTCGCGCACGACCTCGTCACCTGGGCGGCGATCCGCACGGTCGCGGGCGTCGCCAGCGCGATCGTCTTCATGGTCGCCGGCAATGCGATCCTCGCCGAGCTCACGAGCAGCGACCAGCACCTCGTCGGCTGGGCTTACGGTGGGATCGGCGCGGGCATCGCCGTCTCCGGTCTCCTCGTCGCCGTGGTCGCCGCCCTCGGCGACTGGAGCACGGCCTGGTTCGCTTCCGCGGCCCTGGCGGCCGCACTGCTGGCGTGCGGCTGGTTCGTCGGCGAACGAGGACCGGGTTCGCGGGTCGGAACGCCCCGCCCCGGCGCGCGCCCCGGCCACCGCTGGTTCTCCCTGCTGGCCGCGTCCTATGTCCTGGAGGGGGCCGGGTACATCATCGCGGGCACTTTCCTGGTCGCGTCGGTGCATGCCGGCTCTCCCGGCCCGCTCTCCGACAGCGTCTGGATCATCGTGGGGCTTGCGGCGGTGCCGTCGTGCGCGGTGTGGACCTGGCTGAGCCTCCGGGTGTCGCGGCCGACGCTGCTCACGGGCGCACTCCTGATCCAGGCCGTGGGTATCGCGCTCCCGGCGCTGTCCGCCTCCTCGGTCGCCGCGGTGACGGGGGCGGTCCTCTTCGGCGCGACCTTCGTCGGAGTGACGACGCTCTCGTTGGCCACCGGGCGCCACCTCGGCGTGATGAGCGCTGTGGCGGTGCTGACCGCCGGTTACAGCGCCGGGCAGGTGGCGGGCCCGCTGCTCGTGACGCCCCTGCTCACCGACGGCTACCGGCCGGCCCTGCTGGTCGGCGCCGCCGTCGTCCTCCTGGCCTGCGTCGGCGCGGCTCTGCTGCGGATCCGCTTCCCGCACGACCACTCGGCGCAGCACACTGTCCCTACCGCACTCCAAGGAGAATCATGAGTTCCGACTACTCCGCCGTCCGGGCGACAGACCTGTCCGGTTTCGAGCCGGTCACCCTTCATCGGAGAGATCCCGGCCCCGGGACCGTGCGCGTCGCGGTCGAGGCCTGCGGCGTGTGCCACAGCGATGTCGCGGGCATCCTCAACCTCATCGGCCACCGAGACCGGGGCCTCCCGATCGTGCCCGGCCATGAGGTGATCGGCCGCATCGAGGCGATCGGGGAGGGGGTGACCGGCTGGGCGATCGGCGACCGCGTCGGCGTCGGCTATCTGGGCGGCCCCTGCATGAGGTGCGCCAACTGCCGCCGGGGCGAGTTCACGTTCTGCCTCGACCAGCCCGTGCTCGGGGACACCTGGGACGGCGGCTACGCCGAGTCGGTCATCGTCCGGGCGACCGGCATCGTCGCTGTCCCGGAGGGTGTCGACGCGGCCGTCCTCGCGCCGCTGATGTGCGCCGGGCTGACCGTGTTCACCGCGCTGCGCGACTCGGGTGCGCGCCCGGGCCAGCTCGTGGCCGTCCAAGGGATCGGCGGTCTCGGCCACCTGGCGCTCCAGTACGCCGCGGCGATGGGCTTCCGGGTCGCGGCGATCGCGCGGGGCGAGGGCAAACGCGGACTCGCGGTGCAGCTCGGTGCCGAACACTACATCGACTCCTCCGTGGCCGATCCGGCCGCCGCGCTGCAGGAGCTCGGTGGAGCGCACGCGATCATCGCCACCGCGGCGAACGGCGCGTCCATGTCCGGGCTCGTCGACGGGCTGGCCGTCCGCGGCCGGCTCGTCGTCGTCGGCGTCGCGGCCGACCCGATCCAGGTGTCGACGACGTCGCTCATCTTCGGAGGGCGCTCGGTCGTGGGCAGCCTCACCGGGACGCCCGGCGACAACGCGGACAACCTCGCTTTCGCGCTCGCGCACGGGATCGCGCCGATCGTCGAGCGCAGGCCGCTGGCCGACGCGGGCGCTGCCTTCGCACGGATGATGTCCGGCGAGGCGCGCTTCCGCATGGTGCTCGACGTCGTGCGCGATGCGACCGCGAGCGCGGCGGGCCCGATCGATTGACCGGTAAGTGGGGTGGTTTTATGCTGAGCCTCGCTCATGAATCCGCCGGCCCCGGTGATGCGAGGGCCGCATCCACGGACAGCCTGGGGGCCAGCATGGAGAAGAGCGAATTCGATGTCGTCGTCATCGGCGGCGGCGCGGTCGCGGAGAACGTCGCCGAACGGGCGGTGCAGGGCGGCCTGACCGCGGTGCTCATCGAGCACGAGCTGGTCGGCGGGGAGTGCTCCTTCTGGGCGTGCATCCCGTCGAAGGCGCTGCTGCGTCCCGCGCAGAGCGTCCGAGAAGCGCGCGCCGTCGAGGGTGCCGCCGAGGCGGTCAGCGGTGAGCTCGACGTGGAGGCGATCCTGCGCCGCCGGGATCGTCTCGTTCACGACTGGTCCGATCAGAGCCAGGTGGACTGGGTGGACTCGACGGGGATCTCGCTGATGCGCGGACACGGGCGCATCGCCGGCGAGAGGGTGGTGATCGTCACCGCATCCGATGGAACCGAGACGGAGGTCACCGCCCGCGCGGCGGTCGTCGTCTCGACGGGCTCGGACCCGGTCGTCCCGGACGTTCCGGGCCTCGTCGAGAGCGAACCATGGACGAGCCGCGATGCCACGAGCGTCAAGACGGTGCCGAAGAGCCTCGTCATCCTCGGGGGCGGCGTCGTCGGGTGCGAGATGGCCACCGCGTACGCGGGATTCGGCTGCGCCGTGACCGTGATCTCGCGGGGCGGTCTGCTGACGTCGATGGAGCCGTTCGCGGGCGAAGTGGTCGCCGACTCCCTTCAGAGGATGGGCGTGACCCTGCGGCTCGAGACGGGCTTCGCGCGGGTATCGCGGAGCGACGACGGAGTCCGGGTCGAGACGGACGACGGCGAGCCCGTGGTCGCCGAGGAGATCCTCGTCGCGACCGGCCGCCGTCCGCGCACCGAGGCGATCGGGTTGGAGACCGTCGGGCTGACCCCGGGGGACTGGCTGCCGACCGACGACACGATGCGGCTGCCCGGGCACGACTGGCTCTACGCCGTCGGCGACGTCACCCACCGGGCGCTCCTGACGCACCAGGGCAAGTACCAGGCCCGGATCGCCGGCGACGTCATCGCCGCGAGGGCCGCGGGCGACACCGTCCTCGACGAGCCGTGGGGCGGCCACGTCGCCACGGCGGACCACGAGGCGGTGCCGCAGGTGACCTTCACCGAGCCTGAGGTCGCCTCCGTCGGACTGACGGAGGCAGCCGCCCGGCGGGCCGGCTATCGCGTGAGCGTGGCCGCCTACGACATCGGGTGGGTCGCCGGCGCCGTGGTGCGGGCCGACGACTACGCCGGGAGGGCGCGGATGGTCGTGGACGACGACCGCCGGGTCATCCTCGGCGTGACCCTCGTCGGACCGGACGTGGGCGACCTGCTCCACGCGGCGACGACGGCGATCGTGGGTCAGGTCCCCATCGACCGGCTCTGGCATGCCGTTCCCTCCTATCCGACCGTGAGCGAGATCTGGCTCCGGCTCCTCGAGACCTACCGGCTCGAACAACGCGCAGCATCCCGACGAAAGGCGGAATGAGAATGTACATGAAACTCGAAGTGGTGGTTCTCCCGGTCACCGACGTGGACCGGGCTAAGGCCTTCTACCAGTCACTGGGCTGGCGGCAGGACGCCGACTTCACGATCCACGAGGGGTACCGCGTCGTGCAGTTCACCCCGCCGGAGTCGGAGGCGTCGATCATCTTCGGCGAGGGGGTGACGACCGCCGCGCCGGGTTCCATCCAGGGCCTCCAGCTCACCGTGTACGACATCGAGGAGGCGCGCGACGCGCTCGTCGCCGCCGGGGTCGCCGTGTCCGAGCTCTTCCACGACGAGACCGGCATCTTCCACCAGGCCGGCACGAAGGGCCGTCTGCCGGGTCCGCACCCGGAGCGCGCCGACTACTCGTCCTTCGCCTCCTTCGAGGACCCGGACGGCAACGGGTGGATCATCCAGGAGATCAAGAAGCGGCTGCCGGGCCGATGAGCGGGGCAGCAGGCGGCGCCGAGCCGGACGACACGGTCGGGGTGATCCTGGACCACCTCCGTCAGGCCGCCGAGGCGCACGGCGTTCACGAGAAGGAGGACCTGGGCGGCGTCTTCGACGAGCAATGGCCGGAGTGGTACGCGCAGCACATGGCCGACACGCTTCGCGCCGCGGGCTACCGGTTGGTGCGGTCGGCCTGACGCCGGTCGGGGGCCGGCCTAGCCGGGCACCCCGGTGTCAGGGCGGTCGAACCGGGCTCCCCGTGGGTTGGGCGGCAGGAGCGTCAGCACGAAGATCGCGAAGCCGCCCAGGCTGGGGATGAGCAGGAGGAGCAGAAGCAGTCCGCTCAGGTCGGCGTCGTGCAGACGCCGCGCACCGAGCGCGAGTCCCGGGATGACCGTCGCGAGCCACCAGGCGACGAGCAGGATGATGCCGACGGCGATCCCCGGGCCGGGCGTGAAGCTGCCCTCGGCGTCGACGGACGACCCGGCCAGCGCGCCGAGCACCACGAGCAGCCATAGGGCCAGGAAGATCAGCGCATCGGCGAGCGCCCACAACCAGTACTCGCTCCGGCTGGCTCGACCGTCGAAGCGCGCATACTTCCTCCAGTAGCGCACGAAGGCCTCGCCGAACGAAGCGCCGTAGAGCGGCGCCCACAAGGGCACGCGCGGCTGCGCCGGTCCTCCGGGTGCGATCATGGCGACCCCCTGAACCGGCTTCGGGTGCCGGTCGCGGTCAGCCTACTGCGTCACCCGGGCGGCGGGGACTGCGCCTCGTCCGGCCGGTGGACAACTCGGTCCACTCGTTCTAGAGTTCAGCAGGTCCCTCGTGCGGGGGCCGTCGCGTTCGTCTACGAGGAAGTAGGTCCATCCGTGCGCAGTCGCCTTACATCATCGGGGTCCCGAACGCGTCGCTCCGCGGCGGCCGTGGCCGTTCTCGCGATCGCGCTCACCGGCGCGATCTCCGCGCAGTCCGCTGCTGCGGCGCCGCCACCGCTCGGCGGCGACCTGGGACCGAACGTGATCGTGTTCACCCCGGACATGCCGCAGGCGCAGATCCAGGCGAAGGTCGACGCCATCGCAGCCCAGCAGGTCGACAGCGAGATGGGCACCGGTCGCTACGCGCTTCTCTTCGCTCCGGGCACATACGGCACCCCCGCGAACCCTCTGCGCTTCCAGGTCGGCTACGACACGGAGGTCGCCGGGCTCGGTGCCTCCCCGGACGATGTCACGATCAACGGGTCGGTCGATGTCTACAACCGCTGCTTCACCGACGGTAGCGGGTGCATCGCCCTCGACAACTTCTGGCGGTCGGTCTCCAACCTGCACATCGCCGTCGCGGGGGGCTCCGGCTGCCAGACGAACACGGAGTTCTGGGCGGTGTCCCAGGCTGCTCCCATGCGCCGGGTCGATGTCACGGGTGGCGGTCTCTCCTTCATGGATTACTGCACCGCCGGGCCGCAGTACGCGAGCGGCGGCTTCGTCGCCGACTCGAAGGTCTCCGCGACCGCGGTCAACGGCAGCCAGCAGCAGTTCTACACCCGTGACAGCACGATCGGCGGGTGGTCGAACGCCGTGTGGAACCAGGTCTTCTCCGGAGTGCAGGGCGCGCCCGCTCAGAGCTTCCCGAACCCGCCTTACACGACGCTGATGGCGACCCCGGCGTCGCGGGAGAAGCCGTACCTCGTGCAGGGGGGCGACGGATTGTCCGTCGTCGTGCCTCCCGCGAAGACCAACTCGTCGGGGACGACCTGGGCCGCAGGCGGGTCTGCGGGCCGCGTGCTCCCCCTGTCGACCTTCTTCGTGGCGAAGCCGGGTGACTCCGTCAGCCGCATCAATGCGGCGCTCGCCGGAGGGAAGAACCTCCTCCTGACCCCGGGCGTCTACTCGATCGACCAGTCGATCCGTGTCAAGCGCGCGGGAACCGTCGTCCTCGGTCTCGGCCTGGCGACGCTGACCGCGGACACGGGCTCGACGCCGCTCGCCATCGACGACGTTCCCGGTGTCGACGTCGCCGGCATCACGGTCGACGCGGGGGCAGTGAACTCGCCGGTGCTCGTCCAGGTCGGTACTGAGCACCAGCGCGGCCGCGGAGGCTCGAGCGCCGCCGATCCGATCTCGCTCCAGGACGTCTTCCTCCGCATCGGCGGCCCGCACGAGGGCAAGGCGACCGTGGGTGTGCAGGTCGACAGCGACCACGTGCTGCTCGACGACCTGTGGCTCTGGAGGGCCGACCACGGCACCGGCGTCGGGTGGACGCGGAACACCTCCGACACGGGGCTCATCGTGAACGGCGACGACGTCACCGCGACCGGCCTCTTCGTCGAGCACTTCCAGAAGGACAATGTGATCTGGAACGGCGAGGACGGACGGACCGTCTTCTTCCAGAACGAGCTGCCCTACGACGCCCCGGACCAGGCGGCGTGGCAGCACGACGGCGTGCTGGGGTACCCGGCTTACAAGGTGGCCGACACCGTGCTCCGGCACGAATTGTGGGGAGCGGGGAGCTACATCTATACCAACGTCGACCCCACCCTCCACGCGAGCCACGCGTTCGAGGTGCCGGTGACACCGGGCGTGACGCTGCACGATCTCAGCACGGTGTCCCTCAACGGGGCAGGCACGATCGACCACGTCGTCAACGAGACGGGCGGTGCGGTCACCCCGACCCATCAGGGCCCGGAGACGGTCACGACGTACGGAGGGTGAGCCTCGCGGTCACTTCAACCGGCTCAGCACATCCCCGGCCGCGACCCACACCTTGTTGCTGAGACCGTAGTAGGCGGCCAGCCAGTTGGCGGCGCCCTGATCGGCGACGGGCTGCTTGTAGCCCCCGGAGATGAGGAAGATGCTGCTCGAGCCCGGAGCCCGCAGGAAGAACGGCGCCGTCACCTTGGCAGAGAAGGGCATCCCGGTCCAGGCGTTCGACGGTGCTGCGGTGAAGGCCGCTGGTCCCCCGAGCGTCGCGGCGGACACCTCCAGCCATCCACTGTCGACCGCCACGAAGTAGCGGCCGTCGCTGACCATGGCGGGCGGAAGCGCTGCCGTCGCGCCGAGTTGCTGGTACGACGCAGGCTGGAGCTTGGTGGCCGCGGTCACGAGCGGCCCGGTCAGGCCCGCCATGGAGAAGGTGCCGCCGTAGGTCACGTTCGCGACGTTGGCCCCGCCGTCGCTGTAGATCCCGGCGCGCAGGACGGGCGCACCAACCGGGAGCGAGCCGATGACGCCGGAGGAGAGCGTCGTCGTCGTCGCGGGGATCCAGTACATGGCGAGCACGGACGGGTCCGGGGTCTCGCGGCGCTGGCCGCCCTGGACCAGCCAGATCGTCCCGGTCGGCTGCTTGACCAGATCGGTCAGGGTGCCGACAAGGGGGTACTGGGTGATCGTCGCGGTGGGCAGCGAAGGGATCTGGCCGCAGGTCCGCCCCCAGGCGGCGAGCTGCGCGCAGTCCCGGATCTTGTACCTCTTGCCCGCGTCGATCAGGTAGTTGTTCTGCGTGCCGGTCTCGTTCACGATCGGACCCTCGGCGGGCGCGAGACCCCGGAGTGCGCCGTCGGCGGCGACCCAGACGGTGGCGGGCACGCCGAAGGTCACCGAGATCCAGTTCAGCGCCGACTGATCGGCCACCGCCTGCCTGATCCCGCCGCTCATCAGGTACACCTGGCTGCTCGAGCGCTCCCGGATGAACAGCGGCGAGGCCGTCGTCGCGACGAGGGGGAGGCCCGTCCAGGAACCGTCGGTCCCGGCTGTGAAATAGTCCAGGCCGCCGAAGTTGGTCGCCCCGACCTCGAGCCAGCCGCCGTCGACCGCCACGAAGAAGCGCCCGCTGGAGGCGAGGCGGAGGGGGAGGCTGCCGCTCGGGTAGAGCCGCTGGTACGACTCGACCTGCAGGGGGACGGACCGCGACGGCAGAGTGCCGGCCGCTGCTGCAGCGGTGACCGAGTACGTCCCTCCTGCGGTCACGGCGGTCACGTTGCCTTGACCGTCCGTGTAGGCCCCCACTCCCACCACGGGGAGACCGACCTGGACCGAGCCGATCGAGAAGTTCGACAGGCTCGTGGTCGTCGCCGGGATGCCGTAGGGCGCGAGGACCGCCGGGTTCGGCGTCTGCCGGCGCTGTCCCCCCTGCATCAGCCAGATGCTGCCGTCCGGCAGCTTGACGAGGCTGGCGAGGTAGCCGCCGTCGGGGATGAGGCTCAGCTGACCCAGGGAGATCGTCGGGATGCCGTCGCACGGCTGGCCGAAGTCGGTCGCCTGGGCGCACCCGGAGAACCGGTACCGCTTGTTGGCGTCGATGAGGTAGATCGACCCGTCCGAGGTCCGGATGGTCCGCTGCACCGTCGGCCCGTCGACATACGAGTTGAATGTGGCCGCCGAGACGTCCTTGACGGGCCCGAGGTTCGTGTATTGGGCGAGCAGGTCCGCCGACGCGAATCGGAACCGCTGGTTCCCGCTCACCAGGTAGACGGTGGTGGTGCCGCTGAGGCGGACCAGGCTGTCGGTCCGTGTCAGGCGGAGCGGCGTGGTGGTCGGGCCGAGGTCGACGTGGAGGTGCGTGCAGTAGTCGGCGAACCGCGAGATGTTGAGCAGGGCGGGCATGCTGTAGTTGCCGCAGCCGTTGCTGTTCGCGGCCTGGCCCGCTCGCGACCCCTGGGGGAGGAAGGAGTCGAGGAACCGGAGCAGCATCGCGGATGCGTCATCGTTCCCGCGCGTCCGCTGCCCGCCGACGTAGGTGATGTCGACGGCCTCGGTGCCCGTCGAGGGGAGGCAGTGGTACGAGGTCGGATTGCTCGCGCAGGTCGCGACGCCGTCGTTGGCGCAGCGCCGGTTGAGGTCGCTGATCTGCACCGAGCCGTAGTTGCGGATGACGACGACCAGCAGCTGCAGCGTGCGGGCATCGACGTTGCACTGCGGGGTCGCGCCGATGGTGCCGTTCGCGATGGGCTGGAGCTCGCTCGGGATGATCGCCGCCTCGGGCGACTCGACGACGAGGCTGCCGCTGCTCCAGGAGTTCAGGAGCGACTCGGCGGCCGCTTGCGCGGTCGCCGGCACGTTGGTGCAGCTGGTGGCGCAGGTGACCTCGGCCGGCGCCGCGGAAGCGGCGGGTGCCGTCTGAGCCGCCGGTGCCACCAGGAGGGTGACGGCGAGTCCGAGGGCGACGAGCGCCCCGGTCAGCCGGCTCCACGCGCGCTTCGGTCTCATCGTCGCCTTCCGTTCGCCGCGGCGCGGTCGATCGCCTCCGGACATCGCGCCCATCAGTCCTGACTCACCTGGACGCCGGCGAGGGTGAAGCAGTCGTGCGCCGCCGCGGCGGCGTCCTCTGCGGTCTTCTGCGGCCCCTCCCCGGTATTCGGGTCGATCGGGTTCCGCTGGATGAAGTCGAGATCGGCGGCGAGCGGCGCCCAGCGCGGGTCCTTCGCAGCGGCCTGTGCGGCGAGCGGCGCTGCGGCGGCGACGTTGTTCGCTGCGAAGCCGGATGCGATCGTCTGGCACGCCTGCACCGCGAGCGCTTTGGCTCCTGCGGCGTCCACCGGAGGCCGGGGAGTGCTCGTCGAGGACGGCGACGGTCCGGACGTCGAGCCAGGGCCGGTGGTCGGCGAGGCTGATGACGGGGGCGCGGCGGTCGGCGTCGACGAAGCAGTCGGCACGGCGCTACCGGTCGGACGACCGCTGGTCGGAGAGTCAGCCGGTGCGGACGGAACGCAGCCCGTCAGCGCGGCCAGGAGCAGAGACGACGCGGCGACGGCGGTCCACACGGGCTTCCGCCTCGACGATCCTGGTTCCCCCGCGCTTCGCCTCACGCGGCCGACCATAACGCATGGATTCCATGCGCTCCGGTTCCCGTGTGGCTTGTCGCGAAGTCTGTGCGGGCGCTCCGCTCAGAACCGGGCGAGCCAGGCCCGCACCGCGTTGTAGATGCCCGACGCGATGAGACCGGCGCCGAGGACGAACAGGAGGGGCGCGCCGACGGGGAACTGCCCGATCGACTCCATCGCCCCGGCGAGGCCCGTCGCCTCGTCGGGCCGGGCCTTGATCGCGGCGACGATGAACAGGACACCCGCGATGGCGACCACCACGCCCTTGGCCAGGTAGCCGACCGTTCCGAGCACGAGCATGCCGATCCGCGCGGGTCCGGTCGGCATGACGATGTCATCGGTGAAGGTCTGCCGCACGCCCTTCGCCATCAGGTAGCCGCCGACGGCGACAGTCAGGAGCCCGGCGAGGCCGAGCAGAAGGGGACCCCCGGGAAGGGCCATGATCCCGGCGCTCATCGACGTGGCGGTGGTGCGGCCGTTCGTCGGGTGGCCGTCGGCGAAGGCCAGCGCCGTGAGCCCGATGGCGATGTAGACGCCGGCCTTCGCGAAATAGCTCAGCCGCACGGCCCACTTCTTGCCCTTGGATCCCCGGAAGACGAGGGCGCCCTCGATGATCAGCCAGAGGGCGAGCGCGAACAGCCCGACCACGCTGATCCAGAGCACGAACACGCCGCCCGGCACCTTCGACACGGCCTCGAGCGCGCCCGTCTGGTCCGCCTCCGCGAAGTGGTTGACGCCCAGCTGGATGGCGAGCGCACCGAGCAGCACCTGGAGGAGCGCGCTCGCGCCGAAACCGACCCGTGCCAGGATCTCGAGGACCTTGCTGTCCGCGGCCGTCCGGGCGGCGCGTTTCGCCTCCCGCTTGACGTCGCCGGCGTCGACGCTCATGTCCCGTGCACCTGCTTCTGCGAGAGCTCGCCCTTGACCGGCTCCCCCTCGACCCTGACCGTCCGGCGCGTGTCGAGCGCTATGACGCCGCCGAGGACGACGAGCGACAGGGCGACGGAGGCGGTGGTGTCGCTGATCCAGTGGTAGCCGAGGTACAGGCGGCTCACCACCTGCAAGACGATTCCGGCGGCGGCGAGCACGAAGACCACGACCGTGAACCAACGCCTCTGGATGCGGCTCGCGAGGAGGAACGCGAGGATGAGGAAGAAGTCCGAGGTCCCGAGGACGTGACCCGACGGGAACGAGAAAGTGTGGTCCGGGCCGAACAGCATCTCCGCGATCGGCGGCCGCGGGTGCCGGACGATCGGCGCGAGGATCTGCGCGAGCACCACTCCCGTCAGCATGCCGCCGGCGAGCAGCAGGGGCCTCCAGAAATGCTTCGCGGTCAGGGTCCAGATCACCACGACGGCGAGCACGACGAACGGCATCGCCACGGGGCCGAAGACGATCGCCAGCGCGATCATGAACCCGGTCGCCGGGGCCGAGCGCTGGGCGTCGAACCACCGCTCGACCGGCAGATCGAGGCGCTCGTAGCCCGTGTGCGTCATCACGCCGACCAGCAGGACGAGGAAGGAGACGAGTCCCACGGCGGCCAGCACCGCGGACGTGATGTAAAGCCGGCGGCGCGCGTCAGCCGAGAGGTAGCGCTCCTCCACGACGAACCGCTGGTGCCATGTCGACCAGACGCTCGCCTTCGCCTCGGTGCCGCCGCTCATGAGGCGCTCAGGGAGGTTGCAGTGTGCACGTTCTGTTGCCCGTTCTTCCTCGCCCCGGTGGCGAGTGTTCGCCCACCGTACGCCGGGAAGGGGGACCCAAGAAGTGGACAGACCTGACTACCGCCTCCTCGGGTGCGGGCCCGGCGGGCGGCTCAGTCGGGTCGAGGTGCTCGCACCTGCGCCGCGACACGGCGTGTCAGCAGCATCTGCGAGCACCTCGTTGAACCGAGAGGGGGCGGGTGCTGCCGGCATCCGCCGCTAGCACCCGCCCCGCTGTTCCCGGTCGGACCGCAACCTACTGCTGAACGGTCGCGCGATCCTCCGCGGCGGCGTCCAGTAGGGGTTCGGCGGCCTTCCGCCGCTTCATCAGGACGGCGAAGTAGCCGGCCGCCACTGCGCCGACCAGTCCGATCCCTGCTGTGATGATGAAGTAGAGGCTGTTCGCGCCGGCGACATCCTTGCCATACGCCGTGTAGATGGCGCTGCTGATCATCGGCAGGATGACGTCCGGCAGGTAGCCGATCAGCGAGATCAGTCCGATGGCGATACCCGTCGCGGCGAGAGGGACCCGGCAGTAAGCGAGAAGTGACCAGTACACGCCGCGGATGACGTAGAGGAACAGGCCGACGAAGACGACCAGCGCGCACACGAAGAAGACGGCAGCGCTGCTCGGGATCATGGCCAGCGCCACCAGCCCCAGCGATGCGATGACCATGGCCACCGCCAGGACTCGGCCCTGACCCAGCTTGTCGGCGATGAAGCCGCCTCCGAAGCCCCCGACGGGCCGCATCCAGAGCACGATGACCGTGACCACGCCGGCGGAGACCGGGGACACCGCGTGATTGGTGGTGAGGAAGCCGTTGAAGTAGTAGTAGCTCCAGAAGAGGGAGTACCCGCAGAACAGCACGACGCACATCACCCACACCTCGCGCACCTTCACGATCTCGCGGAGCGCCCGGAACGTCGACTCCGGGCGGCCGCCGTCCGTCCGCCGCACGGATCGCTCCTCATTGCCGGAGAAGACGAAGAACAGCAGGATGGCGATGATGATGAGCACGCCACTGTACATGTAGACGACGGCTTGAAGTCCGGCCTTGGTCTGCGCGAGATTCGTGCTGTGGCCGACGATTGCAGCGAAGATCGCGACCGCGATGCTGCCGAGCGTGGCCTCGACGACCCCGCGTCCGCCGTCGAGGGCGCCGAAGAATCGGCCTTCCTCGCTCTTGTCGGCGAGAAGGTTCACGGCCTTGAGCAGTGCGCTCCAAAACGTGAAGACCGTGGAGAAGCCCCACACCAGGAACACGTAGACCAGGAGGGACTTGTCGGGAATCTGGGCGTAGAAGATGCCCGTGGCCGCGGTGAGGGTGAGCGAGAAGATGAGCAGCCACTTCGTCGGGAACTTGTCGGCCAGCCATCCGCTGGGAAAATAGCCGACCACGAACATGATCCCGAGAAGTGAATACAGGTTCGCGAGCTCGGCGTTGCTCATCCCGAAGACCGACAGGATCGACGACTGGAAATTCTCTCGGAGGTAGACGAGTGGGTAGATCGATCCGGCTGACAGGATCAGCAGGGCGAGCTGAAAAATCTTCCTTGATTTCACGGCTGCGGACATGTTCTTATTTCTCCCTTTGGTTGGACAGGATGCGGTGAGTGCGTTCGAGCAGGGGATCGGTGTGGTCGCGGATATCGGCGTAGACGCTGCCCAACTCCTCGTAGAGCCGGGCCGTGCTGGGATCGGGATAGAAGGTGTCCGCTCTCCGGACCATCCGTTGAGCGGCCTCGTCGAACGTCGCATCGATCCCGCAAGCGACGGCGACGCAGATAGCGGCACCGAGGCCGGCAGCGTCGCGGACCTCGTTGCGCAGCACCGGGATGGCGAAGACGTCGGCGAAGATCTGCATGCAGAGGTCGCTGGCGGAGCCTCCGCCCGAGAGGACGAGCCGCTCGACCCGGATCCCGAGCTCGTCCTCCATGGCCGTCATCGCCCGTTTCATGCTGTAGGCGATGCCTTCCAGGATGGACCGGTACATGTGTGCGACTCCGTGACGTTCGTCGAAGCCGATGAAAGCGCCCTTCCGGTGCGGTTTGTCGGGAGGCGCCAGCCAGTCGAGGAGGCACATCAGGCCATCGCTCCCCGGGGGGACGCTGGCGGCCAGTCGATTGAGGTGCTCCTCGGCGCTGATTCCTGACGATCGCGCACCGTCCGAGACCTCGGAGCCGAGGAGATCTCGCAGCCACGACACGGTCCACATGCCGCGACGAATGCCACCGGATTCGTAGATGTACCGGTAGGGCTCCGAGGCGAAGTTCGTGAAGAAGCTCCGGGGCGACTCGACGTAATCGCGCCCGACGACCATGCCGGCGATATAGGTGCCGAGGGACACGAGTCCCGTGGTCTCGTCGCGCAATCCCGCACCGAGCGCCTCCGCGGCCTTGTCGTTCGCGGTGTGCACGACGGGGATGCCCGCCGGAATGCCGGTGCTCGCGGCGAACGCTTCGCTCACCACGCCCCCCACCTCCCCGGGGAGCTGGAGGCGATAGAGCATCGACCGGTCGATGTCGAAGGAGTCGAACACGCTCGGATCGCTGAACCAGTCCCACGTTCGCACGTCGACCGGCCACGGCCCGATGTAGTTGGCGACCGTGTCGACGAGCTGCCCGGTGAGACGCCCCATGAGGTAACCGGAGGCGGTGGTCACGTGCGCGACCTCGGGATTGTTGTGCACGTAGTTGACCGAAAGACGCCGATCCATCCAGCTCTGGACCGGTTCGGCCAGGGTCCCGTCGGCGCGGGTCAGCGCCCGGCAGCAGCGGATCGTGCACAATCCGACCCCGACGATATCCCCGGGATCACCGGGGAAGGCCGCCATGGCGCGCGAGGCCGCCGCGACGATGGAGTCGTACAGGTCGTCGCCGGGGTGTTCGGCCACGCCCGGCGCGGGCGTGTACATCGGCTGTAGGTCCTCCACAGCCTGGCAGACGACCCGGCCGTCGGTGTCGAAGATGACGACCTTCGAGCTCTGCGAGCCGCCGTCGATTCCGAGGATGTACTTCGTTGTCATGGTGTGTCCCGGTCGAGGTCGCGAGTCAGCGGACCAGATACCCGCCGTCGACGGTCAGGATGTGACCGTTGACGTAGTCCGATGCGCGGCTGGCGAGGAACACCGTGGCGCCCATCAGATCCTGCACTTCGCCCCAGCGACCGGCCGGGATGTGGTCGAGCACCCGCTGATTTGTCTCGGAGTTGGCTCGGGTCGCCGCCGTCAGCTCGGTGGCGTAGTAGCCCGGCGCGATGCCGTTGACCTGGATTCCGAACTGGGCGAGCTCGTCGCAGTACGCCTTCGTGAATCCAGCGATGCCGTGCTTGGTGGCTGCGTACGCGGGCGACCACTGGCCGCCCAGGAACGTGAACACCGAACAGATGTTGATGATCTTGCCGCTGCGCTGCTGGATCATGTGCTTGGCGCACTCGTGCGACATCTCGAACGCGGCGGTCAGGTTGAGTGCCACCATCGGGTCCCACTGCTCGCGCGTGTATTTCGTCACATCGGGTTCGTTGATGCTGCGGCCCGCGCAGTTCACCAGGATGTCCACGGAGCCGAACTCGGCGACGCACGTCCGGACGACGTCTGCGGGTGCGCCTGGAGCCGTGATGTCGGATCGCGTGTACACGTATCGGCTGCCCGCGGCTTCGACGAGGTCGCGAGTTGTGTCGTCGTCCGGCATGATGCTCGCCGCCAGGACGTTGGCACCGGCCTTGGCGAGAGCCACGGAGAAGGCTCGGCCCAATCCGGTGTTGCCTCCGGTGACGATGGCGTTCTTGCCTTTCAGGGAGAAGAAGTCCATCTGGAAGTCGGAGATATCGAGAGTCATGGATGTTTCCTCGTCTTCGCGGAAGTGTTCGGGCTACTTGGCGAGCGGGAAGATCGTCCCGCGGTTCATGATGCCGTTGGGATCGAACGCGGTCTTGAGCGCCTCGAGCATCGACAGGGAGGAGCCGTACTCGTCGGCAAGGAAGTGGGTGCGGTGCTTCCCGACCCCGTGGTGGTGGCACATGGAACCACCGAGCTTGAGGGTCTCCTCGACGATGATGTTCTGAATCGGGTCGTGATACACCGTGCGCTCGAGCTGGGGTTCGACATCGACCTTGTAGTAGTAGACGAAGTACATGTTCGTGCCGTTGAGATAGCTGTGGCTGGAGTGGCCTCCGAGGAGGGTGAACTCTGCGGGGATCTCCTTGCGGATCCGCGCCAGCGCGTTCTGGTAGATGTCGTGGATGGCGCTCCAGTTGGCGGACACTTCGGTGGTGAAGCCGTTGACGAGCGTCTCGCGGATCTCGATCCGTTCCTCTTCGATCTTGGAGACATCCCAATTGAGGTGGTTGAACCAGTCCTCGATCAATTGAGCATCGACCCGATCGGCCGAGTCGTACGACGCGACGATCTCCTCGATGGCCGCGCCGGTCGCATCAGCGATCGCCTTGGGTCCCTCGGCAACGAAGATCAGCACGCACCGGCCCTCGGAGAAGTGCTTGAAGTGGTAGAGGCCGTCCTCGCCGTCATAGAGACGCGCAACCGATGGCCGGTAGCCCTGGGCCACGACCTCACGAAGGATCTCGAATCCGGTCTTCATGTCATCGAGCAGGTAACCGTAGAACCGGTGGTTCTCGGGGTAGTAGCGGAAGATCTTCACCGTCACCTCGGTGATGAAGTTGAGCGCTCCCTCGTTGCCGATGACGAGGTGCCGGATGTCCGGGCCTGCGGCGCGGCGCGGCACGTTCTTGATCCGGCAGATCTCGCCGTTCGGGAAGACCGTCTCGACGCCGACAACCATGTCCTCGATGCCGCCGTAGAGCGTCGAGAACTGGCCGATGGAGCGGGTCGCGAGCAGTCCGCCGTACTGGGCGAGCGGCTTGGACTGAGGGGAGTGGCCCGTGGTGTACCCGAGTTCCCGCACCGCGTTCTCCAGATCCTCCAGGCGGACGCCGCACTGGACCGTCGCCTGCATGTTCTCGATGTCGATGTCGAGGATGCGGTTCATGCCGGAACCGTCGAGGACGATGGAGTTCTCGACGACGGTCTCGAGGCCTCCCTCTGTCGCGGAGCCGCCGGTCTTGGGAACGACGTTGATCCCGTGGTCGTTCGCGAAGCTGAGGATTCGAGCCACGTCCTGCGGAGAGGCCGGCTTGAGAACGGCGGCCGGCAGGGGAAGCGAGTAGATCCCGAAGATGTTCTCGACCTTGTAGTAGCGATCGGCGCTGTTGTCCTTCAGCGTCTGCTCGTCGGTGATGACCCGCTCGCTCCCGAGCATCTCGATGTAAGCGTCGACGATCTCCTCGCGGGTCAGGCGCTTGCCGGCGAGCGCGCTCTTGTCGTCGATTTCCAGTTCCTGCGTCTCCAGCACGGTCTCTTTCTCCTTGCGTCTTGTTTTCGGGCACAAAAAAACAGCGATCCCCCAAAGGGAGGAGTCGCTGTTCTCTGAGTCTCAAGCAACCGCCCCGGCGCTGGCCGGGGCATGTGTTCAGTTGTGGTAGGTCGGTCGACGGTAACACGGACACGACGAGAGAGCAAGCGTGCCGACTTCTACGCCCGCGGAGCCGTCCCCCCGCGCATCAGCGGCGCGGAGGGTCGCGTAGAATCTCCCGCGACAGAGTCGTCGCGAGCCTCCCTGGCCCGCCGACGTCGTGGTCAAAGAGGGATGGAACCGTGCACGGAACGATAAGCGAACCCAGGCCGGCCGCAGTCGACGATTCCCGCATCGACGAACTGCTCGGTCTTCACCCGGTGATCGCCAGCGTCAAGGACGCGGCCGGATTGCGCGCCGCCGCGTCTGCGCCCTGCCCGGTCGTCTTCGTTCTCTTCGGGACCGTCATGACCATCCCGGGAATCGTGGCCGCGCTCAAGAAGGCGGGGAAGACGGTCTTCGTCGATGTGGATCTTCTCGACGGCTTTGCGAGCAAGCCCGTGGTCGTCGACTTCCTCAAGGCGCACACGGCCGCTGACGGTGTCCTGAGCACGAAGACCACGATGGTCCAGGCCGCGAGAAAGAACGGGCTTCTCGCCGTGCACCGGATCTTCCTCGTCGATTCACTGAGCTACAACAACCTCCCCAAACAGGTGAAGGTGTCGGAACCGGATGCGGTGATGATCCTGCCGGGCTGCATGCCGAGGGTGACCGCATGGGTGCGCGAGGAGACGGCGCTCCCGCTCATCGCCGGCGGCCTGGTGTGCGATAAGGAGGATGTGATCGCCGCGCTGGGGGCGGGTGCGAATGTCATCGCCTCGTCCAATCAGGCCGTCTGGTTCATGTGAAAGCGCCGGAGGCTACGGGTGCACGCCCGTGATGTCCTCCGGCCGGTGCTCGATGTGGGCGTCGGGGCCCGGGAAGAGCGTGGTCGTGTGGCCGTTGTCCTCCCACTTGACGACGTAAGGCGGCGCGCCGTCCTCGCCGTGCACCTCCTGGATCATGCCCACGCGGTTCGGTTCGTCGTCGTGCTTCGACGAGATCACGATGAAGTCTCCGGCTACGGCTTGCATGGCTCTGCGCTCCCTCTGTCGGTCAGGTGGTGGGCTGAGCGCGGACCACCTGGATCCGAGGCTAGGAGGCCCGGCGGCCCGACCGGAGGGTCCAAGGTCCCGGCGTCCGCGCCCGGCCTGCATGTGCCGAACGACCCTTCGAGGTGCTCGCAGGTGCGCGACCGCGCGGCGTGTCGGCAGCATCTACGAGCACCTCGTGGGGTCGGGCGGGTCGGACGCCCGAGCGAGCGCGCGAGCCCGGCGGACCGGGCGGTGTCGGCGGTGATCGCTAGGGTCGTGCCATGACCGACGAGCTGATCCTCGCCGATGCGGCCGCCTGGCGCGCCTGGCTCGAGCGCCACGAAGGGGTCTCCGACGGCGTGTGGCTCGTGCTCGCCAAGCGCGGCACGACCGAGCCGACCTCGCTCGGCTACGACGCGGCGCTTCTGGAGGCGCTCTGCAGCGGCTGGATCGACGGGCAGAAGCGCGGGCGCGACGGCGCCACGTTCCTCCAGCGGTTCACGCCGAGACGCGCCGCCTCCCTGTGGTCGAAGCGCAACATCTCCCTCGTGGAGGCCCTGGTCGTGGAGGGGCGCATGCGCCCGCGCGGGCACGCCGAGATCGAGCGCGCCCGGGCCGACGGGCGATGGGAGCGCGCCTACGCCGGCTCGTCGACGGCCGAGGTCCCCGACGATCTCCGGGAGGCGCTCGAGGCCTCTCCCGCCGCGGCCGAGCTCTTCGCCCGCCTCAACCGGCAGAACCGGTACGCGGTCATCCACCGTGTCGTCACCGCACCGAGCGAGACGAGCCGGCTCAACCGGCTGACGAAGCTCGTCGGCATGCTGGACCGGGGCGAGACCCCCTACCCGCAGTAGGCGCCCCCGGGGCTGGGCGGAACCTACTGCTCCGGTGCCGCCCGCAGCACCGTCCACCCGTCGCCGGGGTTCAGGGTCATCTCGCCGTCGTAGCCCGGAGCGTGCACGAAGAAGGTCGCCGACCCCTCCTGCTCGCCGGGGCCGCCGAACGTCGACAGGTAGTCGTGCCCGTCGGGGGAGCGCAGCAGGTAGGCGCGCTTGGGCCACAGCTGCGACCAGTCGGTGACGATCTCCGACATGTCCGTGTACCCGGAGGGGTGGCCGACGGCCGGGTCGTCGTGGTGCAGTGCCTCGGTCATGGTTCCCCTCGCCGGTGTCAGCGGAGCGCCGGGCAGGCGCGAACCGCGTCAACAGTGTGCGCCCGGCCGCCAGCGATCACAAGCCGCCACTCCGCGGTGCGGCCGCCGCCTCCAGAGGGTCGGGCGCGAGCCCTTCCGCCGGGGGTGCGACCGGAGCCGCCGGCGCTGCCCGGTGGGCGTAGTAGTCGCGCCAGATGGCCCGATGCAGCGGGATCCACTTCGGGATGGTCCGCAGCCCGGGGATGAACGGCAGGAGCGCGAGGAGTGCGGTCAGGAGCGCCATGATGAGCACGACCACGAGGTCGGCGTTGGGGGCGGAGGCGAAGGGCTCGACCTGGTAGAACAGCGAGAAGAGCCACAGCCAGGGCTGCCCCGGGTAGTTGCCGGTCTCGTTCATCATCCCCCACTGGTCGCCGGTCAGATGCCGGTCCGACGCGAGGGTCTGGAAGTACTGCCCGTCACCGAGGAAGAGGATCGACGGGGTGTAGTTCGTCCCGTAGAAGCCGCTCTGGCTCGAGAGCGCCCCGTCGAGCGCGCCGCTCCGCGCCATCGCGGTCAGCCCTCCGATGAGGGCGGGGACCGGCCCTTCGGCCGCGGTCGCGCGCGGGAGGCCGCCGCCCTTGTCAGCGGTGAGGGCCTTGGCGTAGGCCGCCGTCCACTTCGTGCGCTGCGCCTCGCTCGCGCTCTGCCAGCGAGCGACCGCCGCAGAGGGACCGGGCAGCGTCTTCAGCGGCTGGAGGACGAACGCCTGGGCCGTGTCGATCGGGAGGCGCACCCCCGAGAAGCTCTGCAGGTCGAGCGGTCCGAGGGTCTGCGTAGCATCGGGCGTGCTGTTGTAAGGAGGCCCGTACTGGGCCGTATCGCTGGTGCCGGCCAGTTCTGCGGTGGCGGTCGTGGCGAAGTCGACCGGGTCGCTCGTAGACCACGACCGGAACGTCACGCTCTGCTCGTCCGGCGAGCCGAAGACCGCGGCCAGGCCGAGCGACACGAGCGCCACGACGATGAAGCCGACCGTGACCTCCTTGATCAGGTCGTAGTCGCGGATGCGCCCGGCCCACGGCCTGCTGAACAGGTCGCCGCGGGCGCGCCAGGACAGGTCGGGTGAACGGCTCACGGTGCGCCCTCCGATTCGTTGCCGGGCCGGACGAGCTGGTCGTCGGTCTCTGCGGCGTCGAGCGGCGGCACGACACCGTGGACCCGCACGAGCAGCACGTGCAGGGCAGCGATCGCGGCGACCCCGAGCGGCAGGAGCACGACGTGCCACGTGAACATCTGCCCGAGGTCGGCCACGTTGAACCACGCGCCGATCCCGACCGCGTTGAGCGCGTCCTTCCCCTCGAACGCGATCCACTGCGAGTCGAAGTTGGTCTGCAGCAGGTAGCCGGTGAAGCCGGCGCCGATCGATACGGCGAAGGCGAGGATCCCCGTGATCCAGGTCAGTGCGCGGCCGCCCCGCCACGCGGCCATCCAGTACTTCCCCCACAGGTGCACGACCATGAGCATGAAGAACAGCTCGACGCTCCACAGGTGCACGCTGTTCGTGTAGTGGCCGAGCGCGGACACGTGGTACCAGGCGGGCCCGTTCAGACTGAGCACGAGCCCGGAGAGGATCACCATCGCCAGGGCGGCGAGCGAGCCCATGCCGAAGACGTAGATCCACGACGCGACGTAACTGGGCTGCTCCTGCGGGAGGAGCTTCTTCGGGGGCAGGCGGCGCACCAGCCACCGGCGCAGGCGGCCGGTCCAGGTGTGGATCTCTTCCTCGTCGCCCGCGGCCGGCGGCGTCCTCAGCTGGGTGCTCACCTCCGCCGCCTCGCCTTCGGGAACGGGAGGGTGATCGCGAGCACGAAGAGCACGAGCATCGCCACGATCACGATCAGGTTGCCGAGCTGGATGACGAAAGGCCCCCACCCGAGGTAGGTGCCCGCGCCGTTCGCGATGTGTTCCACTGCGTGCCTCCTGTCGCCTCCCTCAGGATCGGAGGACGACCGGGGCGCCGGTCAGGGACGAAGGTCCCTCGCCGTCGGGGCGCCGGCGGCTTTCTGCCGTCTCGCCAGCGTCGCGACGGCGAGGGTCGCGAAGCCGACGCTGACGAGGGCGCCGAGGAGGATCGCGCCGTCCTCGCCCGGGAGCAGGGCGCCGGTGCGGATGCCCAGCGTGACCGCGGCGACGGGCACGCCGAGCTGGCCGGCCGAGGCCACCCCCTGCCCGAGCGGGAGCCCGGCGGCGCGGGAGACGAGGTGAGCGGCGACCGCGGCCACCCCCAGCACCACGCCGAGGACGATCATGGCCGGGTGAGCGCCGAGCGCCCGCAGATCGATGGAGGCGCCCAGCCAGACGAAGAAGAGCGGCCCGAAGAACCCCTCCGTCATGCCGAACAGCTGGCGGGCGAGCCGGTGCGGTTCGGTCCCCGCCGACAGCACCAGCCCGACCGCGAAGCCCGCGATCATGATCGAGAGCCCGGCGAACTGGGCGATCGCCGCGAAGGCGAACAGCACGAGGAGGCTGAGCCTGAGTTCGAGGGCGAAGCGGCGGCGCTCCGAGTACATGTGGAGGCGGCGCCTGGCCCCCGTCCGCTGCAGGCGGACGAGCACCACGGCGAGGATCGCGGCCGCGATGGCGATGACGGCCACCGCGAGCGCCGCCCCTCCGGCGCGGGCGGGAGCCACGACGAGCGGCAGCGCGACGATGCAGGCGATGTCGGCCACGGCGATCTGGGCGACGAGCTGACCGAGCGACCCCCGGGAGAGGCCGACCGAGCGCAGCATCGGCAAGACGAGCGCCGCGGACGAGGAGGCGAGCAGGACGGCGTAGAGAGCCGCGTGGCCAGACGAGAACAGGGCTGCGATCCCGACACCCAGCACGGCGGCGGCGACGCCGACAGCGAGGGCGCCCAGGATGCCGCGACCGATGGACCCGCGCAGCGACGTGTCGCGGATCGGGATCTGCGAGCCGACGACCACCATGGTGAGGCCGAATCCGATGTCGGCGAGCAGGGTGAAGTCATCGCTCGACGGGTCGACCAGCCGCAGGCCGGAGACCCCGATGACGATCCCGGCGGCCAGCTCGCCCACCACGACCGGCACATGCCAGGAGTCGCGAGCCGCGAGAAGCGGCCCGGCGAATCCGACGGCGACGACCAGAGCGAGCAGACCGAAGTTCACGTCGTCAGACCCCGGGGTCCGCCGCGGCGCAGCGCGGGTCATGGAGGCTCATAGCCCGACGCTAGAACCGGTCGCCGCTGGAGGCGGGGACCTTCGCCCCTCCCGCACCGGCGTGGCGCCGCCCGGGACTCAGCGACCCGGGCCCACCCCGAGGACGAGGGAGCCGCGGGCGGTGCCGTCGCGCAGCGCGGCGATCGCGTCGCCGAGGCCCTCGAACGGAACGCGGGTCACCGTCGGCCGGAGCCGCAGGCTCTGCGCGAGTCTCAGGAAGCGCGCCCCGTCTTCGCGCGTGTTGGCGGTCACCGTCCGCAGGTCCCGCTCGCGGAACAGCGTCTCGGTGTAGGCGAGCGACGGGATGTCGGTCATCTCGATGCCGGCCAGCGCGACGGTCCCGCCGCTGCGCGTCGCCCGGAGGGCCACCGGGACCAGCTCCCCGGCGGGCGCGAACACGATCGCCGAATCGAGCGGGGAGGGAGGCTCGTCCGCTTCACCCCCGACGAACGCCACGCCGAGCTCTCGCGCGAGCGACCGGTTCTGCTCGCCTCGGGTCATGGCGTACACGGTCGCCCCGGAGGCCATCGCCAGTTGCGCCGTGACATGCGCGCTCGACCCGAACCCGTAGATGCCGAGCGTGCCGCCGGGAGGGAGGGCGGCGCGCATCAGCGCCCGGTACCCGATGATGCCGGCGCAGAGCAGCGGAGCCGTCTCGACGGGGTCGATGGCACCGTCGAGCCGGTACGCGTATGCCGCGGGCACGGTCAGGTACTCGGCGAATCCGCCGTCGGCGTCCCATCCCGTGTACTCGGAGGCCGGGCAGAGATTCTCGGCGCCGCGGCGGCAGTAGTCGCACTGGCCGCACGTGCGGCGGAGCCACGCGACGCCGACGCGATCCCCGGCCGCGAAGGCCGTGACCGCCGGACCGATGCCCTCGACGACGCCGACGGCCTGATGACCTGGGACGACGCGCTCGCGATGCACGGGGATCTCGTGGTCGACGACATGGAGGTCCGTCCGGCAGATGCCGCAGACCTCGACGCGGACGAGGAGCTCCGTGCCGGACGGCACGGGGACGGGGAGCGCGGTCAGCTCGAGCCCTCCTGGCGCACCGGTCGTGCGCCAGGCGCGCATGGAGGGGCGGGAACCGTCTCGAGTCACGCCTGCGAGTCTGGCGACGGCGGCCCCGCCGGAGCAGGGCCGAAGGGCCCGCGTCAGGGCGGCGCATCCGGGCTCGACTCCCGGCTTAAAAGGGAAGTGCCCGGCCGCACGGGCCGGGCACTTCTCGGGGGTCAGAGCGGGCGGATGTTCGCCGCCTGGAGACCCTTGGGTCCGCGGGTGATCTCGTACTCGACCTTCTGGTTCTCGGCGAGGTTGCGGAACTCGCCCTTGTCGGCCGCGATCTCACTGAAGTGGGCGAAGACGTCGGCAGTGCCGTCATCCGGGGCGATGAACCCGTACCCCTTCTCCGTGTTGAACCATTTGACGGTGCCTGAGGCCATCGTTTCTTCTTTCCTTCTTTTGGGAACCGAGGGATCGGTTCCGGTCGCCGCACCGGGAGTCGGTACGGACGTCTGGGGGGCTCCGGGAGGAGCCGGGTCGCTTCGTCGTGGGGGGATGGGTCGATGGCTGCGGTTCCCTCCGCCCCGATGAGGAGGGCCGCACGCGGAGCCCGGACGCGAAACGCGGGCGGGAAACGCCGCGTCGCACGATCAGAAGCGCGTGATCAACTCCGGAACCCGGGGTCTTCTTCGCCGGGCCGGACACTTCACCTTACACGGAAGGGCTGTGCATAGCACGAGAGAAGCCGAATGTGAACGATCTCGACGCAGAAGATCACGCGTGTAAGGTCCTTCGCGTACTGCGCAGATCATGCGATCACCACCGATCGCGGGACTGCATTCGACCGGGCGCCCCGTGCGCCGGAGACGGAGCAACAGATGAACGACGCGAGCAACGCCGACCTCGAACCCCTCTCCGCCGACGAGCTGGCGGCCGAAGGCGCGACGCCGCTCCCCGACAAGGAGGTCGCCTCCATCCTCGACCTCAACGCCGACCTCAACCTCGGCCTCGGGCTGGTCGCCCCGGTCGACCTCGGTGTCGCGGCGAACGCCAACGTCGCCGCGCCGATCGAGGCGTCGGCCAGCGCGAACCTCCTCTCTGCCGGCTCGACCGCCGTCGCGGGTGCCGACCAGACCGCCGGCATCCAGCAGGGCATCGCCGCCGACGCGGTGGCCAACTCCCACCAGGTGAGCGACATGTCGCCGACGGCCGACACGACGACGGCCCCGGCGCCGGCGCCCACCGCCACCTCATCGGGCTCGCTCACCGACGGCAACCTGCTGAACGTCGACATCAACGCGGCGGCGGATGCGCACATCGCCGCCCCGATCAACGGCGCGGTGGCCGCGAACGCGAACGTCGCGGCACCCATCGACGCCTCCGTGGCCGCGAACATCGGCTCGATCGACAGCCAGGCCGCGGCTGTGTCGCACCAGGACGCGGCGATCGACCAGAGCATCACCGGCTCGGCGGACGCGACCGCCGGCCAGCAGTCGACCATCGGCGACCCGGCCGCGGGCGGCACCACGCCGACGTCGACCACCCAGCCGTGACCCGCCGGTGACGATCGCACCGGATCCCGGGCCGGAGGTCCGCGACGCGTCGGACCCGTCGGACGCGCAGACCTCCGCCCGGGCCTCGGAGGTCCTGGCCCGGGCTCAGGGTGTCGAGCTGATCGGCGCCATGAAGGGATCGGGCTACCGCGAGCCCCCCTCCCTGGCGCGACGCGGCGACGGGCAGACGCTCCAGCTGACGCCCCTCCTGTTCGCCACGCTCGAAGAGGTGGACGGGCAGAGCAGCGTCGAGCAGATCGCCGGGCGGGTCAGCGCGCGACTGGGCCGCCTGGTCCGCCCGGAGGACGTCGTCCACCTGGTCGACTCGTCCCTCCGGCCGCTCGGCCTGCTCACGCGCGCGGACGGCAGCGAGCCCGAGGTGAAGCGGTCGAGCCCGTTGCTCGGCCTCCGGCTCCGCAAGGAGATCACCGACCCGGCCGTGACCCAGCGCGTCACGGCGCCGTTCTCGAAGCTCTTCCACCCGCTGGTCGTCATCCCGGTGCTCTGCGTCTTCCTGGCCGCCTGCTGGTGGCTGCTGTTCGTGGAGGGACTCGCCGCCGCGACCTATCACGCCTTCCAGGACCCGGGCGTCCTCCTGCTGATCGTGGCCGTGACGGTGCTCTCCGCCGGCTTCCACGAGTTCGGCCACGCCGCTGCTGCCCGGTACGGAGGCGCGACCCCGGGGCGCATGGGCGCCGGGCTCTACCTGTTCTGGCCCGCGTTCTTCACCGACGTGACCGACTCCTACCGCCTGGGCCGCGCCGGCCGGATCCGGACCGACCTGGGCGGGCTCTACTTCAACGCCATCGTCGCGGTCGTGATCGTCGGGATCTGGTGGGCGACCCGGTGGGACGCCCTGCTCCTCGTGGCGCTGACGCAGCTGCTCCAGATGGTGCACCAGCTCCTCCCCACCGTCCGCTTCGACGGGTACCACGTGCTCGCCGACATCACCGGCGTCCCCGACCTGTTCCAGCGGATCAAGCCGACCCTCCTCGGGCTCCTGCCCTGGAGGTGGCGCCGCGCCGAGTCGCGGACCCTGAAGCCGTGGGCTCGCGCCGTCGTCTGCGTGTGGGTGCTCTTCGTCGTCCCGATGCTGCTCTTCTCGCTGGTGATGATGGTGCTCACGCTGCCCCGCGTGATCGCGACGGCCGTCGTCGCCATCGCCGAGCGCGCCCACGCGCTCGCCGGGGCCTTCGGGAAGGGCGACCTCGCCGCGGGCAGCGCTCAGCTCGTGCTCATCGCGGCCGTCGCCCTCCCGATCCTCGGTACGCTGTACATCCTCTTCCGGCTGGCGCGGACCGGGCTGACCCGGCTCTGGGTCGGGACCCGCGGGCGCCCGGTGCGCCGTGGCGCCGCGGCCGCGCTCGTCCTCGCCCTCGTCGGAGGCCTGGCCTTCGCCTGGTGGCCGGCGCCGCAGGCCTACCGCCCGATCCAGCCGTACGAGCGCGGGACGATCTCGGACATCGTGGCGCCCGCCTCCTACCAGCCCGGCCGGCTCTCGACCGGAGCGTCCGGCGTCGCCACGACGATCTGGCCGGGAGGCGGTGCTCGGCCGACCGCGGACCACCCGCAGCTCGCGATGATCCTGACCCCGCGCGACAGGACGTCGCCGACGTGGGTATTCCCCTTCACCAAGCCCGCCCCTCCCAAGCCCGGCGACAACCAGGCCCTCGCCGTGAACACCACGGATGGCTCGGTGCTCTACGACGTCGCCTTCGCACTCGTCTGGGTCACCGATGGCCAGCAGGCCCTCAACACCAACTCGGCGTACGCCTTCGCCCACTGCAGCGGCTGCACGACGGTGGCCGTCGGGTTCCAGGTGGTGCTGGTCGTCGGGCAGTCGCACGTGGTCGTCCCGCAGAACCTGTCGGCGGCGGCCAACTACGGATGCCTCAACTGCCTCACCGCGGCACTCGCCGACCAGCTCGTACTCACCCTCGATCACCCGCTCGATGCGGCGTCGATGACCAAGCTGACCTCGCTCTGGGCGCAGATCATGTCGTTCTCCAAGAACCTGCAGGGCCTCGCGCTCTCGGACGTGCAGGCGCGGCTCCTCGCCTACGAGCAGCAGCTCAAGGACATCGTGAAGCAGGACCCGAGAGCGACACCGGTGCAGGCGGGAGGCGGCGCCTCCAGCTCGACGCCGGCGCCGGAGCCCACGTCCTCCGCGGTGCCGGGAGGGGCGACCGGGTCCGGGTCCACGTCGGCACCCGCGCCGGCCGACGGGACCACCCCGGCTCCGACCGACGCGCCCACCGCGGTGCCCGGGTCGACGGACGCCCCGGCGGAGCCGACGCCCGCACCGACCGCGACGCCCACTCCCGCGCCGACGCCCTGAGCGCGGATGGGCGTCGTTGCTCAACCGACCGGGCGCGAGTCCCGAGCGGTGCCGTTGCGATGCGCGTGGCGCGCCCGGATCGCGAGCGGCAGCACGATCCAGATGACGAGGAGGAGCAGGAACACGCATCCCGCGGCGATGAACCCGGCCGTCGGCGAGAGGAGGAAGTCGACGATGAACAGCACGATCCCGGTGAACAGCAGGGAGGCGGCGGCCAGGCACACGATCAGCAGGGCGTTGCCGATGCCCACCAGCTCGGTCTTCGCCTTCTGCCGGAACAGGAGTCGGTGGAGGCTGACCGGCGCCAGGGCGAGCAGCGTGATCGCGACCGCGAGGAAGACGAGGACCAGGTAGACGCCCTGATCGAACGCGCTCAGCTTCTGGAAGCGCTGCTGGAACGGCAGCGTCAGAAGGAACGCTGCGAGGATCTGCGTGCCCGTCTGGAAGACGCGGAACTCCTGCAGCAACTCGTTCCAGTTCCGGTCCGCGCGCTGTGCCTCGCTCTCGTCGCGCCCGTCGCGCGGGTCGGCGTCGTGCGTCTCCACGCCGCAGACAGTACGCTCGCGGAACACCGCGCGCACGCGTAGCGTTCGTTCAGACGACAGAGCGCGACGAGAGGAGCAGCGGTGAGCACCACCTCCACCGAACGGGCCGCTTTCTACGACGGGATCGCGGGCGAGTTCCGCCAGCATTACGACCGGGGTCCCCGGCTGATCGCCGTGACCGGAGTCGCCGAAGCGGATACGACCGCAGCGGCTGACGAGCTGGAGGCCGCGCTGCGCGAGCGGGGAGACGACGTCGAGCGGACGGCCGTCGCGGCGGGGGGCGACCCGGACGAGTTCCGGGAGCGGGTCGTGGTGCCGTTCCGGGCGCGGGGCGGTGTGCTCATCGCGACCGGGCCGGAGCTCCTCTCGCCGGGCTTCCGTGCGTTCTGGAACTTCTCCCTCTGGATCGAGCACGACCCGGAGCGGAGCCCCGACTGGTCGTTCGTGACGACCGGGAGGAAGGACCCCCTGGGAGCGCCCCGCGAGGTAGCATCGGTCCTGCTGGACGACGCCGACCCGGCCCGGCCGCGACGGCTCTTCGCCGACTCGTGCTAGGAGTTCTGGGCGCCCGAGACGAACGGGCCCAGCTCCTCCCTGACGAACTTCGCGAACTGGGCCGCCGCCGCCGACTCTGAACGGGTGCGGTTGCGGGCGAGGCCGATGACCCGCGTCGCCTCGTCGGCGAGCGGGACGGCCACGATCCCGGGTTCGCTCGGCGTGTCCGGGATGAGGGCGGCACCGACGCCGTCCCGCACGAGCCCCCGGAGGGTCGCCAGCTCGGTGACCTCGACCACCGGCGCCATGACGACGCCGTGGGCGGCGAAGTAGGCGTCCGCGATGTGGCGCAGGCCCGAGCCGGTGCGCAGGGCGACGAGGTCGTACGGCTCGAGGTCGGCGACGGTGACCCCCTCCCTCCCGGCCAGCGGGTGCCCCTCGGGGACGCCGAGGACGAGTCGCTCGGCCGTCAGGGGCTGCCACTCGATGTCGGCGTCGCGCGGGTCGGGGCTCAGGAAGGCGAGGTCGGCGGCGCCCTCGCGGAGGGCATCGAGCACGGTGTCGGCGGTGCCTCCGTTGAGCACGAACCGGATCTCGGGGAACAGCTCCCGGTACTCGCGGACCACGCGGGGGATCAACCACCCTCCGAAGGAGGAGACGTAGGCCAGCGACACGGTCCCGGCCGAGGGGTCGCGCAGGGCCTCGATCCGCGCCATGGCGTTCTCGAGCTCCGCCTCCGCGCGGACGGCGTGGGCGAGGAGGATCTCGCCGTACTGGTTCAGCTCGAGGTGCCCGCGCCTCCGGTCGAAGAGCTCGACGCCGGCCTCCGCCTCCAGGCGCGCGATGGAGCGCGAGAGCGTGGACTGGGAGATCCCGAGGGTCTCGGCCGCCAGCGCCGGGTGCCCTTCGGCCGCCAGCGCCCGGAAGTGGTCGATCTCCTCGATCCGCATGGACCCATCATGGCGCACGCGGGCCGCCACCCGGTCGATGCTCAAATGAGCGGTCTACCCCTGTTTGAGTTTTCTGTACGTTCACTCAGGAGACACAGTCCGGTCTCAGGCGAACCGTAAGTTGCTCGGCGGACTCATCCCCGCCCTCACCGACCACAGGAGAACCATGTCAACCAGAGCAGGCAGGCTGGCACGCGCCGCCGCCGCCGCGATCGCAGGGGCCGGCCTCGCCGCGGGCGCCCTCGTCGCGACGCCGGCGCTCGCCAGCACGGACGGCACGGGTGTCGTCATCAACGAGGCGTACCTGTCCGGCGGGAGCGCCGGCGCCGCCTTCACGAACAAGTTCGTCGAGCTCTACAACCCGGGCGACCAGGGTGTCAGCCTGACCGGGTGGAGCCTCCAGTACCGGTCGGCAGGAGGCACGGGCGCCTCCAACGGCGTCGTCCCGCTCACCGGATCGATCGCCGCCAAGGGGTACTACCTCGTCTCCGGCGCCTCCAACGGCACGGCGGGCGCAGCCCTCCCGGCACCCGATGTCGCCAGCACCTCGCTCAACCCGAGCGGGACGACCGGCACCCTGATCCTCGCGAAGTCCCCGACGGCGCTCAGCCTCCCGACCGGTTCCGTCACCGGCGACGCGACCGTGGCCGACCTGCTCGGCTACGGCGGATCGAACACCTTCGAGACCGCGAAGGCCGCAGCGCCCTCCGGCAACACCGACGTGAAGTCGCTCGTCCGCGCCTCCTTCAAAGACACCGACGACAACAGCGCCGACTTCAGCCTGAGCGCCTCGATCACGCCGCAGAACACGGCGAGCTCCGGCGGCGGGACGGATCCGGGCGCGGGCGACCCCGGCCAGCCCGGCGACGCGGTCTCGATCGCCGACATCCAGGGCACGGGAGACACGAGCCCCAAGGCCGGCCAGACCGTGACCACCACGGGCTTCGTCACCGCCCAGTACGCGACCGGCGGCTTCAACGGCTTCTACCTGCAGACCGCGGGGACGGGCGGTGCGGTCGACCTCGCCACGCACACGGCCTCCGACGCCGTCTTCGTCTTCGGCTCCTCGGCCGCCGCAGGCGTGAAGATCGGCGACTACGTCTCGGTCACCGGTGCCGTCAGCGAGTACCAGGGCCTCACGGAGATCACCGCGTCGAAGGTCGGGCAGCTCGACAAGGCCGGGGTCTCGGCCCCGGCGCCGGCGACCGTCGGCCTCCCGGGCACGGACGCGCAGCGCGAGAGCCTCGAGGGCATGCTGATCGCCCCGCAGGGCGCCTTCACCGTCACCGACGTGTACGACGCCAACCAGTACGGCGAGATCGCGCTCGCCGCGGGCGACAAGCCGCTGGTGCAGCCGACCGAGACCGCCCGTCCGGGAACCCCCGAGTACACCGCGGCGATCGCGGACAACAAGGCTCGCGCGGTCACCCTCGACGACGGCGCCTCGACCAACTTCCTGAGCGCGGCCAACAAGTCCAAGCCGCTGCCGTACCTGTCGCTGACCGCTCCGGTCCGCGTCGGTGAGCCGGTGACGTTCACGAAGCCGGTCATCCTCGACTACCGGAACAGCACGTGGAAGTTCCAGCCGACGTCCGAGCTCACGCCCGCTGTCGCGGCCGACGTGCAGCCGGTCACGTTCGGCAACACCCGCACGGCTGCGCCCGAGAACGTCGGCGGCGACCTGCGTCTCGCCACGTTCAACGTGCTGAACTACTTCACGACGACCGGCGACCAGCTGAGCGGCTGCACCTTCTACACCGACCGCGCCGGCAACCCGATCACGGTGAACAGCGGCTGCGATGCCCGCGGCGCGGCGAACGCCGAGAACCTCAAGCGCCAGCAGGACAAGATCGTCGCGGCGATCAACGGCCTCGGCGCCGACGTCGTCTCCCTCGAGGAGATCGAGAACTCCGCCCGCTTCGGTGAGAACCGCGACTCGGCCCTCTCGACCCTCGTCGCCGCGCTCAACACGGCGGCCGGCAGCGAGGTCTGGGCCTTCGTGCCGTCGCCGACGAAGCTCCCGGCCACCGAGGACGTCATCCGCACCGCCTTCATCTACAAGAAGGCGAACGCCGTTCCGGTCGGAGGCTCCGTCATCCTCGACGACGCAGCGTTCTCGAACGCGCGCCAGCCGCTCGCCCAGGCCTTCAAGAAGGTCGGCACCAAGGACTCCGACGCCTTCATCGCCATCGTGAACCACTTCAAGTCGAAGGGTTCGGGCACCGGTGCCGACGCCGACCAGGGCGACGGCCAGGGCGCGTCGAACGCCTCCCGGGTCAAGCAGGCGACGGCCCTCGTGGCGTTCGCCGACGAGCGCAAGAAGACCCTCGGGCTCGACAAGGTCCTCCTGATCGGCGACTTCAACGCCTACCTGAAGGAGGACCCGATCAAGGTCCTCACGGACGCCGGCTACGTCGACCAGGTCTCGACCCGCACGACCAAGCACACGTACTCGTTCGACGGGACCGTCGGCTCGCTCGACCACGTCCTCGCCTCCCCGGCCGCCGACAAGGCGATCGCGGGCGCGGACGTCTGGAACATCAACTCCGGCGAGTCGGTGGCGCTCGAGTACAGCCGCTACAACTACAACGTCACCAACCTCTACGCGCCGGACCAGTACCGGTCGAGCGACCACGACCCGATCGTCGTGGGCCTCGGGCTGAAGGCCGCCCCGGTGAACCTCAACCTGCTGAACATCAACGACTTCCACGGTCGCATCGACAGCAACACGGTGAAGTTCGCGGGCACGATCGAGAAGCTCCGCGCCGAGGGCGGCGACCCCAGCACGCTGTTCCTCTCGGCAGGCGACAACATCGGCGCCTCCCTGTTCGCCTCCGCCTCGGCGGGCGACGTCCCGACGCTCGATGTCCTGAACGCTCTCGGGCTGAAGACGAGCGCGGTGGGCAACCACGAGTTCGACAGGGGCTACACCGACCTCACCGGCCGGGTGAAGGACGCCGCCGCGTTCTCCTACCTCGGCGCCAACGTCTACAAGAAGGGCACCAAGGACCCGGCCCTGCCCGAGTACGCGGTGTTCCCGGTCGACGGGCTGAAGGTCGGCGTCATCGGCGCGGTCACCCAGGAGACCCCCACGCTGGTCTCGCCCGGCGGCGTCTCGACGCTCGACTTCGGCGACCCGGTGGAGGCGGTCAACCGCGTCGCCGGCGAGCTCACCGACGGCGACCCCGCCAACGGCGAGGCAGACGTGATCGTCGCCGAGTACCACGAGGGCGCCGGCTTCGGCACGCCCGAGGGCGCGACGCTCGACCAGGAGGTCGCCGCCGGCGGCGCCTTCGCCGACATCGTCACCAAGACGAGCGCCAAGGTCTCGGCGATCTTCACCGGCCACACCCACAAGGTGTACGCGTGGGACGCCCCGGTCCCCGGCGTCGACGGCGCGACCCGTCCGATCGTCCAGACCGGCAGCTACGGCGAGAACATCGGGCAGATCACGCTGACGGTCGACCCGGAGACCGACACGGTCACCGGCCACACCGCTCGCAACGTCGCACGAACGACCGACAGCGACGCGAGTCTCGTCGCCGCCTACCCGCGCGTGGCGCAGGTGAAGACGATCGTCGACAAGGCGCTCGCCGACGCGGCGGCCATCGGCAACCAGAAGGTCGGCTCGGTGACGAAGGACATCACCACCGCCTACCTCAACGGCGCGCGCGACGACCGGATGAGCGAGTCGACGCTCGGCAATCTGGTGGCCGACTCGCTGCTGTCGACGCTGTCGCCCGCCGACCTCGGAGGCGCTGAGATCGGCGTCGTCAACCCGGGCGGCCTGCGTGCTGAGCTCCTCTACGGCACCGACGGGAGCGTGACCTACGCTCAGGCGAACGCCGTGCTGCCGTTCGTGAACAACCTCTGGACGACGACGCTGACCGGCGCCCAGTTCAAGGAGGCGCTCGAGCAGCAGTGGCAGCGGAACGCCGACGGCACCGTGCCCAGCCGGCCGTTCCTCAACCTCGGCCTGTCGAAGAACGTGAGCTACACGTACGACGCGAGCCGGCCTGAGGGCGACCGCATCACGAGCATCATCGTGAACGGTCAGCCCATCGACCCGGCGAAGCCGTACCGGATCGGCTCGTTCTCGTTCCTCCTCCAGGGCGGTGACAACTTCCGCGCCTTCGCGGCCGGGAAGGACACCAAGGACTCGGGCCTCATCGACCGGGACGCCTGGATCGGCTACATCGAGAAGAACAGCCCGCTGTCGCCGAGCTTCGCCCGGCGCGGGGTCGGCGTGAGCGGCGTCCCCACCGGGACGCTCCAGCCCGGCCAGCAGGTCTCGTTCGCGGTGTCCAAGCTGAACCTCACCTCCCTGGGCAGCCCGGCGAACACCAGGCTCGACCTCACCTGGGCGGGCAGCGGCGCGGCACTCGGCAGCGTGCCCGTCGACGCCTCCGGGAACGCCACCGCGACCTTCACGGTGCCGGCCGACGCCGCCGGGGCGAGCACGCTCGTCCTGACGGCACCGGACTCGGGGACCACGGTCCGCGTCGCGCTCTCCGTGGCCGACGCGCCGTCGAACCCGAAGCCGGCCAAGGACCCGAAGGCGGCCAAGGAGTCCGCGCTCAAGAAGGCCCTCGAGGGTCTCGTGAGCACGGACAAGGCCTCCTACCGGCCCGGCGACCCGATCCGCGTGACGGTCGGCGCCGAGCTGGCGGGCAGCTGGGTCTCGGTGTGGGCGTACTCGCCCGCGGAGAGCATCAGCGGCGGATGGGTGCAGGTCCCGGCGGACGGCGTGCTGAAGCTCACGCTCCCGAAGGACCTCGGCAACGGCAACCACAAGCTGTCGGTGCAGGACGCCCAGAACGACGTCCTCGGCTGGGCGACGATGAAGGTGAAGGCCGACGCCGGGCACGGTCCGGGTAAGGGCCTCATCGACCTGATCGCCGGGGCGATCCTCAGCATCATCGGGTGGGCGCTGGTCCACTGACGGTTGGCCTGACGGACCGCGGGGCGGCCGTCGGGCTCGGGGAGACCCGGGTCCGGCGGCTGTTCTGCGTTCTGGGGGTCGGGCCTCCGGGGATCGGCGTTCCTCGGGTTCTGCGTTCCCGGGTTTCGGGGTGCCTTGGGTTTGGGTGTGGGTGCCTTTGGCGCCGCTGGGGCCCGTCCCGTCAGGTGGCCGAGCGGGCCGGTGCGGGTCCGAATTCGGCGATCAGGACGGTGTCGTCCCCGTGGCTCCAGTGCTCGTGCCGGAGCGGGATCCGCCCGATCGGTCGCAAGAGCGCGCCGAGCCGTTCGGGCGTGGCGAAGAGCGCGTGATGGTCAGCCGTCGCCGAGGGGTGCCGACTCCGGTCGACCGCCGTGAAGGTCGCCGTGACGACCCTCCCTCCAGGCCTGAGGACCCGGCCCCACTCACCGACCGCAGCGGCCGGGTCGTCGAACAGGTGCAGCGCTGTCACGCACGTGACGACATCGGCGGAGGCTTCGCCCACCGGGAGGCGCGCAGCGTCACCCTCCATCAGCTCGGCGCTCGGGAGGGCCGCGCGGGCGACCTCCAGCATGCCGGGGGAGAGGTCGACGCCGATCAGGTTGAGCCGCGGCTCGCGGCGGTGGAGGGCGCGGAGGAGGAGGGCGGTTCCGGTGCCGACGTCGAGGATGGTTGCTGCGCCGGAAGCGGCGCGGGAGGCGGGGCGCAAGGTGGCGTGCGAGACGGGGCGCGAGGTGGCGTGGGAGTCGGTGTCGGGCGTTGTTGCGGGGAGGGCGTCGAGCGCAATGAACGCAGCCACGGCCTCCGCGAGTTCGCGGTGCATGTCGGACCGGTCGTATTCCGGTGCGCGCTCGTCGAAACGGCGGCGGATCTCTTCGCTCACGGGGCGCAAGCGTAGTCCAGGGCTGCGCGACCGCTCCAGCAGCGGACGCTCGACTGCCGCCCGCGGGAGCCTCATCAGCGGGCGCGCTACCGCTTCCCACGGGTGTCTTATCCACAGCCTCCCGCGCCGTTGAACGGTTGAACCGTCACCTGTGGCCTCCTCAGGGCGTCCAGGCGAGGGTGAGGGGGCCACAGGTGACCGTTCGGGCGGGTGATCGCGCTGGAAAGGAGGCAGACGGCGGGGCCGCGGGTCGACGGGCCCGGGTGAGGCGCCGACCGAGGGGAGGGGCCGGCGAGCTCGATTGAGGCGACGGCCGAGACGTTGCGGCGCGGTGCGCGGCTCGTCCGCCCGGCTGCCCCTCTGGGGGTGGCTTATCCACAGCCTCCTGCGCTGTTGAACAGTTGAACCGTCACTAATGGCCCCCTCAGGGCTTCCGGACGAGGGTGAGGGGGCCATTAGCGACCGTTCAGGCGCGCGACCGTGCAGGAAGAGGTGGAGGCCGGGCGCCGACCGAGGGGAGGGCCGCCGAGCTCGATTGAGCGGACGGCCGAGACGTTGCGGCGCGGTTCGCGGCTCGTCCGCCCGGCTGCTCCTCGGGCGCGGCGTATCCACAGCCTCCCGCGCTGTTGAACGGTCGACCCGTCACTAATGGCCCCGTCAGGGCGCCCGGGCGAGGGTGAGGGGGCCACAAGTGACCGTTCAGGCGGGTGATCGCGCAGGCAAGGAGGTAGGCGGCCGGGCCGCAGGCCGGCGAGCTCGGTTGATGCGACGGCCCAGAGGACGGCCGGCGAGCTCGGTTGAGGCGACGGCCGAGACGTTGCGGCGCGGTTCGCGGCTCGTCCGCCCGGCTGCCCCTCTGGGGGTGGCTTATCCACAGCCTCCCGCTCCGTTGAACGGTTGAACCGTCACCTGTGGCCCCCTCGCGGCGTCATGACGAGGCTGAAGGGGCCATTGGTGACCGTTCACGCCGCCAGACAGCCGCGGCAGCGCGGCGACGCGACACCGGGGGCCATGTGTGACCGCTCACGCGGCCGCACCGCCCAAGACGGAGCCCGAACCAGCAACCGCACCTCGAGCCCCGGCAGCGGAGGCGCAGGCGCAACCTCCGCCCCCGTCACTCCTCGAAGTAGAGCCCGGTATGCAGCTTGCACCCCGGGTTGAAGGCCGCACCGCACGCCGGACAGGCGTCCACGCCGAGGTAGCGCTCGATCGTGAGTTCGGTCCGGCACACGCCGCAGAGCACCGCCTTCTCGCCGCGGTCCTCGACGGGCCACTGCCGCGCCGGGTGGCCGGCCGCTTCCGCGTGGCACGCGTGACACGGGTAGTACTCGCCGCAGCAGGCGAAGCGGATCGCGATGACGTCGAGCTCCGTCCGGTAGTGCGTGCACCGCGTCTGGTCATCCACGACCGCACCGAGCACCCGGATACCGCCGCCCGCCGCGACTCCGCCGCCGACCCCGCGCGCCTGCCCCCCGCTCACCCGTGTCCCCCCGCTCACCGCACTCCTCTCGCCGTCAACGCATCCCCGAGCTCGTCCGCGTGCTTGAACGCCACCACTAGGAACGGCACGGCGAACGCCCGCAACCCCGCGCGTCCGCCGCGAGCCCGCTGCGCCTCTCTCACCTGCTTCGCAAGCCCCGCGAGCACCGGCACCGTGCTGAGCGTCACCGTCAGCAGCAGCGCCGTGCGCGCCGGGTCGATCCGAAGCAACGAGAGCGGTCCAATCGCCTTCTCGATCGTATCCAGCAGGTCCGACACCCGCGTCGTGAGCACGAGGAGGGACGCGAGCACGATCACCGCCGTCACGCGCGCAGTGTTCGCCACCGCCGCCTCCACCGGAAGGAACAGCAGCTGCCCCGCAGCCGTGACGACGATGACCCACCGGACCGCGATCAGCTGGCGGCCGAGTTCGCGCATCCCCCCGGCTCCGTCGCCGAGGCCGGCGAGCGCATAGGCGAGCACCGGGAGCGCACCGCATGCGCCGGCCGCGGCCCAGGTGGAGGGGAGGAACGAGACCCCGAGGACGACCACCATGACGAGCAGAAGCTTCGGCCCGGTCGGCATGCGGTGCAGGGCGCCCGAGCCGGGGCGGTACGACGTCAGCACGGCACGCCGCCTTCGTCGAGCAGCGCCTCGTACCCCTCCACGATCTCCGAGGGGTCGCCGACGGCGCTGATCGTCCCTCCGGCGAAGAGCACCGCCGTGTCGCAGCGCTTCGCCAGTTCGAGGTCGTGGGTCACGAGCACCAGGCGGTGCTCGCCGTCGAAGAGGTGACCGGCGACGCGCCTGGCGTTCCGGGCATCGAGGTAGGCGGTCGGCTCGTCGGCGATGACGAGTTCGGGGTTCCGGATGAAGGCGCCGCAGAGCGCGAGCAACTGCTTCTGGCCGCCGGAGAGCGAGTGGGAGGGACGGTCCGCGAGGGCGCTCAGCCCGAAGCGGGCGAGGGCGTCCGCGACGCGCGCGCCCGCCGCCTCCCGAGACAGCTTCTCGGCGCGCAGGGAGAAGGCGACGTCCTCGGCGACGGTCGGCATGATGATCTGAGCGTCCGGGTTGCTGAAGACGAAGGCCACCCGACGGCGCAGCTCGGACGCCTGGCGGGCCGGATCGAGCCCGAGCACGCTGACCTCCCCGCCGGAGGCCGCGACGAGCCCGCCCAGGAGGCGCGCGAACGTCGACTTGCCCGACCCGTTCTCGCCGATCACGGCGATCCTGCGGGCATCGAGGTCGACGGTCACGTCGTTCAGCGCCGTGACCTCGTCGAGGCGCACGCGGGCTCCGCGCAGGTGCAGCGCACTCATCGGACGACCTCCAGCACGGCGGCCACGCCGAGGCCGCCTCCGACCGACGCTGCGGCCAGCCCGACGGTGCCGGCGGGAGCGCCCGACCGCACCAGCCGGCTGAACAGCCGAACCACCGCCACGGCCCCGCTGGCTCCCCATGGGTGGCCGAGAGCGAGCGCGCCTCCGTCGGCGCACACCCGCGGGTCGTCGTCGTCGATGCCGAGGCGCTGCAGCACCGCGATGCTCTGGGAGGCGAACGCCTCCACCAGTTCGACCGCCGCGAGGTCTCTCGCGCTCAGTCCCGCAAGCGAGAGCGCGCTCTCGATCGCCGGCGCCGCACCGAGGCCGGGAAATGCCGGGTCGCTGCCGACGAATGCGGATGCGCGCACGGCCAGCCCCGGACCGCTGCTGGGAGGCGCGACCACGACGGCCGCCGCGCCGTCGCCGATGCGCGTCGAGGTCCCGGCCGTCAGCGATCCGCCCGGGAAGAGCGGCGCCAGACGCGGAAGCAGCCGGTCCGCGGTGCCGATGGCGTCGTCGTGGTCGAGTCCCGCGAGGGGGACGAGCTCGGCGGCGAAGCGCCCCTCCGCGAGGGCTCGCCGAGCCCGCGCGTGCGACCGCGCTGCGTGCGCGTCCAAGCGCTCGCGACTCAAGCCGTCGCGCACGGCGAGGTCCTCCGCGGCGCGCGTCATGTCGGGGTCGGGAAAGCCCGCCGGGGCGAAGGGCGCCCTGTCGTATGGGACGCCGTCCACCGAGCGCACCGGTGATGTGGAGGCGCTCTCGACGCCTCCAGCGAGCCGGGGGCGCCGGTCGCCGCCACGGATGGCGGTCGCGGCGTCGATGATCGCGGCGAGGCCGCTTCCGCACTGCCGGTCGACCGTCCCTCCCGGCACTGATGCGTCGAGGCCGGCGGCGAGGGCGCTGACGCGGGCCGGGTTGCCGCCCGGGCCCATGCAGTTGCCGAGCACGACGTCCGCTACCTCCACCGGTGCGCCCATCGCGCCTTCGGCGTCCTCGAGCGCGGCCCGCAGGACGGGCGCAGCCAGCTCCTCCACGCGGAGGTTGGCGAACGCGCGGCCGCGGGTGCCGATCGGCGTGCGCCGCGCGGAGACGATGACGGGCGCCTCCCGGATGCCGTCAACGCTCAAGAGCCCGCACCTCCCCGGCCAGCACGCGGCGGACAGCCTCGGCGCGCGCCGGCTTCCCGGAGGCGGTCCGCGGCAGCTCGCCGGCGAACCACCGGCGCGGACGGTGCGCCGGCGCCAGCCGTTCGGCGGCTCGCGCACGCAGTTCCGCCAGCGACGGGGAGGCGCCCTCCGGCTCGATCATCGCGGCGACGAGCGAGCCGACGCGACTGACGGGCAGCCCGAACACGACGGCGTCACGGACGCCCGGCACGGACCGCAGCGCGCCCTCGACCTCGTCGGGCACGATCGTCGCGGAGGCGCTCAGGATCGCGTCGTCCGCGCGGCCGAGCAGGCGCAGGCGATCGCCGCGTCCCTCCGCGCCGCCCCACTCCGCCCGGTCCCCGACCGTGGCCCACGCGCCCTCGCGTCGCAGCGGGCCCGGCGCGCCCGCGTAGCCCGACGCGACGAATCCCGAGCGCACCCACACGTCGCCGTCCCGCAGCTCGACCTCGACTCCGGGGAACGGAACCAGCCCGTCGCCGCGGTCGATGGCCACGAAGGAGAGCTCCGCGGCGCCGTAGTACGAGGTCACCCGAATGCCTGCCGTCTCGGCCGCGACGCGCAGCTCCGGGTCGAGGCGCGAGCCGCCGACCAGCGCGGAACGCAGGTGCGGAGCGGTGCCGGATTCGACCAGGCGGCGCAGACCCTCCGGCGTCCCATGAAAACATGTTGCAGCGCTGTGGTCGCGGAGGAGGGGCCGAGGTCCGCCACCGAGCGCGTGCGCCAGCGAGAAGAGGGTGAGCGAGGAGGAGGCCGGCGCGGTCAGGGCCACGGCGTCATCCGGCCCCGCATCCAGGAGGCGCGCGACGGTCGCGAAGGACGCCGCCCAGGAGCGATCGGTGCGCAGCACGACCCGGGGACTTCCGCTGCTCCCCGATGTGAGCGCCGCCCAGCCGATCCCGCCGAGGTCGGCCCGGGAGGCCGCGGCGACGGCCGCAGCGGTCTGCGCCGCCGGCGCCCGGCTGTCGAGCACGAGCGGCACGTCGTCGCGCCCCTTCGCCTCCCCGACGCGGTCGAGAAGAGCGGGGTCGTCGTCGCGCAGCGGGACGAGCGCCGTCATGCGACGGGCTGGGCGTCCCGCTCGGGCGAAGCGGGCGACGCCGGGGTCCAGGCGCGGCGGAACGCCCGCGGATACGCCCGCACGAGCGTCATCACGATCGCGGAGGCGATCGCCGCCTTGATGAGGTCGCCGGGGACGAACACGAGGCTGGACAGCGCGGTGGCGGGCAACGGGAGGCGCGTGATCAGGCTCTGGAGGGGAATGCCGAACGCGTAGACGACGAGGATGCCGCCGACGACGATGCCGAGAGCTGTCCGCCAGAGCACCGGCTTCCGGCTGCCCGCGTGGACGATCAGCCCGATCACGGCGGCGCCCGCCACCCAGCCGAGGAGGTACCCGACCGACGGCCCGGCGAAGACGCCGATCCCGCCGCGTCCGCCGGCGAGCAGCGGGAGGCCCGCAGCGACGAGCGCGAGCAGCACGGCCATCGACAGCGCGCCGAGCGCCGGCCCGAGGAGCGCGCCGGCGAGCATGACCCCGAGCGTCTGAGCGGTGATCGGGACGGCCCCGAAGACGGTGAACCCGCCGGGGAGGCCGAGGACGGCGACGATCGCGGCGCACACGGCGACGCGGGCGATGTCGGTCGCATCCAGCCGGCGCGCGGCGAGGCGTGCGCCGCCGCGGGAGGCGGTGGTCTCTGTGCTGCGGGGGGAGTCGGTCATGAGGGCTTCCTTCACCTGAACGCTGTTCACCTGAACGGTGTTCACTATAGTGATGCTGTGGCAGGGAACGGAAGCGGGCGGCGGCACACCCGGGAAGACGTGGCGGAGACGGCGCTGCGCATCCTCGACGATGTCGGCCTCCCCGACCTGACCATGCGGAGGCTCGCGGCTGCTCTCGACGTGCAGCCCAGCGCCCTCTACTGGCACTTCCCCAACAAGCAGACGCTCCTCGCCGAGCTCGCCGATCGCATCGTGATGCGGGGACCGGCCCTCCAGTCGGCCGCCGATGCTCCCTGGGCCGAGCGTGTCCGGGTGGAGGCGTCGGCTCTGCGCGACTCGCTGCTCGCGTACCGCGACGGAGCGGAGGTGGTGGCGAGCACCTACGCGCTCGGGCTCGGGGAAGGGAGGGCGCTCCAACGGCTCACGTCGGCCGTCCGCTCGGGGGGTTTCGACGACGAGACCGCCGACCGCGCGGGGACCGCTCTGCTGCACTTCCTGCTCGGGCACGTCTCGCACGAGCAGCAGCGGATCCAGTACGACAGCATCGGCGTTCTCGCGACGGGCGAGGCTCCCGCTTCACCGCTCGACGAATCCGACTCCGCGGCCTCGTTCGCCTTCGGGGTCGATCTCCTCGTCGGGGGCCTGGAGCTCACGCGCCGGGAGGCGGCGAGCGAGGTCAGTCGCTCCCGAACGTGACCTTCCAGCCGCCGACCACCTGAACGGCCAGGGTGAACAGTGCGGCGAGGATGGCACCGAGCGCCGAGACGACGATCACCTCGAGCAGCGCGACGACGAGGGTGAAGGTCATCACGTTGGGGAAGGTCAGCCCCGCGACCAGCCCGGCACCGTTCGAGCCGGCGATGCCCTCCAGGAAGGTCTGCGCGCTGTGGACCACGCCGAAGCGGTCCAGCGCCCACCACAGCAGCAGGCCGACGACGACCGTGACCACGGCCACGACGAGACTGACGAGGAACGAGATCTTGAGCGCCGACCAGAAGTCGATGTAGACGAGGCGCATCGTCGCCCGCTTAGCGTTCTTCTTCCGTGCCGCCATCGGCGCCTCCCCGAACCTCAGCCGCGCCCGCGGCCCCCACGGCGAGTGTAACCGGCGAAGTCGGGAGTCTCCGGCGTCGACCCGGGGGCACGCTTCGAAAAAAACAAACCGATCGTCCGGTTACTGAGGTATACTCGGACCAACGGCAGGGGGCCGTCCAGGGGGCGAGGGCCCGGTCGCTGCGCGGGGGCGCGGCGGCCGGGCACTCCCGGGGTCAGCCGATCGCCGGTTCGCCGTCGACGACGAGGTCGGGGAGAGCTCTCAGAGCCTCCAGGCGCTCGGGCACGACGATGCCGGGCAGGAGGACGCGCCACAGCAGGCGCACCCGCTCGAGCAGGTCGGCGCGGCCGGTCAGCGTGTGCGAGACGAGCTGCACGCCCGTGAAGGCGGCCACGATGACGTACGCGAGCTCGCCCACGTCGACCGTCGGGGCCAGGTCTCCCTCGCGCACGCTGCGCGCGAACAGGTCCTCCGCCGTCTCGAGCCAGTCGCGGCACGGCTCGGAGACGGGATGCTCGAACGAGGACACGTCCGTCGTGAGCCGGATCCCGGCCTGCACCACCGGGTCCTCGAGGATCTGCAGGGCGAGCCTGCGGCTGAGCAGCACCATCGTCTCGAGCCCGGGACGCCCCTCCTGCATGATCTCCGCCGCGGCCGTCATGGTGCGCGTGTGCTGCTCCTCGATGACGGCGCGGGCGAGCTCGTCCTTCGACGAGAAGTGGAAGTACAGCGCCCCCTTGGTGGCGCCGGCCTCGGCGGCGATGTCGGCGATCGACGAGAGCCCGTAGCCGCGGTTGCCGAAGACGGTCGCGGCCCCCGCGACGATCGTGTCGCGCGTGAGCTGAGCGCGAGCCTGAATGACCATGACGGGTCAACAGTAGCGCCCTGTCCCGGCCCGGCGAGTGCGCTGTCGGGTCTTGTCCGCGCCCCGGTGGAGCGGGGTAGCGTGGCGACCGTCGCCCCTGTCGCCTCCACAGGCCGGCGGCGCCCGCCGATCGAAGGGAAGGACCCATGCCCACCGTCGCCGACACCATCGTCGAGATCCTCCGGGACGCCGGAGTGAGCCGGGTCTACGGGATCCCCGGAGACTCCCTCAACGGGTTCACCGACGCGATCCGCCGCAGCGACGGCGCCCTGACGTGGGAGCACGTCCGCCACGAGGAGTCCGCGGCGTTCGCCGCCGGTGCGGAGGCCGCGCTCACCGGCGGCCTGGCCGTCTGCGCCGGCAGCTGCGGACCGGGCAACACCCACCTGATCAACGGCCTCTACGACGCGAACCGGAGCCGCGTGCCGGTGCTCGCGATCGCCGCGCAGATCCCTGGCCCCGAGATCGGCAGCGGGTACTTCCAGGAGACGCACCCGCGTGAGGTCTTCGGCGAGGCGGCGGTGTACGTCGAGCTCGTCAGCCAGGCGGACCAGATGCCGCGCATCCTCGAGATCGCGATGCGCACGGCGGTCGAGAAGCGCGGAGTCGCCGTGATCGTCGTCCCCGGCGAGATCTTCCTGGCGGACAGCGCGGGCCGTGCCAAGTCCGCGCCGATCACCTACTCGCCGCGCGTGACGCGGCCGACCGACGCCGAGCTGGCGGGAGCGGCCGAGATCCTCAACGACGCGCGCCGCGTGACCATCCTCGCCGGGGCCGGCACCGAGGGCGCGCACGACCAGCTCGTCGCCATCGCGGCGAGACTGCAGGCGCCCGTCGTGCACGCCATGCGCGGCAAGGAGTTCGTCGAGTACGACAACCCCTACGACGTCGGCATGACCGGTCTGCTCGGCTTCTCCTCCGGCTACCGGGCCATGGAGGCGTGCGACGCGCTCCTCATGCTGGGCACCGACTTCCCGTACCAGCAGTTCTACCCGTCGAAGGCGAAGATCATCCAGGTCGACCTCCGCGGCGAGAACCTCGGGCGCCGGGTGCCGCTCGATGTGGCGCTCGTCGGCAGCGTCCGCGACACCGTGGAGGCGCTCCTCCCGCTGATCCGGAAGCGCTCGGACCGCAAGCACCTCGACTCGTCGCTGCAGCACTACGGGCGCGCCCGCAAGAGCCTGGACGACCTCGCGGTCAACGACCGCAACCGCACGCCGATCCATCCGCAATATCTGGCCAGGCTGGTCAGCGAGCTCTCGAGCGACGACGCGGTCTTCATCCCGGACGTCGGCTCGCCGGTCGTCTGGGCTGCGAGGTATCTGCGCATGAACGGGGCGCGGAGGCTCATCGGCTCCTTCACCCACGGGTCGATGGCGAACGCCCTGCCGCAGGCCATCGGTGCTCAGAGCGCCTTCCCCGGCCGCCAGGTGATCGCGCTCTCCGGTGACGGCGGCCTGTCGATGCTGCTCGGGGAGCTCCTCACCCTCCGGCAGAACCGCCTCCCGGTGAAGGTCGTCGTCTTCAACAACTCCTCCCTCAACTTCGTCGAGGTGGAGATGAAGGCGGCGGGCTTCGTCAACTTCGGTACGCAGCTCGACAACCCCGACTTCGCCGCCGTCGCGCAGGCGATGGGCATCCACGGCCAGCGCGTCGAGAAGCCGGATGAGCTCGAGGGCGCGCTGCGGACCGCGTTCGCCCACGACGGGCCCGCGCTCGTCGACGTGGTGACGGCGCGTCAGGAGCTCAGCATCCCACCGGCGATCACGGCCAAGCAGGTCGCGGGCTTCACCCTCTACGCGCTGCGCACGATCATGTCCGGGCGGGGCGACGAACTGATCGATCTCGCCGACACCAACGTGTTCCGGAGGCTGTTCGACTGAGCGCAGGCGTCAGTTGATGCAGACCTTGTCGCTGTAGTTGGTGGCCGGCCCGCTCGGCGTGGGGGCCGGGGCGGGCGCCTGCGACGCGCTCTGACCCGAGCTCCCTCCGGAGCCTGCGCTGGAGCCGCCGCTGGACGGCGCTGCCGGCATGATGCCGTCGTCCCCGAGGACGACGGTCACCGTGCTCACGCTGTCCGTCTGCTGGACCGCGGCACCCGGCAGGTAGGCGGCGACGGCCTTCGCCTGCGCCTCCTGGCCCGACTTGTACTGGATGACGGTGGTGGCCCGCGTGGTCGCGTCGCCCGGCGTGCCGGTCTTGAAGCCCGCGGCCGCGAGCGTCTGCGTGGCCGTTGTGGCCGCGCCGTTCTGGCTGCCGCCGTTGAGGACCGTCACCGTCGTGTCGGCGGGCTTGGCCGGCTGGGCGTTGTCATAGGCGGTGGGCGTACCCATGATGCTCTGGATGAACGCCGGCATCGCCGCCGTGTCGACCTGGACGATCGAGATGTCCGAGCCGTCGACCGTGATCGTCGGCGTGCCCGAGATCGGGATCGTGGCCGACTGGATGTGGCCGCCCGTGAGGCCCTGGAGCTGCGCCGCGAGCTGCAGGAAGTTGAGGCCCGGGTCGGTCTCGAGCGAGCCGCTGACCGCGTCGAGGGTGTTCGTCAGCTTCGCCGGGTTCAGCAGCGTGCCGGCGGACAGGAACTTGTGCGCCTCCACCGAGAGGAAGTACTGCTGGCGCACCACGCGGTCGAGGTCGCCGCGGGGGAGCCCGTGCCGCTGACGCACGAACGACAGCGCCTGCTGCGCGTTCAGGGTGGAGACTCCCTTCGGGAAGTTCGCGCCCGAGTACGGGTCGTCGACGGCGTCGTTGAGGCACACCTGCACCGGCCCGAGGGCCTTGGCGATCGTGTAGAACCCGAGGAGGGACACCCGGACGTAGTGGTCGATGCTCAGGCCCGTGAGGTTCTGAACCGTCTGGATGAGCAGCTTCGCTCCCGACTTCGGGTCGCTCCCGCCGCCTCCCAGGGAGAAGGCGGAGTTCAGCTTGTTCATGCCGTGACCCGGCACGTCGACCCACGAGTCGCGGGGGAGCGAGATGAGGGTCGCCGACTTCCCGTTCGCGGGGATGTGCAGGATCATCATCGTGTCCGTGTTGGTCCCGCCGCCGTCCTGGGTGGTGCTCAGCTGCGCCATCTCCTGCGGGGTCGCGTTGTCGGGCCGGTGGTCGTCGCCGACGAGCAGGATGTTCTGATCCTGGCCGTCCACGTCGTTACCGGTCTTGCTGATCACGTCGACGTGCTTGACGCCGCCCACGAAGCGGAAGTAGCTGTAGGCCGCGTAACCGCCGAGGACGACGAGGATCACCGCGAGAGCGGCCGCCGTCCAGGCGATGATGCGCTTGGTGCGCTTGCGCCGCCTCGGGGGGCGTCCGGCCGGACCACCCGTGCCGCCTCCGTCACCGTTGCCGCCGGTGCCGCCTCCGTCACCGTTGCGGCCGCCGCCGGTGCTTCCGCCGCCGAGGCCGAAGAGGCTCTCCGCGCCCGCACCTGCACCCGCCGCCGACGCCGGGCGGTCCCCGGGGGCAGCGGGTGCGGACGGGCGCGACGCGGGCGCCCCGACCGGGCGCGTCGCACGCACGGGTCGGCGAGGGTCGGGGGCGGAGGCGCGACCGAAGACCTCGGTGGGCGGCTCGGAGGAGTCGCGTCCGCCGGGTTCGGGCGCGGGGAAGTTCGGGCGTCGCACATCCAGAACGCTAAAGGGAGGAGGCTGTGGACATCCTGGTTTCCGACGGCGTTCCCGATGAATCATCAGGATTTCGGGTCGGTCAGCCGGTCTGTGCAGCGTCCTCGTCGCAGCTCTCGCCGCTCTGCTCCCCGCGGATGGCGGCGGTCATCGCCTGGGAGATCTCGAGCAGCTGCTCCCGCTGCTCATCGGTCAGGGCGTCGAACAGCACCCGCCTGATCGTCGCGGTGTGGCCGGGGAGGGCATGGACGACCACGCGCCGCCCTTCCCCCGTCAGGTGGACCCAGCTGGCGCGGCGGTCCTCCGAGCACTCCTGACGTTCGACGAGGCCCCGGGCCGCCATCCGCGTGACCTGGTGCGAGACGCGGCTCTTCTCCCACCCGGTCTGGGCCACGATGTCGCGCACCCGCAGCCGGCGGCCGGGCGCCCGGACGAGCGCCATGAGCACCTCCATCTCGGAGATGGACACGCGGTCGTCGCGCTGCAGCTGGAGGTCGAGCGCACGGTCGAAGCCCCGGCGCATCAGATAGAACTCGTGGAACAGCTCCGCCTCGGGCCCGCTCAGGCGGCGAGGGTCTTCTCGGGGCAGCGCGGAGGCCATACGCCATCCTCGCACGGTGCCCGTCCTGAGCGGATCTTCAGACCGGGAGGGAATGGCCGGCCCGCCCAGGTCGTTGCGGATCGGTGACACGTCATCATTCATCGAAAGGCTGACATGACGAAGATCGCCATCATCATCGGAAGCACCCGCCCCGGCCGGAACGGCGAGTCCGTGGCCCGCTGGGTGTTCGAGCACGCCTCGCAGCGCGACGGCGTCGAGTACGAGCTGGTGGACCTGCTCGAGTGGAACCTCCCGCACCTCGACGAGGCGCTCCCCGCGGCCATGGGGCAGTACGCCGGCGAGCACACCAAGGCGTGGGCGGCGAAGATCGCCGAGTTCGACGGCTACCTGTTCGTGACGCCCGAGTACAACCACAGCACCTCCGGCGCGCTGAAGAACGCGATCGATTACGTCGGCGCCGAGTGGTACAACAAGGCGGCCGGCTTCGTGAGCTACGGCGTCTACGGGGGCGCGCGCGCCGTCGAGCACCTGCGCCTCGTGCTGTCGCAGCTGCAGGTCGCGACCGTGAGTGCGTTCGTCGGGCTGAGCCTCGCTCACGACTTCGAGAACTGGCAGCTGAAGCCGACGGCGCAGCAGGAGGCGGCTCTCACGCCGCTGTTCGACCAGCTCGAGTCGTGGTCGGCGGCGCTCGCCGGGGTGCGCGCGGCCGAGGCGGACACCGAGGAGGAGGCGGCGGCCTGACGGCTCGCCGCCAGCGAAGCCGTTCACCGGCGCGTCAGCGGGCCCGGTTCCTTTCCGAGGGGCCGGGCCCGTCGCTCGCTGTGCGGGCGTCGGTCAGGTCTGGCAGACGGGGCAGAAGTAGGTGACGCGCTCCTCGAGTTCGGTGCGCCCGAGCTCGATCCGCCGGATCGGCGTGCCGCAGCGGCGGCACGGCTGCCCCTGCCGGCCGTAGACCCACGTGTTCCGGCCGCGCCGGGTGTCGCCGGTGGTGACCCGGACGGTGCGATCGCGGTTCGCGACCAGCATGCGGTGGGCGAGCGACACCGCGGCGGGAACATCCACGTCGGCGATGGGCCGTGTGGGGAGCACCCCGCGCACGAAGCAGATCTCGTTGGCGTAGACGTTGCCGACCCCGGCGAGGTTCCGCTGGTCGAGCAGGGCGACGGCGATGGGCGCCTCCGGGTTCGCGGACAGACGACGGATCGCCTCCTCGGCGTCCCAGTCGGGGCCGAGCAGGTCCGGGCCCAGGTAGCCCACGGCCTCCGCCTCGGCGCTTCTCGGGAGGACTTCGAGGAGCCCGAGCTGGAAGCCGACCGCCTGGGCGTCCTCGGTGCGGAGGACCGCGCGTGCCTGGTACGCGGGGTGACGCCACCGGCCGTCCGGCGGGTACACCTCCCAGGTGCCCTCCATCTTCAGGTGGCTGTGGATCACGTGGTCGCCGACGTGCATGAGGAGGTGCTTGCCCCGGCTGACCACCTCGTCCATCCGCTGCCCAGAGAGATCGACGGTCGCGTAAGCGGGCACGCGGAAGTCGGTGACGGTGAGCACGCGCCCGGCGAGGGCGCGGTGGAGGCGCCGCGCGGCCTGGTAGACGGTGTCGCCCTCAGGCATGCGCGGCCTTCGGAGTGGTCTCGCAGTGCGGGTTCATGAGCGCAGCCGCAGGCCGCGCGGTGTGGCCAGGAATCCGGCGTCTCCGAGGGCGTCTCCGAGGGCGGTGCCGAGCACCGGCGACCCGTTGACGGTCTCGATCGCGAGCTTGTCGACCCGGCGTGAGGTCACCAGGCCGGCCAGGGCGCGGGCCGCGGCGGCCAGCGTGGGAGCAGCGGCCTCGTCGGCGAGGTCGGTGAAGCACAGCAGGCTCTTGCCTCCGCGTTCGACGTAGATCACCAGCTCGCCGTCGACCAGCACCACCAGTGCGCCGGCCTTGCGCCCGGGGCGATGCCCGGTCCCGCTCTCGGCCGGGACGGCGGGCCACGGGAGCGCGGCGCCGTAGGCGTTGGCGGGGTCGGTGGCCGCCACCGCGACGGCGTCGAACGAGCGCGGCTGGGTGTGGTCGCGCGAGAAGGAGCGGAGCCGGTCCACCGTGGCGCCCGTCGCGAACTGGGCGCCTCCCAGCGTCTCGACGAAGTATCCGCGACGCGCGCGCCCGGTCTCCTCGAAGCCGCTCAGCACCTTGTAGGCGAGCGCGAACCCGCCCGGTGTCCCCTCGTTCATCACGGAGCCGCGGGTGACGACGCCGTACCGGTCGAGGAGCGTCTCGGCCTGAGCGTGCGCGCGGACGGTCGAGTCGAGGTCGCGGTCCGGGAGGAGCGACCAGCGACCGGCAGCTGTCGGGGGTCCCATGCGGGTGACCATGGTCGAGGATCGCGGCGCGACCCGACCGCGGTACATCCGGGATCTCGCCGGCTGCCGCGGGCGCTTGTGGGCGGCCGTCCCTCCTCCGGTGAGCGTCCGGAGCGGCGCGAGGGTGTCGTTCGTGACGAGCCCCGCCCAGACGAGATCCCAGAGCGCCCGGACGAGGTCGGCATCGTCGACGGGCGCGCCGCGTTCGGTTCCGAGCGTGTCGGAGAGCTGACGGAAGAAGTAGCCGCCGCCCCGGGCGAGCGCGGCGAGGACGCTTCGCTGGAGGTCGTCCGGTTCGTGCTCGGTCGGCGGGGCGAGGGTGAGCGGCGCCGAGTCGGCGAGGTGGAGGCTCATCCAGCCGTCATTGCCCGGGAGTGACCCGTCGCCCGCCCAGATGACCTCGCCGGTGGCGGTGAGTTCGTCGAGCATCGTCGGGCTGTAATCCGCGACGCGGCTCGGCAGCACCAGCGACTCCCAGGCCGAGGCCGGGATCCGGGCGCCCGAGAGCTGCTCGATCACGGAGGCGACGGCATCGACGCCGCGAAGGGTCGAGCCGATGTGCTGCCAGTCGGGGAGGAAGCGCGCGAAGGTCGGCGTGTCGACCGGTTCGACCTCCTGCCGGAGCGCCGCGAGCGACAGGCGCCGGAGACGGCGGAGCACCTCCGCATCGCTCCATTCCGAGCCGTGCGCGTGCGGACGGAACTCCCCCTCGACCACGCGGCCGTCGTGGGCGAGACGCCGCAGCGCGTCGTGGACGATGGCGGGGCCGAGCCCGAGCCGTGTCGCGATCTCGGCGGTCTCGAACGGGCCGTGCGTGCGCGCATAGCGGCTGACGAGGTCGCCGAGCGGGTCGTCGACCGGCTCGATGAAGGCGGTGGGCACGCCGATCGGGAGGGGCACGCCGAGAGCGTCGCGGAGACGGCTGGCGTCCTCGATGGCGGCGTACCGCTGTGCGCCGGCGATCCCCACGGGCAGCGCGCGCTTCGCGTCGACGAGCGCCGAGAGGTACTCGGCGGCGCGCTCGCGGGTGGCGTGGGCGGGCTCGACCTCGGGAGCGGGCTCCTCGACCGGCGGGCCGTCGGCTGCCGGTGCCTCCGCCGCCTCGGCAATCGTGGGCGCCGCCGCGGCCTCCGCCGCTGCCGCCGCCTCCCCGGCGTCGTCGCCCTGCAGCCGCGCGGCCACCTCGTCGACCGAGAGCGGCCCGAGCAGCCGCAACAGGTCGGCGACGCCCTCGACGCCCCGCACCCGGCGGTCGGGCGACAGCCGCTGCAGCTGCCGCTCGACGCGCTCGATCACGGCGGGGTCGAGCAGTTCCCGGAGTTCGGCGCGCCCGAGCAGCTCGGCGAGGAGCCCGGCGTCGAGCGAGAGGGCGGCGGCCCGCCGCTCGGCGAGGGGACTGTCGCCCTCGTACATGAAGGCGGCCACGTAACCGAACAGCAGCGACCGCGCGAACGGCGACGCGGAGTCGGTGCTGGTCTCGACGAGCCGGATGCGCCGCTGCTCGATCTGGCGGGTGACCTCGCCGAGCGCCGGGAGGTCGTAGACGTCTTGGAGCACCTCCCGGATCGTCTCGAGGATGATCGGGAAGCTCGGGTACTTGCGGGCCACGTCGAGCAGCTGCGCGGCCTTCTGGCGCTGCTGCCAGAGCGGTGAGCGCTTGCCCGGGTTGTACTTGGGCAGGAGGAGGGCCCGCGCGGCCGACTCCCGGAACCGCGACGCGAACAGCGCCGAGCCGCCGACCTCCGAGGTGACGATGTCTTCGAGCTCGCGCGGCTCGAACACGAACAGCTCCCCGCCGGGCGGCTGGGACTCCGTATCGGGGATCCGGACGATGATGCCGTCGTCCGCGGCCATCGCCCCGGCGTCGACGCCGTAGCGCTCGCGCACGCGCGCCTGCACGGCGAGAGCCCAGGGGGAATGCACCTGCGTGCCGTAGGGGGAGTGCAGGACCACACGCCAGTCGCCGAGCTCATCGCGGAAGCGCTCGACGACGAGTGTCTTGTCGGTCGGGATGTGCCCGGTCGCCTGCTTCTGCTCGGCGAGGAAAGCCAGCAGGTTGCTCGTCGCCCAAGCGTCGAGCCCCGCTTCGACGCAGCGGAGTTCGGCATCGGCCGGGGAGGCGCTCCCGAGCTCGCGGATGAACCTCCCGACCGCCTCCCCGAGCTCGGCGGGCCGCCCGATGCCGTCGCCCTTCCAGAACGGGAGGCGCCCGGGCTCGCCGAACGCGGGCGTGACGAGCACGCGGTCGTGCGTGATCTCCTGGATCCGCCAGCTGGTGGAGCCGAGCGCGAAGACGTCGCCGACGCGGGACTCGTAGACCATCTCCTCGTCGAGCTCGCCGACCCGGCTGGCCTTCTCGCCGACCATGTAGACGCCGAAGAGGCCGCGGTCGGGGATCGTGCCGCCGCTCGTGACCGCGAGCCGCTGGGCACCCGGGCGCCCGGTGATCGTGCCGGAGTCGCGGTCCCACACGATGCGGGGTCGCAGCTCGGCGAACTCGTCGGAGGGGTAGCGGCCCGCCAGGAGATCGAGCGTCGCGTCGTAGGCGCTGCGGGGGAGGGTCGCGAACGGGGCGCTGCGGCGGACGGCGTCGAACCAGTCGTCGGCGTCGATGGGCTCGAGCGCCGCCGCGGCGACGGTCTGCTGGGCGAGGATGTCGAGCGGGTTGGCGGGGACGCGGAGCGTCTCGATCAGCCCGGCGGCCATGCGCTCGGTCGCCACCGCGGAGTGGATGAGGTCGGCCCGGTGCTTGGGGAACACGACGCCCCGCGACACCTCGCCCACCTGGTGGCCGGCGCGCCCGACCCGCTGGAGGCCGCTCGCGACGGACGGCGGCGCCTCCACCTGGACGACCAGGTCGACCGCGCCCATGTCGATGCCGAGCTCGAGGCTGGAGGTCGCGACCACGCAGCGCAGGCGCCCCGACTTCAGATCGTCCTCGATGATGGCCCGCTGCTCCTTGCTCACCGAGCCGTGGTGGGCGCGGGCGAGGACGAGGGTCTCGGCGTCGGCGACGGCCTGCGACCCGCGGGTCTGTCCGGCGCCTCCCATCAGCTCCGCCGGGGCGTGGCGGGGCTGCTCCTCGTCGACCGTGCCGCCGAGCACGCGCTCCTCGTAGATCTCATTGAGGCGAGCCGTGAGCCGCTCGGCGAGGCGCCGCGAGTTCGCGAAGACGATCGAGGAGCGGTTCGCCAGCACGCGATCGACGATCGCCTCCTCGACGTGCGGCCAGATCGACCCGGTCTGCGGGCCGGAGCCGTCGTCGTTGTCGCTGGCGAAGGTGGAGGTGCCGAGCTCGCTCATGTCCTCCACGGGGACCACGACGCGGAGGTCGAAGCGCTTGCCGGCGGGAGGCGCGACCACCTCGACGGGTGCGCGGCCGCCGAGGAAGCGCGCCACCTCCTCCGGTGGCCGGACGGTCGCCGACAGGCCGATGCGCTGGGCCGGCGCCGCCAGCAGCTGGTCGAGCCGCTCGAGCGACAGCGCGAGATGCGCGCCGCGCTTGGTCGACGCGACGGCGTGCACCTCGTCGACGATGACGGTCTCGACGCTCCGCAGTGTGTCGCGGGCCTGCGAGGTGAGCATCAGGAAGAGCGACTCGGGCGTCGTGATGAGGATGTCCGGCGGGCTGCTCACCAGCGCGCGGCGGTCTGCGGACGGAGTGTCGCCCGAGCGCACTCCGACGCTGACCGCGGGCGGGTCGGAGCCGAGCCGCTTTGCAGTCTGCGTGATGCCGACGAGCGGTGCTCGGAGGTTGCGCTCGACATCGACGCCGAGGGCTTTCAGCGGGGAGATGTAGAGCACCCGCGTGCCGGGGCGGGCGTCGGCCGGGCGCGGTGCTGCGGCGAGCCGGTCGATCGCCCAGAGAAAGGATGCCAACGTCTTGCCGGAACCGGTCGGCGCGATGACGAGGGCGTGCCGCCCGTGCGAGATCGCCTCCCAGGCGCCCTCCTGCGCGGGCGTGGGCGCGGCGAATGCCCCGCGGAACCACTCACGGGTCGCGGGGGAGAACCGCTCCAGCACGTCGCCCATTCAGACCATCCTCCACCCGACCCCTGACACTCGACACCGCCTCCCTCCACGGGTGCTGGGTGCGGCGCGCTTTCGCGCCCCCGCCCCGCGCCCCCGCGCCGCTCCTCGCCCCTTCCTCGCCGCCTCCCCTCCCTCCCTCCCTCCCTCCCTCCCCACATTCGTGCCGAATGTGGCCTCACGCGCGCCCCTCCCCGACATTCGTGCCGAATGTGGCGCCGCGCCCTTCGCTACCGCGCGCCCACCCGACCCGAGATTCGTGCCGAATGTGGCCCTGTGCCTGCTGTTCCTCGACGTTCGTGCTGAATGTGGCCCGGTGTCCGTTACCGACCTTTCGCGTGCCCCGAGATTCGGGCTGAATGTGGCGCCAAGCGAGTGGGATTGCGACATTCGGCACGAATCTCGAGGGGGGCGTCGCGGGGGCTCACGAGATTCGGCACGAATGTTGCGCGGGAGGGCGCCAATCACGACATTCGGCACGAATGTAGGGCTAGGCGGAACGGCGCGGCAGTACGGCGCGGCACCGCGCGCGAGCGCCGCCGCGCGAGCAGCGCCGCAAACACCGCCCCCGCGCCCGCGCCCCTCAGCGCGGGAGGTGCGCCCGGATGAACGACGAGATGTCCCCGAGCTCGAGCGACGAGATCGCGTGCCCCATCCCTTCGTAGATCCGCGCGTCGAGCGCGGCGTGCTCCGGGAGCCACTCCGAGGTGCGTGCAATGGAGGCGGCAGGGATCGTGTCATCGCGCGTCCCGCGCCCCCAGAACACGGGGACCCGGCGTTCGGCGAGCAAGGCGTCGCCCTCCTGCCGGCCTTGCACGACGAAGCCCGAGAGCTGCACCGCGTAGTTGAACCGCTCGGGCGCGAGCCGCAGCAGTTGGAGGGCCATCGCGCCTCCCTGCGAGAACCCGAGCAGTCCCGTTGGCGCCGGCGGCTGCTCGTCGAGCCAGTCGAGGACGGCCCGGGCGGCCGCGTCCGCGTTCCCGGCCAGGGGGTCGCTCGGAACGTTGGTGAAGCGCGAGAACCAAGCGAACCCCGGGCCCTCGGGGATCGGTGCCCGGATGGAGGCGATCACCGGCTCGAGCGGAAGGTACGCCGCGGCCCCGAAGAGGTCGGCCTCGTCCGATCCGTAGCCGTGGAGGAGCAGCAGCAGCGGGCGCCCGACCCGGTCGCGCTCGGGCGCAGACCAGAGGACGGCGTCACGGTCGATTCGGAGATCCGGGGCAGGGAACGGCACCCTCCATTGTGCGTTCAACGAACGTTCCCTCCACAGCCCCCATCGAAGTGCCCCCCGTCCACGCCTCGCGCTGTCCCCTGGGGGCCGGAGACCCCCGCTTCCGTAGTATTCATCCATGGCCGTCCGCACTCCCGACCCCGATCCCACTCCCGACCTCCCGGGAGACGTCCCGCAGCCCGGTCCGGCGTGGCTCAGCGACATCGAGCTGGAGCAGGTCAGGCGGCGGCTGCCGCTGATCTATGTGGAGGCGGTCCCTGTGCGGGTCGACGGCCTCGGTCAGGTCACCGAGGTGGGGGTGCTGCTCCGCGCCAACGCGGTCGGCGAGATCACCCGCACGCTCGTCTCCGGCCGAGTCATGTACGGCGAGACCCTGAGGGAGGCGCTCTTCCGCCACCTTGAGAAGGATCTCGGCCCGATGGCCTTCCCGCTGCTGCCCGCGAGCCCGGTGCCGTTCCAGGTGGCCGAGTATTTCCCGATGCCCGGAGTGTCGCCGTTCACGGACGAGCGCCAGCACGCGGTGTCCCTGGCGTATGTCGTCCCCGTCACCGGCACCTGCGAGCCCCGGCAGGATGCGCTCGAGATCACGTGGATGAGTCCCGACGAGGCCGTCTCGCCCACGGTGTGCGAAGAGCTCGAGGGTGGTCGCGGCGCGCTCGTCAAGGCGGCCATGGCGTCCGTCGGCCGCATCCGCTGACCGGGAGCGCGAGGCGTCGAAAAAGTCGCTCTTGCGCGCTTTGGCTAATGGTATTAGCTTAAGGGCTATGAACATTTCCACGACTCCGCAGGTCCAGTACCTGCAGCGTCCGGAGGGACGCGTCAGCTACACCGTCGAGGGCTCCGGCCCGCTCGTCGTCGCCGTGCCGGGCATGGGCGACCTCCGCTCCACCTACCGTGAGCTCACTCGTCCGCTGGTGGAGGCGGGCTACCGCGTGGCGGTCACCGACCTTCGCGCGCACGGCGACTCCGACACCACGTTCCGGACCTTCGGAGACATCGCGACGGGCGAGGACGTCATCGCACTCATCGAAGAACTCGGCGGCCCCGCTGTCGTGCTCGGCAACTCCATGGGCGCCGCGGCAGCCGCGTGGGCGGCCGCGGAGAGGCCGGACCTCGTCGCGGGGCTCGTCCTCTACGGTCCGCTGCTCCGCGACCCGGCGATGAGCCGTGCCGCCGTCGCCGCCATGCACGCCATGTACCGCGTCCTGTTCGCCGGGTTCTGGGGAGCCGGAGCATGGGCCGGCTACTACGAGAAGACCGTCAACCGAGGCCGGAAGGCACCGTGGCTCCCGGAGCAGGTCGCCGCCATCCGGGCCAACCTCAAGGAGCCCGGGCGGCTGCGTTCCTTCCGCCGGCTCACCCTGCAGCTCACGCACTCGGTGGTCGAGCCGCGCCTGCCCGAGGTGCACGCGCCGATGCTGGCCTTCATCGGCGAGCTGGACCCCGACTTCCGTGACCCGAAGGCGGAACTGGACTGGATCGCGTCCCTCGGCGCCGAGACCGAGTTCGTCAGCGACGCCGCGCACTACCCTCAGGCTCAGCGGCCCGACGTCACGGTGCCGCGCACGCTGGCCTTCCTGGCCGGGCGGCGCGACGGCTCGGAGTGGGCCACCGGTGCCTAGGGCGGGTCTGACGCGCGCCGCGGTCACCGCGGTGGCGGTCGACGTGATCGACGAGGGCGGGACGACCGGATTCGAGCGCCTGACCCTCGCTGCCGTTGCGTCGCGCGCCGGCGTGGCGGTGCCGAGCCTGTACAAGCACGTGGCATCCCTCGACGACCTGCGCCGCCTGGTCGCCGTGGAGGCGATGGGCGAGCTGACGCGCGTGCTCGCCGGCGCGACGATCGGGCGATCGGGCGCTGACGCCGTACGGTCCGCCGCTGACGCCCTGCGAGCATTCGCGATCGCTCATCCGGGCAGATACGCGGCCACGCAGGTCGCGGCCGACCTCGGCTCTCCCGCCGACGGCGAGCTCGCCGCCCGGGCCGCCGAGACGCTCGCCGTCCTGGAGGCGGTGCTGCGGGGGTTCGGCCTCCCGGAGGACGAGATGGTGGACGCGATCCGCATGCTGCGCAGCGCGATCCACGGCTTCGTCTCGCTCGAGCTCGGGGGCGGCTTCGGCATCCCGCAGGACCTCGATCGCAGTTTCGCCGTGCTGGTGGACGGCGTCATCGCCGGCGTCGAACGCCTCGCCGCGGTCGCCCGGCGCTGAGCCTGCTGCCGCGTCCGCTGTGACCGCGGTGAACGCAGAGCGCCGCCGCCCCGAGGCTCAGCCCCGGTGCAGCGGCACGTGAACCCGGCTCAGCCCTGCGCGCGGCGCGAACCGCGCCCGCGGCGGACGCCCGCGTCGGTGGTGCGTGCGTGCGACGGCGCCTCGTGCGTGCGCCGGCCCTGGCTGCTCTGACCGCGCGCAGCGCTCTGCGATCGGCCGGCACCCTGAGGGCGCTCAGCCGTTTGTGTGCGACCGGCGCCCTGAGCGCCTCGCGTCGACTGGCCGCGCTCGGCACTCTGTCCGCGCCCGGCACTCTGGCTGCGCTCGCCGCCCTGTCCGCGCCCGGCACTCTGGCTGCGCTCGCCGCCCTGTCCGCGCCCGGCACTCTGGCCGCGCTCGCCGCCCTGTCCGCGTCCGGCGCTCTGCCCCGCCCCGACGGACCCGGCCTGCGGCCGCCCGTTCCGCCGCGCGCGCTTCCGCTGGGCGTTGGCGCCCTGGGACGTCCCCGTCCCGGCGGAGCGCTGCTCGTGCTGCACCGGAACCGGGGCGACGCGAGGCGCCACCTCCCCGACGAGCTCGGCAACGACCGGCGAACCGGCGGTGACGCGCTGCGGCGTGGCCGAGATGGCTGCCTTGCGGAGGAGCGTGCGGACATCGTCGGACTGCGCCGACAGCATCACGGTCACGACGTCTCCCGCGCTGCCGGCCCGGGCGGTCCGGCCGGAGCGGTGGAGGTACGCCTTGTGCTCGGCCGGCGGGTCGACGTGGACGACCAGCTCGACGTTGTCGACGTGCACCCCGCGGGCCGCGACGTCGGTGGCGACGAGCACCTTGACCGAGCCCTCGCCGAACGCGGCGAGGTTCCGGTCGCGCGCGCCCTGCGCGAGGTTGCCGTGCAGGTCGACTGACGGGATGCCCGACGCGGTCAGCTGCTTGGCGAGCTTCTTCGCCTGGTGCTTGGTGCGGGTGAAGAGGATGCGGCGGCCGGTGCCGGAGGCGAGCGCCTCGACGAGGTCCTTCTTCTCGTCGGGAGAGGTGACCTCGAGCACGTGGTGGGTCATCGCCTCCACCGGGCTGGTCTCGTCGTCGACGGAGTGGAGCACCGGTGAGTGGAGGAAGCGCTTGACGAGCTTGTCGACCCCGTTGTCGAGGGTGGCCGAGAACAGGAGGCGCTGGCCGTCGGCCGGGGTCGCCTGCATGATCCGGGTCACGCCGGGGAGGAAGCCGAGGTCGGCCATGTGGTCGGCCTCGTCGAGCACGGTGATCTCGACCGCGTCGAGCGAGACGAATCCCTGCTTCATGAGGTCTTCCAGGCGGCCCGGGCACGCGACGAGGATGTCGACGCCGGCCTTGAGCTCGGCGACCTGGCGGTTCTGGGAGACGCCGCCGAACACGGTCGAGACGCGCAGCTTGTACGCGTCGGCGAGCGGCCGGATGGTCGCGGCGATCTGGGTGGCGAGCTCGCGGGTCGGGGCGAGCACGAGGCCGAGCGGGCGGCCCGCGCGGCGGCTGCCGCCGGCGAGCACGGTGCCGAGGCGCGCGGCCAGGGGGAGCGCGAAGGCGATGGTCTTGCCCGAGCCGGTGCGGCCGCGGCCGAGGACGTCGCGTCCCGCGAGCGTGTCGGGGAGGGTGTCCGCCTGGATCGGGAACGGAGCGGACTTGCCGTCGGCCGTGAGGACGGCGACGAGCGGAGCGGGCACGCCGAGAGCGGCGAAAGTGGGTGTCTGTGACAAAGGGGGTGCCTTTCAGGCATCGGGATCCGGTCGGTGCGAGAGGACCGGAGCAGTGGCGAGCGCCCCGAGCGGGGCAGTCGTTCGCCGTATGAAGAAGCGTGGGCGGGGCGGACCCGGCGCGACACGCGAAGCGTTCTACGACGCAGCGGACCGGAGCGGCCCGCACATCCACTGTAGTGCACGCCCGCGACCGAAACCTGAGCACCGCCCCACCCGGAGGAAGTAGACTGTCGGCCCGGAAACGAGAGGTGGGCTGGGGCGTGCTGGAATCGGAGCTCGATCGCGAACGCGCCGTCGTCTCGGAACTGTACGAACGACTGGACGCGCTGCGCGCCGACACCGAGGATCGGCTCACGCGCGTGCGTCGAGAGAGCGTCGGCGGGAACCACCAGGCGCGCAGCGAGCGCGACTCGTTCGCCCAGCTCTACGAGGACCAGTTGGTGCAGCTTCGGGAGGTCGACGCGCGGCTCGTGTTCGGCCGCCTCCTGCTGGAGCACCCGGCCGACGGGACCGACCGTCGCTACATCGGCCGGATCGGTTTGCGCGACGAGGAGCAGCGCTCCCTCCTGGTCGACTGGCGCGCTCAGCAGGCGAGCGCCTTCTACCAGGCGACCGCCAACGAGCGCATGGGCGTGCGGGCGCGCAGGCACCTGACGATGAGCGGCCGCCAGGTAACGCGGATCGACGACGAGGTCTTCGACGAGTCCCTGCTCGACGGGAGCGAGCCCGGCGAGCACGTTCAGGGGGAGGGAGCGCTGCTGGCCGCCCTCACCGCTCAGCGGACCGGCCGCATGCACGACATCGTGGCGACCATTCAGGCCGAGCAGGACCGGATCATCCGCTCCGATCTCCGCGGCGCCCTCGTGGTGCAGGGCGGCCCGGGGACCGGCAAGACGGCCGTCGCCCTCCACCGGGCCGCCTACCTGCTGTACGCGAACCGTCAGCGGCTGAGCAGTTCCGGCGTGCTCGTCGTCGGACCCTCGAGCGCCTTCCTCCGCTACATCGAGGCGGTGCTGCCCTCGCTCGGCGAGACCGGCGTGGTCATGCAGTCGCTCGGCGAGCTGTTCCCGGGCGTGGAGGCGACCGCCGAGGACGCCCCGCTGGCCGCGCGGCTCAAGGGGTCGGCTCAGATGGCGCGCCTGATCTCCCGGGCGGTCAAGTCGCGGCAGAAGGCGCCCGACGCCGAGCAGACGATCGTCGTCGACAACGAGCGCCTCGTTGTGAGCCCCGACCTCGTGCGCCGTGCAATAGCCAAGGCCCAGCGGACGGGCAAACCGCACAACGTCGCCCGTGTCACGTTCGTCAAGCAAGCGCTCTCGGAGCTCACCGACCAGCTCGCAGCTCAGTTGCGCGCCTCCGGATCGACCATCGACGAAGCCGACCTGAAGGTGCTGCGCGAAGATCTGCGCACCTCCTATGACGTCCGGGTGCTGCTCAACACCGCATGGTTGCCGCTGACCCCGCAGAAGGTCCTCCAGGACCTCTATGCCCGCCCGGCCTGGCTGGCCGAGCTCACGCCTCGCTGGACCGCCGAACAGCGGGAGGCGCTGCACCGCGACCGCGCGGAGCCGTTCACCGTGTCGGACGTGCCGCTGCTCGACGAGGCCGCCGAACTCCTCGGCGACTTCCCGGGCCGGCCCGACCCCGCCGACCGCGAGCGCGAGCGGCAGCGCAAGCGCGACCTCGAGAACGCGCGCGCGGCCATCCGCAACATGGGCGTGCAGGGATTGGTCTCGGCAGAACAGCTGGCCGACGGTTTCGCCGAGCGGGTCGACCGCGGCACCACTGCGGAGCGCGCCGGCGCCGATCGCTCGTGGACGTACGGGCACGTCGTCGTCGACGAGGCGCAGGAACTGTCGCCGATGCAGTGGCGCGTCCTCGTGCGCCGCTGCCCCATGAAGTCGTTCACGATCGTCGGCGATATCGCCCAGGTGGCGTCTGCGGCCGGCGCCGCCAGCTGGGAGGAGGCGCTGCGCCCCTCCTTCAAGGACGCCTGGCGACTGGAGGAGCTGACCGTCAACTACCGGACGCCCGCTCAGATCACACGCGAGGCCGAGCGCATGGCCTTGGAGGCGGGGCTCCCGATCACGCCGACCCGCGCCGTCCGCGAGGGCGACTGGCCGATCCGCCGCGTCCGGGTGAACGGCGACGGGGTCGCTGCGCTCGCCGAGTCCGTGGTCGCCGCTGTGGAGCACGACCGCGGCATCGACCGGGAGGGCACCCTCGCTGTGATCGTGAGCCGGCGCGACGCCGACGAGGTCGCCGCGGCTGTGCTGTCGCGCTTCGGCGATACGGCAGCCCGGGGAGCGAACGGGCTCAATCGCCCCATCGCCGTGTTGACCGGCTACGAGGCGAAGGGCCTGGAGTTCGACGCGGTCGTGCTCGCCGACCCGGATGCGCTCGCAGCGGAGTCGGTGCGCGGTGCGGCCTCCCTCTACGTGGCGATGACCCGCCCGACGCAGCGGCTGACCCTTGTCGAGCGCTGAGGGAGGCGCCTCCCGCTACCAGCTGCCGGTGTAGCGCTCGCCCACGGGGATCTCGGTCGCGAGCGTGTTTCCCGCCTGGGCGAGCGGGCACGCCCACGCCGGGTCGTAGGCGCAGGACGGGTTGTAGGCGAAGTTGAAGTCCAGGACGAGCGTCGCCTCCTCGTCGTCGGCCGCGATCCCGAGGTCGGCCCCCTTGATGGTGTCGATCAGGTAGCGGCCGCCGCCGTAGGTGCCGCCGCTCTTGCCCGCCAGGGCGTCCTTGACCGGCACGAACAGGCCGCCGCCGTAGGAGGCGAGCCGCCACACGTCGAGGGTGCCCGCGAGCGGCACCCGGACGGTCCCGAGCAGCTCGAAGGGGACCACGCCGTCGGTGCCGGTGTCGACGTCCATGCGCCGCGGTTCGTCGGCCGGCACGATCGGCAGCTCGAACCTCCACTCGGGGTCGTAGGGCACGATCGGCAGGCCGCTGAAGTTCTCCCGATCGGCGTCCAGCAAGGGGGAGGCGGGGTGCGAGGAGAACAACTCGTCGCGGGTGGCGCGCCAGTGGGCGTGCGCGGCGGCGGGGTCGCTGGCGGCCAGTCGCCGGACGGAGGCGTAGAGCGCGAAGACCCGCCGCCTCCAGTCCGCGGTCTGCACCGCGGTGATGGCGCGGCGGCCCGTACCTGCGGTCGCGGCGCCGCCCTCCGATGCCGAGTCGATGGTGCTGCTCATGCGTCTCCCTCCTCCGTGGAGCTCTGTCCGGCGGCGTCGCTCGCCGTCGGTGGATCGTATGCCCACGTGGGCGCCAGCTTGCGGAGGCGCATCCCCCGCCACTGCCAGAACGCCCAGAACGTGTACCAGGCCAGCGGGGTCAGCACACCGGCGCGCACGATCAGCTGGTCGCGGTACAGGGTTCGCAGCCGGCCGTCCTCGTCCGGACCGGCCGGGTCCGGAGCGATGGCCATCCGGTGGTCGAGGTGCGGCACAGCCGCGAGCAGGCCGCCGGTGCCGCCTCCACTGTCCCGGAGGATCCGGGTGGAGCGCTCGCCGGGTGCGTCGACCCGCAGCGTGTCGAGCCGGATCGCCTGCGTCCCGACCGTGAACGCGCCGAGCGCCCGCACGCTCACCCGGTGCACGCCCCGGCCCCACGTCGTCGGGAACCCAGCCGGCTCGTCGGACCGGAAGTCCAGCCACGGCAGGGCGACCTCCCGGAACGCCGTCGGGCTCTGAAGGGCCCGCCACGCGGCATCGGGGTCGCAGTCCAGCAGCAGCTTGAGCAGCACTCTCACCCCGCCAGTCTCACCCCACCGCCCGCGAAACGGCTGGCATTGTCTTCCGAGGTTCCGTGTGGCGCGACCGAAGGAGAACCCGGCGGCTACGCCAGCGGGACCGCCTCCGTGAGCATGCGAAGCGCACGGAGGTGCGGAGACGCCAGAACCCACACGCAAGACGCGACGACTCCGGCGGCGCCGACGACCAGTATGAAAGCCGTCGGAAACAGGAGCGCCAGTACGCCTGCCAACGCCGCGCCGACGGGATCGATCCCCCAGGTGAGGATCCGGCTGGCCGCCGAAACGTTGCCGATCTCGGTTTCGGGGATGGTCAATTGTTTCAGCGTCTCCGTGCCGGCGATGTTGATCATCACGCAACTCGCCCAGCTCCCAAGCGAGACCCCGAGCAGTGCGACGTTCAACAGGCCGCCGGCCCGGTCGAGTGCGGCTATGCCGATCGCAGATGCTGCCGGGAAGCAGAAGGTTGCTGTCAGCACGAGCGCGGGGCGGTAGCGTCGCCAGACCAGGGGCGCGAGAGCCGTCGACGCCAACCCGATGCACCCGCCGATCGTCCCTGCGATTCCGACCTCCACAGGGGACATGCTTCCGGATCGCAGCGCATGCACCAGGTAGACGGCTTGGATCGCTGACGTGAACAGGTTGAAATGCGCGATGGCGAGGGTCGTGGGCCACATGATCGGGCTCCGCCGAAGCGTCCGCATACCGTTCCCGAGCGATCTGGTGTACTCGCCGAACGTCTGCCGCGGGATGGCGCGTGCCGGGTGGTCACGCACTCCGGCGACCGAGAGGGCGGACACAAGATAGCTGATCGCGTCTGCGAGGAAAAGGACGACCGGCGACAAGAGCTGGAGGAGGGCCCCAGCCGCAGCGCCGGCGCCGATGTCTCCCGCCGACCTGATGCCCGCCACCCAGCTGTTGGCCGAGGTCAGCCGAGACCTGTCGACGATCGTTGGCACGAGAGCGGAGAAGGCGCTCTCGTAGAGCCCGGTCAGTCCTGAGATCACTGCGATCGCCACAGCAAGCACCAGCATGCTGAGGTGGTCGGTGAGAAGCAGCACGACCACCACCCCGAGTGCCGCACTTCGGAGCAGCGAAAGCGACGACATGAACCGGGTCCGCCGTCCTCGATCCGTCCAAGGTCCGAACGCACCGAGGAAGAGCAGCGTTCCCACCCCCGAAGCGGCGGTCAACCACGCGACCTCCGCAGCGGATGCATGGAGGTGCGTGAGCGCGACGATCGGTATCGCGAACAGGGTCAGCTGACTCCCGAAGAACGAGACGGCTTCGCCCCACCAGAGGCGCCGGAAATCGGTGGTCCAGAGGGGCCGTTCACCTGTCTCGCTCACGGTGGCTCGCCTGGATCGTTGCACCGTCTGAACGCTACGATGAACTTGGCGAAATCTCAAATATCGGACCTCGGGCTGTGAATAGAACCTCGTGCGCGTCAATCTGTGAAGGGACTAGCCGCGCAAACGCACGCAATGACAGTGGCATGCGGTACAACGAAGGCATGGCGATCCGCTATTGGCTGGGTGTGGTGCAACGCGACCATGTACTGCGCGGCGTGGCGGGAGGCTTCGCGCAGGTCAACCACGGCGCCCGCGCCCCGCTCGAGCGGATGCATGTCGCCGACGGGTTCGTGTACTACTCGCCACGCGCGTCGTATCCCGAGGGCGAGCCGCTGAAGCACTTCACCGCCGTGGGACGGATCGCCGACGATGACGTCTTCCAGGTCACGCAGGGCCCGTCGATGGTGGGGCCGGCCGGCGACTTCAAGCCGTGGCGCCGCCGGATCGATTGGGATCACGACGCCATGGAGACGCCGATCAGGCCGCTGCTCGGCTCGCTCGACTTCACGCGCGACCGTCCCGACTGGGGCTACCAGCTGCGCCGCGGGCTCATCGAGCTGACACGGCACGACTTTGACCTGATCCGACAGCAGATGCGTCCCTCCCCGGGCGAGACGGATCGGAGGCGCCCGGCAGCGCCGATTACGCTGTCACGGTGACCGATCGGCAGCATCCCACCCCCGTTCCCGACGCCTTCGCGCAGGCCAAGTACCAGGTCCGGTTCGACTGGGCGGCGGAGGGCGCCGAGACGATCGCCGCCGACGCCGACGTCGTCGCGTGGGTCGACGTGCTCGACGGGCCCGACCCGCTTGACCTTCCGCCTTCCCTCGCCCGGGCCACGGGTGCAGCGCTCCTTCGCGCCGGTTTCGCCGACGCCCCCGCGGTGGCCCGCTGGATCCTCGACGAGCAGGTCCGGCTCGGGCGCCGGGCGATGGTCTCCCTCGTCGCCGCGGGCGGCCGCACGCCGGGAGGCGCGACCCGGTTCGCCGTCGAAGACCTCCTGGCCGCCGGTGCACTGGTCGACGCCCTGGCGTCCGTGGGCATCGATTACGCCTCCCCGGAGGCCGCCGCGGCGTGCGCCTCCTTCACCGGGCTTCGCGGGGCCGTCGCGCACCTCCTGACCGCCTCGGCCTCCGGACAGGCGCTCATCGCGGCCGGAGCGGACCCGGCTGACATCGCCGCGCTCGGCAGGGTCGGGACGCGCGACGACGTGACCGTGCTGAGGTCCTCCACCGCAGGCTGAGACCCGGCGCTGCTCCACATCCGCTGGGATCGCCGGGGGCGCGGAATTCCTCGGGCGTACCGTGTGTTCGGCCCAACAGGAGGTTGTACCCATGAAAGCTGTTCTGAACGACACCGTCATCGCCGAGGCCCCCCAGGAGGACCTCATCCGCATCGAGGGCAACTGGTATTTCCCGCCCGCGAGCGTGAAGTCCGAGCACCTGGTCGAGAGCGACACTCCCTACACCTGCCCCTGGAAGGGCGAGTGCCAGTACTTCTCGGTGAAGGATGGCGACACCGTTCTGCAGGACCGCGCCTGGAGCTACCCGCAGCCGTACCCGAGCTCGTTCGACCGGGTCGGCAAGGACTACAGCAACTACGTCGCGTTCTGGAAGGACGTCCGGGTCGTCGACTGACGCTCCCGGTGACCGCGCGGCAGACGGGTAGTGTGGAGGGGAACCACCACCACAGGAGCAGACCCTGAGCATCATCCTCGGATACGATCCGTCCACGCTGCGTGAGCAGGTCGACGTGCACGCTGCCGAAGAACGCCTGGAGGAGCTCGGCAGCCTGCGCAGCCTGAGCGCGCTCAACGAGAAGATGGTGCTGCTGCGCCTGCTCGGGCGGCTCGACGAGGCGATGGTCGTCGCCAACGAGGCCGTCCGGCAGGCGCGGTTCACCGGCGACCGCGAACAGCTGCTCGGCGCGCGGATCCGCCGCGCCCAGGTGCTGCAGTACCAGGGCAAGGCGGACGAGGCGGTCGTCGAGCTGACCAGCTGCGCCGACGAGGCGCAGGGCCGCGAGTGGACGGCGCTCGAGGCGTTCGCGGTGCAGAACCGCGGCAAGGTCTACTTCGACGTCAAGGACTACGACAACGCGCTCGCCGACATGACGGCGGCCGTCTTCCTGCGCGAGAAGATGGGCGCCTCCGCCGCTGAGATCGAGGGGGCGCTCACGGCGGTCGCAGTCGTGCAGGGCCTGCGCGATGCCGAGCGCGAGGGCGCGCGCTCGCCCGAGGAGCAGAGCGGGAGCGGCTCCGGCGGACCAGCCGCGGACGACCGCTGACCCGTGTTCCTCTGGAGCGAGTCGGGGGCCCCGCGTAGGATTCCAGGCATGAAGCGACCGGCCGCACCCCGCTGCTCCCACGGAGCCGCCCGCTGATGGCTGAGCTCGACCGGGTCCGGCGCTGGGCGGAGGCGCTCATCGCCCTCCACCTCGATCCCCATGTCTGGTCGTTCGGTTTCGACAACGCGAAGACGCGCGCCGGGCTCTGCAACTACACGGCCAAGCGCATCACCGTCTCGCGCTATCTCGCCGCGCGCTACGACGACGACGAGATCCACCAGATCCTGCTCCACGAGGTCGCGCACGCGCTGGCGGGTTCGCGCGCGGGCCACGGCCCGCGCTGGCGCGCGATCGCGCTCGACCTCGGCTACGAGGGCAAGCGCCTCCACGGCGGCTCCATCGCCGATGACCTCGCGCCCTGGGTGGGCACCTGCCCCAACGGCCACACGCACTACCGCTACCGCAAGCCGGCCCGCGCGCTCGCGTGCGGAGCGTGCAGCCGCCGTTTCGACTCGGCCAACCTCATCTCGTGGCAGCACCGGGAGGTGACGCCCGCCCAGCGCCGCATGGCCGCGGCCGCGGCCGCCGAGGGCGCCGAGCACGCGGCGCAGCGCTGACGGTCAGAGCGACGCCGTGGAGGCGCGCAGCCGCGCCTCCAGCCCCTCCCGGACCCGCGGCCACTCCTCCCGCAGGATCGAGTAGACGGCCGTGTCGCGCCACGTCCCGTCCGCCCGGCGCTGCGTGTGCCGTAGGACGCCCTCGAACTGCGCGCCCAGCCGCAGGATGGCGCCGCGCGACCGCTCGTTGAGCACATCCGCCTGGAGCTTCACCCGCTCGAAGCCGTGATCGAACGCCGTGCCCAGCTGCAGGAGCTTCGTCTCGGCGTTGACGCGCGTGCCCCATGCCTCGGGCGCGTAGGCGGTCCACCCGATGTGCGCCGACCCGTTCACCACGTCGAAGTCGCCGAGCGTGGTCGTCCCGACGAGCCGGTCGCCGTCGCGCAGGACCACCGCGGTCACGTTGGCGCGGTCCCAGTCGAGGTACCCCAGGATGAACTCGTGCCAGGCCGCGTAGGCGTCCCGGTACGCGGCCCGGCCGCCTCCCCAGCCTCCCTCGAACACCTCGGGACGCCCGATCGCGTCGAAGAGGTCCGGGAGGTCTTCACGGGTGAGGGCCCGGAGCCGGACGGTCTCGCCCTCCAGGACGACGTGCGGATCGGGACGCGTCGCGGTCCTCGGCCCGGTCTCCGTCATTCCGTCAGTATGGCAGCCACGTAGGCTGGTGGAATGCCCACCGACTCCATCCTCCCGCGTGCCACCGGCCAGTGGATGGACGCAGAAGGCGGACCCCGCTGGTGGTTCGACTCCGGCTCGCTGGCGCTCGACTTCGCCAGCATCGGCGGTCAGCACATGACCGACAGTCCTCCGGAGCTCATGGCCGCCTGGCTCGTCGACCGCTTTCCCGAGATCGCGTCCGCGCCCGGCGCCCACGAACTCCGCGACGGCGACATCCTCCGCGCCGCGATCGCCCGGCTCGCCGCGCACGCGAGTCGTGGTGAGCCGCTCGCGCCCGAGGACGTCGACGTCGTCAACCTCTTCGCCGCGATGCCGGACATCCCTCCGGTGCTCGCCGGCGGCTCCCGGCAGGCCGGTCGGTCCGCGGCGCGCCCGCAGCAGGCCCTCGGTTCGATCGCGCGCGACGCCGTCCGCGTGTTCGGGCCCGACATCGAAGGGCGCATCCGGGAGTGCGACGCCGACGACTGCGAACTCGTCTACCTCGATACGTCCCGCTCCGGAACCCGCCGCTGGTGCTCGATGCAGCGCTGCGGCAACCGGGCCAAGGTCCGCGCCCACCGCGCCCGCGCTGCTCGCAGCGCGCGTCCCCTCGCGGGTGCGTCCGCGCCACAATAGAGCCATGCCGCGCGCGATCGACCTCAACAGCGACCTGGGGGAGTCCTTCGCGGCGTGGGAGCTCGGCGACGACGCGGCTATGCTCCGGCTGGTCACGAGCGCGAACGTGGCGTGCGGTTTCCACGCCGGCGATCCCTCCACGATGCTCGCGACGTGCCGGCTCGCGGCCGAGGGAGGCGTCGCCGTCGGCGCTCACGTCTCGTACCGCGACCTGGCCGGGTTCGGCCGGCGCCCGATGGAGGTGCCGTCGGCCGAGTTGCGCGACGAGGTGTTGTACCAGCTGAGCGCGCTGGCCGGGATCGCGCGCGTCGCGGGGACGGCTGTGCGCTACGTGAAGCCCCACGGCGCCCTCTACAACCGCATCGTCGCCGACGCCGAGCAGGCCGCAGCGGTGGTGGAGGCAGTGGTCGCCTTCGACCCGGCCCTCCCGCTCGTCGGCCTGGCCGGCTCGGTCGTGCACCGGCTCGCTGACGACGCCGGCCTGCGCTTCGTGCGCGAGGCCTACGTCGACCGGGGCTACCGCGCTGACGGGACGCTCGTTCCCCGGCGGCTCCCGGGTGCTGTGCTGTCTGGCGCGGAGGCGATCGCGGATCGCGCCGTCCGCCTGGTGACCGAGGGGCGCGTCGTAGCAGCGGACGGGTCGGAGATCGCTGTCGAGGCCGACTCGCTGTGCGTCCACGGCGACACCCCCGGGGCGGTCGACATGGCCCGCGCGGTCCGCGCCGCCCTCGAGCGGTCGGGGGTCGCGCTGGAGGCGTTCGCGTGACAGGCCGGGTCGTCCGTTACGGCGACAGCGCCCTCCTCGTCGAGTTCGAGGGCCTCGATGACGTGCTCTCGGCCTACCGCGCCTTGTCGCGGACCCGGCCCGCCGGTGTGGTCGATCTCGTTCCCGCCGCCCGCACCATCGCGGTGACGGTGGACCCGCGCTTCCTGTCTCTCGCCCGAGTAGAGGCGTGGGTCGAGCGGACGCCCCCCGAGGACGCGGCCTCGGGCTCGTCGCGAGTGATCGAGCTGCCCGTCCGCTACGACGGGCCCGATCTCGGAGAGGTCGCAGACCTGCTCCGTGTGGAGCCTGAGGAGGTCATCGCCCGCCACACCGGCTCGGTGTGGCGGGTGGCGTTCGGCGGCTTCGCCCCCGGGTTCGGCTATCTGGTCACCGACCATGACCGGCTCCGGGTTCCGCGCCGGGCGACGCCGCGGACGTCGGTTCCGGCTGGGGCGGTCGGTCTCGCCGGTGAGTTCAGCGGGGTCTACCCGCGCTCGAGTCCGGGCGGATGGCAGCTGATCGGCAGGACCGACGCGGTGCTCTGGGATCCGGAGGCGGAGAACCCGGCCCTGCTCGTGCCCGGCGATGAGGTGCGCTTCGTGGAGGTGCGATGAGCCTCCTCGTCCTGGACCCCGGTCCGCAGGCGCTGCTGGAGGATCTGGGCCGCCCCGGCCACGCCCACCTCGGCGTGAGCCCGTCCGGCGCGCTCGACCGCGGCGCGCTTGCCCTGGGCAACCGTCTGCTCGGCAACGATGAGCGATGCGCCGGTCTCGAGCTGCTGCTCGGCGGGTTCACGGGGCGCTTCGAGACCGGTGGCTGGTTCGCCATCACCGGAGCGCCGGGCCGGGTCGAGCTCGGCCCCGCGGAGGCCTCCCGCCTCGTCGATGCGCACCTCCCCTTGCGCGCTGAGCCGGGCGATGTGCTTCGCCTGGGGCCGCCGCAGCACGGGGTGCGTCGCTATCTGACGGTCCGCGGCGGGCTCGCTGCGCACGCGGTGCTCGGGTCCCGGTCGCGCGATGTGCTCTCGGGGCTGGGGCCGCCTCCCCTCGTCGCGGGCGACCGGGTCCCGTTCGGCCCGGCGCCGACTGCGCCGATCCCGTTGCTCGACTTCCTGCCGGTGCCCGAGCCGGAGGACGGGCCGGTGGAGGTGCGGGCCCACCGCGGCCCGCGTGCCGACTGGTTCACGGCCGCAGCCGTCGACGCCTTCTTCGACGTCGAGTGGCGGGTGGGCTCCGACGCCAACCGGGTCGGTGCCCGCCTCGACGCGCCCCGCATCCCGGCGCACGCGCGCGGGGTGCGACCGCAGCACGGGCCGCTGCTCGAGCGAGCTGTCGTCGACGAGCTGCCGAGCGAGCCGATGGTGGCGGGTGCCGTGCAGGTGCCGCCCGATGGACGGCCCACGGTGCTGCTCGCAGACCACCCCGTCACCGGCGGCTACCCGGTCGTCGCGGTGGTCGCCTCCGCGTCGCTCGACCTGTTCGCGCAGCTGCGACCCGGGCAGGCGGTGCGCTTCCGGCACGCATAGCGTGCGGTGCCTCAGTCGCGCCGGTTGCCCGTCTGGAAGATGTTCCGCGCCGGCGGAGGCGACGGCACGCTCGTCGCGTCCGTCACGATCGGGGCGGCCGCCGCGAACGCGCGGAGCTCCTCCCCGGCGACCGCCTTGGCGGGGTGCGGTCCGCTCGCGAGCAGTCGCGGCAGCCATTCGAGCGGGAGGAGCGAGTCCGACCCGACGAGCACGACGTTGCCGAACCTCCTCCCCTTGAGCACCTGCGTCTCGGCGAGAGCGGCGACGTTCTCGACCACGGCGCCGAGCGTCGCGACCTGGCTGCGGGCGAACGACAGCGGCGGCCCGTCGGCCACGTTGACGAGCACGATGCCGCCCGGCTTGAGCAGGGACACGGCCGAGCGGTAGAACTCGACGCTCGTGACGTGGGCGGGGGTGCGCGCCCCGCTGAAGATGTCGACCACGAGCAGATCGACCTCGCCGCGGAGGCCCGCGGGGAGCTTGCCGACCACCTCCCGGGCGTCGCCGTGGCGGATGCGGATCTGGGCGTAGCGGGGGAGGGGCAGGTTCTCGCGGACGAGGTCGACGAGCCTGCTCTCCAGCTCGACGACCTGCTGCCTCGACCCGGGCCGCGTGTACGCGATGTAGCGGGGGAGAGTCAGGGCCCCGGCCCCGAGATGCACGGCGGTGATCGGCTCACCGGGCTCGCCGATCAGGTCGATCACGGTGCCCATGCGCTGCACGTACTCGAAGAACAGCTGCGACGGGTCGTCGAGGTTGACGTGCGACTGCGGGGTGCCGTCGACCACCAGCTGGAAGGCGCCGGGAACGAACCGGTCGGGCTCGATGGTGGCGAGGTAGCCGCTCTCCGCGAGGACCACCGACGGGTTCTGGGGCACGCTCCCACCCTAGTCGCGCCGTCTGGGGCGCGCCGCGGGATCGCCTCCGGAGCGGGAGCGCGGGAAGTCCACCCGCGCCTCCACCCGATCTCCACCCGGGGGCGGTGCCGGCGGGAGGCGCCGGCCGCGAGGCTCGAAGCGTGGCCGCCGGAGCGGCCGGAAGGAGACCCCGAGATGACCGTCCAACTGCTCGCCAACGCGATCCTGATCGTGCTGCTCCTCGCCTGGGTGGGGTACCGGCAGCTGACCTGGCGACCGGTCGCCGTGTCGCGGCTGTGGCGCTTCCCCGCCGTCCTCGCCGCGGTCGGCGCGATCGTGCTCGTCCAGGAGGCGAAGCCTGTGCCCCTCACGCCGCTCGACCTGGCGGCGATCGCCGGCGAGCTCCTCCTCTCGCTCGCCGTGGGCGCCTGGATGGGCCGGATCGCCGCGTTCCGCCCGCTGCCCGAACCGATCAGGATGGGCCCTGACGGACGCGACGTCGCCGTGTACGAGTCGCGCACCGGCGGGTGGGGTCTCGCGCTGTGGATCGTGGTCATCGCCGTCCGTGTCGGCGTGGACCTCCTGGCGTCCGCGGCCGGGTCGCACCTCGTCGCCTCGACGGGCGTCATCTTCCTCCTGTTCGCCGCCAACCGGGCCGCGCGCGCCGCAGTGTCCGTCGCGCGGCTCGACCGGCACGCCGCCGTCGCGTCGGGCCGCTCCGACGCAGCATGATGGTGTCGTGAACCCGTCCGCCCGTCCCAGCTGGCTGGCGCTGACCCTGAACCTCGCGGGCGTCGTCGTCGTGACCGTCTCCCTGGTCCGTGCGGACACCGGCGTCCGCACGCCGTGGGTGCTCGTCACGGCTCTCGTCGCCGGGGCGGCGTGGGCGGCGCGGGGGTTCTTCGCCCGGCTCGGCGCCTCCACCGCCGACCTGGTCTGCTGCGTGATCGCGGTGGTCGCCGGAGCCGCCGTCGCCGCACCGACGAACGGGATCACCGTGGTGCCGGCGGCGATCGGTGTCCTCGCGGCGGTCTCCGACACCCGCCGCTCGCCGACGGCCGGGATCATCCTGGCGCTCCTCGGTGTGCTGCTGATTCCGCTCGGAGCCGTTCCGTTCACGACCTCGGTCGCGGCCGTCGTCGCGATGATGGCGGGGCTCGTCCTCTCGTTCTTCGCTGGGCTGAGCCGTCGCCAGTTCCGTCGCTCGGAGGAGCAGCAGGCGCAGCTTCGCGAGCGAGAGCTGCAGATGCGCGAGGAGGCGTCGCGGATGGCGCTCGCCCGCGACCTCCACGACGTGCTCGCCCACAGCCTGGGCGGTCTGGTCGTCCAGCTCGACGCGGCCGACGCGCTGTTGGAGGCGGGGGAGACCGCCGCCGCCCGCACGCGCGTCGTCGATGCCCGCGGTCTCGCAGTGGCCGGCCTCACCGAGGCGCGCCGCGCCGTCGCCGCCTTGCGCGAGCCGACCGCGGCCGACTCGGCCTCGCTCGAGGACGGTGCTGCGCTCTTGGATGCCCTCGAGGACCTCCTGGCTGCGCACCGCTCGCTCGGCGGTAGCGCGGAACTCGTGAGCACCGGCCAGCCGCGGCTGGTGACGGCGGCGCAGTCGTCGGCGCTGCGCCGTGCCCTCCAGGAGGCGCTGAGCAACGCCCGCAAGCACGCCCCGGGCGCGCCGGTGACGGTGCGGCTCACCTGGGAGACGGACCGCGTGCGGCTCACCGTGGAGAACCCGGTCGACGGCTCCCTCGTACCCGGACCGCTGACGCGGACCGGAGGCGGATACGGGCTGGAGGGACTGCGCGAGCGGTTCGCCGCGCTGCCGGCAGGCGGGCGCGCGGCGGCGGGGCGCGAGGACGGGCGGTTCGTCGTGACGGCGGAGGCGATGCTGGCATGAGCGGGGGAGACGGCATGAGCGGGGGAGCGTCCCGCATCCGTGTGATCGTGGCGGACGACCAGGCGATCATCCGCGACGGGCTCGTGACCGTGCTCGGTCTCCTCCCCGACCTGGAGGTCGTCGGCCAGGCCGCCGACGGCGCGGAGGCCGTGGCGCTCGCCGTGGCCGAGCGCCCGGACGTCGCGCTGATGGACCTGCGGATGCCGAACCTCGACGGCGTCGCCGCGACCGCCCGCATCGTCGCCGAGGCCCCGGGCACAGCCGTTCTCGTGTTGACCACCTACGCCGACGACGAGTCGATCGTCGGGGCTCTCCGCGCCGGCGCCCGCGGATACCTCACCAAGGACGCAGGCCGCGCCGAGCTCGCCGCCGCCGTGCGGGCGGTCGCCCAGGGCCAGTCGACCTTCGCTCCCGAGGTCGGCGCGCGCCTGGTCAGCTCCCTCACCTCCGGGGCCGCCCGACCGGCCCCTCCCGACCCGGTGGAGGGACTCCTCAGGCGATTCCCGGCGCTCACCCGGCGGGAGGCGGAGGTGCTCGCGCTGGTCGGCGAAGGACTCAGCAACGGGGAGATCGCCTCCCGTCTCTACGTCGGCGTCAGCACCGTGAAGACGCACATCAACGCGATCTTCGCGAAGCTCGCCGTGCGCGACCGCGCCCAGGCGATCGCGCTGCTGCACTCCTGACGGCGTGCCGTCGTCCCTCCCGGCCCTCCCCTCCGCGTGAACGGTCGCCGATGGCCCTGATGCGCGTCCGACACGCCGCGGGAAGGGGCCACGAATGACGTCTCGCCCGCCCGAGCCCTCGCGGCGCTGTGGATAACGCACCCCCGAGACCGCACCCCCACTTCCGCGTCCCCCCTCCTCACGGGAGGATGGGCGCATGCCCGATCTGGTCCTCGTCACCGGCGGCTCCGGCTTCGTCGGGGCGCACTGCATCATCGCCCTCCTCGAAGCGGGGTACGACGTCCGCACCACGATCCGGACGCCCGCGCGAGCCGCCGACGTCCGGTCGCAGCTGAAGGCGGGCGGCATCGACGACCCCGGCGACCGGCTGAGCTTCGCGGTGACCGACCTGCTCTCCGACGACGGCTGGGCGGATGCGGTCGCCGGCTGCCGTTTCGTGCTCCATGTCGCCTCCCCGTTCCCGGCGTTCATGCCGCGCGACCCCGACGAGCTGATCCGTCCCGCGCGGGAGGGCGCTCTCCGCGTGCTGCGCGCCTCCCTCGACGCGGGCGTGGAGCGGGTCGTGCTCACGTCGTCGTTCGCCGCGATCGGGTACGGGCACGCGCCGACCGACCGCGCCTTCACCGAGGAGGACTGGACCGAGCTCGACAGCGGCCGCCCGGTGACCGCCTACGTCCAGTCGAAGACCCTCGCCGAGCGTGCGGCCTGGGACTTCGTCGCCGACGCCCGGTCGAAGGGAGGCGCGCTCGAGCTCGCCACGGTCAACCCGGTCGGCGTGCTGGGGCCGGTCCTCGGGCCCGACCTGTCGAGTTCCGTCGAGCTCGTGAGGCTGGTGGCCGAGGGGAGGCTCCCGCGCCTCCCCGACGCGTCGTTCGGCCTGGTCGACGTGCGCGATGTCGCCGCACTGCACCTCCTCGCCATGACCCGGCCCGAGGCGGCGGGGGAGCGGTTCCTCGCGATCGCCGGCGAGGTGATGAGCGCGCCGGAGCTCGCGCTCGTCATCCGCGGGCACCTCGGCGAGCAGGCCGGCCAGCGTGTGGCCACGAAGCTCATGCCGAGCTGGGTGCTCAAGGCCGCGGCCCCGTTCAGCAGCCGCGTGCGCGACTCGCTCCCCGAGCTCGGGACGGTTCGCCGGGCCTCCTCGGAGAAGGCGATCCGGGTGCTCGGGTGGTCTCCGCGCACCCGCGAGGAGGCGATCATCGCGACGGTCGACACCCTCCCGACCTACCGCTCGCACCGCTGAGATCCGCGTCGTTCCGGGGATGTGCGGCCGGAATAGCGGCAGCGGGCTCGCGGTTATACACCTGAGGTGCGCCTCCGGTCAAGAAAAGACTGGACACGGCGCGTCCATTTGACATATAGTTGTTCTTTGCGCTCCCGGTCAATCATCTGCCTTCATATTGCGGTCGGCTCTGACTCTCTCAGCGCGCGCCTGGGCCCAGAAATCACGGGTCAGATACGGCGTCGACGCGATGCGTCCGGGAGTTCTCGTCCATGACAACTACACAAGACCGACAGTAACTGGCCCGACCGGGGCCCACGGAGGTTATTTCCTTGGCTGCTGCGCGCAACGCAACCAACACCGACAAGACACCCAAGAACGGACGAGCCGCATCTCGTCTCTCGTTCGCCAAGATCACGGACACCCTCACCGTCCCCGATCTGCTCGCACTGCAGACGGAGAGCTTCGACTGGCTGGTCGGAAACGACGCGTGGAAGGCGCGCGTCGCCGAGGCCGAGGCTCAGGGCCGTCAGGATCTGCCGGCCGCAACCGGCCTCGAGGAGATTTTCGAGGAGATCTCGCCCATCGAAGACCTGGGCGAGACCATGCAGCTCTCCTTCACGAACCCGTTCCTCGAGGAGAAGAAGTACTCGATCGACGAGTGCAAGGAGAAGGGCAAGACCTACGCGGCCCCGCTCTACGTCGAGGCCGAGTTCATGAACCACCTCACGGGTGAGATCAAGACCCAGACGGTCTTCATGGGCGACTTCCCGCTCATGACCGAGAAGGGCACGTTCATCATCAACGGCACCGAGCGTGTCGTCGTGTCGCAGCTCGTCCGCTCGCCGGGCGTGTACTTCGAGGCCACCGCCGACAAGACCTCCGACAAGGACATCTACTCGGCCCGCATCATCCCGAGCCGCGGCGCCTGGCTCGAGTTCGAGATCGACAAGCGCGACCAGGTCGGTGTCCGCATCGACCGCAAGCGCAAGCAGTCGGTCACGGTGTTCCTCAAGGCCCTCGGCCTCACCAGCGAGGAGATCCTCTCCGAGTTCGCCGGGTACCAGTCCATCGAGCTCACCCTCGAGAAGGACGCCATCCTCACCAAGGAGGAGGCCCTCAAGGACATCTACCGCAAGCTGCGCCCGGGCGAGCAGGTCGCCGCCGAGGCCGCGCGTGCGCTGCTCGACAACTTCTACTTCAACCCGAAGCGCTACGACCTGGCCAAGGTCGGCCGCTACAAGATCAACCGCAAGCTCGGCCTCGAGGCCCCGCTCACGGACTCGGTGCTGACCGTCCAGGACATCATCGCGACGATCAAGTACCTGGTCGCCCTGCACGACGGCCAGACCACGATCAAGGGTCTCCGCAACGGCCAGGAGGCGGACATCCGCCTCGACATCGACGACATCGACCACTTCGGCAACCGTCGCATCCGCGCCGTCGGCGAGCTCATCCAGAACCAGGTCCGCACCGGCCTCAGCCGCATGGAGCGCGTCGTCCGCGAGCGCATGACCACGCAGGACATCGAGGCGATCACCCCGCAGACCCTGATCAACGTGCGACCGGTCGTCGCCGCGATCAAGGAGTTCTTCGGCACCTCCCAGCTGTCGCAGTTCATGGACCAGAACAACCCGCTCGCCGGCCTGACGCACAAGCGTCGCCTCTCGGCGCTCGGCCCGGGTGGTCTGAGCCGTGAGCGTGCCGGCGTCGAGGTCCGCGACGTGCACCCCTCGCACTACGGCCGCATGTGCCCGATCGAGACGCCGGAAGGCCCGAACATCGGTCTGATCGGCTCGCTCGCGTCGTTCGCGCGGATCAACTCGTTCGGCTTCATCGAGACGCCGTACCGCAAGGTCGTCGACGGCCGGGTCACCGACCAGATCGACTACCTCACGGCGTCGGAGGAGGACGACTTCGTCGTCGCGCAGGCGAACGCCCCGCTCGACGCGAACGGCCACTTCGTGGAGGAGCGCGTCCTCGCCCGGCAGAAGGGCGGCGAGGTCGACCTGATCCCCGCCGAGGAGATCGGCTACATGGACGTCTCCCCGCGCCAGATGGTGTCGGTGGGTACCTCCCTCATCCCGTTCCTCGAGCACGACGACGCCAACCGCGCCCTCATGGGTGCGAACATGCAGCGCCAGGCCGTCCCGCTCCTCCGCTCCGAGAGCCCGCTCGTCGGAACCGGTATGGAGGGCTACGCGGCCATCGACGCCGGTGACGTGGTCATCGCGGAGAAGTCCGGCGTGGTCACCGAGGTCTCGGCCGACGCGGTCACCGTCCAGGCGGACGACGGCACGATCAAGACCTACTACCTGCGCAAGTTCGACCGCTCGAACCAGGGCACGTCGTACAACCACCGCGTGATCGTCGACGAAGGCGACCGGATCGAGGCGGGCGAGGTCGTCGCCGACGGCCCCGCCACCGAGAACGGGGAGCTCGCGCTCGGCAAGAACCTGCTCGTCGCGTTCATGCCGTGGGAGGGCCACAACTTCGAGGACGCGATCATCCTCAGCCAGAACCTGGTGAAGGACGACACCCTCTCCTCGATCCACATCGAGGAGTACGAGGTCGACGCCCGCGACACCAAGCTCGGCAAGGAGGAGATCACCCGCGACCTCCCGAACGTCAGCCCGGACCTCCTGGCCGACCTCGACGAGCGCGGCATCATCCGCATCGGCGCCGAGGTGCGCCCCGGCGACATCCTCGTCGGCAAGGTCACGCCGAAGGGCGAGACCGAGCTGTCGGCCGAGGAGCGCCTGCTCCGCGCGATCTTCAACGAGAAGAGCCGCGAGGTGCGCGACACCTCCCTCAAGGTCCCGCACGGCGAGGAGGGCACCATCATCGGTGTCAAGGTCTTCGACGCGCAGGACGGCGACGACGAGCTCGGCTCCGGCGTGAACCAGCGCGTGGTGGTCTACATCGCCCAGAAGCGCAAGATCACCGCGGGCGACAAGCTCGCCGGCCGTCACGGCAACAAGGGCGTCATCTCCAAGATCCTGCCGGTCGAGGACATGCCGTTCCTCGCCGACGGGACCCCGGTCGACGTGATCCTCAACCCGCTGGGTGTTCCGGGCCGCATGAACTTCGGCCAGGTCCTCGAGATCCACCTCGGGTGGATCGCGAAGAACGGCTGGGAGATCGACGGCAAGCCGAAGTGGGCGGCCGAGCTGCCCGAGGCCGCGTACAGCGTCGAGCCGAACACCAAGGTCGCGACCCCGGTGTTCGACGGCGCCAAGGAGGAGGAGATCGCGGGTCTGCTCGACTCGACCCTCCCGACGCGCGACGGCGAGCGCCTCATCGGCGGCTCCGGCAAGACGCAGCTGTTCGACGGCCGCTCCGGCGAGCCCTACCCGGACCCCGTGTCGGTCGGCTACATGTACATCCTGAAGCTGCACCACCTGGTCGACGACAAGATCCACGCGCGCTCGACCGGCCCGTACTCGATGATCACCCAGCAGCCGCTCGGTGGTAAGGCGCAGTTCGGCGGTCAGCGGTTCGGTGAGATGGAGGTGTGGGCCCTCGAGGCCTACGGTGCGGCGTACGCGCTGCAGGAGCTCCTGACCATCAAGTCGGATGACATCCTCGGCCGCGTGAAGGTCTACGAAGCCATCGTCAAGGGTGAGAACATCCAGGAGCCGGGCATCCCGGAGTCCTTCAAGGTCCTCATCAAGGAGATGCAGTCCCTCTGCCTGAACGTGGAGGTGCTCTCGGCCGACGGCCAGGCGGTCAGCCTGCGCGACTCGGACGACGAGGCCTTCCGCGCCGCGGAGGAGCTCGGGATCAACATCTCCTCCCGCTTCGAGTCCTCGTCGATCGACGAGATCTGACGCGGCAGCCAGACCAACTGACGAATCTTCCATAGGAGAGAAGGAACATTGCTCGACGCAACAACTTTTGACGAGCTGCGTATCGGCCTGGCCACCGCTGACGACATCCGTCGTTGGAGCTACGGCGAGGTCAAGAAGCCGGAGACGATCAACTACCGCACGCTGAAGCCGGAGAAGGACGGCCTCTTCGGCGAGCAGATCTTCGGCCCGTCCCGCGACTGGGAGTGCTCGTGCGGCAAGTACAAGCGCGTCCGGTTCAAGGGCATCGTCTGCGAGCGCTGCGGCGTGGAGGTTACCAAGTCCTCCGTCCGTCGTGAGCGCATGGGCCACATCGAGCTCGCCGCTCCGGTGACCCACATCTGGTACTTCAAGGGCGTCCCGAGCCGGCTCGGCTACCTGCTGGACATGGCCCCGAAGGACCTCGAGAAGGTCATCTACTTCGCCGCCTACATGGTGATCGAGGTCGACGAGGAGGGTCGCCACGCCGACCTGCCCGGGCTCGAGAACGAGCTCCGCCTCGAGATCAAGACGCTGTCGGACCAGCGCGACGCCCGCGTCGCCGACCGTCTGCAGCGCCTCGAGCAGGACCTCGCCGCGCTCGAGGAGGAGGGTGCCAAGGCCGACCAGAAGCGTCGCGTCAAGGACACAGCCGAGAAGGAGATGGGCCAGCTGCGCAAGTCCTTCGACGAGGACATCGCCCGGCTGGAGCGCGTGTGGGAGTCGTTCCGCAACCTCAAGGTGGGCGACCTCAAGCCCGAGGACGCCGACTTCAACGAGCTCGTCGACCGCTACGGCCTGTACTTCGAGGCCTACATGGGTGCCGAGGCGATCAAGCGCCGCCTGCAGGCGTTCGACCTGACCGCCGAGGCCGAGCTGCTCCGCGAGCAGATCGCCACCGGCAAGGGCCAGAAGAAGATCCGCGCGATCAAGCGCCTCCGTGTGGTGTCGTCGTTCCTCGCGACCGGCAACTCGCCGGCGGCGATGGTCCTCGACGTGGTGCCGGTGATCCCGCCGGAGCTGCGCCCGATGGTCCAGCTCGACGGCGGCCGCTTCGCCACCAGCGACCTGAACGACCTCTACCGTCGCGTGATCAACCGGAACAACCGCCTCCGTCGCCTGCTCGACCTCGGCGCTCCCGAGATCATCGTGAACAACGAGAAGCGCATGCTCCAGGAGGCCGTCGACGCGCTGTTCGACAACGGCCGCCGCGGCCGCCCGGTCACGGGCACCGGCAACCGCGCGCTCAAGTCCCTCAGCGACATGCTGAAGGGAAAGCAGGGCCGGTTCCGCCAGAACCTGCTCGGCAAGCGCGTGGACTACTCGGGTCGTTCGGTCATCATCGTGGGTCCGCAGCTCAAGCTGCACCAGTGCGGTCTGCCCAAGCAGATGGCGCTGGAGCTGTTCAAGCCGTTCGTCATCAAGCGCCTGATCGACCTGAGCCACGCTCAGAACATCAAGGCCGCGAAGCGGATGGTGGAGCGTTCGCGCCCGCAGGTGTGGGACGTCCTCGAGGAGATCATCCGCGAGCGCCCCGTGCTGCTCAACCGCGCACCCACGCTGCACCGTCTGGGCATCCAGGCGTTCGAGCCGCAGCTCGTCGAGGGCAAGGCCATCCAGCTCCACCCGCTCGTCTGCGCCGCCTTCAACGCGGACTTCGACGGCGACCAGATGGCCGTGCACCTCCCGCTGTCGGTGGAGGCGCAGGCCGAGGCCCGCATCCTGATGCTCGCCTCGAACAACATCCTGAAGCCGTCCGACGGCCGCCCGGTCACCCTGCCCTCGCAGGACATGATCATCGGTCTGCACCACCTCACCACCGTGCGCGAAGGCGCCGTCGGCGAGGGCCGTGCGTTCTCCTCGGTCTCCGAGGCGATCCTCGCGAAGGACCAGGGCACGCTGCACCTGAACGCCAAGGTCAAGATCCGTCTCGACAACTACGTGCCGTCGGACGCCGCCGACACGGGTGCCGAGCCGATCACCGCCATCGTGGAGACCACCCTCGGCCGCGCCCTCTTCAACGAGACGCTGCCGGCGGACTACCCGTACGTGGAGGCCGTCGCCGACAAGGGCACGATCTCGTCGATCGTGAACGCCCTCGCGGAGCGGTACCCGAAGGTGGAGGTCGCCGCGGCGCTCGACCGGATCAAGGACGCCGGCTTCTACTGGGGCACGCGCTCGGGAGTCACGGTGTCGCTGAGCGACATCCTGACCCCGCCGAACAAGGCTCAGATCGTGGCGGGCTACGAGAAGAAGGCCGCCAAGATCACCGCCGAGTTCGAGAAGGGTCTCACGACCGACCTCGAGCGTCGCCAGGAGCTGGTGAAGATCTGGACCGAGGCCACCAACGAGGTCGCCGAGGCCATGCGCGCCAACTTCCCGGCCGACAACACCATCAACCGGATGGTCACGTCGGGTGCCCGTGGTAACTGGCTGCAGGTCCGCAACATCGCCGGTATGCGCGGTCTGGTGAACAACCCGAAGGGTGAGATCATCCCCCGTCCGATCATCTCCTCGTACCGCGAGGGTCTGTCGGTGGCGGAGTACTTCATCGCGACGCACGGTGCCCGTAAGGGTCTGGCCGACACGGCCCTCCGTACGGCCGACTCGGGCTACCTGACCCGTCGTCTGGTGGACGTCTCGCAGGATGTCATCATCCGCGAGGACGACTGCGGCACGACCAAGGGCCTCGACCTCCCGATCGCGACCGTGGGCGCCGACGGCACCCTCACCCGCGACCCGAACGTCGAGAACTCGGTGTTCGCCCGCACGCTCGCCGCCGACGCGGTGGCGACCGACGGGACCGTCGTGGCGAAGGCCGGCGACGACGTGGGCGACGTGCTCATCGACAAGCTGGTGGCCGCCGGCGTGACCGACATCAAGGTCCGCTCGGTGCTCACCTGCGAGTCGGCGGTCGGCGTCTGCGCCGCCTGCTACGGCCGTTCGCTCGCGACCGGCAAGCTCGTGGACATCGGCGAGGCGGTCGGCATCATCGCCGCCCAGTCGATCGGCGAGCCCGGCACGCAGCTGACGATGCGTACCTTCCACACCGGTGGTTCGGCCTCCGCGGACGACATCACCCAGGGTCTGCCGCGCGTGCAGGAGCTGTTCGAGGCGCGCACCCCGAAGGGTGCCTCCCCGATCGCAGAGGCCGCCGGCCGCATCGTCATCGAGGAGACGGACAAGTCCCGCAAGGTCATCCTGACCCCGGACAACGGCGACGAGCCGCACGTCTACCCGGTGCTGAAGCGCTCGACCCTCCTGGTGGAGGACGGGCAGCACGTCGAGCTCGGCCAGCAGCTGATCGTCGGCACCGTCGACCCGAAGGAGGTCCTCCGGGTCAAGGGCGTCCGCGAGGTGCAGAAGCACCTGGTGGGCGGCGTCCAGGGCGTCTACCGCTCGCAGGGCGTGCCGATCCACGACAAGCACATCGAGGTCATCGTCCGCCAGATGCTCCGCAAGGTGACGGTGGTGGACCACGGTGACACCGACCTGCTCCCGGGTGAGCTCGTCGACCGCTCGCGGTACAACGAGATCAACCGCGCTGCGCTGCAGGAGGGCAAGAAGACGGCGTCCGCCCGTCAGGAGGTCATGGGTATCACCAAGGCCTCGCTGGCGACCGAGTCGTGGCTGTCGGCCGCGTCCTTCCAGGAGACCACCCGCGTCCTGACGCAGGCGGCCATGGAGGGCAAGTCCGACCCGCTGATCGGTCTCAAGGAGAACGTCATCATCGGAAAGCTCATCCCGGCCGGCACGGGCCTGTCCCGCTACCGCAACGTCACCGTCGAGGCGACCGAGGAGGCGAAGGCGGAGCGGTACCCGAACCGCATCTTCTCCGACGACTCCGCCTTCAACGAGAACGACCTGAGCTTCGTCGACTTCGACAGCTTCAGCTCGGACGACTACACCCCGGGCACCTACAACTAAGGTCCCGCACGACTTGGCCCCCGGCGCACTGCGCCGGGGGCCTTCGTTGTGTCCGGGAGGCGGCTTTCGTCCAGGGGGATCGCCAGTGGAATCTGCAATACACATTGTTGTACGGATGTTCTAGATATAAGCTTGGAAGGGTTAGTGGGGCGGGAGGCACAGCGTGGGGTTGATCTACGACTCGGACGACTCGAGCGCCATGACGTCCGCGTTGTCGGCCAACGTCGCCGCCGCATCCGCGGTGCTCGACGAGCTGGCGGGAGCGTCGAAGCGGCTTCTCGCCGGTCTGGGTACAGGCGAGCTGTCCGGCAAAGGCTATTCCGCCGTCGAGGCGTTGTTCGCTAGGGTCATCCTGCCCTGCATCGCCCGGGCGAAGGGCGAAGTCGACGCCATCCGGGGTGAGCTCGACACGTACACCAGGGAAGACGCGAAGATCAGCCGCTATGGCGTCCTGAAAGAGGACGAGCTCAAGACGCAGCTCATGGCGACCAAGAGGCAGCGGGATGCCACTGAACGCCTGATCGAGGTCAACACTCGCGCCGCAGACTCCCTGGCCGCGGTGCCGGCTTTGAGCGACGCGCTGCGAATCAAGAACACTCAGTTGGAACTCGTGCTGAATCAGCTGGACAACGACGTCCGGGACTTGGAGGACAGGTTGACGGTGCTCCAGGCCTTCGCTGCCGGGACGCGGGGACTGTTTCAAGACCGCGTGACAAAGTTGAGATCCGCCGTCGAGGAGGCCGTCGCTCTGCTGGGGCAACTCGGCGCGGGCGCCGGGGTCAGTGCTCCAGCAGCGAGGAAGAAGGCTCTCGTTTACTTGGCAGGCCTGAGCTCTTCGAAAGACTGGGCGAGAGCTACTCCTGGCGAGCTGTCGTCGCTCCTGAACGGCGCGTCCCCGTCGCAGCTGAAGACGATGCTGGCAGCCCACCCTGAACTCCTCCGAAGATTCTGGGACCACCCGCCCGCGCCGAAGAAGACGGCTGCGTGGTGGAAAAAGCTCAGTGCGACGCAGCGGAGGGAATGGGCCGAAGCGGTTCCTAGGCTCGTCGGCAACCTCGACGGAGTCCCCCCACGAGTTCGGTCCGATGCGAACCGGGCGTGCTTGGTCACTGATCTCGCCGACGCGAAGAAGCGGCTCGCGAACGCCAAGGCGGACCCGGAGCTCGCATCGCCGTTCGAGGGGGTCCAGCGGCTGGCCCTGAATCGTCTCGCGGAGGCGCAGAAGCTGGCGGACACGCTCGTCCGAATCGACAGGGCCTACGGCCGGGGTCCGACCGGCGCCCCGCCGCGCGAGTTGTATGTCTATCAACCCGGCGAACGCACCAAGGTCGCCATCAGCACCGGGCTCCTTGAAGCCGCAGAGCACATCTGTGTCTTGGTGCCTGGAATGGGGACCACCGCGAACGATATTGGGCGGTACGGCAACGCTGCGCGGGATATGAGGCAGCAACAAAGGAAGGCGTCCGGGGTCGATCCAAACGAGATCGCAGTGCTGTCGTGGCTAGACTACGACCCTCCCGGGAGCGCGGACGTGTGGGGGGTCGCGCACGACGACCTTGCGAAAGCAGGGGCGGTACGCCTCGGAAACACCCTGCGTGGTTTGACCGCGGTCAAAGGCTGGCCCGCGAAGGCGGCGGGACTCTCTGTCGTGGCGCACTCGTATGGCACTAACGTCGCCACGCTCGCCTTGAGAGAGAAGGGCGTCACGGCGGGGCACCTTGTGCTCCTCGGATCAGCGGGGGTGGCCGGGAGAACTCCGACAGCAGCGGCGTTGCACGTGCCGGGCGGCGAGGTGTACGCGGCCCAGGGTACCCGGGACGAATGGGCCGGGATCGGGCAGTTCGCTTCTGGGCGCACCGACCCCACTTGGCCCAGCTTCGGCGCGCACACATTCAGCGCAGAGGACACGTCACTGGATGGTCTCGACCTGAAGGGAATCACTCAGCACGGCCCGTTCGGCGATAGCCCGAGCTCTTCTGAAGCCTTCAGTTATCTCGACAACCGCACGTCCGCTCAGTACGCCACAGCAATGGCGACCATGGGGCGCGGCCAGGAGATTCCGGTCTGGGGCGCACCGCACGAGCGGTTGCCAGTGCCGAACCCGGAGCCCCAGACCAGACCAACCCCGAGCGGAGCAAGACGATGACCCCCCGAGCAGTGTGCACCTCCCGCCTGGTGCTGCGTGAGGTAGGTCTCACGGCGCTGCTGATCGTCGCCGCCCTGTCGGGGTGCGCGCAGCTACCGAAGTCCGCGAGGGAGATCACGCAGGTGGAAGACCAGGACAGAGCCGAACGTGCAGAAGTTCGGCAGGAAATCCAGCGGCTCTACGACGAGGCGACGGCGTTGGTCGCGGACACCTGGCCGACCGCGCCGGAAGAGGAGTGGGGGACCGGGTGCGGCGACTACGCCGATGGCACCCCGTCCGAGAGCTGGAACATTGCGAATCAGTACAAGGGCCCGACAAAATCCGGTCCGGAGGAGACGGCGGAGCGAGTTGCGCAGTTGTGGACCGAGCGCGGGTTCCCGACGAGGGTGGTCGAGGACAACAGGATCTTCCCGCCCAGGAAGGTCGTGTCCTACCCGCCGTATCTGACCGGGGTTCGCAAGGACGGTTTCGGGATCGAGTTCACCATCGGTGAAAACTATGCCGACTTCGTCGGGAACAGCCAGTGTGCTCCTATCGACCCCGACGACCCGCTACTGCCCAAGAACTGGTGAGCCGTTCGGCCCACAACCCTGAGCGGAGAAGGACCCTCATGATCATCTCGGCCGCGTGCCGGCCCGGTGTTGTGGTGCGCACAGTAGCGCTTGCTGCTCTGCTCACAACCGTTGCTCTGACGGGGTGCGCGCATCAACCGAAGACCGCGAAGGAGATTCAGCAGGTGGAAGACCAGGACAGAGCCGACCGCGCTGCGGTCCGGCAGGAGATTCAGAGGCTGTATGACGAGGCGACCGCCCTGGTCGCGGACACCTGGCCGAATCGAGCCGAAGCGGAGTGGGGGTTCGGGTGCGGTGACTACGCCGACGGCACCCCGTCCGAGAGTTGGAACATCTTCAATGTGTACTACGGTCCGACGAAGTTCAGTCCAAAGGAAACGGCGGAACGGGTAGCGCAGTTGTGGACGGAGCGCGGCTATCCGACGAAGGTGGTGGAAGACAACCACATCTTCCCGCCCAGGAAGGTCGTCTCTTACCCGCCCTATCTGACGGGGCTTCGCGCGGACGGTTTCGGGATCCAGTTCACCATCGGTGAAAATCTCGCCGACTTCGTCGGGGACAGTCAGTGCGCTCCGATCGACCCCGACGACCCGCGACTGCCCAAGAACTGGTGACGGCTGCGCGCTAGGTCCCGGGCATTGGGTGCGGGCTGTCGTCCTCCCCGCCGTCCTGCGCGTCGTGGGTCTGGAACAATGGAGGCGTGTGGCGCAACCTCCTCGAGTACACCGACGCGGCCGGCCGCGTGATGGTCGGCGCCGCTGCGGTGCTCCTCGTCGTCGCCGTCGGCAGTTTCCTCACGGGCATCGTCCAGGCCGCGACCGGCCACGCCGCCGGAACGTTGCCCTACTGGCTGGCGACCATGGGGTGCGCCGCTGTCGCCGCGGTGCTCGTGGTGCTCGCGAGCAGGAGGGGCGACCTCCGCCGCCATTGACAAGCGGGAGGCGCACGCTTGCCCCCCGCAAGTGGGGCACCCTCTCGCGGGACTGTCGCCGCCCCTCCCGCTGTCATTAGGGTTGCAACGCCTACCCGGCTCGGGAGTCTCGCCCCGGACCGGTCGGGTCTGCCGGCACACCCGACCCGGTCGGCAGCGTTCGTCGTTGGGAGGTCGCCATGGCGTCCATGACCGAGATCCTTATTTTGCACGGCCATCTGCCGATCGAATACCTCGACGAGGTGAGTTCCGCCGCGCCCAATGACGAGAGCGTGGTCCGCGAATTGATCGAACGCGGAGCGATCAGCAGCACGCAGGTCGCGAAGGCCCGAGCTGCTCAGGCGGGGGTGCCGTTCGTCGAACTCGTCGACTACCCGGTGGACCGCTCGGCCGTGGCCCTCGTGAACGGCGCCGTCTGCCGGAGGCACACAGTCCTGCCGATCTCCTTCGCCGAGGGCGCCCTGGTCCTCGCGATGCGCGACGCGGGGGACGTGCTCGCCATCGACGACGTGCGCGCGGCGGCCCGCATGCCCGTCGTCGCCGTCGTCGCCGAAGAGGACGACCTCGCGGCCGCCATCGACCGGTACATCCGAGCGGACGACGAGCTGAACGACCTCACGACCACCCTGGAGGACGAGGCCGGCCCCGACGACATCGGCGCTGCGGCTGTCGCGGATGACCCCGCCGACGACGAGGCGCCCATCGTCCGATTCGTCAACCTCATCGTCAGCCAGGCCATCCAGGACCGCGCCTCCGACATCCACATCGAGCCCGGCGAGCACAGCCTCCGTGTCCGGTACCGGATCGACGGTGTGCTGCACGAGATGCAGAGCGCCCCCAAGTCGGTGCAGAACGGCGTCATCTCCCGGCTCAAGATCATGAGCGACATCGACATCGCCGAACGGCGGAAGCCCCAGGACGGCCGAATGTCGGTCTCCCACGGCGGCCGTCAGATCGACCTGCGCGTCGCGACCCTCCCGACGGTGTGGGGCGAGAAGGTCGTCATGCGAATCCTCGACAACACCAACACGTCGCTGACGCTCACCGACCTGAACCTCCTGGAACGCAACCTCGAGACGTTCAAGACCGCGTACTCCAAGCCGTACGGGATGATCCTCGTCACCGGACCGACAGGTTCGGGCAAGTCGACCACCCTCTACACGACGCTGAACGCGGTATCCCGACCGGAGATCAACGTGATCACGGTCGAGGACCCGGTGGAGTACCGCATGCCCGGCATCAACCAGGTGCAGGTGAACCCGAAGGCCGGGCTCACCTTCGCCAGCGCCCTCCGGAGCATCCTCCGCAGCGACCCCGACGTGGTCCTGCTCGGCGAGATCCGCGATCACGAGACCGCCCAGATCGCGATCGAGGCCTCGCTGACCGGTCACCTCGTGCTCTCCACGCTCCACACGAACGACGCCCCCAGCGCTGTGACTCGCCTCACCGAGATGGACATCGAACCGTTCCTCGTCGGCTCGGCACTCGACTGCGTCGTCGCTCAGCGACTCGCGCGCCGGTTGTGCGAGCGCTGCAAGCAGCCGATCGCGTACGAGGTCGACGACCTGCGCCGCCTCCGCTTCCCGGTGTCGCCCGAGATTGAGCCGCCGGTCGTCTACGGCCCCGTCGGGTGCACCGCGTGCTCGAACACGGGATACCGCGGCCGGCTCGCCGTCCACGAGGTCATGGCGGTGACGGAGGAGATCGAGCGGCTCACGGTGGAGCGCGCCTCCAGCGCCGAGATCGGGCGCATGGCACGCGAGCAGGGAATGCTGACCCTCCGTGAGGACGGGTGGGAGAAGGTCCGGCTCGGACAGACCTCGGTCGACGAGATCCTTCGAGTGGTCGCTTAGGAGAGGAATCACATGGCATCGGATGCGCTGAACGACGGGTGGCCGGGACGGAACGGCGGCGAGAGTCGACCGGTCTACGAGATCCCGGTCACGCCACCGGAGGCACCGGGCTGGGCGCGACCTGTCTCGGGGCCGGTTGACGCCTACCCCGTCCCGCAGCCGTCGACGTTCCTCTCGTCGCAGCAGCCGGCCTCGGTGTTCGACTCGCTGCGGGGAGGCGCGACCGAGCAGAGCGAGGAGTCAGCGCCGCCGCCGATGCCGGCGTGGGCGGTCGAGGAGACGCAGACGGCACCGCCGATCGCGCCTGCTCCCCCCTACGAGCCCGTCGCGGCTGCGCCGAGCGCCGCGCCCGAGTCGCCGGCCGCTGCGCCCGTTCCGTTCGACGTGCCCGTTGCTGAGCCCGTGGCGTACGCCCCTCCGACGGCCGCGCCGGTCTCGTTCGACCCTCCGATGGCCGCTCCCGTTTCGTTCGATCCGCCGACCGCAGTCCCCGTTTCGTTCGATCCGCCGACCGCGGCCCCCGTCTCGTACGCTCCGCCGGCATCGGAAGCCACCGCGCCCGTCGGCGTCCCCCTCTCGATGCCCGCGCCCGTCGGTGCGCCCGTTCCGTTCCCTGCGCAGCCCGCAACGAATCCGCCCGCGGTCGCCACCCCGACGGCTGTGCTCGACGAAACCGACGACCTGCACACCCTGACGCCTGCTGAGAGGGAGGCACTCGCAGCCGCGGACATGGAGCTGGTCGCCGCTCTCCGAGCCGTCGTGTCGCTCCGCGCCTCCGACCTGCATGTGACCGTCGGCGCCGCGCCGATGGTCCGCATCGACGGCGCCCTCACGCCCGCCGGGTCGGCGCAGCCGTGGGGGCACGAGCGGACGAAGGAGGCGCTGTTCAGCCTCCTCGACGACCGCCAGCGGTCGACGTTCGAGCGCGAACTCGAGCTGGACTTCGCCTTCACGATCTCGGCGAACTCCCGTTTCCGCGTGAACATCTACCAGCAGCGCGGTTCGGTCGGTGCAGCGTTCCGTCTCATCCCGACCGAGATCAAGGGTCTCGACGAGCTCGGAGTTCCGACGAGCGTAGCGAAACTCTCGCAGCTGCCGCGCGGTCTCGTCCTCGTGACCGGCCCGACCGGTAGCGGCAAGTCGACCACTCTCGCCGCGCTCATCGACCTCGTCAACTCGACCCGGGCCGACCACATCGTGACGGTCGAGGACCCCATCGAGTTCATGCACACCCACAAGAAGGCGCTGGTCAATCAGCGCGAGGTGGGCCACGATACCCACAGCTTCAACAACGCGCTGAAGCACGTGCTCCGCCAGGACCCGGACGTGATCCTCATCGGCGAGCTCCGAGACCTCGAGACGATCTCGGTCGCGCTCACCGCCGCCGAGACCGGCCACCTCGTCTTCGCGACCCTGCACACCCAGGACGCCCCTCAGACGATCGACCGTGTCATCGACGTGTTCCCGCCGCACCAGCAGCAGCAGGTGCGCGCACAGCTCGCTGCGACCCTCCAGGGGGTCATCTGCCAGACGCTGGTGAAGCGCGCCTCCGGCCGCGGCCGAGTGGTCGCCACGGAGGTCATGCTGACGACGCCCGCCATCGCGAACCTGATCCGCGAGGGCAAGACGTATCAGATCGGCTCGATGATGCAAGCCGGTCGCGACCTCGGCATGCACACCATGGACCAGCACCTCGCCGACCTCGTCGACACCGGGGTCATCACGCGCTCTGCGGCCTTCGAGAAGGCTCACGACCCCCAGGGTCTCGAACGGCTCATTCAGCGCACCGAGTCGCCGACCACGGCCTCCGCGTGGGCCATCGCCGAGAGCGGCCCGAACTTCGGCGACGCCTATTCGGGGCAGGTACGCTGATGGCCGGGGCGACCACGTTCGCGTATGTGAGCCGCAACGCGACGGGCAAGCTCGTCAAGGGGCGGCTCGACGCGCCGAGCGAGGGCGCGGTGGTCGTCCGTCTGCGCGGTATGGGGCTCAGCCCGGTCTCGATCCAGGAGGCGGGCGCCGGCACGGGCCTGCAGAAGGAGATCACGATCCCCGGCTTCAAACGGGTCGTGAAGCTCAAGGATCTCGCGGTGATGAGCCGTCAGATGGCGACCATGATCGGCTCCGGCCTGTCGCTGCTGCGCACGCTCAACATCCTCGCCGACCAGACCGAGTCGAAGCGTCTCGCCGAGATCCTCGGGAAGGTCCGCGACGATGTGGAGGACGGTACCTCCCTATCGGCCGCCATGGCGAAGCACGACGTCGACTTCCCGCCGCTCATGATCAGCATGGTGCGGGCGGGTGAGACGGGCGGCTTCCTCGATCAGGCGCTCGACTCCATCGCCGAGAACTTCGAGAAGGAGGTCAAGCTCCGCTCGACGATCAAGTCGGCTATGACGTATCCGGTGGTCGTGCTGGTGATGTCGCTCGTCTCGGTCGTCGTGATGCTGATTTTCATCGTGCCCGTCTTCAAGAACATGTTCCAGAGTCTTGGGGGTCAGCTCCCGCTGCCAACGCAGATCCTGGTGAATATTTCGGCTTCCATGGTCTGGCTGGGGCCCCTGCTGGCGATCCTGATCATCGGGACCTGGCTGTGGTGGCGAGTCAACAAGAACAACGAGAACGTCAGACGCGTCACCGACCCGTATCGGTTCAAAGTGCCCGTCTTCGGCAAGCTAACCAAGAAGATCGCCGTCGCGCGGTTCTCGAAGAACCTCTCGAACATGATCGCGGCCGGCGTCCCGATCCTCCATGCCCTGCATATCGTGGGGGCGACCTCGGGCAACTGGGTCATACAGAACGCGCTCGAGCAGGTGGCCGAATCGGTCCGGAAGGGCGAGACGATCGCCAAGCCGATGGCTCGCGTGGACGTCTTCCCGCCCATGGTGACCCAGATGGTCGCCGTCGGCGAGGACGCCGGTTCGCTCGAGACCATGCTCGACAAGATCGCCGTCTTCTACGACAACGAGGTGGAGGCGATGACCGAGTCCCTGACATCCCTCATCGAGCCTCTGCTGATCGCCTTCCTCGGTGTCGTCATCGGCGGCATGATCATCGCGCTCTACATGCCGATCTTCCAGATCGCTACGCTCATCCACTGATCAGCGCCGAAAAATGTAACATGAAGACCCCTCAACTGGGGTCACAGAAATCCAAAATACCCCCCACTCGCGGGATTCTGCAGCGGAATTTCGGGGCCATAGCATCAAGCACGTCCCGGGGGAAGAAACCGGGCCATTTGTTACCCGACCGAATGGAAACTGCAATGTACTTCCGCGTCATGGGCAAGCTCAATGCCCACCGCAAGGCCCTCCTCCAGGGCGAAGAAGCCGACCAGGGCTTCACCCTCATCGAGCTCCTCGTCGTCGTGATCATCATCGGCATCCTGGCCGCGATCGCGATCCCCGTGTACCTGGGCATCCAGGACAACGCCAAAGACAGTTCGGCTCAGTCCGATGTCGTCAACCTGAAGACCGCGGTGGTCAGCATGCAGACCAGCACCGGCTCGCTGCCGGCTGACACGGCCGTCCTTTCCGGCGGCGCCCCCACCACCGGTGCGACCGGCTCGGCCACTGCTGGTGCGAGCAAGAGCAGCAACACCGCAAACCTGACGTACAAGCCGGCCGCAACCGGCAGCTCCTTCTGTGTGGCGGCAAAGAGCACGAGCTCTAACAACACTGTCTTCTATGCCACCGACTCCAGCGGCGCCACCAAGGTGACGACCGCTAACCCGCTCCCCGGCACCTGCACCGCCCCATAAGAGCGTCGGGTAGGACTGCGATGCCTCGCCATAGCAGTCCTACCCGCTTCTCTCGTTTTCGCGGTATGCAGTCCCCCTTTTGGCGGACCCGACACGCGGAAAAGCCCCTCAACTGGGGTCACAGAAATATCAAAAACCCCCCACTCGCGGGATTCTTCCGCGAATTTCCTGGCAAATACCATCGAACCCGATCGGGACGGTCTCGCACCCGGTCCGACCCACAAGTTCTCCGACCGATTGGAACCTGCGATGTATTTCCGTCTCATGGGCACCCTCAACGCCCGCCGCAAGGCACTCCTCCAGGGTGAGGAGACCGACAAGGGCTTCACCCTCATCGAGCTCCTCGTCGTCGTGATCATCATCGGCATCCTGGCCGCGATCGCGATCCCCGTGTACCTGGGCATCCAGGACAACGCCAAGGACAGCTCGGCCCAGTCCGACGCGGTCAACCTCAAGACCGCCGTCGTCAGCATGCAGACCAGCACTGGGGCACTGCCGAGCCCGAGCACTCTGGTCGTCGACTCCACCGGCAAGATCCTCACCCCCGCAGCTATCAGCGCCGGCGCCAGCCTCAGCAACAACACGCAGAGCCTCGCGTACTTCCCGGCGTCGAGCGGCAGCTCGTTCTGTGTGACGGCCACCAGCTCCAGCAGCGGGCACACGGTGTTCTACGCCACTGACTCCTCCGGCGCGACCAAGGTCGACAGCACTCACACGCTGCCGAGCACCTGCCAGTAACAGAATGCTTCGGGGTGGCCGTGTCCGCACGGTCACCCCGGCTTTCGCTTTTTGCCCCACCTGATCTTCACCAACCCGAGACCCGAACCGAGGGAGGTGCATCGTGAACACAGCATCCGAACGATCGGAGTCCGCCGACGCGGGCTTCACGCTCGTCGAGGTCATGGTGGCGATGCTCCTGCTCGCGGTCCTGGCGCTCGCGATCCTGCCGACCTTCGTTGCTCAGCTACGGGCCACCTCGGTCAATACCACGATCGCCACCGCGAGCCAGCTCGCCGGACAGCAGATCGACGATGCTCAGAGCCGCGCGGCTACGTGTGCCGCACTGCAGGCCTATCAGTCCGAAACGGTGGCGCCCGTCGTCGACGCGCGAGGCATCGCGTTGCAGGCCACCCGGACCGTCTCGCTCCCCTGCCCGACGACCTATCCCGCAACGATCTCGGTCACGGTCACCGTTGCTGCTTCTGGCAGCGCGACGATCCTCGCGTCCGTGACGAGCCTGGTCCTTCTGAGGTCGGCATCATGAACCGCACGTGGCGGAAGGTCAGTGACTCCGGCTTCACACTGATCGAGCTGATCATCGCCGCGGCCCTGACGATCATCGTGCTGGTGACGGTGGGCAGCTTCTTGGTCAGCGCCGGCAAGGCCGCGACCAGCACCAGGACTGCCACTGCGGCCGCGACTCTGGGCCAGCTCGTGGCCCGCTCTGTCACTCAGGGAGTCGCAAACGCCACGGCCGTCGGTGTCACCACTGACAGCACCAGTGGAGCGCAGATGCTGCAGGCCCGCGTATTCTCGCTAAGTTCCACTAACGATCCGACGCAAGGTAACGCCTCCGGCGTCGGCTGCGAGGCGTGGTTCTACCTCCCGACGAATGGGGGCGCGGTTTACGTCAAGCAGGTCTTCCCAGCTTCGGCCATCGCGATGCCCACGGGGACGCCCGACTCCACGTGGCAACTCGTCGGCAACGGGCTGGGCGCGACCGTTTCCGAGGCCGAGTCGTCAACCGTCTTCGCGGCTCCGTCGGGGACTCGTGTCGACCTCAAGTTCGACGTGGTCAACGGATCGCAGAAGCCGGTGCACATCGAGACGACCATCCACATTCCCAACACGACGACGGTGAGCAGCCCATGCTTCTGATCAGCAGACTCCGCTTCCGGTTCCGCCGGCGGGGCGAGCGCGGCGGAGCGCTCGTGGCCGTGGTCGGTCTGGCGGCGGTGATGATGGCATTCATCCTGCTCAGCAGCAGCATGATCGTCACTTCATTCCGCTACAGCGATACGACTCGGGGCGGCGTTCAAGCTCAGGCGGCGGCCCAGGCCGGCATCGCGGTGGCCGCTGCTCAGCTCACCCAGGGCACGTGCGCACTTCCCTACACGAGCAGCGTGACGCCCAAGTATTCGGTATCGATCTCTTACCAGCGCACGGTGAGCGGGACGACCTGGCTGACGGGATGCCCCTCCAACGCCACCGATGTGAACAAGGTCAAGATCGTGTCCGTCGGCACGTCGCAGTCCTCGACCGCCGCCACCCGAACCGTCGAGGCGATCTACAACTACATCCCCTACAACCCGGGCCAGGGCATCACAGGTTCAGGTTCCGCGGTCTACGGCTACAACGTCACCGACGGTACGATCACCAACCTCACGATCACCCAGAGCGGCACGAGCAGCCCGGGCATCGAGTTCAAGAACGGCAGCGCCAGCTGCCAGACCGGCGGTTCCATCCAGGGCGACGTCATCCTCGGTGACGGCATCTACAAGTCCCCGAGCGGGTGCACCATCAACGGCGACCTCTGGGCGTCGGCGACGGTCCAGATCGGCAATAACAGCGTGATCACCGGCAACGTGCACGCTTCCGGTTCCACGTCGCCCGTCGTGCAGGTCGCAAACGGCGCGCAGATCAACGGCAACATCACTTCTTCCGGGCCCGTCAGCATCTCCGGAAGCGTGGGAGGCAGCGTCATCGCCGGTCCGACTACCGGCGCGTCTTCCGTGTCGGGAAGCGTGGGCGGCACGTTCAAGACGGCCGGGACGGTGAGCGTCTCCGGCTCTGGCCTGCCCGCGAGTCGCGTATTCCAGAACCAAACCGGCATCGTCACACCGGCGCCCCCCGTCGTGCCTAACTGGGTCGACTTCAACTACAACCTCGCCGACTGGACCGGGTTCACCCAGCAGATCCCGACGTCGTGCACAGGGTCGACTGTTGCAGCCGCCATCAACGCAGCGACAACGCCGACGGTGGTCTACGCTTCCTCGGTGTGTCCTGCTGGGATGGTGAATCTGAGCGGGAACAATCTCACCCTCAACACGGACGTGGTGCTGATCGCCGATGCGTTCGACCTCAAGAGCCAGACGCTGACCTCGGCGAGCGGCACGGGCACCCACCGGCTCTACATCGTGTCGCCGGACCGGGTCGCCGACGCCCAACCAACGTGCCCCGCGCCGGCGCAGACGACCAAGATCGAGAACCAGGTCGTGACGGACTCGTCGCTCGACATCATGATCTACACGCCTTGCGGCCTCAGCAACTCCGGAAGCGCCTGGTGGGGCCAGATCTACGCCGCGAACATCGCGTTCAACAACTCGTTCACCCTGCACTTCATCTCGATGGGCCTGCCTGGTGTGAACTTCGATAACGGCACCTACACGCCGCCCACCCCTCCCGTGCCCGGTCACCTCGACACCGTGTACTCCGTCCGGAACATCAGCGGGTAGGTGCTGCTCATGGTCGCCGTCGTCGCCGTTTTCGGCTCGCTCATCGGATCTTTCCTCAACGTGGTCGTGTACCGGGTCCCGGCCGGCATGTCGCTCGTCAAGCCGCCCAGCGCTTGCCCTTCGTGCGGCCACCGGATCCGTCCGTACGACAACATCCCGGTCCTGTCCTGGTTGTTCCTCGGGGGGCGCTGCCGTGACTGCCGCACCCGTATCCCGGTCCGTTACCCGCTCGTCGAACTGGGCACTGCGGTGCTTTTCGCCGTGGTGGCCTTCGCCTTCCTCGGGCCGCTCCACGTCCCCGGTCGCTCGGTCGCGGCAACGGCGCTGGAGCTCGTCGCGTACCTGTGGCTCGCCGCCGTGACCGTCGCGCTGGCGATCATCGACATCGAGACCCACCGGCTGCCGGACCGCATCGTGGTGCCGACGGCGGTCGCCATCGGCTCCCTCCTGACCGCGGCCGCCGCGGTCGAGGGCGACTGGTGGAGGCTCGGCCAGGCAGCCATCGGGGGGCTCGCCCTCGGCGGCTTCTACCTCCTCCTGGCGTTCGTCCGCCCCGACGCCATGGGCCTCGGCGACGTCAAGCTCGCCGGTGTGCTCGGTCTCGCCCTCGGGTGGGCCGGCTGGGCGCAGCTCGCCGTCGGAGCCTTCGCCGCCTTCGTGCTCGGCGGGGTCTTCAGCGTGGTGCTGCTCGCGCTGAAGCGGGTGGACCGCAAGGGCGGCATACCGTTCGGCCCCTGGATGCTCGCGGGCGCCTGGGCCGGGATCTTCTTCGGGGCCCCCCTCGTCGCCTCGTACTTCGCTGTGATCGGCCTGCAATGAGAGGGCCGGAAAGGGGACAGCTCGATGGCTAAGACGATCGTGGGGGTGGACATCGGATCCGAGACGATCCGTGCCGTCGAACTCGGCGACCCCGGCAAGCCCCGTCCGACACTGCTGCGCTACGCGGAGGTGCCGCTCACCGAGGGCGCCGTCAGCCGCGGCGAGGTGCTCGAGCCGAACACCGTCGGCATGCTCCTCAAGGAGCTTTGGAACGTCGGCGGATTCAAGACGAAGAAGGTCGTGCTCGGCATGGGCAACCAGCGCGTGCTCGCCCGCGACCTGAGCGTGCCGACGGCGACCCGTCAGCGCATCCGGGAGTCGCTCCCGTTCGTGGCGCAGGAGATGCTGCCCGTGCCGGTGCAGGACGCGCTCCTCGACTTCTATCCGGTCTCGGAGTCGATGACCGAGACCGGCCCGATGACGCACGGCCTCCTCATCGCGGCCGTCAAGGAGGCGGTCGTCGGCAACGTGAAGGCGGTGCAGGCGGCGGGTCTGACCCCGGTCGAGGTCGACCTCATCCCGTTCGCGCTGGGCCGGCTGCTCGTGTCGCGTCCGCGCCTCCAGGGCACCATCGCTCTGGTCGACGTCGGGGCGAACACGACGAGCGTCGTGGTCTCGGCCGACGGGGTTCCCCAGTTCGTCCGGATCATCGCTGCGGGAGGGGCGGACGTCACCGCCGGCCTCGCATCCCGGCTCGGCATCCCCCCGGAGGAGGCCGAACGCCAGAAGCGCCTCCACGGCATCGCGCCGGTCGAGGACTCGCCCGCGTCCCGCGCGGTGGCACCGGCCGCGATGGAGGTGATCTCGGACCTTCTCGTGAGCCTCCGGAACACCATCTCCTACTACTCGAACACGCGGCCGAGCCACCCGGTCGGAGGCATCCTGCTCACCGGGGGCGGCTCGCTCATGCCGGGCTTCGCAGACGCTCTGGCAGATTTCACCCGGGTGCCCGCCCGCATCGCAGACCCGATCCCGTCGGTCGCGATCTCGCGGCACGTCGACGCGCAGAAGCTGCGCTTCGACCAGGCCGGGATCACCGTGGCCCTCGGACTGGCGATGGGAAGTGAGGCAGCATGACCGCAGAACTGACCCGCCCGGAGGATGTCGGACCGGGCACCGAGACGAGGGGGCGGCGTGGCCGTTCGATCGCTGACGCGGCCGCACCGGGCGGAGACGTCGGTGTCCCGCCCGCTGCCGGGGCACCGCCCAAGGGCAAGAACAAGTCCGCACCGCGAGCGGGTACGACGCTCCCCGTCGAGCCTCGCGTCGACCTCCTCCCGCCGGAGGTTAAGGCGGCGCGACGGAACGACGCCATCGCCCGGAGGCTCTTGCTCGCCCTCGTGATCGTGATCGCGATCGTGGCCGCGAGCATCGGAGGGAGCACCGTCCTCGCCATCCAGGCGAACGCGACACTCGCGACGACCCAGGCGGAGGCGGTTTCGCTCACCCGGCAGCAGCAGAAGTACGCCAAGGTCCGCGGCGTTCAGAGCCAGATCGCGCTCACCCAGGCCGGGCAGCAGGTGGGTGCCGCCACCGAGATCGACTGGGAGGCTTTCCTCGACAAGGTTCGGGCAACGGCCGGAGCCGGGGTCGCGATCACGGGGATCACGCTCGATTCGGCCTCGCCGCTCGCCGCCTACCAGCAGCCGTCGGTCCCGCTCGAAGGAGCCCGCGTCGCCACCGTGACCATCGACGCCAAGACGCCGAGCCTCGACAACGTCTCCGCTTGGCTTGCGCAGCTCGCAACGCTCCCCGCCGTCGCTGACGTCGCACCGGGCGCGGTCACCCTCGACACGACGGGCTACACCGCCTCCGCGATCCTGCACCTCGACCAGTCGGCTTTCGACGGGCGCTTCGCCCAGAAGGGGAAGTGACGTGGACAAGCAGCGCATCGTCATCGCAGCGATCGGCCTCGCCATCGCGGTCGTCCTCGGCCTCGGCTACCTGCTCGGCATCCAGCCCCAGTTGGCCGCAGCCTCTGCCGCGGCAGAGCAGACGGCGACGGTTCTGGCCAACAACCAGGCATCGCAGGTGCAGCTGGCGAAGCTCAAGTCGGACTACGCCAAGATCTCCCAGTTCGACGGGCAGCTCACCGAACTCCAGCGCTCGATCCCGTCGAGCCCCTCGCTCGACACGCTTCTGTCCGACCTCCGGGCGCTCGCCGCCTCCACCGGGACGACGATCTCGCAGTTCAATCCGGGCCAGGCGGTCGCGTACACCCCGCCGGCCGCCCCCGCTCCTGCTGCGCCCGCGAAGGCATCGGCGGCATCGGGGTCGAGTCCCACGCCCACGCCGACGCCGACAGCAGCCGCGCCCGCGGCCCCCGCCGCCCCGAAGATCGCGACCAACCCGCTCATCAACGCGAGCAACTTCGTGGCGATCCCGGTGACCATCGGCGTCAAGGGCAGTATGGACGGGGCCATCGCGTTCCTCGGCGGCCTGCAGCATGGGTCGCGGCTCGTGCTGGTCACCGGATTCAGCGGGAATGAGGAGGCCGCCGCTGCCGCTCCCGCTCCGGGCGCGAAGCCCGGTGCCCCGGCAGCGGCCGAGGGGGCGACCTACACGATCAACGGTCTGGTCTACGTTCTGGCATCCCCGCACCCGGCTTCGTCCGCGCCGTCGCCCGCTTCCGCAGCTGCGCCGACTCCCAGTCCCACGCCTTCCCGCTGAGCCGCAGCACCTCCCCGGTTTCGGACCGCCCCGTTGCTACAGTGGGCACCACTGACAGGTGCCCACTGGGGCGGATCGAGGAGTGCCAGCATGAGCGACACGACGCCGGAGCCCGCTGAGAAGCCCGAGCCCGACGCGGCCGAGGCCCCCCGGGAGGAGCCGCTCGCCCCGGCCACGGCACCCGCCGCGTCGGCTGCCGCCGAGCCTGTTGCGTCTGCTGCGGCCGAGCCCACCGTCGCCACCCCCCACCCTGACGACACCGACACCGATGCCGACCTCTCCGAGCCCCCGTCGACCCCCGTGTCCGCGCGCGGCCACGTGAATCACCCAGCCGGAGAGGCCACCGCCGCGCAGGCCACCGTGCCTCCGACGCCGGCACCTCGCCAGCCCGCGCCCGCGATCGAGCCGGAACCGGTAACCGCCAGCGAGGACGACGTCGCCGCAGCGGTCGCCCGCTCGTCAGCCGAGCCGGGTGCGACGGCGGGAGGCTCAGCGACCGTCGACACCGCGAGCCCCGTCGAGGCGGCCACCCCGGTCATCGTCGCGGCCGAGGCGGCAAGACTCCAGGAGGCGCCCGCTGAGACCGCTCCGGCCGAGCCCGAGCGTGCACCGGCGGCAGCTGCCGCCACCGGAGTCGCGACCGGAGCCGCCGCGACCACCGCAGCCGCGGCCGCCGCCACCGTGCAGCCCGTCACCCCCATCTACCTCCAGCATCCGCACCCTCCCAAGAAGAAGAGCAACCGCGGGCTCGGCATCCTCATCGCGCTCGTCGGGACGGTCGCGTTCGCCGCGCTCTGGAGCCTGGCCGTCGTCGTCGTCGGCGCGCTCCTCACGCCGAGCAACGAATTCGTGCAGGCGCTCATCGACTTCTACACCGGTGGCCCCGGGTTCGGCATCCGCGGCTGGGCCCCGGTGATCGCGTTCTTCATCGGCATGGTCGTGCTCATCCAGATTCTCAACCGGTCGCGTTGGTGGGCTTACATCCTCGGCGGCCTCGTCGTCGCCGTCTTCGTCTACTTCGTCTACATCGGCGCCTCCCTCGTCGCCCTTCAGGTGGGAGCCCGATCCCCCGAAGAGATGGCTGTCCTTCTCCGTACGGCGTGGGTCAACCCCTTCGCCGTCCTCGCCGGCGTCATCGCGCGCGAGATCTCGATCTGGACCGGCGCCTGGCTCGCCGCCCGCGGCCGCAAGCTGAAGGCGCGCAACGCGGAGGCGCAGGCCGACTACGAGGAGCAGGTCGCCGACGCGCAGAACCGGGCGGCCGCCGCGTACGCCGGGGGCGCCGGCTACTGAGCGCAACATGCGGGAGGAGCGCAAGTATGCCACGATCGTGGCGTGTTTCGCAGCGGGGCTCTACCTCGCTCTGATCGTCGCGGCGTTCGGCATCCTCTCGCTGCTCACCGAGACCGATCCCGTATCCGACAGCACGGTGGGGCCGCTCGTCGGTCCGTTCATGGTCGGGGGAGCGGTGCTGACGCTGTTGATCTTCCTCATCGCGCTCGGCACGCGCGTTCCCGCCGACAAGCAGCGGGTGTCGCCGGGAGCCGCCCTGGCAACGGGAATCGCCTGCTACCTCGTGTACATCGCCGCCGGCGGGATAACGGGCGCGGCGGGCGACCCGCAGAATCCGTTCCACTACTTCCTGTTCGCGGTGTCGCAGCTCGGCAGCTGGTACGCCATCACCGCCGGGATCCTGGCTGCGCTCGTCGTCCTCCTGTATCAGCTGGTCCTGGTCGGGCGGTTCCGCCAGCGCGGCCGGCCTCGCTGGCCCTGGGAGCGCGACGAGGACGAGTGAGGCCGACCCGGTCTACCCGCGGGTGACGATCGCGGCCGTCTCCACCAGCGGCACCTGGACCCGGGCGAAGGTTCCTTTGTGGATGTACACGCCGCGTCCGGGAGGAAACTCCGAGCGGTTCAGCCGCGGCAGCGGCGTCTTTAGCAACAGGTCGCCCTCGATCGAATCGGGCTGGAGGAGGAGGCCGCGCCTCCCGTTCTTGACCTCGCCCAAGAGCGGCCAGGAGGAACCCCACGCGCTGGTCTCGGCCTCCGCGACGAGCAGGTGGTCGCTGCGGCGCACGGCCCGGACGAGCTCGACGATGGGGGAGTCGGCCGGGGTCTGCAGGAAGTCGCCGATGCTCTCGATGAAGACGCCGATGCGGCCCTCGGTGTCGGGGTCGACGACGGCGGCGGCGAGGTCCTTCGCCAGCTCGGCGGCATCGGACGGCGTCGTGCCCGTGGCCGTCCACAGCGGGGAGGCGGCGAGCGGCGACCGAGCGTGCCCGAGGTAGTAGAGGCGCGCCTCCGGGTCGAAGCGCGCGAACGACGCCGCGAGCGCCGCCAGGGCTGTCGTCCGGCCGCTCGCCGGCGGGCCGCCCAGCAGGATGGTGCCTGCCGGCTCGAACGCGAAGGGTCCGAGATCGGCGTCGCCGACACCGAGGACGGGACGGCCGTCGTGGCTGTCCGGCAGAGTGTCGAGCGGCACCTCCTTCGGGAGCGAGCCGACCGTCGGCGCCTCCGGGATCCCGGCGCGCCGCATGGCGTCGGCGAGGCGGCGCACCGCCTCCGACTGGTCGGCGACCGACCGCGATCCGCCGAGGACCGCGATCTGCGTCTCGTAGCCGTCGACGATCGCCCGGCCGGGAGGCGACTGCGGCCCCAGGATGTCGCCCGGGACATCGAGCATGCCGTACCCGTCGTCGGCCAGCCTCAGGACGACCCGGCGCTGGACGAGCGACCCGATCGCCGTCGGCACGGCGCCTGCTCGATCGCCGGTCAGGGCGACATGCATGCCGAGCCGACGACCGTCCGCCAGGAGGTCGCGGAACACGTCGTACCACTGCGAACGGCCGGCGGGGATCTCGAAGTCTTCTCGGAATGCCGGGAAACCGTCGATGAGGAGCAGGATCCGGGGCTCGTCGAGCCTCCCGCTCAGCGTCCGGTACTCCGTGATGCTGGACGCGTTCGCCTCTGCGTACCGGGGGCCGCGGTCCTCCAGCATGCCCTTGAGCATGCGCATCAACCGGATGATCCGCTCCGGATCGTCGCCCGGGATGATCGACCCGACATGCGGAAGCTTCTCGAGCATCCGGAGGCTTCCCGCGCCGAAGTCCAGCCCGTACACGCGCACCGGGCCCCCGCGCGGCGTGATGGCCGCCGCGGACGCGAGCGTCCGCAGCACCGTGGACTTGCCGGAGCCTCCCGTGCCGTAGACGGCGAGGTTGCCGTCGACGTCGGGATGGAAGTACACGGGCCGCTGCTCCTGGCGGTCGGGGACGTCGGCGACGCCGAGGAGGAGCTCCGCGTCGGTGCGCTGCCGGAGCAGCCCCAGGTCGTACGCGGGCGCGAGCTCGTCGAGCCAGGGTCGCCGCGGAGCCGGGATGTGCGCGTCGCTCTGCGCCCGGACGATGGAGGCGACGAGCCGCTGCTGATCGGTCGGGCCGAGGTCGCGCTCGGGCTCGTCGGAGACCCGCTCCTCCTCCCAGCGGAGCTCGCCGCCGAACCGGAGCTCGGCGATCTCGACGCCCGCCCGCTCCGGATCGCGCGAGGTCCAGCCCCCGCCGTAGGCGGACTGGAATCGGACGAGGCGCCCGGGGCCGGTCTTCGCGATCCCGCGACCCGGGAGCCCGGGGTCGAAATGCGCCGCGTCGACGACGCCCACGACGTCTTGACTGTCCGACTCGTCGGCCATGCGCAGCGCCACCCGGAGGTTGGTGTTGGCGCGGAGGTTGTCCTTGATGACGCCTGCCGGGCGCTGGGTGGCCATGATCAGGTGGATCCCGAGCGAGCGGCCCCGCTGGGCGATGTCGACGACACCGTCGACGAACTCCGGCACGTCGCCGACCAGGGCGGCGAACTCGTCGATGACGAGCACGAGGGCCGGCGGGCTGTCCGGGTCGCCGCGCTTCTCGAGCTCGAGGAGATCCTTCGCCTTCTTGCGGTTCAGCAGGTGCTCGCGGTGCCGGAGCTCGGCGCGCAGGCTGGTCAGGGCCCGGCGGACGAGGTGCGGGCTGAGGTCGGTGACGAGGCCGACGCAGTGCGGGAGGCTGACGCAGTCGGCGAAGGCCGACCCGCCCTTGTAGTCGACGAACAGGAAGGTGACGCGGTCGGGACTGTACTCCGCCGCCATTCCGAGCACCCAGGCCTGGAGGAACTCGCTCTTGCCCGCTCCGGTCGTGCCGCCGACGAGGGCGTGCGGACCGTTCGTGCGGAGGTCGAGGTGCATCGCGTCCACGCCTCCCGACCCGACGATCGCCCGCAGCGTCCCCGGGCGGCGCCTCGTGACCGGAGCCGCTCCGGACCGGTCGTGGATGGAGGCGTTCTGCTGCCAGCGCTCGACGACCGCGCGCGACGACTCCGCCAGCTCGTGGCCGAGCAGGCTCAGCAGCGAGATCGACCGCGGGAGGTCGCTGGCGTCGGCGACGAGGGCGCCCGAGTCGATGACGGGCGCCATGCGCCGTGCGTAGTCGAGGGCGACCGCGGCCGACACGGGTTCGGTGACCACGTCGGGAATCGTCTCGCCGAGGCGGACGAACCCGGCGGTGGCCCTGTCGGGAGCCTCCGAGTGGCTGAGGTAGGTGCGGCACACGGCCGGGAGCGCCTCCACCCGCTCGGAGAGCCAGATCGGGAACACGCCCGCATCGGCGGCCGTCTCGGCGAGCTGGACGAGACGCGCGCGGTCGAGCGCCACGTCATCCGAGATGAGCACGACGACCGCCGGGATGGGAGACGGCGTGCCGTCGGTGGTCTGGGCGCCTCCGACGTCGGCTCCCCGGTCGATGGCCGCCCGCTCCTGATCCATCGCTCCGCGTCGCCGGGCGCCGCGAGCCTCGCCCAGGCGCCGCTCCACGAGTGCTTCGAGGGCGCCGAGCACGCTGGCGGCGCTCGACGCGCTGTCGGCCAGGTGGCCCCCCTCGAGCGGGCTGTGCGGGGAGGAGGTGTGCGGCATCCATTTCAACCAGCCGAGCTCGCGCGACCACCGGGGCGACACGAGCGCGCTGACCGCCAGCTCGGCGGGGGAGTGGAGGGAGGTCAGCTGCACCAGCACCGAGTTCACCGACCCGGCGACCAGCTCGGCCGGGCCGGCGATGCCCAGAGCGCCCGACTCGTAGAGGTTGTCGAGCACGGGCACGTCATCGACGCGCTCGAACCGGGCGATCAGCGCGTCGAGCCGCTCCTGGAACTCGACGATGAGCTCGCCCCGGTCGGACACCTGGACCGTGTTGCGTGAGCGCATCGAGCCGCGCCCGAGCTGCAGGTTGAGGAAGGACCAGTGCTCGGGGCGACGGGTCCACAGAAGGGGGCCACGCCGCACCGCCTCCGCGAGGGCGTCGGCCGTGGTGGGCGTCTCGGCGCGGCGGAGCTCGGTCTCGACGGCGCGTTCCTGCTCGAGCCGGGTGGCGAGGGCGTCGAGGCGCTCCTCGAAGCGCGCGATCTGCTTCTTGAGCTTGCGCCGCCCCCGCGTCCGCCCCGTCAGGTAGTTGCCGATCAGCATCGCCGGCGACAGGAGGACGAAGAGCAGCGTCGCGGGCTGGCGCGTGATCGCGAACATCGCCGCGCCGAGGAGGAGGGGCGTCATCATCGCGAGCAGCGGGAACGGCGGGTCCTCCTTCTCGGCGGGGACCTCGGGCGCCTCGAACACCTGCCCGGCATAGCGCCGCTCGACCCGGGGGGAGCGGTTGAAGAACACGGGACCGGCGGTCGGCGTCGCCGCCGGCTGAGCCGCGCCGTCGGCCACGGCGACCTCGACCTCGGTGTCACCGATGAGGAGCGTCTCGGACCGATGGATCGTGAACCGGGTGACGAGGCCGCCGTCGACGACCACGCCGTTCGCCGAGCCGAGGTCGACGACCTCCACGCCGTCGCCCGCCTCGAGCCGGACATGCCGCTTGGAGACGAGCGGGTCGTCGAGGACGATGTCGCACGACGGGTCGCGCCCGATCACGGTCGTCCCGAGCCGGATCTGACGTTCCATGCCGGCGCCCGGTCCGCTCAGGACGCGCAGACTCGCGACGACCGGCGCGTCACCGAGCTGCGGCGAGGCGAAATGCACTCCGGCGTCGGCGATCGCCACCGTGGCGCCGCTGCCGATCCACGCCTCCCCGATCGGGGCGTCGGGCGGGAGGACGAGCGGTTCGACCTGGCCCGGCAGCTGCGCGCGGAGGGTCAGAGCCCCCGGCTCGGGCAGCGTGCCGCTCGGACGCGGGTCGACCCGCGCGATCGTGGCCGCCACCTCGGAGATGCTCGCCGCCGCATCGGAGGTCACGACGATGTCGTCGCTGGTGCCCGAGGGGCGGGCGAGGGTGAGTTTGAGGCGCACTTCAGCACCATACCGACGGGAGCCGACACGGCCGATGGGTACCGCTCCCCATCGATTCGCGCGGGGGCCGCCGGTACCGTGATGCAGCGTGGACAGGAAGGAGCCGCGATGACCGACCTCAAGCTCGATCTGGCGCTGCTCGGGCAGCTGCGCGACGACCTCGACGCCGTCGTCCGGGAGTTCGAGGACGCCGACGACTTCAGCGACGACGTCGCCGAGGCGACCGGGCACGACGGGCTGGGCGACCGCGTCCACGACTTCGCGCACAAGTGGAACGACAAGCGCAAGAAGATGACGGAGTCGGTGAAGGCGCTGCGCGAGCAGATCGGGGCGATCACGGACGGCTTCACCAAGGTCGACGGCGAGCTGGCGAAAGCGCTCGAGCACGCGTCGGCCGACGTCGCGAAGCACCACCCCGGCGCGGTGGCGGAGTAGAGGAGACGCGATGGGCGACAGGGAGTACGAGAAGCTCACCGGACGGCCGGACCTCGTCCGCTCCAAGGCGGAGCACTACGAGCAGATCGCGGCGGCGATCACCCGATCCGTCGCGGCGCTGAACCGTATCAGCGAGGTCGGCGGAATGACCAGCAAGGCCGTCGACGCCGTCAAGAAGTCCGCGGCCGACGTGGCCGACGACATCAACAAGGCCCAGGACCGGTACCAGGTGACCGCGGCCGCCCTGAAGACGTACGCCGGGCACCTCCAGCAGGCTCAGGACGACGCGGACAAGGCGATCGCGCTCATCGGGCCCCGCGAGGACGCGGCCGATCAGGCCCAGCACCGCGCCGCATCGGCCCAGCACACACTCGACACGGGCACGCCGGAGGCCCACGCGGCCAACCAGCTCGCGGCGACGAGGGCGGGAGACGCCGCCTCGGCCGCCTCCCAGGAGCTCCAGGCGGCCCAGCAGGCCTGGCGCGATGCGCGGGACGCGAAGGACCGCGCGGCGGAGACCGCCTCGGGCCGGATCAAGGACGTCGTCGAGGGCAAGGGCAACCACGGGCTGGAGGACAGCTTCTGGGACGACTGGGGCGACATCATCAAGACGATCTGCCAGATCGCCGGCGTGCTGTCCCTGTTCCTCTCCTGGGTACCGATCCTCGGGCAGATCCTCCTCGTCATCGCGGTGGTCGGCGCGGTCATCACGCTGGTGGAGAGCGTCGTCAAGGCCATGAACGGCGGCAGCTGGGTCGACGTCGCGTTCGCCGCCGTAGGACTCGTCCTCACCGTCTTCGGCGCCAACATCGGCAAGTACATCGGGAACCTCGTCAAGGCCAAGGGCCTGACCGTCGCGATGAAGCTCCCGCGGCGCCAGTTCACCCTGCTCACCGGCATCTCGAAGGGCAGCAAGGCCGCCGAGCTGAAGGACGTGCAGGCGATGCTCGGCTCCCCGAAGGTCCTCCCGAACGTGATGAAGGAGGTGTTCGGCAAGAACCCGTTCAAGCTCACTACCGGCCCGGAGGGACTCCTCAAGCTGCAGCGCAACCCGCTGGGCCTCGCAGGGTTCGACAACCCGCAGTTCGCGGCGAAGGTCATGGACGAGATCCCGACCGGCTACAAGGTCGCGCTGAAGGTGTGGAACTACCGCGCCGTCGCCGGGAAGATCCAGACGCTCACCGACAACCCGCTCGACCCGAACGACAAGCCGCTGTCGCTGAAGCCCGAGTCGATCGCGAAGGACCTCGCCGACGGCCGCCTCCCGAAGTGGACCCTCGGCTAGGGTGGGCGGCATGGCCCCGACCGGCATCCGCGACTTCAGCGTCTCCATCCCGGAGGGCTTCTACCCGATGCTCCTCGACGAGGAGGTCACCAGCGAGGACTGGGCGCGCGACGTGGTCCGCCGCGCGTCGGACGAGCTCGGCGGCTCCGACCCCGACGGCACGCTGGAGGGGGAGCTCGCCGACCTGCGCCTGCGCCTCCTGGCCCAGCTCAACCCGTACCTCAGCGCCGCCGTCTACCTGCGACCGCAGGGGTTCCTCAGCGTCGGTGCGGTGATGACCCTGCAGCTGGCGGCGATCGAGCCCCATCACGATGCGGCGTGGTTCCTGACCGAGGCGCGCGAGCTGGCGGCCGATCCCGACTCGGAGGGGCACACCCTCCTGTTCGACGGCTGGCGGCACGAGATCGCCGGCGGCCCGCTCGCCGGGGTGCACCAGGTCGTCGAGTACCTCGACGACCCGGACGCGGGCTCGGAGGGCTGGGTGGAGGCGCGGACCGTCTTCGGCGTGTTCCCCCCGGGAGCCGACGAGATGGTGCACGTGACCTTCACCACCGCCGACCTCGCGGCGTTCGGCGACATGCCCGCCGAGACCGAGAGCATCGTCGCGACGCTCCGTGTGGAGCTCGAGGCATGACCCGTCAGCTCACGGTCGGGGAGGCCGACTTCACGATCGTCCTCCCCGGCACCTGGGTCTCCGTTCCGCTCGAGGGCGACGACCGCGCCAAGGCCGAGATCGCCTCCTTCGTCAAGCGGCAGGTCGGGATGAACGACCGGCTCGCGCGCCTCCGCCGCGACGCCCGCGAGCAGCTGCTCGGCATGGCCGCCTCGGCTCGCGCGGCCGGCGCTTTCCGGGTGGGCCTCTCGCTCGAGATCCTGCCCGGCATCCCGTTCCCCGCGGCGCTCGTGATGCATTTCCAGCCCTGGCCGGCCGGCGGCGGTGCAGCGGCCGGCCCCGAGCGCCTCCGGACGGCCTTCCCGGACGCCGAACCGCTCGACCTCGACTGCGGTCCCACCGTTCGGCGCTCGAGCGTCGGCCGGCTGCAGATCGGCGCCGCGTCGACACAGGAGGTGCGGCTCGACTACTGGATGCCGGTCCCCTCCGGCGACCGGCTCCTCCACCTCAGCGTCGATGTGCCCTCACCCGGTGACCCGGCGCTCTACACCGAGCTCTTCGACGCCATCGTCGACTCCGTCCGCTGGGCGGCCCGCCCGGCTCCCGCGGAGGCCGCCCGGTGAGCGCCGAGCGCAGCGCTCCCACCTCGCTGAGCGCCCCCACCCTGTACGCGCTCGGCGGAGGGCTCGTCGTCGTCGCTCTCGCCCTGCTCGGCTGGTTCCTCGCGGTGACGGCCGGAGGCGCCTCCCTCGAGCATCTCGTCGGGAAGGACTGGGGCCGCAACCTGGTCGCGGCGCCGTTCGTCGTGCTCATGATCGCGGCCGCGCCGCTCTTCCTCGCCGAGTACACGCGGCGCGGTGACTGGTCGAGCCGCGCCAGGCGGGGTCTCCGCGGCGGTAGCAACACGGTGACCCTCCGGCCGTTGCGCACCTGGTCGCGCCTCCTCTGGCTCGTCGTGGCGATCGCTGCGTGGGCCGCCTTGATTCCGGTGCCGCTGGCCCTCGTGAGCGGGAGGGACGCCTTCCGTCCCGACGACGAGTTCTGGATGCTGCTCGACGCGTACGGGCTCTTCGCCGCCGGCATGGCGGGCGCCATCGTCGGGTCGCTCCTGAAGCGCGCCTCCTACGACGCGCTCGCCCGCCGCGGCACCGTGCGGCGCGGGTCGGCCTCGCAGGAGTTCTGGCGCCAGGTCTCGCACCGGTTCCGCCTCGAGCTCGTGCTCGCCTTCGCGGCGGGCGCGCTGGTCGGCCTCCTGCCGGTCGTCGCCGCCGACGCCTCCGCCGCGCTCTGGATCACGGTCGCAGCGGCCGCCTGCGCCGTTCTCGCGCTCGCGGGGATCCTGAGCGCGTGGCGCTCGGGCGAGCCCCTCTACCGGCTCGAGTCGCTGACCTGAGGCGCCCCCTCCCCGTCCCCGTCCCGGCGGGCCATGGGGAGTCCTCCCCATTCCGCGCGCAGCGGGTCCCTGATTGAGTGGAGGCAGCTGGTCGGGCACGTCGGCACGGCCTCTCCACAACGAAGGGATCAGACCTCATGGCCAACATGAACGTCACGTACGGCGAGATGACCGATGCCGCCAACCGCCTCATCGCGGGCAAGGACGACATCACCGCGAAGCTGCACGAGCTCCAGAACCTCGTGAACGGCCTCGTCAACGGCGGCTTCGTCACCGACCAGGCCTCCGGCGCCTTCCACTCGTCGTACGAGCAGTTCACGAAGGGGACCACCGACGCGGTCAACGGCCTCGACGGCATGTCGCAGTTCCTCACCAAGGCCGCCGACGCGCTGCAGAACGTCGACAGCGAGCTCGCCAAGGGCATCGGCGGCTGACCCTCCGCCGCTCAGGACGGACGAGCGCGGGCACCCGATGAGGGTGCCCGCGCTCTCGTCGTCGCGGAGGTTTCGCCCTCCGCGGACCGGGCCCTATCACGGCCGCCTTCATTTGACCGGCACCGACGCGGACGATAGTATTTATCGGGTGTGCGCTCTGTCGCGCGCTCGTTCCGTGCCCACTGATCGTCGAGATCGAAGGTCCGGAGCGCGCGAGCCGGCACGTACTCATCCGATGGGCTGGGAGACCGCACGGAATCCCCGCCCCCACGGCATATCGGCCTGTCAACGCGAGCCGATCCCCCCGCGAACACCCTCAGTCCCTGCCGTCAGGCTCGGGCTGATCGAGCGCGGGGAAAGCAACACCTGTCACCGTGCAGTCCATATAAGGAGAAGTCAGTGCCAACCATTCAGCAGTTGGTTCGCAAGGGCCGGTCGCCGAAGGTCACCAAGACCAAGGCTCCCGCTCTGAAGGCGAACCCCCAGCAGCGCGGCGTGTGCACCCGTGTCTACACCACCACCCCGAAGAAGCCGAACTCCGCGCTCCGCAAGGTCGCGCGCGTCAAGCTCTCGAACGGGACCGAGGTCACCGCTTACATCCCCGGTGAGGGCCACAACCTGCAGGAGCACTCGATGGTGCTCGTCCGCGGCGGTCGTGTGAAGGACCTGCCCGGCGTCCGCTACAAGATCGTGCGCGGCGCGCTCGACACCCAGGCCGTCAAGAACCGCAAGCAGGCTCGCAGCCGTTACGGCGCGAAGATGGAGAAGAAGTAATGCCTCGCAAGGGTCCCGCTCCCAAGCGCCCCGTCGTCGCCGACCCGGTCTACGGCTCCCCGGTCGTCAGCCAGCTGGTCAACAAGATCCTCCTCGACGGCAAGAAGGGCCTCGCCGAGCGCATCGTCTACGACGCGCTCGAGGGTGTCGCCACCAAGTCCGGCCAGGACGCGGTCACCACGCTCAAGAAGGCGCTCGACAACATCCGGCCGACCCTCGAGGTCCGCAGCCGCCGCGTCGGTGGCTCGACCTACCAGGTGCCGGTCGAGGTCAAGCCGCACCGCGCCAACACGCTCGCGCTCCGCTGGCTCACCAGCTACGCCAAGGGCCGTCGCGAGAAGACGATGACCGAGCGCCTCACCAACGAGATCCTCGACGCTTCGAACGGCCTCGGCGCCGCTGTCAAGCGCCGCGAGGACACGCACAAGATGGCCGAGTCGAACAAGGCCTTCGCCCACTACCGCTGGTAACCACAGCATGGCTGTGATCCCGGTCCCGGGAAACACAGCCGGCCGTCCGGGCGTTGCACTCCTCGGGAGTGCCCGCCCGGACGGCACCCCTTCCACTTTTCAACTTTTCGGAGGAACCCTGTGGCACAGGACGTGCTCACCGACCTGAAGAAGGTCCGCAACATCGGCATCATGGCCCACATCGATGCCGGCAAGACCACCACGACCGAGCGCATCCTGTTCTACACGGGCGTCAACCACAAGATCGGTGAGACGCACGACGGCGCCTCGACCACCGACTGGATGGAGCAGGAGAAGGAGCGCGGCATCACGATCACGTCGGCCGCCGTGACCTGCTTCTGGAACAAGAACCAGATCAACATCATCGACACGCCCGGTCACGTCGACTTCACCGTCGAGGTGGAGCGCTCGCTCCGCGTGCTCGACGGCGCGGTCGCGGTGTTCGACGCGAAGGAGGGCGTGGAGCCCCAGTCGGAGACCGTGTGGCGCCAGGCCGACAAGTACAACGTCCCGCGCATCTGCTTCGTCAACAAGATGGACAAGCTCGGCGCCGACTTCTACTTCACGGTCGACACCATCATCTCCCGCCTCGGCGCCAAGCCGCTGGTCATGCAGCTCCCGATCGGTTCCGAGTCCGACTTCATCGGCGTCGTCGACCTGGTCGAGATGCGTGCGCTGGTCTGGCCGGGCGACGCCAAGGGTGATGTCACCATGGGCGCCAAGTACGAGATCCAGGAGATCCCGGCCGACCTCCAGGCCAAGGCCGAGGAGTACCGCGCGAAGCTCGTCGAGACCGTCGCCGAGACCGACGACGCGCTGCTCGAGAAGTTCTTCGGCGGCGAGGAGATCACCGTCCCGGAGATCAAGGCGGCCATCCGCAAGCTCACCGTGAACAACGAGATCTACCCGGTCCTCTGCGGCTCGGCGTTCAAGAACCGCGGTGTCCAGCCGATGCTCGACGCGGTCATCGACTACCTCCCCGCGCCGATCGACGTGCCCGCCATCCAGGGTCACGACGCCCGCGACCCGGAGAAGACTATCGAGCGTCACGCCGACGCGACCGAGCCGTTCTCGGCTCTCGCGTTCAAGGTCGCCGTCCACCCGTTCTTCGGCCGCCTCACCTACGTGCGCGTCTACTCGGGCCGCGTCGACTCCGGCGCCCAGGTCATCAACTCGACCAAGGGCAAGAAGGAGCGCATCGGCAAGATCTTCCAGATGCACGCCAACAAGGAGAACCCGGTCGACTTCGTCACCGCCGGCAACATCTACGCGGTGATCGGCCTCAAGGACACCACCACCGGTGACACCCTGTGCGACCCGGCCAACGAGGTCGTCCTCGAGTCGATGACCTTCCCGGAGCCGGTGATCGAGGTCGCCATCGAGCCGAAGACGAAGGCCGACCAGGAGAAGCTCGGCACCGCCATCCAGAAGCTCGCCGAGGAGGACCCGACCTTCCGCACCGAGCAGAACCAGGAGACCGGTCAGACGGTCATCAAGGGCATGGGCGAGCTCCACCTCGACATCCTCGTCGACCGCATGAAGCGCGAGTTCAACGTGGAGGCGAACGTCGGCAAGCCCCAGGTGGCCTACCGCGAGACCATCCGCCGCACGGTGGAGAAGTACGACTACACCCACAAGAAGCAGACCGGTGGTTCCGGTCAGTTCGCCAAGGTGCAGATCACCCTGGAGCCGCTCGAGGTGACCCCGGAGACCTCGTACGAGTTCGTGAACGCCGTCACCGGCGGTCGCGTCCCGCGCGAGTACATCCCCTCGGTCGACGCGGGCATCCAGGACGCGATGCAGGTCGGCGTGCTCGCCGGCTTCCCGACGGTGGGCGTCAAGGCGACGCTCGTCGACGGTGCAGCGCACGACGTCGACTCCTCGGAGATGGCGTTCAAGATCGCCGGCTCGATGGCCTACAAGGAGGCCGCTCGGAAGGCGAACCCGGTGCTCCTCGAGCCGCTCATGGCGGTCGAGGTCCGTACGCCGGAGGAGTACATGGGCGACGTCATCGGCGACCTGAACTCCCGCCGCGGGCAGATCCAGTCCATGGAGGACGCCAGCGGTGTCAAGGTGGTGCGCGCCAACGTCCCGCTGTCGGAGATGTTCGGCTACATCGGCGACCTGCGCTCGAAGACCTCGGGCCGCGCCGTGTACTCGATGCAGTTCGACAGCTACGCGGAGGTCCCGAAGGCTGTGGCCGACGAGATCGTCCAGAAGAGCAAGGGCGAGTGACCTCGGTCGCTGGGACTCCACTGTCCTGAAGCTCGGGCAACATCCCGTAACATAAGAAACCAATCCCGTAGATCCGCCGGTCGAAATCCGTCGACCGGGGGATCTGCACGAGAGTCCTGAGGAGGACCCACAGTGGCTAAGGCCAAGTTCGAGCGGACTAAGCCGCACGTCAACATCGGAACCATCGGTCACGTCGACCACGGCAAGACGACGCTCACCGCGGCGATCTCCAAGGTGCTTGCTGACAAGTACCCGTCGGCGACCAACGTGCAGCGTGACTTCGCTTCGATCGACTCGGCTCCGGAAGAGCGTCAGCGTGGTATCACGATCAACATCTCGCACGTCGAGTACGAGACGCCGAAGCGCCACTACGCGCACGTTGACGCCCCGGGTCACGCCGACTACATCAAGAACATGATCACCGGTGCCGCTCAGATGGACGGCGCGATCCTCGTGGTCGCCGCCACCGACGGCCCGATGGCTCAGACCCGTGAGCACGTCCTGCTCGCCAAGCAGGTCGGCGTCCCCTACCTGCTCGTCGCGCTGAACAAGGCCGACATGGTCGACGACGAGGAGATCCTGGAGCTCGTCGAGCTCGAGGTCCGCGAGCTGCTCTCCAGCCAGGACTTCGACGGCGACAACGCTCCGGTGGTGCGCGTCTCGGGCCTCAAGGCTCTCGAGGGCGACGAGAAGTGGACCCAGAGCATCCTCGACCTCATGGAGGCCGTGGACGAGTCCATCCCGGACCCGGTGCGCGACAAGGACAAGCCGTTCCTCATGCCGATCGAGGACGTCTTCACGATCACCGGTCGTGGCACGGTCGTCACCGGTCGCGCCGAGCGCGGCACCCTCGCCATCAACTCCGAGGTCGAGATCGTCGGCATCCGCCCGACGCAGAAGACCACGGTCACCGGTATCGAGATGTTCCACAAGCAGCTCGACGAGGCCTGGGCCGGCGAGAACTGTGGTCTGCTCCTCCGCGGCACCAAGCGCGAGGACGTGGAGCGCGGCCAGGTCGTCGCGAAGCCGGGTTCGGTCACGCCGCACACCAACTTCGAGGGCACTGCCTACATCCTCTCGAAGGACGAGGGCGGCCGTCACAACCCCTTCTACACGAACTACCGTCCGCAGTTCTACTTCCGGACCACCGACGTCACCGGCGTCATCTCGCTGCCCGAGGGCACCGAGATGGTCATGCCCGGCGACACCACCGACATGTCGGTCGAGCTGATCCAGCCGATCGCCATGGAGGAGGGCCTCGGCTTCGCCATCCGTGAGGGTGGCCGCACCGTGGGCGCCGGTACGGTGACGAAGATCATCAAGTAAGTCCTCGCGACTGACTCGGAAAGGGTCGGGCCTTCGGGCCCGGCCCTTTTTCGTCGTCCGGAGACGGCGTGTTCCTGGGAATCGTTCACCAAGGGTTTACCTCGCCCGGCACCCGTCGCAGAATTGACGCACCGTTTCATCCGGACGGTTCCGTCGACGAAGGGAGTGCCTATGGATACCCAGAGCCTCGCAAACCAGCCCAAGCCGCTGACCGGAACTCTCGACGGAAGTTCGGGAACCGCGTAACAGCGGTCTTGGATCATTCACCAGAGTGGCGGCGCGAGGCGCCACTCGAGCGGGGCCGGCAGCACGCCGGCCCCGCTCCTCTTTGCCCTGCGTCGGCGCGGTGCGCCTCCCCGCCTCCCTCCCCGCCTTCCTCCCCGCAGGTCCGCGGTGCGCCTCCCCGCCTCCCTCCCCGCGGGTCTGCGCTGCGGCGGGGCAGGTGCGCCGCGGCGCCGGACCGCAGGCGTCCCACGAGGCTGCAGTCACGAGCGCAGCCGACGTTGTCCACAGCCCGGAACGGAGCTCCGCCTCCCCCTGATCTCGGTGGCCGCCGCCTCGGCATCGTCGGTGCCCATAGACCGGGAGGCATGGAAACAGACCCGCCGCTTCCCCCGTTCGTCCTCGTGCGCGACCTCCCTGACCGCGTGGAGACCCGCCGCCAGCACGCCCGGTCGGTGCTCGCGGGAACCGAGGTCCGCATCGGCCACGGCGCCTACGCCTCGCGTGCCGATTGGGATCTCCTCGACCACCGGGGCCGCCACCTCCTGCGCCTGCGAGCGTTCGCCGCAACGCGTTCGCGGACGCCGACGTTCTCGCACTGGTCCGCGGCGATCGTGCACGGGCTGCCGATCGTCGGGCCGTTCCCGGAGCGGATCCACGTCAGTGTCGGTCGAACGAGCGGCGGCAGATCCGCCCGCCAGGTCGTCGCGCATTCGACCCAAGTACGCGCGGAGGACGTTGCGGAGGTCGCGGGTCTGCGTTGCACATCCGTCGCACGCACCATCGTCGATCTCGCGGCGATCGCGCCCCGGGCGCAGATCGTGCCCCTTGGCCGACCATCATCTGCATGCCGGCAGGGGGCGTCGATCGGCGACCGGGGGAGCGGGGCGCGAAGACCTGATGGCCGCGTTCCGTCGGGCGCTGCCGATGCGGGGCCACCGTCGCGCGCTGGACGTGATCGGCTTCGCGGATGGGCGCGCCGACTCCCCGCTCGAGTCCGTGAGCCGGGTGAGCATGCACGCGGCCGGTGTCCCGCAGCCGGCCCTGCAGCTTCCGTTCTCTGACGGGAACGGCTTGATCGGCGTCGTCGACTTCGCGTGGCCAGAGGCCCGCGTGATCGGCGAGGCCGACGGGGACGTGAAGTACCTCGACTCGGCGATGCGCGCGGGCCGCTCGGCGGACCGCGTGGTCCTCGACGAGAAGGTGAGGGAGGACCGCCTCCGAGCGCTCGGATGGCGGGTGGTGCGTTGGCGGTGGGCGATCGCCTCCGACCCAGGGAGGCTGGGTGCGGTGCTCGAGGAGGCGGGGGTACCGCGCGATCGCACCGCTTCGCGGACCGTCTGCTCCGTCTAGGGACAGCCGCTGTGCGGCGCCGCGCAGCGGCTGTCCCGCCGCGCCGCAGACGCGCAGCACACGCCCCGCAGCGCGCGACACGCCACCGCGACACGCCCGGGTTGCAGCAATGGCCGCGATCTGGCAAACTTGTCTGGTTCAACATTTCGGAACGAGCGCGCTGACGTGTGCTCAGACCGGATCACTGCCAGGCAGTGCATAGCCCACCGTGAGTGCCACCGAGCACACCGGGACGAGGTTAGGCCGCAGGCAGCAGGACAAAGCTCAATCGACGATCACGATGAAGCAGGGATAGCTCTGTGCCCATCGTGGCCCCGACCAGGAGACACGCCCGGCCGCGGGGGTCGGAGAGTTGACAGAAGAATAGTGGCGTTCCCCACGCGTACGTCGCACCGCGTCCAATGCGATGCGGGCTCCTCGGAGCCCGCAGCGTAAGACGCCATAACAAGAGAGAGAGTCAGACATGGCGGGACAGAAGATCCGCATTCGGCTTAAGTCGTATGACCACGAGGTCATCGACACCTCGGCGCGCAAGATCGTCGACACGGTGACCCGTGCAGGCGCGACCGTCGTCGGCCCGGTGCCGCTTCCCACCGAGAAGAACGTGGTGGTCGTCATCCGTTCGCCCCACAAGTACAAGGACAGCCGCGAGCACTTCGAGATGCGCACGCACAAGCGGCTGATCGACATCATCGACCCGACGCCGAAGGCCGTCGACTCGCTCATGCGTCTCGACCTGCCCGCCGACGTCAACATCGAGATCAAGCTGTAAGGGGGAGTGCCACCATGTCCAACAACGAGACCAAGACTTCGCGCGGCCTCCTCGGCAAGAAGCTCGGCATGACCCAGGTCTGGGACGAGAACAACAAGCTCATCCCCGTGACCGTCATCGAGATCACGCCGAACGTCGTGACCCAGGTCCGCACCCCCGAGGTCGACGGCTACAACGCCGTCCAGATCGCGTACGGCCAGATCGACCCGCGCAAGGTGAACAAGCCCTCCGCCGGTCACTTCGACAAGGCCGGCGTGACCCCGCGCCGTCACCTCACCGAGGTCCGCACCGCCGACGCCGCCGAGTACGCGGCCGGCCAGGAGCTGACCGTCGACGGAACCTTCGAGGCCGGCCAGCTGGTCGACGTCGTCGGCACCTCCAAGGGCAAGGGCTTCGCCGGTGTGATGAAGCGCCACAACTTCCAGGGTGTCTCCGCCTCGCACGGTGCGCACCGCAACCACCGCAAGCCGGGCTCCATCGGCGCCTCCTCGACCCCGAGCCGTGTCTTCAAGGGCATGCGCATGGCCGGTCGCATGGGTGGCGAGCGCGTCACAGTCCTGAACCTCAAGGTCCAGGCCGTCGACGCCGAGAAGGGCCTGCTGCTGGTCAAGGGAGCCGTCCCCGGTGCCCGTGGCCGCATCGTTTTCGTCCGCAACGCAGTGAAGGGGGCCTAGTCGCATGGCTACCTCGATTGACGTCGTCGACCTGAAGGGCAAGAAGGCCGGCTCCATCGAGCTTCCCGAGGCCCTGTTCGACGTTCAGACCAACATCCCGCTGATCCACCAGGTCGTCACCGCGCAGCTCGCTGCCGCCCGCCAGGGCACGCACAAGGTGAAGGGCCGCGGCGAGGTCTCCGGCGCCGGCCGCAAGCCGTTCAAGCAGAAGGGCACCGGCCGCGCCCGTCAGGGTTCCATCCGCGCCCCTCAGATGACCGGTGGTGGCATCGTCCACGGACCGACGCCCCGCGACTACGCGCAGCGCACCCCCAAGAAGATGATCGCCGCGGCTCTGCTCGGCGCTCTCTCGGACCGCGCCCGCGGCAGCCGGATCCACGCCGTCCAGGCGTTCACCTCGGGTGACGCGCCCTCGACCAAGGCCGTCGTCGAGCTGCTCTCGGGCATCGCGACCTCCAAGCACGTCCTCGTCGTGATCGAGCGTGACGACGAGCTGGCGTTCAAGAGCGTCCGCAACATCCCGACGGTGCACGTGCTGACCTACGACCAGCTGAACGCCTACGACGTCCTGGTGAGCGACGACATCGTCTTCTCGCAGGCCGCTCTCGAAGGCTTCATCGCCGCCAAGACCAAGAAGGAAGAGGTGAACGCGTAATGGCCGTCAACAAGGACCCCCGCGACGTCATCATCGCCCCGGTCGTCTCCGAGAAGAGCTACGGCCTGATCGACGAGGGCAAGTACACCTTCGTCGTCGACCCGCGTTCCAACAAGACCGAGATCAAGCTCGCCATCGAGTCGATCTTCAAGGTCGAGGTCGCGTCGGTGAACACCCTGAACCGTCAGGGCAAGACCCGCCGCACCCGCTTCGGCACCGGCAAGCGCAAGGACACCAAGCGCGCCATCGTCACGCTGAAGTCCGGTTCCATCGACATCTTCACGGCCGTCGGCTGAGCGAAGGACTAGAGGAAGACAGACATGGCTATTCGTAACTACAAGCCCACGACCCCTGGTCGTCGCGGCTCCTCGGTCGCCGACTTCGCGGAGATCACCCGGTCCACGCCGGAGAAGTCGCTGCTCCGTCCGCTGTCGAAGACCGGTGGGCGCAACAACCAGGGCCGCATCACGACCCGTCACATCGGTGGTGGCCACAAGCGCCAGTACCGCGTGATCGACTTCCGTCGCAACGACAAGGACGGCGTCAACGCCAAGGTCGCTCACATCGAGTACGACCCCAACCGCACGGCCCGCATCGCGCTCCTCCACTTCCTGGACGGCACGAAGCGCTACATCCTCGCGCCGCAGGGCCTCAAGCAGGGCGACATCGTCGAGTCGGGCGCCGGCGCGGACATCAAGCCGGGCAACAACCTGCCGCTGCGCAACATCCCGACCGGTACCGTCGTGCACGCGATCGAGCTGAAGCCGGGTGGAGGCGCGAAGCTCGCGCGTTCCGCCGGCGCCTCGGTCCGTCTCGTCGCCAAGGACGGCCCCTACGCCCAGCTGCGCCTCCCCTCGGGCGAGGTCCGCAACGTCGACGCCCGCTGCCGCGCCACGATCGGCGAGGTCGGCAACGCCGAGCAGTCGAACATCAACTGGGGCAAGGCCGGCCGTCTCCGCTGGAAGGGCGTCCGCCCGACCGTCCGCGGTGTCGCGATGAACCCGATCGACCACCCGCACGGTGGTGGTGAGGGCAAGACCTCCGGTGGTCGCCACCCGGTCAGCCCGTGGGGTCAGAAGGAAGGCCGTACGCGCCACCCCAACAAGGAAAGCGACAAGCTCATCGTCCGCCGTCGGAACGCCGGCAAGAAGCGCAAGTAGGAGTTCGAGAAGATGCCACGCAGTCTCAAGAAGGGCCCCTTCGTCGACGAGCACCTGTTTCGCAAGGTGGTCGCCGCGAACGAGGCCAACAGCAAGAACGTCATCAAGACGTGGTCGCGCCGCTCGATGATCGTCCCGGCCATGCTCGGCCACACCATCGCGGTGCACGACGGTCGCAAGCACATCCCGGTGTTCGTCACCGAGACGATGGTCGGGCACAAGCTCGGCGAGTTCGCGCCCACCCGCACCTTCCGTGGTCACGTGAAGGACGACAAGAAGGGTCGTCGCCGCTAACGCGGTGACGTAAGGAGGAGAGAAATGGTGGAGTCGATCGCACGCGTGCGTCACATCCGCGTCACCCCCATGAAGGCCCGTCGCGTCGTCAACATGATCCGCGGCAAGCAGGCCCAGGAGGCACTGGCCATCCTGAAGTTCGCGCCCCAGAGCGCGAGCGAGCCGGTCTACAAGCTCGTCGCCTCGGCGATCGCCAACGCGCGCGTCAAGGCCGACCAGAGCAACACCTACCTGGACGAGCAGGACCTGTACGTGAGCCGCGCCTTCGTGGACGAGGGGACCACCCTCAAGCGGTTCCAGCCGCGTGCGCAGGGCCGGGCCTTCCGCATCAACAAGCGCACCAGCCACATCACGATCGTCCTCGCGACGCCGGACGAGGCCGAGGTTGCGAACGCTACGAAGAAGGCGAGCAAGTAATGGGCCAGAAAGTCAACCCGTACGGCTTCCGTCTGGGCATCACCACCGACCACGTGTCGCGGTGGTTCTCCGACAGCACCAAGCCGGGTCAGCGTTACAGCGACTACCTCGCCGAGGACGTCAAGATCCGCCGTCTGCTGCAGACCTCGCTCGACCGCGCGGGCGTCTCGCGCATCGAGATCGAGCGCACCCGTGACCGTGTCCGCGTCGACATCCACACCGCCCGCCCGGGCATCGTGATCGGTCGTCGCGGCGCCGAGGCCGAGCGCATCCGCGCCGACCTCGAGAAGCTCACCGGCAAGCAGATCCAGCTGAACATCCTCGAGGTGAAGAACCCCGAGGCCGACGCCCAGCTCGTCGCTCAGGGCATCGCCGAGCAGCTCTCCGCCCGCGTGGCCTTCCGCCGCGCGATGCGCAAGGGCCTGCAGGGTGCTCAGCGCGCCGGCGCCAAGGGTGTCCGCATCCAGGTGTCGGGCCGCCTCGGCGGCGCCGAGATGAGCCGCTCCGAGTTCTACCGCGAGGGTCGTGTGCCGCTGCACACGCTCCGCGCCAACATCGACTACGGCTTCTACGAGGCCAAGACCACCTTCGGTCGCATCGGTGTCAAGGTGTGGATCTACAAGGGCGACATCACGAACAAGGAGCTTGCTCGCGAGCAGGCCAACCAGAAGCCGTCGCGCGAGCGCAACGACCGTGACCGTCCGCGTCGCGGCGGTGGCCGGGGCAACGCTCCCGCCGAGACCGCGCCGGCCGCAGCAGGAGTTGAGGCATAACCATGTTGATCCCACGCAGAGTCAAGCACCGCAAGCAGCACCACCCCGGCCGGAGCGGCCAGGCGACCGGTGGCACGAAGGTCTCCTTCGGCGAGTTCGGCATCCAGGCCCTGACGCCCGCTTACGTGACCAACCGTCAGATCGAGTCCGCTCGTATCGCCATGACGCGTCACATCAAGCGCGGCGGCAAGGTGTGGATCAACATCTACCCCGACCGTCCGCTCACGAAGAAGCCCGCCGAGACCCGCATGGGTTCCGGTAAGGGCTCGCCGGAGTGGTGGGTCGCGAACGTCAAGCCGGGCCGGGTCCTCTTCGAGGTCTCGGGCGTCTCCGAGCAGCTCGCTCGCGAGGCCATGACCCGTGCAATCCACAAGCTGCCCCTCAAGGCACGCATCATCAAGCGCGAGGAGGGCGACGCGTAATGGCGATCGGTTCCAAGGAGCTCGCCTCGAGCGAGCTCGACACTTTCGAGGACGAGCGTCTCGTCGACGAGCTGAAGAAGGCCAAGGAGGAGCTGTTCAACCTCCGCTTCCAGTCGGCCACCGGACAGCTCGAGAGCCACGGCCGCCTGCGCGCCGTGAAGCGCGACATCGCTCGCATCTACACCGTGATCCGCGAGCGCGAGCTCGGGATCCGGGCCACCCCGGCTCCCGCCGAGGCTGCGCCCGCCAAGCCCGAAAAGAAGTCCCGTGCGAAGAAGGAGGCCCCCGCGGCCGCCGAGGTCGCCGAGACCGAGACCGAGGAGGCCAAGTAATGGCTGAGACCACCAAGGCCACGGCCGCGGAGTCGGCGGCCGGCGAGGCCCTCGTCCGCGGGTACCGCAAGGCCCGCCGCGGCTACGTCGTCAGCGACAAGATGGACAAGACCATCGTCGTCGAGGTCGAGGACCGCGTGAAGCACCCCCTGTACGGCAAGGTCATCCGCCGCACCTCCAAGGTGAAGGCGCACGACGAGAACAACACCGCCGGCATCGGCGACCTGGTTCTCATCAACGAGACCCGACCCCTGAGTGCCAGCAAGCGCTGGCGCCTGGTTGAGATTCTGGAGAAGGCCAAGTGATCCAGCAGGAATCCCGGCTCAAGGTCGCTGACAACACGGGCGCCAAGGAGCTCCTCGCGATCCGTGTGCTCGGCGGCTCCAGCCGTCGCTACGCCGGCCTCGGCGACGTCATCGTCGCCACGGTCAAGGACGCGATCCCCGGCGGCAACGTCAAGAAGGGCGATGTCGTCAAGGCCGTCGTCGTCCGCGTGCGGAAGAACACCCGCCGCCCGGACGGCTCCTACATCAAGTTCGACGAGAACGCCGCCGTGATCCTGAAGAACGACGGGGACCCCCGTGGCACCCGTATCTTCGGCCCGGTCGGCCGTGAACTCCGCGACAAGAAGTTCATGAAGATCATCTCGCTCGCTCCGGAGGTGCTGTAACCCATGGCCAACATCAAGAAGGGCGACCTGGTCCAGGTCATCTCGGGCCGCTCGCAGGCCCGCGGTGGCGACCGGGGCAAGCAGGGCCGCGTCATCGAGGTCCTGGTCGAGAAGAACCGCGTCATCGTCGAGGGCGTCAACTTCGTGACCAAGCACGTTCGCGTCGGCCAGACGCAGCGCGGCACGAAGACCGGCGGCATCGAGACCCACGAGGCCCCGATCCACGTCTCGAACGTGGCGCTGGTCGACCCCGAGACCAAGAAGCCGACCCGCGTCGGTTTCCGCACCGAGACCGTTACGAAGGACGGCGTCACCAAGACGGTCCGCGTTCGTTACGCCAAGAAGTCTGGTAAGGACCTGTAATGACCGACACTGCAACGACGGCTGGCAAAATCCAGCCTCGCCTGAAGCAGAAGTACAAGAACGAGATCGCCAAGCAGCTCCAGAGCGACTTCGGCTTCACCAACGTGCACCAGGTGCCCGGTCTGGTGAAGATCGTCGTCAACATGGGTGTCGGCGAGGCGGCTCGCGACGGCAAGGTGATCGACGGCGCGGTCAACGACCTCACGCTGATCACCGGCCAGAAGCCGCAGGTCACCAAGGCCCGGAAGTCCATCGCGCAGTTCAAGCTGCGCGAGGGCCAGCCGATCGGCGCGCACGTCACGCTGCGCGGCGACCGGATGTGGGAGTTCCTCGACCGCCTCCTCTCGCTCGCCCTGCCCCGCATCCGCGACTTCCGCGGCCTCAGCGACAAGCAGTTCGACGGGAACGGCAACTACACGTTCGGTCTCACGGAGCAGTCGATGTTCCACGAGATCAACCAGGACCGCATCGACCGCGTCCGCGGTATGGACATCACGGTCGTGACCACCGCCAAGACCGACGACGAGGGCCGCGCGCTGCTGAAGCAGCTCGGCTTCCCGTTCCGCTCGGCCGACGCGGGCAACTAGGTCCCACCTGCGGGCCGGCCGCCCGGCCGGCCCGCTTCCACCACAGGTCGTCAGTCGTGTACGGCTGAACGAAACCTGGTGATACGTAAGGAAAACAGCAATGACAATGACAGATCCGGTCGCAGACATGCTGACCAGACTGCGCAACGCGAACTCGGCGCACCACGACACCGTGTCGATGCCGCACTCGAAGCTCAAGGCCCACATCGCCGAGATCCTCACCTCCGAGGGCTACATCTCCGGCTGGGAGGTCACCGACGCGCGCGTCGGGAAGACCCTGACCCTGAACCTCAAGTTCGGTCCGAACCGCGAGCGTTCCATCGCCGGTATCAAGCGCGTGTCCAAGCCCGGCCTTCGCGTCTACGCGAAGTCCACCGAGATCCCCAAGGTCCTCGGCGGGCTCGGCGTCGCCATCCTGTCCACCTCCTCCGGTCTGCTCACCGACCGTCAGGCTGAGAAGAAGGGCGTGGGTGGGGAAGTCCTCGCCTACGTGTGGTAACCCGCCATGTCGCGTATTGGAAGACTGCCCATCGACGTCCCGAACGGGGTCGATGTGAAGATCGACGGCCAGGCCGTCACCGTCAAGGGCCCGAAGGGCGAGCTCAGCCTCACCGTCGCGGAGCCGATCGAGGTCAAGATCGAGGAGAACCAGGTCCTCGTCACCCGCCCCGACGACGAGCGCGAGTCGCGTTCGCTCCACGGCCTCACCCGGACCCTCATCAACAACCAGATCATCGGCGTCACCCAGGGCTACTCCAAGGGCCTGGAGATCGTCGGCACGGGTTACCGCGTGACGCAGAAGGGCGCGGCCGTCGAGTTCGCGCTCGGCTTCTCGCACCCGGTGACCGTCGAGCCGCCGGCCGGCATCACGTTCACGGTCGAGGGCAACAACCGCCTCACCGTCAGCGGCATCGACAAGCAGGCCGTGGGCGAGGTCGCCGCGAACATCCGCAAGATCCGCAAGCCCGAGCCGTACAAGGGCAAGGGCGTGCGCTACGCCGGCGAGGTCGTTCGTCGCAAGGCCGGAAAGGCTGGTAAGTAATCATGGCTCTGGGTACCAGAGGAAAGAGCAAGGCGGCCGCCCGCGACCGCCGTCACACCCGCCTTCGCAAGAAGATCGAGGGCACCGCGGCCCGTCCGCGCCTGATCGTCACCCGTTCGGCCCGCCACGTCTTCGTGCAGGTCGTCGACGACGCGCAGGGCCACACGCTGGCCTCGGCCTCCACCATGGAGGCGGACCTCCGCAGCTTCGACGGTGACAAGACCGCCAAGGCGCGCAAGGTCGGCGAGCTCGTCGCCGAGCGCGCGAAGAGCGCCGGCATCGAGGCGGTCGTGTTCGACCGCGGCGGCAGCAAGTACGCGGGTCGCGTCGCGGCCGTCGCCGAAGGCGCTCGAGAGGGTGGATTGAACCTGTGAGTGACAACAAGGAGCAGACCGTGGCCGACCAGGCAGTGGCCGAGCAGCCGGTGGAGACCGCTGCGTCGACCGACAACACCCAGCGCGAGCGCGAGCCGCGCCGTGGCGGCCGTGAGCGCAACCCCAACCGGGACCGCGGCAGCCGCGACCAGGACAAGAGCCAGTTCCTCGAGCGCGTGGTGACCATCAACCGCGTCTCGAAGGTCGTCAAGGGCGGACGCCGCTTCAGCTTCACGGCCCTCGTGGTCGTCGGCGACGGCAACGGACTCGTGGGCGTCGGCTACGGCAAGGCCCGCGAGGTCCCGCTCGCGATCTCGAAGGGCGTCGAGGAGGCGAAGAAGAACTTCTTCCGCGTCCCGCGCGTCGGCAACACCATCCCGCACCCGGTGCAGGGTGAGGCCGCTGCCGGTGTCGTCCTCCTTCGTCCGGCCGCCGCCGGTACCGGTGTCATCGCCGGTGGCCCGGTGCGCGCCGTGCTCGAGTGCGCCGGCATCCACGACGTGCTGAGCAAGTCGCTCGGCTCGTCCAACACGATCAACATCGTGCACGCGACCGTCGAGGCGCTGAAGCAGCTCGAGGAGCCCCGCGCCGTCGCTGCCCGCCGTGGCCTCGACTACGACCAGGTCGCCCCCGCCCGCCTGCTTCGCACCGAGGCTGCGCTGGCGGAGGCCGCCGCGACCGCGAAGGCAGGTGCCTGATGGCTGCGCGTCTGAAGATCACGCAGATCAAGTCGAAAGTGAGCGAGAAGCAGAACCAGCGCAACACCCTGCGCAGCCTGGGTCTGAAGCGCATCGGTGACGTCGTCGTCCGCGAGGACAACCCGCAGAACCGCGGGTACGTCAACACCGTCGCTCACCTGGTGAAGGTTGAGGAGATCGACTAATGGCTGACGAGAAGGCCACCACCGAGGCCGCCGAGAAGCCGGCCACCAAGAAGCCCGCCACCAAGGCCGCCGCCGACAAGCCGGCGACCGAGAAGAAGGCTCCGGCCAAGAAGGCCCCGGCGAAGGCCGGCGCCTCCCAGGCCGCTGACAGCAAGGACGAGACCGTCTCCGCCCCGGCGAAGAAGGCCCCGGCCAAGAAGGACGTCGCGGAGCCCCGCGAGCAGGTCCTGAAGGTGCACCACCTGCGCCCCGCCGCCGGTGCCAAGAAGGACAAGACCCGCGTCGGACGCGGTGAGGGTTCCAAGGGCAAGACGGCCGGTCGCGGTACCAAGGGAACCAAGGCCCGCTACCAGGTCCGCCCGGGCTTCCAGGGCGGTCAGCTTCCGTTCCACATGCGTTCGCCGAAGCTTCGCGGCTTCAAGAACCCGTTCCGGGTCGAGTACCAGGTCGTGAACCTGGAGAAGCTCGCCGAGCTGTACCCGTCCGGCGGTGACGTCACCGTCGATGACCTCGTCGCCAAGGGCGCCGTTCGCAAGAACGAGAAGGTCAAGGTTCTCGGCAACGGGGACATTGCGGTTAAGCTGAACGTTGCGGTCGACAAGGTCTCCGGCTCCGCCGAGCAGAAGATCGTCGCCGCTGGTGGCTCTGTCAAGTAGCCGCCCGTAAGGCAGTGCAGTCGGGTGGCCGGGAGACCGGTCACCCGACTGACTCTTATTCGAAAGCAGGACGCACGATTGTTTAGCGCCGTCGCCCGCATCTTCCGCACGCCGGATCTCCGCAGGAAGATCTTCTTCACGCTGGGGATCATCGCCCTGTTCCGACTGGGCTCGTTCATCCCGGCGCCCTTCGTCGACTTCGGCAACGTCCAGACCTGTCTGAACGCCAACCAGGACACCTCGGGCCTGTACTCGCTGGTCAACCTGTTCTCCGGCGGCGCCCTCCTCAAGCTCTCCATCTTCGCGCTGGGCATCATGCCGTACATCACCGCGTCGATCATCGTGCAGCTGCTGCGCGTGGTCATCCCGCGGTTCGAGACCCTCTACAAGGAGGGGCAGGCCGGCCAGGCGAAGCTCACGCAGTACACGCGCTACCTCACCATCGCGCTGGGCGTCCTCCAGTCGACGACCCTCATCACCGTCGCCCGCAGCGGAGCGCTGTTCGGAACGACCGCCGTCTCCCAGTGCACGCAGCTCATCACCGACGACTCCTGGTACGCGATCCTCCTCATGGTCATCACCATGACGGCGGGCACCGGCCTCATCATGTGGATGGGCGAGCTCGTCACCGAGCGCGGCATCGGCAACGGCATGTCGCTCCTGATCTTCACGTCCATCGCGGCGCAGTTCCCGAGCTCGCTCTGGGCCATCGCCCAGTCGCAGAGCGTCGAGATCCTCCTCGTGGTGATCGCGATCGGCCTCCTCATCGTGGCCGCGGTCGTGTTCGTCGAGCAGTCCCAGCGGCGGATCCCGGTGCAGTACGCGAAGCGCATGGTGGGTCGCCGCACCTACGGCGGCAACAACACCTACATCCCGATCAAGGTGAACATGGCCGGCGTCGTGCCCGTCATCTTCGCCTCGTCGCTGCTGTACCTCCCGGCCCTGATCGCGCAGTTCAACCAGCCCGCCGCCGGCAAGGCCCCGGCCCCGTGGGTCACCTGGATCACGAACTACCTGACCAAGGGCGACCACCCGCTCTACATGCTGCTGTACTTCCTCCTGATCGTCGGCTTCACGTACTTCTACGTGGCCATCACGTTCAACCCGGAGGAGGTCGCCGACAACATGAAGAAGTACGGCGGGTTCATCCCCGGCATCCGCGCGGGGCGTCCGACGGCCGAGTACCTCGACTACGTGCTCACCCGAGTGACCCTCCCCGGTGCGATCTATCTCGGCATCATCGCGCTGATCCCGCTGATCGCGTTCGCAGCACTAGGCGCCAGCCAGAACTTCATGTTCGGCGGCACGTCCATCCTGATCATCGTCGGTGTGGGCCTCGAGACGGTCAAGCAGATCGACTCGCAGCTGCAGCAGCGACACTACGAAGGGCTTCTGCGTTGACCCGTCTTCTGATCGTCGGTCCTCCCGGAGCGGGCAAGGGCACCCAGGCCGCCCGCATCAGCACGGAATTCGGCATCCCCGACATCTCCACGGGCGACATCTTCCGGGCCAACATCAAGAACGAGACGGAGCTCGGCAAGCAGGTCAAGGCGATCGTCGACGCGGGCGACTACGTCCCCGACAGCCTGACGAACCAGCTGGTCGCCGACCGGCTCGACGAGGAGGACGCCCGCCCCGGCTTCCTCCTCGACGGCTACCCCCGCACGCTGGCGCAGGTCGAGTACCTCGACGAGCTCCTGGCGAGCCGCGGGCACAGGCTCGAGGCGGTCGTCCAGCTCACCGCCGACCAGGACGAGATCGTGGAGCGCCTGACCAAGCGCGCTCGCGAGCAGGGCCGGGCCGACGACTCCGAGGAGGCGATCCGCCACCGCCAGGAGGTCTACCTCCGCGAGACGTCGCCGCTCGTCGAGCTCTACCGCGAGCGCGGCCTCCTCCTCCCGGTCGACGGTCTCGGCGGCATCGACGAGGTGGCGCAGCGTGTCGCCGTCGCCCTCGCCGAGCGGGGCATCCGCCCGGCCGCCGGCGCGGCCGGCGCCGAGTCGGTCGCGTAGCGGTCGGGCCCCGTGGTCTTCAAGCGCTCGATCTACAAGTCGCCCGCCCAGCTCCGCCTCATGGTGGCTCCCGGGCGCGCGACCTCCGCGTCGCTCGACGCGGTCGCGTCCGCCGTCGCGGCCGGCGTCACCACCCTCGAGCTGGATACGCTCGCCGAGCGGGCGATCGTGGATGCGGGAGGCGCCTCCAACTTCAAGCTGGAGCCCGGATACCACCACACGATCTGCGCGTCGGTGAACGACGAGGTCGTGCACGGGATCCCGGGCGCGCGCGTGCTGGAGCCGGGTGACATCGTGTCGATCGACTCGGGGGCGATCCTCGATGGCTGGAACGGCGACGCCGCCCGCACCTTCATCGTGCCGGACCCGGCTCGGCCGGACGTCGTGGCGGAGCGTCAGCGCCTTGCGGCCGTGACCGAGCAGTCGCTGTGGCACGGGATCGCCCGGCTCGCCCGCGCGCGCCACCTCAACGAGGTCGGTGAGGCCGTGGAGGAGTACGTCGAGTCCCAGGGCGACTTCGGCATCCTGACCGACTACATCGGCCACGGCATCGGCCGGCGCATGCACGAGGAGCCGCCGGTGTTCAACTACCGGGTCCGCTCCAAGGGCCCGGAGGTCCGGCCCGGGCTCGTCGTCGCGATCGAGCCGATGATCGTGCTCGGCGACCCGGAGACCTACGTCAAGGACGACGGCTGGACGGTCGCCACCGAGGACGGCTCCGCCGCCGCGCACTGGGAGCACAGCGTCGCGGTGCACGCAGACGGCATCTGGGTGCTGACCGCGGAAGACGGCGGCGCCGCGGGGCTCGCGCCCTTCGGCATCACGCCGGCGCCGATCGCGTGACCCGCCGTTCGCTCACAGCGGCGGAGGATCATACACGCGGATTGGCGCAATCGCGCCCTTTCCCATAAGATAGATCCTTGGTGTCTTAGGCACGTTCCTGCGCGCCTTCTCCACCATCCAACGCACGACCAGCAAACCACCACGAGTAGCGACAGTGAGGCTATGGCCAAAAAAGACGGTGTCATCGAGATCGAAGGATCAGTGATCGAGGCGCTCCCCAACGCGATGTTCCGCGTGGAGCTCACCAACGGTCACAAGGTTCTTGCCCACATCTCCGGCAAGATGCGTCAGCACTACATCCGCATCCTCCCCGAGGACCGCGTGATCGTCGAGCTGAGCCCTTACGATCTGACCCGCGGCCGGATCGTCTACCGCTACAAGTAAAGGTCTGCTGTAAGTAACGGCCCCGCCACCGGGTAGCCCCTGGCGAGGTACGAGGACAGCGAACAAAGGTAAGAACCACTCATGAAGGTCAACCCCTCCGTCAAGCGCATCTGCGACAAGTGCAAGGTCATCCGTCGCAACGGCCGGGTCATGGTCATCTGCGAGAACCCGCGCCACAAGCAGCGTCAGGGCTGATACGGCACGGGCTGAACGCAGCTCTCACAACCGAATAACGACACAGGCGATCCCAGATCCCGCGGCCGCACGGCGGCAGCGGGGGACACCCTCGGAGGAGGCCGGGGCACCGGGACCGCTGAAGACCTCCACTCATCACAGGAGAAGCCACACATGGCACGTCTAGCAGGCGTCGACATCCCGCGCGAGAAGCGCGTGGAGGTCGCACTCACCTACATCTACGGCGTCGGGCGCACCCGCGCGCTGCAGACCCTTCGCGAGACCGGGATCTCCGGCGACATCCGCGTGAAGGACCTCACCGACGACCAGCTCGTCTCGCTCCGCGACTACATCGAGGGCAACTTCAAGGTGGAGGGAGACCTCCGTCGCGAGGTGGCCGCCGACATCCGCCGCAAGGTCGAGATCGGCAGCTACGAGGGCATCCGCCACCGCAAGGGCCTCCCGGTCCGCGGTCAGCGCACCAAGACGAACGCTCGCACCCGCAAGGGCCCGAAGCGCACCGTCGCCGGTAAGAAGAAGGCTCGCTAGGCCGACACCGCCTTTAGGATTCAGGAGAAATCATGGCAGCACCCAAGTCGGCCGTTCGCAAGCCGCGCAAGAAGGAAAAGAAGAACATCGCTGTGGGCCAGGCCCACATCAAGAGCACCTTCAACAACACCATCGTCTCGATCACCGACACCACCGGTGCGGTCATCAGCTGGGCCTCGTCCGGCGGCGTGGGGTTCAAGGGCTCGCGCAAGTCAACGCCGTTCGCGGCGCAGCTCGCGGCCGAGTCGGCCGCGCGCCAGGCGCAGGAGCACGGCATGAAGAAGGTCGACGTCTTCGTCAAGGGCCCGGGCTCGGGTCGCGAGACCGCGATCCGCTCCCTCCAGGCCGCGGGCCTCGAGGTCGGCTCGATCAACGACGTCACCCCGCAGGCGCACAACGGCTGCCGCCCGCCCAAGCGCCGTCGCGTCTGAGTTCTCTTTGGTCCGCCCAGGCGGCGATCCGTTCGGGTCGCCGCCTGACGGCGTGACACCCCCACCCCAGTAGAAGCGAGTGTCATATAGCGGACACTCAGCCGAAAGGAATCAACCAGTGCTCATTGCACAGCGTCCTACGCTCACCGAAGAGAACATCTCCGAGTTCCGTTCCCGGTTCGTCATAGAGCCGCTCGAGCCCGGGTTCGGCTACACCCTCGGTAACTCCCTGCGTCGCACCCTCCTCTCGTCGATCCCCGGCGCGGCGGTCACGAGCATCCGCATCGACGGCGTCCTCCACGAGTTCAGCACCGTCCCGGGTGTCAAGGAGGATGTCACCGAGATCATCCTGAACATCAAGGGCCTCGTTGTCTCGAGCGAGCACGACGAGCCGATCACCGCGTACCTCCGCAAGACGGGTGCCGGCCAGGTCACCGCGGCGGACATCTCCGCTCCGGCCGGCGTCGAGATCCACAACCCGGAGCTCGTCATCGCGACTCTGAACGACAAGGCGAAGTTCGAAGTCGAGCTGACCATCGAGCGCGGCCGCGGCTACGTGTCGGCGCAGCAGAACCGGAACGAGTACAGCGAGGCGGGCCAGATCCCGATCGACTCGATCTACTCGCCCGTGCTCAAGGTCACCTACCGCGTCGAGGCCACCCGTGCCGGTGAGCGCACCGACTTCGACCGCCTCGTGGTCGACGTGGAGACCAAGCCCGCGATCAGCCCGCGCGACGCGATCGCCTCCGCCGGCCGCACCCTGGTCGAGCTCTTCGGCCTGGCGCGCGAGCTCAACAGCGCAGCCGAGGGCATCGAGATCGGCCCGGCGCCGGTCGACGCCGTCCTCAGCTCCGAGCTGTCGATGCCGATCGAGGACCTCGACCTGTCGGTCCGCTCGTACAACTGCCTCAAGCGCGAGGGCATCAACACGGTGAGCGAGCTCGTGTCCCTGTCGGAGACGCAGCTCATGAACATCCGCAACTTCGGCCAGAAGTCGGTGGATGAGGTCAAGGACAAGCTGACGGAGATGGGCCTGTCGCTGAAGGACTCGGTCCCCGGGTTCGACGGCGCGCACTTCTACAGCGGCTACGAAGAGGACGAGTCCACCATCTGAGGCTGCCCCACGCACGCCTTCCGACTTTCAACACTGGAGATAACCGATCATGCCCAAGCCCACCAAGGGTCCCCGCCTGGGTGGCGGCCCCGCCCACGAGCGTCTGATGCTCGCCAACCTGGCGGCCGCGCTGTTCACGCACAAGAGCATCAAGACCACCGAGACGAAGGCCAAGCGCCTCCGTCCGGTGGCCGAGCGCCTCATCACGTTCGCGAAGCGCGGCGACCTGCACGCCCGCCGTCGTGTGCTGTCCGTGATCAGCGACAAGAGCGTCGTGCACGAGCTCTTCACCGAGATCGCGCCGCTGGTCGCCGAGCGTGAGGGCGGGTACACCCGCATCACCAAGCTCGGCTACCGCAAGGGCGACAACGCCCCGATGGCTCAGATCGAGCTCGTGCTCGAGCCGGTCAGCCCGAAGGTGAAGTCGAGCAGGAGCACCAAGGCCGCGACCCCGAAGGCCGCGCCGGCCGAGGAGGCCCCCGCCGCCGAGGAGACCCCCGCCGAGGAGTCGGCCGTCGAGGAGACCACCACCGAGACCACGGCCGCCGAGGCCGAGGTCGTGGAGGAGACCACCGGCGACGCCGAGGCCGCCGGTGAGACCGACGCCGAGTCGGAGGCCGAGAAGGCCTGACCTCTCGCACTCGCTCGAGGGCCCCGCATCCGCACGGATGCGGGGCCCTCGTCGTGTTCCCGGGGTGCCGTCTTCTAGGGTGAATGGGTGAGCACCATCGACGAACCGCGACTCGCTCCGCTCTCCGAGCGCGTCGCGGCTGCCGCCTCCCCCGTTCCGAGCCACCCGCTGATCCGTGAATGGCGCGCCGCCACCCTCGGTGACGTCGATGACGTCCATGAGCTCTACCAGGCCATGGACGCCGTCGACCATCCGAACTACCTGACGACGCGAGACGAGGTGGAGGAGCAACTCGGGTTCACCTTCATCGACCTCGAGAGGGACACGCTGCTCGCGATCACCCACGACGGTGTCCTGGCGGCCATCGGGATCGTGATGGAGCCACCGCGGCAGGAGACCCTGGTGAGGGAGTTCATGAACGGGGGAGTCCACCCCGCCCTCCGGGGCCGCGGGATCGGACGCGAGCTGATCGCCTGGCAGCGGGTCCGCGGCGAGCAGAAGCTGGCCGCGTCGGACAAGGCGCTGCCCGGCTGGCTCGTCGGCTACGCGGATGCCCGGTCGCCCGGCCGTCGCCGGCTGCTGGAGGCGGCCGGCTTCGAAGCGGTCCGGTACTTCCAGACCATGGAGCGCGAGCTGGCGGATCCCATCCCGGAGGTCACCCCCAGGACCGACGTCCGGATCGTCCCGTACGAGTCGGAGTTCGCCGCGGCCGTCCACGCGGCGCGCGACGACGCCTTCCGCGACCATTGGGGGAGCCAGCCGCTGAGCGACGAGCACTTCGCCAGTCTGGTGTCCGGCACCTTCGAACCGGCGCTCTCGTTCGTGGCGTTCGCAGGCGAGGAGGTCGCCGGCGTTGTCCTGTCCGACGTCAATGAGGAGGACTGGGCCGGCCAGGGCTTCTCGAGCGCCTACGTCTCGACGGTCGCGGTGACGCGCCCCTTCCGCGGCCGCCGCATCGCCCCGGTCCTTCTCCGGTGCGTGCTGGAGGCGGCGCGCGCGCGGGGGCTCGATCGCGTCGTGCTCGATGTCGACGCCGAGAACCCCACGGGGGCGCTGGGACTGTACACCGGGATGGGCTTCCGGGCGACGCAGTCGGAGATCGGGCTCCTCCGTGTCTACTGATCCCTCCACGCGCTACCGCTTGGACATCGCGTACCAGGGAACCGACTTCAACGGCTGGGGCAGGCAGCCCGGGTTGCGCACCGTGCAGGGGACCCTGGAGGAGGCGCTCGCCACGATCTTCCGGCGCGCGGGCGACCCTCCGCTGCTGACGGTCGCCGGCCGGACGGACGCGGGAGTGCACGCCGCGGGCCAGGTCGCGCATGTGGACCTTTCGCCGGAGCAGGAGGCGGTGCTGCGCAAACCGCACGGCAAGCGTCCGCCGCTCCCGCCCGAGGAGGCGCTGGGCCGCCGGCTCAACGGCATCCTGGGTCCCGTATCCGATGTCGTCGTCACCTCGGCATCCCGCGCCCGGGAGGGGTTCGACGCCCGGTTCTCGGCGCTCTGGCGTCGCTACGAGTACCGCGTGGCCGACCGGTCGGCCCGGCGCGACCCCCTGCAGCGCCATCGCACCGCTTGGGTCTCCTCCGACCTCGACGCCGACTCCATGGACATGGCGGCGCACGGGCTGCTCGGGCTCCACGACTTCGCGAGCTACTGCAAGGCGCGCGAGGGGGCGACGACGATCCGCACCCTCCTGTCGTTCTCCTGGCGCGAGGACCCCGATGGCGTGCTCGTCGCCGAGCTGACGGCGGACGCCTTCTGCCACAGCATGGTGCGCGCCCTGGTCGGGGCCTGCGTGGAGGTGGGGGAGGGCAAGCTCGCAGCCGGCGACCTCGTGGTGCTCCGCGACGAGAAGCGCCGCACCAGCGCCTTCAAGGTGATGCCGGCCCGGGGGCTCACCCTCATGGAGGTGGGCTATCCGGAGGGCGCCGAGCTCGCCCTCCGCGCCGAGCGCACGCGGGGCCTCCGGACGCTGTGACCGCGCCGCCCGGACGGTGCCGGTTTGACCGCCCCTCCCGCGTCACGTACCATTGATCTTTGGTGTCCGCGCCTCCTGCGGCGCGACATGCCGAACGTGAGCCCTCCACCGGTACGGTTCCTCCTCATCGAGACGGGAACCTCCACGGAGCGGGATTCACGAACTCCTCCGTTCGACACAGAAAGCAGCCACTACAGTGACGCGCACGTACTCCCCGAAGGCAGACGAGATCCAGCGGGACTGGGTCATCATCGACGCGACCGACGTCGTGCTCGGCCGTCTCGCCAGCCACACCGCCGCCCTCCTCCGCGGCAAGCACAAGCCGACCTTCGCCCCGCACATGGACAGCGGTGACTTCGTCATCATCGTCAACGCCGACAAGGTCGCCCTCACCGGTCAGAAGGCCGCTCAGAAGAAGGCCTACCGCCACTCGGGCTACCCGGGCGGGCTCTCGGCCGTGACCTACGCCGAGCTCCTCGAGAAGAACCCGATCCGCGCCGTCGAGAAGGCGGTCCGGGGCATGCTGCCGAAGAACTCGATCGGCCGCGCCCAGCTCCGCAAGCTGAAGGTCTACACCGGAAGCGAGCACCCGCACGCCGCCCAGCAGCCGAAGCCGTACACGCTCGGCCAGGTCGCCCAGTAAGCGCACCCGAGACCTTCCGACTGACCTAAAGACAAAGGATTATCACCACCGTGGCGAAGATCGCAGACAGCATCGACTCGGCCCAGGCCGAGAACGTCGAGTCCTACTCGACCGAGACCCCCGCCTCCGAGGCCCCGGCCGCCCCGCGCGCCGTCCTCTCCGTCCCCGGCGCGGCCGTCGGCCGCCGCAAGGAGGCCATCGCGCGCGTGCGCCTGGTCCCGGGTTCCGGCACCATCACGGTCAACGGCCGTGAGTTCGCGGACTACTTCCCGAACAAGCTCCACCAGCAGCTCATCACCGACCCGTTCAAGGTCCTCGACCTCATCGGCTCCTACGACGTCGTCGCGCGCATCACCGGCGGCGGCCCCTCGGGTCAGGCCGGCGCGCTGCGTCTCGCCATCGCCCGTGCGCTGAACGAGATCGACCGCGAGAACAACCGCCCCACGCTGAAGAAGGCGGGCTTCCTCACCCGTGACGCGCGCGTCACCGAGCGCAAGAAGGCCGGTCTCAAGAAGGCCCGCAAGGCGTCGCAGTTCTCCAAGCGCTGATCCCGTCAGCGTTCAGGTTCGCTTCATGCCCCGCCTTTTCGGAACGGACGGCGTCCGCGGTCTCGCGAACGGCAGTCTCACCGCCGAGCTGGCGCTCGGCCTCGCGCAGGCAGCTGCTGCTGTCCTGACGCGAGGCCGCAGCGCCGACGCCCGCCGTGCCGCAGGAATCCGTCCCACGGCGATCGTCGCCCGCGACCCGCGCGTCTCGGGCGAGTTCCTGGCGTCGGCCGTCGCCGCCGGACTCGCGAGTTCGGGCATCGACGTGTACGACGCCGGCGTGATCCCGACGCCGGCTGCGGCTTACCTGATCGCGGACTACGGCGCCGACTTCGGCGTCATGGTGTCCGCCTCCCACAACCCGGCGCCCGACAACGGCATCAAGATCTTCGCCCGCGGCGGGACCAAGCTTCCGGATGTCGTCGAGGACCGCATCGAGCAGTACCTCGAGCTGGAGAAGCTGCACCCGACCGGCGCCGATGTCGGACGGATCCGCCGCCTCCCCGACGCGGAGGACCGCTACGTGGTGCACCTGCTGGCGAGCCTCCCGCACCGCCTCGACGGCATCCACGTCGTGCTCGACTGCGCGCACGGCGCCGCGGCGGGCATCTCGCCCGAGGTCTTCACGGACGCGGGCGCCCGCGTCACCGTCATCGGCGACTCGCCGGACGGCATGAACATCAACGACGGCGTGGGCTCCACCCACCTCGACAAGCTCTCCGAGGCGGTTCTCCGGGCCGGCGCCGACGTGGGCATCGCGCACGACGGCGACGCCGACCGCTGCCTGGCGATCGACGCCGACGGCCGGGTCGTCGACGGCGACCAGATCATGGCGATCCTCGCTCTGGGGATGAAGGAGCGCGGCAAGCTCCGCGACGACACGCTGGTGGCCACGGTCATGAGCAACCTCGGCCTGAAACTCGCCATGCGCGAGCACGGCATCCGCGTCGTCGAGACGGCCGTCGGCGACCGTTACGTGCTCGAGGCGATGAACGAGAACGACTACTCCCTCGGCGGCGAGCAGTCCGGTCACGTCATCATGCGCGATTTCGCCACCACCGGCGACGGCATCCTGACGGGCCTGCACCTGCTCAGCGAGATGGCGCGCCAGCGGAAGCCCCTGTCCGAGCTCGCGAAGGCGATGACCGTCTACCCGCAGGTCATGGTGAACGTCAAGAACGTCGACCACCACGGCGTCCACACCGACGAGGCGCTCCAGGCCGCTGTGCAGACGGCCGAGGCGTCGCTCGGCGACGGCGGCCGTGTCCTGCTGCGTCCCTCCGGCACCGAGCCTCTCGTGCGCGTGATGGTGGAGGCGGCCGATCAGGACACCGCGCACCGGCTCGCCAACGAGCTGGCCGCCGTGGTCCGCGAGCGTCTCTCGCTCTGACGCCCGTACCGCCGCCCGCGACCTCGCGCGGTCGGCGCCGGATCAGTCGCGCTCTCGTGCCCGCTGGGCGGCGATGAAGTCCGTCACCGAGTAGGCGCGAGCCTTACCCGGCAGCATGCCCTTGCCGTAGAGCCCGGCCAGCAGGTCGGCCGGGTCCGTGTCGAGCGCCGTCGCGATGCGGACGATCGTCGTCAGCTCGGAGTTGGCCTCGCCTCGCTCGATGCGCCCGTAGTTGGTGACGTGCATGCCCGCGAGGTGCGCGATCTCCTCCTGGCTCCGGCCGAGCGCGATCCGCGCCTCCCGCACGCGCTGCCCGAACAGGGACGCGGCTTTCGAGCGGGGAGTGGCCATGTCTCATGACTACGGGACCGGTGCCGCTAAGACCAGAGCAGCAACCGCGCAAGCATTCAAGCGTGAGGCTTTCAGACCTCAGGCGCCTCGGCGGCCGGTCAGAGCTTGCGCAGGAGCACCGAGCTGACGGTGTGGTCGGCGTCCTTGCGGAGCACGAGCTTCGCCCGCGAGCGCGTGGGGCGGATGTTCTGCACCAGATTCGGCTCGTTGATGCTCGTCCAGATCGACGCGGCACGCTCGCGCGCCTCCTCCTCGGTGAGGGAGGCGTAGCGGTGGAAGTAAGACTTCGGGTTCGCGAAGGCGCCGCGCTGCAGCTTGAGGAAGCGCTCCTCATACCAGCGGGCGATGTCGCGCGTCCGGGCGTCGACGTAGACGCTGAAGTCGAACAGGTCGCTGACGGCGAGCCGGTTGCCGCCGCCGGCCGGCTGGAGCACGTTGAGCCCCTCCACGATGAGCACGTCGGGGCGCCGCACCACGATCTCGGCGTCGGGGACGATGTCGTAGCTGAGGTGCGAGTAGAAGGGGGCGCGCACCTCCGGGGCGCCGCTCTTCACCGCCGTGACGAACCGCAGGAGGGCCCGGCGGTCGTACGACTCCGGGAAGCCCTTGCGCTCCATGAGGCCGCGACGCTCCAGCTCGGCGTTCGGGAGGAGGAACCCGTCGGTCGTGACCAGCTCCACGCGAGGGGTGTCATCCCAGCGGGAGAGCAGCTCGCGCAGGAGGCGCGCGATCGTCGACTTGCCGACGGCCACGGAGCCGGCGACGCCGATGACGAAGGGGGTCGAGGCGGCGCGCTCGCCGAGGAACTCGCTCGTGACCCGGTGCAGCTGCTTCGTGCCGCCCACGTACAGGTTGAGGAGGCGGCTGAGCGGCAGGTAGACCTCGGAGACCTCCTGCATGTCGAGAGGGTCGCCGAGGCCGCGGAGCTGGACGATCTCGGTCTCCAGCAGCGGGAGGCGCGTGTTCTGGGCGAGCTCCGCCCAGTCGGCCCGGCTCAGCTCGACGTACGGGGTGGAGGAGTCGCCGTTCTCAGCCATAGGCGACAAGTCTAGGGGCGTCCCGACGCGCCGCGTGCGTGCCGCCCGTACCCCAGAAAGGTCCCAGGCGGCCCCACGATAGACTCGACCTCATGTGTGGAATCGTGGGTTACGTCGGCACCGACAAGAGTCTCGAGGTGCTGCTGGGCGGTCTGAAGCGCCTCGAATACCGGGGCTATGACTCGGCCGGCATCGCCGTGATCGGCCCGGACGGCGCCCTCGGCACCGCCAAGAAGGCCGGCAAGCTCTCGGAGCTCACCGCCGAGCTGGGGGCGCGGCCGATCCCCAACGGCCAGACCGGCATCGGCCACACGCGCTGGGCCACCCACGGCGGCCCCACCGACACCAACGCCCACCCGCATCTCGGCGACGACGGGCGCCTCGCCGTCATCCACAACGGCATCATCGAGAACTTCGCCACCCTCAAGGACGAGCTCCTCGCCGACGGCTTCACCTTCCGCTCCGAGACCGACACCGAGGTGGCCGCCGTGCTGCTCGGCCGCGAGTACCGCGTCACCGGAGACCTGAGCGAGGCGTTCCAGCGCGTCGTCTCGCGGCTCGAGGGCGCCTTCACGCTGCTGGCGCTGCACCAGGACCAGCCGCACGTCGTGGTCGGGGCCCGCCGCAACTCGCCCCTCGTCATCGGCCTCGGCGACGGCGAGAACTTCCTCGGCTCCGACGTCGCCGCCTTCGTCGAGCACACGCGCCGGGCGATGGCGATCGGCCAGGACCAGATCGTCACGATCACCCCCGACTCGGTGACCGTCACCGACTTCGCGGGCGCACCGGTCGAGGTCGAGCCGTTCGAGGTCGCGTGGGACGCCTCCGCCGCCGAGAAGGGCGGCTGGTCCTCCTTCATGGCGAAGGAGATCGCCGAGGAGCCCGACGCGGTCGCGAACACGATCCGCGGGCGCGTCGCCGACGGGGAGGTCCGCATCCCCGAGCTGGACGCGCTCGGCGACGAGTACTTCGCCGGGATCGACCGCATCACGATCCTCGCCTGCGGCACCGCCGCCTACGCCGGGCTCGTCGGCAGCTACGCCATCGAGAAGTGGGCGCGCGTCCCCGTGACCGTCGAGCTCAGCCACGAGTTCCGGTACCGCGAGCCGGTCCTGACCGAGGGCACCCTGGTGATCTCCATCAGCCAGTCGGGTGAGACGATGGACACCCTCATGGCGGTCAAGTACGCGCGGGAGGCCGGTGCAAAGGCGATCTCGGTGTGCAACACGCAGGGCGCGACGATCCCGCGCGAGTCGGATGCTGCGCTCTACACGCACGCCGGGCCCGAGGTGGCGGTCGCCTCCACGAAGGCCTTCGTCGCCCAGATCACGGCGCTCTACCTGTTCGGCCTGCACCTCGCGCGCGTGCGAGGCACGCTCGCGGAGGCGCAGCAGCACGACGCGCTCGAGGAGCTGCAGGCCGTCCCCGAGAAGATCCAGACCGTCCTGGAGGCGCACGACACGATCGCGCAGCTCGCGCGCTGGATGTCCGACACCCGGTCGGTGCTCTTCCTCGGCCGCCACGTCGGCTACCCGATCGCCCTCGAGGGCGCCCTCAAGCTCAAGGAGCTGGCCTACATCCACGCGGAAGGCTTCGCCGCGGGCGAGCTCAAGCACGGTCCGATCGCGCTCATCGAGCCCGGGCAGCCCGTCTTCGTGGTCGTGCCGAGCCCCCGCTGGTCGGACGAGCTCCACAAGAAGGTCGTGTCGAACATCCAGGAGATCCGCGCCCGCGGCGCCCGCGTCATCGCGATCGCCGAGGCCGGTGACGCGGCGGTGCTCCCGTTCGCCGACGAGGTGATCCGCATCCCGCTGGCCGCGCCGCTCTTCGAGCCGCTGCTCGCCGTGATCCCGCTCCAGATCTTCGCCATGGAGCTGTCGGCGGCGAAGGGCCTCGACGTCGACCAGCCGCGGAACCTGGCCAAGTCCGTCACCGTCGAGTAGGGGCGCCGTGATCGCGGGCATCGGCGTGGACGTGGTCGACCTGGCGCGGTTCGAACGCGCGGTCGACCGCAGCCCGCGACTGCGCGAGCGGCTGTTCACGGAGGCCGAGCGCCTCTTGCCGACGCACTCCCTCGCCGCACGGTTCGCAGCCAAGGAGGCCCTCATCAAGGCCCTGGGCGGCTCGGAGGGCGTGCGCTGGCACGACATGGAGATCGTCGCGAGCGATGAGGGCGACCCCGGGTTCGTGCTGCACAACGTGGTCGAGCGCCAGGTCCGCGAGCGCGGCATCACGAGCATCCACGTGTCGATGACGCACGACGCCGGCGTGGCGGCGGCCTTCGTGGTGACGGAGCGGCAGCCGTGAGCGGTCCGTTCCGCGAGCGCAGGGTCGACCTCGGCGCCATCACGGAGAATGTGGCGCGGCTGCGCGACCTCGTCGGCACCGAGCACGTCATGGTCGTGGTGAAGGCGGACGCCTACGGGCACGGCGCGGTCGAGAGCGCCCGGGCGGCGATCGCGGGAGGCGCCGACTGGCTCGGCGTCGCCGAGATCGCCGAGGCCCTCCAACTGCGTGCGGCCGGGGTCGACGCGCCGGTCCTCGCGTGGCTCCACGACCCCGACGAGGACTTCACGCAGGCCATCGACCACGCGGTGGACCTCGGGCTCTCCTCGCTGGCCCAGCTGGAGGCGGTCGCCGCCGCACCGAGCTCCCGGACCCCGTTCGTGCAGCTGAAGCTCGAGACGGGGCTGAGTCGGAACGGCGTCGCCGAGCAGGAGTGGGACGCCGTCTTCGCCCGCGCCGCGCAGCTCGAGGCCGAGGGGCGTCTGGTCGTCCGCGGGCTGTTCAGCCACCTCTCCAACGCCTCTGCCGAGCACGATCGGGAGGCGGTGGCCCTCTTCCAACGCGGGCTCGAGCGGGCCGAGGCAGCAGGCCTGCGGCCCGGGCTCCGGCACATCGCCGCCAGCGCGGCCGCCCTGACGCTCCCGGAAGCGCGATTCGACCTGGTTCGGCTCGGTATCGCGGCCTACGGACTGTCGCCGTTCGGCGGCTCGGCTCGCGACCTGGGGCTGCGTCCCGCGATGACCCTGCGCGGTCGGGTCGCCGCGGTCCGGCGCGTTCCGGCCGGCAAGGGGGTGTCGTATGACTACACCTACCGCACCGAGCGCGAGACGACACTGGTGCTCGTGCCGCTGGGGTACGCGGAGGGGATCCCGCGTCACGCCTCCAACAGCGGCCCGGTGATGATCGGCGGCCGGCGGTTCCGAGTGAGCGGCCGCGTCGCCATGGACCAGTTCGTCGTCGACGTGGGCGATCTGCCGGTCGCCGTCGGCGACGAGGTGGTGCTCTTCGGCGACCCGGCGACCGGCGCTCCCACGGCGGACGACTGGGCCGAGGCGGCCGGCACCATCAACTACGAGATCGTCACCCGTCTCGGGGGGCGGCTGCGCCGGACCTTCACCGGAGGAGCCGAATGAGCGAGGTCTTCAGCGTCCCGCTGACGCGCGTGGTCTCGACCCCGGAAGACATGCACGAGTTCGGCCTCGCCCTCGCGGCCGAGCTGCGACCCGGCGACCTCGTCGTCCTCACCGGCCCGCTCGGTGCGGGCAAGACCACCCTGACCCGCGGGATCGGCGAGGGCCTGGGGGTGCGCGGCCCGGTCACGAGCCCCACGTTCGTGCTCGCGCGGACCCATCCCAGCCTCGTCGGGGGCGCGCCGTTGGTCCACGTCGACGCCTACAGGCTGTCGAGCGCGCTCGAGCTCGATGATCTCGACATCGACTTCGAGCACTCCGTCGTCGTGGTCGAGTGGGGCGCCGGGATGCTGGACGGTGTCGCCGAGTCGTGGCTCGAGGTCGAGATCGACCGGCCGACGGGTGCGAGCGCCGCACCCGGGGCCGACGAGCCCGAGGCCGTCGACGGGGAGGCGGTCGACGAGGAGGCGGTCGACGAGGAGGCGGTCGACGCTCCCGAGCCCCGCACGGTCCGGGTCACCGGCTTCGGTCCGCGCTGGACCGGCGAATAGGCTGGGGGCATGCTCCTCGCCATCGACACGTCAGCCGGGACGAGCGTCGCCGTCGTCGACCGGGAGGGCGGGGTGCTCGCGGAGGTCGTCGAGACCGATACGATGCGGCACGCCGAGGTCATCGGCAGCATGATCGAGGAGGCGCTGGCGGCGTCGGGCGCCGGACGCGCCTCCCTCTCGGGCGTCGTCGCGGGGATGGGGCCCGGACCCTTCACGGGTCTCCGCGTCGGCATCGCGGCGGCGAAGGCGTTCGCGATCGGAATCGAACGTCCGCTGGTTCCGGTCGTCAGTCATGACGCCGTCGCCTACGACAGCTACCTCTCTGGAGCGTCCGGCCCTCTCCTCGTGGTGACGGACGCGCGCCGCCGCGAACTGTACTGGACGGCGTATTCGGGCGTGGACGAGCTCGGGCTGCCGGTCCGCCTCGCCGGCCCCGGCCTCGGGAAGCCGGCAGAGCTGCCGCACCCGGAGTTCCCGCGGCTCGACGCGGGCATCGTTCCGGCCGGCCGGCTCGGGATGATCGCCGAGCTGCGATACGCGAACGGTATTCCGTTCGACCCGGACGAACCGCTCTACCTGCGCTCTCCCGACGTCACGCTCTCGGCAGGGCCGAAGCGGGTGAGCGCGTGACCGGGCAAGCCGGGGGCGCGTGGCAGCTGCGCCGCGCGAACGCCGATGATGTTCCCGCCATCATGGAGCTCGAGCGCGCGACGTTCGTCACGGACGCCTGGTCCGACGCGACCATGATGTCGGAGGTCACCGGCTCGAACGGTTACTACCTCGTCGCGATCGATTCGGCCGGGGGCGACGCGATCGACGGCTACGCCGGACTCCTCGCGCCGCGCGGCTCGGGCGAGGGCGACATCCAGACCATCGCCGTGGCGCCCAGCGCACGTCGGCGCGGACTCGGTCGGCAGCTGATGCTCGCCCTCATCGGGGAGGCCCGGAAGCGCGGGGCCCGCGATGTCTTCCTGGAGGTGCGCGCCGACAACCCCGGCGCCCAGCAGCTGTACCGCTCGCTCGGCTTCGAGGGGGTGGGGGTGCGTCCCCGCTACTACCAGCCGGACGGGGTCGACGCCATCGTCATGCGGCTGCACGTGCCCGAACCCGAGACCACCATCGCCTGAGGACCGACCATGAACCGTGACACCCCGCTCGTTCTCGGGATCGAGACCTCCTGCGACGAGACCGGCGTCGGGATCGTGCGCGGGACGACACTGCTCGCGAACACGATCGCGTCGTCGATGGAGGAGCATGCCCGCTACGGGGGCGTCGTGCCGGAGGTCGCCGCCCGAGCGCACCTGGAGGCGCTCACACCCACCCTCCGCACCGCGGTCGCCGATGCCGGCATCGAGCTGGCCGACGTCGACGCGATCGCGGTCACCAGCGGCCCCGGTCTCTCCGGCGCGCTGATGGTGGGGGTCGGGGCGGCGAAGGCGCTCGCGGTGTCGCTCGACAAGCCGCTGTACGCCGTGAACCACCTGGTCGGCCATGTCGGCGCCGATCTCCTCGACGCGGCGGGAGGCCCGGGCCACCCGGTGGAGCTGCCGACGATCGCCCTCCTCGTCTCCGGTGGCCACACCTCCCTCCTGCTCGTGCACGACCTCGTCTCCGACGTGCGTCTGCTCGGCGAGACGATCGACGACGCCGCCGGGGAGGCGTTCGACAAGGTGGCCCGCGTGCTCGGCCTGCCGTATCCCGGCGGACCGCAGATCGACCGCGTCGCGGCGGACGGCGACCCCCGCGCGATCCGGTTCCCGCGCGGCCTGACGAAGCCGAAGGATCTCGAGCGGCACCGCTACGACTTCTCGTTCTCGGGCCTCAAGACCGCCGTCGCGCGCTGGGTGGAGCAGCGCCAGGACGCGGGCGAGGAGGTGCCGGTGGCCGATGTGGCCGCATCCTTCCGGGAGGCGGTCGCCGACGTCCTCCTGAGCAAGGCGATCGCGGCCTGCCGCGACCACGACGTGCCCCGCCTGCTGCTCGGCGGCGGCGTGGTCGCCAACGCACGCGTGCGTCAGCTGGCTGTCCAGCGCGCCGCCGAGGCGGGGGTCGAGCTCCGCATCCCGGCCCTGTCGCTCTGCACCGACAACGGGGCGATGATCGCGGCGCTCGGGGCGCAGCTCATCATGGCCGGGCACGCGCCGAGCGGGCTCGGCTTCGGCGCGGATTCGACCCTCCCGGTGACGGACATCCAGGTCGCCGGCTGAGGGGGCACGGCCTTGACGGGGACGTTGACACTCTCCGGGGCCGCTGTCACCATGGAGGCGTTACAGCGTTTTCTCAGGAAGCTCTGACGAACGAGCTTGCGCCAGAAGGAGAGGGTCCCCATGAGCGATCCGAACGTCCCCGCGGACAACGAACCCCGGGAGGGCGCTGTTCCTCCTCCCGGAGAGCCCGGGGCTGTGCCCCCTCCGCCTCCCTCGTACGAGCAGCCGCCCGCGCCGGGTCAGCCGGCCCCGCCGCAGCCCGCCCCGGGCCAGCCGTACGGCCAGCAGCCACCCGCGCCCGGGTACGGCCAGCCGCCCGCCCCAGGGTACGGCCAGCAGCCCGCACCCGGGTATGGCCAGCAGGCGTACGGCCAGCCCGCCTACGGCCAGCCGGCGCCGGGCTACGCCCAGCCGTACGGCCAGCCCGCCGCGAAGTCGCCCATCCTGAGCATCCTCTCCCTCGTCGGCGGCATCATCGGCGTCGTCCTCAGCCTGGTCTGGGGGATCGGCTTCCTGTTCGGCGTCGCCGGCGTGATCCTCGGATTCATCGGCCGCAACCGCGAGCCTCAGGCCCGCGGCTTCTGGCTGACGGGCATCATCCTCGGGTTCGTCAGCGTGGCGCTTGCGATCATCTCCTGGATCGTGCTCGCGGTCATCTTCGCGAACATCTCGAACAACGTCTACAACTACGGAGGCTAGGAGCCGATCCGCTCCGCGAGCAGCGCCGTGTGCCGCCCGGCGACCCTGGTCAGGATCAGGGTCGCCGGGCGGTCTCCGTCGAGCGCCAGGCGCTTGCGCAGCGTCGCCGGGTCGACGTCCACACCCCGCTTCTTGATCTCCAGCGTGCCGATGCCGCGCTGACGGAGGGCGCGCTTGAGGTCCTTCTCGGCATAGGGGAGAGGCTCCAGGATGCGGAACCCGGCGGCGAACGGCGTCTCGACCGGCCGATCGGCGGTGATGTAGGCGATCCGGTCGGAGAGCATCCACCCGCCGATGCTCCGGGCGAGGTCGCCGATCAGGCGCGCGCGGATGACCGCGCCGTCGGGCTCGTACAGGTACTCGCCGAGCGGTCCGATCTCGGCGTCCTCGCTGTCCGACTCGGCCGTCAGCTCGTGCGCTGAGTCGCCACGGACGACGAGTGCGGCGCGGTGGATCCCCGGCCGCGTCAGAGCCCCGAACCAGAGGCCGAGCTCCACCGTCTGCCCGTCCACCGACACCCACTGGGCCTCCGCGGTCGAGGGGATGAGGTCGCGGTCGAAGCCGGGGCCGAGCTTCAGGCCGACCGAACGACCCGTCGCGAGCTCGTACGCGAAGCCGAGCGACGGCGTGTAGTCGTCCGGATCGGTGAGCCGCTCCGTGTTCGTGTGCCCCGCGCTGCGGCGTGCGGGATCGAGGAAGACGCCGTCGATCGCCCGGAGGTCGACCTCCTCGGCCCGCATGTGCTCCACCGTGGCCGTCGGGAACGGCGCGAGGTTGAACGCCGCGATGGCCGCCGTCACCTCGTCCGCCTCGACGGCGGTCACCTCCAGCTCGAGCGCCGCGAGCGCCAGGGCATCCCCGCCGATGCCGCAGCCTAGGTCGGCGACGCGGGTGAGCCCCGCCGAACGGAAGCGCCCGGCGTGACGCGCGGCCACCGGGAGCCGCGTTGCCTGCTCGAGTCCAGCCTCCGTGAACAGCATGCGTGATGCGAAGTCGCCGAACTTCGCCGCGCCCTTCCGCCGCAGCTTCGACTGCGTGAGCACGGCGGCGACGAGGGCCGGGGAGTGCCCGGCCTTCCGCAGATCCGAGACGATCCGGAGGATGTCGCGCTCGCTGTGATAGGGAGGCAGCGAGTCGAGGAGGCGCAGGCCCTCGGGGCTGAGCAGCTCGACCAGTTCGGACCGTTCCATGCCTCCACGCTACCCTTGGCACTCACGTTGCAAGACTGCTAATCCACCCCCTAGACTCGTGTTAGCACTCTCAGTGCGAGTTTGCTAATCAGTCTTGGTTCACACCAGTGCTAGTCACAGGAAAGAGGTCAACCGTGTCGGTCTCCATCAAGCCGCTCGAGGATCGCATCGTCATCAAGCAGGTCGAGGCTGAGCAGACCACTGCCTCCGGTCTGGTCATCCCCGACACCGCCAAGGAGAAGCCCCAGGAGGGCGAGGTCGTGGCGGTCGGCCCCGGCCGCATCGACGACAACGGCAACCGCGTGCCGCTCGACGTCGCCGTCGGCGACAAGGTGCTGTACTCGAAGTACGGCGGCACCGAGGTCAAGGTCGGCGGCGAGGACTTCCTCGTCCTCTCGGCGCGCGACGTCCTCGCGGTCGTCGTCCGCTGACACACCCCCTTCCCCGGAGGCCCCGGGCGCGCTCGTCGCGTCCGGGGCCTCCGGCGTCTCCGGTGCGTGTCGTGAGTCGGAGGTAGAGTCTCAGGAGTGTCACAGCGATCCCAGACGTCGTCGGCTCCCACCGGGAAGCCGCTGACGGAGCACCGCACCTCCGGCCTCGTCTACGCCGTCTCGGCGTACGTGCTGTGGGGTTTCCTCCCGATCTACTTCATCGCGCTCGCTCCCGCCTCCGCGTGGGAGATCGTCGCCTGGCGCGTCCTCTTCTCGCTGGTCTTCTGCGCGATCGTCATCGCCGCCACCCGAGCGTGGCGCCCCTTCGCCGCCCTGCTCCGCGACCGGCGCACCTTCTTCACCATGGGCGCCGCGGGCGCGCTCATCTACGTGAACTGGCAGACTTACGTGCTCGCCACGGTGAGCGGTCATGTCGTGGAGGCGGCGCTCGGCTACTTCATCAACCCGATCGTCACCGTGCTGCTCGGCGTGATCGTGCAGCGCGAGCGGCTCCGCGTCGCCCAGTGGGTCGCTGTGGGCGTGAGCGTCGTCGCGGTGATCGTGCTCGCGGTCGGCTACGGAGCGTTCCCGTGGATCGCCCTGCTGCTGGCCTTCTCGTTCGGCTTCTACGGCCTGATCAAGAAGCGCGTCGGCGCCCGCGTCGACGCGGTCTCCGGGCTGACCCTCGAGACGCTGTGGCTCACGCCGGTCGCGATCGTCCAGCTCGTCATCGTCGCGATGACCGCGGGCATCACCTTCGGCACCGTCAGCGTCTGGCACACGGTGGCGCTCGCGGGCGCCGGCGTGATCACGGCGGTGCCGCTGCTGTTCTTCGCCGCTGGTTCCCGTCGCCTCCCGCTCGTGTACATGGGCTTCATCCAGTACTTCGCGCCGTTCATCCAGTTCCTCGTCGGCGTCGTCGTCCTGCACGAGGCGATGCCTCCGGAGCGCTGGGTCGGATTCGCCATCGTGTGGCTCGCGCTCCTCATCCTGAGCGTCGACATGATCGTCGCCGCGCGGCAGGGGCGGCGGCAGGCCGAGCTCGACCTGGCGCCGGTCGAGTAGCGTCCCCTCCGCCCCTCCCGGGACGGATGAGGCCGGAATACTCCCCAGGCTTCAGCCGTTACCATGAGACATCCACACACGCGCGACCTCAAAGGGGTGACATGGATCAGGCGGATCCGTTCGGTTTCATCGGTTTGACCTACGACGACGTGATGCTGCTCCCGGGGCACACCGACGTCATCCCGAGCGAGGCGGACACCTCCACTCGTCTGACCAAGCGCATCACCATGGCGACCCCGCTCCTGTCGAGCGCCATGGACACCGTGACGGAGTCGCGCATGGCCGTGGCGATGGCCCGCCAGGGCGGCATCGGCATCATCCATCGCAACCTCTCCATCGAGGACCAGGCGGCGCACGTCGACAAGGTCAAGCGGTCCGAGTCGGGGATGATCACCAACCCGGTCACCACGACCCCCGACGCGACGGTCGAGGAGGTCGACCTGCTGTGCGGCCAGTTCCGCGTGAGCGGGCTCCCGGTCGTGGAGCCCGACGGCACGCTCGTCGGGATCATCACGAACCGCGACATGCGGTTCGTCTCGCCGTTCGAGCGCTCGACCACCAAGGTGCGCGACGTGATGACGCGCCAGCCGCTCATCACCGCGCCGGTCGGCATCGACCCGGACTCGGCGGTCGCGATCTTCGCCGAGCACAAGATCGAGAAGCTGCCGCTGGTCGACGCCGAGGGCAAGCTCGGCGGCCTCATCACGGTCAAGGACTTCGACAAGAGCGAGAAGTACCCGTTCGCCACGAAGGATGACGAGGGCCGCCTGCGCGTGGGCGCCGCCATCGGCTTCTTCGGCGACGCGTGGGAGCGCGCCATGACCCTGGTCGACGCGGGCGTCGACGTCATCGTCGTCGACACCGCGAACGGCGACAGCAAAGGCGTGCTCGATATCATCTCGCGGCTCAAGCACGAACCCCGCGCCTCCCACATCGACGTCATCGGCGGCAACGTGGCGACGCGGAGCGGAGCACAGGCGCTCATCGACGCGGGCGCCGACGCGGTCAAGGTCGGGGTCGGCCCGGGGTCGATCTGCACCACCCGCGTGGTGGCCGGCGTGGGCGTCCCCCAGGTGACGGCGGTGTACGAGGCGTCCCTCGCCGCTCGTGCCGCGAACGTCCCGCTGATCGCCGACGGCGGTCTGCAGTACTCCGGCGACATCGCCAAGGCGCTGGTCGCCGGCGCCGACAGCGTCATGCTCGGCTCGCTGCTCGCCGGCACAACCGAGTCGCCCGGCGAGCTGGTCTTCGTCAACGGCAAGCAGTACAAGAACTACCGCGGCATGGGCTCGCTCGGCGCGCTGCAGACCCGCGGCAAGAAGACCTCGTACTCGCGGGACCGCTACTTCCAGGCCGACGTGCCGAGCGACGAGCAGCTCATCGCCGAGGGCATCGAGGGCCAGGTGCCGTTCCGCGGCCCGCTCTCCGCCGTCGCCTACCAGCTCGTGGGCGGCCTGCGCCAGTCGATGTTCTACGTCGGTGCCCGCACGATCCCCGAGCTCAAGGCCAACGGCAAGTTCGTCCGGATCACGCCCGCCGGCCTGAAGGAGTCGCACCCGCACGACATCCAGATGGTCGTGGAGGCGCCCAACTACCGCCGCTGATCCTTCAGCGCAGGAGGTCCGGTCTCGGTTGAGGCCGGACCTTCGTGTTTCTGCCGTGCGCCTCCGTTCGCCCGGCCGGCGCCGCTGCGCGCCTCCTGCTGCGGATAACGGAGGACGATCGACGGCCGGGGCCGCGGTTTCGCGGGTTCGGGAGGAGGCTCGCGGCACGGAGCGGTCGGAATGCCTCCCGGAGCGCAGGGTCTCCTGCGTTCGTGAGGAGGCGCAGCGGTCAGAGTGCGGCGATCCGGTCGATCGCCTCCGTGAGGACCTCGGGCGAGCACGCGAAGTTGAGCCGGACGAACCCGGCGCCCTCGCGGCCGAAGTCGGTGCCCGGGTTCAGGGCGACTCGCGCCTCCTCGAGGATGCGCCGAGCGGGGTCGTCGCCCCAGCCCTGCTCACGGAAGTCGAGCCAGGCCAGGTAGCTCGCGTGCGGTTCGCGGTAGAGCACCCGCGGGAGCCGGTCGGTGAGGAGGACGCTGAGGAGCTGCCGGTTCGTCTCGATCGCACGGAGGGCTCCGTCGAGCCACTCTTCGCCGTGGCTGTAAGCCGCCGTGGTGGCGATGCGGCCGAGGTGACTGGTCCGCACCTCCACCTCGATCGGAAGCGCCCTGACGCGGGCGGCCATCTCCTCCGAGCCGGCGACGAACAGGGCGCACTTCAGACCGGCGAGGTTCCAGGCCTTGCTGGCCGCGTGCGCGGCGACGCCCACCTGACGCGCCTCCTCCGAGACGGAGAGGAAGGGCGTGAAGGCGGCGTCGGAGTGGGTGAGCGGGGCATGCACCTCGTCGCTCACGACCCAGGCGCCGTGGTGGGCCGCCAGCGCGGCCACCGCCTCCAGCTCGGCGCGCGGGTGCACCAGGCCGAGCGGGTTGTGCGGGTTGCACAGGAGGAGCACGCGGGCCCCACCGGCGAACGCCCGCTCCAGCCCGGCGACGTCGAGCGCCCACCCGGCGCCGTCCTCGCCGCCCTGCAGCAGCGGCACCTCCTCGACCACGCCGCCGGCCTCGGGGATGAAGTCGTAGAACGGCGGGTAGACGGGCGGCGTCACGATGACCCGGTCGCCCGGTTCGATCAGCATCCGGAGGGACTCGACGAGCACGACGCCCACATCGGTGGTCGTCCGGGCGCGCGCCGGATCGACCTCCCAGCTCCACCGCCGCGACGCGAAAGCGGCGAACGCCTCCTGGGTCGCGCGGTCCGGGCCGATGTACCCGGTGTCGCTGCGGTCGATCGCAGCGTGGAGGGCGGAGGCGATGGGAGGGGCGAGCGGGTAGTCCATCTCGGCGACGAAGAGGGGGAGCACGTCGTCCGGATACTCGCGCCACTTCTCGCTGGTCCGCTGGCGGAGTCTGCTCAGTGGGTCTGCTTCGACGGTCACGGGTCTACTCTGACAGATCGGGTCCCGCCATAGACTGAACGGGTGAGTATGGAGATCGAGATCGGACGCGCCAAGCGCGCCCGCCGTGTGTACGCCTTCGACGACGTCGCCGTGGTGCCGAGCCGCCGCACGCGCGACCCCGAGGACGTCTCCGTGTCCTGGGCGATCGACGCCTACCAGTTCTCCATCCCCTTCATCGCGGCCCCGATGGACTCCGTGGTCTCGCCGACGACCGCCATCATGATCGGGCAGCTCGGCGGCCTCGGCGTGCTCGACCTGGAGGGCCTGTGGACCCGCTACGAGGATCCGGAGCCGCTCCTCGCCGAGATCCGGTCGCTGCCCGCCGAGCGCGCGACCGCCCGCATGCAGCAGATCTACTCGGAGCCGATCAAGCCCGAGCTGGTGACGCGCCGCCTCGCCGAGATCCGGGAGGGGGGCGTCACCGTCGCGGGCGCGCTCTCGCCTCAGCGCACTCAGGAGCTCTACGAGACGGTGGTCGACGCCGGCGTCGACCTGTTCGTCATCCGCGGCACCACAGTGTCGGCCGAGCACGTCTCGAAGAATGTCGAGCCGCTCAACCTCAAAAAGTTCATCTACGAGCTCGACGTGCCCGTGATCGTGGGAGGCGCGGCCACCTACACCGCGGCCCTGCACCTCATGCGCACGGGCGCGGCCGGCGTGCTCGTCGGGTTCGGCGGGGGCGCCGCCTCCACCACGCGCTCCACGCTGGGCATCCACGCCCCGATGGCGACGGCCGTCGCCGATGTCGCCGGGGCGCGGCGCGACTACATGGACGAGTCGGGCGGCCGGTACGTCCACGTCATCGCCGACGGCGGTCTCGGCAGCTCGGGCGACATCGTCAAGGCGATCGCGTGCGGCGCGGACGCCGTCATGCTGGGTACGACGCTCGCCCGCGCGACCGACGCGCCGGGCGGCGGCTGGCACTGGGGTGCGGAGGCGCACCACCCCCAGCTCCCGCGCGGAAACCGGGTCCAGGTGGGGCAGGTCGCGCCGCTCGAGGAGATCCTGTACGGCCCGGCTCCGGTCGCCGAGGGCTCTGCGAATCTGGTGGGAGCACTTCGCCGCTCGATGGCCACCACGGGATACTCGGACCTGAAGGAGTTCCAGCGCGTCGAAGTCGTCGTCGCGCCGTACCTGGGGCACTAGCTTTCGGCCGGAACCGGCCGAGGAGGGAGGCAACGATGGCACAATCGTCGAACCCCGCCGTGGCGTACTCGTCACGGCTCGGCCCGGCCGAGCGGGCAGCCGCGATCGCGGCGCTCAAGGAGACGGAGCTCGACATCCTCGTGGTCGGAGGAGGGATCGTCGGGACGGGGAGCGCGGTCGATGCCGTGACCCGGGGCCTGAAGACCGGTCTCGTGGAGGCCCGCGACTTCGCGTCGGGCACCTCGAGCCGTTCCTCCAAGCTCGTCCACGGCGGCATCCGCTACCTCGAGCAGCTCGACTTCCGGCTGGTCCGGGAGGCGCTCATCGAGCGCGGGCTGCTCCTGCAGCGGATCGCGCCCCACCTGGTCAAGCCGGTGCGCTTCCTGTACCCCCTGCACAAGCGGGTGTGGGAGCGCTTCTACATCGGCGCCGGAATGATGCTCTACGACATCTTCTCGTACAGCGGCCTCCGGCCGCCGGGGGTGCCGCACCACCGCCACCTGAGCAAGCGCCAGGTGCTCAACGCCATCCCGTCGATGAACAAGGACGCCCTCATCGGCGGCCTCACCTACTACGACGCCCAGGTCGACGACGCGCGCTACGTCGCGAACCTCGCCCGCACGGCCGCCCACTACGGAGCCCACGTGGCCTCCCGGGTCCGCGTCGAGGGGTTCATCAAGGTGGGGGAGCGCGTCGTGGGCGTGAAGGCTCACGACCTCGAGACCGACGAGCGGTTCGAGATCCGCGCGAAGCAGGTCGTCAACGCCACCGGGGTCTGGACCGACGATACGCAGTCGATGGTCGGCGAGCGCGGTCAGTTCAAGGTCCGCGCCTCCAAGGGCATCCATCTCGTGGTGCCGCGCGACCGGTTCCAGTCGAAGATGGGGCTCATCCTCCGCACCGAGAAGAGCGTGCTCTTCGTCATCCCGTGGGGCCGGCACTGGCTGATCGGCACCACCGACACCGACTGGCACCTCGACAAGGCCCATCCGGCGGCGACGGCGGCCGACATCGACTACCTCCTCGCCCATGTCAACGAGGTGTTGAACGTCCCGCTCACCCGGGAGGACGTCGAGGGCGTCTACGCGGGGCTCCGCCCGCTTCTCGCCGGCGAGTCGGAGCAGACCTCCAAGCTGTCCCGCGAGCACCTGGTGGCGCACTCCGTCCCCGGGCTGGTCGTCATCGCGGGCGGCAAGTGGACGACGTACCGCGTGATGGCGAAGGATGCCATCGACGCGGCGGTCGACGCCCTCGACGGCAAGATCCCGCAGAGCACGACCATGGAGATCCCGCTGATCGGGGCGGAGGGCTACCAGGCCGCGTGGAACCGACGGCGCCGGATCGCCGAGGAGAACGGCCTCCACGTCGCGCGCATCGAGCACTTCCTCAACCGGTACGGCACGCTGACCGACGACATCCTCCAGCTGATCCGCGACGACCGCTCGCTCGCCGACCCGCTGCCGGGCGCCGACGACTACGTCGGCGCCGAGGTGGTGTACGCGGCCACCAACGAGGGCGCGCTGCACCTGGAGGACGTGCTCGCCCGGCGCACGCGCATCTCCATCGAAGCCTGGGACCGCGGCGTCTCGGCGGCCCCGGTCGCCGCCTCCCTCATGGCGCGCGTGCTCGGCTGGGACAAGGACCGCGAGGAGCGCGAGGTGCGCACCTACCTGCGCCGGGTCGAGGCCGAGCGCGCCAGCCAGCTGCAGCCCGACGACGAGTCCGCCGACCGCATCCGGCTCCAGGCGCCCGACATCGTCGACGTCGACGCGGAGGCCGCGAAGGCTGCTGCCGGGTCGAAGGCGCCAGCCGCCGGCGCCTGAGGCACGCCAGGAAGGCCCTCCGGGACGACCGACCCCGGAGGGCCTTCGCGCGCCTCCGGTAGGCTGGAGGCAACCCCCTGACGGCTGGAGACGGATGATGGTTGACGTTCGACGGGTCAAGCTGCCCGGTGTCGGCGTGCTGCACACGTTCGTGACCGACGACGGCGGCAAGGTCGGGGTCATCGCACACCGATCCGGGCACAGCGACCTCATCACCTTCTCCGACCACGAGGACGGCGCCGACGTCACCAAGGTGTCGCTCCGCCTCAACGAGGACGAGGCGCACACCCTCGCCGAGCTCCTCGGCGGAACGCAGATCACCGAGTCGCTCACCGCTCTCGATCAGATCCCGGGGCTCAGCATCGACTGGTTCACCGTCGACTACGAGGACTACATCGCCGGGCAGCAGCTCGGCGCCCCCGGGGACCGCGGCTTCGTCGGCCTGACGGTCGTCGCGGTCGTGCGCGGCGATTCCGCCAACCCGGCTCCCGCGCCGGACTTCAAGGTGTTCCCCGGTGACACGCTCGTCGTCGCCGGCAGCCCGGAGAAGGTGGCCAAGGCCTTCTCGTTCTTCCGCTCGGGCGAGGTCTCGTCCCGGGTGTCCGCCGACGCTCCGCCCGGAGGCTGACCGACGTGCATCTCGGCGAAGACCTCATCGTTCTCGGCATCCTGCTGCTCGTGGCCTACGTGCTCGGGCGCCTCGGCAAGCTGGTGGGTCTTCCCGCGATTCCCATCTACATGCTGGTCGGACTGCTGGCGAGCCCGCACACCGGGTGGTTCCCGCTCAACTTCGACAGCACCTACATCGAGCTCATCGCGATCTTCGGGCTCATCCTCCTGCTGTTCAACCTCGGGCTCGAGTTCGACCAGGACGAGTTCTTCGGCAACTTCGGCAAGCTCATCGTCTCGGGCGGCTCGTACATCGTCATCAACATGGGCGTCGGGCTGGCGTTCGGCTTCTGGGTGGGCTGGGGGACCCGGGAGGCGCTGATCATCGCCGGGATGACGGCCACCTCCTCCTCGGCCATCGTCACGAAGCTGCTGATCGAGCTGCGGAGGCTCCCCAACACCGAGACCCCGATGATCCTCGGCGTGACCGTGGTGGAGGACATCTTCATCGCGATCTACCTGGCGATCGTCTCGGTGGTGCTGAGCGGCGAGACGGACTTCTGGCCGGTCGTCGCGAAACTCGCGATCGCGTTCGCCTTCCTCGTGGTCATGTTCACGGTCGCCCGGTGGGGCGGGCGCTTCGTGTCGCGACTGGTCCGCACGAAGGACGACGAGCTGTTCACGATCCTGTTCTTCGGACTGGGCGTCCTGTTCGCCGGTCTCGGCGAGCTGATCGGCGTGACCGATGCGATCGGCGCCTTCCTCATCGGTCTCGTCCTCGGGGCGACCAAGCACCGCACCAAGATCGAGCACATCGCGATCCCGCTCCGCGATGTCTTCGCGGCTTTCTTCTTCCTCAACTTCGGGCTCGCACTCGACCCCGCGAAGTTCCCGTCGGTGCTCGTCCCGGTGCTGCTCGCCGTGCTGATGACGATCGTGCTCAACATCGCGGCGGGCCAGTTCGTCGCCTGGATCAACGGGATGGGCGTCCAGGCCGGGATCAACACCGCGGCGATCCTCCAGAACCGCGGCGAGTTCGCGCTGATCCTCGCCACCTTGTCCCTCGCGGCGGGCCTGGACTCCCGCATCCAGCCGTTCGCCGGCCTGTACGTGCTCATCATGGCCGTGCTCGGCCCGATCCTCGCAGCGAACTCCGAGAGGATCGGTGCGATGATTCTGCGGTCCGACCCGTCGAAGCGCCGCGGGCGGAGACCGAGAAGCGATCGCATGCTCGACGAGGAGATCGCCCTCGTCGAGGCGGCGACAGCGGACCTCGGCCCCGCAGCGCGGCGCGACCCGACGCGGGCGGACCAGACGCAGCAGGCCGTCGACCGGATCGTCGAGCAGGCCATGCAGCAGCAGGACATGAGCGCCGAGCGAAAGCAGGACTGACATCAGCACGACCCCCGGCTCCCCGGCCGCCTCCGCGGGCGCTCCGGAGAGCATCCCCGCGGAGGAGACGACCCTCTTCCGCATGATGCTCCGTCCTCGCTGGATCGGGGCGCTCCTCCTCGCGCTCGCACTCGCCGCGGGGTTCGCGGCGCTCGGGCAGTGGCAGCTGGAGCGCGCCATCGAGTCGGGGAAGGCGGTCGAGACGCCGAGCGAGACCGTGCTGCCGCTCGAGTCGGTCGCTAAGCCGGGGGGCCCGATCACGGACCGGGCGGTCGGCCAGCTGGTCACGTTCACGGCCTCCTTCGTGCCGGGCGACTACCAGCTCCTCCACGATCGCCTCAACCAGGGCCGGAGCGGCTGGTGGGTGGTCGGTCACGCGACCGTGCAGGGAACGAATGGACCGGTGGCGCTCGCCGTGGCCCGGGGCTGGGCTCCGGACGAGGCCGCGGCGAAGGCCGCGGTCGCACGACTCGACGCCGGACCGACGGAGGACGCGAAGCTGGTGGGGCGCATCCTGCCCGACGAGCAGCCGGAGGTGCCGACCGACAAGAAGCACCCCCAGCTCATGCGGACGCTCGGCGTCGGCGCGCTCTACAACCTGTGGACCGCGGTCGACGGTGTCGACGTCTACAACGCCTACGTCGTCGAGCGCGGAGCGCCCGCCGGCCTGACGGCGATCTACTCGCCGCCTCCCATCGCCCAGACCGAGCTGAACTGGCTCAACATCTTCTATGCCGCCGAGTGGATCGTCTTCGCCGGATTCGCCATCTTCTTCTGGTACCGCCTCGTGAAGGACGCGAAGGAGAAGGAGGACGAGCTGAGGGAGCTCGCAGCGAGCGAGGCCGCGCACGCGGGGAAAGTAGAATAAGCCCATGCCCCTCGCTCCGAAACCCGAAGACTTCCCGAAGATCCGGGGCGCCCTGCGGTTCTACCAGGTGTTCGCTTACGTCACCGGGATCATGCTCCTGCTCCTCTGCGTCGAGATGATCGTCAAGTACGGCCTCGGCTACCAGCTCTTCGCGTTCAGCAACTACGGCGCCCTCACCTTCGTCCCGGTCAGGACGGCCGTCGCACCGACCGGCCTCGACCTCAGCACCGGCATCCTCATCGCCCACGGCTGGCTGTACGTCGTCTACCTCTTCTCCGACTTCCGCCTGTGGAGTCTCATGCGCTGGCCGTTCACCAAGTTCATCACCATCGCGCTGGGCGGCGTCGTGCCGTTCCTGTCCTTCTTCGTGGAGGCGCGCATCACCAAGCAGGTCAAGACCTACCTGGCCGGCCGCGAGGCCGAGGCAGCCAAGCTCGTGGAGGCGACAAATTAGCACCGACGCAGCGTTCAGCGAGATCCTCGGGGGAGCCGACTCGGCCAACCCCTCCGGACCGGTCCTCGTGGTCGACTTCGGCGCGCAGTACGCGCAGCTGATCGCCCGCCGGGTCCGCGAGGCGAACGTCTACTCCGAGATCGTCCCGCACACGGTGACCGCCTCCGAGGTGGCCGCCAAGCGGCCGTCCGGGATCGTGCTGTCCGGCGGCCCCTCGAGCGTTTACGAAGAGGGCGCCCCCCAGCTCGACGAGGCGATCTTCGAGCTCGGCGTCCCCGTCCTCGGCATCTGCTACGGCTTCCAGGTGATGGCGTCGGCGCTCGGGGGCGAGGTCGCGAAGACCGGGCTGCGCGAGTACGGCTCGACCGCGGTGCGGATCTCCGATGGCGGCGTCCTGCTCGACGGTCAGCCCGCGGAGCAGACCGCGTGGATGAGCCACGGCGACTCGGTGTCGCGTGCGCCCGAGGGCTTCGAGGTGCTCGCCTCCACCGAGGGCGCCCCCGTGGCCGCGTTCGCCAACGACGACCGGCGGCTCTACGGGGTGCAGTGGCACCCCGAGGTGAAGCACTCGCAGTACGGGCAGGCCGTGCTCGAGAACTTCCTCCACCGCGCCGCGGGCATCCCGGCCGATTGGAACAGCGGCAACGTGATCAACGACCAGGTCGCCGCGATCCGGGCGCAGGTCGGCTCCGGTCGCGTGATCTGCGCGCTCTCGGGAGGCGTCGACTCGGCTGTCGCCGCCGCGCTCGTGCACAAGGCGGTCGGCGACCAGCTCGTCTGCGTGTTCGTCGACCACGGGCTCCTCCGGAAGGACGAGGCCCGGCAGGTCGAGGAGGACTACGTCAAGGCCACCGGTGTCCGGCTCGTCACCGTCAACGCTCAGGAGCAGTTCCTGGAGGCGCTGGCCGGCGTCAGCGACCCGGAGACGAAGCGCAAGATCATCGGCCGCGAGTTCATCCGCGTGTTCGAGAAGGCGCAGGCCGACCTGATCGCCGAGGCGGAGAGCGAGGGCGACCCGATCCGCTTCCTCGTGCAGGGCACCCTGTACCCGGATGTCGTCGAATCGGGCGGTGGAACGGGTACCGCCAACATCAAGAGCCACCACAACGTGGGCGGCCTTCCCGAAGACCTCCAGTTCGAGCTCGTCGAACCGCTACGGACGCTCTTCAAGGACGAGGTCCGAGCGATCGGCCGCGAGCTCGGGCTGCCCGAGGCGATCGTCTCCCGCCAGCCGTTCCCGGGCCCCGGCCTCGGCATCCGGATCGTCGGCGAGGTCACGCAGGAGCGGCTCGACCTGCTGCGCGACGCCGACGCGATCGTGCGCGCCGAGCTCACCGCGGCCGGGCTCGATGCGGAGATCTGGCAGTGCCCGGTCGTGCTGCTGGCCGACGTCCGCTCGGTCGGTGTGCAGGGCGACGGTCGCACCTACGGTCACCCGATCGTGCTGCGCCCCGTCTCCAGTGAGGACGCCATGACGGCCGATTGGACGCGCCTCCCGTACGATCTGCTCGCGAAGATCTCGAACCGCATCACCAACGAGGTGGAGGGGGTCAACCGGGTCGTGCTCGACGTCACGTCGAAGCCGCCGGGGACGATCGAGTGGGAGTGACCCTCCCGCAGACGTGAGAAGGGCCGGGACGCTGCGGAAGCGTCCCGGCCCTTCTGGCGTGGAGCGACGGCTCAGTCGCGCGAGATGGCGAGCAGACGGAGGATCTCGAGGTAGAGCCAGATCACGGTGACCATGATGCCGAAGGCTCCGGACCAGCCGAAGGCGCGCGGTGCGCGGTTCTGGACGCCGCGCTGGATGAAGTCGAAGTCGAGCACCAGGGAGTAGGCGCCCATCAGCACGACGAGGATGCCGAGGATGACGCCGAGCTTGATGCCGAAGATCTCGACGCTGCCGCTCAGCCCGAACGGGTTGTTCGTGACGCCGAACAGCATCAGGCCGACGTTGATCAGCGAGTACACGACGTACCCGGTGATCGCGATGAGGAAGACCTTGGTCGCCTTGGCGGACGCGCGGATCTTGCCGGACGCGAACAGCGCGAGCGTGACTCCGACCACCGCGAAGGTCGCGATGACCGCCTGGACGACGACGCCGGGCCACTGCGCCTCGAAGACCATCGAGATCGCGCCGACGAAGATGCCCTCGACGCCCGCGTAGCTGAGCACGAGAGCCGGGGAGGGCTTCTTCTTGAAGATGTTGACGAGCGCCAGCACGAAGCCGATGAGCGCCGCGGGAATCGCCAGGGCCGGCACGAACCAGCCGATGCCCGCGCCGATCAGCAGGAGGACGAAGCAGAACGCGGTCTTCGCGATCGTGTCCTCGACGGTCATCCTGTCCGTTTCGACGGCCGTGGCCGACGGCGCCTGGTACATCTGCTCCAGGTTCTCAGCGCTGACCGTGGTGGCGGCCCGGCCGTTGCCGTTGAACGCCGGGTTGGTCGAGAAGGCCGGATTGTTGAGTGCCATGGGTTCCTCGCTCTGTCGGGATCACTGTGGATCTCTTTGATCCAATCTAGATGGTTCTTTTCTGAGGGTTCTGACAGATTGCCATGAATCCCACCTGATCGCGATCAACCGGGCCAGCCAAGCGGCCGCCACGATGGTCAGCGTGCTCACCAGGATCGTGATCCAGCCCTGCTCGTACGTCGTCACGGTCCCCGCCAGAACGAGGCTCGAGACGACCGGGAGCACCAGCACGGCGAACGACGGGAGCGGCCGGAGACGGACGAGCAGCCACGCCGCGAGGGTGATGCAGTAGCACCACGAGAACTCCGAGCCGCCGAGCATGAGCCAGGTGAATCCGAGCACGGGCAGGGGCACCGCGACGCGGCGGCCGACCGTGGAGGGGAGGACGGCCCAGCCCGCGGGCTGCAGGACCGAGCCGATGAGGAGCAACGGGAGACTGTAGGCGGTCGTGCCGAGCACGCACGCGGTGCCGACGACGAGCATGGCGAGGCCGGTGAGCAGGCGCGCCCGGTAAGACCCCCAGTGCAGCGGCAGCAGGGAGGCGGGCTCGCGCCAGGCGGCGGGTGCGGACACGCTGTCGATTCTGGCACCCGGGGAGCCGCGGGCGCGGTGCAGCACGCGGATAGGATCGGCGCATGCGCGCTCGCCCTCGTCCGCTGGTCATCGGCCACCGGGGCGCGCCCGGGTACCGCCCGGAGCACACGGCCGCCTCCTACGAGCTCGCCTTCGCCCTGGAGGCCGATGCCGTCGAGCCCGACATCGTGGCGACGAAGGACGGCGTGCTCGTCCTGCGCCACGAGAACGAGATCTCCGGGACCACGGACGTCGCGACCCGGCCCGAGTTCGCCGGCCGGCGCACCACGAAGGAGGTCGACGGCGTCGCGCTGACCGGATGGTTCACGGAGGACTTCACCTGGGCCGAGCTCTCGACCCTGCGCGCCCGCGAGCGGCTCCCGAAGCTCCGGCAGGCGAGCTCGACGTTCGACGACCGCTATCCGCTGCTGCGCCTCCGCGACCTGTTCGAACTAGTCGATCGCGCCTCCGAGGACCACGGCCGGGAGCTCGGCATGGTCGCGGAGCTCAAGCACGCCACCTATCACGAGTCGGTCGGGCTCCCGCTCGACGAGCTGTTCACCGCGGAGCTCGCCGAGGCGGGCTGGACCGACCGGCGCGGCCTCGTCGCCGAGAGCTTCGAGCTCACCGTGCTCCGGCAGCTGAGCGACCGCGACTTCCGCGGGAAGCGCGTCTACCTCATCGAGCAGGAGGGAGCGCCGGCGGATCGCGTTGCGCGGGACGGCTCCTCCGCGGCCACCTACGCGTCCGATCTCAGCCTCCGCGGGCTCTACGCGCTCGGTCCGGCGGCTCGCACCGCCCGCGAACACGTCGACGGCATCAGCGTCGACACCCACCTGATCCTCGCGTCGGGCTCCGTCTCGGTCGCGCTGTTCGACGAGGGCGGCGGCGACGTCGGCGCGGTCACCTCCGACCTGGTAGACCTGGCGCACTCCGCCGGCCTGTCCGTGTACTGCTGGACCCTCCGCCCGGAGAACGGCATGCTCCCCCCGGAGTTCCGGGGACCGGGCGGAGAGCCGGAGTGGGGCCAGTGGAGGCGGTACTTCGCCATCCTGCTGCACTCCGGCGTCGACGGCGTCTTCGCCGACCATCCCGACCTCGCGACGGCAGTGCGCGACGGCCGCTGACGGCCTCCGTCCCGGGCGAATGACAGTGGTCGGCCGGTAGAATCGGGACAGACATGACGAGCCTCCCCGATGCCCCCACCGGCGCTGCCACGGCGCCCTCCTCCGTTCCGATCATCCTCGACGGGTGGCAGGGCGACGAGCCCGCAGCCGGGCGATCGGGGGGCGGTCCGGGCGGTTCCTCCTCCGGGCGCGGCGGGTACCGCGGGCCGAGCGAGCGCCTGTTCGCCGGACTCAACCCGCAGCAGCGCGAGGCCGCCGAGTACCGCGGGCAGGCCCTCCTCATCGTCGCGGGGGCGGGCTCCGGCAAGACGAGCGTGCTCACGCGACGTATCGCCGGGCTGATCGAGAGCCGGGAGGCGTGGCCGAGCGAGATCCTGGCGATCACGTTCACCAACAAGGCCGCCAACGAGATGCGCGAGCGCGTCGAGCAGCTGCTCGGAGGCAAGGCGCAGGGCATGTGGATCTCCACCTTCCACTCGGCGTGCGTCCGCATCCTGCGGCGCGAGGCCGAGACGATCGGCAAGACGGCGAGCTTCACCATCTACGACTCGGGCGACACGCGGGCCCTCCTCAAGCGGATCATCAAGGAGCTCGACGCCGACACGCTCGGTTTCACGGTGGGAGGCGCGGCGGGCCGGATCTCGAAGCTCAAGAATGAGCTTACCGACATCGAGGCCTACGCCCGCTCGGCGAACCTCAGCGACCCGCAAGAGGTGATGTTCCTCGAGATCTTCCGGCAGTACACCCGCGAGCTGCGGCGGGCCAACGCCTTCGACTTCGACGACCTCATCGCCGAGACGGTCTATCTCTTCCGGGCCTTCCCGCGGGTCGCCGCCCTGTACCAGACGCGGTTCCGGCACATCCTGGTCGACGAGTACCAGGACACCAACCATGCGCAGTACGCCCTCATCCGTGAGCTCACGATGCCGGTCGCGCCCGCGGTCGCCGACGAGCTGGAGTCGCGGGGGCGGAACATCGGGGGGCTCCGCGACGCTGCGGGCCTGGTGCCGAGCGCCTCCCTCACCGTCGTCGGCGACTCGGACCAGTCGATCTACGCCTTCCGCGGCGCCGACATCCGCAACATCGTCGAGTTCGAGCGCGACTTCCCCGGGGCGAAGGTGGTGCTGCTCGAGCAGAACTACCGCTCCACGCAGAACATCCTGAGCGCGGCAAACGCCGTCATCGCGAACAACTTCGATCGCAAGGACAAGAAGCTCTGGACCGCCGTGGGCGACGGGGAGAAGATCGTCGGCTACACGGGCTACTCCGGGCACGACGAGGCCCAGTTCGTGGCCGACGAGATCGAGAAGCTCCACTCGGCCGGCATGGACTACAAGGACATCGCGGTCTTCTACCGGACGAACGCTCAGACGCGTGCGCTGGAGGAGATCTTCATCCGGTCCGCCCTGCCGTACAAGGTCATGGGCGGCACCAAGTTCTACGAACGGGCCGAGATCAAAGACGCCATGGCGTATCTCATCTCGGTGGCCAACCCCGACGATCTCCTGGCTCTCCGGCGGATCCTCAACACGCCGAAGCGGGGCATCGGCCCCGCCACCGAGACGCAGCTCGCCAGCTACGCCGAAGACAACGGCATGACCTTCCGTGACGCGATGCGCGACGCCGGTTCGCTCGGTCTCGGGCCGAAGGTGACCGCGGCGATCCTCCAGCTCTCCGGCCTCCTCGACGAGGCCGCCGCCAAGGCCGATCCCGCGAATCCGGCGGGGGCGTCCTCGGTGGCCGACGTGCTGACCTTCCTTCTCGACGGCAGCGGGCTGCTAGACGTGCTGCGCAACAGCCGCGACCCGCAGGACGAGGCCCGTGCCGAGAACGTCGACGAGCTCGTGGCCGTGACCCGGGAGTTCGCGCGCAACAATCCCGACGGCACGCTCGTCGACTTCCTGACCGAGGTGTCGCTCGTCGCGGCAGCGGACGAGATCGACGACTCGAGCGGTGCGGTGTCGCTCATGACCCTGCACACGGCGAAGGGGCTCGAGTACGACGCCGTCTTCCTCACGGGCATCGAGGAGGACCTCCTCCCGCACCGCATGTCGGCGAACGAACCCGGTGGCCCGGCGGAGGAGCGGCGCCTCTTCTACGTCGGCATCACCCGGGCGAAGAAGCGGCTGTTCCTCTCGCTGGCCATGACCAGGGCCCAGTTCGGCGAGACGGCGGTGGCCATGCCCAGCCGGTACCTTCAGGAGATCCCGGCCGATCTCATCGACTGGCGCCAGTCGCCGGGCGCGGCCAACGGCCGCGGCGGGAGCCAGTCCCGGGCGCTCAACGCGCGACGCCCGGGCCTCGGTGCGGGCGACTCCGGACGCTGGAACGACAGCTTCCGCGCCGGCGGGTTCTCGAAACCGGAACGGCCGAAGGCCGAGTGGCCCAACCGGGTCACGGGTCAGGTGCGCGACAACGGAGATCTGGAGCTCGCGGCCGGAGACCGGATCCGTCACGCCGATTTCGGAGACGGCCGAGTGACCACCGTCACCGGCGAGGGCGCCAAGCGCGTCGCGCACGTCCAGTTCGAGAAGGTGGGCGCGAAGAAGCTCCTCATCAAGATCGCCCCGATCGAAAAGCTGTGAGGCGCGACGCGCTCGCTTCGATGAGCGTCGAAGTGGGACTCCGTGCGGCCGTCGCCGTCGCGGTGCCCCTCCTGTTGCTTCATGCGGCCGGTCGGCTCGATCTGGCGGCTTACGCGACGTTCGGTGCGTTCACCGCGCTGTACGGCCGGAACGAGCCGTATCGCCTGCGCATCCGGAGCGTCACGGTCGCCGGCGTCGCCATGCTCGTCAGCATCGCCGTCGGCGTCGGTGTGGCGCTGGCCGGCGAGCCGCTCGCCCTGCTCGCGCTGCTCCTCGTGGTGGTCGTCGCGGCCGGGACCATCCTCGCGACCGCCTTCCAGCTGCTGCCCTCCCAACCCTTGTTCTTCGTCTTCGCCCTGCTGGTGTGCGCCGCCGTGCCGACGCCTCCCCGCGAGGCCCTGCCGAGGATCGCGCTGGCGGCCGCGGTCGCTGCGTTCTCGTGGCTGCTCACCCTGTCGGGGTGGGCGATCCGGCGGACGGTCGGTGGGCGCGCGTCCGGGACCGCCTCCCGCCCGGACGGAGGCTCGCGCACGGAGGGACTCCTCGGCTCGTCCGGCCTGCTGAAGGAGCTGAGGCGCCGACCCGGCGTCGATCTGGGTGCGGCGAAGGACTGGCGTGTCTGGCTGACCGTGGCGCAGAACGTGGTCGGCGTCCTCCTCGCCGGTGCGATCGCGCTGTTCTTCGGTCTGGGTCACGCTTACTGGGCGGTCGTGAGCGTCGTCGCCGTGATCCCGCCCGCCCGCGCCGCGCACTCGGTGTCTCGTTCGGTGCACCGCATCATCGGGACAGTCGCGGGCGTGGTGGTCGCCGCGGCGGTGCTGGCGTGGTCGCCGCCCGCGCTCCTGGTGATCGCTGTGATCGTCGTCTGCCAGTTCTTCGCCGAGATGCTCGTCGGGCGGTCCTACGGGTGGGCGCTGGTGTTCATCACGCCGATGGCCCTCGCCGTGTCGCATCTGGCGAGCCCCGCACCGCTGGGCGTTCTGCTGCTCGACCGCGTGCTCGAGACCGTCCTGGGGGCGGGGATCGGCATCGCGCTCGTCCTGCTGGCCCGACTCGTGGAGCGCTCTCGAGCGTCAAACCGTCGTTCGGCTTAGGGCCTTCTCGCGCAGGGCTCTCCGCATCCGACGCAGGTAGAGCTCCCGGGGAGCGGTTCGAGCGGCTTTCGGAAGCCGCCGGTACACGAGAACCGCCCAATGCATCCAGCGTTCGAACCGCCGACGGCGGTCGTCGTCCCAGGGGATTCCGTACTGCTCGCGCACACTGTCGGGCAATAGACCGGCCGTGACGAGCCGTACCTGAGGGAACACCGCCCGCAGCCACACCGGCAGCCTCGTCGGCCGGAGGAGCTCCGCGGCGATGGCGCGCGCCTCCTCGGTCACGGTCAAGCGGCCGATCATCGAGTGCCAGTACTCGTCGAACGCGGCCCGGGAGGCCGGCCACTGCGACGAGCGCACTTGAAGGTTCAGGCCGAGCCGGGTGAAGTCCCGGTAGACGGCGTCGGCCGTCGCGGGCTCCAGGGCACCGAAGAACCTCTCGTGGAGCTCGATCATGGTCTGGTACAGCGTCGCAGCGACCCAGAGCTGCAGCTCGGGGTCGAAGGCCGAGTAGGCGGGACTGGGCCCATCCGCCGGACCGCGCACCGGCCCGTGAGCCCGGTCGACCGCCCGCTTGACCTCGGCGAACTCCTCCGGCGTCGCGAACACCGAGGCGTAGACGAAGGTGATCGTGCCGTGCAGACGATCGAGCATCCTCCCCGCGAAGTCGCTGTGCTCGGCCACGCCGCGCCCCACGGAGGGGTGCGCGATCTGGAGGAGGAGCGCCCGACCGCCTCCGAGCAGCGACAGCGACTCGCCCGCGATCTCGGCGAGGGCCGTCGGATGTCCGGGTACTGAGGTCACTCCTCCATGGTGCCCACGGATCGCGCGGACGGCCATGCGCCCACGGGATCATTCTCACGGTGCTCCTCGGCATGGTCCTGCTCACCGTGCCCGGATTGGGCGCGCTCGGCGGCGGCCCCCCGGGCCCGTGAAGCGGGCGGCGACCGTCAGCAGTCCACCCGCGGCGACAGTGAGCATCGCGGCAGTGGCCAGTACCGCCGTGGCGGGCCCGCTCAGGTTCCCGGTCGCGGCCAGCTCGGTCGGTACGGCAGGTGCGGCAGGTGCGGCAGGTGCCAGCACCGGATTCTTCTGCACGATGGTCGTCTCGGACTCGAGCCCGAACGCCGACTGCCAGGGGCGCAGGCGCTCACCGCCCTCGCCGGGCGCAAGCCGCTCGGGATCGATCCGCTCCGTCCAGACGTAGTAGCCCTCGGCGGCGACGACGCACTCCGGTGTGACGTACTCACCAGGGCCTTCGATGACCGTTTCCACGGTGCAGACGGCGGGGCCGTCGCTCGGCGGTGCGTCGGCGAGGGCGATGGGCTCGGTGTAGGGCCCGTGCAGGGTGCTCTCGACGATCGCGCGGACGGGGGCGAATCCGTCGTCGGTGCGCCGTACGCCCCAGGTCGGGAGCAGGTCCTCCTCGTTCCTCACGGAGACGGTCAGGCGATCGTGGAGTGCTGTACCCGGCTCGGCGAGGGCATGGCTCGCCACGGTCTGCACCGTCGGTTGGAACGGTCGTGGGGAGGGGCCGACCGCGCTCGCGGACCCTTCGGCCGATGCGTCTGCCGGTTGCGCGACCAGAACGGACTGGGCCTCGGTCGCGTGCGGCACGGCGACGAGCATCCGGTCGCCGTACGGTAGCGAGGTCAGGGTCGCCTCGGCCGTCACGGAGACGCTCGCACCGGTGTCTGTCGGGACCACGTCGATGTCCGTTCCGCTCGGTACGTCCGCCTCGGTCCGCCCATCGGCGGTCGTCGCTCCGCTGAGCACGACGTGGGCGGTGTGCGCGCCAGGAGACAGCACTTCGGGGCCGCCGAGGCGGTCGACCGTGACCTCGACGCGCAGTCGCCCGTGTCCGCTCTCGGCGAGTTCGACGACGACGGAGGCATTCACCGAACGCGACGCCGCGCGGTCGGCTTCGGCGAGCATCTCGTGAGCTCGGGCGAGGACCGCGGGGGCGTCGGCACCCGCACGCGCCGCCATGCTCTCCGGGGTGCTGCCGCCGAGGCCGGCGACCATCCACGTCGCCACCTGGCCGGCGGCCGCCGTGAGCCGGTCACCGGTGGCCGCCCACGTGCGCGAGATGTAGGCGAGGCGCGCCGTCTGCTCGGGGTCGAAGCGCCCCAGCGCCGAGGCGTCGACGTAGTCGTAGGCGTACCCCGTCGGGCTCTTCTTGCCGGCATCGAGGCAGAAGCCCTGCACGCCGTCGTCGAGCCGGTAGCTGCCCAGCCACCAGCCTGACTCGGAGCGGTAGCCAGGACCGTGCCCGTCGCCCGCCAGAGCGCGAGCGGGTGGAGCAAGACTGAGCGCGGAGTGCACGGCGCCGATCAGCACGGCGAGGCCGCCGAGGATGACGGCGAGCAGGAGGTTCGAGATCCGGTGAGTCATGTCTCCACCCTCGCGAGCGCGGGAGGCCGGCGAGGGGGGAGCCGACGATCTGTGGAGAGCACCCGCCGAGGGCCCGGTGTGAGGGCAGGAGGGTTACGGTCCGGTCAGGCGGAGGCGCTAAAGTTCTCACTGGCGAATTTATCTCGGCGTCGAGCTATTCTGCCGAGCCGCCATGAGACACCAGCCGGAAGCCACGAGCGCACCGGGCCAGCAGCGGATTGGATAACCGTGGATCTATACGAGTACCAGGCCAGAGACCTGTTTGAGAAGTACGGGGTCCCGGTGCTGCCGGGCATCGTCGCGGACACGCCCGAGGAGGTGCGCGCCGCGGCCGAGAAGCTCGGCGGCGTCACCGTCGTCAAGGCGCAGGTCAAGACCGGAGGCCGCGGCAAGGCCGGCGGCGTCAAGGTCGCGAAGACCGCCGACGACGCCGAGGAGGCCGCCAAGGCCATCCTGGGCCTCGACATCAAGGGCCACGTCGTCCGCCGCGTGATGGTGGCCGGCGGAGCGCGCATCGCGCGCGAGTTCTACTTCTCGGTGCTCCTCGACCGCGCCAACCGGTCGTACCTGTCGCTCACGAGCGTCGAGGGCGGCATGGAGATCGAGCAGCTCGCCGTCGAGAAGCCCGAGGCGCTCGCCCGCGTCGAGGTCGACCCGATCCAGGGGATCGACTCGGCGAAGGCGACCGAGATCGCCCGCACTGCGGGCTTCCCCGACGAGCTCGTCGAGAAGGTCGCCGACGTCTTCGTGAAGCTCTACGAGGTCTACAAGGGCGAGGACGCGACCCTGGTCGAGGTCAACCCGCTGGTTCTCACAGAGGAGGGCGACATCATCGCCCTCGACGGCAAGGTCACCCTCGACGACAACGCCGGCTTCCGCCACCTCTACCACGGGGCGCTGGAGGACAAGGCCGACGCCGATCCGCTGGAGGCGAAGGCCAAGGCCTCCGACCTCAACTACGTCAAGCTCGACGGCCAGGTCGGCATCATCGGCAACGGCGCGGGCCTCGTCATGTCGACCCTCGACGTGGTCGCTTACGCCGGCGAGAACCACAAGGGCGTCAAGCCCGCGAACTTCCTCGACATCGGAGGCGGCGCCTCCGCCGAGGTCATGGCCGCCGGTCTCGATGTCATCCTGAACGACCCGCAGGTCAAGAGCGTGTTCGTGAACGTGTTCGGCGGCATCACCGCGTGCGACGCGGTCGCGAACGGCATCGTCAAGGCGCTCGAGATCCTCGGCGACGAGGCCAACAAGCCGCTCGTCGTGCGTCTCGACGGCAACAACGTCGAGGAGGGGCGCCGCATCCTCACCGAGGCGAACCACCCGCTGGTCACCCTCGCGCTCACCATGGACGAGGGCGCCGACAAGGCCGCCGAGCTGGCAGCGAAGTAAGCGAAGGACGAACAACCATGTCTATCTTCCTCAACAAGGACTCCAAGGTCATCGTCCAGGGCATCACCGGCGGCGAGGGCACCAAGCACACCGCGCTGATGCTGAAGGCGGGCACGCAGGTCGTCGGCGGCGTGAACGCCCGCAAGGCCGGCACCACCGTCACCCACGGCGACGTCGAGCTCCCCGTGTTCGGCTCCGTCGTCGAGGCGATCGAGAAGACCGGCGCCGACGTGTCGATCATCTTCGTGCCGCCCGCGTTCGCGAAGGACGCGATGGTGGAGGCGATCGACGCCGAGATCCCGCTCCTCGTCGTCATCACGGAGGGCATCCCCGTCCAGGACTCGGCCGAGGCGTGGGCCTACGCCAAGGAGAAGGGCAACAAGACCCGGATCATCGGTCCGAACTGCCCGGGCATCATCACCCCCGGCGAGTCCCTCGTCGGCATCACGCCGGCGACGATCACCGGCAAGGGCCCGATCGGCCTCGTCTCCAAGTCCGGCACGCTGACGTACCAGATGATGTACGAGCTGCGCGACCTGGGCTTCTCGACCGCCATCGGCATCGGTGGCGACCCGATCATCGGCACCACGCACATCGACGCGCTCGCCGCGTTCGAGGCCGACCCCGAGACCAAGGCGATCGTCATGATCGGCGAGATCGGCGGCGACGCGGAGGAGCGCGCGGCCGACTTCATCAAGGCCAACGTGACGAAGCCGGTCGTCGGCTACGTCGCGGGCTTCACGGCTCCCGAGGGGAAGACCATGGGGCACGCGGGCGCGATCGTGTCCGGCTCCGCGGGGACCGCCCAGGCGAAGAAGGAGGCGCTCGAGGCCGCCGGCGTCAAGGTCGGCAAGACGCCGTCCGAGACCGCGGCGCTCCTGCGCGAGGTGTACGCGGCGCTCTGACCGATCGCCCCGACCGGAAGGCCGGATCCCGCACAGGGGTCCGGCCTTCCCGCGTCTTCCACGCCTCCGGATACCGGGATGCCCGAGCGGGGGTCCGCGGCGTTACAGTGGCCGCACTCGGCGGAAGGGGCGGTCATGGCGAGGATGACGGACGACGAGGTGCGCGAGCGGCTCGCGGCGCTGGAAGCGGAGAACGCGGCATTGCGGGGCGAGCTGGAACGAGCCTCCACGGGGGCCGCTCTCGACGCCGGTGCAGCGAGTGCACCGCCGGCCGCTCCAGCCGCCCCCCACAAGCGCAGCTGGGCGTGGACACTGCTCTCTGTCGTCCTCATCGTCATCGGTTCCGTGCTCGCGCCGGTCGCGGTGGTCGCGTCGTGGGCGAAGGTCCAGCTCACCGACACGGACACATTCGTGGCGACGTACGCGCCGCTCGCCGACGACCCCGCCGTGCAGAGTTACGTGACCGATCAGGTCGTGACGGTCGTCCAGCAGAAGGTCGACATCCCGAAGCTGACCTCGCAGGTCATCGACGGCATCACCGGTCTCGGGACCGGGCCCGTCGCCACCAAGGCGCTGAACGCGCTCAAAGAGCCGATGGCCCAGGGGATCGTCTCGCTCCTCCACGACACGGTCGCCAACTTCGTGCGGTCGGACACCTTCAAACAGGTCTGGCAGGAGGCGCTGCGGGCCACGCACAAGCAGTTCGTGGCCACCATGCAGAACAACCCGCAATCGGCGGTGACGATCGGAGCGAACGGCTCGATCGGCATCCAGCTCGGCCCGATCATCGAGCGGGTCAAGCAGGCTCTCATCGACCGGGGGCTGACCTTCGCGAGCCAGATCCCCGCCGTGAATCCGACGGTGACCGTCGCGCAGAAGTCGTCGGTCCCCACGCTGCAGCTCCTCTACGGTGTCGCGCTCGCGGCCGGGTCGTGGCTCCCCTGGATCGCGATCGGGTTCCTCGCGCTCGGGGTGGTGGTCGCGCGGCGTCGCGCCCTCGCCCTCGTCTGGGCCTCGATCGGCTTGGCCCTCGCGATGCTCGTCGTGCTGGCGCTCGTCGGCACGGGCCGTCTTCTCTTCCAGGCGTCGGTCACCCCGTCGCTCATGCCCTCGGCGGTCGCTCAGACGCTGTATGGCACGGTGAGCGACGCCATGCGCGATACGGCGATCGCCGTGCTCGTGCTCGCCATCGCCGTCGCGCTGGTCGGCTGGTACGCCGGTCCGTTCGCGTTCGCGAGACGGCTGCGCGGTTTCTTCGGCTCGGGGGTGGCCTGGGTGAGGAACTCCGCCGAGAGTCACGGGATCACCACGGGCAGGACGGGGGAGTGGCTGTACGCGCAGCGTGCGCTCCTCCGAGCGGCGGTGGCGGTCATCGCCTCGGCCGTGATCCTGTTCGTCCGGCCGCTCACGCCGGCACTCATCATCTGGACGCTGGTGATCGCGGCGCTCGTCATCGCCGTGCTCGAGCTCGTGCAACGGCCCGCGGTCGCCGTGCCGCAGAAGCTCGACGAGGACACCCCTGCGATGACCGTCTCCTGAGGGCCGAAGTGTCGGCCGCCGGGCGACCCCGCCTCCCGGTAGGCTCCGTTCGGTCATGAGTCCCAGAACCGTCGCCCTCCTCGCAGCGCTCGAGGCGCTGATCGTCGCCGCGATCGGACTCGGCATCTGCCTCGTCCCGCTGACGATCCTGTGGGCGGCGCAGTACCATCTGGCCGGCGATTTCACCGTCGTCTGGCGGTCCGCCGCCGACATCTGGCTGGTCGGTCACGGCGTGAACCTCACCGTGGGCCTCGACCCGCAGACGGTCGCCGAACTGGGACTCCCGGCCGCCGCCGTGCCGTTCCAGGTCACGATCGCCCTCCTCGGGTTCGCCGTGCTGACCGCCGGGCTCGGAGCGCGCACCGGCATCCGGGCGGCGGAGACCGGCTTCCGGGTGACCGGCGCGGTCAGCGCGGTCGTCGTCTTCGCCCTCCTCTCGCTCGTCGTCACCCTGAGCGCCGGAAGCGCCGTGGTCCAACCGTCGTTGTGGCAAGGGGTGGTGCTGCCGCCGTTCGTCTACGCGCTGGGGATCGGGGTCGGGCTGATCGGCGCGACGCTGCGCGCGGCCGCCCCGCTGGAGCGGAACGGGGGGCCGGCCGGATCGTCGATCCCATCGCGGGAGGAGACAGGGCGTCCGGTCACGGGGGGCACCCTCCTGGCCCCCGTCCGGCTCCGCGCGGAGGGGCTCGCGCGCCTCCGCTCCATACCCGGGCCCGTTCGCGTCGGGGTCGCGGCGGCTCTCCGAGCCGGAACCGCTGCGACCGCGATCGTCGTGGGAGCGTCCGCGCTCGTGCTCGCCCTCTTGATCTTCGGCAATTACGGCTCCATCATCAGCCTGTACGAGCAGCTGCAGACCGGCGTCGTCGGCGGCATCGCGCTGACCGTGGCGCAGCTGGCCTTCCTGCCGAACCTCGTGGTGTGGATCGCCTCGTGGCTCGTCGGGCCCGGTTTCGCGATCGGCACGGGCTCCTCGGTCAGCCCGATCGGAACGGCGCTCGGCCCCGTGCCCGGCGTCCCGCTGCTTGCCGTCGTGCCCGCGCACGGCTACTCGTTCGGTCTCGCCGGGCTGGTGGTGCCCCTCCTGGCGGGGTTCGCGGCCGCGACGCTGCTGCGGTTCCGCCGCGGCCCCCTGGATGCCCTCGGCCTGCCGACACTCCTGCTCACGGCCCTCGGCATCGGCGTCGTCGCGGGCGTCGAGCTCGGCCTCCTCGCGTGGTGGTCGTCCGGCGCGCTCGGCCCGGGCAGGCTGCACGACGTCGGCCCGAATCCGTGGCTCGTGGCCGGGCTCGCGGCCGTCGAGGTGGGCGTCGCGGCCGTCATCGGGCTCGTGGTGGGCGAGCGCGTGCGCCGCTGACCGGCGCGGCGGCCGCGCGCCCTCCCCGCTAGGCTTGACGGGTGCTCTCGATCGTGGTCCTGATCTCCGGTGGCGGTTCCAACCTGCGCGCGTTGCTGGAGGCCTCGGAGGACGCGGAGTTCCCCGCCCGCGTGGTGGCGGTCGGTGCGGACCGCGAAGCCGACGGCCTCGAGCACGCCGAGGAGTACGGGGTCCCGACCTTCACGGTGCCCTTCACCTCGTATCCGAGCCGGGAGGAGTGGGGCGACGCCCTGCTGGAGGAGATCCTCCGCTGGGAACCGGACCTGGTGATCCTCTCGGGCCTCATGCGCCTCGTGCCGCCGCGGGTCGTCGAGACGCTGTCCCCGGCCCTCATCAACACACACCCCGCCTACCTGCCCGAGTTCCCCGGCGCGCACGCCGTCCGCGACGCACTGGCGGCGGGCGTCACCCAGACCGGGGCGAGTCTCATCGTGGTCGACAACGGCGTCGACGCCGGACCGATCATCAGCCAGGAGCGCGTCCCGGTGCTGCCCGGCGACACCGAGACAGCGCTGCACGAGCGCATCAAGCCCGTCGAGCGGCGCCTGCTGATCCAGGCCGTCCTCGACATCGCCAACGGACACATCGACCTCGAGGAGCTTGCCCGAGCATGAGCGGACCACGTCACGACCCCAGCCTGTACCGCGAGCGGGACGTCGTCCCGATCCGCCGGGCGCTGATCTCGGTCAGCGACAAGACCGGACTGCTCGACCTGGCGAAGGCGCTCGCCGAGGCGGGCGTCGAGATCGTCTCCACCGGCTCGACGGCCTCCACCATCCGCGACGCGGGCTACGCCGTGACCGATGTGGCGAGCGTCACGGGCTTCCCGGAGTCGCTCGACGGGCGCGTCAAGACGCTTCACCCGGCGATCCACTCGGGCCTCCTCGCCGACCTGCGACTGGCGGATCACGAGCAGCAGCTGAAGGATCTCGGCATCGAGCCGTTCGAGCTCGTCGTCGTGAACCTGTACCCGTTCGTCGAGACGGTCGCCTCGGGCGCGGTCGGCGACGACGTCGTCGAGCAGATCGACATCGGCGGACCGGCGATGGTCCGCGCCTCCGCCAAGAACCATGCGAACGTCGCCATCGTCGTCTCGCCGTCGGACTACCCGCGCATCGCCGAGGCGATCGCCGCGGGAGGCACCACCTTCGACCAGCGCCGCGAGCTCGCGTCCCGGGCGTTCGCGCACACGGCCGCCTACGACGGCGCCGTCGCGGCGTGGTTCGCCGGTGAAGCCCCCTCCACGGACGCCTTCCCCGAGCGCTTCCGGGTGGAGGCGGAGCTCGCCCACACGCTGCGCTACGGCGAGAACTCGCATCAGGCGGCGGCGCTGTACGCCGACCCGCGCGGCCGCGGGATCGCACAGGCGACCCTCCTCGGCGGCAAGGAGATGTCCTACAACAACTACGTCGACGCGGACGCGGCGCTGCGCGCCGCCTACGACTTCGCCGAGCCCGCCGTCGCGATCATCAAGCACGCCAACCCGTGCGGGATCGCCGTCTCCGACGACATCGCCGACGCGCACCGGAAGGCGCACGAGTGCGACCCGGTGTCGGCGTACGGCGGGGTGATCGCGGCGAACCGGACGGTGACCCGGGCGATGGCCGAGACGGTGAAGGGCATCTTCACCGAGGTGCTCGTCGCACCGGGCTTCGAGCCGGAGGCGCTCGAGCTCCTCCAGACCAAGAAGAACCTCCGGATCCTGCAGCTGCCCGAGGGCTACACCCGGTCCGCGTCCGAGTTCCGGCAGCTGTCCGGGGGCGTGCTCGTGCAGGACTCGGACCGCTTCGACGACTTCGACTCCTCCACGTGGAGGCTCGTCTCCGGCGAGGAGGCCGATGCCGCCACCCGCGCCGATCTCGAGTTCGCCTGGAAGGCCTGCCGCTCCGTGAAGTCGAACGCGATCCTGCTCGCGAACGACGGCGCCTCGGTCGGTGTCGGCATGGGGCAGGTCAATCGGGTGGACTCGTGCAACCTGGCGGTGACCCGCGCGGGCGAGCGCGCCGCGGGGTCGGTGGCCGCCTCTGACGCGTTCTTCCCGTTCGCGGACGGCCCGGAGATCCTCATCGGGGCGGGTGTTCGCGCCATCGTGCAGCCGGGCGGCTCCATCCGCGACGAGGACGTCATCGCCGCAGCGCAGGCCGCCGGCGTGACGATGTACTTCACCGGGGAGCGGCACTTCTTCCACTGAGCCGCGCGCCGATTGCGGCTCCCCGCCGGGAGCGGGAGAATGGACGGCGGTCCACAAGACCCTTTCGATTCACCCGCGATCCCACGAGGAGACACCGATGTCCGTCCTGCCCAGCGAACTTCCGCACGAAACACTGCACGTCGTGAAGGGGAGGCGGAGCGGCTTCACGATCAGCATCGCGGTCCACTCCACGGTCCTCGGCCCCGCCCTCGGCGGCTGCCGGGTCTGGACGTACGACTCCTGGCAGGAGGCGGTCGCCGACTCGCTGCGCCTCGCCGAGGGGATGACCCTCAAGAACGCTGCGGCGGGGGTCGCCCGCGGCGGCGGCAAGACGGTCGTCTACGTGCCCCGCGGGCACGAGCTGACGGCGACCGAGCGCTACGAGATCATGCTCGACCTCGGCGACGCCGTCGAGAGCCTCGGAGGCGCCTACATGACCGCCGAGGACGTCGGCACGAGCGCCGAGGACATGTCCGTCGTCGCCACGCGCACGGCGCACGTCTGCGGCCTTCCGCCGTCGGAGGGAGGCGTCGGCGAGCCGAGCGACGCGACGGCGAACGGCGTCTACGCCGGTCTGCTGTCCACGCTCGAGCGCGCGACGGGGATGCGCTCGGTGTCGGGCCGCCGCGTGACCGTGCTCGGCCTCGGCCACGTGGGCTCGCTCATCGCCATGCGCCTCGCCGCGGAAGGCGCCGTCCTTACCGTCACCGACGTGAATCCCGCCAAGCGAGCGCTGGCCGACACGCTCGGCGCCGCCTGGGTCGAGCCTGCCGAGGCTCACCGCGTCGAGGGCGACCTGTTCGTGCCGGCCGGAGTCGGCGGCGTCCTCACCGGCGAGGTCATCGACGAGCTTCGGGTGAAGGCCGTCGTGGGGCCCGCGAACAACCAGCTCGCCACCCGGGACGGCGCCGCGCGCCTCGCCGCCCGCGGCATCCTGTGGGCGCCCGACTTCGTCGTCAACGCGGGAGGCGTGATCTTCCTGTCGATGATGAACGAGGAGCACCCGTCCGCCGAGGCGACGCGGGAGCGCGTGGAGCGCATCGGGGACACCGTGACGGAGATCTTCGAGGCCGCCGACGAGCGCGGGATCACCGCCCTCGAGGCGGCCGAGGAGCTCGCCCTGGCGCGCCTCCGCGAGCCAGCAAACGCATAGCCGGGCTCCGCTAGGGTTGGTACCCATGACGTCTTCGTGGGGCCGCCGGCTCGTCGCATCCCTGGTCTCCGCCGTCGCGGTCGCCGCCACCGCCTTCTTCGGGTCGGTGGCGGCGATCGTCTTCGTGGTCGGGGTGCTGATCTGGCTGCAGGGCGCATCGCCCCAGGCTCAGATCCTCGCGAACGCCGTGCTGTACCAGCAGTACCCGGCCCTGCTGCTGCTCGTCCTCGCCTTCGTGGCGGGCGCGATCGGCGCCTTCCAGCGTCGCTGGGTCAGCATCGTCGCCGGTGTCGTGGTCGCCGTCCTCAGCGTGATCGGCGGCACGGTGATCCTCTTCGTCACCCAGGGTGCGGGGCTGACGAACTCGGCCTGGCAGAACTCCGCCCTCTTCCTGATCGGCGTCGACCTCGCGTTCTGGCTCATCGCCGCCGTCGCCTTCCCCACCGTGGGGTATGCGCTGGCCGCATCGATCGAGTCCGGCAGTCTGTTCGCCGCCGCCGGTCGCCGCATCGCCCTCGTCCGCATCCCCGCGAAGAACCTCTCCGAGGGGCTCGTCACCCACATCGAGCGCGAGCCGATCGACGCCTCCCTCGCCGACCAGCAGTGGGACGCCTACGTGGCGGCGCTCTCCCAGGCCGGCTGGCAGACGGTCGAGGTCGCCAGCGCGGACGACCTCGCCGATTCCGTGTTCGTCGAGGACACCGCCGTCGTGTTCGGCGACACCGCGGTCATCACCCGTCCGGGCGCCGACTCGCGCCGCCCCGAGACCGCGGGGACGGAGGCGGCCCTCCGGGCGCAGGGCCTGCGCCTCGAGCGCATCGAGGAGCCCGGCACCCTGGACGGCGGCGATGTGCTGAAGGTCGGGTCGACCGTCTACGTCGGCCGCGGCGGTCGGACGAATGCCGAGGGCATCCGCCAGCTGCGCGCCATCGCCGGCGACCTCGGCTACACGGTCGTGGCCGTCCCGATGACGAAGGCGCTCCACCTCAAGACCGCGGTGACGGCCCTCCCCGACGGCACGGTCATCGGCTACGAGCCGCTCGTCGACGACCCGCGGGTGTTCGAGCGCTTCCTGCCGGTCCCGGAAAGGCACGGCACGGCCGTCGTCGTCCTCTCGGACGACACCGTGCTGATGTCGTCGTCGGCGCCTCGGTCGGTCGCCCTGGTGGAGGACCTCGGCTACACCGTCATCCAGGTCGACATCTCGGAGTTCGAGAAGCTCGAGGGCTGCGTCACCTGCCTGTCGATCCGCATCTGCTGACGCGGACCGGTCGCGTCAATTCCCCTTCGTGCAGGTCTGCTCGGCGGCGGTCTGACCGGTGACGGTGCTGGGCAGTGTTGCGGCACCCGGCGTCGGGGTCGGTGTCGGCGTCGGCGTCGGCGTCGAACTCGTCGGAGCGGGGGAGGGAGTGGCGCTCGGTGCGCCCGTCGCGGGCGCTGCGGGTGACGCCGTGGAGCCTGCGTCCGTGCCCGCGGGCGCTCCTGGAGCGAGCTGGGTCGCGACGCCCGTCCGACCCGTCAGGGCGAGCGGCTGGCCGCTCGCCAGCGCCTCCTGGAGCGACCTGACGGCCGAGTCGTCGGGGATGACGCGCGCGGTGTCCGATGGGTCGGTGACCGCGGGGTACTGGAGGAACACGAACTGGTCGAGCGGGATGCTCTTCAGCGCGAGCGCGAGCGACACGAGCGTGGTCGGCGACGCGAGCGTGTCGGAGAACTGGACGTTCTGCGTGGCCGCCCGGGCGAGCGAGTAGAGGGTCAGAGGGTTCGAGAGCACGCCCGCGCTGGTCGTCTTCCGCATCAGCGCCGAGAGGAAGAGCTGCTGGTCGCTGATGCGGCCGAGGTCGCTGCCGTCGCCGACGCCGTGGCGGCTGCGGAGGAAGGCGAGCGCATCCGCTCCCACCAGCGTCTGCTGGCCCGCCGGCAGGTCGAGCCCGACGTACGGGTCCGTCACGGGCGTCGCCAGGCAGACGGGAACGCCGCCGACGGCGTTCGACATGGCGATGACCCCGTCGAACGAGATCTCGGCGGCGAACGGGATGCTCAGCCCGGTCAGTTTCTGGGCGGTGGCGACGACGCAGGAGAGGCCGCCGCGGGCGAGCGTGGTGTTGAACATGTCCGTGGTGGCGGACAGCGTGCCTCCACCCGGGGCGATGCACTCGGGGATCGGCACGACGAGGTCGCGCGGGATGCTGATCACGGCGGCGCTCCGGTGATCCGCGGCCACGTGGAGCACCATCGTGACGTCGTTGTTCCCGGCGCCCGAGCTCCCGGCGAGCTCGTCGGGGGTGTCGAACGAACCGCCCTGGCCGGTTCTGGTGTCCGTCCCGGTGAGCAGGACGTTGATCTCACCGGTCGCGGCCGCGACGTCGGGCACCGGCTGTGCGGCGCCCGACTTGGCGGCGAGCTGAAGGTGGACGGCCGGGCGGATGCTGCGCACGGTGTCGAAGACGGCGAAGGTCCCGACACCGACCGCAGAGACGAGAGCTACGGACACGACGGCCCCGAGGAGACCCGCGATCGCGCCCGCCGGTGAGCGCCGCCGAAGGCGCCCGTGACGCACGGAGCGTCCGCCTCCGGCCTCCTCGTGGAGGCGACGGCGGCGACTGAGCGGCGCGGGCTCGGGTGCGGTCACGCGCTCACAGTAGCAACGCGGGACTCGGACGGGGCCGCAATCGGGACCCCCATTCTGAGAGATCTTCGACGTGCTCATGGCTCGCCCCAGGGTGGCGGACCCCGCGCCGGGGTTGCGCTCGAGGCGAACCTGGCAATATCCTGTAGGGCTGCCTTGTTGCAGCAACGCAGAGGAATCGCTTCGGGGCTGGGAGGACGCAATGACGACGATCGAGAACACACGGACGTGGATCGTGTCCGGGCTCGTCGCCGCCGTCGTGCGGCCCGCCGAACCCGTTCCCGCCTGGTAGGTCCCAGGTCGGCCGCCCGCTGACGGGCGCCGAAGCCACGTTTCCCTCGGGCCGGCCCGGCAGGGTGCCGTCCGCCGTCCCTCCCCGCGACCGCGCGCGTCTCCGCGCCGATGGGTCGCCTCGCATCACGACGCTCTCCACGAGAAATCGGAATCTTCATGTCCTCGGCTGAACTCGGTCAGCAGTCCCAGAAATCCACGACCCCGAAGCGCCCGGGCACGGCGCGCACGCTGTTGCGCATCCTGCCGTTCGCCCGCTCGGCGGCGCCGCGCATCGTCCTCGGCATGGTCGCCGCATTGCTGGCGAGCCTCGTCGCGCTGTCCATCCCGCAGGTGCTGCGCTGGCTCGTCGACGGCCCGCTGTCGACGGGCGACCCGAGCGCGGTGTGGCCGGCGGCCCTGCTCGTCGTGGGCCTGGGGGCCGCGGAGGCGGTCTTCATCTCGCTGCGGCGGTGGTTCGTGCTCACGCCGGGTACCCGCGTCGAGGCGACGATGCGCAACGCGCTCTACGCGAAGCTCCAGGACCTCCCCGTGGCGTTCCACGACCGCTGGCCGAGCGGCCAGCTGCTGTCCCGCGCCGTGAGCGACCTCAGCCTGATCCGGCGATGGCTGTCGTTCGGCATCGTCCTCCTCGTCGTCAACGTGGTGACGATCGTCGTCGGCTTCGCCATCCTGATCGGCTGGAACCCGATCCTGGGCCTCATCTTCCTGGTGCTGTCGATCCCGCTCTGGATCTACGGCTTCGTCTTCGAGAAGAAGTACTCCATCGTCGCCCGGCGCAGCCAGGACCAGGCCGGCGACCTCGCGACCGCCGTCGAGGAGTCGGTGCACGGCATCCGGGTGCTGAAGGCCTTCGGCCGCGGCAAGCACGCCCTCAAGAAGTTCGAGTCGCAGGCGGAGCAGCTGCGCGGGACCGAGATCGAGAAGGCGAAGGCGATCGCGGGGATCTGGCTCTGGCTCCTCCTCGTGCCGGACATCGCCTTCGGCCTGTGCCTGGTCGTCGGCGTCTGGCTGGCGGCCCAGGGGCAGCTCACGGTGGGCGAGCTGGTGGCGTTCTTCGCGACGGCGACCGTGCTGCGGTTCCCGATCGAGTCGATCGGCTTCCTCCTCTCGATGACGTTCGACACCCGGACCGCCGCCGACCGGTTCTTCGACGTCCTGGACGAGGTCAACACGATCACCGACCCGGCCGAGCCGAAGAAGATCCGGGAGCCGAAGGGAGAGCTCGTCTTCGACGACGTGCACTTCCGGTACCAGGACTCCCCGGAGCGGTTCCCGGACCTGCTCGACGGCATCGAGCTCACGGTCCGCCCCGGCGAGACCATGGCGCTCGTCGGCCTCACGGGCAGCGGGAAGTCGACCCTGACGGCCCTCACGACGCGTCTGTACGACGTGACGGGAGGCGCGGTCCGCGTCGACGGCGTCGACGTGCGCGACCTGACCAGGTACGACCTCCGCCGGGCCATCGCGATGGCCTTCGAGGACGCCACCCTGTTCTCGGCGACCGTGCGCGACAACGTGCTGCTCGGGCGGGACGACCTCGACCCGGACTCGGCCGAGGCGGAACGCGTCCTCACCGAGGCCCTCGAGATCGCGCAGGCCGGCTTCGTGTACGAGCTGCCGGAGGGCGTCGAGACCAAGGTCGGCGAGGAGGGGCTCAGCCTCTCCGGCGGTCAGCGGCAGCGCCTGGCGCTGGCCCGAGCGGTCGCCGCGGCGCCGAGCATCCTGGTGCTCGACGACCCCCTGTCGGCGCTCGACGTCGACACGGAGGCGCTCGTCGAGGCCGCGCTCCGGCGCGTGCTCGCAGCGACCACGGCCCTCGTGGTCGCGCACCGCCCCTCCACCGTCATGCTGGCCGATCGTGTCGCCCTCCTCGAGGACGGCCGGATCACCGCGGTGGGCACCCACCACGACCTGCTCGCGACGAGCGAGCACTACCGGTTCGTCATCTCCAGCCTGGAGGACGAGCACAACGAAGAACTCCTTCAGGAGGTGAACCTGTGAGCACGACATCCGTCCTCGGCGTCGAGGGGGAGGAGCGCAACGACCTGAGCGCGGAGGAGAGCCGGCAGATCCGCCGGCGCTCCCTGCGCCTCCTCGGGTCGCTGCTGCGCCCGCTGCGCCTGCGGCTCCTGCTGACGGCGGCGGTCGTCGTCGTCAGCACGGCGGCGCAGGTCGCCGGCCCGGCGATCATCGCGTTCGGCATCGACAACGGCTTGCCGGCCCTGCTCAAGCAGAACTGGTTCCCGCTCGCCGCGGCCGGCGTCGCCTACCTGGTGACTGGCGTCATCGGCGCTGTGCTGATCGCGTGGTACACCGTGCTCAGCGCGCGGATCAGCCAGGCGATCCTGCTCGACCTGCGCAAGCGGGTGTTCCTCCACACCCAGAAGCTGTCGCTCGAGTTCCACGAGTCGTACACGTCGGGCCGCATCATCTCGCGGCAGACGAGCGACCTCGACTCGATCCGCGAGCTGCTCGACTCGGGCATCAACCAGCTCGTGCAGGGCTTCCTGTACATGCTGTTCATCGCGATCGCGCTGTTCTCGATCGACTGGCTGAGCGGCGTGGTCCTCGTCTGCTCGCTGGTGCCGCTGTACCTCCTGACGCGGTGGTTCCAGAAGCGCTCGCAGGTGCTGTTCCGCATCTCGCGGGTGGCGTCGGCCAAGCTGATCGTCCACTTCGTCGAGACGATGACGGGCATCCGCGCGGTGAAGGCGTTCCGCAAGGAGAAGCGCAACGAGAAGGAGTTCGGCGGCCTCGTCGAGGACTACCGCGACGTGAACGCGCGCGTCATCCAGCTGTTCGGGATCTTCGACCCCGGGCTCGTGATGATCGGAAACGTCACGGTCGGCGTCGTGCTGCTCGTCGGCGGGTTCCGCGTGGCCGACGGGCAGCTCGCCATCGGCGTGCTCCTGGCGGCGCTGCTGTACACGCGCCGGTTCTTCGACCCGATGGAGGAGATGGCGATGTTCTACAACTCCTACCAGTCGGCCGCCGCCGCGCTCGAGAAGATCTCGGGAGTCCTGGAGGAGGAGCCGAGCGTTCCCGACCCCGTCCAGCCGCACGACCTCTGGGAGGCGCAGGGCCACGTCCGTTTCGACGGCGTCGCCTTCGCCTACAAGGAGGACCGCGTCATCCTGCCGGAGTTCACGCTCGACATCCCGGCCGGTCAGACGGTCGCGCTGGTCGGATCGACCGGCGCCGGCAAGTCGACGCTGGCCAAGCTCATCTCGAGGTTCTACGACCCGAGCCGGGGCGCCGTGACGCTCGACGGCGTGGACCTTCGCGATCTCCACCCGAAGGATCTCCGGCGAGCGATCGTCATGGTCACCCAGGAGGCGTACCTCTTCAGCGGGTCCGTGGCCGACAACATCGCGCTCGGCAAGCCGGACGCCACCCGGGAGGAGGTCGAGGCGGCCGCCCGCGCGGTGGGCGCGCACGAGTTCATCGCGGGTCTGCCGAACGGGTACGACACCGACGTGAACAAGCGCGGCGGCCGCGTGTCGGCGGGTCAGCGGCAGCTGATCTCGTTCGCTCGGGCCTTCCTCGCCGATCCGGCCGTCCTGATCCTCGACGAGGCGACGAGCTCCCTCGACATCCCGAGCGAGCGGCTCGTCCAGGAGGCGCTGCAGACGCTGCTCGCCGACCGCACCGCCGTGATCATCGCGCACCGCCTGTCGACCGTGGCGATCGCGGATCGCGTGCTCGTCATGGAGCACGGCCGCGTCGTGGAGGATGGCTCGCCCGGCGAGCTGATCGGCGGCACGGGCCGCTTCGCCCAGCTGCATGCCGCCTGGCGCGACTCGCTGGTGTAGCGGCGGATCGGCGGATCGCCGGGGCGCACCGCCGCGGCGGGGCCCCAGGGGCCCTGCGGGAGGAAGCCTTTCTCCCGCAGGGCCCCGGTGGCTGCCCGGCGACCGAGGGGTTGGATCAGCCGCCGGGTTCCCGGTCGCGGCCCACCGATTCGGGTCCGGTGAGCTTCCCTCATATCGTCGCGCTGCGCGTGCTGGCCCGCATCCGGGGGGTCACCGCATTCGGAATGCGTGGTGGCACGGATGCTGCGTCCGCGGGCCCGGGAGAAGATGTCGGCATGTGCCTCCGCGTTGTGATCGTCGACGACCACGTGCGGTTCCGCGAACAGGCCACCCTGCTGCTCGAGCTGGAGCGGTTCTCCGTCGTCGGGGGTGCCGGCTCCGGCCACGACGGGGTCGAGCTCAGCCGCCGACTGTCGCCCGACCTCGTGCTGCTCGATGTGGGCCTTCCGGACGGCAGCGGTTTCGATCTCGTCCCGGCGATGCACGAGACCGGCGCCGCGGTGGTCCTGACCTCGAGCCGGTCCGTGAGCGATTACGGGCAGCGGGTCGCGCAGTCCGGGGCGGAGGGGTTCATCGCGAAGGAGGAGCTCACGGGCGAGGCCATCCTCAGCCTGCTGGCATGAGCCTCCCGGGAGGCTCAAAGGGGGCTCTCTGACTGCTAGGGTAAGCGCGTGCCCGGGGGTTCGAAGGCGGAGGGCCGCCCGCTCCGCGTCGCAGTGGCCGACGACGCGGTGCTGCTGCGTGAGGGAATCGGCCAGATCCTGCGCGCCGGCGGCCTGGAGGTCGTGGCCGCGGTCGGCTCGGCCGAGGACCTGCTCGACGTCGTGGGCGGCGACGGGGCGGTCGACGCGATCGTTCTGGACATCAAGATGCCGCCGACGCACACCGACGAGGGCCTGCGCGCCCTGGAGCGGCTGCGCGCCGACGGCTCGACGGCGGGCATCCTCCTGCTCTCGATGTACACGACGGCCGCATACGCGATCCGCGCGATGAGCGCGGGCAGCGGCACCGGCTACCTCCTGAAGGACCGCGTCGCCGACGCCGACACCCTGGTCAACGCGGTCCGCACGGTGGCCGCGGGCGGCTCGGTCGTCGACCCCGAAGTGGTCCATCTGCTGGTGTCGGCGCGATCGTCCGAGGCGGCGGTGGAGGCGCTCTCCTCGCGCGAGCGCGACGTGCTCCGCCTGATGGCGGAGGGCCGCTCCAACGTCGGTATCGCGAGCGAACTGCACCTCAGCCTCCGCACGGTCGAGTCGCACATCGGCCACATCATGGCGAAGCTCGGCGTCGAGGACTCCGCCGAGGGTCACCGCCGGGTGCTCGCCGTCCTGAGGTTCCTCGGCCGGGACGGCTGAGGTGCGGACCGCGCGAGTGTGGGTCCGCGCGCTGGCGGTGACCGTCGCCCTCGCGTCCAACGTCGTCGCCCAGGCGCTGAGCGCGATCACCGGCGACTACGGCCCCCGTCCCTCCGGCGCCACGTGGGCCGTCGTATTCATCGCGGTCGCCGTCGACTTCTGCGTCTCGGCGATCGTCGCGTGGCGGATCGTGCGCAGCCCGGTTCCCGGCTGGCTCATGGTGGGCGCCGCCTTCTTCTGGTCGGCGGGCGCGTGGTACCCCCTGGTCCGGCAGTGGGGCTGGCTCTGGCCGTGGGTCGAGGGCGTCACGGATCTGTGGGCCGTCCTCGTCGGGATCCTGGTGCTCTGCTACCCGACGGGCCGCCTGGTCGCACGCTTTGACCGCGTCATCGCGCTGACGGTGACCATTGCCTTCATCGTGAGGCTCGCGGGCATCCTGCTCTTCGCGTCGCCGTCCCCGATCGAGTGCGGGTGCGCGGCCAATCCGTACGCGGTCATGCCGAGCGCCGATGCGGACTACTGGCTGGGCATCGCGTGGCGGCTCGTGGGGCTCGGCTCGATGCTCGTGGTCGCCGGCCGGCTGGCGGTGCGATGGGTCACGAGCTCTCTGCCCGCCCGTCGCGTCGCCTTCGTGATGCCGCTCGCGCTCATCCTGTGGTGCTACGGCACCGTGCAGGAATCGGTGAGCTTCGCGGTGGGCTGGAACAGCGGCGAGCTCCAGTTCATCCCTCCGCTGGCGATCGCGCTCGTCCCTCCCGCCTTCGTGGCGGGCGTGCTCTACGCGCGCGGCCTGCGCTCGCGGGTCGCCGACCTCGTGATCGCGGCCCGCGACCGGGTGGATCGGGGACTCTGGGAGTCGAGCCTCGCGCGGACGCTGCACGATCCCTCCCTCCGGGTCTACTGGTGGGACGAGCACCGGCGCGAGTACCGGACGAGCGAGGGCGACCGCGCACCCCACCAGCAGGAGCCGGACCCCGCGGCGCTGCGTCCGGGCCGCTCGACGCTCGCGATCGACTCGGATCAGGGTCCGATCGCCCTGATCGAGCACGACGTCGCGCTCAGTCAGGACGACCGCCTGCTCGACGCCGTGTCGTCCGCGCTGCTCCTCTCCGTCGACAACGACCGGCTCCGGGAGCGCCTCGAGCGGACGATCCAGGAGCTGCGCGAGTCGCGGCTGCGGATCGTCGAGGAGGGCTACCTCGCACGTCGGAGGCTCGAACGCGACCTGCACGACGGGTCACAGCAGCAGCTCGTCTCGCTCGCCATCAGCCTGCGCATCGCGACGGCGAAGGCGGAGGCGCACGGCGACGGCGACCTCGCCCTCGACCTCCAGCGCGCCTCGGACCAGCTCGCCGATGCGCTCCGCGAACTCAGGGAGCTGGCACGCGGCATCCACCCCACGGTGCTGACCGACGGCGACCTGCGGTCCGCGATCGACGAGCTGGCGCTGCGCAGCCGCCTGCCGGTCCAGGTAGCGGTGGAGGTGCCCGAACGCCTCCCCGATGTGGTGGAGGAGACGATCTACTACTGCGTGTCGGAGTGCCTGGCCAACGCCGCCAAGCACGCCCGCGCGCGGAATTGCTCGGTCACGGTGACCCGCGACGGGTCGACAGTGACCGTGACCGTCAAGGATGACGGGCGAGGAGGCGCGGCGATCGAGCCGGGCGGCGGACTCGAGGGACTCCGCGACCGGGTGGAGGCGGTGGACGGCCACGCCGAGGTCCGCTCCGTGGAGGGGCTGGGCACGATCGTCGAGCTGACGATCCCCGTCGCGACCTCCGCTCGCGAGGAGACGGACATCGAGGGCTCGCCGACCGAGGCGCCGGCGGCGGGGTGACGCCCGTCAGCTGGAGGCGGAGCCCTTCGCCGCGTAGACCTGGTCGCCGATGAGGAACGCCGTCCACCCACCCGGGCACTGCACGCCCTGGGCGGGGAAGCCGTCGACCGGCCACCAGCTGTCGGCGAGCGGCGCCTTCGGGACGGGCGCGGGCGCGGTGCAGGTTCCGGTCACGAAGTGCGTCTTCGAGCTGTAGGTGAGGATCGCGGTGCCCGCCTGGGTGTCCCAGTCGACCCGGACGATGGTCGCGTCGTCGGGCACGAACGAGGGGGAGCCGAACGCCTTCTGGTCGGCGGCGCGGAACTCCTTGGCCGTGTCGTAGATGCCCGACTGCACGTGCGGCGTGAAGGCGGAGACCACCGAGCATCCGGACAGGGCCAGAACGATCGATGCGCCCGAGGCGACCAGTCCGGCGGTTCGGATTCGTGACACGGAGGCTCCCGGTGATATGTGATGTGGACGACCTTCATTCAACACCATCGACCTGAGGGCTTCATCGTCCGAGGGGATGATGTCGCGCCGACGCCCCGCGGCGGGTGTCTCAGAGGGAGGGGCGGTGCCGGGCGATCGCCAGGTCGACGCGATACGGCCGGCCCTCGCCTCCCCGGAGCGCCGTGCCCTCAGCCCGGTAGTGCTGGAGGGCGATGTGCTCGTGGTTCTGGGCCGGGCGCCCGTCGGCCCGGACCACTCGCCACCACGGCACGTCGCCCCCGTAGTACGCCATGATCTGGCCCACCATGCGCGCTGCGCGGGAACCGAGGGCGGCGGCCACGTCCCCGTAGGTCATGACCCGGCCCGAGGGGATCGAGTCCACGACGTCGAGCACGCGCTCGACGAACGTGTCAGGATCGCGGCCCGGCGCCTCCTCAGAGGTCGAGGGCACCAATCGTCTCGCCGTACTGCGTCTCGCCGATCGGCTTGAAGCCGGTGCGGAGGAAGAACTGCTCCGGGCCGAGCTCGCCGGACTCCCAGATGACGTGCAGTCGCTTGTGCCCCCGAGCACGCGCCTCGTCGGCGAGGGCCCGGACCGCGAACGTGCCGATGCCGCGGCCCTGGTCGTCGGCGTCGACGTTGATGCGCCAGAGGATCGCCTTGAACTCCTCCTGGTGGGCGTGGGGGTCGAAGTCGCCCATGATGAACCCGACGACCTCATCGCCGTCGAGGACGACGCGCTGCCACGACGTGTTCGGGTCCGCGACGGCGGCCGCGGCCGAGTAGGACACGGGAGCGATGAACTGCTCCTGTCCGGGCTTCAACGTGAGCGCGTTCGCCGCCACCACGGTCTTCGCGCTCAGCTCTTCCAGTCTCAACTCAGCCATGACGAAAGGGTAACGTGCGCGGGTGACCGCGGCATAGTCGCGGCCAGCCGAGCATCCGCCGGGAGAAACTGTCTCGATGTCAAGATAGTTGTCCCTCTCCGGTAAGCTGTCGACGGCTCAAAAAGGCAGACCCCCCCAGGAGAACCAGTGGACAAGATCAAGGTTGACGGAACGGTCGTCGAACTCGACGGCGACGAGATGACGCGCATCATCTGGAAGGCGATCAAAGACTCCCTCATCCACCCGTACCTCGACGTGAACCTCGAGTACTACGACCTCGGCATCCAGAAGCGCGACGAGACCGACGACCAGATCACCATCGACGCGGCCCACGCGATCCAGAAGCACGGTGTCGGCGTCAAGTGCGCCACGATCACGCCGGACGAGGCCCGCGTCGAGGAGTTCGGCCTCAAGAAGATGTGGAAGAGCCCGAACGGCACGATCCGCAACATCCTCGGCGGTGTCGTCTTCCGCGAGCCGATCATCATCTCCAACATCCCGCGGCTCGTGCCCGGCTGGAACAAGCCGATCGTCATCGGCCGTCACGCCTTCGGCGACCAGTACCGCGCGACCGACTTCACCTTCGACGGCCCGGGCACGCTGACCATCAGCTTCCAGCCGAACGACGGCGGGGAGGCGCAGAGCTTCGAGGTCTACCAGGCCCCGGGCGCCGGCGTCGCGCTCGCCATGTACAACCAGGATGCGTCCATCCGCGACTTCGCGCGAGCCTCCTTCAACTACGGTCTCGACCGCAACTACCCGGTGTACCTCTCCACCAAGAACACGATCCTCAAGGCGTACGACGGTCGCTTCAAGGACCTGTTCCAGGAGGTGTTCGACACCGAGTACAAGGAGAAGTTCGACGCCGCCGGCCTCACCTACGAGCACCGCCTCATCGACGACATGGTCGCCTCCAGCCTCAAGTGGGAGGGCGGCTACGTCTGGGCCTGCAAGAACTACGACGGCGACGTGCAGTCCGACACGGTGGCGCAGGGCTTCGGCTCGCTCGGTCTGATGACCTCCGTGCTCACCACGCCCGACGGCTCGGTCGTCGAGGCGGAGGCCGCGCACGGCACCGTCACGCGGCACTACCGTCAGTACCAGCAGGGGAAGCCCACCTCCACCAACCCGATCGCCTCGATCTTCGCGTGGACCCGCGGTCTCGCCCACCGCGGCAAGCTCGACGGCAACCAGGACCTCATCGACTTCACCCACACCCTCGAGGACGTCGTGGTGAAGACGGTCGAGGAGGGCAAGATGACGAAGGACCTCGCCCTCCTCGTCGGCCCGGAGCAGAAGTTCCTGACCACCGAGGAGTTCCTCGACGCGATCAGCGAGAACCTCAAGGCGCGTCTCGGCTGAGACGCCTCGACGACGGGCCCGGCGGAGCGATCCGCCGGGCCCGTCGTGTTTGCGGGGTCGCGTTATCAGGGGAGGGGGTTTGGGGCTGCGACTGGCGTGTCGGCGGCGAACGGAGGATCGGCGCGGCCGGGCGCGTGTGTCCCCCTCCGTTGCTGCAAGCGGGTGGCCCAGCGGGTGCGGTTGAGCTGCGGGGCCCGGTTCCGCCGGGTGATGCGAGGCGGTGAGGGAGGCAGTAGGAGGCGGTAATGGAGGATCGGGGCCAGGTCGCGCGCGGGGTTCTCCTCCCGGGATTGCGGCTGTCGGCGTGCCGGCGTGATCTTCCTCCCCTAGCCACGGGCGCAGAAACGACGACCACATGATGCTTGCATTTTGATTGTTCGTAAGCTTTACTAACAAACATGACCACCACGGAGGTGCCCGGAGGCGCGACGACGCCGGCTCAGCGACAGGCTGCCGACACCGGCCCCGCGGTGGGGGTCGTCGCCCCCGGGCGCAACGGCGCTCCCGCGGCCCGCGGTGCCGCCACGGGTGCCCACGCCGTCCCGGCGTTCGCCCCCGGCCGCGCGCTCCGTCCGAGCGCCAAGGTCCTCCCCGAGCACGCGCGCAGCCACAACCGGTCGCTCGTGCTGCAGACGCTCTACCGGTCGGGGGAGCGCAGCCGGGCCGACCTCGCCCGCGAGACCGGCCTGACCCGCGTCACCGTCTCCGACCTCGTCGCCGAGCTCCTCGCCGAGGGCCTCGTCGTCGAGCTCGGCCAGCGGGAGGCGCCCCGCCCGGGCAAGCCCGCGGTGCTGCTCGACATCAACCGCGGCGCGTACCGGATCGTCGGCGTCGACCTGAGCGGCCACGACCGGTTCCGCGGCGCGGTCATGGACCTCGATGGCGAGATCCTCACCTCCAGCGAGGTCATGCTCGACGACGCCACCGGCGAGGAGGCACTGGCGAAGGTCGAGCGCCTGGTCGCTGGCCTCGTGGCCGCGTCCACCGCTCCGGTGCTCGGCATCGGCGTCGGCTCCCCGGGTGTCGTCGACCTGGCGGGGACCGTGCTCACCGCTCCCAACCTCGGCTGGGTGGGGCTGCCCCTCCAGTCGTTCCTCGCCGAGCGGACCGGCCTTCCGGTCGTCGTGGCCAACGACGCCAACGCGGCCGTCCTCGCCGAGTACGGCTACGGCGGAGCGACCGGCGACATGATGCTGATCCGCGTCGGGCACGGCATCGGCGCCGGGCTCATCGTGGCCGGCGCCCTCGTCTACGGCAGCCACTTCGCGGCGGGCGAGATCGGGCAGGTCATGGTCGGCACCGACCTCGGCCTCGAGGCGACGTACAGCCGCGATCAGGTGCTCGAGCACTGGCTCAGCGTGCCGCAGCTGCAGCGCGGGATCGCCGAGGCGGAGGAGGCCGGCGCCGACCCCACCCCCGTCCTGCGCGAGGCCGGGCAGCGGCTCGGCATCGCGCTCGCGCCGGTCGTCGGCGCCCTCAACCTGTCGGAGATCGTCCTCAGCGGCCCGACCGATCTGCTCGACGGTCCGCTCGCCGAGGCGACCGTCCACACGCTCCGGAACCGGACGATGGCGGAGAACCACGCCGACCTCGCCGTCCGGATGACCGCGCAGGGGCAGGACATCGTCCTGCGCGGCGCGGCCGTACTCGTCCTGTCCGGACAACTCGGGGTCTCGTAGCACAGCATCGCCGAATCCGACCCCTGCACCGACGGTGCGCTGCGACCGCGGCCACCGACCACCACGAACAGCTCCACATCACGAAAGGACAACGCGATGAAGAGAAAGCTGGTAGGCCTCGCCGCTGTGGCCACCGCTTCCGCTCTCGTTCTCGCCGGATGCGCATCAGGCGGAGCCTCTGCTCCGAGCACCGACGGCAAGGGCAAGACGGTCACGCTGTGGCTCGTCGGCTCCGACACGCCCGACGCGCTCCGCAGCTACCTGAAGACGGAGTTCGCCAAGGAGACCGGAGCGACGCTCAAGATCGAGCAGCAGGACTGGGGAGACATCGTCACGAAGCTCACCACCTCCCTCCCGGACGCCAACAACACGCCGGACGTGACCGAGATGGGCAACACGCAGTCGCCCACGTTCACGAACGTCGGCGCCTTCCTCGACATCTCCGACATGTACAAGGAGCTGGGCGGCGACAACCTGCTGCCGTCGTTCGTCGAGGCCGGCAAGGTCGACGGCAAGAACTACACGCTGCCGTACTACTTCGGCTCGCGCTACATGTTCTATCGGAAGGACGTCTACCAGGCGGCCGGCGTCTCGGTGCCGACCACCCTCGACGAGTTCAACTCGACGGTGGCGCAGATCACCGCGAAGAACCCGAAGAGCATCGCCGACTTCTCCGGCTTCTTCCTCGGCGGCCAGGACTGGCGCGACGGCATCTCGTGGATCTTCGCCAACGGCGGGGACATCGCGAAGAAGGAGGGGAGCAAGTGGGTGGCCACGCTCGACTCCGCCGACTCGCTGAAGGGCCTGAAGCAGCTGCAGGACCTGTACAAGAACGCCTCCAAGGCACCTAACGACGCCAAGGACTCGAACCAGTACATCTACCTGAACGACACCGACCAGACCGTGGACGCGAACGGCACCAAGACGGGCGACACGTCGCTCGCCGCCGCGACGATCATGGCCCCCGGCTGGGCGCACTGGTCGATCGGCGACCTCTCCACGAAGGACGGCAAGCCGGTCCGCACCTGGAACGACGCCACATTCGGCACCTACGTGCTGCCGGGCACCGACGGCAAGCCCGCCCCCGTCTTCGCGGGCGGCTCGAACATCGGCATCTCGGCGAAGTCGAAGAACCCGGGCCTCGCCAAGACCCTCCTCAAGATCATCTTCTCGAAGCAGTACCAGGAGATGCTCGGCAAGAACGGCCTCGGCCCGGCGAACAAGGAGTACACCTCCTCGCTCGGCGACGACCAGTTCGCGAAGGCCCTCATCGCGTCGGCGTCGAACTCCAAGCTGACGCCCGCCGCTCCCGGCTGGGCCAAGGTGGAGGCGGCGAACGTCATGGAGGAGTTCTTCTCCAAGATCCGCGACGCCTCCGACCTGAAGGGCCTCGCCCAGCAGTACGACACCAAGATCAACGCTCTCCTCAACGAGAAGAACGGCTGATCCGCACCACCTGACACCGGTCGGGCGAGGGCGCGGAGGCACCCCTTCCGCGCCCTCGTCCGTGCCGTCAGACTTCACCTGGACCATCCCCGCCCGCCGCCGCCCGGCCCGGGCCCGCACAGAAGGAGGAGCGCCGTGACCGCGACCCGCGAGCCCGTCACCGCCGCGGTGGTGCCCCCCTCGGACACCCCGCCGGGCGCGCGCAGGCGCCGCCTCCGGCTCACCCCGTACGCGCTGCTGCTCCCGGCCGTGCTGATCCTGCTCGTCGCGCTCGGCTATCCCGTGGTGTGGCAGCTCGTCACCTCGATGGAGCACTTCGGCCTGGCCCAGCAGTTCGGCCAGCCGGCGCCGTTCGTCTGGTTCGACAACTACGTGACGCTGTTCTCGGACCCGTACATGTGGGTCGTGGTCGCGCGCTCGATCGTCTTCTGCCTGGTCACCGCGTTCGTCACGGTCGTGATCGGAGTCGGCCTGGCCCTCCTGATGACCGTGATCGGCCGCGCCTCCCGGGTCTTCCTCCAGATCACGCTCCTGCTCGCGTGGGCCATGCCGGTCGTGGCCGCGATGACGGTCTGGAACTGGCTCTTCGACTGGCGGCGGGGAGTGATCAACTCGGTGCTGACATCGATCGGGCTGGACTTCCGGAACCACAACTGGCTGCAGAACCCGCTGTCGTTCTTCCTCGTGGCGTCGATCATCGTCGTGTGGATGAGCGTGCCGTTCGTGGCGTTCTCCGTCTACGCCGGGCTCACCCAGGTGTCGACCGAGGTCCTGGAGGCGGCGCAGATGGACGGCGCACGCGGTGCCCAGCGCCTCCGGTTCATCATCCTGCCGATCATCCGGCCGGTGCTGGGGATCGTGCTGCTGCTGCAGATCATCTGGGATCTGCGCGTCTTCACCCAGATCAAGCTCCTCCAGGACAAGGGCTCCATCGCGAGCGAGACCAACCTGCTCGGCACGTACATCTATCAGCTCGGCGTCGGCTCGAGCGACTTCGCGATGGCGAGTGCCGTGTCGGTGTTCGTGCTCGTCCTTACGGTCGCCCTCAGCTGGTTCTACGTCCGGTCGCTGCTCAAGGAGGACGAATCATGACGACCGCCGCCACCGCCGCCGAGGTCTCCGCCGCGCGGGGTCGCCGCCTTCGTCCGCGGGTCCGGCCGGCCAAGGTGCTGCTCGGTGTCCTCGCCGTCGTGATCGGCCTGATCTGGGTCTTCCCGGTCTACTGGATGCTGAACTCGTCCCTCCTGCCGAACGTCGTCCTCCAGGGCACCACCCCGACCTGGCTGCCCTTCGGCGGCTCGTTCGACAACTTCACGGCCGTCATCGGCGGTGGCACCTTCTTCCCGGCACTCGGCATGAGCGTCGTGGTCGCCCTCGTCACGGTCGTCTTCTGCCTGGGGTTCGCCTTTCTCGCGGCGCTCGCGATCAGCCGGTTCCGGTTCCGCGGCCGGAGGGGGTTCGTCCTGGCCGTCCTGCTCATCCAGATGCTGCCGGCGGAGGGCCTGTTCATCGCGCAGTACAAGCTCATGGGCACGCTCGGGCTGCTGAACACCGTGATCGGCGTGAGCATCCTCTACATCGCCGCGGTCGTGCCGTTCACGATCTGGATGCTCCGCGGGTTCGTCGCCGGCATCCCGGCCGACCTCGAGGAGGCTGCCATGGTCGACGGGCTCAGCCGGACCCAGGCGTTCCTCCGGATCACCTTCCCGCTCCTGGCCCCGGGTCTGGTGGCCTCGGGCGTCTACGCGTTCCTCCAGGCCTGGAACGAGTTCACGGTGGCGCTCGTCATCCTGCAGGAGAACAGCAGCCAGACGCTCCCGCTCTGGCTGCGCGGGTTCATCCTCCAGTCGGCGTCCCGGGCGACCGACTGGGGCCAGGTGATGGCCGCCTCCACGCTCGTCGCGGTGCCCGTGATCATCTTCTTCCTCATCGTGCAAGGCCGGATGACGAGCGGGCTCGTCAGCGGGGCGGTCAAGGGGTGAGCGAGGCTCCCGTCATCGCCTCCACCGATCCGGAGGCGCTCCGCCGCCGCATCGCCGGCACGCTCCTCCCCGGCTTCCTCGGCACGTCCCTCCCGGATTGGCTCGAGGAGCGGCTGCGCGCAGGACTCGGCGGCGTGTGCCTGTTCGGTCAGAACATCGCCTCGCCGGGCCAGGTGCGCGAACTCACCGCGGCGATCCGCGATGCGAACCCGCAGGCCGTCATCGCCATCGACGAGGAGGGCGGCGACGTCACACGGCTCCACTACGCGACGGGGTCGCCCTACCCGGGTAACGCCGTGCTCGGACGGATCGGCGACGAGGCGTACACCGAGGCCGTCGCGCGCCGGGTCGGGCACGAGCTGAGCGAGGCGGGGGTCACCCTCGACTTCGCCCCGGACGTCGACATCAACTCGAACCCCGGCAACCCGGTGATCGGCGTGCGCAGCTTCGGCGCCGACCCGCAGCTCGTCGCCGCGCACGGCGTCGCCTGGACGCGCGGCCTCCAGTCCACCGGCGTCGCCGCGGCGGCGAAGCACTTCCCCGGGCACGGTGACACATCGGCCGACTCGCACGTGTCGCTGCCCGTCGTCGATGCCGGCGCGGACGCGTTGCGGGAACGGGAACTCGTCCCGTTCCGGGCCGTCGTCGACGCCGGGGTCCGCGCCGTGATGACCTCGCACATCCTCCTCCCGCAGCTCGACGCGGTGCATCCGGCGACCTTCAGCCCCGTCATCGTCGAGGGGCTGCTGCGCGGCGACCTGGGCTTCGACGGGGTCGTGGTGACGGACGCGCTCGACATGCGCGGCGCCAGCGGCGAGACCGGGATCCCGGAGGCGGCCGTGCGGGCGCTCTCCGCGGGCTGCGACCTCCTCTGTCTCGGGACGGGGAACACCGACGAGCAGCTGACCGAGATCGAGGACGCGATCGCGCAGGCGGTCGCCGCGGGTCGCCTCTCCGAGGAGCGGATCGTGCGGGCGGCGTCCCGGGTGGAGGCGCTCGCTGCCGCGGACGCGCTGCCGGCGACCGGTGACGCCTCCTCGGCGAGCGGCGAGCTGGACTCCGACGACGTCTCGCGTGTGCTCCGCAGCTTCGAGATCTCCGAGGCTGCGCGCCGGTGGCTGACCGGACTTCGTGAGCAGTTCTCCGTGGTTCGGATCGAGACGGAGGCGAACATCGCCGTGGGGGAGGCGCCGTGGTGTCCGCTCGCCGCCGTCGCGGCGGACCCTTCTGCACCCGTCGTCGTCATCGGGAGGGACAACCAGCGGCACCCGTCCGCTCGCGACACGATCGACCGGCTCCGCGCGCAGAACGACCGCGTGCTCGTGATAGACATGGGCTGGCCGGACGCCGGCCGCGCGTACGCCGACCTGGCCACCTTCGGCGCCTCGCGCCTGGTCGGGCGAGCGCTCCTCGAGCTCCTGGACGGGAGCGGCGACCCGGCCCGGAACCGAACGGAGTCGGACGCGTGAGACTGGGCATCGACATCGGCGGCACCAAGACCGATGCCGTCGCCGTGGACGGTCAGGGCTCGGTCGCCCAGCGGGTCCGCCTCTCGACCGGGTTCGGGCAGGCCGAGGTGGTGGAGACCGCCGTGACGGCGGTGACGCGGATCGGGGAGCTGACGGGGCTCGCAGCCGCGGGGTTCGACACGATCGGCATCGGCATCCCGGGCATGGTCGACCGGAGCTCCGGCCGTGTCGCGCACGCGGTGAACCTGGGGCTCGACCGGGTGGAGCTGGGCGATCTGCTCGCGGGCCGGCTCGGCCGCGGCGTCCGCCTCGAGAACGACGTCAACGCTGCGGCCCTCGGCGCCTACCACGTGCTCGGGCTCCGGGGCTCGATGGCCTACCTCAACCTCGGCACCGGCATGGCGGCCGGTATCGTCGTGAACGGGTCGCTGTGGAGGGGCGCCACCGGCATCGCGGGCGAGATCGGGCACCTCCCCGTCGACCCGGCCGGAGAGCTCTGCCGCTGCGGCCAGCGCGGGTGCCTCGAGACGATGGCGAGCGGATCGGCGGTAGCGCGCCACTGGCCGACCGACGACCCGCTGCCGGTCCGCGCGCTGTTCGCGGCTGCCGCCGCCGGTGATCCGGAGGCGCTCGCCGTCTCGGCCGTGCTGGCGGAGGGCATCGCCTCGGCGGTGCGCGTCCTGGTGCTGACGGTGGACGTCGACGCGGTGGTCATCGGCGGCGGTCTGAGCCACCTGGGTGAGCCCCTGCTCGCCCAGGTGCGGGAGGTGCTCGAGCGCTGGAGCCGGACGTCGCCGTTCCTCGCATCGCTGCAGCTTCCCCGGCGGGTCCGGCTCGTGCCCGAGGGGACCCCGGTCGCCGCCCTCGGGGCGGCCCTGGTAGGAGAGAACTGATGGCCGAAGTGGTCGTGGTGGCGGATCGTGACGCGGCGGGGGAACTCGCCGCGGCGAGCATCCTGGCGCTGATCCGGTCGAAGCCGGACGCCGTCCTCGGGCTGGCGACCGGGTCGACCCCGTTGCCGGTATACCGGGCGTTGGCGCGCGCGGTCGCCGAGCAGAACGTCGACGTCTCGCACGTGCGCGGCTACGCCCTGGACGAGTACGTGGGGCTGCCTGCGGGGCACCCCGAGTCCTACCGCTCGGTGATCACCCGGGAGGTCGTCGAACCGCTCGGGCTCACCCCGGCCCTCATCCACGTCCCCAACGGCGCGATGGAGACCATCGAGCACGCCGGCGCGGACTACGAGAAGGCCATCGCCGAGTCCGGCGGCGTGGACGTGCAGCTGCTGGGGATCGGCACCGACGGGCACATCGGGTTCAACGAGCCCGGTTCCTCGTTCGCGTCGGTCACCCGCGTCAAGACCCTCACCGAGCAGACCCGGAAGGACAACGCCCGTTTCTTCGCCTCCGAGGACGAGGTGCCGATGCACTGCATCACGCAGGGCCTGTCGACCATCCTCCGGGCGCGGCATCTGATGCTGCTGGCGTTCGGGGAGCGGAAGGCCGAGGCGCTCGCGGGCGCGGTGGAGGGGCCGGTCAGCGCCTCCAACCCGGGCTCGGCGATCCAGCTGCACCCGCACGTCACCGTCCTCGTCGACGAAGCCGCCGCCTCCGGGCTGCGCAACATCGACTACTACCGCTACGCCTACGCCCACAAACCCGCCTGGCAGACGCTGTAACCCGCTACGCCGGTCGGCGCGCTACCCGGTCGGGCCGGGGAGGCGCGGAGGCGCCGTCAGACGAGGGAGGCGCCGTCGGCGATCACCCGCTGCACCCGCCACTCGTGATCGAGGATGACCGCGTCCGCCAGATACCCCTCGTGGAGGCGGCCGAGGCGGTGATCCTCGCCGAGCACCTTCGCCGGGGCGTGGGTGAGGGCTGCGACGGCGGCGACCGGGTCGAGACCGACCCGGGTGACGGCGTTCCGCAGCGCGACATCCTGCGTGAGCGTCGAGCCCGCGATGGTGGAGGTGCCCGACAGGACGGCGAGCCCCTCCTTCACCGTCACGTTCAGGCCTCCGAGACGGTAGTCGCCATCGCTCGCCCCGGCCGCCGCCATCGCGTCGGTGACGAGCGCGACGCGCCCCGGCGCCGCGGTGAACAGAAGGCGCGCCACCGACGGGTCGACGTGCAGGCCGTCGAGGATCAGCTCGAGCGTGACCTCGGGGTTGTCGATGGCGGCGACCACCGGACCGGGTGCGCGGTGGTGGATGCCGTTCATCGCGTTGAAGGCATGGGTCAGGAGGCGCGCTCCCACGTCGAACGCCCGAGCGGCCTGCGCGTAGTCGGCAGTGGTGTGACCCACCCCGACGACGACGCCGGCCTCGATGAGCACGCCGATCGACTCGAGCGCGTTCGGCAGCTCCGGGGCGATCGTGGCGGTGCGGAGCGTTCCGCGCGCCGCGCCGATGAGCTCCTCGACCATCTCGGGCCCGGGGTCGCGGAGGAAGGCCTCGTCGTGCGCTCCGCGGCGCTCGCGGTTGAGGAACGGCCCCTCGAGGTGGGAGCCGAGCACGAGCGGGTCGGCGACGGTGAGCTCGGCGACGAGGCGGAGGCTCTCCCGCAGGGAGGCGAGCGGGTTCGCCACGTGCGAGATCAGGGAGCGGGTGGTGCCGTGCGCCCGGTGCGTGGCGAGGGCGGCCAGCATCTCCTCCCGGCCGTCGTCGTAGGGGTGGCCGCCTCCGCCGTGGCAGTGCAGGTCGATGAACCCGGGGGTCAGCCAGTGGCCGCCCGCGTCGACGACCTCGGCGCCCGGTTCACGGGCGGCGGCGTGCCAGCCCGTGCCCGAGCCGGTCGCGGTGATGTGCGCGCCCTCCGCGGTGAACCAGAACTCATCGACCAGCCCGGCCGCGTCGATCTTGCGGGCGCCGTGGACGACCAGCCGGCTCATGCGAACTCGCGCCGCCCGTTGATGACGCCGCTGACGGTCGCCACGACCGCGAAGACCACGGCGACGATCGGCTGGCCGAGGCTCCACCAGGCGAACGCCGCGGCGCCCATGACGAGGACCTCGACGATCGCCTTGACGAACGGGTCGACGTGGAGCACGGCCCGCGGCGAGCGGAACAGCGCCCAGAGGAGGATCGCGAGCGAGGGGGCGACGAGGCCGACCACGATGTTCCACGGCAGGGGCCACGCGACGAATCCCCAGATCGCCAGCGAGACGACCGCGAACAGCTCGAGTACGAACCGGAGGATGTCGTTCGGCCGCACCGAGATCGGTGCGCGCTGGTCGGATGCGGGAGTCACCCGATCAGTGTAGCGGCGGGGTCAGCGGAAGATGATGGTGCGTGCGCCGTCGAGCAGCACGCGGTCCTCGGCGAACCACTTGACCGCCTGGGTGAGGGTGCGGCTCTCCTCGTCCTGCCCGATGGCGACGAGCTCCGGCACCGACCGCGTGTGGTCGACCCGGACCACGTTCTGCTCGATGATCGGCCCCTCGTCGAGGTCGCTCGTGACGAAGTGCGCGGTCGCGCCGATCAGTTTCACGCCGCGGGCGTGCGCCTGCCGGTACGGGTTCGCGCCCTTGAACCCGGGGAGGAAGGAGTGGTGGATGTTGATGGCACGTCCCTCCAGCCGCTCGCAGAGGCCGGGGGACAGGATCTGCATGTAGCGGGCGAGGACGACGAGCTCGATGTCGTGCTCCTCCACCGCCTCCAGGATGCGAGCCTCGAACGCGGCCTTCGACTCGGCGTCGGTGACCGCGCGCGACTCGAACGGCACCCCGTAGAAGCCCGCGAGGTCGGCGAGCGAGTCGTGGTTCGACAGCACGAGCGGGATCTCGACCGGCAGCTGGCCGGCCCGCTGACGGAAGAGCAGGTCGTTGAGGCAGTGAGCCGCCTTGGAGACGAGCACCAGCGTGCGCAGGGGGCGGCCGACGTTGTCGACCCGGTGCGTCATCCCGAAGCGCTCGACGACCGGGGCGAGCGCCCGTTCGAACTCGTGGCGGTCCGCCTCCGACTCGACCTGGAGCCGCATGAAGAACCGGCCGGTGTCCGTGCTGGCGAACTGCTGGCTCTCGGTGATGTTGCCGCGCGCGGCCACGATCGCGCCGCTCACCGCGTGCACGATGCCCGGGCGGTCGGCGCAGCTGAACGTCAGGACCCAGTGGTTGGCGGAGGCGGTCACCAGATCAGGGTAGCCGTTGCGGGGCGTGGCGATTGACGAGGGGAGGGACGGTGCACTTGGATCGGTCCATGACCTCCACCGGCGAGGACGCACCCGATCGGCCCACGGGCGCGGCGTCCGCCTTCAACGTCGAGCTCAACGGGCTGAACACGATCCACGAGTCCGAGCGCAAGGGGCGCGCCCGCGACCTGTTCTGGCCGTGGTTCGCCGCGAACGTGTCCGTGTTCGGGCTGAGCTACGGCTCCTTCCTCCTCGGGTTCGGCATCTCGTTCTGGCAGGCGACGATCGTCGGCATCATCGGGATCGTGGCGTCGTTCCTCCTCTGCGGCATCATCGCGCTCGCCGGCAAGCGCGGCTCCGCGCCCACGATGGTCCTCAGCCGCGCCGCGTTCGGCGTCGACGGCAACCGCGTTCCCTCGGCCCTGTCCTGGCTGCTCACCGTCGGCTGGGAGACGGTGCTCGTCTCGCTCGCCGCGCTCGCCACGGCGACCGTGTTCCAGGAGCTCGGCTGGCAGGGCGGCGTCGTCACGCGTCTCGTCGCCCTCATCGTCGTCGTCGCGCTGGTCATCGCGGGAGGCGTCATCGGCTTCGACCTGATCATGAGGATGCAGGTCGTGATCACATGGGTGACGGGCATCCTGACCGTCGTCTACATCCTGCTCGTGCTCGGCCACATCGATCTCGGTGCCGTCGCCGCGCTTCCGGCGGGCGACGTCCCGCATATCGTCGGCGGCTTCGTCTTCATGCTGACCGGCTTCGGGCTCGGCTGGGTCAACGCCGCCGCCGACTACTCCCGCTACCTCCCGCGCTCCACCCGAAGCGCCGGGGTCGTCGGCTGGACGACGTTCGGCTCGTCGCTCGCGCCGGTGATCCTCCTCGTCTTCGGCATCCTGCTCGCAGGGTCGTCGCAGAAGCTGAGCCAGGCGATCGGAGCCGATCCGATCGGCGCGCTCGCCTCCCTCCTCCCGACCTGGTTCCTCGTGCCCTTCGTCATCGTCGCGGTGCTCGGGCTCGTCGGGGGAGCCGTGCTCGACATCTACTCGTCGGGGCTGGCCCTGCTGAGCGTCGGGGTCCGGCTGCCGCGCTACGCCGCTGCCCTGGTCGACGGCGTGATCATGACGGCCGGAGCGATCTACGTCGTGTTCTTCGCCCCGGACTTCGTCGGTCCGTTCCAGGGGTTCCTCATCACGCTCGGCGTGCCGATCGCCGCCTGGTGCGGCATCTTCGTGGCCGACATCGCCCTCCGCCGCCGCGACTACGCCGAGCCGGAGCTGTACGACCGCGCGGGCCGCTACGGCGCCGTGCGCTGGCTCCCGATCGCCCTGATCGTGATCGGGACCGTGATCGGCTGGGGCCTCGTGACCAACGCGAGCGCGCCGTGGCTGAGCTGGCAGGGCTACCTCCTCGGGCCGATCGGCGGCAAGCAGGGCGACTGGGCCTTCGCGAACCTCGGCGTGCTCGTGGCCCTGGTCATCGGGTTCCTCGGCACGCTGCTCTTCGCGCGCGCGGCCGTGCGCGGCCAGGAGGAGCGGTGAGCGAGCCCGTCCTCGTCGTCATCGACATGCAGCAGGTCTTCGGCAATCCCGCGAGCGAGTGGTTCACGCCGCGGTTCTCGGAGGCGGAGGCGGTCATCGCGAGCATGGTGCCGGCCTTCGGCAAGCGAGTGGTCTTCACCCGCTTCGTCGCTCCGGAGCGCCCGGTTGGCGCGTGGGTGCCGTATTACGAGCAGTGGCCCTTCGCGCTCGTGCCCGCCGACGACCCCATCTACGACCTCGTCCTCGCCTTCCGTGACACCGGGCATCCCGTCGTCACCGAGCCGCGCTTCGGCAAGTGGGGGCCGGAGCTGCAGGAGGCGCTCGGCGGCGCTGACGAGATCGTCCTGGCGGGAGTCTCGACGGACTGCTGCGTGCTCTCCACGGCGCTCGCCGCGGCCGACGCGGGCGTCCGCGTGCGGGTCGCGGCCGACGCCTGCGCGGGCCTGACCGACGCCGACCACCAGCGCGCCCTCGACGCCATGGCGCTCTACGCGCCACTGATCCAGATCACCGACAGCGCTGCCGCTGTGGCGGCCCTCGGGTAGAATCGTCAGCGGTCGGCGGATCCCGCACGGCCCTGGGCGCGCACACGGGCGCGTAGTCGACCCGCCTGACCCTGACGGCCGCGAGATGCGGCGGACGGGCGGGGAACGCCATCCATTTGGACAGCACCGACATGACCGTCACCTCATCGTCGTCGTCGCTGAAGACCGCCCCCCGGTTCCCGTGGGTGGGGCTGATCGCCCTCGCCTCCGCGGTGTTCCTCTCGGTCACCAGCGAGATGATCCCGACCGGCCTCCTCCCGGACATGAGCGCGTCGCTCGGCGTCAGCGAGGCGCAGATCGGCCTCCTCGTCACCGTCTTCGCCTTCACCGTCGTCATCACGAGCACGCCGCTCACGGCGCTCACCCGGCGCTGGCCGCGCCACGGCATGATCGTGGGGATCCTCGTGGTGCTCGGTGTCTCCAACGCGCTCACCGCCATCGCGCCGGACTACGCCTTCGTCGTCGGCTCCCGCGTCCTCGGAGGCATGGCGCACGGGATGTTCTGGTCGATCGTCGGCGCATACGCCGGTCACCTCGTGCCGAAGGAGCAGATCGGCCGCGCCGTCTCGATCACCCTCGGCGGGGGCACCCTCGCTTTCGTCTTCGGCGTGCCGCTCGGCACATTCGCCGGGCACCTCTTCGGCTGGCGCCTGTCGTTCGGGATCCTCGCCGTCCTCATGGTGGTCGGCGCGCTGGTCGTGTGGAGGTTCCTCCCGGCCGTCCAGCGCGAGGCCGACGGGCCCCGGCGGCCCCGCCGGGAGCGGGCCGCCGACGAGCCGGCGCCCCCGCGCGCCCGCGACCGGACCGTCCCCCTCGTCGTCGTGGTCTGCCTCATCGCGGCGGTGACGATGATCGGGCATTACGCGTTCTACACGTTCGTGGTGCCGTTCCTGACCGGGCCGATGGGCGTCCCGGCGGGGGAGGTCGGTGCGCTGCTCTTCGTCTACGGCATCGCGGGCGCCGTCGGGCTCGTGCTGGCCGGCTCCGTGTTCGGACCCCGGCCGCAGCTCGGCCTCGTGCTCGCGCTCGTCGTGACGGGCGCTGCGGTGGCGGCGCTCGCCGTCCTCGCCGCGGTGCCGGTGGCGGGGCTCGCCGCCTTCATCCTCTGGGGGCTGGCCTTCGGAGCTCTTCCGCCCCTCCTGCAGACCCGGCTGCTGCACGAGTCGTCCGCCGCGTTCCGCGACACCGCGAGCGCGCTCTACACGACGTCGTTCAACGTGGGCATCGGTGGAGGCGCGCTTCTCGGCTCCCTCGTGTTCGGCCTCGGCGGCCTGCTCCTGCTCCCGTGGTGCTACATCGCACTGCTCGCGGTGTCGCTGGTGCTCGTCCTCATCCTGCGCCGCCTGGCCCCGCCGCCCGCCCCCGCCGCCTCCGCCGCCCCCGCCCCAGCCGCCGCCTCCGCCTCCGCCGCCTCCGCCGCCTCCGCCGCCTCCGCCGCCCCGCCGCGGGATTGAACGGTCGCTAGTGGCCCCTCCCGACGGCGTGTCGCCGTCCGATGCGGGCCATTAGTGACGTCTCATCGCCGGGTTGGGCGGCTGGACTGTGGATAACTCGCCCCGGACCGGGGGAGAGCCGCCGAGTCGGCGGTGCACCCTGACGGGACGAGTCGGCGGAGCGGATGACGCGACCGCCCGTCAGCGTCGCACCGCGGCCCGATCGGCGTCGGCACCGGACACGTCCAGAAGGCGCAGGAGCGTCGCGGCCTCCGCTGCGACCGCGTCCCGGCCGTCCCGCAGGTACGCCTCGGGGTCGACCAGAGCCGGGTCGCCGAGCAGGCGCGCCCGCACCGCCGCGGTGAAGGAGCGGTTCAGGCCGGCCGAGAGGTTCACCTTGGTCACGCCGGCGTCGATCGCGGCGACGACGGCCTCGTCGGACGCGCCCGCGACGCCGTCGAGCGAGAGAGGCACCGCGACGGCCCCCCGGAGGTGACGGATCAGTTCCAGGTCGAATTCCGCGGTGGCCCCGGGGTCACGGCCAGTGAGCACCGTGCCGCCGGCGACGGCCAGGCAGTCCAGGCCGGTGTCGGTCACGACGCGCCGAGCCTCCTGAGGGTCGACTCCGGCGCCGGGGGTTGCTCCGCCGAGGAGGCCGCCGAGTTCGGCCTCCACGGCCACGTCGTCGGCGTGCGCGAACTCGACGACGCGCATGGTCGCCTCCATCCGCTCGTCCGAGGAGCGCGCCGAGCTGTCGAACATCACCGAGCCGAAGCCGAGGTGGACGGCGCGGCGCACGAGTTCCTCGTCCTGGGCGCGGTCGAGATGGACGGCGACGTGCGCGGACGAGGTCGCCGCGAGGGCCAGGAGGGCCTGGCCGATCGCATCGAGGCCGCCGTGGGAGCGCACGCCCTCCTGCGAGATCTGCAGCACGACGGGCAGTCGCGTCTCCTCGGCCGCGGCGACGAGCGCCTCGCCGATCTCGAGCTGGACGACGTCGAAAGCGCCGATCCCGGTGCGCCGCGACGCTGCGGAGTGGAGAAGATCGGCGGTGGAGACGAGGGGCATGGGACCTCCGGCGGTGCGGGGCGGACCGGACGAGGCGCCGGGACGCTCGTCCCATCATCGTGGATCGACGGGCCCGGCGACATCCGGGTCCGGGCGCGTGGCGAACGGGGGTGGTCCCGGGCGTCGGCCGCACCGGGTACGATCCGATGCGGGATGAGAGGATCGACGAGCGAGACGGGACGATGACGGCAGGCACCACGCGAATCACAGGCCGGGCCGCGTCCGCCGCGATCCCGCTGCCGCGGCGGCTCCGGTTCGCCGGGCGCGAGGTCCCCTGGTGGGCGGTCGTGCTCGTCGTCTACGCCGTGTCGCGCCTCCTCACGACGACCCTGATGCTGGCGATCTTCATCACCGCGCAGGTCGCCCACTGGGACATCGCCGGCCCGCGCTACAACCCGACCTTCTTCACGTTCTCGGGAGGCTGGGACGGCTCGTACTACAGCCAGATCGTCGAGCAGGGGTACCCCACCGCCCTGCCGCTCGACGACAACGGCAGCATCCAGCAGAACCCGTGGGCGTTCCTCCCGCTGTACCCGGTCGTGGTGCGCGCGGCGATGTTCATCACCGGCCTCGACTTCTACCCGGCGGGCTTCGTGGTCGCGACGTTGTTCGGTGCCGCCGCGAGCCTGATGCTGTTCCGCGTGGTGGCGGCGCGGGCCGGTGTCTCGAGCGGACTCTGGGCGACCGCGTTCTTCTGCTTCGGGCCGCTCTCGTTCGTGCTGCAGATCGCGTACGCCGAGAGCATGTTCTTCTTCCTGATGTTCGGCGCGCTGTTCGCCATGCTCCGGAGGCGGTACTGGCTGATGCTGCCCTGGGGAGTGCTCGCGGCCTTCACCAGGCCGGGCGCCCTAGCGCTGCCGCTCGCCCTCGCGATCGTCTTCCTCGTGCGGCTGATCCGCACCCGGCGCGGAGAGGACGAGCTGTCACGGCGCGAGCGCACGGCCATCATCGTCAGCGGGGTCGTCATGGGCGTCGCCGGAATGGCGTGGCCGGTGATCGCCGCGCTCGTCACCGGCACGCCGAACGCGTACGTGAGCACCGAGCTGTCGTGGTGGACCGGGTTTCTCGGCCGGGTGGCGTTCGTCCCCCTGACCCCGTGGTTCCTCCTCAGCTGGAGGTACCTCAGCCTGCTGGGCGCGCTGATCGTGCTGGCCATCATCGCGGCGTACGCGTGGACGCTGGGCCGTCCGTCCGTGCGGGCGCTCGGCACGGAGGTCATCTCGTACGCCGCGAGCTACGGCCTCTACCTGTTCGCGGTGTTCCTGCCCCAGCAGAGCACCTTCCGCCTCCTGCTGCCGCTGTCGCCCCTCCTCGGGGCTCGCGGGCTCACCCGCCATCGGCGCGCCCGCACGATCGTGCTGTTCTGCGGCATCGCCCTGCAACCGGTGACGCTCGTCCTGCTCTGGCTCATCGGCTACCCGTGACGCCGGCGCTCAGGGCTCAGGCCGCGGGCTCCGGCCACGGCACGCCCTCGACGCGACGGTAGCGGGTTCCGAGCACGTCCCAGTGCTCCGCGAGAGCGGCCAGGCGGGCGGCGAACTCGTTCAGATCACGCGCCTCCTCGATGGGCCGCGATGCGGGAGGCACGGCGGACCAGCCGATCTCGGCGACCGCGGCGAGACGCGGGTAGGTCATCTCCTCCGCGTCCTCGATGGTCGGGACCGTCTCCGTCCACAGCGCGGCCTCGACGCCCAGGATGTGCGCGTCGTCGAGGCCCGGCACGATGCGCGCCGGGTCCCAGCGGTAGGCCGTGCCCAGGTCGGTCGGGCCGCCGGTCCAGTCCTGGCCGATCGTGTCGCCCTCCTCGTAGACGATGTCGAGGTAGGCCGCGTCGGCGGGGGACATGATGACGCGCCCGCCGCCGCGGACGAAGGCCTGGGCGCGGTCGGCCGCGTGGCCGCGCGGCACGCGGAAATCCCAGTACTGCCCGACCGTCCCCGGTGCGAGCCCGGGCGCCCTGCCGATCTCGTGCCAGCCGACGGGAATCTTGCCGGTCGCCGCGACGATGCGCGTCGTGTCCGCCACGAACGCGTCGAAGTCCTCGGGTGACGTGCTCAGGCACTCGTCGCCGCCGATGTGAAGGAACGGGCCGGGCGTGAGGGCGGCCACCTCGGTGATGACGTCGTGGAGGAAGCGCTCGGTCGGCGCATGCCCGGTCAGCAGGGTGCTGAACCCGACCTCGCGACCGGTGTAGACCGCCGGCGGCACGCCGTCCGGGTTGAGCTCCGGGTAGGAGGCGAGGGCCGCCGTGGTGTGCCCCGGCAGGTCGATCTCCGGGACGATCGTGATGTGCCGCTCGGCCGCGTAGGCGACGAGGTCACGGAACTCCTGCTGCGAGAAGAAGCCCCCTCGGCTGCCGTCGCAGCCGGTCGAACCGCCGATCTCCGTGAGGCGCGGCCGGCTCAGGATCTCGAGCCTCCAGCCCTGATCGTCGGTGAGGTGCAGGTGGAGGTGGTTCACCTTGAGCAGCGCGATGCCGTCGATGAACCGCCGGACCTCCGCCGGCGTGAAGAAGTGGCGCGCGACATCGAGCAGGGCGCCGCGGTAGCCGAAGCGCGGGTGGTCGACGATGCGGACGGGGGCGATGCCGGGGGCGCCTGCGCTCTCGCCGGCGCCCGGGCGGGCGAGTTGCCGAAGGGTCTGCACGCCCCAGAAGGCGCCCGCCTCCGTCGCGGCGCCGATCCGGACCCCCTCGGCGGTCACCTCGAGGACGTAGCCCTCGGCCCGGTGGTCCTCCGGCCCCTCGTGGTCCGCGACGACGACGGCGACATCGCCGAACGCGGGGGGCTCGCGCACGATCTCGAGCTCCGGTGCACCATCGGCCGAGAGGCCGTCGCGGAGCAGCCGGGCGACCGCGTCGGCCCCCGCCCCCGCGATGCTGATCCGCGCACCCGCGGTCAGGACGAAGGGCGCGCCGGAGGCGGCCACGGAAGACACGGGGCGGGGCACGACCACAGGGGACTCCTTGCGCGCAGTCGGGGGAGTGCTCGGGATCGGCCGGCTCCGCCCACCCGCGTGACGGCCACCTGCGAGTATGGCAGGGGCCCGAACGGGCGGGCAAGGGTTTCGCCGTCACCGGCCTTTGCTATGCTTGC